>JBBIRK010000004.1:0-158973 GCA_037441845.1 Candidatus Zixiibacteriota bacterium
GGTCGGCGGCGGTTACCAGGATACGGTAATTGCGGCTTATGGCGGAGTGGCAAGCGGTTATTCCAATACGGCCGGCGATAATATTTACTTAGATACCGCTGCATTTGTGGGTGGGGGATATAATAATTCAGCGCTTAGCAGTTATGCCACAGTAAGCGGTGGAATGTTCAACTCCGCGGGTGGAAGTTTTTCGGCGATCGGCGGCGGTCAAAACAACACTGCCGGCGGACCTAGCTCGGCGGTTGCCGGCGGTATAGCTAACACTGCAAGCGGGGATAATTCGATGGTCGGCGGCGGTTATTATAACGCTGCAAGCGGGGATAATTCGATGGTCGGCGGCGGTTATTATAACGCTGCAAGCGGATGGAGTTCGATGGTCGGCGGCGGTCAATTAAACATTGCAAGCGGAGATTTTGCCACGCTCGGTGGCGGTCGATTCAACATTTCCAGCGGAATATATTCCGCGGTTGGCGGCGGCGATTACAATATTTCCAGCGGACATGCTTCGACAATCAGCGGCGGCGCATATAATGCTGCCCAGGCAATGTTTTCAACGATCGTCGGGGGAAGTTCGGATACACTGACAAGCAACGCATGGCTATCTATGGCATTTGGCAATGCAGTTTACCTTAATACGCCCTTGCGAGTTGCATTGTTTAACGGGACCGATGACGGTGCCCTCGGGGTCAATCGCGACGATAAAGATGGCGGAATAAATCATCCTATCCATGTCGGTACTGTTTCTTATTCAAATAATGGCATGGGTGCCTACCTTTCGGGCGGCGGCGTCTGGACCAATGCTTCATCACGCACTTTCAAGGAAAACTTCACCCGGTTCGACGGCGCCGAACTGCTCCGCAAAATCTCGGCTTTATCGGTAACCACCTACAATTACAAGGGGAGCACCGAGAAACATGTCGGTCCGTTGGCCGAGGAGTTCGTGCAGGCGTTCGACACCGGCGTCATCCGGGAATCCGATGGCAAGCGCGATGACATGTATTTGTCGGCGGGCGATGTCGCCGGAGTGGCGTTGGCCGGGGTACAGGAATTAATCAAAATCGTGAGTGAGCTGAGGCAGGAAAATGAATCTTTGAAAGCTGAAATCGAGGCGCTCAAAGCTTCCAATAGATAAAGAGGTGGCTTATGAAAACGCTATTAACATTAGTGGTATATACTTTTTCGATAAGCCTTGCATATGCCCAGCTCTACAAGATCGATTGGTACGTGATCGGCTCCGGCGGCGGGCATGCCGCATCGGGAAGCTATCAAATCGACGCCACCATCGGGCAACCGGTAGTCGGGCAGGTGTCCTCGAGCAACTACCTAATAGAGGCCGGATTCTGGGTTGGAGTTACGGCCGGTTCGCCCTGCGTGTATGTAATCGGCGATATCAACGGCGACGGAAATCGTATCGGCGGCGACGTGACCTATGGGGTTCGCTATTTCAAGGGCATTGGAGGTCCCCCGCCGGATAGTTGCTATATGGATTCCACGGGAGCTTATCTATATGTCGCCGGCGATGTCAATGGGAACTGCGAGTTCAGGGGATCCGACATCACCCGGCTGGTGACATATTTCAAGGGTAACGCAGCCTTGGCATACTGTCATTTCTTTCCGACTGCTCTGCCGCCGCTTTTAAGAGGCAGGTAGTGTGAAACCTTGATGATTACGATGGAATGTCATTATATGGGTCGAATCCGTAAGGGTTCGACCTTTTTTTGTTGAATTGCGATTTTGGAACTGCCATGAGATGGATTCCCGCTTGCGCGCGAATGACAAGAGGAAGACGGGGAATGGTGCGGTGTCGGGGGCTGCATGTTTTAGGGAATTATTGCCACCTCAATTAATGGTGGCGGATATGTAAATTCATAAATTCCCCTTAAATAATATTTCCTTTGACAACCGCATATCGGCATATTAAACTGAACTTTTAAATTATGTGCCCGTTTAATTACACCACGATTTGTGAAATAATTCTCATGCGCCGCTATATTTACATGGCCTTCATCGGCCGTTTTTCAATAACAAATCATAAGAAATTCGGTTAACCGAAAGGAGCATAAATGGCATCACTAAAAGACAAACTTGCCGAGAAAATCCCCGGCTGGCGCGAGGAAGTTCAGGCGTTGCTGAAAGAGCACGGGGATAAGCAGATCGCTACCGTGAGCGTCAGCCAGGCTTATGGCGGCACCCGCGGAGTCAGAACCTTGATATGCGATACCTCTGAAGTTCCGCCCGATAAAGGGCTGATTATCCGCGGCATCCCGATCGCCGACCTCAAAGACAAACTGCCGGAAGAAGTGTTTTTTCTACTGTGCACCGGTGAACTTCCGGACAAAAAAGACCTGACCGCCCTGCAAAAAGAATTCGAAGCCCGGTCCAAGGTGCCGGCTTACGTCTGGAAAGTGCTCGAGGCGATGCCCAAGGATTCACATCCCATGGCGATGTTCGACACCGCCATTCTGGTGATGGAGCGGGAATCGAAATTCCGCAAACAATACGACGCCGGCATGAAGAAGACGGACTACTGGATACCGATGCTCGAGGACAGTCTCGATTTATTGGCCAAACTTCCGGGGATAGCCGCGGGAATCTATCGGATGCGGTTCAAGAAGGGCGACCGGATCAGTTGGAAGAAGGGATTGGATTGGGGCGGCAATTACGCCCGCATGCTCGGTATCAAGGACAAAGACGGTAGTTTCGCCGATCTTATCAGATTGTATATGACGCTGCATTGCGATCATGAAAGCGGCAACGTTTCGGCGCATACCGCTTTCTGTGTCGCCAGCGCACTCTCGGATATATACTACGCGGTGAGCGCCGGTCTCAACGGACTTGCCGGCCCGCTTCACGGCTTGGCCAATCAGGAATGTCTTGCTTGGATTATTCAAACTTATGAAAAATTCGGCGGCGTGCCGACCGATGATCAGCTTCACCAATATGCGTGGGATACGCTGAACTCCGGAAAGGTGATCCCGGGATACGGACATGCGGTGCTGCGTATCACCGACCCGCGTTTCGATTGTTTCCGTGAATTCGGTTTCAAACACCTGCCCGACGATCCGATTTTCAGAATCGTCGATCAGGTTTTCCGGATCGTGCCCAAGATTTTGCAGGAGCAGGGAAAAGCCAAAGACCCGTGGCCAAATGTCGATGCCGGCAGCGGGGCGCTTTTGTATCATTACGGTATGAAAGAATTCTCGTATTACACCGTATTGTTCTCGGTATCGAGGGCGATGGGGATGTGTTCGCAGGCGATAGTGGCCAGAGCGATGGGATATCCGATCGAGCGGCCGAAATCATCGACGACCGCCTGGATCAAGAAACAGGTGGGCATGGCTTAGTTCCTGTTTCCCCGGTATATCGCCGATTTGAAACGGGCGTGCCTTACGGCTCGCCCGTTGTTTTTTGCGATCGAGGCGATTTCTTTGTCCGGGATTTAATCGAGCATTGCCTGCCGGTATCCGCAATTTGCGTCGCAAGGATTATCTCGAGTTTCGAAGGGATTGGGTGTTGCGGACGAAGGGAATAATAATTAATCGGCGCGCAAGCAAGAATCAGGTTGACATCGCCCCCCGACATTATAGTTTTAAGCGATAGGCTTAATTTTATTCAGAAAAGGAGACTTTACGATGAAAAGAATCGTGTCTGTGATCGGATTGATGATTACGGTTTCGGCGTCGGTTTTGGCAGTGGATAAGCCGGCCGAAAAGCCCTGGTTCGATTTGGCCAATTGCGATTTCTGCAAGCATCTGCTTGCCGATTCGCTTCTCTTGCCCAATATCATCTGGGAACATCATGATATCAGCAACGGCCTGATGACCGTATCCATAGTGAAACCCGAATTCAAGGGGTCTTACCGCAAGGCGATGGCGGAAATGGAAAAAGTGGGCGAGGAAATGAAACAGGGGAAACCGGTCAAGATGTGCGGGTCCTGCGAATATTACGGCATGATGATGATGTCGGGAGTCAAGACCGAGCATGTATCGGGCGAATGGGGCGACATCATGTTGTATACGTCCGACAAGCCCGAAGTGCTGGCTATGATACGCGAATACGGCAGACGCAACCGAGAGGAGTTGGCGAAGATGGAGGGAGCGCAAACCAAGTAGAGACCGTTACACCGGGCTGTTAAAGGAGTTGTATTGAAGGCGGGTCGTTCACCCGCCTTTCGTTTTGGGGTAGGCGGTGTGGGAAATTCTTTCGATATTTCTGGTGTCGGCGGAGCAGTAGCCAGTGGGGCGTCTTAATCGCCTGTGAGTGTCGTAATGCGACATTCGTGGGTGAAAACGGCTGCGTTCGTATGGCAGATTATCCATATTGAAAATAGAAGTCATTTTCAAAATAATTCTTGACTTTACCTTGCCAAGGGTGATATTTAGGCACATTGCGAAATTATCGGAACCATGATGGATTATTCCGGCGAAAGATCACGCCGCGGGATCAGGTGATCCCAAGGCGCTAATTATTTAACCAGTTTCCGGGAGGTAATCATGCAATCGAAACGGCTTTTGGGGCTGGGATTGGCGCTAATCGTATTGATGGCGTTGCAATCGGTCCCCGTGTCGGCCAAAGAGGGCGAGCCCGCCAAAAGCGGTGTTCAACATTATTTGATAGTCTCGCCGCACACAACCGAGGAATGCCTGAGCGCGCTCGATGATGTCGCCGCCAAAGGCAAGGACGAACTGGCCAAATGGGATTGGGGCTGCGCCGACGGCGATCACACTGGCTATTGTATTGTCGATGCTTCCAGCAAGGAGGCGGCGTTGGCGATGGTTCCGCAGAAGGAGCGGGCCAAAGCGAAAGCGATTTTAATAAACAAGTTTTCGATCGAACAAATCAGGGCAATCCACGAGGCCCACAAGGGTCACTGAAAAGTTATTTGCGCGATGGGGGCGCCGTATCACGGTGTCCCCTGAATATTATCTGAACGAAAGCAGGCAAAATGATCGTCGTCCGTGATATATTCCGATTGAAATTCGGTAAGGCCAAGGAGGCCAAAGCACTGCTCAAAGAGGGAATCGCGATGATTGAAAGCACCGGCTTCAAGGTCGATCGTATTTTGACCGATCTGACCGGTGAGTATTACACGTTGGTTCTCGAAAGCAGCCATAAAAATCTGGCCGAATACGAGCGAATCGATAACGGCCATATTTCCGACGGCCGCTGGAAAATCTGGTACGATAAGTTCATTCCTCTGGTGGAATCGGGCCGCAGAGAAATATTTCGGGTGGTGGATTGACGCCGGCTGAACGGTTGTCGAGGACATTCGATAATCCCCATGGCTGAGGAGGGAAATCGGTTGCATCGTTCCCGCGTCGGGGGGAATTAAAGATCAGGCGCGATATCGATTCGACAACCGCATTTCTTCGTTTTTCCCGTTTTTTCATTCCCGCCCAAATCGAAATTCGGGTCCCGGCAGCGGTATCGATCTCGCACTTGTGGTTGTGCTTTATCAATCCCGCAGTCGTGCCATTCATCCTGCCATTCCCTTGCATGAGTGAATTTCAAGAAATTAAAGATTAGTTTCATCTTTTCATTGCCGCGCAAGCGGTAATCCACAGTGGCAGCCTCGTGGCGGCGAGTCTCATTAAAATAATCCGACGTCGAGGCCAAATCGACATGGCTGAAAATGAATAAGCAATATCGCAGACTTGTCATGACGCCGTATGGCGCATCCGTCGGCGTGAAGTCTGTTTATGATAAGTGATGAAGTCGGGCGCCCGTTTACGGTTTACACGATCATAATTATCTTGATCATATTATATTGACAGCAACGGCAGTATTTTATAAGATTAACTCTTTTAAATTTGTTCGAATCGGGTCGGAACGGAAGAAAAGTATTTTGCAAGAGTGCAAGGATTAGGGAGGAAGCGAAATGGACGGACTGAGAGGTTGGGTATTTGCCGAGATCGGCCTCATTTTAACTGCGGTCATCATTATTTCCTGCGGCGGGGGCAAATCGAATGAGCCCGCGGAACCGAACGTGCCCACGGTCATAACCGCGACGGTCAGCGACATTACCGACACATCGGCGACCTGCGGCGGAACGATCTCTTCCGATGGCGGCGCTGCGGTGACAAGAAAAGGCGTCTGCTGGAGCACCGATTCGACTCCTTCGATTTCCGATGACACGACCGATGATGGTTCGGGTACGGGGAGTTTCACCAGTTCCGTCCTCGGCCTGTCGCCCGGGACGCCATATTATGTGAGGGCGTATGCCACCAACAGTAAAGGCACCGGCTACGGTGAAATCAGATCGTTCAATACTCTTTCGCATGATTCGCGCGGGACAATTATAATAGACACGGAGCCTGACAGCCTGGAGGCATCCTGGACGTTGGCCGGCCCGGGCGGCTTTGACACCAGCGGCTATGGAGATGAGGTCATATCGAATCTGGTAATCGGCGAATATGCGATAAGCTGGGACAGTATGCCGCGATGGATACCCCCTGCTGATTCGTCCGAGACGCTTGCGGAAAACGACACGATCACTTTCACCGGCGTTTATGTATGGGGAGGCGGCCCGGAATCGACCGGGACGGTGACGGATATCGACGGCAACGTTTACCAGACGGTCAAGATCGGCGACCAGTGGTGGATGATGGAAAATCTTAAGGTGACCCACTATCGCAACGGGGATCCGATACCGCATATAACGAATAACGGTGAATGGGCGATCAGCGACTCCGGCGCCTACTGCAATTACAATAACGATTCGTCTAACGTGAGTGCCTACGGGCGGCTTTACAACTGGTTGGCCGTGGTCGATTCAAGACATCTGCCGCCGGCCGGATGGCATATACCGAGCGACGACGAGTGGAAGCAGCTGGAAAGATATCTGGGCATGAGCCAGAGCCAAGCCGACACCACCGGCTGGCGGGGAACCGATGAAGGCGGCAAACTAAAAGAAACGGGGACCGCCCATTGGGGAGCCCCCAACACCGGAGCCACCAACTCGAGCTACTTTACGGCCAGACCGGGCGGCTATCGCGATTACAGCGGTTGGTTCTATAACAGAGGTTATTTCGGCGCATTCTGGACCTCGACGCCGGCAAGCAGTTTAGCCTGGTATAGAGGGCTTTACTACGATCGAAGCACGATCGACCGGGGCTGGCATTACAGAACCTCGGGGATATCGGTCAGATGCGTTAAAGATTGAGCCGGCGGGTCGGCAAACGTTAAGCGGGGGCTATAAATTCATAGCTGATCACGTTTGTGAAATCAGCCACAAGATACTCCCTTAATTCCTCTTGTCAATTAAAGGGGGGCAGTATATCACCTACTCGTTAAAATGTCTCGAATGAATACTATCAAAAGTTGAGATCTCAATAACATCGCCTCGGCTGTCAATCACAATTTTCCCCACATTCCGCTTGATAAAATCGGTCGACCGAAATAAATTCCCCGCCATGCCAAGACAAAACGTCAAAGGCAGATTCAGCGTCGCTATCGATTATTCCGCCTGCGGCAACTGCGGCGCCTGCGTAGCGGTCTGCCCGGAAAACGTCCTTCACCTCGGCCCGATCCGTCTCGAATCGACCGACACCGACTGCACCGGCTGCAAATTCTGCATAATCACCTGCCCGGCCGATGCCTTGGAACTTCGCCATGAAAGATAGTTACGACGTGATCGTGGTCGGGGCCGGACCCGCAGGCTCCACCGCCGCCCGATTCGCCGCCGCCGAAGGCGCTCGAACCCTGCTTCTGGAAAAGCACCCCGCGATCGGCTATCCGCTTTGTTGCGCCGAGGCGATCTCCACCACCGGGTTGACACGGGTGGTCGATCCCGATCCGCGCTGGATAAACTGCAAGATCGAGCATGTCCATCTTTACGGTCCGAACGATTCACACGCCGAAATCTATCATCCCGACGCCGGCTACATGCTGGAACGCAAAATTTTCGATCGGGCGCTGGCGGAACACGCCGCTGATGCCGGCGCCGATATCCGCGTGGGACACGACGTGGTCAGCTTGATCGAGGGGAAAAACGGTTATGAGGGGGTGATCGCCCGGATCGATGGACACGAACGAAAACTGCACGCCAAAGTCATAATCGCCGCCGATGGAATCGAATCGCAGGTGGCAGTGGCGGCCGGAATGAAAGCCACGCTGAAGCCGAGTCAGGTTCACTCCGCATATCAATATCTGATCGGTTCGCCGGAAATCGCCCCCGAGACGCTGGAATTTCATATCGGAACGCAGGTTGCTCCGGGCGGTTATATCTGGTTGTTCGCCAAGGGTGGTTCGCTTGCCAATGTCGGAATCGGCGTGTGTCCGACGAAAACGCCGAAGAAAAAGGCGGTGCGGTATCTCGATGAGTTCGTGGCGCGGCGTTTCCGCAGATTCGCGATTATCGAGAGGATGACCGGCGGGGTACCCACTTACATTCCCGAATTGCCGCTGCATAAGAAAAATCTCTTGCTTGCCGGGGATGCCGCCCGGGTGATAGATTCGTTTTCGGGCGCGGGAATCGCCAATGCGCTTTTAAGCGGAAAACTGGCCGGCCAGACGGCCGCGGCGATGGCCGGAGGGGAAAGCGACGGCAAAGCATATCAGAGCGCATTTTATCAAATAAAGGAGAAGGAACTGAATTTTTACCGGCGATGCCGGCAGCTTTTTCTGAAATTAAACGATAAAGACATGGAGACGATTCTGCGGTTTGTCGATGATTTGTTTTCCGGCCGGACGATCGAGGCCGTCAATCCGATGGAAATCGTCAGGAAGATATTGTTATCATATCCGCGTCTTATGACTTTGGGGCGGCACTTGTTGTTTTGATTGCAAGGACGGATTTTGCGCGATTCGGATCGCCGGAGGATAAAAAACGCT
The DNA here is from genome assembly GCA_037441845.1 of Candidatus Zixiibacteriota bacterium. GTDB lineage: Bacteria > Zixibacteria > MSB-5A5 > UBA10806 > 4484-95 > JBBIRK01. The sequence continues at coordinate 8,833 of JBBIRK010000004.1, forward strand.
CCGGCGTTGAAGCGAGGAGCGATTGAATTTTGGGGATCGCCGGGGCAGGCGTTCGCCGGCAGCGGAGAAAATAGCGGGCTTACTTGGCGGCTGCTTTTCGGGCCAGTTTCGCCAACCGCGATTTGATACGGGCCGCCTTATTTTTGGCGTAGACACCGCGGGCTGCGGCCTTATCGACCAAGCTTGCCACTATTTTCATTTTCTCGGGCGATTTGTCGCTATCGGCGCGGAAATCTTTTACCGCTCTACGGGCGGCCGAGATATAGCGTCGGTTGCGTATCGCCGAGCGGCGGGATGTCTTCATTCTTTTTTTGGCGGATTTATGTTGGGGCAAATGAAACTCCTTTATTTGAACTTCTTAAATTTCAACCACAATCAATTTACCGGGCACTAATATATTCACGGCGGTCGGCATGTCAAATAGTTTTACGGAAAACGGGATAGCGGCCAGGGGCGACAGTTTTATCCGGCGCACTCTGCGGTTTTCCTTTTCCACCGTTATATCGCGTTTGTTGGGGCTGGTGAGGGAACAGGTATTTTCGCATTATTTCGGGGCGGGGGCGGTGGTCGATGCTTTCAACGCCGCATTTAGAATTCCCAATCTGCTGCGCGATTTTTTCGCCGAGGGAGCGCTGTCGGCCGCCTATGTGCCGGTGTTTTCGCAAAAGCTGAAAAACGAGGGATTGCAGAAAGCTTTCGCGCTGACCTCGAGCGTTCTTTCGCTGCTGCTTATTCTGCTGGGGACGATAAGTCTGATCGGCATGCTGCTTTCGCCGTATCTCGTCAGAATCATTGCTCCCGGATTCGCCGACACCGCCGGGCAAGCGGAATTGACCGCGGAAATGACGAGAATCATGTTTCCGTTTTTGCTGTTCGTGGCGCTGGCGGCGGCGGCGATGGGGACTTTGAATTGTTTCGGTCGATTCGGAATTCCCGCATTGGCGCCTGCGGGTTTCAATCTGGCATCGATAGCGGCCGGGATATTTTTCCGCGGATATTTCGATCCGCCGATTTTGGTGATGGCCTGGGGCGCGCTTGTCGGCGGAGTATTGCAGCTGGCGATTCAATGGCCGCAGTTGTATTCTCTCGGATTTCGTTTTCGGTTCAAGGTTGATTTGCGCGACCCCGCGGTCGGCGCGATCGTTCGGCTGATGGGTCCGGCGGCGATAGGCGTGGCCGCAGCCCAGTTGAATATCGTCATCGGCACGATACTGGCATCGCTGTTGCCCACGGGAAGTATAGCCTATTTGAATTACGCATTTAGGCTGATGCATTTCCCGCTGGGGGTTTTCGGTGTGGCCGTGGCCACGGTATCGCTTCCGAAATTGTCCAAAGATGCGGCGGTCGGCGATAGGAACGAGCTTCTGGCAAGCTATATAAGCTCGTGCAAAATTCAAAGCAGCTTGTTGCTGCCGTCGGCTTTGTTCCTGTTCGTGGGGGCGCGTCCGATCTGCGCGTTGATTTATCAACACGGCTTGTTCGGCTGGCAGGATACGATAAATGCGGCATCGGCCCTGCAAGCATATAGCGCCGGATTGCTGTTTTTCGGAATGGTGCGTCTTTCGGCGCAGGTTTTTTATGCGTTCAAAGATACGGCCACGCCGGTGAAAGTATCGGCATCGGCGGTGGCGGTGAACATCGGGGCGAGTCTGTTGTTGATGAGACCGCTGGGATTCGTGGGCCTGGCGCTGGCACCGGCTCTGGCCGCGCTATTCAATCTGAGCGTCTTGAATTATCTGATCGGGCGGAAAATCGGTCCACCCGACTATACTGCGCTGACCGCCCACGTGGTCAAATGTCTGGCGGCCTCATTGACGGCGGCGGCGGCGTTTTATCTGATCCTGCTTAATGCCGGGGCTTACTCCACGTATCACGGGGCGATACCCACCATAAGGATATTGATCTCGGCCGGAGCCGCGTTCCTGCTGATTTACGGCGGGATCGGCTATGTTCTGAAAATCTTCCGCCGCGGAAATGCATTTGATCAGCGATGACTGATATCGCAGTAATTCAGACTGCATTCCCGGGCGACCTGATTCTTACCACGCCGGTTTTTCAATCGCTTAAAGAAGCCGGCCATCGGGTTACGGCGGTGATCAGAGCCGGCAGCGAATCGATTCTCGAAAACAATCCGTATCTCTGTTCGATAATTACATTCGATAAAAAAGGGGGTGTGGGTGGCTTCTTGAGATGCGTGAATGAATTGAATAAGAGGCGTTGCGATGTGGCGATCATAGCGCAAAAACATCTGCGCAGTGTTCTTCTGGCGATCTACGCCGGAATCGAACGCAGGATAGGATTCGACAGCGCCCCCGGTGGATTCGCCTATACCGATATAGTTCCATTCGATAGATCGGCCCATGCGGTGGTGAGGTATCTATCGCTTTGCGCGGGATTTTCCGCAACGGGAGGCTTATCGCCCCGGATATTCGTCTCCGAAAATCATGTTCGAACGGTAAATCGGTTATTGAGCGAAAAAGGAATTTCAGCCGATCGTTTGATCGCTTTGGCCCCGGGGTCGATTTGGAACACCAAGAGATGGCCGTTTTTCAAAGAGCTTGCCGAGTTGATCATCGAAGAAAGTGAATTCGATCTGGCGGTGATAGGCGGCAAAGATGACATCTGGATAGGGGAGCAGATAGCTTCCGCTTTTCCGAATCGGGCGATAACTTTTGCGGGCAGACTTACGTTGATCGAATCGGCGGCGGCGATCGGCATGGCGGAACTGGCGGTAACCAACGATTCGGCGCCGGCGCACATGGCCGCGGCCGTGGGGACGCCACTGATTGCGATATTCGGGCCGACGGTTCCCGCTTTCGGATTCACGCCCTTTTCCGATAAAGCGATCGTGATCGAAAACAAGGGGTTGTATTGCCGTCCCTGCAGTTCTCACGGTCCTCAGCGTTGCCCGGAGAAACATTTTTATTGCATGCGGGGGATCAAGCCATCGGTGGTTTGGCAAGCGGCGCGAAAACTACTTGGCATCGCTTGATTGCGGTTACAATTTTCCACCATAAAGATATTGCCGCAATAGCCTCAGTTTCATTTCCGCTTCTTTGAAATCAGGTTTAAGCGCTACAGCCTTGGCCAAAAGCGATTCGGCGTCCTCGTATCTTTTAACTTTCCCGAGAGTCAACGCGAAATCGTATAAATACACAGGATTGAGGCTGTCCATTTTGACTGCTTGGTCGTATTGTTCGATCGCTTTTTCGAATTCGCCGAGCATATCATAGGTCAACGCCAGATTCATCCGGGAATCGGGATCGCTTGGAGCAAGTTGCAGGGAACCCAGAAAATATTCTTTGGCTTTTTCGTAATCTCCGCGGCCGGCCGCCAACACGCCGAGCCGGAAAAGAGATTTCGCTTTCATCTTGACGGGATTATACCCATAAGGCATGGAGGCCGAGTAGATATCGGAAAGATCATATTCCGAAACCAAATCCTGATCTGCCGCCTCGGCAGCGCGTCGGTATTCATCGGCAGCCTTCTCCAGCAACCCTTTAGTCTCAAGATAATATCCGTGATAATATCTGGCGGCGATATCCTCGGGGAAAGTCTCGGCGAATTCGAGGATTGATTTTTCGATCAGGTCGGAGCTGTCGGCGGCGAGGGCGGCCAAGATAAGATTTATATAGGCCTCGCGGTAGTTGGGAAACGCTTTCACGGCGCTGTCGGCTGTCGCATAGGCAGCCAGATAATCGTGGTTCAACCGTTTGAGAAGCGAGAGGTTATTATAGGCCTTACCCGAGGGACCGCAAGAGTTGATTTCCATTTCGAATTCCCGTCTGGCGGTGGCGGTATCGCCACTGTAGAATGCGATCACCCCCAGGTTGGTATGGGCGTGGGGCACGCAAGGGGCCGATTCGATCGCCCGGCGGTACTCGGCGGCCGCCCGATCGTAATCACCTTTTTTCAAGAAAACGTTGCCGAGCGAGTAGTGAGCCAGAGCGTCGTTCGTGTCATGGTGGCGGTAGAAGTCGCTCCAGCAAAATATGCCGACGAATATCACCGCGCCGCCTAAAAGGGCGAAACGACGGCGATCGTCGTTGCGGGCGGCGGCGACGATTTCGTATAGGGCATGGGAGGCGCAAATCGTCAAAAGCGGCACTATAGGCAAGCGAAAGCGGTCGGTCACGAAAAAGGCGATCACCGTCAGCGAGTAGGCGAATATGGTCAGGCCCAAAAGCCGCCGCGGCCCGGGGCGGATCAAGCTATCCACGGCGCCGACGAAACCCAGCGGCCCGATCAACGAAAACAGGAAAAGGGGGATGAAAGTCAAGCCGACATAACGCGTCACGAAATACAGGCTGTTGTTGTTGGAGATTTCGTAGTAATTCCAGAACAGATAGGTTTTCTTGACAGTCAATTTGATGAATTCGATCGGTTTTTCCCGGATGAATTTCCAGGCCTTGGCGGAAAAGTAATCGGAGACCTGTGACGGTTTCAAATCGCCGGGTCTTAGGCCCTGCGCCGCGGCCGCTTCGAATTCGGCATCGGAGTATTGCCAGGTGTGCCCTTTGCCGGGCAGAAGAGCCGTCTTGCCGTCGGCTTGCTCGTTGTTGCCGATATAAAAGTTGATCCCACCCTGACTGGCGATTAGGACGAAATCGCCGCCGACAAGCAGGTTCCTTGCAGTCACCGGCGCGATAATCAATATGGCGCCGGCCAGAAAAACCAGGCTGCGCTTGATTTTGCTTTTTATGCCGGTTTGCCGCAGATAAATCCAGCCGACGAACAGCGGAATCAGCGCCAAGACGTTCGGCCGGGTTATGGCGAACAGCCCACAAAACAGGCCGGCCCAGAAGAGGTTTTTCGTGGCATCGCTTGTCCGGGCTCTTATGAGAAATAAAAGAATGAGCAAAAGAAAAAACGGGGTTAGAAAATCCAAAAGCAGCTGCAGCTCGAAAAATATAAGCACCCCGTTTATGGCTACCAACGCCGCGGAAAGGATGGCGATACGCTCGTCGAATAGACGCCGGGCCAGAAAATATGTCAGGGCTGTGGTGCCAACCCCGATAAGAATCTGAATCAGAAAGACGGCCACGAAATCGGTTCCGAATAACATATAGAGGGCCGCCAAAAAGTATGGATAAAACGGCGCCCGGAAAAAAGGGCCGCCTGACAACAGGTCTCCGCCGGCTATCCTCTGTGCCCATACGTGATGATATAAGGCATCGATGGAGGGAGTGTCGAATCCGGGCCACTTGGCTTTCAGCACTATCAGAAATATGAGTCTCAGGGCGAACGCCGCAGCCAGAATCGCTATCAGCCAATATACAGCAGGTTTACGCATCGGGAAGAATAATACACGATTAACGGCGCCGGTCGCTATGAAAAAAAATGCAGATTTAGGGAATGTTTGTTCAATAAATCGCTATTTCTATTATGGGCAATCCTCGCACTTCCCGCGTGGAGTTCTTAACCGGTTGCAGGCAGGTAATTTATTGAAGCGGGATGGGCGTTATTATTGTTGAACTAAAAAGGGCTTATCGGGCATGCAATTTGACATTTTGCCTGGAGATATTATTATCTTGTTTTTGGTGCGGGATCGCTATATTTACTTACCAGTGGCGAGGATAATAAAAAAACGAAAGATAAAGGGAGTTCCAAGATGAAAGTTTTGCTTATAGTCGCGCTTGCGGCAATGTTGGGTCTGACAGCCTATGCCGATGATTTTGTGCCGACGGCGCTCGATGAAAACGGCGGCTATTACGCCACCGACCGCCTGGTGATCACGCTCAAGCCAGGCGTCGAACCTCTGCTCATGGGGCAGACGGTGGCCGGCCAGGTGTTCACCGGAAACGCCATGATCGATCTGCTCTGCGCCCAGAACGGAGTCAAACAAATCGAACCGTTCTACGCCGCCAAGGTCAGAAACGAGCTGCTTCGCTCGCTGGTTGAACGGTTGTATATATTTCGCTTGGCCGAGGGCGTGGATGCTATCGACGTCTATCGTAATTTCGCTGCTTGTTCGGATGTCGAGGCCAGCGATCTGTATGTTATCCCGGTGCCGCTTTATACGCCGAACGATCCGAGTATCGGCCAGCAGTGGGCATTGACGAAAGTCAGGGCGTTTCAAGCCTGGGATGTCATCAGGGGAGACTCAACGCGTCATGCGGTGATTTCGATCAACGATACCGGCGTTTACTGGAATCATCCCGACCTTGCCGCGAACATATGGATAAACCCCGGCGAAGACATAAATCATAACGGCATTTTCGATACGGCCGACAATAACGGAATCGATGACGACAATAATTCCTATGTCGATGATGTGGTGGGTTACGATCTCGGTCAAAACGACAACAACCCGAACGAGATTACGCCTACTCACGGCACCCATGTTGCCGGCTGCGCCGCCGAAGTCGCCGACAACGGCGTGGGTGGAGCGGGTCTCGGCTACAGCGCCCGGATTCAATGTGTCAAAATAACCAATTCGGCAGGCCAGTTGACCATGGGCTATCAGGGCATGATTTACGCCGCCGATAACGGCGCCCATATAATCAACCTCTCCTGGGGGTCACCGTCGTATACTTCTTACGGTCAAAGCGTATGCACATACACGTTCAACGCCGGCGTACTGAATGTCGGCGCCGCCGGCAACGACGATTACTGGACGCCGCCGTATAATAATTATCCTTCGGCATACTCCGGCGTCACCGCCGTCGCGGCCACCGATCCGAACGATCACAAGACGAGTTTTTCCAACTACAATTACTGGGTCGATCTTTGCGCGCCGGGTTCGGCGATTTATTCGACCTGGGCGACCTCCAGTTACAGCAGTGAATCGGGCACCTCGATGTCGTCTCCTATAGTGGCCGGTCTGGCTGCTTTGCTGAAAGCCCAAAATCAGAGCTGGGGTCCGATAGAGCTCGAGGAACGGATGATGGCCACGGCGGTAAATATCGATTCCTTGAATCCGAGCTATGCCGGGCGTCTGGGGGCCGGCCGGATCGATGCCTATGCGGCGCTGGCGGCCGGGCGATACCCGTATATCGTCCTGGTAAACCACACGGAAAGCCTGACCTCGGACGACGGCGACGGTGTAGTCAATCCCGGGGAATCGATCACCATTACGATTACTCTGCTCAATTACTGGGCCGACGGCCACGACGTGGTCGCGAAGCTGCGGGGACCGGCCGGGATAACAATTCAGGATTCGATTTCCTATTTCGGGACGTTCCCCGGCGACAGCACCCAAATAACCAATTCCCAGGACCAATTCGGCTTGACATTCGACCAAGCGATTCTACCGGGACAATATGACTTGACTCTGGCGATCACCTCGACCGATCCTTATTATACCGAGATCGTCTTTCCGGTCGGAGTTACGTTGGAGAAGGCGGGCTTTCCGCTTTCGATCCCCGATGCCATAGAATCGAGTCCGTTGATATTCGATGTCAACGGCGACGGCATCAAGGAATTGATTTTCGGCGCCAACGATCAAAAGTTGTATGTTATCGAGCCCGACGGGAGCAATTTGACCGGTTGGCCCATCGAGATCGCCGATGATATCAGCGGCGGCGCGGCCGTGGGCGATATCGATAACGACGGCTCGTTCGAAATCGTAACCGCCGCGCGCAACGGGGATATTCACGCCTGGGACGTGAACGGTTCACCGCAAACGGGATTCCCGGTGGCGACGGGAGGATCGATATACGCTGTGCCCGTGCTGGGGGATCTCGACCACAACGGGGATCTCGAGATAATCGTCACTAATTTTACCAACAAGCAGATACTCATATTGAATCATGATGGGACGGCTTTCCGCAACTGGCCCTATACCGGGGCCCAAGGATTTTATGGCTCGGTGGCTTTGGGCGATTTCAACGATGACGATTCGCTGGAAATAGTGGCCGGCGATTTCGACAACAAAGTGCACATGTTCGATATAAACAAGACGGAGTTGACCGGCTGGCCGGTTACGGTCAACGGTCGGGTATGGGGCGCGCCGGCGATAGGCGACGTAGAACATTCCGACGATAATTTGGAAATCGCGGTGGCTACTTTCGCCGGTTCGGTTTATCTTCTGAACCACGATGGAAGCGTGGTGAGCGGCTGGCCCGTTTCCGCCGGAAACAATCTTCGCAACACCCCGATTTTGGCCGATATCGGCAGCGACGGACATCCGGAGGTGCTTATCGGCGGCGGCAACAGCAATTTGTATGTTTTCAATTCCAATGGAATTTCGGCGCCCGGATTCCCGGTGACTTTGGTGGCGCCGTTCCGCAATTCGCCGGTTGTGGGCGATATTTCCGGCGACGGCTACCCCGACATCATCGCCGCCGTCGGTTCATCGACGACCCTCATCTATGGATTCGATCGGCAGGGGCAGCTTCTGCGCAATTTCCCCATGCCGGCCGGAACGGTGGGCACGGTGGTCGGCACGCCGGCTATATGGGATTTCGATGGTGACGGTGATATGGAGATAGTGGTGGCGGTGCAATCGACCGGCGCCAATCTCGATGTTATCGACTATAAGGTGCAAATATCGCTTGTGGATATCGAATGGCCGTTCTTCGGCAACGACGTTTACCGATCGAGCAACTATGTTCCATTCCAAAGCGATATTTCCGACGATGACGAGCGGTTGCCGCTGCAATTCGGACTCGCTCAGAATTATCCGAATCCGTTCAACAGCAGCACGGTTATAAGTTTCAGTCTTGCCGAGCCGGCGACGGTGAATCTGACCATTTACGATATGCTCGGAAGGCAGGTTCGTGCCTTTACCAATGAATCGCAGGGGGCGGGATTGCAGCGCATTGCCTGGGACGGGCGCGATTCCGATGGGCAGGCGGTTTCCTCGGGGATTTATTTCTACCGACTTAAGGCCGGCGATAAGACTGAATCGCGTAGGATGATGCTGTTAAGGTAGTTAATCTGCGATGGTTGATTGAAATTCCCCCGTCAACTCTCGGGGGAATTTTTTTACGCTGAAGATCTGTTCGGTTGGCCGGCCGAGGTGCGGCCGTCATTTATGCGAAGACGAAGACCGGGCCGGTTTGTCGGCGATTTGCGTTCTTTACGGTCAGAATCGTATTTGGGTCGATCTGTTTGCATGAATCCGGCGAAGGCCTTATAATGTAAAGCATTCGTGGTTTCGGCAACCCCTCTTCTCGTTGGAATCTTATAATTAGTCATTTTGATGGTTTATAGAATTTTGAGGCGGGAACTTTTCCAGGCGTTTAATTTTGGCAAAAATTATGATATAATAAAGATTGATTTTGGGAATAAGCTACGGGGAGGTTTGTATTTTAATTATAGGGGCATTGATTGGCAGAGACTTAGGTGAGACTTTATCCTCTTTTTGGGGCGAAATAACTTGACTTTTATGTGCATTTGATTAAATTTAATTGACTAAGACCATGCAAAATATTGCGGAATTTCTTATCGCAATAGGGATTGGTATTTTCGAAGAAAATTCAGTTGATTGATGACTTTTAAACAATTAGACACAAGCCCGGGGGCTATGCGGTTCCCAAATTAAGGAGGTGCTTGAAGGTAAGTTTTAATTGATAGGTTGGAGATTTTAATAATAATCAGGAGGTTTTAAACAAATGAAAAAGCTAGTGGTTTTTGTCTTCGTTCTGGCCGCGGCGATGACAGCAAGTGCGGCGCAGAACACTTTCATGGCGCCGATACTGCCTGTGCCCGCCGATTCGAGCGCGCGTCCGGACAGTTTCGGTTACACCTGGGTCGATAACGACAACGGCGGCAGCCCGGTGTATCGCTGGGTTGACATTTCCCAGATCGGTATCGACGTTCAGGGTTTGCAGGACGACAATGTTTTGGGGCCGTTCCAGATCGGTTTCGATTTCCCCTATTACTGGTACACGGTCAATCGTTTCTTCTTGGGCTCGAACGGCTATATCTCGTTCTCCTCGAACGCCCTGTATGCTCAGCAGTTCGCGGTGATTCCGTCGCCATTGCAGCCGAACGACCTGGTGGCGCCGTTGGCCGGCGATATCGATTTCACCGACTTAAGCAGCAATCCGCATTGCTATTTTTACACCAACAACGTCGATTCGATGGTGGTGTCGTGGGTGAATGTGCGTGAGTGGGATAGGCCGACATCATCGCACACGTTCCAACTTATTCTGACCAAAGCTGATTCGGCGATCACATTCCAGTATGGCGTACAGATCGGTAATTTCGACAATCAGAACGGCACTCCGACCTATTCTTCGCAGATCGGTATCGAGGACCTTTTGGGCCGCAATGGATTGAATTATATGTCGAACTGGGCTCCGGCTGATAGACGTCCGCACGACAGCTTGGTGGTTCGTTTCCATGCCGCTCCGCGGCCGTTCAATTTCACCGATGTCGGGGTTAAGGGAAGCATGAATGCCGGTTCGCAAGGCGTGTTCTGTCAAATCAACCGGCCGTTTACTCCTAAGGCTCTTATCAAGAACTACGGCACCGTAAGTGTGGCTCCTTTCCAGGTGAATTGCAATATCAAGAAGGGATTTTTCAATTTTTACAACAAGACTATCACCCTTTCTGATTCTCTGAGACGCGGAGAGGAGGCCTGGGCGATTTTCCCCGATACGATACCCGATTCATCGGCGACCGGCAGCGATTTATACTCGGTGATTTTCCGCACTATGTTGACCGATCAATACAGCCCGAATAACCGCGATACCTGCGAGATGCGCTCATTTCAGTTACCCGGAGCGGTTATCGGCTATGTGAGTGACACGATCGAGAATTTCGTTTCTTGGCAAGGCGGTAACGGCGGTTGGGCCAATGAATTCGAATTGCCGGTGCCGGTCTTGATCACCCATATACAGAACGCCATCATGAGCGACGGGACGAACCCTTATTATCTCTATTTCTTGGCCGCCGATGCCAACGGCGAACCCGACGTAAACAATATCCTCTGGGCGGATACGATTCAGCGCGCGGACACCGCTTGGCTGCAATTCCAGATAACGCCTGCTATCAGGATGCCCGCCAATACGAAGTTCTTCGTTTCGATGCTTTCCGGCGGCGTGGGGAATTATCAGGGTGTAGATCAGATCGGTCCGTTCTCCTATAGAGGTTGGGAATACACGACTTCGTATGCAACCTCACGCGACCGCGATTCGCAGGACGCCGCTTTGAGAGTGGTGGTTGACGAATGGGTCGGAATCGAGGAGACTCCCAATATGCCGGCGGCGTTCCATCTCCATCAGAACTATCCCAATCCGTTCAACGCCAGCACGGAGATCACTTTCGATATCGCCAAGGCGGGACGGGTGGCGATCGATATTTACAATATCACCGGCCAGAAGATACGCTCGCTTTTTGACGGCGATGTCAATGCCGGAATCCATCGGATAGTCTGGGACAGCCGCACCGACGACGGCCAGACGGCGGCCTCCGGCGTATATTTCTATAAGATGAAGGCGGAGGATCAGATCCAGACGCGCAAGATGGTGATGATCAAGTAGTTTCTCGAAATTCGATTTCGCGGCGCCCCGGGTTTCCGTATCCGGGGCGCTTTTTTTATAGGGAAAAGATCGATCGCAAGCTTCATTCGGTTACTCCTCGAAACGGCGGTCTTTGATTTTCATTTTCATCGCATGTTTTTCGGAAGGATTTTATCGTTGGATGGTATATAATCGTTATGGTAATCGCGAGCGCCGACCAAGCGAAGGCGGTGCAGCGGGTCGAGGTGGAATTCGCCATACGGGTGATGCATGGGGCGAATCGAGATATTCCGATCGATCGAGCGGAGCCGGCGAGGATCGCGACAAATCAATTTCCTTGACTGAATTATGAATTGTATTTACCTTAAACCGGAGAGATAAGTAGATGAACTCGGTTGCACAGATTGGCGGGCGAAATCAATATAATTGAATATAAGCGAAATTCCCAGCCAGCGGGTTCACCGTTTCGATTTCCATATCCATATGCGGATCAAAGAGGTAAATCGAGCAATTCGGAACTATTCGGCTTTCGAAAATGTCAATATCATGAAGGCATATAGTTTGCATTGCGTTTTATCGGATTGAAGGGTTTTTTTATCGATACCAATAATCAACTTTTTTAAAGGAGAAACAATGTTAAGAAAAATGCTACTGTGCGTGGTCTTGATGATCGGCGCAGCGGCGATCGCCGGAGCCGACGAGACCAGTCCGGTTTACAGCCGGGCGATCGACGGTTTCATAACGGATACCAATCCGGTCCCGCTGGAAGCCACCGAGGATAGAATTTCCTATGACGGTGCGCCGTCGGTTTATTTTCCGAACCTGACCGCGGTGGGAACCAAATTCGCAGTGCGATTCACGCCGCTTCAGGCTTGCACGCTCAGCTACATCGAGGTCGTATCCTATCAGGCGCCCGGCCCGGCGTTAATTCACGTTTACAGCGACAGCGGCGGCATCCCCGGTCACGATCTCAGAACCCCGTTTTCGGTTACCTTAAACGGCGGTATCACCTATCAGAGAATCAATATCAATCCGAGGCTGGATATCGGGGCTTCCGATTTCCATATCGCGGTCGAATATTCTCAGGCTCCGCCGCCGTGGGTGACCGCCGATAACGACGGCGGCACGCAGCGTTCGCGTTATAAGAGGCCGACCGATCAAACCTGGACTGTGTTTAGTTCAAACGACTTGAATTTCCGGGCCTACGTGCGCTATTACGGCGCGGATGCGGTTCCTCCTACGATCAGCCATAGTTGGCGGGTGCTTGGGTTCTCCTACGAGGGAGACCACCCGGTCGAAGCTACCATAACGGATGCCGCCGGAGTCGGTTCCGCTTTCGTTCATTACTCGCTTGACGGAGTGACTTACGACAGCGTGGCGATGACCGTGGTTTCGGGAAATCTCTGGCGCGGCTATATCCCGGGACAGCCGGAAAATACCATGATCCGCTATTATATCAGCGCCATCGACAACTCACCGGGTCAAAATCGTGGAACGTATCCTGCGGGTGGTCCCTCGGCGCCGTTGTTGATGACGATCGTGCGCGGCCGTGAGTTGGCCTATGATGACGGCACGGCCGACAGGTTCTATATCGTAACCGATACTTTCTATAACAACGCTTTCGCTATCAGAATGACCCCGACGTCATATCCAGTTAACGTTCTCTTGGCGCGCGCCTATGTCAACGGCGACAGTCCTATTGGACTCTCTCTGAATGCGGTTTCCGCAGGCATGCCCGGCAACGTCTTGCCCGGCGGCGAGGAGATCGAATGCACTCGAGGTCCGGGACACGATTGGGCGATAGCCAACTGGTCGCCGGGGCCGCGGATCAACAGCGGGAGTTTCTTCTTGGTTCTCCACTGGATGCCGGAAACACCGGACGATCCGGGTGTGGGGCTGGATACGAGCGCAACTCAGGCCAGATCTTATTGGTATCATGACAGCCTCGGTTGGAATGCGGTCACCAACGGCGAATGGATTATGCGCACGGTAATCGCGACACCGACCGGCATCGAGGAAATCGGTCCCGACGGCGTGACTCCAGCGAGATTCGAATTGATCGGCAATTACCCCAATCCTTTCAACCCGTCCACGGAAATCAAATTCCTCGCCCCCAAAGCAGGCCGGGTGACGGTTGAGGTTTTCAACGTGGCCGGTCAACTCGTGAAAACGGTTTTTGCCGGCGAAGTCGAACCCGGTATCCGTCAGGTTACTTGGGATGGCAAAGACAAAATGGGTAGGGAAGTCGGATCGGGAGTGTATTTCTACAAACTAAACTCCGGCGACCAGATCGATACCGGCAAAATGGTCTTGATTCGCTGAGATTTCGGTTTTCGGTTACCCCCGGGGATTTATCCGCCCGGGGGTTTTTTTATTTTTCAGCCGCTCGTTAAGGGGCATTTCATCCGTTATGGAAACATTATGCAACGTTCTGCTCAGCTCCGACGAAGACTCGACGACCTTCGGAAATCACGTCATTTTTGGTCGTGTAACTTATTAGGCCATATAGCATAGCGTAATCGTCTGAATCGATATTATTTAGTCGGTTTCGGCCTATCCTTTGCATTTTCAGCCGCCAAGAGGATAGACTATGAAAAGAATGATAATTATTGCGGCTTGGTTGTCGGCGGCGGTATCCGTGGCAGGCGCAGTTGACATAGCCGGTCCGCTTTTGACCGCTCAAGGCGAAGTGTCGGCGATTATCAGGCTGGCTGACCAGGCGGAATTGAGGAAAGCGGTCGGAGTTCAGAATACAGGTGTCAGAAATCAGGCGGCTCATGCGCGAGTGATCGAGGAATTGAGGAGCAATTCGCGACGTTCGCAGGCGGCGATTTTGGAAATGATCGAAGCCGCAGGTGCCAGAGTCAAGGAACATAAAAGTTTTTGGATCAGCAATTGCATTTATATACGAGCAGACGCTGAGTTCATAAGGGAATTGGCGCAACGTCCCGATGTGGAGATGGTGACCGAGAATCCCGATATCGTGCTCGTCGAGCCGGTTGATTCGGGAGCGATTACGGCATCGACGATGACCGCGGAGCCCGGACTGACCGATATAGGCGCCCGCGAGGCATGGGCGATGGGTCTCAAAGGAGCAGGAAGAATCGTTTGTAATTTCGACACAGGGGTTAACGGCAATCATCCGGCGTTGGTGGCGCGCTGGCGAGGGGCGAACGGAGCGCCTGCGGCGGCCTGCTGGTTCGATCCTTTTACCAATACGACTTTTCCCGTCGATAGCCACGGCCACGGTACGCATACTATGGGGACGATCGCAGGAATGGACGGACCGGATACTGTGGGTGTGGCGTTCGAGGCGCAATGGATAGCTGCGGGAGTGGTCGATCGCGGCGGCGGTTTTTCGAGGACGGTCGCGGATATCCTGGCCGCATTTCAATGGGCGGTCGATCCCGACGGCAATCCGCAGACAATTGACGATGTTCCCGATGTCATCAACAATTCTTGGGGTGTTCCCGCCGGGTATCTGGGCGGTTGCGATGGGACGTTCTGGGACGCCATAGATAATGTCGAGGCGGCCGGTGTCGTGTGCTTGTTCGCGGCCGGAAATGAGGGCCCCTATGCCCGCACCATCAGAACTCCCGCCGATCGCATAACCTCTCCGTTGAATTGTATGGCTGTCGGCGCATTGAACGGACCATACGGACAGATCGCCAATTTTTCCTCGAGAGGACCATCGGGATGCGACAGCAGCACGATCAAGCCCGAGCTGGTTGCGCCCGGGGTCAACATCAGGTCATGCGATCGCAACGGAGGATATCGCACGATGTCGGGCACCTCGATGGCTACGCCGCATGTGGCCGGGGCGGTCGCTTTGCTCAGGCAGTTCAATCCGCAGGCGACCGTGAATCAAGTGAAAGCAGCGGTTCTCTACGGCGCCGACGATCTCGGCTCGCCCGGCGATGACAACGACTATGGCCATGGGAAATTGAATCTGCTGCATTCATTATATAATATGCCGCCGCCGGATCATCCGTTCATTCATGTAATTTCCTGCCGGACCTATGATGGTCACGATGATCGTCCCGAACCCGGTGATTCACCGCGGCTGAGGTTGATTCTCGAAAATATCGGTTCGGCCGGACAAGTTCAGGCGACTTTGAGCTCGAACGATCCTCATATCCAGGTGATCGAGAATTATTTGAATTTGGGTTTTAGACCGCGATTCGATACGCTTCGAATCGATGGATTCAGGATCGTTATCTCTAATGATGCCGTTCCGGGAGAAACTCTTCGAATGGCGATCGAGTTCACAAGCGGTTCCTGGCGGCAACGGTTTACATTCGACGCGATCGTAATCGACGGGCAAGCGGAATCTATCGCCACGATCGTCACCGATAGTCTCGAGATGACTTTCTCCAATTTCGGTCAATTCGGTCTCGGCGACGGTTCTTTCAACCCGGGCGGCGGCCGAGGATTCCGTTATCCGGTAGGCGGCATCGATTTTATTAAAGAATCATCACTGCTGATCGCGGCGGCCGGTCGAGTATCCGACGGCGCCCGCAACGAGGCGAATGTCCCCGATAACGATTTCAAACCACTGGCAAACAATCTGCCCCGAATAGAGGCGCCGGGAATATATGCCGATTATGACGGCTATGCCGCCTATTCCGATTCGGCTGCGGAGTATCCGCTGGGCGTCGGAGTTTCGCAAAAATGTTTCGCCTGGAACGGCAATCAAAAATTCGTCTTGGCGGAATTCACGATAAGCAATTACGGACAGGTCCCGTTGATCGGAATTAGAGCCGCTATCTACTGCGATTGGGATCTGCCGTTGACCTCAGGAAGCGATGACGTCGTCGGATATGTCGATTCGCTGTCGTTGGGTTATATCATGGATCAGCCTACAGGCCGCTGCGTGGGGGTTAGGCCCATAACAGCGCCTGCGAGTTCATACCGTGCGATCGCCAACAGCCTCGATTTCAGCAACGGATTCCCCGACAGTCGAAAGCAGCAGTTTATGAGCGAGGGTTTCGTGCAGACCGCTTATGCGGTTCCCGGCAATTATTCCCATATAATCGCGGTGGGTCCTTACGATATCGCCCCGGGCGATTCGGAGGTCGCCGCTTTCGCTTTTGTCGCCGGCAATTCCCTGGAGGAGTTGACTGCTCAAGCCCAGCAGGCTTTCTGGATGTACCCCAATCTCACCGGTATCACCGACGATCGGAGCGATACGCCTGATGATTATCGGGTCGGGCGAAATTACCCGAATCCTTTCAATTCATCGACGGTGATCGAAATTCAGGTCGACGGTCGCGCCGAGCTGGTGATCTATGATATAAAGGGATGCAAGGTTAGGTCGTATGAACTTCAAGGCGGCCGAACCGAAACGATTATCTGGGACGGCAAATGCAGCGACGGCACGGAAGCGGCCGCGGGAGTCTATTTCTATAAAATCAAGGGAGATGATAACAGCCGGCCGCGAAAAATGATTCTGCTCAAATAAGAGTCCGATCGATAGAGTCCATCCGCTGAATCGTCCGATCAAAGGACCATATTCAAGCCTATCGCAATGAGAATCAATCCGCCGATTATCATAGCGCGTTGCCCGAAATAACGATAAAGCCTGGTTCCGAGATAAAGGCCCGCCGTCGTCATTATCATGCAAATTACCCCGATAATGACGGCAGGGCGCCAGATAGTTATTTCCATAAGCCCGAAACCGAAACCGACTCCCAAAGCATCGAGGCTGGTGCCGATCGCCAACCCCACCATTTTCAATCCCCGAGAAAGATCGGGAGATTGCCCCGGGTTGTTTTTAAAGCCTTCGATAATCATCCGCAACCCGATTCCCGCCAGAAGCAGCAGCACGAACCAGTGTCCGTATCCGCCGATATATTTCGCCGCCGCTCCACCCACAAACCAACCGATCACGGGCATCATGAATTGGAACAATCCGAAATGCCAAGCCAAACGGAAAATACGGCGCGGCGTAAACCCCTGCGCACCCGCCGCCAAAGCCGCACTGAAAGCATCGGAACCGAGCCCGATACTGATAAGGATTATTTCGTAAAGCGGCAGCATCATTATTGATCGACGTTTTCGGGATGATATTCGTAATAGATCACGATATGCTCTATATTATCCCGCCGCATCGATCCTTTTATGCGAAGTCTTACGGTTGCGCCATCAGCGGTTTTAAGCGTATATTCCGCGCCATTTTCGAACGGCTGGCTTAGTTCAAATGCACGGCCGTTCCCCGACGAAGACGGTTCGCCTCGGGCGATCAGGGTGCGTCTCAAACTCGGATGTAAAAGTGATGGGCTGGCGATCCCCTTTCGCCGTTCGTTGAAGAAGAAATACAAGTCGTTGGCGTAATCTTTTGCGGGAAGATAGACTTTCTTGCGGAAACTGTATCCGGCTTTGGGCGAATTCAAATCGGTGGAGATTTCCAGAGTTCCGCTTTGGAAAGGGACGAACGACACGATTTCCGATGATTGGCTGTCAAGGCTGTCGCGTATGATCGTAATCACTTTCGCGAAATATCTTTTTCCGTTCGCCAAGTTTTGCAGCTCGATGGATTCCTTGAAAATGTCGCCGTCGGTATCGCCCGGATAAGGGATTCGGAGATAAGGACTCCAAGGACCCTCCGGAGAAAAGGCCAGCTGAATGTCGTAGCCGTGTATCGGAACATCAGGCCGCCTATTGACTTTCCATTGTAGGCGGGCGGATTGGTCGCCCGGTGTTGCAGTTAAATCAAATGGCCTGAACTGGACCGTAATCGGCACGGTGACGGACTCGACGGTCGGTTTTGTCGTGCAGGAAAAAAACGCCGCCAACAGCATCAACGGCAGAATTAATCCGCATGATTTCGAAACCGCCTGAATATCCCCGCCCGATGACCTCAAATCAATCGATTCCGTACATGATCCCGACCAGGAATTGCGAAGTGGCCAGGTTCAATTGAAACCGGTCAGGCTGTCCGTAAATAGCCGAAACCGGCATGGTGGTTTTTCCGGCGGTCCATTCGCTTCGGGCATCCAGCGAAAGCCTATCATCGATTTTGATCTGGGCCCCGGCCGAGAAACCTGCGGCCAACGCGACTTCGGTATGGCGGATATTGTATTCTATGGCATGATCGAGGCGGATCGAAAATGCGGAAATGCCTATGGCCAGAAAAGGGACGAATTTCTGATCCGATGAAAATTGAAAAAGCACCGGCAGGGAAGCGGAAAATTTGGCGACGTTCATATCGAGTTCCTGGGCCTGATCGGGAATCGGGACAGTCGGGTTGTGATTGACGAATAATTTGCTGGTCGAAACCGAGTGCAGGGCGAAATCGAATTCGAGCGCGAGATGCCGGGCGAAACGATGGCGGATCCCGGCGCAAAACGACAGACCGCCGCCGAAATCGCCGATTCGATCGTCGGTCATGAAAGTGGTTTCATAGTAGGTATTGGCCCATTCGACGAACTTGGTGAAATGTGGACCGCCGGTCCAGCCGGCAAGCACATAGAAAGAACGTCGACTGTAACCCTCGGGCTGACTTAAATAGCCGCCGCGCTGGGCAGGTGCTGCGACAGCAGAAATCAACACAACCAAAGCGCTGAGCGCAGTATTGCATTTCGGCATGCGGTATTATCAATAAATGCGGTCGAATTGTCAACAGCGATTCGGTTCGAACGGATATGTCTGATCCACAATCGCATTATTATAGGAAGGTTTTATATAAAAGCGCTTGACCCGAATGCTGCGGCCGCTTAATATACCGACATCGCCGCCGATAATCCGGCCATGCGGTTCGGCAGGCGAGAAAGCGGAATGTCCGAATAGGACATCTGATCGCCACCCTAGCTCAGTTGGTAGAGCAACGGACTGAAAATCCGTGTGTCCGCAGTTCGATTCTGCGGGGTGGCACTTACCTCTAGAACACTATCACCGGAGCGACAAGGCAGACGATGATCGAAGCCGGCAGCGGATTTATAAACCGGCTTTTGGAATGGCGCGGGAATATTACGCTTGATTATGAGAAGGCGAATTTTCATATTGGGGAAAACGAGGGAGGATTATGATTAAATATGGTTTTCAGAAAAAATTAAAATGCGGTTTTGATGAAGCCCTGAAAATGGTGGCGGAAAAGTTGAAACAGGAAGGATTCGGCATATTGACGGAAATCGACGTCCGCGACACTTTGAAAAAGAAACTCGATGTGGAATTCCCCCGGTATAAGATTCTCGGCGCCTGCAATCCGCCGTTCGCATATAAGGCACTTCAAGCGGAAACGGCTATCGGCTTGCTTATGCCGTGCAACGCGATCGTGTACGAAAAAGAAGGCGACGTTTATTTCGCCATGGTGAAACCATCGGTGACCATGCGTTCAGTGGGCAATCCGGCGCTGGAACCGCTTGCCGGCGAGATCGAAAAGAAAATCGAACGGATTATCGAATCGCTCGAATGATCAAGTCGATGAATGCGATGATCGGAAAATCGGCGAAAAAGGTCCGCTGGATATTGGCGGCTCCGCTTATAGTGATTGCCTGCGCCGGTTATATAATGCCGCGGCCGAGTTTCTACTGGCCGGATATGGCAAAAAGCAAAATCGCCGGTAAAGGGATTTTCGTAATAAACAAGAAGATTTCATCAAGAATCGTGGTCGTCGGCGGTGAACTGACGCCGCCATCGGAAAAACAAGTTTTGTTGGGGCAGGGAATCCGCCGGTTGCTGGCCGACGTGGGGAAAACCGTTTTTGAAAAGTCTGCGGTGCTCGATGGTTTCCCACCGCGCCCTGAAAAAACGAAACAGTTACGCTGCTTGCTTGCGGTCGATGATGCCGATTGTCAAGTGCAGATGACGCAGTCCTCGGAGGGGTCGCCGCTCTTGCGATGCGCGGTGACCGTAAAGGTGAAATTCGAGGACTTCGCGAAAGGAAGAGTCGGTTCGCGAATTATCGAACTGAGCGGCCAGTCCAGCGTCGTAGTCGGCGGTTCCGGCAAGAAGCTCGATTCGGAGATCAAGCGGGTCGTCGACGAATCGTTGACCGATCTGGGCAGGAAATTAGCGGCTGAAATCGTCAACGTCTATGGCGCAAGGATGTGACGGGTGCGCCGGCGAAAGCCAATTCGACTTCAACCGCGGGAAAACGGTAATTCCATCGATACTTCAGTTGAATCGATCAAGAAATCGCGGACCATGCATATCAGGCTTGACAGCTACATTTGCATAGATCTCGAGACCACCGGTATCGATCCGGAATCGGACCGGATAATCGAAATCGGAGCGGTGAAATTCGAGAAGGGCGTCCTTGCCGGGAAGTTCAGTCGGCTGGTGAATCCGGATCGGCAACTGTCGCAAGAGATCGTCGATTTGACCGGTATAACCGATTTGATGTTGAAAGATGCTCCGTTTCTCGAGGATATAAAGCCGGAGCTGGAGTCGTTTATCGGCGATTGTGGAATCGTGGTGGGACACAACGTTCGATTCGACATTTCGTTTTTGCGGCGGCATTTGTCGGCGAATCTGCAGTATATAGTCGATAATCAATTCATCGATACGGCGGCATTAGCCAGGCTGGTTTGGCCGGGGCTTAAAGGATATTCGTTGGCCTATCTGGCCGAGTTCGCTGGTTTGCCCGATCCGCCGACCCATCGCGCTCTCAACGATGCGCTGGCGACCGCTGAGATTTACCGATATGAATTGGCGGCTCTCGCAACGATGCCCAAAAACATTCAGACGATCGCGGCCGGATTGATTTTCGGGCTGGCGCTTCGCGGGGCGGTGCTGTCATCGCTGGAAAAAGCCGCCAAAACGCTTCCCGCGCCGGTCGATTACCGATGTGATCTCGGCGACAA
The DNA here is from genome assembly GCA_037441845.1 of Candidatus Zixiibacteriota bacterium. Lineage (GTDB taxonomy): Bacteria > Zixibacteria > MSB-5A5 > UBA10806 > 4484-95 > JBBIRK01. The sequence continues at coordinate 30,047 of JBBIRK010000004.1, forward strand.
CGTGATCCCGGGAATCGAACCGGAAAGATCGACGGAATACCGGGAGATCGATCCGGACGAGGTCGATGCGGTATTCGAGGAGAAGCTGCGGGCTTTGCTGCCCGACTATGAAGAGAGGCCGCAACAATTGGAGATGGCTCGGGAAGTGGCCGGCGCTTTCAATCGCTCGGAGTTCTTTCTTGCCGAGGCGCCGACCGGCATAGGAAAATCGATCGCCTATTTAGTAGGCGCGTTATCCTGGGCGATTCCCAACGGCGAAAGTATATTGATATCGACCGCCACCAAGAACCTTCAGGACCAGCTTTTCGATAAGGACATACCGATCGTCCGCAAGGCTTTGGGGCGCGAATTCAAGGCGGCGCTCTTGAAGGGGCGGGCGAATTACCTTTGCTTGTTCAAATACTACGAATTGATCAACGAGGCGATCGCTTCTTTCGGGCCGGAAGAGCGACTGGCGTTGATGGCGCTCGTCGGTTGGGCGGAAATGACCAGAACCGGCGATATAGCCGAAAATTCCGGCTTTTCCCCGTCACGCTGGCGGTATCTCTGGGCGCGATCGTCCTGCGAGGGATCTTTTTGTTTGGGCAAAAATTGTCGCTACTATCAACGCTGTTTTCTATTCCGCATAAAAAACGAAAGCCAGACGGCCCAGATAAGGGTGGTGAATCATCATCTGATGTTCGCTGATTTCGCGGCAGGCGGCGAGCTTTTACCGGCGACGGGGCATGCGATTCTCGATGAGGCACATAATCTGGAGAAGATAGCGGCATCGTATTTGGGCCCGGAAGTCAATTTCGCACAATTCTTGACACTGTTCAATCAGATATTCACGATCAAGCCGGTAGAAACCGGATTTCTGGCGCTGGTCAAACTGAGGGCGTTGACTTTGGATCGCGAAGACACCCGCAGCACCAGCAAGGAGATATCCAAAGCCCAGCGGGTATTGGCCAGGGCAAGAGCGGGATGCAGTGCGTTTTTCGAAAAGCTGAGCGCCGCCGTGGCGGGAAACGACGCCGGGGAAATTTATGAAAAGGAAATCAGCTATAGTGAACTCGACAAATTGGTGCCGGCCTCGCTGACGGAGGAGTTCATCCAGGCCTTGCGGGAACTGGAATCCGCGCTCGATGACTTGGCGGACCTGCTTGATGGTTTCGATGGGCTGAAAGATAAGATCGAGCTTTCGATCAGGGCCAGGTCGCTTGTCACTGATATCAAAGAACGCCGGCAGGCTCTTGAATTCTTGGCGGCCGCCGCCGATGATGATTACGTTTACTGGATCGAGCCGGTGAAAAAAGGAGAGGCGAGACTGGTCTGCGCTCCACTCGAAGTCGGCAAGTTGCTCGACCTAAAATTCTACGGGCAGCTCAAAACTCTGGTGTTGAGCTCGGCGACTCTTTCGGTGGCCGGGGATTTCGGTTTTTGCAAACAGCGTTTGGGACTTGATCTGGACAGCGCCGATAGAACTTTCGAAAAGGCTTTCGACAGCCCGTTCGATCTGAAAAAAAATATCTCATTCTGCGGCTGCGCATTTCTGCCGCCGCCTACCGCCGCCGATTTCGATTCGAAGGCGGGGGAGACGATTTTGCGATTGTTCGATGCAGCCCGGGTCAACGGCATGGTATTGTTTACCGCTTACAGGAATCTGCTTTCGGTCGTGGATCAGGTCGGCCAGAAAATGATGCAGAGCGGATTCGAGCTGTTCGTTCAGGACGGCAGCCAAAGCACCTCGCGATTGCTGGCCAGATTCCACGCCTCCAAGCTGGGCGTTTTGTTCGGAACCGACAGTTTTTGGGAGGGAGTGGATCTCCCCGGCGAGGAACTCGAACTGTTGGTGATCGTCCGCCTTCCCTTTGCGGTGCCCGATCGGCCGTGGACGAAAGCCAACCTCGATCGGATTCAGATGGCCGGCGGCAATCCTTTCATGGATTATTCGCTGCCAGAGGCGGTGATCAAGTTCCGTCAAGGGTTCGGCCGTCTGATCCGCAAGAAGACCGATACCGGTTGTGTGGTCGTCCTCGACCAGCGGCTGGTTACCAGGGAGTATGGCAAGGTATTCGCTAAATCGTTGGTGCCTCCGCTGAAACCGTGCTCATCGCTTAATGAACTCGTGCTTACAGTAAAGTCTCAGCTTGAGAATAAGGCGCATTTCAGGTTTTAACTTGATCGATCCTCGTTTCCGTTAATTCGTTACCGGGTAACAATTTTATCGGAAAAGTGCATAAGTCGCCGGTTTCTGCCGATACAATTTCAGGAGAAAGGGCCGGTTCCGCGATCGCCGCGGCGGCCCCTGATGCGACTTCGCCATATGAACGAAAAAAATCAAATCGCGACAGCCGAATCGAAGCCGGCATTGGCAAAAATTCTGCTTGTCGATGATGACGAAAACATTATCCGGGCCCTGCGCGAATGTTTTGCCGGATTCCGCTACGAGCTCGAAATCGCCCGCAACGGCCAAGAAGCGCTGACCAAGGTATTCGAGGGCGAATACAATCTGGTCATGCTGGACGTGAATCTTCCCGACTTTTCCGGGATGGAAATTCTTCGCAAAATCAAGGAGAAAATGCGGGAGCTGCCGGTGCTGGTGATGACCGGGTTCGTTTCGACCGACGCCGCGATAGAGGCGATGAAACTGGGCGCCCACGAATTCGTCACCAAGCCGTTCGATATCGATCGGCTGATGGGGATCGTGAATCGATTGGTCAAGCGGACTCCGCCCATGCGGGGGCTGTCTTCGTTTTCGGTGGCTCCGCGGGCGGTCGATGGCATCATTATCGGCCGCACACCCGAAATGATGGAGATCGCCAAGATAATCGGGCAGGTTGCGGCCACCGACGCCTCGGTGCTGATAATGGGCGAATCGGGCACCGGCAAGGAGCTCGTGGCTAAGGCGATTTACGCCAATTCCCTCAGAAGCGATAAGCCTTTCCTTTCGGTGAATTGCGCCGCACTCCCGGAGACCTTGCTCGAATCGGAGTTGTTCGGCCACGAAAAAGGAGCTTTCACCGGCGCCTACACGCGCAAATTGGGGAAGTTCGAGCAGTGCAACGCCGGGACGATATTCCTCGATGAGGTCGCCGACATGTCGCTATTGACCCAAAGCAAGGTGCTGCGGGTTCTGCAAGAACAGGAATTCGAACGGATCGGGGGCAATCAGACGATAAAGGTGGACGTCCGGGTGATTGCGGCGACGAATAAATCGCTGGTGAATATGATTAAAGAAGGCACTTTCAGGGTGGATTTATACTATCGGTTGAAGGTGGTCTCGATCTATCTGCCGCCTTTGCGCGAGCGGCGCGCCGATATTCCGCTTCTGGTGGAACATTTCATTCATCAATACGCCCGGCAGACCAACCGTCAGATATTGAGCATCTCGAAAGAAGCGATGGAGGGGTTGATGCGCTGCCCTTGGCCGGGTAACGTTCGCGAGCTGGAGAACAATATCCACACCGCGGTGGTGATGTCCAAAGGGGAGACGCTTTTGCCCGAGCATTTTCCGGTGCTTTCGGGGGAATCGGAGAAAGTTGAGATCGATCTTTCCTCGATCGAGGAGGACTACTGCAAGATGTTTTCGGAGATGATCGATCGCAATTTCGAGAAGATCGTGAACATATCCGGGGATCATATTTATCAGCATCTCAATTCGGCGCTCGAGAAGGCCATGATTTCGGCGGCGTTGAAATACACGCGGTCGAATCAAGTGCGTTCGGCGGAATTGCTCGGCATATCCCGCAACACCCTGCGCGATCGAATCGCCAAATATGGGTTGTATTGAATTGGCGGATTATTGCTTGCCTAAGCATTAAGGTGAAATACGATTTTTCTGTTTTCCTGATTCCGAAAATGATATATGATATAATAGGAGGCATAAGCATGGCTGGTAAAAAGCACATTAACGCACTTTATTACATCACGCATATTGATAATATTGAATCAATAATAAGGTACGGTATTTTGTCTCACGAAGAAGTCGAAAATAATAAAGATATTAAATATACACCTATCTACGATGAGAATATTATAGGCCGCAGGCGGCTAAAAGAGATTTCCCCTAACGTTACATTGTTGAAATATGCTAATTTATATTTCAAACCTAGGAACGCCATGCTTTATAGGGTTGTTTGTGAAAAGACTCCCGATAAAATTGCCATAATAGCATTAAATCCGACAATTCTCGAAAACGAACAAGCCATGATTACCGACGGCAATGCGGCAAACGATATAAAGAAAATCATGCCCATATCGCAAGGAAGCTCAATAATTGATGAAATTGAGAAATTGTTTAAGAAGCAATATTGGAACGATTTTGACGATTCGAAAAGGAAAATGATGGCGGAGCTTTTGGTCCCGAATAAAGTAGATAGTAAATATATAAATACAATTTATGTGGCTAATGAAGAAGTGGCCCAAATATTAATAGGAAAATTGCGTAGTCTATCCAGAAATAGCATAATCATTGAACCCGATATGTTTTTTCAACCTCGAAAGGTTTTTCCGTTGACAATGAATTTGAATTTGGTTCAAGGAGATATGTTTTTTTCTGAGTTGCAAACGCTTACGGTCAGCGTTAATATTCGAGGGGTGATGGGTAAGGGATTAGCCTCAAGGGCTAAATATCAATTCCCCGATGTGTATGTCAAGTATCAAGACGCTTGCCGCAAAAAACAATTAAGAATGGGTGTGCCGTTCTTATACAGAAGGGAAAAGTCGATAGAAGCTGAACTTGCCGATGAGCCTCGGGCATTAAATGGATCGAATAATAATAAATGGTTTCTTCTTTTTGCCACCAAAGACGATTGGCGTCAGCCTGCTAACTTGAAAGCAATAGAAGAAGGTCTCAATTGGATACTAAACAATTATGAGAAGGAAGGAATAAAATCACTGGCTGTGCCAGCGCTTGGCTGTGGTTTGGGCAGATTGCAGTGGAAACAGGTTGGGCCAATAATTTGCAGAATATTGAGTCAGCTTGATATTCAAGTATCAATTTATTTGCCGGCAGAGGGGAGCCTCGAAGAAAAATATTTAACGAGCGAATTTTTGCTTGGCAATTGATTTTTTTGCCGATCATCGATAGAGTTCGGCCATCTCATTTCTCCCTTTGACATCTTCTGTTTTCGATGCTAATATGCGGCATGAAAAAAATTATACTTATCTGGATTATGGCGGCAACCGCCGCCATGGCGCAGGATACGACCGAGAATGCGCTTAGCCGACTCGACAAGGGCTTGGCGGACGCCCTCGCCGGACTTTATATGACGCCCGCGGATCTTTCGCTCAGAGACGACTATCTCGAAAAAGACGGATTCCGAATGGCTATAGTCGATCGCTATTTGAAATCACCGTTGGAAATGATCGGGTTCGCCTCGAACTTGAGTGATTCGGCGATCGAACAACTGATGTTCCAGCTCTTTCGGGAATCGCCGTTCCCGGCCGCGATCAAGCCACGGCCGTTCGTGATGACCCCGCCGGAGAGCACGGTCGCCGATTATTGTGACATAAGCGGAATCGATTACGGGACGCTTTATCGGCTCGCTTATTTTATCCAAAAGGAAACCAGACTTCGCGAAAATTTGGCCCCTCTGGAAGAAAAAGGGCCGGCCTTGGATTCGATCATATTCGGCCTGACGATATTGTTGGAAGAAGACGTAAATGACGAATTCCGCGGTATCGACGAGCTCGATTCGATTCAGCGTTACGAGGAAGATTGGACCAAGAAACTTGTCGATTTGCTCGGCTTAGTGGATGCCGAGGCGCCGGCTGTCGCCTGTCTCGAATTTTTGGGTTTCGCCGACGATTCTATTTTGAATCCCGATTCGTCACCGATATATAGCGGCGGATATTTGGAGTTTTCGACGCCATACGGCAAAATCTGCGTGGGGGATACCGCCTCGCAATTTTATTTCGGCGACCTGTTCATGGTGATCGATTATGGCGGCGACGACACTTATCAGATTCAGCGGGAAGGCGGCCGAAAGTCGGTGTATATTCTGGATTACGGCGGCGATGACACTTACGATTTCGAACGATCGAGAATTTCGCCGTTTGCGCTGGGGATGAATATCGTGGCCGATTTCTCCGGCGACGATATCTACTCCGGCGGGTCATGGTGTCTGGGCGCCGGACTCTTGGGCGGAGGTATTCTCTGGGATAAAAATGGTGACGATCGCTATTTCGGCGACACTTTCACTATGGGCGCCGGCTGTCTGGGATTTGGAATTTTGCGCGATGACGGCGGCAACGATACCTATCAGGCGGCGCTGTTTTCACAGGGATTCGGATTCGTAGCCGGAGCCGGTGCGCTACACGATCGCGACGGCAACGACCGCTATTTCGCCGGCGGCAAGTATAAAGATATTCTTCGCTATTCGGATCACTACCTGTCGTTGTCTCAGGGATTCGGTTATGGGATAAGGCCGTATCTCTCCGGCGGCGCGGGATTTCTCGTCGATGACGGCGGCAACGACGTTTACGAATCGGATATTTTCGCGCAAGGGTGCTCTTATTGGTGGTCGCTGGGCGTGCTTTCCGATAAAACCGGCCACGATAAATATCTGTCATATCAATACGCTCAGGGGTGTGCCACGCACATGACGTTAGGTTGCCTTTACGATGGCTCGGGCAACGATCTGTATTTCGGCAAGGGCTTGATGCAGGGATGCGGCCACGATCGCTCATTCGCCGCGCTTTTGGATGCCGAAGGCGATGACAATTACGTTGCCTATGATTTGTCGCAGGGTGCGGGTTCGGCCAACGGCAACGGGCTGCTGGCCGATCTCGAAGGCAATGACGCCTATGTGGTGAAAGACACCAAGAACACACAAGGTTATGGAAACGAGCGGCGTGATTACGGATCTATCGGAATAATGATCGATTTGGGAGGGCGCGATTCATATGCCGGCGGCCAGGGGGCGGATTCGACCTGGTGGAGCAAAGCCGCCTGGGGAATCGGGATAGATAGGTAGGCGGATATATGTCGAACAGAACATTTATCGGCGCGATACTGTTTTCAATCGTGATCGGATGTGCCGCTGTCGCGGAGGAGAGCAGTTCGATGCCGCCGGATTCCATCGGTAGGATAGTCGATTCGCTGTTTATACGGGCTTCCTCGGGTGAAATAAGGTTTCAATCCGAAGTGGAACCATCGAGGAAAGCCTTGATAGCCTTAAGCGTCAAAGCCGTGCCTCGGCTTTTGACCAAGCTCGGTTCGAGAGATGCCCGCGAGATGCTCGAACTCACCGAGATATTCAAGGGGATAGGCGAAGCCGCAGTCGATTCGCTGGTGACGGTGCTGAAAAGCGACGATGGCTTTACCCGAAGGCTGGCTATCCGATGTCTGGGCGAAATAAAAAGCGAAAAAGCGATCTGGTCGCTGCAGGCGATGGCTCAGCATCGGGATTTCCGCACTCGGGTGGAGACGATGACGGCGTTCGGCAATATCGGAAGCCCGACCGCCGCCGCGGCCGTGCAGGCCGGTTTGCGCGATTCGATTGAATTGGTGGCTACGGCCGCCGCCGCAGCTTGCGGAAAGATAAAAAAGGATATCGATCCCAATGCTCTTCTTGCCGTATTCACTCACCCCTATTACGGCGTGCGCTACGCCGCGGCGCGCTCGCTTTCGCTTATGGGGGAATCGGTAATCGTCCCGGTGGAGGCCTTCATCGATTCGTGCGCTGACCTCAACGCCAAATGTTTCGCTCTGCTTTCTCTCGGCATAAACGGTTCGGAGAAAAGCGTGAGGGTGCTTGGCCGATATGCCGCAAGCGAGAGCTGGCAGATACGGGCGGCGGCGGCTGATGCGCTCGGCAAGATCAATGCCAGCAAGGCGGAAGCGATCTTGAAAAAAATGGTAGTCAATGAAAAGCATCCACTGGTGATGGCGAGGGCGAAAGCTTCACTTACCAACCTGGATTGACGATGGCATCCGATTCGCGTTTTGACCTATATTTTCCGGCGACTCCCAAAAGAGACTCCCGAAAACGACCGAGCGAAGTCCCGAGGCTGGGCTATTTGCGCGAAACCGATGCGGGAAAAGTGTGGGTGGTGGAATGGAGTATTCCCGAGGGTGCCAAACACGGCGGAAGCGAAATCCGCAGAGTAAAATCGATAAATCCCTTGATTGACACATCGCTGGATAAGTTCAATCCGGCGGCTGCGGTGGTGTTAGATACCGAAACCACCGGGCTTGCGGGGGGCACCGGCACTTATGCGTTCATAATCGGAGCCGGTTTCTGGGTGAAGAACACGCTGGTCGTGCGCCAGTATTTGATGCGGGATTTCAATGAGGAGCCGGCCCAGCTTACGGCATTCGCAGAGGATTGCCGAAAGCAGTTGATTTCTTTCAACGGCAAATGTTTCGATTTTCCTTTGCTGGCCAATCGCTATAAGATAAATCGCATGAAGTTTCCGCTGGATTCGACAAATCATCTGGATATGCTTTTTTGCAGCCGGCGGATTTGGAAAAGGCATTGCGACTCTTTCCGACTCGGGGACCTCGAGAAGCGGATATTGGGATTCGCCAGAACCGACGACGTGCCGTCGCATCTGATACCATCAATATTTTTCGATTACCTTCAGAACCGAGACGAAAGGATGCTTTATCCGATCCTGAATCATAACCGTGATGATATCCTCAGTCTCCATCAGTTGACTATCGCCGCATCGCAAACCATAAGCGACCAGCTCGAGAAGGGCGGCAACGACGACGATCTGGTGCTTTCGATCGCCGAAATATCGTTTATGTCGGGCAGAATGAAGGAGGCTTTGGATCTACTCGGCCGGATAAATGGTTCGTACGCCTCTTCGCCCACTTTGATACAGGCCTTGAAAATCAAGGCGCATATTTTGAAAAAGTTCCGCCGCTGGGAAGAAGCGCTCGATACCTACATGCGGCTGGCCGATATGGATAGTGAAATTTCGGCATTGGTCGAATCGGCCAAACTCTGCGAGCATCGGCTTAAAAATCCCGCCAAGGCTTTGGAATTGGTTCGCCGCGCCGAGATCGCGATCGAGATCGAGGAATACTGTCGCGGCGAAAGAACGTTCGCCGATCAGCTTGATCATCGCAAAGGGCGGCTGTTAAAAAAACTTGCGCGAAGAAAAAAACCGGGAATAGGTCTTTCGACCGCTTAATAACGCCGTTTTTTATCCGATAATAAGACCATAGCATGATTCCCGATTCGATAGCCAAGAAAGCGGAGCGGTTCACCGATATTCACAGTCTGCCGCAAGTGTTGACGGCGATACTGCGGGAGATCGACGATGATGAGCGTTCCCTTGATTCGCTGGCGCGGGTGATTTCGCGGGATATCGCGCTCACGGCGAAAATGCTGCGCATGGCGAATTCCGCGTTTTACCGCCGCCAAAACGAAGTTCGGACGATAGCGGAATGTATGAATATAATGGGCACGCGGGCGGTCAAAGCGCTGGCGCTTTCGGTTACGATTTTCGACATTACAAGCGGCGCTAAATCGCCCGGTTTGATCGATCTGCGCGAATTCTGGAGACACAATCTCGAAGTCGCCGTTATCGGCGCAGACCTGGCATCGTTGTTTTCAGCCGGCCGAAGCGAGGAGGTTTTCGCCTGCGGCCTGCTCCATGACCTGGGGATACTGTTTTTTCTCGAGATGTTTCCCGAAAATTACGAGCGGGTTCTACGCGAAATCGGGCCGGGAAATTTTCTGGAAAAGGAAGAGGAAATTCTGGGCGCCGACCATTGCCGGGTGGGGGCTTTCATAGCCAGAAACTGGGGATTGCCGGATATTTTCGCTGAATCGATAGAATATCATCACGACCATAGCGTCGACCCTAACGGAATCGAACGGCCGGAAGTAAGACATTTGGTTAACGCCGCCCACAGACTGGCCGGAAACTGGATAGACTCCCGGGGCCTCCAATCCGCGTCGGAGGTGAAAAACAAGAATGATTTTCTGGCTTCGCTCGGGATCAGGGAACTGGATGCCGATTTCGTCGGCGAATCGAAAAACCGGGCGCTGGCGATGGCGGGATTTCTCGATATCGATATCGGAGATCCTTTGGCGCTGCTGGGAAAAATCAACCGGGAATTGAGCAAAATCTACGCGGATTACGAGAAATTGATTGTCGAGAACGACCGGTTGAAAGCCCGACTCGAAACGCTTTCGCCATCGACAATGATCTCAGGACACGATTCCGCATTCTTGGTAATTAAGGAACTATTGGATAATCTCAAAGTGACCATACGCGAAAACATAGCCTCCCTGGATAGTATGGTGGAGGATTCGATTCTTCATCGGCAGCTTGCTCTCATTCTCGGCCGCCTCGAATCGATAACCTCGGGTATAGCCGAAATCTGTGAGAGGGAGCGGGCCGCATCTGTGATTCCGACGACGGAAAATCCACCTTTAATTATCAGCGGCTTGAAATAATAAAAAACCCGCGGCCGCGATCATGCGGTCAAGCGGGCATAACATGTCGAATCAGTCATCGAACCGAATACCGGGTCACTCCGGCCAGAAGTGCACTGTCCCTTTAGTCGAATCCTCGTCGTCATCGTAAATCCAGAGAGTATCTATAGCCGCCGAGTCACTTGCCGGCCATACGTTCTGCTGGGCGTAAAAATCGCTGGTATCGAGATTGATCACGCACCAACCATCGGAGGGCGAGAATTCGAAGCTGTTATCTCCGGGCAGATTGGGACCGGACGTCTGGCCGAGGAAAATTTGCGATCCTAACGTAACGAGCACGCCCGCAGAATCGATGGTTTCGAAAACGCTTTGCTGGATCAATGCGTATCCGTTTTGAGTCGAAACGAATCCGATTTTGCAGTTATCGATTCGGCTTTGATAGAGCTGTATCTGATTCGAGCGGCGCGGATTGGACCTTGCCGCCACGCCGATATAGCACTGGGTCACCCGGCATCCGAGAACAGTTAGTTCGAAATTGCTCAGCGTGTCAATATTCGGGGAAAAGGTGATCCCTACGCCGGTTATCGTTCCCCCGATTACGGTCAGACTTTCCACCGCGCTCAGATTGTTGCGCAGTAGGATTGCCGGACCGGCGATGTCGATGCCGGTCGGCGCCAGAATTCGGGTCGAATCAATTCCTTTCCCCAAAATAGTTATTCGATAAGGCGGAGTAAGCGGCATGACCTCTCCGGTAGCGGTGGAATATGTGCCCGCTCCGACCACGAGCGTCTGGCCGGTGGTCACCACGCTTAAGCCTTTGGTGATCGTACGGTAGGGATGGAAAATCGTGCCTTTGCCGTGGATATCGTCGCCGATCGCTGAATCGACGAAAACGAAATCCGGGTGTACCAGATTGGCCACGGCGCTGCCGAATTTGGTCGTATCGGCGTTACTGCGGGCTCGGATCAGTACGCTGTCGAAAGTGACCTGATCATAGATGAAAGGCGGATGGTAATAAGCTGAGGTGTCATTTACCGGTGTCAAGTTTCCCAGTGAGTCGTTGCCCGATGGATCATCATTTACATACCAGGTAACGGCGCGCTGATTGGTGTTATAAACCAGCGCGACGAACAAGGTGGAATCGCCGAAAGAAACGGTGCGAACCTGAGGAATAACCGATACGGAAATGTCTCGGGGACCTTCGTGATCGATACCTTTGTTGTCGCAGCCGATCATGGCGACGACCAACGCCGATGTCAGAAATAATGACCTCTTCATTTCCATTCCTTTCGAATACAGCCTTACCTCGCCCATGCCGAATTTTCCGGGCGGCTGATACTATTATCCGATTATTTTATCGCCCGATACGGACGAATGTTCATATGAAAACGCCGGATTGGCCGATGAATTTTCCGTCGCTCGATCATCCGCCTAAAAACGAGGCGTCTTGCCGGCCTTGATATCTTCGATTTGACGGCGAACCAGATTCGCCTGAACCGAGTCCGGGGCGACTTTTAGAAATTCCGTCCAAGCGGAAATCGCGCTGTCTGGTTGACCGAGCCCCATCAAGAATATAGCCCCTTTGTTGAAATACGCCTGAGACAGGTCCGGCTTGATAGCCAGCGCGCTGTCGAGGTAATCAATTGACTTTTCGAATTGTCCGAGATGGCTGTACATAACCGCGCAATCGGTGAGCACGAAAGGATTGCGCGGATCGAACGCCAGCGCTTTTTCATAGTATTCTATCGATTCGTTCGGGCGGCTTATATCGAAATACAGATTTCCGATTTGAATCATATGCTCGATATTATCGGGTTGCGCCTTCAAGAGGGCTTTCAGGCGTTCGATTTCGTTCAACATCGCAGAGACGGAACGGCCGCTGGTGTCCGAATCGGAAATCATCGCAGCGCGATGATTATTGTCCAATGGTTTGGGGGTAATGAATAAAATGATCACCGCGGCGCCAACGAACACCGCGGCGAACAACAACAGCTTTTTTAACGGTTCGGACATCTTCCCCAATCCAGCATATCCGGCATGACGAATTATCGATGAATACCGGTTCGTTGTCAACAGCAAATTGCCGCCGAAAATCCGGCATGTCAAATGAAACAATGGCAATTGGACCAAAATCACTCCGATTGCCAATCCCGGGAATCGATGTTATATTGTGAATGGTATGTACAAGTTACAGGGAAGAGTACTGGCGGTGCACGGAAAAAGCTCGGTGCTGCACCATGACGGGCGGATACTGCGGGCCGCTCTTAAAAAAAGTCTATTGAAAGAAAAACGACAAAGTTCGCCGCTTGCCGCCGGCGACCTCGTGGAGTTTTCTCTCGACCCGACCGCCGTGGCGATAATCGAATCGGTGTTGCCCCGCTCGAAAACCCTGTCGCGGCCGGACATTCTGAATAAGGGGAAAACCCAGGTGATAGCCGCCAATGTCGATCAGTTGATAATAATCAGCTCGACGGATAAGCCCGCGTTCAAGCCCGGATTGATTGATCGCTATCTTGTGATAGCGGAAAAAGAAAAGATCGAGCCGGTCATAATCGTAAACAAGATAGATCTGAGGGATCCCGCGGAGTTCGCCGGATATTTGGAGGCATGGAAAAAAATACGGTGTAAGGTATATTTCACGTCGGCAAAAAGCGGCGAGGGAGTCGATGCGGTGGTGGAAGCGCTGAAAGATAAAATTTCGGTGGCCACCGGCCATTCGGGAGTGGGCAAAACCACTTTGATAAACTCGATCGAGCCGAATCTGCGTTTGAAAACGCGGGAAATTTCGCAGGCGACTGGTAAGGGGGTGCATACCACCTCGGCGGCCATAATGTATCCTTTGACCGGCGGAGGATGGATTATCGATACTCCTGGGTTAAAAGTTCTTGACATCAGCACGATCAAGGCGAACAAACTGCAAGACTACTTTCCCGAATTCAATGAGTTTCGAGGCCGATGCCAATTCAGCGATTGTTCGCATATAAGCGAACCGAATTGTGCGATAAAGCAGGCGGTTGAAAAGGGAAAGATGCCCGAATTCCGTTATCAAAGTTACCTTCGCTTTTGGCGGGAAATCGCAGGCCGTTGATACTGACAGAGGCAGGCGGTTTTTGGCCATGACGGACAACTTACGCCACATTTCCGGTCGCAACGTAACATATTGATTAACAAGAAAATATCTTGGGCGGCGTCAATATGCGTGGTCGTTGATTGAACTTATTATATGACAACATGTTAGATTTTTATAAATATTTTGCATAAAAGACAGATTTTCCTTGACGCGCCTTATGCAAATTCTTAATTTGTCGAAAGTTAAGTTAAATATGGACAGGTAATCCCAAACCTTAGCCACCGAAAGGGGGTCGAATGCGTGACTGGTGTTCGTGTCCGAGAGGACGAATCTTTCGAAAAGGCTCTTAAGCGATTCACCAAATCCTGTGAAAAGGCGGGTATTCTGTCAGACATTAAAAAGCATCAACATTTCGAAAAGCCTTGCGAGCGCAGGAAACGGAAACAGGCCGCGGCCAGAAGAAAATCGCGCAAGAGAATGCAGGTCGAGCGCAGTGGCAATTTCTGATGCCATAATCAAAGATCTCGCTCTGGCCATGAAAAGCGGCGATAAGGTAGGCATGAGCGTGCTTCGGATGCTCAAGTCGGATCTTAAATACAAGCAGATCGAGCTGGGCCACGAGCTTTCGGACGATGAGTGTATCGCCGTGCTTTCGACCGCCTTGAAGAAACGAAACGAGGCGGTGGAAAGCTTTCAAAAGGCCGGAAGACAAGACTTGGCCGCCGCAGAGCAGGCTGAAATAGCCGTCATAAGGAAGTACCTGCCCGCGGAGCTCGACGATGCGAGTCTGCTGGCCATGATCCAATCCGCCATTGCCGAATGCAAGGCATCGACGCCTGCCGATATCGGAGCGGTGATGAAGATTTTGATGCCTAAAGTAAGAGGGCGGGCTGACGGCCGCAAGGTGAACGAGTTGGTGCGGAAATCGCTTGGAGGTTGAAAAGCTTTTTAAGGAGGGGATCCTTGAACTGGGTTGATTTTTTTATCATCGTGGTCCTCGTGGTGGCTTTCGCCAACGGTTATCGACGAGGCGCGTTCAAAGAAATATCGACTTTCATAGGATTGATACTAACGATCGTGTTGGCGGTCTATTACGCCGATTGGCTCTCCGCCAAAGGTGCGGGCAGATTCAATTTTTCCCCGAGCCTGGTTTATCTTATCAGTTTCGTGGTGATCTTTTTGATTTCGCAGGTGTTGCTGAAGCTGCTCGGGCATTTATTCTACAAGATGGTGAAAATCACGCCGCTGAAAAAGTACGATAAGATGATCGGCGGGGGGTTCGGATTGCTCAAGGGTACTTTGGTCTTATCATTGCTTTTTTTGATGTTCATTTTCTTTCCCGGATTTCACTCGTTCAACGGCGCAATCGACAGGTCGAGCATGGCTCCCGTTTTTCGCAAAATAGTCCCGATCACCTATGATGTGGGCATGCAGCTTCATCCTTCGCATTCCAAGTTCGTGCCCGAGGTGAAAAGCGGAATACTCGGGTCCAAGGCCGATGCTTACGCCGAGGATCCCGAAGAATTTCTGGAGAGAAACGAGCTTCTGGGGATGACCAGTGACGATGTCACAGTGCTGAACAGCGTCGATAGGTATTTCGGCAGTCAAACCGAACTTGCCAAAGGATCGGAATAGGGCGGAGACGGCGGCCGGGGAGGGCCTGTTTATTTGAGACCATGAATTCCCATGCTTTGAAGGTGCTGGAGTACGACTGGATAGTTCAGCGGCTCCACGACCTTTGTTTCTGCAATCCGGCGAAACGAATCACGATCGAACCTCTGACCGAAACCGCGATAATTGAAAGCAACCTCGATTGTCTGGCCGAAATGATCGAGCTTTATCAAGCAGATGGAGGACCGCCGTCATTGGTGTTCGATGACGTCGATAGGATCGCCGAGAAGGCGGCATCAAGCGGTGAAGTTCTCGAGCCGGTGGAATTGGCGAAAATCGGAGAATTCCTGAGCGTGACGAAAGGTTTCGTTCAGCTCGATAGAAGATATGTCAATCTGAAACGCCTGACGGGAAGTCTTCATTATAACGAGGAGCTCGATCAGGCGATCCAGAATTCGATAAAACCGCCCGACGAAATCAAAGACGGAGCCACGCCCGAACTTCGTCGAATCCGGCGGGCGATCGCCCAATCGAGGGAGCGGATCGAAACCAGATTCGCCGAATATCTGAATTCGAGTATGTCAAGCCATCTTTCCGACAACGTTTATACGATCCGGGACGGCCGATACGTGTTGCCGGTGAAAGAAGGTTCCAGATCGAGAATAAAAGGGATTATCCACGATCGCTCCTCGACAGGCGCCACCTATTTTATCGAACCGATAGAAGCGATCGAGCAGAACAACCAGCTTCGGGAATTATTGAGCGCGGAAAAACAGGAAATTTATCGGATTCTGCGTCGGCTCACCGACGAGGTGTGCGGCTATATCGAGACTCTTAAGGAAAACGTCAGGATCCTATCGGGAATCGATATGCTTTCGGCCAAGGCGCGATTCGCCATTCAATTGAATTGTGTCAGGCCGATTTTGAGCCGAGAGCGCATTATCGAGATCAAATCCGGTTATCATCCTATTCTGCGGTGGCGGGAGCGATGCGGTGACGGGTCGACGACGGTTCCGCTGGATTTCAGCCTGGGGCGCGGTTTTACCACGATGGTGATCACCGGTCCCAACACCGGCGGCAAGACCGTGGCTTTGAAAACGGTCGGTTTGCTTTGTTTGATGGCGCAATCGGCGATGTATGTGCCGGCCGGCGATGGTTCGACTTTCGGGGTATTCGAGAACATTTACGCGGATATAGGTGACGAGCAATCGCTCGAGACTTCACTGTCGACTTTTTCGGCACACCTGCAAAATATACTCGAGGCGTTAAGAGAAGCCGACAGCGGCTGTCTGGTTTTGCTCGACGAACTCGGTGCGGGGACCGATCCCGACGAAGGTTCCGCGCTGGGTCAGGCCATAATAGAAAATCTGACGCAAAGGGCCGTCTGCACGGTGGTAACCACTCATCACGGGCGTCTCAAGGCGCTGGCGGTTAGTCTGAATGGAGTCACCAACGGCTCGCTCGAATTCGATAAGGAGAATCTGCGGCCGACCTATAAATTCCGTCAGGGATTGCCGGGATTGTCTTATGCGTTGCAAACGGCTCGCAAGCTCGGGTTATCGGAAGAAATCGCGGCGAGGGCGGAAAACCTGATCGATCCGTCCGAAAGGAATCTATCTGCGGTGATCGCCGAGCTGTCGGACAAACTCAGGAAAATAGACGAGCAGCTGGAAGACGCCTCGCGCAGCCGACTGGCTTATGAATCGCTGGCGAAGATATACGCCGAAAAAATCGATTCGTTCGAGAAGCAGAAAAAGGAGATAAAAAAAAATTCTGTCGTGAAAGCGGAACAGGCTGTGCGGCAAGCGCGCGCGGAAATCGATGCGCTGATCGCCGAAGCCAAATCGTCAGCGAAAAAAATGGAAGCCCTGAGAGATGCCCGCCGAGCGGCGGATAAGAAAATCGAGGAATTGCAAAAGACGGCGGACAGTCTGGAGCCTGAAACGCGCGGAAATGTGCCCCATGGTTTGCCCGGTGAGCGGGTATTTTTAAGAGAAATGAACGCGGTCGGCGAAATAATCGAAAAGGCAGATCGCGATGGGCGGGTGAAGGTGCGGATCGGAAAAGTGACGCTGGTAACCGACCTGGCGAAACTGACGCTTAAAGCAGAAGCTGCGCCGGATCCGGCCGGCGGATATCGTTTCGACGCCGAGATAACACCTTCTCTCGAATTGGATTTGCGCGGCTTGACTTTCGACGAGGCCCAGCCGGTGCTTGACAAATACCTCGATGACGTTTACCTTGCCGGACTCGACAGCGTCACCATAATTCATGGCAAAGGTACCGGAGCTCTGAAGACCAAAATTCATCAGCACCTGAAAGGGCACAGCCGAGTGAAATCGTTCCGTCTGGGCAATTGGGACGAAGGTTCCTATGGTGTTACTATCGTGGAAATGATGAAGAGTTGAAATGGCCGGATATATTCCACAAGAGACGGTCGAAAGAATCAAGAGCGACACCGACATCGTCGATCTGATTTCGGAATACGTGAATCTTAAAAAGACGGGCAAAGATTTTCTGGGGTTATGTCCGTTTCATCGGGAGAAAACCCCATCGTTTACGGTGGTTCCAAGCAAAGGATTCTTTTATTGTTTCGGCTGCGGCGCCTCCGGCAACGCCGTTAATTTCATAATGCGGCACGAAAATCTCGAATACGCCGAGGCGTTGCGTTTTCTGGCGCGTCGGGCGGGCATCGTAATCCCCGAAAAACATCGGCCCGAGCAACAATCTTACGCCGGCAGATTGTATCAAGCTGTCGAATATGCCGGAGCTTTTTTCAAAAAGGCGCTACGCAATTCGCCGGCAATCGGATATTTGAAGAATCGCGGCATAAACGACGAAACCAGGGAAGAACTCGGGATCGGGTACGCTCCGGATGGCTGGGATAACCTGCTTTCGGCGATTCTTAAAGATAAGCTTTCGCCTGATTTGTTTTTCGAGGCTGGTTTGCTGGTCAAAAAGGAAGGCAAGCCCGGTGATTATTACGACAAATTCCGCAATCGTCTGATTTTCCCGATCCGCAATCTGTCGGGACGAGTGATCGGTTTCGGCGGCAGGGCATTAAGCGATCAGGAAGGGCCGAAGTATTTGAATTCGCCGGAGACCGCCATATACCATAAGGGTTCGGTCCTTTACGGTCTCAATCATACCAAGAACCATATACGCGAAACCAGCGAGGCGATCGTTCTCGAAGGATATTTCGATTTCGCCACGACCTATCAGGCGGGCTTGAAAAATATCGTGGCCGTATCCGGCACGGGATTCACGCCCAATCAGGCGAATCTTCTGGCGAGGTTCTGCGAAAAAGTTATTTTGCTTTACGACGGCGATTCCGCCGGCATGAAAGCCACGCTGCGGGCGGTCGAAACTCTTTATAACGCCGGTCTGGAACCGTATATAGTGCGTCTTCCAGATGGTGCCGACCCGGACGGATTTATCCGCAAAAACGGGGTAGAGGCGCTGAAATCGCTTCTGGATGAAGCCGACGGATATATCGATTTCGTCAAGCGCTCTTTGCCTGACGAATTCGCGAGGCTGCCGATAACGAGGCAGGAAAAGATCATAAGCTCGCTGGCGGAAAACGCCCGCGGGATCGGCGACACGTTCAAGCATGATTTGTTCGTGCGTAAAGTGATCGAGACATTCGGTCTTCCCGAGTCCGCTGCGATCCGTTTCGCCAAGCAGCCGGCGGCGCCGCAAACACCGGTTAATCAGCAGGAGCTGACGGGAAGGGCGAAATTCGAGAGCCTATATCTTGGGTTTCTGCTGAATCATCCCGGTTTTCTGCCGGAAAGCATTAGGCTGATCCGCAGCGAATACTTTAGCGACGAAGTCAACAGGAAAATTTATGATAAACTGAAGGAAGAGGAACAAAATGAATTTACGATCGGTGATTTTCTCGAAAAATTCCCCGAGAGCGATGCCCGCCGAAGGGTGACCGAGATCATATTAAGGGATACCGCCGGGGCGCCCCCCGATACGCTGTTCGATGAATTCGTGCGCAAATTTCGAACGTTTCTCAATCAGGATCGTTTAACGGCGCTCCGGGCCGAGATCTTACAGGCGGAAAAAGCGGGGCAGAACGAAAAGCTCGAACAACTTACCCGAGCATATCTTGACATTCAAAATGCCGCAAAAGGAAAGGCAAAGTAAATGCCCGATAATATGGAGTCAGATAAGAACAGAATCAAAATCGATCGTGCAGTTGATGAGGTCGAATTCAACGCCGGCGATCCGGACGATACGGACGATAAGAATGAGCGCGAAACGAACGACGGCAGCGGCGACGCCGCCTGGGCGTATTTCCGCGACCTCGGGCGATTCAAAATACTCACCAGAGAACAAGAGGTGACGCTTGCCCGAAGAATCGAGAAGCACAAGAAGGGAATAAAGGAGATCATATTTTCTTCGCTGGCGGTGTTGAATCGTCTGCTGGAATGTCAGCAGAAACTGCTGAACAAGGAAATCCGGCTCGAAGATATCGTCTCCCCGGAAACCTGCCGTTGGTTCGCCCCGGAAAATATCAAGCGGGAAAAAGCCAACGTCATCAATCGGCTGAACCGTATATCCAAGATGGTCGATTCGGCCGGAAAGCTGATCTCCGAGATCAATCCGTCGGGTCTCGATGCGTATCTTGTCAATCGACAGGAAGAGCGCAAGAAGCTGATGGCGGAAATCGAGAAATTCAATTTCAATCTCGAATTTCTCGAAGACCTGTTGCGGGTATTCAAGAACAACAACACCAACGGCCGCAGGTTCCATCGTCCGCAGACCAGCATACCGCAGCTGGCCGGGGTAGAACCGTCTTCTTATCTATTCGCCGAGGAATTGCCGATAGATGAGCTGGAGAAAGTGATCAAGCGGCTCGGATTTTACGAACGCGAACTTGCCCGGAACAAACGGATCATGATCGAGGCGAATATGCGGCTGGTCATTTCGATCGCCCGCAAATATATAGGACGCGGCATGGAGTTCATGGATCTGGTGCAGGAGGGTAATTCCGGGCTGGTGAAAGCGGTAGATAAGTTCGACTACCGCAAGGGATTCAAGTTCGGGACTTACGCATCGTGGTGGATACGTCAGGCGATCACCAGAGCGCTGGCCGAGCAAGCCCGCACCATCAGAACCCCGATGTATCTCAACAGCCAATACGGCCGTGTGGCGAAAGTATCGCAATCTCTTTTCCAGAAACTCGGCAGAAAACCCGATCTGGGGGAAATTTCGCAGGAAACGGGTCTGCCGATAGATAAGGTCGAGGATATTATCGGCATGATTCCCCAGACCGTGTCGCTATCGAAACCGCTCGGCGATGACGAGGAAAATCAGATGCTGAATCTTATCGCCGATCCGCAGTTTTCCACACCGTCGGGCAAAGCCTCGTTCGTTTATCTACAGGACCAACTCGAACGGGTGCTCGATTCATTGACCGATCGCGAAGAACAGGTGATTCGGCTGCGGTTCGGCATGGTCGATGGGATGCCGCGCACACTCGAGGAAGTGGGCTTGATTTTCAACTTGACGCGTGAGCGGATCCGTCAGATCGAGGCCAAGGCGCTGCGGAAACTCCGGCATCGGTCACGAGCGGACAAGCTTCGGGATTGCGTGGATCTGCTTTAGACAGTAAGAATCCGCCGGAAAAAACGCGGCATCGGACACGTGCCTCCATGGAAATACATCAGGGGTAATAAGGATTAGCGGACGATTCAGGGAAGGTTATACCGCACAATCGAGTGTGATCCGGAACGGCCGATTCGCCCGTTCGATTCATGGTTCATATAAATGCCTGAATTTTCATGGAACCTCGCCGCGCAAATTCCGTAACTAAAATGAAGTAAATATCCGGCCGCAGAAGGAAAGGTGCGAGTCATGAAAATTCACAACGCATTAGCGGCAATGACTTTGCTGTTCGTTTCGGCGAACGTTCCTTCGGTCCTGTCTGCTCCCCTGATGGAGATCACCAACGTCAAACCGAATACCGTGCACACGGCCGGTTTCGAGCTTCTAAAAGCGGGCCGGTTGAAAATCGAAGCCGTCGGTATCCAGCTTCGTTACAGCGAGGATATGAATGCTTTGGCCTGGATTATCGACAGCCAAACCAGACAACCCGTCTGGGAGATGACAACCTCTGAAACGGATCGTGTAAGAGGCGAAAAAAATCTCCGGAAGTCATCGACCGACAAACTGTTCAAAGCCGGCAAATACGAACTGTATTACTACGCCGGCGATTTCATGTTCGGTTCGGTTTCAATCAAAGGAACGGGTGATTTTTTCGAATTTTTCGGCGATCTGCTGGGCAACAAACGCTACGATGAATTCGACAGGTTGTTGGATAGGTGCAACGTCAAAATATCATCGGACGAGATCGGCAAATCGGATATCAAGACGTTTGAAGTCAGCGGCGTGATTCCCGGGGCGGTTTTGATCGAAAACAAGCTGGGCGATTCGGAATACATTCAGAGGGCATTTCGGATCGACCGCCCCATGGAAATTCGCATCTATTCCATATTCGAAAATCCCGGCGGGGGGGATTCGCCGGCCGACTACGGCTGGATAATCGATGCCGAAACCCGAGCCAAGGTCTGGGAAATAAGCCGCTGGAACAGCCGCTGGGCGGGCGGCGGCGATAAGAACCGAAAATCGGACCAGACCGTTAAATTCGAAAAAGGGGATTATATTCTTTATTTCGTGACCGACGATTCTCATTCCTACCCCGATTTCAACGTCCAGCCGCCGAACGATCCGTTGAACTGGGGAATCTCCCTGATTCTCACCGATCCCGCGGATCGCGCGTATTTTTCGACCCGGCCGCTTCCCGAGAAAAAGGCCGCCCTGATCGAATTCGCCAGGGTCGGCGACAGCGAATTTTTCGAACAACGTTTCAAACTTACCCGCGAGACGACCATTCATATATATGCAATCGGCGAGATGGGCGGCAACAAGGAATTCGCCGATTACGGTTGGGTACAGGATGCGCTTTCGGGAAGGATAGTATGGGAGATGACCGCGTTGAATACCGAGCATGCCGGAGGTGCGCGCAAGAACCGTCTGTTCGATTCCGAAGTAACTTTGCCTCGCGGCGAATACACGTTGTTTTATATCAGCGATGACTCCCACTCTTACGATGACTGGAATGATTCGCCGCCGTTCGACCCGAAAGCATGGGGTGTCACGCTGTATCCGGGCAAAGGATATAAGGAGGGGGACTTAGTGAAACTATCGCAAGCGGACCAGTCGTCCGGCTCCAACGTACTGGTGAAGATGGTCGGAGTCAGAGACGGTGAGCACCGGCGGGACACTTTCGTTTTGAAAAAGCAGACGCGGCTGCACATTTATGCGATAGGCGAGGGCGATTCCGACGAGATGTACGATTACGGCTGGATCATCGATAAATTGACCGGCAGAGCGGTCTGGGAGATGACCTGGCGCAATACGGAACCTGCCGGCGGCGCCCGCAAGAATCGGATGTTCAACGACAATATAATACTTGATCAAGGAACTTATGAGGTTCATTTCCGCACCGACGATTCCCATTCTTTCGGCGACTGGAACGCACCGAAGCCGAGAGACCCCTACAACTGGGGAATCACGGTGAGTGTCGTCGAATAGATTCTCCCTTATCTCCTCATCCGTGAAGCGGCCTTTCCCCGGGCCGCTTTTTTATGGATGCCGAATCGACGGAAATATATTGATGATTTGTCGGTCAAGTTGTGTTATGATTGAAAGTAGGAACCGAAGAAAGGAGAAAGAATGAAAAAAGCGGCGGCGATTTCATTGGCGGCGGTCATGCTCTTCGCGGCGAACCTGTCTGCCAATCCCTGGTCTAAATCACTTGACCTTAACCTGACGATAACCCAAAACAGCTACTCCGACAGCTGGAAGGGCGGCGAGGCGGGAAGCGCCAGCTGGGCGGCCAATGCCGCAGGAATTTTCGAAAAGCAGGCGTCCGCTTCTTTTCGCAACAAGACCACGGTTAAGCTCTCTTTCGGTCAGACGCACGTTCAGGACAAGGACACCAAACAGTGGGCCAAACCTCAGAAATCGACCGATCTGATCGATATCGAAAATCTCGGTTTGTTCACGCTCAATTCTTTCGTCGACCCTTATATCGCGTTAAGGCTTGAAGCCCAATTTCTCGATGCTTCCGTAAGCGAAATCGGTCGGTATTTCTCGCCTGCCAAATTCACCGAATCGGGCGGGATAGCCCGGGTGTTTTACCGGGCCGACAAGAACGAATTGATCAGCCGTCTCGGGTTTGCGCTGCGCCAAACGGTGACTTCGACGGTGGTGGATACGGCCGCTAAAACGACCGAAACGAAAAGCACGCAGGACGGTGGGGTGGAGATGGTGAGCGATTTCAAACAGGCGATCTCATCGACGCTGATGATCACCTCGAAGCTATCGCTTTACAAGGCATTGTTCTTTTCCAAAGCCGACGATTTCAAGGGGACGGTCGCCGAGGATTATTGGAAAGCCGTGGATATCAATTTCGAAAACAAAATTTCGGCATCGGTGGCGAAATACGTTGAAGTATCGCTTTATTTGCAAACTTTGTACGACAAGGAGATCGATCTTCGGGGGCGATTCAAGCAGACTCTGGCTTTGGGGCTGACGTATAAATTATTCTAAGCGGAACGGAAGCGAACGGCATATCGAACGGGTATGCCGTTTTATTTATCTGTTTTGAATCCTATGTTTTTTTCTTCCTGACCGTAGATTTTTATCTGCCCGAAATCGTTTTCGTATTTCTTTATGTTTTCCTCGAGCGACCGCAGCAGCATTTTGGCGTGGGCCGGGGTCATGATCACACGGGCGTAAATTTTGGCCTTATTGACTCCCGGCATCACTCTGGCGAAATCGAAAATGAATTCCTGCGGCGATATCACGATTAAAGCCATATTCGAATAGATCCCTTCGGATTCTTTTTCCGGCAGTTCCACATTTATCTGCCGCGCGGGGTGTTTTTCGTTCATCGTTTTCACTCCTGTTTTGCCTTGCCTAATTTACGGCAGGATAATATAATTTACGCCCATGTCAATACAAAAGGTCTGTCGGTGAACAAATCGAAATTGGGAAAAATATTTTCGGGCATGAAAAAGGCGCGGATTCTGGTTATCGGCGACCTCATGCTCGACCGCTACCTTTGGGGCGCAGTGTCGAGAATATCCCCGGAAGCGCCGGTGCCCATCGTTGAAATCCAGAACGAGGAGCACCTTCTGGGGGGTGCGGCCAACGTTGCCATGAACATAGCCGCCTTGGGCGGCAGAGCGCACCTTGCCGGAGTCATAGGCAAAGACGAATTCGGGAAAAAGCTGAGTGCTCTGGCCCGAAAAAACCGACTCGATATAGCCGGGGTATTTGCCGATAACGGCCGACCCACGACCGTAAAGACCAGAATAATCGCCCACAATCAGCAGATAGTCAGGGCCGATCGGGAAAAACGCGATCGGCTTTCATCCGGGCTGCGGAGGAAATTGTCCGCTTACGCGGCGGATTTGTTGCCTCTGGTCGATGCGGTCATAATTTCCGACTACGGCAAGGGTGTTATCGACGCCGAATTGGTGAAGTTCGTCACGGGGGAATGTCGACGACGAGATATATTCGTGGCCGTGGATCCTAAGGAAACGAATTTTTACGATTACAGGCATGTTTCGACGATAACCCCGAATCATCATGAGGCGGGGTTCGTGGCCGGTCGAAAGATTATTGATGACCGCAGCCTCGAGGAGGTCGGTTGGATGCTTCTCGAGCGCTTGGAAGCGGGATCGGTGCTTATAACTCTCGGAGAAAAAGGGATGGCTCTCTTCGAGAACAATATATCAGGGGGCAAGGCGCGCCGCAGTTTGACTCTAATTCCGACGATGGCCCGAAAGGTATTCGACGTGACCGGGGCCGGAGATACGGTAATCGCGGCGATGACTCTTGCGGCCGCCGCCGGCGCATCTCTCAAAGAAGCCGCTTTCATCGCCAACATCGCTGCCGGCGAGGTGGTGGCTGAAATCGGCACCGCCCAGGTCGAATGGGATCGGCTTCGCAGCCTGACCCTGGAACGCGCCGATCAAGCGGAATTTTGAAACCGGGTGCTGTGCCTTTCAGGTGCGTTGTTAGTCGGACAAAGGCGAATTAATGGGAAAAACGATAAGCCAGAGCGAGGCGGTCGCAATTCGTAATCGATACCGCCGTCTCGGGAAAAAGGTCGTCTTCACAAACGGTTGTTTCGATATCATCCATCGCGGCCATATAGAATACCTCGCCAAAGCAAGGAAGCTGGGCGATCTGCTGATAGTGGGCCTTAACAGCGACAACTCGGTGCGAAAACTGAAAGGTAAGGGCCGTCCGGTGATTCGACAGCAGGATCGCGCGTTCATATTATCCCATCTTGATATGGTGGACTACGTAGTCATATTCGATTCCCTCACTCCGCTAAGATTGATTCGAAAATTGGCTCCCGATGTTTTGGTCAAAGGCGGTGATTACAAGCCCGCAAATATAGTGGGCGCCGACGACGTTCGGGCAGCCGGAGGAGAGGTTGTAATTATTGGCTATATTCCGGGCCGTTCGACGTCGGCCATAATCGATCGCCTGCGCGTATCGAAGTAGTTTTTCAATACCCATTCCGAAATTGATAAGATTGCGTATCCTCTCTAACATTCGTTTAATTCAGGCGGTTTGCTCACGAGTTGAACGCGATATCGGGGTTGCACGATTTGACATAATCAATAACGGGATAACGAATTAGGGGATTGCGCTTGACAGAAGACGGGTTTAGGCATATAATTAAAACCCTTAACCGGAAATTTGAGTATGGAAATCGAACAACCAACATCGCCGGATATAGAAGCATTCAGGGCGATGGAACTGCTTAAAGCGGGAGATAAGATCAGAGCGATAAATCTTTGTCACAAGGCCCTCGATGATTTCGGGCCCAACGGTAACCTCTTTCTGGTAAAGGCAAGAGCACATCTTGAGTTGGGTGATGCCGGCTTTGCCGAAGATGCGCTGTTGAAATTGCTTCATGAAGATCCCGAGCATCCGGCGGGATGGGCGATGTTGGGCGAGGTTTATTTCCGGCAGGAAAGAACGCTGAAAGTTGAATATTGCCGCCGTCGTTTGGCTCAGATATTTCCGGCGTTCAGCGATTATATCAAGGCTAATGAAGACAGCATTGGTGCGCCGGTTGAAAATCAGCGAAAAGGGGATACGGGCATAACCCATGTGCCGATCGAGGAGCTTGATTCGAGCGGCATGGTCCCGCTCGATGACCTCAGGGGTGCATCCTCAAATGAAGGTATAGGCGAGGAAAGTTCGGCGGGAGACATTTTCGAAACATCGACGTTCGCCGAAATCTGCTTGGCTCAAGGCAAATACGAGAAGGCGCTCGAAATATATCGAAACCTTTTGAAACATAATCCCGAAAACGAGACATATATCAGCAAAGTGAACATGCTTCAATCGAGATTGGAAAACAGATGACCGGCGCACGCTTGAATCAGGCTTTCGGCTTGATGAAAAAATCAAAATTCGACGTATTCATCGTCAGCAAATTAAGCAACGTTCATTATCTTTCCGGCTATTCGGGCACCAACGGAATGGTTGTGCTGGCGCCGCCCAAGGCGTTTTTCCTGACCGATTTCCGTTATGCCGTGCAGGCCCGCAAAGAGGTCAAGAACTGTCAGGTTATAATAGCCGAACGCGATCTTTTGGGCGAACTGGTTCATCTTCCGTGTTTCCGGGCCGGCGTCAAAACCGGCTTCGAATCGGGCACGGTGACCGTAAGGATTTTCGATAAGATCAAGGAATTGCTTCCCGAAATCGTTCTGGAACCGGCGGAAAATCTGGTGGAATCGTTGTCGATCATAAAAGACCAATCTGAGATCAACAAGATAAAGCGCGCTTGCAAGATCACCGATTCCGTTTTCGCCGAATCGCTCAAATTGATCAAGCCCGGGATGAAGGAAAAAGACCTCGCTCTGGAAATACTTTGCCGCATGATCAAGCACGGAGCCGATGGAGCATCGTTCGATTTTATCGTGGCTTCGGGCCAAAGATCGAGCATGCCGCACGGAAGAGCATCCGACCGAAAGTTCAAGAAAGGCGATTTTATCACGATAGATATCGGCTGTTTCGTGGATGGATACGCTTCGGATCTCACTCGAACGGTGGTTCTGGGCAAAGCCTCCGCCAAACAGAAAAAAATATATCAAATCGTATTGGAAGCGCAGGAAGCAGCTATCGCGGCGGTCAAACCGGGGCTGCCGGCGAAAGAGCTTGACATGGTGGCTCGAAATATCATAAACAAAGCAGGTTACGGTGACTATTTCGGGCACGGCCTGGGGCATGGCCTGGGGCTGGAAGTCCACGACCTTCCGGCCATCAATCCGAGAAGCGCCGATACGATTGCGGCCGGTCAGGTATTTACGATTGAGCCGGGGATTTACATTCCCAATTGGGGCGGCGTGCGGATAGAGGATGATGTGCTTGTCACCCCCACCGGCGCTCGGACGCTGACGCGCGCTCCGAAACATTTGATCGAACTTTAAGCAAGGGGAGAATAATGAGGACCTCCAAGATTAGAGCGTTGATCAGGCTTGTCGAAGATTCAGCTATCGATGAGCTTGAAGTCTCGTACTGGGGGAGGAAAGTGCGCATCCGGAAAAATATCCCTGTCTCCGATAACAATAACGGACATCGACCTCAAGTTACGATGGCGGTTCCCGATAAGGTAATTGAAGCAACCGTGGCGGCATCGACGAGTGCGGGTGCGCCTGCACCGGCCAAAGAAAAAGCGCAGGCGGATAACTTGCTCGAAATCAAGTCGCCCATGGTCGGCACGTTCTATAGGGCGCCGGCTCCGGATGCCAAGCCCTTTGTCGAGGTTGGCGATAAAATAAGCCGCGGGCAGGTGGTATGCATTATCGAGGCCATGAAATTGATGAACGAAATCGAGTCCGAGTTCGCCGGACGAGTGGTCGAGATATTGGTGCAGAATTCCCAGCCGGTTCAATTCGGCCAACCGCTGTTTTTGATCGAACCAGCCTGATCGTCAATTCGATAAAATTCCTATATTGCAAAAAGCCGGACTCCACAAGATCTCCGAGGAGTGTCTATGACATTTAAGGAAATGATCCAGCAGATGCTTTCGCAGAACGCCTCCGATCTTCATCTCCGGGTCGGATTGAGACCGACTTTGAGGGTCGATGGCAAACTGGTCCCAGCAGATGACCAAGTGCTGATGCCTCCCGATATGGAAAAGATACTTTCGCAGATTCTCACGGAAAGCCAGGTGCAAAAATTCCACGCGAAACGGGAAATGGATCTGGCTTTATCCATTTCCAAAATGGGGAGATTCAGAATCAACTTGTATAAGCAAAGAGGCACGGTAGGCATCGCCATAAGGCAGGTAAATACCATAATCCCCACTTTCGAAGAATTGAATATGCCGGAAATTATAAAGGATATCGCCAACGCGCGGCATGGCCTGATAATCGTCACCGGCACGACCGGGTCCGGCAAATCGACCACGCTGGCGGCGATGATCGAGTATATCAATTCGACGCGAGCCGAAAATATCCTGACGATCGAAGATCCGATCGAATATATCTACCGAGATAAGAGGTCGATCATCTCACAGCGCGAGGTGGGCGGCGACACCGATTCCTTTTCCAGCGCCTTAAGGCATGCTTTCAGGCAGGATCCCGATATCATTCTGATCGGCGAGATCCGCGATGCCGAGACTATGGGGATCGCACTCACCGCGGCCGATACCGGGCATCTCGTGTTGACTACTCTCCATACCTTGAATGCGGTCGAGACCATCTCCCGCATTATTTCGTTTTTCCCGCCCCATCAGCATCAACAAATAAGATTGCTTTTGGCGGGAACACTGAAGTCGATAATCTGTCAGAAACTTCTGCCCCGCTGCGATGGTCCCGGGCGGGTGCCGGCGGTCGAAATCATGGTCAGCACTCATTCCATAAGGGAATATATAATCGACCAGATGAAGACACCGTTAATAAGCGAGTTGATCGAACAGGGTACGGTGCAGTACGGAATGCAAAGTTTCGATCAATCGTTGATGAAACTTTTCCGCTCGGGTCTGATAAGCTACGACGACGCTTTGGCCCATTCGACCAACCCGGACGACTTCGATCTGCGGGCGAAAGGGATAACCAGCGCTTCCGACCGCGGTTGGAGCGACGTGGTAAGCGAACCGAAGAAAGACCAGTTGTTTTAGTTTACCGATATTTTGTCGGCTCTTGGCGGCTATTGTCGGGTAATCGTCGGCCGGAGGGTAAGCGGTATCTTTTCCTGATTTTCAACGCTGCGACGCCGTCGGGTGACGGAGGCGGCGAACTTTCTTTGACTACAAATCGTTGACAGTTAGGATTAAATTGATATATTTTTTAATTTAAGGTCGAGGGGCGAAGCGCCTCCCGATGATAGGGCTTTGATAAAAGGCGGAATATCTGTTCAGAAAAATACTGATCGCCAATAGGGGCGAAATAGCACTTCGAATAATCCGAGCCTGCAAAGAGCTCGGAATATCCACTGTCGCAGTGTATTCCGAGGCCGATGCCGACTCATTGCATGTCCGGTTCGCCGACGAGGATATCTGTATCGGTCCCGGTCGGGCATCGGAGAGCTATCTCGACCCCAAGCGGGTGATCGCCGCCGCCGAGGTTACCAACGCCGATGCCATCCATCCCGGCTACGGTTTTCTTGCCGAGAACGCCGATTTCGCCGAGATCTGCGAATCCTGCGATATCAAGTTCATCGGGCCGACCCCCAGAGTCATACAACTGCTCGGCGATAAATCTTTAGCCAAAATCAACATGAAATCGGCCGGGGTGCCGATCGTGCCTGGTTCCGGCGGTGTTGTGGCGAGCTATGAAGAGGCGGTGGAAATCGCCAAAAATATCGGTTACCCGATCATGATAAAGGCGGTGGCTGGTGGCGGCGGACGCGGTATGCGTCTTGTGCACGAACCCGGCGAATTGAAGGGTTCGTTCGAAACCGCCATGGCCGAGGCGGGAGCAGCATTCGGGTCTCCGGCGGTCTATATCGAAAAGTATGTGGCCAATCCGCGCCACGTCGAGATTCAAATAATGGCCGATAATTACGGCAACATAATCCACCTCGGCGAGCGTGATTGCACGGTCCAAAGGCGGCACCAGAAACTTATCGAAGAATCGCCCTCGCCGGTGATCAGCGAAGAGCTTCGCCGGAAAATGGGGGCGGCCGCGGTTACCGGAGCCAAAGCTGTCGGCTACACCAGTCTGGGCACAGTGGAGTTCCTTGTCGATGGTCAGGGGAATTTCTATTTTCTGGAAGTGAACACCAGAATCCAGGTGGAACATACGGTCACCGAGCAAGTGACCAATATAGATTTGGTCAAGGAACAAATCGAGATGGCGGCCGGTAAGAAGCTCGCATTCAGGCAGGATGACGTCAAGTTCCGCGGACATGCGATCGAATGCCGGATCAACGCCGAGGATACATCGAAAAATTTCGTTCCGATGCCGGGCAAGATAACCACATTTCACACTCCGGGCGGGCTCGGCGTTCGGGTCGATACCCACGCTTATGCCGGATATGAAATGCCGCCCTATTACGATTCGTTGGTGGCCAAGTTGATTGTTTGGGGGCAGGACCGGGCCGAGGCGCTCTTGCGGATGCGCCGGGCGCTGGATGAATTCGTGGTCGAGGGAATTCCGACGCCGATCGAGCTTTACAAGAAAATTATCGAAGATCCCGTTTTTATTTTCGGAAATTATGATACCGGGTACGTTGAAAGGATTATGGCCGGCAGGCAATCCGAACGCCCGGCCAAGAGTGAGGAGGTTACTTGATACCGCAGGATTTGAAATATACCAAGGAGCACGAGTGGGTCAAAGTCGTCGGCGACACCGGCGTGATTGGGATCACTGATTTCGCCCAAAGCGAATTGGGAGACATCGTTTTCGTCGAGCTTCCCAAAGTTGGAACCAAGACCGAGGCCATGAAACCTTTCGGCACGATCGAGGCAGTCAAAGCGGTCTCGGATCTGTTTTCGCCGTTGACCGGAGAGGTGATCGAGGTAAATTCGGCGCTCGAATCGGATGCCGGCGTGATAAACAGCGACCCCTACGGGGCCGGTTGGATAATCAAGCTGAAAATCGCCGACCCCGCCGAGCTGAATAACCTTCTTGACGCCGCAGCCTACGCGCAATTAATCGGAAAATAAATATGAATTATTTTCCAAATTCCGATGCCGAACTGGCCAGTATGTTGAAAAGCATCAGTATCGACGATTTTGAGGAATTGCTGAAAGACATTCCCGCCGGTCTTCGCTACAGGCAGCCTCTTAATCTGCCGGATCCTTTGTCGGAACCGGAGCTGGTCAGCCATATGGCTGCTTTGGCCGGCAAGAATATTAAATTCCGCGCTTGTTTCGCCGGCGGTGGGGCATATGATCATTACATTCCGGCCGCGATCTGGAAATTGGTGAGCCGTTCCGAGTTCATAACGGCATATACGCCGTATCAGGCGGAGGTATCCCAGGGGACATTGCAAGCGGCTTACGAGTTTCAATCGATGATAAGCCAGCTCACGGGATTGCCGGTTACCAACGCCTCGATGTATGATTGTGCATCGGCGATTGCCGAGGCCGCACTGCTTGCGGCTCGCCATACCGGGAAAAACCAGATTCTAATCTCGGCGACGACCAATCCTCATTATGTGGATACCGTAAGAACTTATCTTTCGGGCACCGGTTTGCGGATAGTCGTGGTTCCCATGGCCGATGGCTTGACCGATAATTCGCAGCTTTTGGCCAAGATCGGCGGCGATACCGCCGCAGTGATCATCCAAAGTCCTAATTTTCTCGGTTTGATCGAAAATATCGACGAGATTTCTATGGATATAAAGCGTATCGGCGGTTTGCTGATAATGGTATATGATCCGATATCCCTCGGGATACTCAAATCGCCGGCGGATTACGGGGCGGATATCGCTTGTGGCGAGGGTCAGCCGCTCGGCTTGCCGCTCGCATTCGGCGGACCCTATCTCGGCTTGTTTTCGGTGAAGTCCGATCTGGTGAGAAAAATGCCGGGACGACTCGTATCCCGAACCGTGGATAATAACGGTCGGCCCGGTTTCGTGCTGACGCTTCAAACCCGGGAACAGCATATCCGTCGGGAAAAGGCGACATCGAACATCTGCACCAATCAGCAGCTTTGCGCGCTTGCCGCAACCATATATCTTGCCCTGATGGGTAAGTCCGGAATCAAGCATGCGGCGGAATTGTGCTTGGCGAAAGCTCATTTTGCCGCCGAAAAATTAAGCCAGATCCCGGGATTCCGATTGCGATTCACAGCTCCTTATTTCAAGGAATTCGTGCTCCAAACTCCGGTTCCGCCCAAGAGGATAATAGAGCAATTGATGAAGCGAAACATACTTGCCGGAATCGATTTGGGCGGGTTCAAAATCGGATTGAAGGGATGTCTGCTGGTGGCGGTGACGGAAAAAGTTACCTACGAACAGATAGACGAATTTGCTTTCTGGCTGGGGAGAGTCAAATAGTTGAAAATCTGCCCCAAATGCGGAAATGAATACAGCGGACCGGAGTCGATTTGTCCCCGGTGTCAGCTGACGACGGACGAACAAGCGGATTTTGTCGAGGAGGATTACGCCGATAGCGGTCCCGCGCTTCTGTGCAAAACCGGCGATATGGCGGGAGCTGAATTGTTGGCGGAAACGCTTCGGCAAGAAGGAATACCGGCGGTGCTCAATCCGGGAGTGCTCGAATTCAGGATGATGCCGCTCGAATACGGTCAGAAAGGAATAAGAATATATGTGCCTCGGGCGGCCATGGAGAAAGCGCGTGAACTGGGCCGCTTGATTCTTGCCGATTATTCGGAGGCGAAAGAGACTGATGAATAGATCGTCGTTTTATGTTTTGGTAATTTTTCTTGGTTCGGTCTGCTTTTGGGGTTGTGCGAAGAAACAGGTTGTTCCAAAAGAAATATCCTTTCAGAACGATTTGCGGACGGCGCTAAATCTATCGGCCGAGAAACGTTCACCGGTTTTGGCGTTTTTTTACAGGCCCGATTGCCCATGGTCGAGGATGATGGATGATTCGACCTTTACCAACAAGATAGTGATCGGGATGTCCGCCAACATGATTTTTGCGCGGATCGATATCAGCCAGGATTCGGTTACGACCCGGCGATATGGAATAGCCTTTTACCCCACGACCATAGTTTTCAAACATACCGGAGAGGAGATCGACAGACTCGTAGGCTATTATCCTCCGGCCGACTTTTTCAACGAGGTTCAATTGTTCCTGCAAGGACGCGAGACTTTGGGTGACTACCTGGTGAGATTGGCCGATGAACCGGACAACGTCGATTATATGATGGCGATCGGCGAGAAATACCGCAATAAGTCCGAATTCGTGGAAGCATTGAAATACTATGGGATGGTGCTCAATTCGAGCCAGGCCGATTCCGCGGATCATTATATACCGGCGATGTTCGAGATAGGTACGCTTTATGGCGAGATGCTTGACACCGTAAAATCGTTCGAATACTTCAACAAGTTCTTGTCAATGAGCCGCGACACATTGAAAATACAGGATGTCAGCCGGCGGATAGGTTATTATCGTGCCGGAAGCGGCAATAAAGACGGCGCTATCGCTCAATACAAGAAATATCTTAAAGATTTTCCCGGCGGCGTCTATACGGCTTGGGTCCGGGAGCGAATAGAGGAATTGAGAATCGCCCAGGAAGGGAGTATGCAGGTTGTACGATAAATTATTGAATGAGATTTCACGGCCGGGCAAAATCGGCTATTCGCTGCCTCCATTGCCGGAGGGTTTCAGGGGAGCCGGTTCCATCCTGCCGAAACATTGTCTTCGACAAGAAGAACCTGTCCTGCCGGAGCTTTCGGAGCCGGAGGTAGTGCGCCACTTCGTGGCTCTCTCGACGAAAAATCATCATATCGATAAGGGCATGTACCCGCTGGGCTCCTGCACTATGAAATATAATCCGAAAGTGAACGATGACATGGCCGCTCTGCCGGAGTTCGCCTCGGCGCATCCACACAGCCCGGCCGAGGCGGTGCAGGGGACGCTTGAACTGATGTATCACATGCAGGAAATGCTTGCCGCCATCTCGGGGATGGATCAGGTTACGCTGCAACCGGCGGCCGGCGCTCATGGCGAATTCACCGCGTTGCTGCTGATGCGGGCGTATCATATCAAGAACGGGCGGTTGAGAAAAAACATCATCATTCCCGATTCCGCCCACGGCACGAATCCGGCGTCGGTGGCGTTGGCCGGATTCAACACCATCTCGATTCCTTCCAATCAACACGGCCGAGTGGATATAGATAAGCTTGCCGCCGCCTGCGATCAGGATACGGCTGGTTTCATGCTGACCAACCCGAATACACTCGGGCTGTTCGAGTGTGAAGTGGAAAAGATCGCCGCGATCGTGCACGAATGTGGGGGGTTGCTTTATATGGATGGCGCGAATCTGAATGCGCTTCTCGGATTGGTGCGGCCCGGCGATATGGGATTCGATGTGGTGCATTTTAATTTGCACAAGACATTTTCGACTCCCCATGGCGGAGGCGGACCTGGAGGCGGCGCGCTCGGCGTCAAGTCGTCGCTCGAGCCGTTTCTTCCGGTTCCGATCATCACTCGGAAAACCGATAAGGCCGGCAATCGGAAATATGTTCTCGATTACAATCGTCCGGATACGATAGGAAGAGTGCATGGTTTCTACGGCAACGTCTCCTCGACCATAAGGGGCTATTCCTATATCCGTCAGAACGGCGCCGCCGGATTGTCGCGGATTTCCCGAGCCGCCATAATCAATGCCAACTACTTGAAGGAAAACCTCAAAGACACTTACACGTTGCCGTACGATTTTCCCTGCATGCACGAATTCGTCCTTTCCGGCGACAGGCAGTTAAGTCACGGGGTCAAGACGCTCGACCTGGCCAAGCGTCTGCTCGATTATGGAATTCACGCTCCTACGGTATATTTCCCACTCATCGTGCACGAGGCGATGATGATCGAACCGACCGAGAGCGAAAGCCGTCAATCGCTCGATTATTTTATCGAGGTCATGAAAAAGATCGCCGCGGAGGCCGAACAAAATCCCGAATTATTGAAAAAGGCGCCGCATAATACGCCTGTCGGCAGGCTCGACGAGGCCCTGGCGGCCAAGAATCTCGATATCGGCTGGAAATGACGGGTGGCCGGCAAGCCCGGCATTAATGTCGCCGTAGCGAGTTTATGTATCCCCTATTTTCCCTGCGGAATGTAAGTCTTTTTTATAAAAGACCCGAGGGCGTCTCGAAAGTTGCTCTGTCTCACTTGAATCTGGATATATTTCAGAACGAGACCCTGCTTATAGCCGGCCCCAACGGATGCGGCAAGTCGAGTCTGGCGAGGTTGCTTGCCGGGTTGGCGGATCATTTCGAGGGCACACTTATATATAAAGGCGCCGAAATAAAATGCTACTCGCGCCGGTGTTTCGATGATGTCGCCTTGACTATACAGGAACCGCAGAATCAAATTCTGATGTCGACCGTTTACGAAGAGCTTTCGTTCCCTCTCGAAATGAGAGGTTATGCTAAAAAAGATATTGCCGGAAAAATCAATGAAGCCGCTTCTCTGTTCGGGATCGAACGATTGCTTCATACCAAGACCGACAGACTATCGGGCGGGCAGGTATCGATTGTGGCGATGGCCGCCGCCGCAATTGCCGATCCGCCGGTCATCATATTCGATGAGCCGGACTCGCATTACGATTTCCAAGCCAGAAGCGCGTTCGAAAGATATTTGGTTTCGATAAGAGGGAAGAAGACCGTAATCGTCATTACGCAATACCCGGACAGCATGATCGCCGCCGATCGAATGGCGATAATGAAATCGGGCAAAATCGTGGCCGTCGGTGAGCCTGCACGGCTGCTTGCCAACAAAGAATTACTGCATGAATGCTCGCTTTACTGCGATGATCACCAAAACGTTCGCGGCGGAGGAGCGGTGAAATCGCAGGCAAACGAGAAACAGCCGTTGCTTTCGCTTTCCGGTGTGGGCTACATTCATAAATCCGGTGATTTTGCGCTTGAGGATATCGGATTCGACATATTCGAGGGCGATAAAGTAGGGATCGTCGGTCCTATCGGTTCCGGCAAGACCACGCTCGGACTGCTGATCGCAGGGGTTTACAAACCGGATTCAGGCGCTATTTTGCTGGATAATCGGCCGATGAGTGCTTATGAACCTAAATCATTGCGGCGGATGGTGACGATGGCTTTGCAGTTTCCGGAAAAAGCGCTGATAGAGTATACCGTTCGCGGGGATATCCTTTTCGGGCCGAAACAGCTGGGCATTGAAAATCCCGATAAAATCGCGGAGGCAATGCTCGAATTATTCGCCATTGAAGAGCTGGACGATAAAAATCCTCTCGAGTTGTCAGGCGGGCAGAAACGCAAAACCGCGTTGGCCGGCATTTTTGCGCTAAAGAGCAGATTGGTTGTTCTCGATGAACCGACGGCATCGCTGGACCCGGAATCGGTAAATGAATTGGTCCAGGTGATCGCGGCTAAGCCGCAAACCGCTTTTGTGATTATAGGCCATGATCTGCGGTTTTTGGTCAGGGTGTGCGACCGCATAATTGGAATCGAAAACGGCAGGTTGGCATTCGACGTTTCGAAATTCGAGTTTATCCAAAAATATCGATTGATTTGAAGAAAATGATTGACAATAAGGCGGTAGTTGGATATAAGTAATTTTTAAGATGTTAGCGAGTTCGGTTATAATGTTTGCGCCCCGAACGGGGCTTTTTTTTGAAAATGCCTGATACGCAGATTATGGACGGCCAGGGGATTTCCCGGTCGATCGACCGTATGGCTCACGAAATCCTCGAGCATAATCGGGGCCCGCGGGATATGGTTATCGTGGGTATCCGCACCCGGGGAGCCATAATCGCCGAGCGACTTGCCCGATCAATCGAAAGATTTGAGAAGCTGGCATTGCCGGTCGGGGCGATCGATATTACGTTCCATCGAGATGACATTCAGGGAAAACTCGAACAGCCTATCGTGCAGAAGACGGACCTGCTTTTTTCCATAGACGATAAGATCGTCATACTCGTTGATGACGTCCTCTATACCGGCCGCACCGTGCGCGCCGCTTTGAACGAGCTGTCCGACTATGGACGTCCTCGTTGTATCCGGCTGGCGGTGCTGGTTGATCGCGGCCATCGCGAATTACCGATCCGCGCCGACTATGTGGGGATCGAGCTGCAGACCTATCGCGATGAGTTGGTAATCGTGAATCTTATCGAACAAGACGGTTCCGACAGCGTTATTCTGCGGCAGAAATCGGAGGCCCCGCGGTGAGGCTTCGGTCACCTCATCTGCTCGGGCTTGAAGGAGTATCCGCTGGCGAAATAAATCTTTTCCTTGACACCGCGGTAACGCTTCGGGAAATCCTCAACCGCCCGATCAAGAAAGTCCCCACTTTAAGACATATAACCGTATTGAATCTTTTCTTTGAACCCTCGACCCGTACCCGCATCTCTTTCGAACTCGCGGAGAAAAGGCTTTCCGCGGATCTGATCAGCTTTTCGGCCGCGACTTCCTCCGTCACCAAGGGCGAGACCTTACTCGATACGATCTGGAATATAGAAGCGATGAAAATCGATATGGTGGTCATCCGGCACCAGGTGGCCGGCACGCCTCATTTTCTTGCGCGTAATTGCGATTCGAGAATCATCAACGCCGGCGACGGTCAACACGAGCACCCCACGCAGGGGCTGCTCGATATCATGACGATCCGCGACCATTTCGGAAAAATCGAAGGACTCAGGGTATGTATAGTCGGAGACATCAAACATTCTCGGGTGGCTCGATCCAATATCTGGGGACTGAAGACCCTGGGTGCCAGCGTGGCCGTTTGCGGTCCGACCACGTTATTGCCGGCTGAAATCGAAAAGATGGGGGTTGAGGTTTTCACCAAAATCGAAGCCGCTCTCGAGGGCGCCGATGTCGTCAACGTGCTGCGCCTGCAGAAGGAGCGGCAAACATCGGGGCTGCTGCCTTCTCTGCGAGAATACAGCCGACGGTTCGGAATCACCACAGAGAGGTTGAAGTATCTGAATAAGGGATTCATGATAATGCATCCCGGTCCGATGAATCGCGGCGTGGAAATTTCGTCGGAGGTGGCCGATGGACCTTATTCGGTGATATTGTCTCAGGTCACCAACGGAGTGGCGATCCGCATGGCGGTGCTGTATCTGCTGGGAGGAGGTGCGGGTAAAATTGAGTGACTTGATAATAGGCAAGGGGAGGATAATCGACCCGGTCGATGGGTACTTCGGACCAGGGGCGATTGTCGTGGCCAATGGAACGTTCGTAGAAATTATCAAGGGTGAAAAGCAACCGGATGCCACGATAGACGCCGAAGGACTTATCGTATGCCCGGGATTGATCGACATGCACGTTCATCTCAGAGAGCCGGGATTCGAGTATAAAGAAACCATTCATTCGGGGGCGCAAGCGGCCGCCGCCGGTGGGTTCACCTCGATCGCCTGTATGCCCAACACCGAACCGACGCTGGATAATCAGGAGACTATAAAATTCGTTTACGAGAAGGCAGCCGCGGCGCCGGTGCGGGTTTATCCCGTGGGAGCGGTGACCAGAGGCAGGCAGGGCCAGCAATTGGCGGAAATGGGGGAGATGCTCGAGGCCGGAGCTGTGGCGTTCAGCGATGACGGCAATGGTATTCAGAATGGAAATATGATGCGCCGCGCGCTCGAATACTGCCGCATGCTCGGAGTCAATATATTGTCCCACTGCGAATATGTCGATCTTACCGATAACGGCGTGATGAACGAGGGGTATATGTCGACGGTTCTCGGCCTACGGGGATCGCCCAGAATCGCCGAGGAGCTGATGATCGCCCGCGATATAATGTTGGCGGAATATGTGGGCGCATCGGTGCATATCCAGCATCTGACCACCGCCGGCGGTGTAGAGTTGGTCAGAGACGCCAAGAAAAGGGGTGTTGCGGTAACCGCCGAAACCTGCCCGCATTATTTCACCATTTACGATGAATATTTGAAATCGTATGATACCAACCTAAAAGTGAATCCACCGATTCGAACCAAAAAAGATATGCTTGCGATCCGCCGGGCATTGGCATCGGGCGTGATTGACGTAATCGCCACCGACCATGCGCCGCACGCCTGGGAGGAGAAGGCGCTCGAGTTCGATTTCGCCCCCTCCGGGATAATCGGTCTGGAGACCGCTGTTGGTTTGATTTCGACCGAGCTTGTCCGCAAGAACCTATTGAATTGGCCGGATGCCGTAAAGAAGTTGACGATCAAGCCTGCGGAGATTTTGAAAATCCCCGGCGGGAAATTCGAAATCGGCAAGCCTGCGGATATCACTTTGATCGATCCCGAACTCGAGTGGGTTGTCACCGAATCGGATTTCCGATCGCTTTCCAAAAATTCTCCGTTTACGGGGCGGAGACTTAC
This sequence comes from Candidatus Zixiibacteriota bacterium, assembly GCA_037441845.1. Taxonomy (GTDB): domain Bacteria; phylum Zixibacteria; class MSB-5A5; order UBA10806; family 4484-95; genus JBBIRK01. Next base: position 69,640 of record JBBIRK010000004.1, read on the forward strand.
CGGCCGGACGGTAAAGACGATCGTTTCCGGCGACGTCGTTTTCGAACTTTAGAATTGGTCCGGATACGACCTGCGGGGTCGGTGAAGTTGGACGTGGGAACGTATCGGCGTAACTTTGATCCGCTAGTGCGTGATCGATAATCGCGGTGAAATTGTTATGCACATGTTCATAAAATCGATTCTTCACGCCTTGGCAGCGCTGTTGATAATGTCCCTTATCGAATCCCCCGGAATCGTCGACGAGCGAAGCGGTTTGCTGGCGATGACCGATTTCAGCGCCCATCGGCCGTTCGTCAGCAGGGCGTTGATACCGATTCTGGTTTTGCTGGTCGAGCGTGTTTGTCCTTCGGCGGTTCTTTCCGCGATGGATAAGGTCACAGACGGCATTGTCAGGACACAAGGCCCGCGAATTTTCGGCAACCTTTATCAAGATAAGATGGAAACAGTCGCGAAGGCCGGGCGGCGGGTGGCGATTTTCGAGTTGATCAACTGGTTCTGCTTGACCGGTTTCTTGTTCGTTTTGTCTTTGTTGCTGAACGAAGTGTGCGGTTTCAGTTCGAAGACATCGACTATTTTGCCTATGACGCTGATATTCGTGTTTCCGGCCTACTTAGATTTCGCCAATTATGTTTACGATTTCGCCGTGATATTCTTGTTCAGTCTCGCTCTATTATTTTTGTATAGACGAAATTGGAGTGGGTATTTGATCGTTTTTACGCTGGCTGTATTTAATAAGGAAACGGCCGTGTTATTGATAGTCGTCTTCGCCTTATATCATTTTAAGCAAATCAACCGAGCGGCTTTTTATAGGCTGTTGTCGATTCAATTGATTTTATTCTTATCGCACCGGGTGGGGGCGATATTGATATTCGCCGATAATCCAGGACAAACTCTCGAATGGCACTTGCCGGAGAATCTGACTTACCTTGCGCAAGTCGGTAATTATTTACGGTTTGAGCCGCTCGGCGGTTCGCTGCTGTTTCCGAGGGGTTTGGCGATTCCGTATCCCAAGGGTTTGAATCTGCCCGTGCTTGTGGCGATCGGATATTTGATTTTCGCCGGATGGAGGCGCTATCCGCTTTTTTTGAAGCGGGCCGCATTGATTTTGCCGATATTGTATGGGACATGTCTGTTTTTCGGTATAATAAGTGAATTACGCTCGTATTACGAGGAGCTGCCGATTATATTCATGCTTGCTGCCTGCGGCGGACGATACTTGTTTGGCATTGACAGGTCGGTTGAAAAGTCTAATCGGTAGACTTAATAATGAATTCGATAAGCGAAAGACTCAATTTCCGCACGCTCGAATGGCGCGGCGACCATCTTCGGCTGATCGACCAACGGGCGCTGCCCGGTAAAGAAGAATACCTTGAATGCAGAACTGCGGCTGAAGTCGTATCCGCTATTAAAACCATGGCGATCCGCGGCGCACCGGCTATCGGAATCGCCGCCGCTTACGGAATGGCATTGGCGGCGATCGCAGGACAAGATTATGGGGAAGCGGCCCTGCTCCTGAAAAACAGCCGACCCACCGCCGCCAATCTCGCCTGGGCGGTCGATAGAATGACTCTAATCTGCGAATCGCACGATTCGGCGAAAATCGTTGGGGAAGCTAAGGCGATCGAGGCGGATGACGCGATGATGTGCCGTCAGATAGGAGCGAACGGCGCCGGATTCCTGGCTGATGGAATCAATGTGCTGACCCATTGTAATGCGGGCGCGCTGGCCACCGGCGGAATCGGAACCGCCCTCGGAATCATCTACACCGCGCATTTTTCGGGCAAGCGAATTCACGTCTGGGTGGACGAAACCCGCCCGTTCTTGCAGGGGGCGAGATTGACCGCTTGGGAACTCGGCCGGGCAGGCGTCCCCCATACGCTTATTTGCGACAGCGTGGCAGCCTCGCTGATGGCTGCGGGCAAAGTCGATTGCGTGATAGTGGGAGCCGACCGCATAGCCCGAAACGGCGATTTCGCCAACAAAATCGGTACATATGGGTTGGCTGTGCTCGCCGCCCACCATAATATACCGTTTTACGTGGCCGCGCCTTCATCGACATTCGATAAACAATGCTGCACGGGGGAAGATATCGTGGTCGAGGAACGTGATCCGGCGGAAGTGACCTCGATATCGGGAACACGGATCTGTCCGGCGGATTCGAATGCGTATAATCCGGCTTTCGACATTGCGCCCGGATCGTTGGTCACCTCGTTTATAACCGAGAAAGAAATTATCGGCGCCGGCGATTGGGAAGCGGGGAATCCGCATGGACTTTTGCCATGAGGCAAGAGTGTATCGGCGATTCATTAACGATAAAGCTTATCTGACGATATAATAAAATATTGATAAAATACTTGACAATTTCGATAGATGAGATAAAATTTAAGTTTTGTAAATAATGGCCGGGCCGAGCGTTTCGTTCGCCGGAATTGGATATTTAAGGAGTCTCGATGAAGACCTTTGTTCCCAAACCTTCCGAACATGTCAGAAAATGGTATGTCGTCGATGCCAACGGCAAGATCCTCGGGCGGATCGCCACCGAGATCGCCAAGCGGATCCGCGGCAAGGATAATCCAATGTTCACGCCCTATTATGATCTGGGTGCATCGGTGATCGTGATAAATGCGGATAAAGTGAAATTGACCGGCAAGAAGCCCGGCCTGAAAACTTATTATTGGCATACTTTCTATCCGGGTTCATTGAAATCGGTGACTTTTTCCAAACTGCTGGCCACGCAGCCGGAAAAGGTGATCGAAGAAGCCGTTCGCGGAATGCTGCCCAAAAATCGGCTGGGACGCCGGCTGTTTCAAAGGCTGCACGTCTACGCCGGACCCAACCACCCGCATGCATCCCAAAACCCCCAACCACTCGAAATCTAAAGCGGAGGACTATTGAACAGCGAAATCGCGGTTGCGACCGGTAGTCGCAAAAATGCCGTCGCCCGGGTCAGTATCAAACCCGGAACCGGTAAAATCGAGATCAACGAAAGACAACCCTTGAAATATCTTTGCCGGCAGAATCTTGTTACGCTGGCGTTCGCCCCTTTGTTCGAGGCCAAACTTGCGGGACGGCTTGACGTTTCGGTGCGCGTGAAAGGCGGCGGATTAAGCGGCCAGGCAGGAGCGATGAGGTTGGCGCTGGCCAGAGCTTTGGTTAAATACGAGCCGCAGCTTAAAGGCGCGCTCAAGGACGCCGGCTTTCTGACCCGCGACCCGCGCATGGTAGAGCGGAAAAAATACGGCATGGTCAAGGCGAGGAAACGTTTCCAATTCTCGAAACGTTGATGATCGAGTAATCACGCACACCGGAGGACTCGTGGCGGGGTCCCTTTACGGGCCGCCGGAGGATGAGTCCGGTGGAGGAATAAAACCAAACCCATCTTAATGAAAGGATCACATGTCTCAAATCGATATTAAGGATTTGCTCGAGGCAGGCGTGCATTTCGGCCACCAGACCCAGCGCTGGAATCCGAAAATGAAAAAGTTTATTTTCACTTCGCGCAACGGAATCTACATAATCGACCTGAAAAAGACATTGCTTTCTATCCAGCGGGCTTGCGGAAAATTGCGCGAAATCGCCTCGAGCGGAGAAAAAGTGTTGTTCGTGGGAACGAAAAAGCAGGCGCAGTTGGTGGTCAAAGACGAAGCTCGTCGCTGTGATGAATTTTATGTTATCGAACGTTGGCTTGGTGGAACCTTGACTAATTTTCAGACTATAAAGGCCAATATCAAACGGCTTAAAGATATCGAACGGATGCAGGAAGACGGCACTTTCGCCAATTTGACCAAGAAAGAGGCGATGATTCTCGAAAAAGAGAAATCGAGGCTGGATAAATTCCTCAATGGAATCAAAGAAATGTATAAACTGCCCGCCGTGGTTATAGTGGTCGATGCCAAAAAGGAGCGGATCGCGGTGGCCGAAGCCAAGAAATTGAAAATTCCGGTGATCGGCATTATCGATACCAACACCGATCCCGATCCGATCGATTATCCGATAGCCGCCAACGACGACGCGATCAAATCGATCAGCGTTATATTGCGGGCGCTTTCCGACTCGATACTCGAGGGCAAGGCCAAAGGCGAAGAGCAGGCGGAAGCGGCCAAGGTTTCCGAGGAGGCATAGATAGATGGAGATTTCTGCAGCGCTGGTTAAGGAACTAAGGGAAAAAACGGGCGCCGGTATGATGGATTGCAAGAAGGCGCTGAGCGAGGCCAATGGTGATTTCGAAAAGGCCGTGACGCTGCTTCGAGAGCAAGGATTGGCCAAAGCCACCGCCAAGGCCGGCCGTCAGGCCAAAGAGGGATTGATTTACGCTTATATTCATCCGGGCGACAAGCTGGGAGTGTTGGTTGAGGTGAATTGCGAAACCGATTTCGTGGCCCGCACCGACGATTTCAAACAGTTATGTAAAGATATCGCCATGCAAATAGCCGCCTCGAGCCCATTGGTGATCAATCGCGGCGATCTCGATCCCGCCGTAGTGGCCGCCGAGAAGGAAATATATCGAGCTCAGGCGATCAAGGAAGGCAAGCCCGAAAAGGTAATCGATAAAATCGTCGAGGGCAGGCTCGAGAAATTTTATCAGGAAGTCGTCCTGACCGAGCAGGTATTCATCAAAGATCAAGACCGGACGATTAAGGACATCCTCGCCGAAGCGGTAGGCCGGATAGGCGAAAACATTCAGATAAAGCGATTCGCCAGATACAGATTGGGCGAATAATCTTTGTTTTAATGGAATCGGACCAACATATCAAGTATAACCGGGTGCTGCTGAAGCTTTCCGGTGAGGTTTTGATGGGGAATCAAGGCGGCGGTATCGACCGCCGTATGATTACCTCGATCTGCGACCAGATCGCCGAAGTGAAGAAGCTGGGAGTTCAAATCGGCATTGTTGTAGGAGGGGGCAACATCTTTCGGGGTCTGAAAGCATCGGCTTCCGGTATGGATCGGGTCGCCGCCGATCATATGGGGATGTTGGCTACGATAATCAATGCGCTCGCCATACAGGAATATCTCGAATCGCAGGGGCATTTCACACGGGTGATGTCGGCGCTCGAAATAAACGAAGTCTGCGAACCCTTTATCAGGCGGCGGGCCGTCCGGCATCTCGAAAAGGGCCGAATCGTGATATTCGCCGGGGGGACCGGCAACCCGTATTTCACGACGGATACGGCGGCGGCATTACGCGCGGCGGAAATCGGCGCTCAAATTATTTTGAAAGGAACGAAGGTCGACGGGGTTTACAACAAAGACCCCGAAACCGATCCGGGGGCGGTAAAATTCGAAATGTTGTCGCACACCGATATGCTTCAAAAAGAACTGAAAGTGATGGATGCCACGGCCGCCTCGATGTGCCGGGAAAACAAAATCCCCATAATCGTGTTTAATATCTATGAACGTGGTAATTTGAAAAGAATAGTACTTGGCGATAAAATCGGCACGATGATCAGTTGAGGAATTCTATGCTCAATAAAATCTATGCTGAAACGGAAGATAAAATGAAAAAGGCGATCGATGCGATCGGCAGGGAGCTGGCTCAGGTTCGCACCGGCAAAGCTTCGCCTAAATTGCTCGAGGGAATCAAAGTGGATTATTACGGCGTTCCCACACCGTTGAAGCAGGTCGCCTCAATCAATGTCCCGGATCCCAAGCAGCTTGTGGTTCAACCATGGGAGAAAAACCTCGTCAATGAAATAGTCAAAGCAATTCAAAAGGCCGACCTGGGGTTGAATCCGATCGCCGAAGCCGGTATAGTGCGGGTGCCGGTGCCGCCGCTGAACGAGGAAAGGCGCCGCGATATGGTGCGGTTGGTGAAAAAGCTCGGCGAGGAGGGGAAAATCGCCATCCGCAATATACGCCGCGATGCCAACGAACGAATGAAACAGGCCAAAAACGACGCCCAGATCACGGAGGACGATCTGGAAAAAGGGCAGAGGAAAGTTCAGGATTTTACCGATAAATATATCTCCCATCTGGAAGAAATATTAAAGGCAAAAGAACTGGAGGTCATGGAAGTCTAAAGTGAGTTCGTTGGAGTCGCTTAAAGCGAAAATCCTCGCCGGCAATCTGCCGCTGCATGTGGCCATCATCATGGATGGCAATGGGCGTTGGGCCCGCCGGAGGGGCTTGCCGCGGACCGCCGGCCATCGCTATGGAGTCGATGCGGTGAAAAAAGTGGTGCGTATCGCCGGCGAGCTGAATATCAACTTTCTTACCCTTTTTACATTTTCCACCGAAAATTGGAAACGTCCCAAAAGCGAAGTATCGGCGATTTTGAATTTGCTTTTCGAAACCACCCGAAAAGAACTTAATGAGCTTCTCGAAAACAACGTAAGGCTGATAACCACCGGCGATATCGAATCGCTTGCGCCCGATCGCTGCAATATACTCAAAGAGGCGGTAAGTCGAACCTCGAATAACACCGGCCTCACTTTGAATCTTGCTCTAAATTACTCCGGTCGCCTCGAGATTTTACAGGCGGTCAGAAATATCGCCGCCGATGCGCTGAAAGGCAAAATCGATCCCGGAAGTATAGACGAAAGATTGTTTTCGCGATATCTGATGACCAACGGGCTCCCCGATCCGGATCTTCTGATTAGGACATCGGGCGAAAGGCGTATTTCCAATTTTTTCCTTTGGCAGATGTCCTACACCGAGCTTTATGTCACCGACGTTCTCTGGCCGGATTTCGATGAAATCGAGTTCTGTAATGCGATTCTCGATTTCCAGAAGCGAGAAAGGCGTTTTGGCCAGGTAAAGGAACCCACCCACTGAAACGGCCCCGACCGCTGCTGATATAACTGGTCAAAATCGTAGTTATCTGCTATAATTTACGGGCATGGAGCGAAATCTGGCGTTTCGTCTGCTGGTCGCCGCCGGCGGGATTCCGCTTTTGCTGTTTATTGCTGCAAAGGGCGGATTGTGGCTGCTGGTTTTGTGCATGATTCTTGCCGGGGGGTGCGGCTCTGAAATCGTGCGTCTTATCGGGCGGAATAGATTCGATTTCGGGCAAATTTGGGGGACATTTACGGCTTTTCTCGCGCCGGTATTCTGCTATTTCGATTTGTCGTTTCAACTGTATTTCGCGATAGTGATTATCGGGGTGGGTGCCATCATCGCACTTGAAAATCGTATTGAATCGCTGTCTGATCGGCTGCTTGCGGGCATATTGCCCGCAATTTATCCGGGCATTTTAATTTCCTTTTTAGTCTTGCTGTCAAGAAGAGGGACAGGCGGTTCCCACCTCGTAGTGTTTTCGTTTCTGTTGGTTTGGGCGGTGGATACGGCTGCCTATTTCGGAGGAAGGGCCTTCGGCCGCAAAAAGCTTTCGCCGGTCCTTTCGCCGAACAAGACCTGGGCCGGATTTTTCGCCGGTTTCGCAGGGGCGATCGTTGCGGCGATGGTAAGCCGCCTTGTCTTCCTTCACTTGCCGATTGCGAAATTGGCGTTGTTGGCGGTTATCGGGGCGCTGGCGGCGCAAGCGGGCGATCTGTTTGAATCGGGGTTGAAACGCGCCTATGGAGCCAAAGATTCATCGGCCGTTCTTCCCGGTCATGGCGGGCTTTTGGATCGGTTCGATTCATTACTTTTCGCCGCGCCGGTGATTTATTATCTGACCACCCTTTGGCCGTAAAATCAGGCTGCGTACGCAAAAGCGTGGGATCGCTCGCAACCGATCGACGGTGGCTCGTTATAAGAACGATATGCGAAAAATGATAAGAATGTTAGACTATATATTCGTAATGCGTCCAATGTTGATAATCCCGGTCTGGACGATTTTTTTGCTCGGATATTTCCGTTTCGGTCAAGAGGCCGAAATTTTCGGCTTGGTTGTTTCGATATTGAGCTCCACGCTGGCGGCGGGGGCGGTTTTCGTCTTGAATCAGATCTGCGACGTAGAATCGGACCGAATAAACGACAAAGGACAATTTTTCACCAAAGAAATCCTTTCGATACGGGCGGGGCTCATTCTGTCAATTATTCTAAACCTTCTGGCGCTCGGCCTCGGCGCTTTGATTTCTTTCGAGTTCGCACTCGGAATCGCCGCGGTGATTATTCTCGGGATATCGTATTCGGTTAGGCCGTTGAGCCTTAAAGATAGGCCGATTCCCGCGCTGCTTATCAATGGATTGGGTCATGGCAGCTTGGTTTTTCTTTTAGGCTGGTTTGCCGTGGGCGGCGGCTTGGTTCCAGGGATTTATAATTCGATTCCGTATTTTCTGGCCGTGGGGGCGGTGTATATCGGGACTACTATTCCGGACATAAGTGGGGATATCGCCACCGGGAAAATCACCTTGGCGGTGTTGCTGGGCGACTTTTATTGTGGTTTGCTGATTCTTGTCATGATGGCTGCGGCGGCGGCGACCGCCGCATTTCTTGGCGACTCATCGATGTATGTGGCCTGCGGCCCTGCTCTGGCATTGCAGATCGCATCAGTTATCATCCAAAGCCGCAAGCTGCAAATAATAACGATAAAAATTGCTATATTAGCCTTAAGTTTATCGGCAGGACTTAAATTTCCACTTTATATATTTTGGTTGTTTGCGATAATCATTTCGACTCGGTTATATCACAGGTTTAGGCTCGGCATGAGATATCCTTCGCTGGTCGCCTAAATCGTTCATGCCCCGTTGACGATAGTCATAATGATGACCTATACCCGTGTCTTATTCATATTTTTGGCGGCGCTATTAGCCAGATGCGGCCCGTTGCCGACCGACGATTCGACGGAGCCCCGACGGAATTTCCGCGATGAGGATCGAGATGCCGTTATCCGTGTCGCCGATCGGTACGCAGGCGCTCCCTACCGATACAGCGGCGACGGCGAGAATGGATTCGATTGTTCGGGTTTCGTTCGGCGTGTTTTCGCCGAGGCTGTCGGTCTCGACCTGCCCAGAGTAACCAGGGAGCTTTACCGCTACAGCCGCTCGATTCATTTCGAACATGCGCTGCCCGGCGATCTTGTATTTTTCTCGATAAAAATGAACGGGAGGGCCGATCACGTGGGTATCTATGCCGGGGCGGGCGAATTTTACCATGCCTCGAAAAAAAGCGGCATAATTAAATCCTCTTTCGCCGATGATTATTACTACCAGCGCTTTTTCGGAATTAGACGTCTTAAGTTGGAACTTTTAAGTAGACCCCTGATACGGGCGCAAAACGAAAGGCGTCAGCCTCGATGATCTTTCGCCGCAACCGCTTTTCCGCCTGAATCCGGCTGTTTGAATTCCAAAAGCCATATATTGCCAAGAAGATTATCGTTAAGCCTTGAGCTTCCGTCCGAAATGACCACCGCCAGATACTTGCCGTCGTTTGAAATCACCGGCATTATCTCATATTGCGCTGTTGAAGTGTCCGATCGCGGAATTCCATAAAATCTGTCGGCGGCCGAATCGTATATTACCAATCTGGGCGACTTCGGATCGTATGTAATGGCGATATATCTGCCCGACGGCGATATCGATTCGAGATAGGCCGCCTTGTGACCGGGAATCAGTTGCTTGAGCGTCCCCTCCCTTGATAGGTAGATCGTAGAATTTCTCTCGGATCCTTGCTGCCCAGCGCTGAAAAATAAGCCGTATTCGGTCGAGTATCCCGTGATAGGCAACTCGTCGCCTACTTTTGGAAGCATATCATTTTGAATTGAAATTATCTCCACCTGCTCCGGCCAACTGTCGGCCATGAAAATATCGTTTGAGGCAAGATCGATAAACAAAGGTTTTACTTCGTTGTCGGCAGGGTCGGCGGCTGCATAATCCGGCTTGCTTTTGAATACTCTGGTGAAGCATATTCGATTCGGCGTATTATCGAAATATGGGAAAAAATCGCTCATCTTATCGGTTAGTTGTCTTATGGAGGCTATTTCACCAACATCGGCCAAGTTGCGAACGAAATAATCCGGAATCTCCCGGGTATCTTTTGAGGGCCGGCGGGAGCATCCGAAAAGCAGTAAGAAGATTGAAACGAATGCCGGGATGAGTCCGTTCATGGTCAAAAAGTAAGCCATCGGGGCGAAGATGTCAATCGCTATAAAATGCCGATTAATACATGGCAATAGTCCGACAGGTGTCGCCAAACAAAGCCGGTTTTCGAAAAATGAAATGGAGGGGAATATTATTTATCGCTCGGGCGTATTAAATTATGAAGAAAGGCGGTAAAATGAATCGGTGGGTCGCCAAAATGATGAAGTGGTTCTATTACGGGCTGTCGATCGTATTTGTCGGCGCCGGAGTCGGCGTAATAACGAAGTTTCTGCCTGCCGGCGGAATTTTGAATTCGAGAAATCGCTGGCTTTTAGGATCGGCTTTTTTGGTTTACGGTGTTTACCGCTTTACCGATTTGATCTTGCGGGACAGGAGAAGAAGTTCAGCCGACATTTCGAGCGAGAACCATATGAATGATGATAGCAATGATTTCATGGATAAAAAAACCTTGACTTAAAAGGCTCGTTTGGTATTATAACAATTCAGTTTTTTTGCGGGCGGGCGCCCCTGAAAACAGGAAAGAGGATGGCAGTGAACAAAATAGCAACATGCATATCGGTGATCGTCCTTTTTGCTATTACGGTAATTGCAGGTCCAGTGGATAATCTTATCGCCAGAGCGAAAAATATGGCGACCGGCGGCGATACTGAGCGCGCCATAGCCGCCTTGGATTCGGCGCTTGCGGTATCACCGACCGATTTCAAATTGCTGCTTGCACGCGCCGATATTCTGGCCGGGCAAGGTGATTATGCGTCCGCCTACGACTATTATATACGGGCGCTGGCGCAATCGGGAAAAGATCCCAATGCGCTTTATGGAGCCGGTATGGCGGCGCTGAAAAAGGGTGATTACGCCGAGGCGCAGGAATTGTTTCAGAGGGGAGTCGATTCCGGCAAGCGCAAGGCGGAGTTCCTTCATGGTTTGGGTCTGGCTCAGATGGAGCTCGGATCTTTGGCGGAGGCGGATTTGACCATGCGTAAGGCGATAAAAGCCGATGCCAAGGTCGCCAAGTATCATGCCGCGTTGGGCGATATCAATTTCCGCAAAGGAGTTTGGGCTGTCGCCCTAAACGAGTATAAGACCGCGCTCGAACTGGACTCGACAATGACCAACGCTTATCTAAAGATAGGAGAGTCTTATTTCCAATCGGCGAATTTGACCGATGCGGTTAAAAATTTCAAAGAGTATATACTCCGGGCGCCGACCGACACCTTTTCGCTGTATCGATTGGCCAGGATTTTCGAAGCCTCCAAAAATCCCGCCGAAGCCGCTTTCTTTTATCAAAAGCTGACCGAACAAAGGCCGAACAACGGTGAATACTGGTTCGGTTATGGGAAAGCTCAATTCGAGCTCGACAAATTCGATCAAGCCGGCGAAGCTCTCGAAAGAGCGATCGCGCTCGAGACCAAGGTCGCCGAATCTTACGGGATGCTGGCCAAGATTTATTACTTGAACAAGCAATATTTCAAGGCCGACAGCGCCTATGCGCGGTATGAAGCGGTTTTCGGTTCGCCCGAGGATCCCGAGTATTGGATCGACAAGGGTAAGGTGATGTTCAAAATCGCCGAAACCAACCCGTCGTTTATCCAGCGTGCGATAGAGGCGTTCGACACCGCGATAAGGTTGGATTCGAATAATATCGCCGCTTATGAATATGCCGGTATCGCCCGTTATTACAAACAGGATTACAAGGGAGCGATTCCCTTCATAAAACGTAAAGTCGAGCTTGAGGGGGCCGACGTCAATGTCAATACTTTGCGCAATCTCGCTATATGTTATTTGAAGACCGAGCAATACGATATCGCCGCGGCTACGCTCGAAAGCGCCTTGAAGCTGAAACCCGATGACGTTGTCATGCACCAGATGCTCGGTAACATCTACAAATTCCGTCTTCAGTGCGAAAAGGCCGTCGAGCATTATCGGGCTGCCTTAAAAGATACCACGAGTGCCATTTCGGCCCAAGAAAGATGCAAACTGAAAGGCAACCTCGGTTTTTGCTATGTTGTTTTAAGGGAATGTCAGAATGCGGTTCCTCTGCTTGAAGCGGCGGTGGAGTGCGAACCGCGCAACGAGGAATATCTCATGAGCATGGCTCAGGCATATCATTTGTGTAACGATATCAAGAAAGCCAATGCATTTTATTCGAAAGTTCTCGAATTGAATCCCAAGAACAAAGCCGCGCAAGAGGGAAAACTCAGGACTGAGGTCCGTTAGTAAATAAGGCTGGAGTATCTATGACGAAAATCGAAAATTCAAATCCCGAGGAGCTGCGGTTCAATTATCTCGGCTTCGATTATGTTCCCGGGAGAATCAAGGAATTCTGGGAGTCGGAAGCCGAGCGGAAGAAGTATCTCGAAAAAATCCAGCAGCAGGCCGCCGCCGGCTCCAGGCCGGAAAGGGATTTTTCTATCGTGAACGCCGGCCAGCTCGGCAAATCCGATCGATTGATGATATCGCTGGGTTCGGTGGTTCTGATTTTGTCTTTAATATTGCCTTACTATAGTTTCACGGCTTACGGCAAGCAGGTATCGGGGATCGCCATAGGATTCTTGTTGAATCTCGGTTATGTGGGAAATTTCGTCGCCTGGGGGAATCTGGCGATGAAATCGACGTTGGTTTTGGCGGTGCTGTTGATTTTCGTGAGCCCCATAGTCGGGATCATAAATCTAATCGCCTTGAACGGCGATCGGACCAAAGAGAACTACTATAAGAAAGTGAAATCGGCGAGTCGACTGAATCTATATGCTTTGCTTCTTTATTTCTTGCTATTGGTATTGGTGATTTCATCGCAGCCGAATCCGTTCGGTTCGCTGGGTATAAGCGCGCTGGGCGAAAGTTTCAACCTCGGTAGTTTTATCAGAATGGCGGGGTTCGGAATCTGGCTTAATATCGGCGCTCATCTGCTCGGCATGATTCCGGCGCTGGAGTTGTAGATAGTATCATATATTCAAATAGGAGGAATTAAGTGAAACAATCGGTGTTTATCATCGTATTGCTGCTGATCTCCGTGGCCGTCGGCTTCATTATCTGGGGAATGTTTCTCCCGGATTATCTGAGAGAGGGCGGACCACTGGTGGCGGTGTTGATCGCGCTGCTGGTTTTGAATCTCGGATTCATAATCGAACGTTGGCTGACCCTGCGCATAGCCCGGGGAACATCTTCGGTGCAGGCTTTTTTCAAGAAAGTCATCACTCTGCTGCGCGCCGACGATTACGATGGCGCGATCGCCGCATGCGATAAGCAGCGCGGCAGTATCGCCAATATTCTGCGCGCGGGAATCGAACGTTACAAGAATGCCAGGGTGGATAAAACCATGACTTCCGAAAAAAGATTGGCCGAGACTCAAAGGGCTATCGAAGAGGCAAATGCTCTCGAAGTCCCATTGCTTGAAAGAAACCTGATCGCCTTGTCGACCATCGCTTCTATCGCCACCATGGTCGGTCTGCTTGGTACGACGATCGGTATGATCCGCGCGTTTTCGGCCACCGGTCATCGCAAGGGCGGAGTGATCGATGCCCAGCAGCTGGCGGTCGGTATATCGGAAGCGCTGGTCAATACCGCCGGAGGGTTGGCCACGGCGATCATGGGGATCGTTGCCTATAACGTTTTCGTCAACAAGGTTGACACTTTCAACTATACTATCGAAGAGGCGGCCTACGAGGTCGTGCAGTTGATTAAAGAGAAGGAAGGGCATTGATGGCCAAGAAGCCGAGAAGAAGAATCGGAATCGCCATCGATATGACGCCAATGGTCGATATCGGCTTTTTGCTGCTGATATTTTATATGACCACGACGCAGTTCAAGCCGCCGGAACGCGAACATGTCACAATTCCCGCTTCTCACTCGGAGATCAAGGTCCCCGATGCCGGACTGATTAACATTACTATCAACAAGAATGATAATATCTTCATCGAATACGTAACCAAAAACGATTCCACCGGGGAGATTTATCGTGAGTCACCCGAGGTCACGATCAATACGCTGAATTACGAGCTGACCAAAGCCCGCTTGAAATATCCCACGGCTTACATACTGATCAAGGCCGACAAAGAATCGCATTATGGAACCATGCGTTCGGTCATGTCGACTCTCCAGGATCTCAAGATCGATCATTTCTCGTTGATGACGGAATTCAAAACCGATCCGATCCAAGCGGGAATGTAAGGAGGTGATTTCTCGTGGGAGCCGTTGACCAACCGCAACGACAGGTAAAAACCAAGGGCAAAGGTTTACGTCGCCCCAAACGCCGTATCGGTATCAGAATCGATATGACGCCTATGGTTGACATCGCGTTCTTGTTGTTGATTTTCTATATGGTAACGACCATTTTCTCCGCGCCTCAGTCCATGGAAATCGCCTTGCCGCCGAAAGACGCAACTTCGCCGATCGAAATCGGGAAATCGCGGATTCTTGAACTGATGGTGGACAGCGATGATAATATATTCTGGCTGCATTCGCCGGGTCAGGTGAATATGGAGCTGCCCGAATATCTGAAACCTTCGGAACTGCGCCAATTCCTCATTAAGAAAAATCAGGATTACCCCGGTCTGGTGACGATTCTGCGCTTCGATAAGGACAGCAAATACGAAACGATGGTGTTCATTTTCGATGAAATACAAGTCGTCGAAAGGTTGTTCAAACAGACAGACCCGAAATGGTCGTATCGGCGCAGTTTGCAGGATATGACCGTCTGGGAATATCAGCTCATGGAGAAAGCCAAAGCGGCCATGGGCGGCATTCCCAAATCCACAGGGGGTGCATCATGAACAAATCGACCGCAATTCTTTCCGGCTACGGCCTTTTCGAATTGAAACGGGCCTATCGGAAAAACATGGCGATCGGCGTGCTGGCCTCGAGCGCATTTTTTCTTATTGTGGTGGGTGGAACAACGCTTGCCTATCACCTTTTGACCAAGGCGCCCGAAGCGGTGGGTACCATCACTCTTAAAACGATTCAGGACCTTGGAACTCCGCCGGCCTTATCTCAGCAAGATGTGCCGATACAGATTCAGGTTCAACAGGCGGTTCAGCCGTCGGTGGGTGTGCCGACGCCGGTGCCGGATGAGCAGGCCCCCGAAGATGTGCAGGCGGCCACCCAGGATGAGTTGGCTCAGATGGCGGCACCGGCACCGATTCTGAATCTCGATGAAATCGGCAACAAGGCTATTGAGGTCGAGAATATGAATGATCTTCTGCCGTCGCCGGACGAATTCGTCGCCTACGAGGAGCCGCCGGTGCAAATCGAGGCGGTTCAGCCTGAGTATCCGGATCTTGCCCGAAGGGCGGGGGTTGAGGGCGTGGTCTGGGTAAAATCGCTGGTGGATAAGGAAGGCAAGGTCCGCGATGTCATCATTCTGAAAGAATCCGGCGCCAAGGCTGGATTCGAGGAGGCGGCTATCGAAGCGGCCAAGAAGACCCTCTGGAAACCGGCGATTTCCAACGGCCAGCCCGTTGCCGTTTGGGTTTCTTATAAAATCATCTTCACTCTGAAGTCGAATTAGCGAAATCCGTTTTGGGGATTTCAGCGCCCGGAAATTCCGGGCGTTTTTTATTTGCGGCGGTTTGATCGAAAGAAGAAAACGATTGCTTATCACGGCGGGTTCTGGTAAAATTCGCCTATGCCCATATCATTATTACGAATTTTAATGATTTCATCGTTGATTTTGCCTTTGAGTCGTGCCGCTCAACTCGAATTTTCCGCGGGTCTGGCATACGATCACCCGATAGACAAAACACTGCCGGGACTTTCCTCGGGTTATGGTTGGCAGTTCATGATCGGAATTATGCCATTTACTCGAGGAGGGATTTCGGTCAATGTCAATTCCACACTTCATAATTTCGATGCCGGAGTCAGCGGAAACAGGGTGATAGAGGGCGATTCGCGCCGAACAGCCATAGGGATAATGGGTCATTGGCGGTTCGCCGTCATCGGAAAGACCGAATTCGAATCTTATTTGGGCGCCGGATTCAACAGTATCGGGGGAGGTGACAGCAGCGGCGGCTATGTCGAATATCCGGATGTCGATAAGGATCAAATCGGCTACAGCGGCTGGGGCTTGATATTCGGTGCAGGCATGGTTCGACCAATCGCGGCTCGCTATTATATCCAGTTCAACATTCGGGCCAATATGGTCAAATACGGCACGTATCACTTTATCGATCGGGAATTTGAAGCGTCGAAACCCGGCGATTCGATCGCCGCGAATCTCGGCATAATCTACCGCATAGACTTTTCGAGGTTTTGATCGATTTAAGCGGCCTGACATGTTCGCATTATGAAACAATGGTCAATGAAATCCGTTATATAAAATAAGTAACTCTTGCCAAGGAGAGCGAATGAGTGAGCAACTTGTTCAGAACGATCGGGCAGCCAAGTCCGAGGGCGGCCTCGGCTTTTGGGGAAGGTTGATCAATATCTATGTCAATCCGCGTAAAGCGTTTCAGGCGATAGATGATCGGCCGACCTGGCTGATGCCCTTGATTTTGATCGGATTGATAGCGATTTTGGCGACGCAGCTCATGTTTCCTGTAATCATGCAGAGCCAGCTGGAAAAAATCCGGAGTATGCCCAATATCCCTCCGGAACAGCTGGCGGCCATCGAGAAGCAATTCACCGAGAATTCCTCGCAGCAGAGGATTTTGACTCTGGTGTCTCAGGCCGTAGTCATGCCGATTATTTTTCTGCTTATCTCGGCCATTTTTTATTTCGTAGGATCGGTTCTGCTGGGCGGCGATACCAAATTCAAAAAAGTTCTCGCAGTATTTTGCTGGGCTTCGTGCATTTCCATTCTGGGAACGTTGGTGGTCGCCCCATTGGTCATGGCCAAGGGGAATTTCAACGTTTCGATATCGCCGGCGCTCTTGCTTCCCGGCGACAGCATTGGGACGACGATTCATACGTTATTGTCGAAATTCGATTTCTTCACCATATGGTCGCTGGCAGTGTTCGCGCTCGGCTTTTCGATCATATATCGTTTCAGCGTCGCCAAGGGCTACATAACCGTTTTCGTAATTTGGGGAATCTGGATCGCGATAAGCACCGCTTTTGCGGGAATATTCAGTCGGTTCGGAATGTAAAAAGGAGAAGTCATGAATTTCTGGCGCTGGGTTTCTTCGGTCGCATCTATGGTTGTTTTGGGTTTCGCTTCGGCTGGCGCCGAGGTGTATGACCTTGCCAAATGCATACAAACCGCTCTCGAAAACAACTATGGCGTGATTTCCTCGAGAAACGCCTATGATGCCGCCCGCTGGAACGTCTGGTCCGGCTATGGTAGGATATTGCCGCGGATTTCGATTTCGGTGGATAGGAATCGGAGTTGGTTCCCGATGACCCAATCGACCTATTATATCAACGGTATTCCGTTCACGAGCAGCCAGGGAGGCGCCCGCATCAATTACGGCAGTGACCTGAATATCGGCCAGAGTTTCGCCGGACTGGGACTCGGGTTGTATGCCGATATACGCCAGAAACATGCCCAGAAAAATTACTATTATTACAGTTATATCGATGCGAGAAGAAATCTCGTCTTGGGAGTCAAAGAGGCGTATTTCAACGTGGTCAAGGCCAGACTTCTGGTGGAGGTCGCCCAGCAGGCGGTCAAACGCGGCGAGGAGCAGCTTAAAGTGGCTCAAACCAGATATGATCTGGGTTCGGCGTCGTTTTCGGACGTGTTGAAAGCGAGAGTATTGCGATCCAATGCCAAAGTCGATCTGGTCACGGCCGAAAATAATTTGAATCTGGCCAAGGCTAATCTCAATTACATCCTTGGGGTGGAAATCACCAGAGATATCGAGGTGACCGAGGATTTTCAGGAGCCGGATTTGCAAATCACCTATGACGGCGCGCTGGCCGAGGCGTTGCGCAATAACGCCGAGCTGTTGCGGACGAAATACGACCTCGACATCGCCAAGATGAATCTTCTGAACGCCAAGGCGCAGTTTCTGCCCGCCCTTTCTTTTAATCTTCGTTACAGCAATGCCGCCGACAAATTCGATGAGCTGATGGATTTCCGGGGATCCAATTCCTCGAGCGGTTTCGGAGTGGCGCTTACCTATTCCATCTTCAACAACTTTTCCGATATGGCCGGCTGGATCGCCCAGCGGAAACTGGTGAACACGCAAAAGCGCGGCCTTTCCGATACGGAAAACGCGATCGCCCTCGAAGTCAAGCAGGCTTTTCTGAACGTGCAGCAGGGAAAAGAAAAGCTGGCCTTGAACAGGGAATCGGTCGCCGCCGCTCAAGAAGATCTGAATATAGTCAAGGAAAAATACAATCTCGGCGCCGCCACCATTATCGAGGTGCTGGATGCCGAGGTTTCGTACAAGCAGGCTCAGGTGGGACAAGTGCAGGCGCTTTTCGATTATAATCTGGCCATATCCAGGCTGGAGAAAACAATGGGCAGGCAGGAGTAAGATATGAAGAAACGGACGAAACTGATTCTGATCGCCGGCGGCGCAACGATTCTGGTTATTTTCATAATAATAGCCGCAGTGAAAAATCAGGAAAAATTGATACCTGTCACCGTCGAGCCCGTCGAAAAAGGTAAAATAGTTTCGGTAGTCACCGCCTCGGGCAAAGTGGAGGCAAGGGTTAATGTCAATATATCCTCCGATGTCATGGGGAAAATAATCAATCTGCCGGTGGTCGAGGGACAGCAGGTGGAGAAAGGCGACCTGTTGGTGGAAATCGACCGGACGCAAAGTCTGGCAGAGGTGGACCAGATGCGGGCGATGTTGGCCTCGGCGAAAATCGAACTCGAGCATGCCCAGATCAATTTCGATCGGCAAAAACAACTTTACGAACGAAAGCTGATTTCACAGGCGGAATTTGATCTGGCGCGAAATGCGCTCGATAGGTCGGTCCAGGTGGTCAAGCAATATTCCGCCAATCTCGATCGCGCCATCGATCAGCTGGAGAAATATACGATCAGGGCGCCGGTTTCGGGAACGATAACCAGCCTTAATTCCAAACTGGGGGAAAACGTAATTTTGGGCACCATGAATAATCCCGGGACGGTGATCATGGTGATTTCCGATCTTTCGGCGATCGTCATAAAGGCAAATGTCGATGAGACCGATATAGCCTCATTGGCCCTGAACCAGGATGTCGATATCGCTTTGGATGCCTACCCCGATACGATTTTCAAGGGGAAAGTCATCGAGATCGGCAACGCAGCCAAATCCAGCGTTTTCGGGACGCAGGACCAGGTGACCAATTTCGAGGTGACCATCCTGATCAGCGACACCATACCCGGAATCAAGCCGGGAATGAACGCCTCGGTTGACATAACCACAAACGTGCGCGATAACGTTCTGAAAATTCCGATACAGGCAGTGGTTATGCGTTCCCCCGAGGACACGGTAACCGCCGCAAAAGGGGGATCGAAAACGATCGCCATGGCTGCCGAAGAAGAAGGAGCACCGAAGCGGGAGAAGTCAAGCCGAATCGACCGCGGCGATGAAATCTACGGTGTCTTTTTGGCCGAAAATAAAAGCGCTCGTTTCGTCCCCGTGAAGACGGGGATCTCCGACCAGCAATATATCGAAGTGATAGCCGGCCTTAGTGAGGGACAGAAAATAGTGACCGGTACCTATAAGACGCTGCGCACTCTGAAGAGCGGTGACAAGATCAAACCCAAAGAAAAGAACTTCAAGGAATCGCATACGGCCGCCGGACAATCATAACTGATCCAGTTGGAGGAAAATTGCTGATAGACACGAGGAATATCTGGAAAACATATCAAATGGGATCGGAATCGATCCATGCCCTACGCGACGTAACCATTCAAATCGAACGAGGTGAATACGTCGCCATAATGGGGCCCTCCGGATCGGGGAAATCGACCTTGATGAACCTGATCGGCTGTTTGGATACCCCATCGCAGGGGGAATATTACTTGAACGGCAAGTTGGTCTCCGCCATGAACGACGATGAACTCGCTCATATAAGAAATAAAGAGATCGGGTTCGTTTTTCAGACGTTCAATCTTCTACCGCGTGCCACCGCTCTGCACAATGTCGAGTTACCCCTGATTTACAACGGAACGCCTTCCGCGGAAAGGATTCGGCGTGCCCGCGCCGCGCTCGATATGGTGGGGCTTTCCGATAGAATCGGGCACAAGCCGAACGAGCTATCGGGAGGTCAAAGACAAAAAGTCGCCATAGCCCGCGCCCTTGCGAATAACCCATCGCTGATTCTGGCCGACGAACCCACCGGCAATCTCGATTCGAAATCCGGCGCCGATATCATGTCCTTGCTTACCGAATTGAACCGTGCCGGCAACACGATCTTGGTGGTCACTCATGAGCGCGAAGTCGCGCATTATACCAATCGAATCATTTACCTTCGCGACGGAAAAATAGAAAAGGAAGAACGCCAGGTCGGCTTGAAAGCGTGATGTGATGCCGCCGAAGTTTTCCGGAGTCTTGCACGAGCTTTTGGAAGGTATGTTGATCGCATTCCGGGCGATCCGAGCCAACAAGCTCAGGTCGTTTTTGACTTTGATAGGTGTAGTGATCGGGGTGGCTACGGTGATAGCCGTGGTATCGGTAATCAACGGAATGAACAATTACGTATCGAACAAGATCAACTCCATGGGATCATCCACGTTCATCGTGGACCGCTTCGGATTGATAACTTCGGAGGACGATTATTTCAAGGCGCTGAGGCGCAAAAAGCTGACGCTTAAGGATCTCGATGCTATAAAGCGTTATTGCTCGGATTGTATTGATGCCGGCGCGCACGCGGAGATGCAGGTCAAAGTTAAGTATGGTTCTCAATATCTCGAAGATGTCTGGGGGTTCGGCGCTACCGCCAACTTCATCGAAATTTCCGATATCGACGTCGCCTCGGGCAGGGGATTCACCGACGATGATGATCGTCACCGCCGCGCCGTATGCGTAATCGGCCCCGATATCGCCGAAAACCTTTTCCACGGCAAAGATCCACTCGATAAGGACATAAAAGTCGATCACTATTATCTTCGGGTGATCGGCGTCGGCACAAAACGCGGTTCTTTCCTCGGCCAGAATCAGGATTATTGGGTCGCCATGCCGTTCAGAACTTTTTCCAAATACTATGGGAAACGTCTGGATTTGACGCTGCATATTCGGGCTGCTTCAGTCTCTACCATGGAAGAAGCTCAAGATCAGGTCAGGCTGATTTTACGCAATCGCCGCGGCGATAAATATAAGGATCCCGATAGTTTCGGCATCTTTACGGCCGCCTCGCTTATGGAGCTTTACAACAATTTCACCTCGACGGCCTGGATCGTGTTAATAGGCGTTTCGAGCATATCGCTGGTGGTCGGCGGAATAGTCATAATGAATATAATGCTGGTCAGCGTCACCGAAAGAACCCGCGAAATCGGCATCAGAAAAGCGATCGGCGCCCGTAGAAAGGATATCCTCTGGCAATTTTTGGTGGAATCGGTAAGCCTTTCCGCGTTGGGCGGCATAATCGGAATCCTTTTGGGGGTAGGTATGGCTTTGATTATAGGCAAATTTTCACCTCTACCGGCGGCCATTGAAGCCTGGGCAGTAATCGCCGGGCTCTTGATAGCAAGTTCGGTAGGTATATTTTTCGGTCTTTTTCCCGCAGTCCGGGCGGCGCGTCTCGATCCGGTCGAATGTTTGAGGTATGAATAAGCGGAATTTAGGCAAATGGATTTTGGTCTTATTGGCCCTGATAGCGATCTATCAGTGGCTGAAAGGCCCGATCAACACGTTCAACACGATCGTATTTGCGGCAACCTTGATATTGCTCTGGGTTCTTTTCGAGGTAGCCTACTCGCTGGGCCGCAAAGAAAAAGATGCTGAAAGTAGTTGAAATAAAAGAGGGGATATTTCTTGCGCTCGGCACTTTCCGGGCGCATAAGATGCGTTCCTTCCTCACAATCCTCGGTGTATTGATAGGGGTATGCTCGATTATCGGTATGGTATCACTGATCGAGGGTTTGAACGAATCCATGGCCAAACAGATCGAAAACCTCGGGTCAAGCGTGATTTACGTCAGCAAATACAAACCCGGCATAGTGATGGGAAACCGCAGCTCCTCCGAACGCAACCGGCCGCCGATTACTTATGAGGATGCTTTGGCTATAAAGCGCTATTGTCCGGCGGTCATCGGCGTGGCTCCGCAGAATTACTATCATCGACGGGGTGGCAATCTGGTAAAGTACAGGGAAAATCAAGCCAACCGTCCGGCCTTTTTCGGCACTTTGCCAGATTACGAGACCGTCAACAATTCGTTCGTAGAAACCGGGAGGTTCATAACCGAAAGCGACGAAAACGCGAGAGCATATGTATGCGTTATCGGTAAGGATATCGAGGAGGCTTTGTTTCCCGGGATAGATCCCATCGGCAAAATAATTCAGGTCAACGATGATAAATTCATGGTTATCGGGGTGATGGAGAAACGGGAGACCATCGTCGGTTCCCGCGAGAATAATTTCGTTCTGATACCATATAACACTTTCAAGAAGATTCATCCGGAGGAAAAAGAGCTGTGGTTATCGGTGAAAGCCCGCGGACCGGCTTATATGCAGGAGGCGATCGATCAGATCACGGACCTGATGCGTCGACGACACGGACTGCGTTATAATCAGGAAGATGATTTCGCCGTGTTCACTCAGGAGAGCCTGATGGATATCTGGAGATCCCTGACTCAAGCGGTATGGCTGGTCATGATTGTCATATCTTCGATAGGGCTGCTTGTGGGCGGCGTGGGCGTCATGAATATAATGCTCGTTTCTGTAACCGAACGTACCCGCGAAATCGGTATCCGCAAGGCCGTGGGAGCCAGGCGGGCCACTATTCTTTGGCAATTCTTGATCGAGGCGATGGTGCTGTCGGGGATCGGCGGCGTTCTCGGAATAATCGGAGGAATCGTGCTGTCTCAATTCATCGCCTTGGTTTCGCCCCTGCCTGCCGTCATTTCGGTGCCCTGGGTGATAATCGGTTTTTGTTTTTCGGTTGCGGTGGCTTTGGTTTTCGGTATCTATCCTGCGGCCCGCG
This sequence comes from Candidatus Zixiibacteriota bacterium, assembly GCA_037441845.1. GTDB lineage: Bacteria > Zixibacteria > MSB-5A5 > UBA10806 > 4484-95 > JBBIRK01. Next base: position 92,636 of record JBBIRK010000004.1, read on the forward strand.
CCTCCCGTCTGGACCCGATCGAATGTTTGCGCTACGAATGAAACTATCGCCGATTCGCCATCACCTTGCCGAACGGCTTACGAAACAATTGCCATCGAGCGCTGGTTATGTTAAAATGGAACGAATCGACGATGAAACCGAATTGTCTTAAACTGATGTTGCCGGCATTGGCGGCGGTCATTTTGACCAACGGCTTTTGCGAGGCGCAGGTGGGGTTGCAGCCGCGCGCCATATATGTTGACTTTGCCACGTTCGCCTCGGACAGCGCCGGCTATTCTGCATTTCATATATATTACCAAATATATACGTCGCAGTTGCTTTACGCCCGTCAGAGAGGCAATTTCATCGCCCGCTATTCGGTGAGCGCGGTTATCAAGAAAGGGAAAAAGCAAGTCACCAGCTCGGAGGTGGACGGCCTGCTCAAAGAGGAGTCATACGAAAAGACGATCGGACAGCGCGATTTCGTTATCAACGGCTTTTCCTATTTGTTGCCTCCCGGCAGATATCAGGTAACCATCACCCTGCGCGATCTGAATGCCGATAACAGCGTCCCCTTGACCGCTGAAATCACCATTCCCGAGTATCGGACCAAATCGCCTCAATTTTCCTCTCTGCTTTTCGCCCGTCAGATTATTTCCGAAACCGAGATAGCCGGCCAGGATTCGCTGTCGTCTAGATTCATTCCCGCTATATTCGCCATAGATACATTGCGGGTTTTGCCGTCGTGTTCGCGGATTTTCGGAGACGAAAACAATCTGCTGAGAGTTTATGCGGAATATTATGATCCGAACACCGCCGCCGATTCCATTCGCTTTGCCTATGAAATCAAAGATATGAAAGGGAACCTCGTCTATCAACAGACGTCCGTTTCGCCGTGGGCTGTCGGTCGTCCCCTGATTAAAGAAATCGAACTTGAGCATTTCAAGCCGGGGCCGTATGAATTGATACTAAATGCGGTCGATTCCAAAGATAGGAAATTAGCCTCTGTCGGCGGCCGTTTCAGAGTAAGCTGGTCGGCTCTGGCGCTGGTCAAAAACGATTTCGAGGGCGCTCTCGAGCAGTTACGTTATATAGCCACCTCGACCGAAATAGAAGCGTTGAAAAAAGCGCCGGAAAGCGACCGAATCAAGGCATGGAACGATTTCTGGAAAAGCAAGGATCCCAGCCCGGGCACGGAGGAGAACGAAATTCGCGACGAATATTATCGCAGGATCGCCTATGCCAATGAGCATTACTCGTTGCCCAGCAAAGAAGGGTGGAGGACCGATGCGGGGATGGTGTATATCACCTACGGCGAACCCGATGAGATCGAGCGGCATCCTTTCGATATAGAGAGCAAACCGTATGAATTATGGTACTATTACAACCCCCGGCGGACTTTTTTGTTCGTTGATATCAACGGATATGGGGAGTATGTATTGCAGTATCCGTATGATGGCGATATTCAGAAATTTCGGAATAGCGGAGGGCGATGATGTCAAGAGTCATGATTTTGTCCGCTGTCCTGGTGGTACTGTTGGCGGCCGAACAGTCGATTTCCCAAAATCTGTTCGTGGCGGCGGATTATTCATGTTATAAATATTCCGATGATTCGGAGCTTTCCCACGTCGAAATCACCTACAGCTTTTTGAGAAATCAATTCAAATTTCAACCGGATTCCACGGGGTTCCACGCCCATCTCGAAATGACGGCGGTGATCCGCGATTCGGTCGGAGGACTGGTCGATTCGAACTCCTGGCCGGCGGGCATCCATGTAGGTTCCCTTATCGAGGCCAATATCCCGAATTATTTGACGAATGATATCGTTACCGCCCAGCTGAAACCGGGTGATTATCGGTTCAGCTTGACAGTAAGGGATATCTATTCGGAATCGATCGGAAAAATCGATATGCCGATTTCCGTCCCGGCGTTCACATCCTCGCGATTGGAGTTGTCGGACCTGGAGTTCGTCTATCGGTTTCTCGAACCTGACGGAAGCCGGTTTGTAAGGGGGAATAGAAAGATAATACCGAATACGCGAAAAATATTTTCTCAGGACGATACAGTCGCCTATATATATGCCGAATCTTATAATCTCGATTCTGCTTTACAAAGATGCAATCTGGTCATGCGGATTTTCGACGCCGGTGGAATCATCTATAAAGAAATCCCTTTCGCTCTCGACACTAAGGGGAACAGATCGGCCGTAATCCTGACGGGCATGAATATTTCTGCTTTCCGCCCCGGAACATATACTCTTCAGCTTGCCGCTTATGCAGGATCCGACACGGCCGTTACCGAGAAAAATTTCGATATATTACCCGGCAAAACCGCCTGGGAAAAGGCGATCGAACATGAGGAACTCGCTGATTTCCCGGAGGCCATCGTTATCCGCAATGAACAAGATGCCAGAAAAGTCCGCGAGGAAATCCTGTATATCGCCACCAGGGACGAGTTGAAACAGTTCGAGAGTCTCAATCTCGAGGGAAAAAACAACTTTATCCGCAGTTTCTGGCAACGCCGCGATCCCGACCCTGCCACTCCCATAAATGAAAACAAAATCGAACATTATCGCCGCCTCAAATACGTGAATTCCGCCTTCTCGACTTTCCGCGATTCGGGAAACGAACCGAACGGCTGGAAAACCGATATGGGGAGGGTTTACATCGTGTACGGCCCCCCGAGCGACGAGGAGAATTACCCATCGGCTATGGGAGAAATACCCTGGAAAAAATGGAATTACGATAGAATCGAGGGCGGCGTATTTTTCATATTTATCGACGAGTCGGGATACGGAAATTACCGACTGATCCATTCGACGGCCAAAGGAGAGCCCAAGGATAACAACTGGGAGCTCCGACTGAAACCATCGACACCGGTGAGATGACACCGGCCCTTGCGGCTTCGATGTCTGGTGTTCAAAGCATGATCGATTGGGCAATTTCGTCCGCCTGCTTTTTTATATTGCTTAAAGTTCGATTAATTATATCTTCAGCTTCCGATGATCGAAGTCCATAATCTTTCGAAAATTTTCGAGGATAAAAAGCGCGGCAGAGTCGTTGCCGCCGATAATGTGACGTTCACCGCCGGTCCCGGAGAAATATTCGGTCTGCTCGGGCTGAATGGAGCGGGCAAGACGACTGTTCTGCGGATCATAGCGACGATTTTGAAGCCGTCTTCCGGGAACGTTCGGGTTTGGGGCGTCGATGTCGTCCGCGAACCGGAAAAAGCAAAGGCGAATTTGGGATTTTTGACGGGGGAGACCGGCCTTTACGGACGTTTGACTGCAAGGGAAATGATCGGATATTTCGGCAGGCTTTACGGCATGCCAGCCCGGCTGCTGAAAAATCGTACCGATGAGCTGATGCAGTTGTTCAATATGACTGAATTCGCCGACGTCCGCTGTGATAAATTGTCTTTCGGCACAAAGCAGAAAGTCTCGATCGCCAGAACCATAATCCACGATCCCCGGGCGATCGTGCTCGATGAGCCGACGGTCGGACTGGATGTGATCACCAGTCGGGCGGTGGTTGATTTTATCCGAAACGAAAAAAGAAGGGGCAAGGCGATAGTGTTTTCCACTCATGTCATGCACGAGGCCGAAAAGCTTTGCGATAAGATCGGCATAATTCATCGCGGCAGAATCATTGCGGTCGGCACGCCCAATGAATTGAAAGCGGCGTCCGGTCGCGATGATATGGACGAGGCGTTCGTGGCTTTGATCGAAGGTGATGGCCATGCTGCGTAACGTTTGGATTGTCTATTCGAAAGAACTGCTCGATACTGTGCGTGACCGCCGAACGATAATGTCGATGATCGTGGTGCCTATCGTAATTTTCCCGTTGTTGACTATCGGTTTCGGTTCGCTGGTTTCCGAAATGACCCAGAAAACGCAGCAGGAAAAGCAGCGCGTTGCTCTTATTAGCCGCGAGGATGCACCAGCGTTGTATGCGGTACTCGATTCATCCTCGGAGTTGGAGCTTGCGACGGATTGGAATCTGCCTGTCGATTCGATTGCCCCGGCGATCCTCAATAAAACGATTCAGGCGGCCGTCGTGGTTGATTCGAATTTCGAGGGGAAGGTTGCCGGTTTCGACAGTTCGGGGATCACGGTTTACTACGACGCGGCCGAGACCAAATCGGAAATCGCCAAAGAGAAGTTAAAAGAGATTTTAAGCGATTTCGAAAAATCGATTCTGCGGAATAGGCTGGCCGAAAAAAACATTCCCGACGATTTCATCATGCCTTTTCGAACTAATACCGAGAACGTGGCTCCCAAAGAAAAAATGGGAGGCTTCGTTTTGGGCATGTTTCTCCCTTATATGATAGTGATTCTCGGCATGGTGGGTGCAATGTACACGGCGATCGATCTGACCGCCGGAGAAAAAGAACGGGGCACGCTCGAAACCATCTTGGTCAGCCCGATACCCCGCTGGCAGCTTGCCTCGGGGAAGTTCCTAACCATATTGACCACGTCGCTGGTAGCCTCTATTATGTCGATCACCAGCTTGACGGTAACCATGGTTTACGGTGTGATGTCAACCGCCTCGATGGGTGAGGCGATTGCGCTCAAAATCACTCCGCAAATGATTCTGACGATCTTGTTGCTGATGATTCCCACCGCTTGTCTTTTCTCGGCGCTGCTTATGTCGATATCGATTTTCGCCAAATCTTACAAAGAAGCGCAGAGCTACGCATCCCCCTTGATGATGGTGATCATACTGCCTGCATTGGTTAGTTTCATTCCCGGCGTCGAGCTGAATATCAAACTCGCTTTCGTGCCGCTGGTAAACGTTTGTTTGGCTATCAAAGAGGCTTTGCTCGGCAATTTCAATCCGCTTTATATAGGTATTATTTTCGTTTCCGCGCTCATTTATGCGGCTTTCGCGATTTTCGTTACTCATCGAATATTCGAAAAAGAGAGCGTCCTCTTTCGTTCCTGAGATAAAAAATGCCTGAGGCGCAGGATCATAATCGTTCTACCGGCTCGGCCGGAACGTTCGAAAGGCTGTTGATCGAGGCTTCCCATATATTGAATTCCGACCTCGAGATTCAGACTCTTCTCGGCAACATTCTCGGCATATTGACCCGCTATCTCAAGGCGGAAGCTTCAACGATTTATTTGAGCAATAACGCCTCGAGGCCGGAGCTGTTCGTTTTTGCAGAGGATCTCGATAAGCAAATGAGGGCGGTCGAACCGGAACCCGATTCGGATGCCGCCAGACGCCTTTTCGGGGCTGGGCATCCGCTGGTGGTAAATGATTTGCGCGGGGACGACTCGATACGGACTTATCTGAGCTTGCGTATCGGAATAGATGCTCGGAATCTGGTGGCGGTCCCCATAAAAAATAAAGAATCGCTGTTGGGCGTTATCGGAGTCGCCAATAAAAGAGGCGGCGGGGATTTTGACGAAAACGATCTTGAAATCATGATGGCATTGAGCGAACAGATCGCTCTTGCTCTTGCCAACGCTGATCTCATAGCCAGCCTTCGCCGCAAAAACATCGAATCGCAAAGTCTTTATGAAATAGCCAAACTGCTTTCCGGCAAGTTGGAGTTGAGCGAAATCCTCGAATTAATCGCCGAACAAGTGACCATTTTGGCTGGGGCCACGCTCACCACCATCTATCTGGTGGATCCCAACGACGGCTCGATAAAAGAGGTGGTTTCCATCGGAGTTCCTGAGGAAATTAAAAACCGTCTGACTTTGAAAATAGGCGAGGGAATAACCGGATGGGTGGCCAAGACCGGCAAGTCTCTGATGATCAACGACGTTTCCAAAAACAGTCATTATATACCGATCTTGCCCGACACCCGAAGCGAATTGGCGGTGCCGATAATCTCGCGTGATCGGGTGATCGGCGTATTCAATGTCGAATCCAATCGCCTGAATGCTTATACCGCCGAAGATCTTGCGTTACTCGAGATGTTCGCCAGCCAGGCCGCGGTTTCTCTCGAGAGAGCGCTGCTTTATCAACAGATGATGGAACAGAAATCGCTTACCGACGAGTTGAAAATCGCCAGGCGAATTCAACAGACATTCCTGCCCAAAGGCCAGCCGCAGGTCCAGGGATACGACATGGCTGGTCTGAATATACCATCGGAGGCGGTGGGCGGTGATTACTACGATTTCATAAAAATCGTCGATAATCAACTCGGTATAGCTATAGGCGACGTGTCGGGTAAAGGAATGGGCGCAGCTCTGATAATGGCCACGTTCCGGGCATCTCTCAAAGCGGAAATCCGCAACAACTTCGCTATCCGCACCATTCTTTCGAAAGTGAACGAATTGCTATATGAATCGATTGAACGTCAGAATTACGTGACCGCAGTCTATGGTGTGCTGGATATCGCTAATCATATTTTTACCTATTCCAATGCCGGGCATCCACCGCCGCTGTTGGTGAGAAGCGACGGCACCGTTATGGAATTGACCGAAGGCGGCTATGCCATCGGAATGTTCGCAAATTCGAGCTATAAAGAATCGTCGGTTCACATGGGCGCTGGCGATTCCCTTCTGCTATACACCGATGGCGTCACGGAGGCGCAGAATTCGGCCGGCGAGGAATTCGGTATGAGGCGGCTGAAAGAGATAATTATAGCCAACCGTACGCCCGGGGCAGCAACCGTTATCGATACCATAGTGAAAGAAATAGGGAATTTCAAGGATCCCGCTCATCAGCTGGACGACCTCACGATGATATTAATCAAGAGCTTATAGCCCTAAGGCTTTCAAGTCGATCGATCACTGTTACAAATATCAACCATGTGGTTGTGATAGTTGCAACGTCGAAAAATATCGATTTTTCCGAGTTTGATTGGGCGTTGCCCCGGATTCACGAACGATTACATGGTAATAGCATGATAATCAATCAATTACCCAGTATTTTCGATTGCTTTATTAAACTCTATCCGCATTCCGACCAGCTGCTTAAGGAGAACTTGAACCAAGTCGCCGATCAGTAGGTGTTACTATAATCATCTCTTCCTGATTCCTTAATAAATCTTGTATTTGAAATAACTTTATATTGCCTTGATATATAACAAGTTAGGTAAATGCTTTAATTTTGTCATCTTTGGCATGCTTGTTGCGCTGCGACAAGGCAGTTTGCTTCTCTCCCCTCAGTTACTTTGGGTGGGGGCTGTCAACAAGAAAAGACGGCCCCCTTCTTTGAAAACAAGAGGCAGGCGATTCTGGAGTAATAATGAACGCTGCTTATCCGGAAAACTCGAGGGTTGATTTCGAGAAGATGGTCATAAGCCATCGCCAATACCTATTTAATTTAGCCCTATCGCTGACTCACGATTGCAACCGCGCCGATGATCTGGTTCAGGAAACTTATTTGAAAGCTTTGTTGGGATACGGTCTCTTCCGGCAAGGAACCAACTGCCTGGCCTGGCTTTCCCGAATCTTGATCAATACCTATATCAATCAATATAATTATTGCAAGCGGCATCCTCAGGAGGAGATAACCGAAGATGTCTTTTCGGTCTCGATCGAATTCCATGACACTCACGATTTCGAGGTTTATGACGATCGCAGCCTCCTGTTTTACGGAGTCAGCGACAAGGTGATGGAAGCTCTGATGAGCCTGCCCGATGATTACCGGGATACCGTGATTTTGTCCGATCTTCGTGGGTTGCCGTACGAGGATATTTCCCGCCGCTGCGGTGCTCCCATGGGGACGATCAGGTCGCGGCTTTCGCGCGGCCGCTGCATTCTTCGCAAGAAACTTTCCCGACGCAACCTTCCGATATATCTGCGCAAAAACTTTCCCGCCTCGGCCGAATAGCGCGTCCGTTTTTATACGAATGTTGAATCGCCGGAATTTTCTTTCTTGCCGCGAGAATTTATTTGAAACGGCCGATCCCGAACTTACTAAATGGAAACCAGCCGCCGCCTTGTTGATTTAATAATGGGGAAGCGAGAATCGCATATTACGCCATGGAATTGGCAAAAAAATCATTGACTTGGTATGCTAAGGATGTTAAAATAAAAAGTTACGGGTCTGGGCCCATAGCTCAGTTGGTCAGAGCAAGTGACTCATAATCACTGGGTCCCAGGTTCGAGCCCTGGTGGGCCCAGGTAAACGGGCAATTAGCTCAGCTGGTTAGAGCGTTCGGTTCACATCCGAGAGGTCACAGGTTCAAGTCCTGTATTGCCCACCATTGAAAACGGAAGGAAACAAGGGTGGATGAAAATTCCAATTGACTTGTCGAAAGATTTTTCATCCTATTCTTATGTGATAAATCGAGGGTGCGCCTTAAATTGCGCACCCTTTTTCGTTTGAGGTTGATTTATGCAGGACGTGTTGAATTTATTGGTGGAGCTTCAGAAAATCGATGAGGACCTCGGGGAGCTTGAACACTCCAAAGTATATCTCCCCGAAATGATAGCCAATATCAATAACGAGCTTGAGTCCCTCGAAAAAAGTCTGGCCGAAACCGAAACCACGCTGCTGGAAGCCAAAAAAAAGCAAAAACAATTGGAGCTCGATATAGAATCCGATAAGGAACAGCTTGCACAATACCAGAAGCAGATGAAAGTTATCAAGACGAACAAGGAATACGATGCCCTCGTCGCCGAAATCGATGCCAAAAAACGTCGGATAAGCGATAACGAAGACGAAATTCTGAAATTGATGGGATTGATCGAACAGGCAACCGAAGATTTGGCGGCGATAAAAGTCAAACTCGAGGAGACCAGATCGAACAACGCCATTCATCTGCAAAATCTCAATGCGGAAATGAGCACTCTCGAAGCCAAGATCGAAAGCAAACAGAAGGAAAGAGGCGGTCTGATAAAGTCGATCGACCGTCGGGCGCTTTCCATGTACGAAAGAATCCGCAAAGGGAAGGGCAAAGGCGGCATGGCGGTGGTCAAGATCCGCAAGAGAGCCTGCGGCGGCTGTTTCAAGCAAGTTCCGCCGCAACTGGTGCAGGAGATCAGAAGAGGCGATAAGATATTCACTTGCGACAGCTGCGGCAGAATTCTTATCTGGAGCGATGAAGACAGCGATTAAAACCACTATTCCGGCGTATGGAAATTTCATTTTTCAGCCGGATTGGACGGATGGCGGTTAGGAGCGACCGAAAGACCTTTTTTTTTCGAGAGCGATCGATAAATCAACCTGGCAAGCGGTCGCTCTTGCGCTTTTATGGGGAGGTATTTCATGTTCGATAAATTCCAAGAAACCATGACCTTTGATGATGTTTTGCTGGTGCCCGCTTATTCCGAGGTTCTTCCGAAAGACGTCTGTCTTCAGACCCGGCTGACCCGCGATATTTCACTGAATATCCCGATATTGTCGGCGGCCATGGATACGGTGACCGAAGCGCGCTTGGCGATGGCTTTGGCGCGCGAAGGGGGCATAGGCATTATCCACAAGAATATGACGATCGAACGGCAGGCCGACGAGGCGGACAAAGTCAAACGCTCCGAATCGGGAATGATCGTCGATCCGATAACGCTGCCCCCCGACGCCAGTGTCGGTGAAGCCTTATCGGTGATGGAAAAATATTCGATTTCCGGTATCCCGATCGTCCTTAAAGGGAAACTGATCGGCATACTCACTAATCGAGACCTTCGTTTCATGGAGGATATAAATCAGCCGGTTTCGGAGGTCATGACCAAGGAAAATCTCATAACCGCCAGGGAAGGTATCGATATCGAGAAGGCGAAGAATTTGTTGCATAAACACCGGATCGAAAAACTGCCGATCGTCGATTCCGAGGGGATGCTGAAAGGGATGATAACCGTTAAGGATATAATGAAAAATATCCAGTATCCCAACGCTTGTAAAGACAGCCGCGGCCGCTTGCGGGTCGGCGCCGCAGTCGGAGTTGGCCGTGATTTGATGGATAGGGTGGCTGCTTTGGCCGAAGCGGAAGTGGATGTGATCGTGGTCGATTCCTCCCACGGCCATTCGAAAGGAGTGCTGGAGTCCGTAAAAGCCATAAAAAAGCGCTATCCGAAACTCGCGGTTATCGCAGGAAACGTGGCCACCGGCGACGGCGCGCAAAGTTTGATTGACGCCGGGGCCGATGCGGTGAAAATCGGTCTCGGTCCGGGATCGATATGCACGACGCGTGTGGTCACCGGCGCCGGCGTTCCGCAGATCTCCGCAATTCTCGATTGCCACGAAGTTGCCGCCAAACATGATATTCCGCTTATCGCTGACGGCGGCATCACCTACTCCGGCGATATCACCAAGGCGCTGGCCGCCGGAGCCGATGCGGTGATGATCGGTTCGCTGTTCGCCGGAACCGAGGAAGCTCCCGGCGAGACTGTGCTCTTTGAAGGACGATCATATAAAGTCTATCGGGGCATGGGCTCAACCGAGGCGATGCTTTCGGGGTCGGCCGACAGGTATTTTCAGGAGGAGGGCTCGTCCAAACTTGTGCCCGAGGGTGTGGTTGGCCGAGTGCCATTCAAGGGTCCGCTGGCCGATTCTGTGTTTCAGTTGGTCGGCGGCGTAAAAGCCGGAATGGGAATCTGCGGCGCCAAAGATATAAAAACCCTTCAAAAAACAGCCAAAATGATAAGAATTTCTCAAGCCGGCGTGAGAGAAAGTCACCCTCATCATATCATTATAACCAAAGAGGCTCCCAATTATCGCGCTGGTGGATGAAAACGGTAGCGTCAGCACATCTTGTCGGCGCCGATTCCAATTCGGGGGAACATTTCCATGCCATTGAGGATTATTTTAAGATATCGTATCCCCGAGGGGAATCATTCAGGCGAAAGCAGATAAATGAGAATTTGGTCAGGCTTTTTGATTTTGCTGGCGGCGTTAATCTCAACAGCAGGAGCTGAAATGAACGACGGTCGATCGAAAAAGATATCTCAGTCGCTCGAATATGCCGACAGCCTTTTCAAAGCGCGCGATTATGATAATGCAAGAGAAGTCTATCTGGCCGCCGCCCAAACCGCCATAAAAGCGAAAGACCAATCGAGCCTCACCGAATGCTATGCCATGATCGCAAGATGCTGTCTTATCTGCGACAAGAAGCAGGAAGGCGGAGTTTGGCTGGAAAAGAGCACCGAAATCGCGCGGCCCGAATTTCGGCTCGGATGGTCGCGCTATCTTGGTGTGCGTGGCAGATTCGAATGGCAGGATAATCAGATTGAAAAAGCCACGGAGACATTCAAGGAAATGTATGCGTTTTGTTCCGTAAATCACCTTCACGACCGGGCTGTGGATGCCGCCCACATGATTGCCATAACCGGCACGCCGCAGGAACAGGTGGAATGGGGTTTGAAAGGGATTCGGGAGGCAGAAGAAGGAAATTTAACGAGTTGGCTCGGTCCGCTCTGGAACAATCTCGGGGCTACCTACGAAGATTTGAAAGAATTCGCAAAATCGCTGGATGCCTATGTTAGGGCCCGGGAATATCACTACAAATTCGGCGACAAAAAGAACCGACTGGTGGCCGATTATGCGGTGGCCCACGCTCGCAGGAATCTGGGAGAATACGAAACCGCTTTGAAATCATTTGAAATGTTGCAAAAGAATTTCGCCGAATTGGGAGACACCGAATTTCAAGGACTGACAGCCAGAGAAATCGGCGAGATTCATAAGGCTCAGGGCCAAGGCAAAGAGGCGTTGACGAATTTTGAGGCAGCGGCAGAATTTCTGAGCGAAGCAGGCATGGCGGAATGGGATTCCGCCGGATTCAGCCATCTGCAAAATCTGATTTCGGAATTGAAAGCAGAATTAGATCGATAATTCCGAAACGATCATGCACTTTCGGTCCAGCGACGAAGCTCACCCATCTTTTCCATGTTCGATTGGTTTTCGGCCTAAGATTGGCCGATCTCCGGCAGGCATCAATCATGGCTTGACAACAGGCTCGGTCTATGGTTATATAGACTTTCGAAAAGGGCATTTTCAACTTTGCCCGAGGAGCAAAAGATGGCTTTATCCAAAGGATGCCTGACCGCGGCAGCGGTCGTGGCGGCGATTGTTTTTCTGGCGCTCTTGATCGGTGGTTATCTGATGACCACTTATAATTCGCTGGTCAAACAAAACGAATCGATCAACAGCGCTTGGGCGGAAATCGATAACCAGCTGCTAAGGCGAAACGACCTCATTCCCAATCTTGTAAGCACGGTCGAAGGGTATGCTACTCATGAACGGGAGCTGTTCGAGAAAATCGCCGACGCCAGGGCCCGGCTCGCGGGAGCGGCAACGGTAGGTGAAAAGATGGCCACCTCAAACGAGCTGGCGGGTTTTCTCGGTAGACTTCTGGCTATTGCGGAAAATTATCCTCAGCTGAAGGCGAACGAAAGTTTCAACAAGATGATGGATGAACTGGCGGGAACCGAAAATCGGATAAACGTGGCGAGAAAACGTTACAACGACCAGGTCATGAGTTATAATAGCACGATAAAGAGATTTCCGGTAAATATGTTGGCGGGAATGTTCAATTTCCAGGCACGAGAATATTTCGAAGTGCCGGAGGAGGCTAGAGCAGTACCAAGAGTCCAATTCGGCAACACCGGCCAAAAATAGCAGGGCAGGCCGGGCGGCCGCCTGAGCCATCGGCGCAGGAGGAAAGTCCGAGCTTACCAGGGCAGGGTGCCTCGTAACGCGAGGGGTCCGCAAGGACACGGATAGCGCCACAGAAAAAATACGGCCGATGGTTTTATTTCGGCAAAGGTGAAATGGCGGTGTAAGAGACCACCGCTCCGGTGGTGACACCGGGGGCACGGCAAGCCCCACCCGTAAGAAAGGCCAAGCAGGAGAGATGAGGTTGCCCGCCTCGTTCGATCTCCGGGTAGGCCGCTTGAGCTTGGGCGCAAGCCCGAGCCTTAGATGAATGGCCGCCGCTCTCAAATTCGAATTTGAAGAGTACAGAACTCGGCTTATAGGCCTGCCTGCTTTTGAATCTTCTATATGAAACACAATCCAACAGCTTTGAAATGGGTCGTAGCCGATGATGTCCACGTGGAACAGGCAAGGAAACTTGCCCGCGAATTGTCGATCCCGTACGTCACGGCCAAAATTCTATGCGCCAGGGGACTGTGCGATATAGATCAAGCCACCAAATTTCTCAACCCATCGCTGCAACAACTTTTCGATCCTTTCGTTCTCCCGGGGATGAAGGCAGGTGTCGAGCGGGTTATCCAAGCGTTGAAGAACAACGAAAAAATGATGATTTACGGCGATTACGATGTCGACGGAATTACCGGCACCGCTTTAATGTTCCTTGTGCTGAACCGCCTGGGAGGCAGCGTCTCCTATTATCTGCCTAACCGACTGCTCGAGGGTTACGGAATATCCGAGGACGGTCTCGAGGAAGCCGTAAAACGAGACATAGATCTGCTCATTTCCGTCGATTGCGGCATCACCGCGGTCGATGAGGTCAGAATCGCCACGGAGAAGGGTATCGACTGTATCATCACCGACCATCACGAGCCCGGCCCGGAACTACCCAAGGCTCAGGTGATCATCAATCCCAAACTCGATTCGCCCGATAAGCCCGGGTATGAATTGTCGGCTGTCGGAGTTGCTTTCAAATTCGCCCAGGCTTTATACAGCCAGCTTAATCAGGATCAATCCGAGCTCGAGGATCATCTCGACCTCGTGGCCCTCGGGACTGCGGCCGATATCGTGCCGCTTGTGGGTGAAAATCGCATCCTGACCAAATTCGGTCTCGAACAGGTGGCGCGGACGAACAAACCTGGCTTGAAAGCGTTGATTTTCATTTCGGGAATTATGGGTCACAAAATCGGCACCGGACAAATCGTTTTCATACTCGCCCCGAGGATCAACGCCGTGGGAAGACTGGGTGACGCCCAAAAGGCGATAAAGTTGCTGACAACCAAAGACGAAACCCAGGCGAATGCGATCGCCAGAGTGCTGAATGCCGAAAATAAGCGCCGCAAGGATATCGACGAACAGACTCTCAACGAGGCTTTGGAGCTCATTGAAACGACTATCGATATTAAAAATGACCGGGCCATCGTCCTGTCCTCCTATGGCTGGCATCAAGGCGTAATCGGGATCGTGGCATCGCGCATCGTCGAAAGATTCAATCGCCCGACGGTCATGATCGCGATAGACGGAGGTGAGGGCAAAGGTTCCGCCCGTTCGATACCCGGGTTTCATCTTTACGAGGCCCTGAAACAGTGCGAGGAATATCTCAATCGTTACGGCGGTCATAAATACGCCGCCGGGTTGTCTATCGATCCGGACAAGATAGAGCCTTTCCGGCGCAAGTTGAATCAGGTGTCGGCGTCGATGCTCTCCGAAGAAGACCTCATTCCGAAATTGTCCATAGATTCGGAGCTCGAGCTCGAGTCGATAAACGATGAGTTAATGCAAGTGCTCGAGAAATTCGCCCCGTTCGGGCCGATGAATACGCGGCCGATTTTCGTAACTTATAACGCCGAAGTTGTCGGCACCCCCTATATAGTAGGTTCCAATCATCTACGGCTCAAAGTGCGCCGGGGCGATAGGGTTTTCGATGTCATCGGTTTCGGTTTCGGAGATGTGTTGCGAAGTATGCCCTCTCGGCCGACCTACGTCGATATGGCGTATGTGCTCGAATACAATAATTGGAACGGACAGAATCGAATCCAACTCCGCTTGAAAGATATCAAACTGAGCGGCTGATTCCCGATCGCAATCTGCAGCCGCGATCACGACCGCAACCGACTTGATCCCCGCTGACGCTTTGACATGAGAATATCGCAGGTTCGCAACAGTTGCGCAATTAAGCCGAAAGAAATTTCGCTTGGCTTGCCGACATTTCGCTTACCCGCATGTTAAGGGCTGACCCAAAAAGCGATTGCCTCGTCAAATCGGTTTTGATATCTTTTTATCTCTGAAAGGAACGATTGCTTGTCGATACTCGATGCTTTTTTGGGCGGCAGCCGCATGGCGCTTTCTAAGGTCATATCGCACATAGAAAATAACGGCGCCGATCTATCGAAACTGCTGCCGGCTCTTTATTCTCGCGCGGGCAAAGCCTACAAAGTGGGATTCACCGGTCCGCCCGGGGCCGGAAAGTCCACTCTCGTCGATAAACTTGCCGCTCTATACGTCGAGAGCGGCAAAAAGAAACTGGGCATAATCGCGGTGGACCCGAGCTCACCCTTTACCGGCGGGGCGCTTCTCGGCGATCGAATCCGCATGCAGAATCTGGCGACCAACGAAAACGTCTTTATCAGAAGCATGGCCACTCGGGGTTCCACCGGCGGTCTGGCGGTTTCGACCTCGGAGGTGGCCATGGCGATGGATGCTTTCGGCATGGAGATGATATTGATCGAAACCGTCGGCGTGGGTCAGGTGGAACTTGATATCGCCGATGCCTGCGACACCACAGTGGTCACGCTCGTGCCGGAATCAGGCGACTCCATTCAAGCATTGAAAGCCGGCCTTATGGAGATAGCTGATATTTTCGTGATAAACAAAGCCGACCGGCCTGGCGCCGCCAAGATCGTTTCCGAACTCAACATCATTCTCGATCTCAAGAGGCAGAATACGGGTTGGGAATTGCCGGTGGTGGCCACCGAGGCGGTCAACGGCAAGGGAATCGATGAGTTGGCCGCCAAGATCGCAGCTCACCGCGCTTTCATTTATTCCGATTCGCATGCCGATCAGCACCGTAAGAGAAAAATCCGGGCGACCCTCAATCATGTTCTCGATAAGGAAATCAAATCCCTCATAAAGAAAAGATTTCTGAACGAGGAAATGATTACTGATTATGTGAAAAGAATCCAGGAGGGTTCAAGCAACCCCTACGAAATAGTAAATAACATATTATCATCGTTAAAACAGGATAAGCCATGAGAAAGACCGAAAATGCCGTCTCTTCCGCGAAAATCACGCCGCCTTCGGGGCGGTCGAAATGGGAAGAGGAATATTCGAAGGCGCAGATTCCGCCCGAGAAAAAATTCATGACGGTTTCCTCGAAGCCGTTAAAGCCGCTTTACGATCCCACCGATCTTGCCGATTTCGATTACGATCGAGATCTGGCCTATCCGGGACAATATCCCTATACCCGGGGGGTTCATGCCACGATGTATCGGGTGAAACCCTGGACGATGCGCCAATTTTCGGGATTCGGCACACCCAGACAGACCAACGAGCGATATCATTATCTTCTCGAAAGGGGACAGCACGGCCTGTCGGTGGCTTTCGATCTGCCGACGCTTATGGGATACGATTCGGATTCGCCGCGTGCGCGGGGTGAGGTGGGCGTCTGCGGAGTTGCAGTCGATACGCTGAAGGACATGGAGATTATTTTCGAAGGCATCGCGCTCGACAAGATTTCGACGTCGATGACCATTAATTGCACCTCGACGATTCTGCTGGCGATGTATATCGCGGTGGCCGAAAAACAAAACGTACCGAGCCGCCTTCTGACCGGAACCCTGCAGAACGACATCTTGAAAGAATATATCGCCCAAAAAGAATGGATCTATCCGCCGGAGCCGTCCATTCGGTTGATAACCGATATGATGTCATTCTGTGCCGAGCACGTCCCCAAATGGAATACCATCTCGATTTCGGGTTACCATATCCGCGAAGCGGGCGCGACCGCCGCGCAGGAGTTGGCGTTCACGCTCGCCGATGGTTTTTGCTATGTCGAATCGGCGATAAAGGCGGGCATGGATGTCGATACTTTCGCTCCGCGCCTATCGTTTTTCTTCAATTCGCATACCGATTTTTTCGAGGAGATCGCCAAATACCGGGCGGCACGGCGGATCTGGGCTCGCCACATGAAAGAACGCTACAAAGCCAAAGATCCGCGCTCGATGATGCTTCGTTTTCATACCCAAACGGCCGGCTGTAGTTTGACCGCCCAGCAGCCGGAAAACAACATAGTCCGCACCGCTATCGAGGCGCTGGCAGGCGTTATCGGCGGCACCCAGTCGCTTCATACCAACTCGATGGACGAAACGTTGGCTTTGCCCAGCGAAAAAGCTGTCAAGATCGCCTTGCGGACGCAACAGATAATCGCCCACGAATCGGGTGTAATAAACGTGATCGATCCCATGGCCGGAAGTTACTTCGTGGAGGCGTTGACCGACGAGCTCGAAGAAGAGGCCGAGAAGTATTTCGAGGAGATCGAGCGGCGAGGGGGCGTGTTGAAATGTATCGAAGAGGGCTACTTCCAACGGGAAATCGCCGAAAGCGCATTCCGCTATCAGAGAGAAATCGAAAAGAAAGAGCGGATTATCGTAGGGGTAAACGATTTTATCGAGCCCGATGAAAAAGTGGATATCCCCCTATTGGTTATCGATGAGCAGGTCGAAAAAGAGCAGGTGGCCAATCTGAAAAAGGTCAAAGCGGAACGGGATAACGATAAGGTGAAACGAACCCTTGCCGAACTCAAGAAGGCGATCGAAACAGGCCAAAATCATATGCCGCCTCTGCTGGATTGTGTCCGCTGTTATACCACCGAGGAGGAAATCACCAGCGTCATGAAAGAAGTATTCGGCGAGTATACAGAACCGCCGATGATTTGACGTAAATCAATATAGAAGTGACCTGCCGCTTGCATCGGTGGATTCGGAACCAAGGCACCGGATACGCCTTACTTGCGGCGGGTGTCGTGAATTGGAAATAACGGATTTCAGAAAAGAAGGAAACGCTCATGACCCGGAATAAACTATCTATAGTCCTCGTTACCTGCCCGATTTTCGATGCCGACCGGATCGCCGAGCAGATCGTCAGCGAAAAACTGGCCGCCTGCGTCAATATAGTCCCGATACGCAGCATATACACGTGGGAAGGCGAACTCGAACATGACGAGGAACTGCTGTTGATAATCAAAACAACCCCACAAAATTATGAACGGCTCGAAAAAAGATTGAAAGAACTTCACACCTATGAAATTCCCGAAATCGTGGCGGTCGAATCGGACATGGCCTGGCAGAAATATTTCGACTGGGCGTCGGAGCAAACCCTTAAATAGCGGTTAGCCGCCGATGGTCCACTCGCGGTGTTGCATTCGCCATGATTGTCGATCGCGAGTGACCCTCGTCGGCCGGCAAGATGGGCGTAAATGGCGCATTTCATCGATTATGCGGATATGAGCGATTCGATATGGCGCAACATTTCGGGGAATCCACGAATTGCATTCAATGTGCTTGTTCATTATGATTGTATAAGAGCTGTAGATGAAAAAGACGAACGATTAAAAGATTACAAAGGAATCGGCCTATGCGCTACATAAGAACAACCGACGGTTTCATGCTGCGCCTGGAAAAGGGCGAAGAGGTGATGACCGCCGTCACCGAATTTATCGCCCGGGAGAAGATCGCCTCGGCGGCCGTCTCCGGATTGGGAGCCGTCGCCGATGCGACGATCGGTTATTTCAGCAGTCATGCTAAAAAATATTTTCAGCAGTCGTTCGAGGGCGAATTCGAGCTGCTGAGTTTGACCGGCAATATCTCATGGCTGGAAAACAAACCCGTATTTCATGCTCATGTGGTGTTAAGCAAGACCGACTACAGTCTGATCGGCGGCCATCTATTTTCGGCTTTGGTGGCGCTCACCGTCGAGCTTCACATTCGCGTGTTCGAGCCGAAAATCAATAGAAAACCGGATCCCGAGATCGGGTTGAATTTGATGGATATCTAAATGGCGACCATAATCACCTTAATCACCGATTTTCGCACCAGTGACGGCTACATGGGGGCCATATTCGGCGTGATCAAGTCGATAAATCCGAACGCCGAAATAATCACGATCGCTTCCAATATCCCCGCCGCGGATATTCGCAAGGCATCGCAGGCGCTGTCGAACAGCTATCGCTTCTATCCAAAGGGCTCCATCCATATGGTAGTGGTCGATCCGAGCGTCGGGCCGCGGCGACGGGCGCTGATAGTCGATGACGGCCGCTATCTGCTTCTCGGACCGGATAACGGCGTGTTGTCGCCGATTTACAGGAACAATCCCGAGTCGCGCATCCGACAAATCAGCAACGATAAATACCGACTCACCTCGCGCTCCGAAACTTTCCACGGCCGTGACCTGTTCGCGCCGGCGGCCGCTTATCTGAGTCATGGAATCCCTCCAGAAGAATTTGGCCCCGAAATCACCGATCCGGTGATGTTGGATTATCCGCAACTGGAGGTGATAGGGAACGATTTGGTAGGTCGAGTGATCGATATCGATGCTTTCGGCAATCTTATCACGAACATTTCCGCAAACTACGTGGATAATGACGCAGTGATCCAATTCTGCGGCCGAACGATACATGGCTTGTCACGCTGTTACTCCGATGTACCTGAAAAGCATCCGCTGGCCTACATCGGGTCTTCCGATACTCTCGAGATCGCCATAAACAGGGGCGATGCCGCCAATTATTTCGGCGCCTTGATCAACGAAGAAGTCCGCCTGGTCGGAGCGGGGCGTCGAATCGATGTCTGAAAACCCTATGAGTCCGCGTCAAACCGCCGAGACCGCTTCCGAGATGCCTTTTCTGGATCATCTCGAGGAACTGCGCTGGCGTTTGATAAAGTCGATTGTCGCGATCGTGATCGGGGCCTCGCTGTCGTATATCTTTTCCGATAGATTGTTTTCGGTGTTATGGCAGCCTTTGCAATCGGCGGCCCCGGGGATGAAATTGCATTTTTTCAAGGTGGCCGAGGCGTTCAATGCGCGCCTTAAACTTTCGATAGTGGCAGGCTGTCTGCTTACCTCGCCGATCGTCATTTATCAAATCTGGCAATTCGTGCTCCCCGGGCTCTACCGCCGTGAGATCAGAATTGTCTATTTGATCGTTTTGTTCTCCACCTTTTTTTTCCTCGCCGGTGTGATATTCTGCTATTTCGTGATGCTTCCTTATGGGCTTAAATTTTTGTTGGAACAGGCGCCTCCGAATACCGAACCCACGATCATGATGGGGGACTATCTGAATTTCGTGATGTGGATGATACTCGCTTTCGGTCTGGTGTTTCAATTGCCGGTGGTGGCCTTTTTCCTCGGCCGGATAGGCATAATCAGCTCGGGATTACTCAAATCCGGCAGAAGATATGCAATCGTTATCATCGCCATAGCCGCTGCGGTGATAACTCCACAGCCCGATTTCGTCAGTCAAGGGATGCTGGCCATACCACTCTATTTTCTGTATGAATTATCGATATTGATAGTGAGATTCACCGGACGCGCCGAACCGGTGCGCGGGAAGAATCTTGCCGGATAACCAAGTCGTTATCTTTTTTGAGAATAAGCCGGGCGTTCGTTTGTAAAATTACGTGCCGGATATCGAATCGTGGTTTTCAGCGGACGATTCGAGCGATAGAAGCGCCGTTACGGAAACGTGGCTATTTGCTCGTCGGCTTGTTGGAACATAATTTGCTCATTTAGGGTTAGAAAAATAAATGAGATAGGTCATTATCATGGAAAGACTTACGCTAATCGCAGTAATTTCGGTTCTCACTTTCGGCTCGGCATCCCCACAGTATTATTTCGGCCAGAATAAGGTGCAGTACGAAAAATTCGATTGGCAGGTCATGAAAACCGATCACTTCGATATATATTATTATCCTGAGGAAGAGGAGATCGCTGGAATCGGCGCTCGGTTGGCCGAGGAAAGCTACGCTTACCTAACCGAAAAATTCAACCACGTCATCGATAAGAAAATCCCCCTGATAATCTACAGTCATCCTTCTTATTTCAGCCAAACCAACGTCGTCCCGGATTTGCTTCCGGAGAATGTCGCCGGTTTCACCGAATTTTTCAAAGAGCGCGTGGTGATACCGTTCGACGGCTCGATGCGCGATTTCGACCACGTGATAAGGCATGAACTGGTGCACGTTTTCATGATGGAAAAGATCACCCATAACGCCAAATCTCATGGGCGGCGTAATCCGGTCATGCCGCCGCTCTGGTTCACCGAGGGTATCGCCGAATACTGGTCGGAGGGCTGGAGCAAACAAGCCGATATGATTCTTCGCGATATGGTCATCTCCGGACGAATCGTGACTTTCAACAGGCTGGCGGGCATATCCGGGACCTACACGATGTATAAGGTCGGACAGTCGATTCTGCGATATCTATCCGACACATTCGGCGACGACCGGATTACGTTGATGTTCGAGAACTGGTGGAAAGCGCAGACATTCGCCCAGTTATGCGAAATCACTTTCGGCAGATCTTTCGCGGAAATCGGCAGAGATTGGGAATATCATCTGAAGAAGACTTATTATCCGGAGTTCGAGAATAAAGACCTTCCCGCGAAAATCGCCGCCCGTCTGACAAGAAAATATTACAATATAAAACCGACCACTTTTGCGCTCGAAGACAAAGATGGTTGCAAAGATTTCATCGCTTTCAAGACGATCCGCCTGGGCTATTCCAATATCGCCATGATGCCGCTCGAGGGCGAAAAGGCGGGATTCAGGCAGTTGGTGAAAGGCGAACGATCGGCGAAATTCGAATCGCTGCATTTCGTTGATTCCGATATCGACGCGGGTGTCGACGGCCGCATCGCTTTCGCCTCGAAAAGCAAAGAATCCGACATTCTGTATATATTCGATCCTAAAGGGAAAAAACTCGTTTTCAGCCGCCGTTTCGAACAGGTGAGCGCGATCAGCTCGCCGGCATGGTCGTTTGATCAAAAAATGATCGCTTTCAGCGGAACCGGCAAAGACGGAGCCAACGACATTTACGTTTATCATTTCGACGGCGACAGTCTTCATCGATTATTCGATGATATCTATAACGATCAGTCGCCCGCGTTTTCGCCCGACGGCGAGTTCATAGTTTTCAGTTCCGATCGAACCGATATGCACGGCGCCGATCTTTATGCTTATTCTCTGGAAACGGGTGCAATAATCAGGCTTACTTCGGGGAATTCTTTCAACACATCGCCGTCCTGGGCAAATCAAAGCGACAGCATCGTTTTCACGAGCGACCGGGGCGGTTCGCCCGATATTTACATATTGGAACACCCGTTAAGCGACAATCCGCGCCTTTACCGATTGACCAACCTGGCCACCGGGGCATACGATCCTTCTTTTTCGGCCGATGATTCGGCGATAGTGTTCAGCGGATACCAGGAGATGAGCTATCACATTTACAAACTTTTGCCGGACACCAATGCCGAACAGATTGCTCATGCGCCCGGTCAGGTTTGGGAACAGTCGAACGGCTGGCAACCGGAACGGATTACTGGAGAGCATCTGGCGGGAAAAATGAAGTATAAGACCAAATTATCGTTCGACATCGCCCAATCGGCGCTTTCATACGATGCCATTTTCGGCACGGTCGGCGGTCTTCAGGGGGCGCTCACCGATGTATTAGGCGATCACCAATACTACCTGCTTCTTTATAATACCGGAAACAGCCGCCACAATTTTCTCCGCAGCACCAATGCGGCCGTCACCTATATCAACCGTCAGCGACGCCTCAATTGGGGACTCGGGATATACCGTTTCTATAACGATTATGACGACGATTATTACGGCTATGTTGAAGAGGAAACTTATGGTGGAGTAGCGCTTGCCAGCTATCCGTTCTCCAGATTCGACAGGGCTGAGGCTTCGCTATATGTTCGTAATTACTTCAAACAAACTCTGCGTTCCAACGATCCTGACGCCGCGGTCGCGACACCGGTCTTATCCTACATCAAAGATACGTCGATCTGGGAGCCGTCCGGCCCCATCGACGGTTTCAGATTGCATATTTCGCTGGCCAGTTCAATCGAGATTCCCAGCCTAAAATATTATAATTCCGCGGTTACGGTGGATGTGCGCAAGTATTTCAGGCTATCGGAATCCTCGGCTTATGCATTGCGGGGGGTGTATCTCGGATCGGATGGGCAGGACCCTCAAAGACATTATTTGGGCGGCAGTTGGGATTTGCGTGGATATCCCCGGAGATCTTTCTACGACAAGAATATCCTTTTGATTAATAATGAATTACGGTTTCCGTTGGTGGATCGATTGCTAATCGGCATGCCTATCGGGGCGCTCAATTTTCAGGCTATTAGGGGCGCATTATTCGTGGATGCAGCTAAAATTTGGGGTGACACAAATCGGCCTTGGATCGGTAGTTTCGGTTTTGGTGCGCGGGTTTCGCTCGGTTATTTGACCGTATTACGTTTTGATTTCTCAAAAAGAGCCGATAAAAATGACATATACGGTCATGGATTCGATTTTGACTTTTTCTTTGGCTGGAACTATTGATTAAATGACCCGCGGCCTGTTGATCATTGGAGGGGGATTGGCTCTCGCGCTTTCTCTTGCCTGCGCCGGAAGTCATCCGCATCTCGACATTTCGCCGGAAAATTATCCGCTTTATTCGTCATATAAGGGCGGGCCGGCACGAGCCGGAACTGTAGTCGGAGAGACCGGGCGGTCGCTGGAAAAACTTTGGCAGATTAAATTCAGACTTCCGCTTTATTATTCCCCGGCGATGGCGGACAATTATCTGTTTCAACCGGGATCGGATAAGAAAATCCATATCATCGATATAAACAACGGCAATGAAGTGGCCGAGATTAAACTTCGCCGACAACTCGGCTGCTCTCCAGAATTGGTCGATTCGCTCATGGCTATCTGCGAGGATGGCCCGCGAAGCCAGCTTTTGGTCGTTAATTATCTGGCCGGCAGAAAAGTCTGGAGTAAATCCACATTCGATCTATGTCTTCCACCGGCGATCGACGACGGCCGGATATTCTGGGCCGACGGACAGGGGAAAATCAATTGCGCCGATCTGTATTCGGGCGAACTGATTTGGAGCGCCGACCTTAAGGAAAGACCGGACACCGGACCGGTGCTCGAAAAAGATCGTTTAATCGGCACTCTGGCCGATGGTTCATTGATTTGCCTGAGCAGAAACGACGGCAAAATGATTTGGAAAACGCGAGGCGATAGGCGAACCAATTCGAGTCCCGCCATATCCGAAGATCGCATTTATGTTTGTTTCGGCGACGGCGGAGTCAGCTGTTTCGATATAAACAACGGAAATCAGATATGGAATCACGCGGATAAGCCGCGCTTGTTCTATTCTCCTTCGGTGGATTCAGACGGGGTATATTACGGCACGGGCGATGGCAGATTTGTGAAGCTCGATAAAAATAACGGATCGATCCTCTGGGAATATTCGACTTCGCTGCCGATACGTGGGGCGGCGGCGATAACCGACAACGCCGCGATTTTTTCCAGCCTCGATTCGAAAGTGTATATGCTCGATAAGCGCACCGGTGACTTGCTGGCCGTAAATTCGACGGGAGGCATGGTGACCGCGGCACCGGCTGTTTGGGGCGGGCGCCTATTTATCGCCGGACAGGATAAAAATCTATATTGCTTTTTGCTTGGAGATCAGCAATGAACGACAACGAGCAGATGGATTTGAAAAAAATATCCCTCGATATAGTAAGAGAGTTGTATTCGGCATCGCGGAAACTTGTGATGTATCCGCTCGGCCATCCCCAAACCAATGAAACCCTGAAAAAGTCGCTCGAACGGATGAATGAAGTATTTGCCGTAAAACGCTCGTTTTCGTTGCAAGTGTTTTCCAACAGGCTGGCGGCTGAGGGAATCTTGTTGGAGGAAAGCGTTTTTGTCAACGGTTTGTTGCTCGATTTGAAAAGGCATGAACTCGAGTCGGTGATGTTCTTGTCGGAATTGCTGCTGGGCGATTTATATCATTTTCTAAGCAAATTGCTCGATTCCAAAAGCCCTCTCCCGAATTACTTTCAGAAGTTTCTCGACAGCAAGGGAATAAGCACGATAAACATCAATGTCGCCAGGCCGCCGACACTATATGATTTCAATTCGGCCGGGCATGCGTTGGCGAATACCCGTTTCATGGTCTCGCATCGAATACAGGAGCTGGTGCGCTCCAATCCGCGGCTGGCGGCGTTGTTTTATTCGGGGTCGGTCGCCGGCGACAAAGTTCTGACCGAATTCTGCGGCGTCGATTTGCGTGCGGGTTACGTCAAAAGCCGGATGAGCGAAATCATTTCGGCCATGTCCGACGAAGAATTGGCAGAACTGTTTTCCGAAATCGCCCGTTCCGGTGTTCGAGACCGTTCCGAACCGGATCAAAAACTTCTCCGGGGTTTGGCGCAACTCTGGAATGATTGCTCGGACAGAGCCGATAAAAACGACTTTTGGCTTTTAATTCATGAGCGGCTCAAAGAATCCGGAATAAAAGGACCGTTGCTCGAACAAGTGTTCGATAAGAGCACCTTGACACGGGTCAACATTCTCAGCGACTTCGACGAGCTCGAAATTCAGTTGCGCCAGGAATCGGCTGCGCGTGTAGATGCCGTACTGCTTCGCACAACCGCGAAAAAACTCTTGGCCGCGGGGATGGATCAACGGGTCGAAAGCATGTTCAAACTTTGTTTGAATTGGCTCAATTCCCCGATCGAGGAAACGCGGCAAAAGGGGGCGCGCCTTCTCACCGAGATCATTTATATCACGCTCGAAAATCAAAAATGGGAGTCGACAAGTAAACTTATCAAGGAGATTCTCTGCGGCGCCGTTTCGTCGAAGTCGGGGACGGAAATCGTGGAGCTTATCGAAAAGGCGGTCGAAATCGCCGCCATGAACGGACGCTGGGCGGAACTCAAATATGCGCTGCAATCTTTGAAAGGATTGGCAGGGGATACCCGGTCGAATAAGGAGATGGCCGCCGCCGCAAAACTGGCGGCTTTGAGGCAGTCCTCGGTTTTGCTGGATATACTAAGCGAAGCGGTTATCAGCGGCAAAGGGGGTTCCGACCTGTATGATTCGATCGCCACTCTCGGCTCGCCCAAATTGGCCTCGATTTTCATCGAAAAAGTCGATTGCCCGGGCAAAGAAACCAGAGCGCGTTTGATTCGCGCCTTGGCCGCCATGGGCAAAGAGGCCGGTCCGCAGGCTACGGAATCATTATCGACGGTTATCGGCGCCGGTGAAAAAAACGACGATCGAACCTGGTGGCGTATAAGAAACCTGTTGAGGATTCTCGGCACGATAAAATATCAAGAGGCGATTCCCTATTTCGAGATCGTGGCCGGATGGAAACAGAAGCGGATAAAGCTCGAACTTATCGGGACGCTCGAGGCATTGCAATCCCCGATTGCCGGACCTTTGCTTTCTCGGTTGGCCGAGGAAAAGGATGTCGAAATCCGGCGGGCCGCGATTGCGGCGATGGGGAATTCTGGCCATCCCGATATGGCCGGCTATCTTAAGAATTTGCTTTTGATGGAAAAGACCGATCATTTGCCGATTATCGCCTCGCTCGGCAGGTTGGGCGGGGCCAAGGCGCGGGATATTTTAATCGACTTTTACGAGAACGATGACCATATCCAATCTCTTGAGCTCGGGAAAAAGGAAGAAGATAATTTGAGGATGGCGATAATAAAGTCGCTTTCTAAAATAGGCGATGAAATTTCGACAAGCAAAGTCGATCAATTCAGTAAACAATGGTTGAGCAAAAGCTCCCGCAAAGGTGACTTACTTACCAGCACCGCCAAACTGCTCTTAGGCGAAATCGCCAAGGGGCGGGAATAGACGGGCCACGATCAAGACCACATTTACAGAGGTATAAGGCTGCCGTATTGGCGGTGGTTGTCAATTTGGCAGTAGTGTTATGCCCTAATGGCATTGATTCTGTCATGTAGGCAGTAATATCGTCGTGTTTTAATAGTAATTACCATCTGAATTGCTTGTAAGATTTTATATATCAACATTTTACACTATTTGGCATGTCCGTTGCACTATTCCCGGGCAAAAGAATAA
Organism: Candidatus Zixiibacteriota bacterium; assembly: GCA_037441845.1. Taxonomy (GTDB): domain Bacteria; phylum Zixibacteria; class MSB-5A5; order UBA10806; family 4484-95; genus JBBIRK01. The sequence goes on from JBBIRK010000004.1 coordinate 119,316, forward strand.
AATTGAAAAAGGAGATGAAAAAATGAATAACAAAGAATCAAACCTGATCTTTATTCCGCCTACGGAAATAAGCGAAAATGGGGACAACTACACGATTACCATGGAGATTCCCGGACTCGATAAGGCCGATATCAAAATCTGGCTGGAAAATAACGAGTTGACGGTCATCGCCGAGAAAAAGCTCGATTCGGAGGGTCGCCTGTATGCCGAGCGTATCGGCGGAAGTTTCGCCCGGTGGTTCGTGTTGCCGGAAAATGTCGAGGCCGCCAAAATGGAGGCCGAGTACGTTGACGGCGTAATCAAGATCGTGATCCCGAAAAGCGAAAAATCCAGAGCGAGAACAATAACGATAAAATAATTTAATCAAAAAAAGGAGGAGTTATGAAAAGCTTAATCAAATCCGGTTCGCGTCTTGGCTGGGCGCTGCATGATCTGCGCGATGAATTCGAAAGGGTATTCAGGGATTTCGAAAGCCCATTTGATCCCGATGGAAGGACCTGGTCGCCCGCGATCGATATCGCCGATAAGGACGACAAGCTGGTGCTTACCGCCGAGCTTCCTGGAATGCAGAAGAGCGATGTCAAAATCGATCTTCAGGACAACGTGTTGACGATCGAGGGCGAGAAGCGCTATAAGAACGAGGAGAACAAAGCCAACTACTATCGGTGCGAGCGGGCCTATGGCAAGTTCAGCCGCAGTTTCACTCTGCCGCTTAAGATCGACACCGCCGCCGTCACCGCGGAGTTCAAGGACGGGGTGTTGACGATCACCATGCCTAAGACCGAGGATGCCAAGCCGCGGCAGATCGAAATCAAATAACCGCGGCAAGAGGCAGCCGAATCGCCGGTGTTCGTTTTCGAAAAGCCGAGGACACCGGCGATTTTCCACAATAAGTCTTGAGGCGGACCCGAAACATGTCTTATTATCGGCCGTAGAAAAGCAGGAACCTAAACCCGAATAAATATCGAGACTGGAGCAATCAAATGTCAGATGATGATATCAAGAAAATCGTGCGAGAAAAATACGGCCGACTGGTCCGCCAATCCTCAAGTTGCTGCCAACCATCCGGTCAATCATGTTGCGGCGGAACTTCGACCAAAGATATCGGCAGGAATATCGGCTATTCCGAGAGTGAGTTGTCGAGTGTTCCGGACGATGCGAACCTCGGTCTGGGTTGCGGCAATCCCACCGCGATCGCATCGCTGAAAGAAGGCGAGACCGTGCTTGATCTCGGCTCCGGGGCCGGATTCGATTGTTTCCTTGCCGCCAATAAGGTGGGCGCCGAGGGCAAAGTGATCGGTGTCGATATGACCCCGGATATGATCTTCAAAGCCCGCGATAATGCGCGTAAGAACGGTTACGCCAATGTCGAATTCAGACTCGGGGAACTCGAGAATCTGCCGGTTGCCGACAGCAGTATCGACGTAGCCATATCCAATTGCGTAATCAACCTGGTGCCCGATAAGAAAAAAGTCTTCGGCGAGTTGTATCGCGCATTGAAACCGGGTGGGAGATTCATAATTTCCGATATCGTCCTAACTCGGCCTCTTCCCGAACGGATTAGGCAGTCGATTACTGCATATGTGGGCTGTGTGGCCGGCGCGGTTCTCAAAGAAGAATACCTTGCCATAATGAAACAGGCGGGTTTCGCTCAGATCGAGATAGCCGCAGAAAAAGAGTACGATACGTGGTCTTTGGGAATCGAAAATTCGGACGGGCAATCCGCCGATGATTCTGAGGCGGGAGTCTTAAGCATGACCGTAAAGGGCGTAAAGCCTTCGTAAAACATTAAAGTCCGGATATGCGAAGTATCCGGCCGACAATCGAAAAAAAGATAATCGAGGTGAAAGAAAATGTCTAAGATAATCGGCATAGATCTCGGAACCACCAATTCGTGCGTGGCCGTGATGGAGGCCGGCGAGCCGAAAGTAATCGCCAACTCAGAGGGTTCGCGCACTACACCATCGGTGGTGGCAATCGCGAAAAACGGCGAACGCCTGATCGGCCAGCTGGCCAAAAGACAGGCGGTCACCAATCCCGAAAACACCGTTTTCTCGGTCAAGCGATTCATGGGGCGACAGTATTCGGAAGTCACCAACGAAATCCGCAATTTCCCTTATAAGGTGGTCGAAGGGCCTAACGGTGACTGCCGAATCCGTATGGCGGGTAAAGAATACTCGCCGCCGGAAATTTCCGCGATGATCCTCCAGAAAATGAAACAAACCGCCGAGGATTATCTTGGCGAAAAAGTCACCCGCGCCGTAATTACGGTTCCGGCGTATTTCAACGACGCTCAAAGGAAAGCCACCCGCGATGCCGGCGCGATCGCCGGACTCGAGGTTCTGCGCATTATCAACGAGCCCACCGCAGCGGCGTTGGCCTACGGGCTCGATAAAAAGAAAAACGAGAAAATCGCCGTCTATGATCTCGGTGGAGGAACGTTCGACATATCGATTCTCGAGCTGGGCGATGGTGTTTTCGAGGTGCGTTCGACCAACGGCGATACGCATCTGGGAGGCGATGATTTCGACAAACGCCTTACCGATTGGCTGATCGACGAATTCAAGAAATCGGACGGTATCGACATTTCCAAAGATCCGATGGCCTTGCAAAGGTTGAAGGAAGCCGCGGAGAAAGCCAAGATCGAGTTGTCGTCAACTCAGGAAACTCAGATTAATCTTCCTTTTATAACCGCCGACGCCAACGGCCCCAGGCATTTGAATATCTCGCTTACCCGTTCGAAATTCGAACAGCTGGTCGATGACCTTATCGAACGGACGATAGATCCTTGCCGCAAGGCGCTGGAAGACGCCAAGCTCACGGTGGGTGATATCGATGAGGTAATCCTGGTAGGCGGGATGACCAGGATGCCGAAAGTTATCGAGACCGTGGCCAGATTTTTCGCCAAGGAGCCTCATCGAGGTGTGAATCCCGACGAAGTAGTCGCCGTCGGCGCGGCGATCCAGGGCGCGGTCTTGGCCGGCGATGTCAAGGACGTGTTACTGCTCGACGTTACCCCGTTGTCGCTCGGGATCGAAACCCTGGGCGGAGTGTTCACGAAATTGATCGAGCGCAATACCACGATTCCGACCCGCAAGGCCGAGATCTTTTCCACCGCCGCCGACAATCAGACCTCGGTGGAAATTCATGTATTGCAGGGCGAAAGGCCGATGGCTATAGACAATAAGACGATCGGCAGATTCCAGCTCGACGGCATACCGCCGGCTCCGCGGGGAATTCCCCAGATCGAGGTCACTTTCGATATCGATGCCAACGGCATTCTCAACGTCTCGGCGCTGGACAAGGCGACCGGACGCGCTCAGTCGATTCGGATTCAGGCGTCCTCCGGCTTGACCGAACAGGAAATTCAAAAAATGGTGAAAGACGCCCAGGCGCATGAGGCCGAGGATAAAATCAAACGGGAAAAAATCGAGGCGGTCAATTCGGGCGATTCCCTTGCATACCAAATAGAGAAGCAGTTGCGCGAATTGGGGGACAAACTCGATTCGGACCAAAAGGCGAAACTTCAAGCGGCGATAGACCGTCTCAAGGATGCCGTAAAACGCCAAGATGTGAACGAAATCAAATCGGCCAGCGACGCCGTGAATTTGATAATGCACGATATTTCGGCCAAGCTCTATGCCAAGACGACGGCCGGGGCCGGCAGAGAATCGGCCGGGGGCAATGGCGATAAGCCCAAGGTCGAAACCGGCAACGAATCGAGCAAAGCGGTGGATGCCGATTTCGAGGTGGTAAACTGATCTGTGCAGGAGGCCGAATATGCCTACTTATCAATACGAATGTCGGGAATGTCGGAAGTTTTTCGATGCCTATGTTCCAATAAAAAATCGCGACTCGGCGCGCTGCCCGACCTGCGGCAATACCGCCCGCAGGTTGATATCGCCGGGCGCCGGTTTTCTGTTCAAAGGGTCAGGGTTCTATGTGACCGATTATCGGAGCAAAGAGTATGAGGAGAAACGAAAGGCCGAAGTTGGAAAGTGAGATTCAACCGGGGGTCGGTCGGCAGAGCAGGGAAATTCTAATGGGCAGCGCGAATCGCTGCTTGAAATGCCGATTGTTCCAGTGATTTTAAATACCTGCGAAGGCCATGGCTGATTATTACAAAATTCTGGAGGTGCCGGAAACGGCCTCCGCCGAGGATATCAAGAAAGCCTACCGCCGTCTGGCCAAGAAATATCACCCTGACGCCAATCCGAACAACCGACAGGCGGAAGCGAAATTCAAGGAGATTTCGGAAGCGCACAACGTGCTGTCGGACCCCGAAAAAAGGCGCCAGTATGATATGATGCGCCGCTACGGAGGCTCTTTCGCTTCCGGAGATTTCGGCGGCTCGGCCAAAGGATACTCTTTCGAGGACATAATGTCGATGTTCGGCCGACGGGGGCCGTCGAGGGATCCTTTCGAGGCGGAAGGTTTCGGATCGTTCGCCGATATTTTCTCGTCGTTGTTCGGCGCCGGCGCCGATTCACCATTCGGATTCCAATACCAATCCGCCGCTCCCGGAAGCGGGTCCGATGTGGTAGCGGATATCGAGATATCGTTCGAAGAATCGGTGAAGGGGACGGAAAAAACGATCCGTATCGAGCATGAGGAGGCCTGCGATGTCTGTGGCGGCGGCGGAATGGTCGCAGACAGTGCGGTTTCGACATGTCCTGAATGCGGCGGCCGTGGTTATATCGTATTTTCGCAGGGTTCTTTTTCGGTCACTCGCCCCTGTCCGAGGTGTTTGGGGCGCGGTCGTGTGGGGGGATCGACTTGCCGGGCTTGCGGCGGAACCGGAAATAAAACCGTTCCCAGAAGTATAAAAGTGAAAATTCCTCCGGGAATAGAATCCGGCGGCAGAATCAGATTGGCCGGCATGGGCAAGCGGGGCAAAAACGGCGGCCCGAACGGCGATCTTTATCTTGAGGTAACCGTTAAACAGAACGAATTTTTCTGGAGAGAGGGCAAAGATATATACAGTCGGGTGCCGATAACCTTAAAAGACGCGGTTCTGGGAGGAAAAATAAAGGTGAGGACCATCGGGGGATTAGTACTCGTTTCGATTCCACCCGGAACGTCTTCCGGTCAGCGTTTCCGTCTGAAAGGAAAGGGAATCGCGCTGAACGGCAGCAAAGGTGATCATTATATTGAAGTCAATGTGGAGATACCAAAGCGGTTAACCGAAGAGCAAATCGCGTTGTTCAAGAAATTCGCTGATACGCTCAAACCCGAGCAAGGATAACGATGGCTGTGACCGAAACATTTATAATCAAAGGGCTTCCGGAAAGCAACGAAATCCAGGATTCGTTCGACCGGGCCGAGTATTTCGAGACCGTTTTGAAATGTCGGGTGTTTCTTGAAAGCTGGCTGGCGGAGTATATATTCGTGCTCTTGTTCCCCGATAGAAAAATGGCCACCCGGGAAAACAGAAAATTCGTTTCCGAACGATTCGGCGACATGTTTTATCAGATAATGTGGCTCAAAGAAGAAGGGCATATAAGCCGCAACTTATACGAGCATCTGAATCAGATTCGGAAACTCTCCGACCAAATTTTTCAAAAAGGAGACGTGCTTAAAGTCCTCTCGAAAAAGGAACTCAAGGATTTCGTGGTCGCCTGTATTGAGTATTGCGCAAAATTCAAAAAGCTTACGGAACAGGCAATAAATAGAGGTTTCGGCGAAGAGGACTTTTAATGCAACCACACGGGCGACGCAGAAGATAAGCGGGAATATGGAAATATGCAGTACGAAAAATTAACGCAGAGCTTGCGCGAGGCGCTGGATTACGCCACTCAACTGGCGCGATCCAGTTCGCATTCTCAACTCGAAGGGCTTCATCTGCTCAAAGCGATGATCAGTCGTGAAGAGAGCGTGGCCGCCGATTTGTTGCGTGGAGCCGGAGTCAACCAGAGGAAACTGGAAAGCGCGCTCGACTCGGAGTTGGAAAAGCTGCCGCGCGTTTCCGGCGATTACCAACTGCGCATGTCGGACGAGCTTCATCGCGCATTCGGAGAAGCCGCCGCCGTGGCCGCGCAATTCAAAGATGAATTCGTTTCGATCGAGCATGTTTTGCTCGGGCTGCTCAAACAAAAGCGCGATAGCTGTGCGCGTTTACTGGCGGAAAACGGCTTGACCGAGGAGACTTTGCTGCGGGCGATGGCCAAGATACGAGGGGGTCAGCGAATCACGGACGACACTCCCGAGACGAAGTATAAGGTGCTCGAGCGCTATTCGCGGGACCTCACGGCGATGGCGCGCATGGGCAAGCTTGATCCGGTGATCGGGCGCGACGAAGAAATCCGGCGGGTGTTGAAAATACTTTCTCGGAGGACGAAGAACAATCCGGTCTTGATCGGCGAACCGGGTGTGGGGAAAACCGCGATCGTCGAGGGACTGGCGCTTAAAATCGCTCAAAATGACGTTCCCCAGCCGATTCAGAACAAACGCATAATCGCGCTCGACATCGGGTCGCTAATCGCCGGATCGAAATTCCGGGGCGAGTTTGAGGAAAGGCTCAAGGCGATAATCAGAGAAGTGGAAAAGTCGCAGGGCGAGATAATTTTGTTCATCGATGAATTGCATACCATAATCGGAGCCGGATCGGCAGAGGGAGCGGTCGATGCCTCGAATATGTTGAAACCGGCTCTGGCCCGCGGAGAACTGCGCTGTGTGGGAGCGACCACTATCGATGAATACCGCAAGCATATCGAAAAAGACGCCGCACTCGAAAGAAGATTCGCCCCGGTCATGATAGAGCCGCCCTCGGTGGAGGACACCATCTCGATCCTTCGCGGACTGAAGAGCCGCTATGAAGTTCACCATGGAGTCAAGATATCCGATGCGGCGTTGACGGCCGCGGCCCGATTGTCGGATCGCTACATCAGCGATCGTTTTCTGCCCGATAAAGCGATCGATTTGATAGACGAAGCGGCGGCCGAATTGCGGCTTGAAATAGAGTCGATGCCGGCCGAGATAGATTCGGTGGAAAAGAGAATCCGGCAACTCGAGGTAGAGAAGGAAGGGGTTAAGAGTGAACCCGACGCCGAAGCGAGAATCAAGCCGATCCAAGACGAACTCGACGAACTATACATACAGAAAGACAGGTTGACTTCACAATGGCGGATGGAAAAAGAGCTGGTCGATAAGATCAAGAGCCTTAAAAAGAAAAAAGAAGAGCTGCAACTCGAAGTCGAGAATGCTATCCGTGACGGCGAATACGAAAGGGCCGCGAGACTGCGTTATGGAGATTCCGGCAAGATCGAAAAGGAGCTGGAAGAGGCCTCGACGCAATTAAGCGCGATTCAAAAATCGGGCGGTATGCTGTCCGAGGAAGTGAAAGCATCCGATATCGCCGCGATAGTTTCCAAATGGACTGGCATACCGGTGAATGAACTATCGGAGGAAGAGGCTCAGCGGTTGCTTCATCTCGAGGATTTTTTGCACCGCCGGGTGGTGGGGCAGCACGAGGCGGTGACCGCGGTGGCGAACGTCATCCGCTCATCCAGGGCGGGATTGGCCGATCCCGACCGACCGCTCGGTTCTTTCATATTTCTCGGACCGACGGGTGTTGGAAAAACCGAACTTGCGCGCGCGCTGGCCGCCAATTTGTTCGGCTCCGAGACCGCTTTGATTCGTATCGACATGTCCGAGTATATGGAGAAATTTTCGGTATCGCGGCTGATCGGAGCGCCGCCCGGCTATGTCGGCTATGACGAGGGCGGACAGCTTACCGAGGCGGTACGCCGCCACCCCTATTCGGTGGTCTTGCTCGACGAAATCGAAAAGGCGCACCCAGAGGTGCATAACCTTTTGCTTCAACTTCTCGACGACGGGCGATTGACCGACAATAAAGGCAGGGTGGTCAGTTTCAAAAACGTGATTCTGATAATGACCTCGAATATCGGCGCCGAAATGATAATGCAGCGCACGGCGCAGATCAATGAGATCAACCGCGAAAACATCTATTCTCAGATTAAGAGCGAAATAATGACGTTGCTTAAGCAGGCGTTCCGCCCCGAATTTCTGAATCGAATCGATGAGGTGATCGTTTTCGCTTCATTGACCAGAGATCAGATCAGGGAGATCGTGAAGCTCGAGTTGGATCGGTTGTCGAACAGATTGAAAAATAAGGATATTCGAATCGAATACGCCGAATCTCTCGTGGACTATTTAGCCGAACACGGATATGACCCGCAGTTCGGGGCAAGGCCGCTCAAACGTCTGGTCAAACAAGCGGTGGCCGAACCGCTGGCCCGGCGGATACTCGAAGGCGCGATACGACCCGGCGATTCGATTACCGCCGATTATTCGGATAATGTAGTTCGTTTTCGGACATTGACTGCGGTTACCGATCAGAAGTGGGATTGATGAACGAGCAAGCGATCGAAACCGGAAACCTCTTCGGCTCATTTTTACGGCTGATTGCGATTTTAATGTCGGGTGCGGTCGTGTTTCTGTCTTGCAGCGGAAAGGGCAAAAGCGAATCGGCATCGGCGGATGAGTTATTCGCGAAAGCGTTCGCGGCCCAGGCGAACGGCGATTATTTGACATCATATCATACCTACGACGAATTAATCACCAGATACCCGAATCATCCCAAAATCGATAAGGCGTATTTCATGCGCGGGTTTATAAAGCTCGAACGGATGAACGACAATGCCGGCGCGACTCAAGATTTAACTTACTTGATCGAAAAATATCCGAATTCGGATCTGGTCGACGACGCAAAGTTCATAATCGAATCTATCGACAGCGGAAAAGACATCCTCTCCACATTCGAGCAAAAATCCGGAACCCGATAAAAATTCACGACTTCGGTCGAATAAGGGCACCGTTTCCGGTATAGAAACGACGGGGCCTAAATTCGATCGATTAAGCCGGGCTCGCGAAATTCCACTGCGGCGTCCGGATTATTTTCATTGACACCCACAGCTCATCTGACTAAAATTCGAATTCGCCTGAGGTGGATATAATATGCGCGCGGTGGTGCAAAGAACGAAAACAGCCTCGGTCAGGGTCGATCAGGAAATCGTGGGAGCGATCGAACATGGGTTTTTAATACTGGTCGGCGCCTGCAAGGGCGATGATGACGATAGCGCGATCCGCTTGGCCCGCAGATGCGCCGGATTGCGGGTGTTCGAGGATTCCAACGGCAAGATGAATTTGTCTCTGAAGGATGTCAGGGGAAGCGCGCTTGTCGTTTCCCAATTCACATTGTGCGCGGATACCTCGCGCGGAAGACGCCCATCGTTTGAAAATGCGATGCCGCCGGAAGCCGCGGAAAAGCTATATCGGAAATTCTGCACAGCCATCGCCGATCAGGGGATAGATGTAAAAACCGGTCGGTTCGGAGCCAAAATGGAAATCGAGCTTGTCAACGACGGCCCGGTGACTTTGGTGGTGGAAAGTTGAAGATAGTGCTCGCATCGGGATCGCCCCGTCGCTTAAAGTTATTATTAAAAGAGGGCTATCAATTTGAAGTGATTAAGCCTGTTGTAGACGAATCAAGAATGCCATCGGAAGCTCCAGAGGCTTATGTCAGGCGGTTGGCTAAGGCAAAAGCGGTCACTGTGGATAACCCGGAAGCGCTGGTGATCGGCGCCGATACGGTAGTAGTCCTTGGAGATGAGTTTCTGCATAAACCATCGGATAAAAATGAAGCATTCGTGATTTTACGTAAGCTATCGGGGAAAGTTCATGTCGTCTATACCGGATTGGCCATAAAGTGCCCGGTCTGCCGAAAACTCGATGACGATTACGATTCGACGATGGTCACGTTTAACGACTTGACTGATGAGGCGATTATCGAATATATAGCAAGCGGGGAGCCGATGGACAAAGCCGGCGCCTATGGAATACAAGGGATGGGATCTTTTCTGGTCAAGGCGATCAAGGGAGAAATCGATACGGTGATCGGTTTTCCGACGAAATTGTTTCGAAAAATGCTCGAGGTTCATGGTCGATGTCTGAAAGCTTAGGGGCCAAGTTACGCCAGTTGCGCGAAGCGCGACAGATGACGCGCGAGCAATTGTATAACAAAACCAAAATCATGCCGATTTATATCGAGGCACTCGAAAACGGAAGATGGGACCTGTTGCCGGGGCCGATGTACGTCAAGCCGTTCGTTAAAGGGTTGGCGGAGGCTCTGGACGCACCGTTAGGTGAACTTTATGCCATAATCGATAAGCAATCCACCGTGGCGCCCCCTCAGCCAACGGCCGTTCCGGAGAAGCGCGGTTTTGATTATCGTTGGCCGGTCGCCGTCGCCATGATCGTTTTCGCTTGTTTGGTAATCGTTTTATTCGAAGGATATGCTCGGCGGAGGAATATCGAACGGCTGCCGCAGTTGGCGGAACTTGTCACTCCTCCAGCGAAAATTCGTACGAGAAGTCCGCTCTATTCCGATCGACTGGATTATCTTCCGAGTCCGATAAAATCGGCCGATTATCATTATCTCGAGATCACCGCGATTCAACCGGCAAATATCGTTCTCACGGCGGGGCCGGATACGTTCTATTCGGGGCTGCTTCAGCAGGGGCAGACGATAAAGAATCGCTCGGCGCGGCGGTTCTATCTGGAGATGGATCGCAGCGATTGTTTGGATATAACATACAACGGAAGCAACGTATCGGAAACGCCGCTGGTCAAGAGCAAGCGTCGGATCCATTTCGAAGAATGATGTGCGAACGGAAATCGCCGGCATATGGTTAAGGTGAACAGAATCGCGGAAAAGATCGCCCGCCTGAGACATCGAATGAAATTCAAGGGCGAATCGGTGAACTTTATGCGTTGTTTCAGCGATTATGCCGATTGTCTGGTGCTGATGCCGGCCGATATGTCGTCGCTGGTGGATGCCGCATCGAGGTTGCCGCAAATCGCCGAGATTTTTCCCAATCGCCTGATAAAAATCATGCTTACTTCCAATATCGATCCTCGGGCTCACGAATATATCAAGAAGTTCACCTTGATAAAGCCTTATTCCAACGATATTTCCACATTCGGGCTGCCGCGTGAATCTTTTATCGACAAATTGAGATCGAAAGATTTGTCGGTTTGTATCGACTTGGACTTGGCCTACAATTTTTTCAATTCATCGGTATGTGCGCTGGCTCAGGCGCCGGTGAGAATTGGTCGGGCCAAGGGTTTGGGATTGCCCTATTACAATCTCGAAATCAACGTGGGCGGCGATGATGTTCCGGCCAAGAAAGCCTACGACGCTTTCATCCAGGCCCTTCACAACTTGAAAAAACAGGGGATGTCAGTTGCATCTGCATAAGCTGGAAATCAGCGGATTCAAATCGTTTCCTAATCGCACGCAGCTGCTTTTCGACGAAGGCATGATGGGGGTTGTCGGACCCAACGGCTGCGGCAAGACCAATATCCTCGACTCGATCCGCTGGGTGCTCGGGGAACAGCGCCCGACGATGCTGCGCAGTTCGAGGATAGACGACGTGTTGTTCAACGGCACGGCCGACATGGCTCCGACCGATCTGGCGGAAGTGAGTCTGGTCATAAAGAACTCGCGGGGAATTCTGCCGATCGAATATGAAGAAGTCGTTATCACGCGAAGGTTGTATCGTTCGGGCGAATCGGAGTATTTGATTAACAATACTCCTTGTCGGCTCAAAGATATCCTCTCCTTGTTCGCGGATACCGGAATGGGAACGCATGCCTACAGCGTGTTTCAAACGAGCATGATCGACGCCATCCTTTCCGACAACGCCGACGAGCGGAGGTTTTTGTTCGAGGAAGCCGCCGGAATAACCAAATACAAGACTCAGAAAAAAGAAGCGATAAAAAAGCTCGAAAGCACGCAGAACGATATGCTTCGGTTGAACGATATAATCGGCGAAATCGCCAAAAACGTAAGATCCTTGCAACGGCAGGCCGGCCGGGCCAAAAGGCATAAGACGCTCAAGAGCAAGCTGGCCGAACTCGAGGCGCTAAAGGCTTCGGCTCAGCTTTACGACTTGCGCAGTCGGGAAAGAGATCTGAAAGAAAAGTTCGCCGGTTTACGGGCGTCCCGGGAGGCCCAATTCGCTCGCATAGACAAAGCCGAGGCGGCGGCTGTAGACGCCCGGATGGAGATGGCGGCGGTTGAGGAGAAACTCGGCAAGACGCTGGCCGCGATCGCCGAGACGAACGCGTCGATATTAAGGCTCGAAAACGAATCGGCATCGGCGCAAAACGCTATCGTGGTGGGACAGGAAAAAGCCGCGATATGGAACAAGGAGAATGCGGCGATCTCCGAGCGCAAAGCCGCTCTGATTTCCGAGGTGGCAAAGACCGAAATAGCGCTTAAAGACAATTCCGTTTCGCTTAAGCAAAACGAAGAAAGACTGTTGGAAACCGAAGCGGAAATGATTCGAGCGAAAGAGGAGCTCGATAGCGCCCGGCAGGCTTTCGAGAAAAACCGCGAAAACCTGCAGAATATCGAAAACGAACTGCTGGTCAAAGCGACCCGACTTGAAGCATTGAAAACCACTATGGCTGGACTGATCTCGCAAAGAGAGCGGTCGCTCGAATCGTTAAGCGAAATTCGCAAGCGGATCGATGATTCGAGGTCGGGGATGGAAGAGCGTAATATCAGAATGAACGAGTGCGAAGCCGCCATCTCCGAAATCGAGGCGAAAATCGCGGAAAATCAACAGGTCCAACTGCGGTTGCTGCAGGATATCGAGCATCACAAAAGCCGGGCGGCGGATATTCAAGCTGAGCTGGCATCAGCCAATGGAAAGGCCGATTTGCTGGCTCAGCTGATTATTCAACATGAAGGTTACGGTTCGGGCGTCAAGGCGGTTCTTGCCTGGGAAAACAAGCCCGACGGCGTGATGGATACGTTGGCGAATCTTATAACCGCGAAAAAGGACTATAGGGCGGCTCTCGAGGCGGCGGCAAATCGTTTCGGTCAATTGATAGTGTGCAAAGAACGAAGACAGGCCGAAGAATGTATCAAGTATCTGCAATCCACCAATAAAGGGCGGGCTGGTTTTATCTCGCTCGATGCGGCGGTCAGACTCGAGCCTCCTGTTCCGAATTGTGAAAACCGGAAATGTCTCGGCCCTTTGACTGAGTTCGTTGACGCCGATGAATCGATCGGTTCTTTGGTTGAATTGTTGTTCGGCTCGGTGCTGGTTTTTCCTGCCGGCGAAATTCCCGACGATTTTCCGGGAGAGGCCGTCGATCTCGCCGGGAAATTTCATTGCGGAGCCATCTCCGAGGGCGGAAATTTCGTAACCGGCATAATCGGCCGCAAGAGCGATCTCAAGTTCTGGCAGGAAACCGCTGCAAGACTCTCGGATTCACTCGAGGCCAAAACCGCGGAGATAAAAACCGCCGAAAAGGAGCTCGATATTTGCCGTTCGCTGATGCAGCAGTTGCAGGATAAGAAGAAAAATCTGCAGATGATCAGGGAAAAATTGAAAGCGGAGCTGTCGCGAATAGAATTCGAATTCAAGGATGGAACGAATACTTTCGAGCGCATTTCTTCCGATCAAAAACTGGCGGCGGATAAATTGACGGCTTTGCAAAACGAGGCCTCCGAACTTGAAAATTCGATAAAAGAACTTGAGTCGATTCGGTCCCGGGTCATCGAAGAATTCAATGAGATTTCGGATCGGCATAAGCTGCTTGCCGGGGAATTCCAAAAGTTGCAGGATTCCTTCAACAATCAGCGGATCCGCCAGGTAGAGCTTTTGGGCTTGACCGGTAAATTGGGGGAAGACTTGAAGCGTCAGACCGAGCTGATCGCCGAATCGGATCGAGTATATAATCTGAACGTTATGCAGATTCAAAACGTCGCGGTCGAAAAAGAAGAGTTTGAAAAAAAGCTGATGGCAATCCGTGAGAAAAACAGTTCGCTTCTAAGGGAATTGGCGGACCTCGAAAAGCAGCGCGATGAACTTCTGAACCTTAAAAATGCCGCCGCATCGGCTTTCGGCGAGCTGGAATACGATCTTAAAAAAAGCCGCAGCGAGCTGAACACCCAGAACGAGGAACTGCATCGGCTGGAAATGCAAATCTCAGAGATTGAAAATCAAGCCAAGAACATCGTGGATTCGATATATCATACCTATGAAATCAAGATCACCGAGTCGCGGCCGGATGATTACGACGAACGCAAGGTCTCGTCCGATATTATGCGACTGCGCCGAGTGGTGGATAGACTCGGCCCGGTCAACATGCTTGCGTTCGAGGAATACGAGGCCGAACGCGATCGTTTGAAATTTCTCGAATCTCAGATGAAAGACCTCGAAGAGGCGAAAGCCTCGCTGCTCGAAGCGATACAAAAAATCAATCAGACCGCGAAAGAAAAATTCACCGCCACATTCGAACAGATAAGAAGGAATTTTCAGAGTGTGTTCGAAACCCTGTTCGAGGGCGGGACTACCGAGCTTAAGCTGACCGACCCGAATGACGTTCTCGAATCGCCGATCGAAATCATCGCCCGGCCCGGCAATAAGAAATTGATGTCCTTATCGCAGCTTTCGGGAGGCGAAAGAGCGTTGACGGCGATCTCGCTGTTGTTCGGCATTTATCTTGTGAAGCCCAGTCCGTTTTGCATTCTCGACGAAATCGATGCGCCGCTGGACGACGCCAACGTAAATAGATTCGTAAAACTGCTCGATAAGTTCAAGTCATCGACCCAATTTATCGTTATCACTCACAATAAAAAGACGATGGAGGCGGCCAATATCCTGTATGGCGTAACCATGGACCGCCCCGGAATATCCAGCATCGTTTCCGTGAAATTCGAAAAAGATAGATTGGAAAAAGCGGTTGTTTAATAAGTTTTTCGAGGGCCTGGCCAAGACAAGAAACAACATCATAGGCAAAATCGGCGGGTTGCTCGGCAAACCTCTCAGCGAGGAATTGCTCGCGTCGCTCGAGGAAAATCTGATTCTTGCCGACGTGGGACCATCGGCGGCGGCCAAATTGATCGAGCAAATGAAAAAGCACCGCGATAAACCACCGGCCGAGGTATTGCAGCAAGAAATTTGCAATCTGGTAGATATCCCCGTTAGCGGGCGGGAAGACGGTTCGATCAAGCCGTGCGTGATCCTTTTCGTGGGGGTGAACGGTTCCGGCAAAACGACGTCGATCGGAAAACTGGCCGCCAAGTTCGCGGCGGAGAAGAAACAAGTGCTGCTTGCGGCCGCCGATACTTTTAGAGCCGCCGCCGCCGATCAACTCGCATTGTGGGCTCAACGGTCCGGGGCGATGATCGTGAGATCGAAAGAGGGTTCCGATCCGGCTGCGGTCGCATTCGACGCCATCAAAGCGGGGATAGCGCGGGGCGCCGATTACGTTTTAATAGACACCGCAGGCAGACTCCAGACAAGGACAAATTTGATGGAAGAGCTGAAGAAGCTGAAACGAGTGGCGGGCAAGGCTCTCGAGGGCGCGCCTCATGAGTCATGGCTGGTCCTCGATGCGTCGATCGGGCAGAACAGCATTTCCCAAGTCGAATTATTCCATCAAGCAATCGGTTTGACCGGCTTGATTCTGACCAAGCTCGACGGCACTTCCAAGGGCGGAGCGTTGGTGGCTATTTCCGAAAAATTCAAGATCCCGGTGCGTTATGTGGGTCTCGGGGAAGGCGTCGATGATCTCGAGAAATTCGATCCCCGGCAATTCGCCGGTGCCCTGGTCGGTCGATGATCAAATTTGAATTGAAAACCGCATCGCGGAATCAGATGATCGATATAACCTCGAAAATCGCCGAGAATATTCCTGGCAAATTCGATGGAATCGTGGTAATATACGTGCCGCATACGACCGCCGCGGTTACGATAAACGAGGGAGCGGATCCATCGGTGAGAACGGATATCCTATACAAGTTGTCGAAACTGGCGCCGCAGAACGATAGTTATTCGCACATGGAGGGTAACGCCGATGCTCATATAAAGGCCGCTTTGATCGGCAATTCCGCCACCGTCATCGTCGAAAAGGGCAATATGATCATGGGCACGTGGCAGAAAATTTTCTTTTGTGAATTCGATGGACCGAGAACGCGAAAAATAATGATGGAATTGATCGCCAGATGAATAAGATCAGATTGACTATTATCGGCAAGCTGCATAACCAATTCGCCAAGAGTTACGCGGCCCACTACGAAAAACTCATAGCCCCGCATTGCCAACTGGAAATCAAATATTTGAAGGAAGAAAAAATTATCGAGGGCAAAAACGAACACGAAGTATTGCGACGCGAGGGTGAACGGATCATCGATGAAGTCGGCCCGAACGATTTTTTGGTAATTCTCGAACGAACCGGAAATCCCATGGTCACCGAGGATTTCGCCAAATTTCTACAGGATTATTGTAATAGGTCGGATGTTAACTTGCACTTCGTTATCGGCGGCGCTTTGGGAATTTCCGAGAAAATTTTGAAGTTCGCCGATATGCGACTATCGCTTTCCAAAATGACTTTCGCTCATCAGCTTACCGTGATCGTATTCTTGGAACAGGTTTACCGCGCTATCAGCATCAATAAGGGCCTGCCATACCATAAATAACCGGCTCGGCCCTGTCTGGTTCAGCCTCTGAAACTGCTTGGAATTCTTGACAAGTCTCGGGATTATGATTATATTGCAATCGTCTTCGGGGTCAGGTGAAACTCCTGGACCGGCGGTCAAAGCCCGCGAGCCCGCAAGGGCAGAGCCCGTGGAATTCGGGCGCCGACGGCGATAGTCCGGATGGGAGAAGACAGGTTTTGGCATTTTGCCTTCAACCCTGCCCCGCAAGACGGGGATTTTTTTATGAATCATACAGCCGAAGATGAAAAATATATGTCGCTTGCCATCCGTGAGGCGGTCAAAGGACTCGGCAAGACTTCACCTAATCCCGCCGTAGGCTGCGTTATCGTTAAGGCAGACAAGATCATCGCCCGCAGCTACCACCATCGGGCAGGCGAGGCCCATGCTGAACCGCTTGCGCTTGCCAAAGCTGGCAAAGCCGCGGTCGGTGCCACCATGTATATTACGCTCGAACCGTGCAATTTTTTCGGCCGCACGCCCCCTTGTACGAGAGCCATAATCAAAAGCGGGCTGAAAAAAGTCGTGGTGGGGACCATCGATCCCAACTCCAAAGTAAACGCAAAGGGACTTGCTGAGTTGACCCGCGCCGGCATCGCCACTCGTGTCGGCGTTCTCGAAAATAAATGCAAAGAAATCATAAAACCTTACGCTAAGTATATAACCACGGGCTTGCCGTATGTCACGGTCAAGTATGCGCAGAGCCTCGATGGCCGGATCGCCACATCCACCGGATCGTCGCGCTGGATTTCATCGCCGGAGTCGCTGAAATTCGCGCATCGGCTTAGGGCGACACATGACGCCGTCCTTATCGGAGCCGGAACGGCCAATAACGACGACCCATTGCTGACAGTGCGTCATGTGCGGGGGCGGAATCCGATTCGAGTGATTTTGTCGGGTTCTGGCAAATTAAGGAAAAATCTGAAAATTTTCCGCTCGAATGAAGCCCGCACGATAGTTGCCACTTCAAGTAATCACAAATTCCCATCCGGCGTGGAAGTATTAAAATTATCCTCCGGATCCAAAGGTGTCGATTTACTATCGCTCTTGCGAAAACTGGCTGAAGTCGGCATCACGTCGATTCTTGTCGAAGGTGGAGCGGACGTGATTACTAGGCTGCTTGACGCCCGACTTGTCGATCGATTGATTTGCGTGACTTGCCCCATAATCATCGGCGAGGGGATTTCGGCCGTGGGAAAGTTGGGTGTAAAAACGATTGCCGAATCTTTGAAACTGAAGAATGTGGTATTCAAGAGACTCGGTAACGACATGGCCCTGATAGGTGATCTGAAATAATGTTTACCGGATTGATTAGAGAGTTGGGTCTGATTCGAGGGATTCGTCCCGAAAGCTCCGGAGCGGTTTTATCGATAGGCGCCGAGATTGCCGACACTCTTTCCCGAGGTGCAAGCGTAAATATCAATGGCGCCTGCCAAACCGTCATCGCAAAAAGCGGAAAAACGTTCGAGGTATTCGCCACGGCCGAAACCCTGCAAAGAACTAATTTCGTTTATCTGCGTGTAGGGGATAGGGTCAATCTCGAGCCGCCGCTTTCGCTTGATTCTCCGCTCGGCGGGCACCTTGTTCTCGGGCATATCGATGGCCCCGGGCGCATAGTCGATTTTATAAGAGAAGGCCAGGCGGCCGTGATTACGATCGGATTCGCGCCGGAATACGGAAGATATCTGGTGGAAAAAGGGTCGGTCGCCGTCGACGGTATAAGCCTTACCTGTTATGATATAACCGTTGATACTTTCCGTGCGGCGCTGATTCCGGAAACGATCGAAAATACGAATCTTAGATATAGGCAACCCGGCCAGATAGTCAATCTTGAATTCGACTTGCTGGCTAAATATGTCGAAAAAATGACCGTTCCGAAACGAAACGCAATAGATTGGGAGTTTCTGCGGGAACACGGTTTTGAGAGGTAATTATGGCTCAATTTGACAAAATCGAAGACGCAATCGAAGATATTAGGCAAGGCAAAATAGTGATCGTCTGCGACGACGAGGACAGGGAAAACGAGGGCGATATGGTCATGGCCGCCGAGAAGATAACTCCTGAGGCCGTGAATTTCATCAGTAAGCATGCCCGAGGTTTGCTCTGCGTCCCTTTGCCCATGGAAAGACTTCGCGAATTACAGCTCGATCAGATGGTGACGGTCAACACCGCCAAAATGGGCACCAGATTCACCGTCTCGGTCGATTATTTGATCGGCACAACCACCGGTATTTCTGCTTATGACCGAGCGAAAACCATAAAAGCCCTCACCGATAGAAACACCAAACCGGCGGATCTCGGCCGTCCGGGGCATATATTCCCCATCCAAGCCCGTGAGGGGGGAGTGCTGGCGCGGGCCGGTCATACTGAGGCGTCGGTCGATCTTTGCCGTCTGGCGGGATTGAATCCTTATGGCGTCCTCTGTGAGATTTTGGACGACGACGGCACCATGGCCAGAGTGCCGCGCCTTTTCGAAATGGCCGCCGAATTCAACCTGAAAATAGTGACCGTGCAGGATTTGATCGCTTATCGCCGGCGTCATGAAGTGTTGGTGCGGAGGGCGGTCACCGTTGATTTTCCGACGAAACACGGCAATTTCACGCTTCACCTTTATGAAAGCACTATCGATGATCATCATCATCTGGCGATACAGAAGGGCGAAGTCAAGGGGAAGGAAAACGTTTTGGTCAGGGTTCACTCGTCATGCCTGACCGGCGACGTGTTCGGCTCCTGTCGCTGCGATTGCGGTGAGCAGCTCGCCCAGTCATTGGATATGATCGAAAAAGCCGGGACCGGGGTCGTATTATATATGCGTCAGGAGGGGAGGGGTATCGGATTGGCCAACAAGATCAAGGCATATAAACTTCAGGATCAGGGCAAGGATACGGTCGAGGCGAATGTCGAACTCGGTTTTCCCCCGGACTTGCGCGATTATGGTATCGGCGCGCAGATTCTGGCCGACCTCGGCCTTTCCACGATCAGATTGATCACCAACAATCCCAAGAAAGTTGTCGGGTTATCCGGTTACGGGCTGACCGTAGTTGATAGGGTCCCGATGAAAATCGCTCCTAATCGTTATAACGCCCGCTATCTCGAAACCAAGCGGGACAAGCTCGGGCATTTGCTCGATATTTCGCCGACATTAAGATCATGCAAAGAAGGGAAGTGATATGGAAATCAACGGTTCACTTGATGCAAGCGGGCATAAGTACGCTATCGTGGTAGCCAGATTCAACGAGATGTTCTCGCAGAAATTGCTGGATGGGGCGATAGATTGCTTAAAGCGCCATGGCGCCGAAGAGAAGAACATCACGATCGTCAGAGTTCCGGGTTCGTTCGAAATCCCGTATGTTGCCGCCCGCTTGGCTAAGTCGAAAAAATACGACTCCGTGATTTGTCTCGGCGTGGTTATCCGCGGAAGCACTCCTCATTACGAATATATTTCGAGTGAAGTGGCAAAAGGCATCGCGCGCCTTTCGCTCGAATATGAATTGCCCGTCGTTTTCGGCATAGTCACCGCCGATTCGATCGAGCAGGCGATCGAGCGCTCGGGCTCCAAGTCCGGCAATCGCGGTTTCAACGCCGCCATGACCGCAATCGAGCTGGTGAATTTGTATAAGGCGATTTAGTCGATGGGCCAAAGGCATAAGGCACGCTGCGTCGCCCTCGAAGTGTTATATTCGATAGATGCCGGCGGAAAGGACAATGTCGACGAGAGTTTCGCTTTTTGCGCGGCGTCCCATCGTCTTCCCTCCGAAAGCGCCGAATTCGCCAAACGCCTGATAGACATCGTGCGCAGCAATATGCCCGAGATAGATGGAGTGATACGGAAAATTCTGCAGAATTGGGATTTTTCGCGGCTTGCCATCGTCGATAAAAACATCTTGCGATTGGGTATTGCGGAAATCAAATATGTTCCGGAAACGCCGATAAAAGTTGCAATTGACGAAGCTATCGAGCTTGCCAAAAAATACGGTTCCGCCGATTCCGGCCGATTCGTAAACGGGGTGCTCGATGCCGCCGGAAACGCCGATGCAATCGGTGGTTGACAATGACGCGGCTTTGCCTTAATTCGTCGATTAATGAACGGAGAAATGAATGCCCGCCGATAAGCGATTGAAAGAAGAAATCGAAGCATTCGACGACGCGGCCGCTTATGATGAGTTGATGGCCCGGCCGTACACCCGACGGCTGAAAGAAGAAATAGCCGACTACCTCGGCAGGATCGACTTGAAAAACGCCGTGATTCTCGAGCTGGGCTGCGGCGTCTCCGAACACGCGGGGATGTTCAAACGAAAAAATTTTATGGTGCTTACGGACATTACTTTGAGTTTGCTGAAAAGAAACGATCCCGACTGCGGCAGGCTTGTCTGCGATGCCCAAGTTCTGCCGTTCAAAGACAATAGCTGCGATTTCATTATATATCTCGGGATATTGCACCATTTGCCGGATCAACTGGCTTCTCTTAAAGAGTCGGCGCGCATTCTCAAGCCGGGGGGACGGATCTTCATACAAGAGCCTCATCGTATGAGCCTCAATTTCATTTATTATTACGGTCGGAGGCTGTTCATGAGATTGCTCGGCGTCAAGAACGTAAAAAGACTGATAGGCTGTTTCTCTCCCGACGAATGGCAGCTTGATGTCAAGGCCGTCAAAAAAGCGTTCGCCTCCGATTTTGCGCTCAAAAGTTGGACGATACTTTCTTTCCGTCTGCCTCCGTTCCGCTTGTTCAAAAATTCCGCGCTGGACGTGAAATTGTCTCGTATTTTCGATCGATTGCCGGTTTTCAGGAAGATCGGAACCACCATATTCTATGAGATCACCAAGAGGAAACCCGATGAAGTTGTATAAAGATAAGTTGCTTTTTACAGCAGGACTGTTTTCCGGGCTTTTCAGTTTCATAATCTACCTGTTCACCAAAGCGCCCACGGTTTCGTTTTGGGATTGCGGGGAGTTTATCGCCTGCTCGAATATTCTGGGCGTTCCTCATCCGCCGGGAGCGCCGCTGTTCGTGTTGTTGGGCCGTTTTTTCATAATCCTGCCCTTGCCGTTCAGCGCCGCCGTAAGCGTGAACTTCATCAGCGTCTTGGCATCGGCGGCCGCCGTTTACGTCGCCTATTGGCTCATAATCAGAATGATCGTCGGTTTCGAGATAAGACAGCTTACCCTGTATCGTCGAATCGCCCTGGCGATCGGCGGTCTTGCCGGCAGCCTTATAATGGCGTTTTCATCGACTTATTGGGACAATTCGATCGAAGCCGAGGTTTATGGCGCCGCGATGTTTCTCATGCTTTCGCTTTGTTATCTGTTATTGATTTGGTCGAACCGGATCGGTAAGCCGGGTTCGGGCCGTTATCTGGTGCTGATTTCGTATCTGTCTTTTCTGTCTATCGGATTTCATCTGACGACGTTTCTGGTCATGCCGGTATTTATCGCCTATATGGCGTTGAAGGACAAAAATCTGCTGACCGATTATCGATTCTGGGTTGTCTGGATTACTTTACTGATGATCGTATTTTCCTTTAACCTGTTTTTCTATGGCATGATCGTTCTTTTGATCGTTCTCGGCGTCGCCGCGTTTTCCAAAACCCGACAGCCCTATCGCTGGGCGCTGGCGTTTGCGGTCGTCGCCGCGGCGGCAGCAGGTTATTCGACCCATCTCTATATACCGATAAGAGCGGCCGAAAAGCCGGCGATAAACGAAAATAATCCCTCCAATTGGAGCCGTTTCAAGTACTTCCTCGAACGCAAACAATACGGTCAGGAATCGATGATATCCCGGGCGATGACACGGCGGGGAAGCTGGGCGAATCAATTCGGCACCAAAGAGAGGATGGGCTTGTGGGGATTTTTCCATAAGCAATATTCATATCCGAGTCTGGCGTTCATATTCTTCGCATTCGGTTTATGGGGTATCTATTCGGCATTCAAACGCAATTGGATCGACGGCGGATGGCTGTCCTCGCTGCTATTTCTATCTACCGTAGGCTTGCTTTTTTATCTTAATTTTTCCGATGGAACCCGGGGGGCGCAGCTGGAGGTAAGGGACCGCGATTATTTCTATACTCCGGGATTCATGTTTTTCGCCGTCTTTATAGGGATCGGAATAGGCTCCCTGTTAAGCGATATCGCCGAGCGCTTGATGAATCTCGGTTTCGGGAAAATAGCGATGGCGGCGGTTGCTGCTTTTGCGCTGTTGATGCCGGTGCATTCGCTGCAGGCGAATTACGCCGAACATGATCGATCGGATAACTGGATCCCTTGGGATTACGCCTACAATATATTGAATTCGGTGGATAAAGACGGCATAATTTTCACCAACGGCGACAACGATACGTTTCCGCTCTGGTTTCTGCAGGAAGTCGAGCAGATCAGGCGGGATGTTAGAGTGGTGAATTTGAGTCTTTTGAATACTCCCTGGTACATTCATCAGCTAAAAGAGCAGATGGGCGTGCCGATTACTCTCAACTACGATCAAATCGAGCGGCTTATTCCGCGGTGGCTTCCGGATAAGCAAAAACTGTGGCGCGTCCAGGACGAGATGGTTCTGCATATACTGAAAGCCAACAACGGCAGGTTCCCGATATTTTTCGCGCTTACTGTCGCCGAGGAGAACCGATTGGGCATGGAAGAGAATTTCGTCATGGAGGGTATGGCTTATCGGGTGGTGGCAAGCAAAGGCAAAGGGCGGGTGAACACCGAACTCGCCTGGCAAAGGTATATGGAGACGTTTCGTTATCGCGGCTTGGGTGATTCGACCGTACACAAGACCGAAAACGATATCCGTTTGGTTGCCAATTATGTGTCAGGATTCATGCAGCTTGCCGATACTCTAAAAAGAGCAGGTGACCTCGAGAGAGCGATAATGGCCATGAAAAAGGCGATCTCCATTTTTCCCGACGAATGGCGTTCGCGGGCTTATACCGCCGGCCTGTATGCGCTGGCCGGCATGCCGGATAGCATCGATCGGCTTATCGATAACCTCTCAGTCGATAACAAGGAAAAAGTTTTCATTAACGCCGCCCAGGAATTGATGGTAAGGCAAGATTATTCGGGCGCCCGGCCCTATCTGTATCGGGCGTTGGAGGTCAATCCCACCTCGGAGATGGCTTTTAGAAATCTGCTATATGCCGAAAAATTCGCGGGAAATCCCGCGGCGTTCGACAGCTTGGCCTCGGTCGCAAGAGAAAAATTCAAAGACAATCGAACCTCTTTGGCCAATATCGAAAATACGATCCGCAGCCTCCAAGGCATTCGCAATTGATATGGCCCGAATCCTTGCATTGAATTGGCAAGACTTGAAGCATCCGGCCGCCGGAGGCGCCGAAGTTCACCTTGAATTTATTTTGCAGAGGCTGGTGAAACGCGGCCATGAGGTGGATCTTCTGTGCTGCAATTTCCCTGGCGGCCTTCCCGAGGAGACGGTAAACGGCGTACGAATAATCCGCCGCGGTTCACGTCCCTTCTTTAATTGGATCGTTCCGCCGGTGTTCCGGGCGCTGATAAAGGCGAAAAAATACGATATCGTTTTCGAGGATATCAACAAGATCCCTTTCTATACGCCGCTTTATCACCGGCTGCCGATGCTGGTTATTATTCCGCATCTTTTCTCGGATTCGATATTCAAAGAGATAAACGCGGTGCTCGGGGCTTATATCTATCTTGCCGAAAGGCCTTTCTCTTTGATCTATCGCAAAAAGCCGATGATGGTCATTTCGGAATCGACGGCTGAGGAAATGTATGCGCGGGGGATAAAACGCGAGCTGGTGCATATAGTAAAATGCGGAATCGATCATTCGGTTTATTGTCCGGCGCCCGATGTCCCCAAGTATGAACAACCGACTTTCGCTTATGTCGGGAGAATCAAACGCTACAAATGTATCGATTTGGCGATCAAAGCGCTGCCCTCGATAAGACAAGCGATCCCCGAAGCGCGCTTGATGGTGGTGGGAACGGGCGATTACCTCGATGATTTGAAGTCGTTGGCCGCTGATTTGAAGATGGAAAAGCATATCGAATTCACCGGTTTCGTTTCCGAGGAGAAAAAAGTGGAAATCATGCGTCGCGCCCATCTGTTGGTTTATCCATCGTTGAAAGAGGGCTGGGGCCTGACCAATATCGAGGCCAATGCCTGCGGAACGCCGGTGCTCGCCTCACGCGTCCCAGGATTGCGGGATTCGGTCGACGAAGGGGTTTCGGGATTGCTTTTCGAACGAGACGACCTTGCCGAGTTTACGGCCAAAATAACCGCCATTCTGGGCGATAAACAGCTCAGGGAAAAGCTCGAAAAAGGTGCTATCTCTCATGCGGCCAAATTTTCGTGGGATAAAACGGCCGAACTCTGCGAGGAGATAGTATTCAAGATTCTGGGCGGTCGGGGATGAGATTCAACTGGCGATTCGTTCTCGGATTGTCGATCAGCGCAGGTTTCATAATATATGCGGTGATTCATGTCGATTTTGCTCAACTTATTCAAGTTCTGGGCGGTGCATCGTACGTATGGACATTGCCGATGATGATCTCGGTTATGCTGACGATGTGGATCCGGGCGGTTCGCTGGCAAAAGCTGGTCGAGCCGATTCAACGGCTGCCCGTATCGACGCTGTTTTCATCGGTGATGATCGGATTCATGGCCAATAATGTCCTGCCCGCGAGGGTCGGCGAAGTCATCAGGGCCATTTCTCTTTCCCAAAAACATAAACTCAGCAGATCTTCCATAATAGCCACGGTGGTCGCCGAAAGAGCGTTCGACAGTCTTGGTCTGCTTACCGTATTCCTGTTCTCCCTGCTTTTCGTCGATTATCCGGCCAATCTAAAAGAAGTAGGGGCATTCATACTTTTGGCGAGCATCCTGATGCTTTTTTTTCTTTATCTGCTGAAAACCAGAACCGATCTGGCGGTGAAATTGATTTGTCGACCGGCGGCTGTTTTTTCGGTGGTGATCGCCGCCAAAATAGAGTCGGTTTTGCGTAAATTCAGCGTGGGGCTGACTATTCTTACCGATCCGTTATTGATTCTGGCGGTGTTTTTATACTCGGTATTGTTATGGGCATTCACGGGGATTTCCGGGTATCTGATTTTTATCGCGTTTGACCTGTATCCCGTCGTCTGGGCTGCTTATATAGTGTTGTTCGTAACCGTGTTGGCGGTGACTTTGCCGTCATCGCCGGGCTATATCGGCACTTTTCACGGCGCTTGCGTTATCGCTTTCAATTTGATAAATTCGTTGGGAATGTTTAATCATGAAGTTTCTAAATCAACGGCTTTATCGTATTCGATATTGCTGTGGTCGTGCCAATTTTTCCCGGTAACTTTGGTCGGATTGTATTATTTGAAAAAAGAACACCTGAAACTTAAGGATATGGAAAAATCCGGGATGTAATTCATCAGCAAGCCGTCACCAGCAAGCGGCAGGAAAATTCAAAATCGAGAAAATCAAGGCAACCAAAATGGAAAATGAAGAACAATACGGGAGACCGCGGATAAAAAGAAAACCGTTCGGCCAGCCCGCTGAACCCCAACAAGATGCAGCCACCCCGTCAACCGCCGAACCGATATCGCAAGGGGATGCGCCGCAACCGGAAACGACTGCGCCCGAGAAACAAGCGGAGGAATCCGCCGCCGTTCAATCCCAAATAAAACCGAGCAGGCCGGAAAGAACTGATAGATCGGAACGCAGACAAGATAGAAGACCGCGCCGAACATCCGAGCCCAGGCGCGATAGACAGAGCTCGATGCGGCCGACCATGCGGCAGGAAAGACCGGCATATGAAAAATCGACGCGCGGCCCTCGCATGGTTCAACGGAGTGAAAACGTCAAACTCAGCGTGGTAATCCCCGCTTACAACGAAGAAGGTAACGTGATTCCGCTGCTGGAGCAATTCAAGGCGTTCTTTTCCAGCTTGCCTTATCGCGCGGAAATGATTCTGGTTGATGATGGATCGACTGACAAAACACCGCAAAGACTGCGCGAGGCGCAATTGCAATACCCCTGGCTGAAAGTATATACTCATCGAATAAATCTGGGCCTTACGGCCGCACTCGAAACCGGTATATCGAAGGCCGGTGGAAACATAATTTGTTTTTATCCTGCGGATCTTCAGTATCATGCCTCGGATATAGGCAAAATGGTGGCCAAAATCGATGCCGGCTGTGATGTCGTAACCGGCAGGAAACAGGGAAATTACGGCATCAAGAGTATCGCCTCGTTTATTTATAACTGGCTCTCGCGGCGGCTGTTCAAGGTAAAAGTCCACGATCTTAATTCGGTCAAAGCCTTCAAAAAGGAGGTCGCCGACTGTTTCATTTATCGGCGCGGCTGGCATCGTTACATGATAGTAATGGCCGCCGGGGCCGGCTATAAGATAGAGGAAATCCCCGTAAAATTATATCCTCGAAGAAGCGGCAAATCCAAATTCGGAATCTGGCGATTACCCGCCGGTTTGCTCGATTTGATCAGCGTCAAACTGCAACTGTCTTTTTCGACCAAGCCGCTGTTGCTGTTCGGTTCGGCGGGCATGATAGCTGTCATTCTCGGTTTTTTGGTAGGACTTGTGGCGCTATACCTTAGATTCATCGAACATTCCGGATTCCGTCCCTTATTGTATCTGGTGATTTTGCTCATAGTGTCAGGCTTGTTGCTGTTTTTCGGTGGATTTTTAGGCGAACTGATCGTTTCTGTAAGAGAAGAGATCCGGCGTTCCAAAGAGCCCAAAAATTCTTGAACGTATTTTCGAGGCTGCCGATGCCCGGTTCGATACCGACCGGAGAAAAATATGAAGGCAGCCATGATCCCGAAGGCGGCTATCAGAGCGCCCGACGCTTGATTAAGTGCCGTCGGATCGCGCGGGCCGTGCAGCTATGAGCGAAAATTCTTTGATCGATTTTTCGGTGCTGATAGTCGCCTATAACAACGAAAAAAGCATCGGCGCATGTTTGAACTCGATTTTGGGCAATGATCCGAAGCCGCGTGAAGTACTGGTGTTGGATAACGCCTCGACCGATTCCACGATCGCCAAGCTCGGGGAATTCAGGGGAATCCGACTTATCCGGTCCGACAAAAATATCGGATTCGCCGCGGGGATCAACAAACTGGCGAAATCAGCGAAGGCGGAATATCTTTTCATGCTGAACCCCGATTGCGAGCTGCCGCCGTCGCTGTTTTCCAAACTGTGGGAATTTTGTCGTTCTCATGAGGGAGCGATAGCGCCAGCGCTTACCTACCCTGACGGTTCGATTCAGTTTTCCGCCCGGCGATTTCCTGATCATAAAAATATATTATTTTCCAGAAAGTCGCCGCTGTCGATTTTCGGATTGGCAGATTTAGCGGCGGCGGGATATCTTGATCTTCGTTCGTCGGCGAAAGTGCCGGCGGTGGCCGCCACCGCCTTTCTGGTTTCGCGCAAAATATTCGAGGATATGGGCGGATTCGACGAGCGGTTTTTTTTGTATTTCGAAGACATGGATTTCTGCAAGAGATTGAATAAAGCCGGCATCGATATTTGGTATGTGCCGGAATTACGAATAAAGCATCTTCTGGGTGCAAGTTCGGGTCGGCTCGATTTCAGGGCATTGCTGCATCATCATCGGTCGGCACATCTGTATTTCGCCAAGCACTATCCTGAAAAATTGTTCGCCAATTGGGCTCTGGGCTTGCTTCTGATATGCGGTTTCTTGGTCACCGCTTTAATAAAGCTGATCGGAGCGATCTGGCGCAGATGATCGAAATTCCCGCATATTTGATAATCGCCGCAGTGGGCGGCTACCTGTGTTACATATTCACCCCGATAGTTATTTCCTATTGTGTCAAACGGGGCTTATACGATGAGCCCGGGCCACGTAAAATTCACACCCGGAGAACTCCCCGTCTGGGTGGAGTGGCAATCTATTTTGCCTACTTATTAGGATTGATTCCCGGTCTGTTGCTTTTACCCGAGATCTGGGTAAACAACATGAAGGCCATTTTCGGCATTTTGATCGGCGGAACCATTATTTTCGGCGTGGGCGTTTATGATGATCTCAAGGAGGTCAGGCCGCTGACCAAACTGATATGGGAGGTTATCGCCTGCACGATTGTGATACTTCTCGGGGTGAGGCTCGAGATCTTGAATATTCCGTTTTACAAGGTCGTGGAACTCGGATTCTTGGGTTTTCCGGTCAGCCTTATTTGGCTTGTGGCGGTAACCAATACAATCAATTTGATCGACGGCCTCGATGGTTTGGCGGCGGGGGTGAGCGCAATCTCCGGTGTGAGTTTTCTTGCATTGAGCATAATAATGGATTTGCAGCTGCCGTCTTTTTTGGCGGCAGGACTCATAGGGACGTCTCTGGCATTCCTTAAATACAATCGTTATCCGGCGGCCGTTTTCATGGGTGATTCGGGGTCTTTGTTTTTGGGCTTCATTTTCGGTGTGGTATCGCTGTTCTGGCCGAAAAGTTATGCAACCGTAGTAATGTTCATTCCCTTGCTGGCATTAGGGGTGCCGATAATCGAGACGATCGCCACTTTTTTCAGGCGCCTGTTTTTGGGGAAGAAAATATATGTGGCGGATCGACACCACATTTTTCATGTCCTGCTTGATTTTGGACTCGATCATAGGATAATAGTGTGGATATTTTATATGGTCAGCCTGCAATTCGCTTTGGCCGCCTATGCCATAGCCGGCGGCGACCGCAATATTTCATTTGTATTGCAGGCCGGTTTCATTATATTAATTGCTATCGTCGTTTCGGGGAAATTGAGGCCCTGGAGGGCGAATAAAAAGTGAAAGAACAGGAATATCTGGATTTCGAAAAGCCGATCCTCGAACTTGATCGAAAGATCAAGGAAATGAGGGATCTTGCCACATCGGAGAATCTTGAATTAACCCGCGAGATCGAGCTTCTCGAACGCAGACGCAATCGGCTTCGCAGCGAAGTTTACGCCCGACTTACACGCTGGCAAAGGGTTCAGCTTGCCCGGCACCCTATGCGGCCCTACACCAACGACATGATCCGGTTGATATTCACCGATTATTTCGAATTGCACGGAGATCGCTGTTTCGCCGATGACCACGCCATGGTCGGCGGTTTCGCCAAATTGGAAAAGCGTCGGCTTATGGTTATCGGCCAGCAAAAAGGGAGGGATACGAAGCAGCGTCAATATCGCAATTTCGGCATGTGTCATCCCGAAGGGTATCGCAAGGCTTTACGCTTGATCAAGCTTGCCGAAAAATTCGATTTGCCGGTGGTGATCTTTATCGATACGCCGGGCGCTTACCCGGGTATAGGGGCAGAAGAAAGAGGCCAAGCGGAAGCTATCGCCCGAAATATCCGCGATATGTCCGTCGTTCAGGTTCCTATCGTGTGCGTCATTCTGGGCGAAGGCGCATCGGGTGGTGCGCTCGGAATCGGCGTCGGCGATCGCGTTTACATGCTCGAGAATTCCTGGTATTCGGTGATTTCTCCTGAGGGATGCGCCGCTATTCTCTGGAAAGCCGAGGAAAACACCGATCCGGCAAAACTCGAGGCGCGTCGAAGACAGGCCGCAGAGGCATTGAAATTGACCGCATCCGACTGCGCCTCGTTCAAAATAATAGACGGTGTGATACCCGAACCTCCTGGCGGCGCGCATATGGACCATGAGGCGACTGCCCGCATTATCAAAGAAACGTTGATCGAAGCTCTAGCTGAACTTTCTCTTCTGCCGCCGAATATTCTATGCGATAAAAGACTTGAGAAATACCGATCAATTGGTGTATATAACGAATGAAACGAGTAAGGTTAAATGCTGAATCCCAAACTGCTTGAAATCCTGGCTTGCCCCAAGTGCAAGGGGGATTTGACTTATGACAACGAAAAAAACGTTCTGTTGTGTCCGGCCTGCCGCCTGAAATTTAGAATCGAAGACGGCGATATACCGGTGATGTTGATTGACGAGGCCGAAAAATATTGAGGAGGTAGCGTGATAAAGCTGTCCCGTTTCATCGATGATAAGTTGATTTCGTTCGATCTGAAGGGAACCAAAAAAGAAGAAATAATCGCCGAGCTGGTCGAGCTGGCCGGGAACTCGGAACTGGTGAAAAATAAAGACGAACTTCTCAAGGCCGTGCTGGAAAGAGAAAAACTGGTTACGACCGGTGTCGGCTATAATGTGGCGTTCCCTCATGCCAAAACCAAGGCCGTCAGAGGAGTGGTGATCGCTTTCGGCAGAAAAAACGAAGGTGTCGATTTCGAAGCGATGGATCGCAAACCGGTCAATCTGTTTTTTCTTATCGCCGCGCCTGAGGATGCAATCGGAGCCCACCTCAACGTCATGGCCAAGCTGTCTTTCCTCATGAAAAGCGAGAAAAACCGCCAAAAGCTGCTAAAAGCAAAATATAAAGAAGACCTGATCGAGGTCCTGGATTCCGATGAGTAAATGTTCGGGTTTATTTCAAATTTGCTTAAGAATGTAAACCTTCTTTATTTCCTCGGCGTCTGTGCAGTTTCTATAATCCTGATCTTATTACCGCTTTCGGCCAAAACGACGATCGGCGCTTTGGTGAGCGGTTTTTTCTATTATCCACTGATCGAGCTTGACCATTTTCTGCTTGATCTGACGGCCACCAAAAAGTCCAATATCGAGTTGAACAGGCAACTTGCCGAAAAGGCGATGCAGCTTGCCGAGTGCGCCGAGATGAGGCACGAAAATGCCAGATTAAGAAGGATGCTCGATTTCGATATCCATACCAAGCAACGGCTCGTGCCGGCGAAAGTGATCGCGGCAAGATCGATGCCGGACGCGCCGGCGCTCATTATCGGGGTCGGTGCCGACAAAGGCATAAAAGTAAATAATCCGGTGGTCACGGCCGAAGGTATCGTCGGCAAAACGATCGCCGTAAGCTCGCGAACTTCCACGGTCCAATTGCTGACCGATCATAATTGCCGGATCTCCGCAATCGATCAGAGCACGCGCACGCTCGGCATAATTCGCTGGAAAGGGGGTAAATTGCTGGAGATGGGGGATGTGCCGATCGAAAGTCAGCTTGCGGTGGGAGATACGATAGTTTCCTCGGGGCTCGGGGGGATATTTCCGGCCGGTCTCATGATAGGGACCGTCGTCTATGCCAAGAATCGAAGCGGATCGTTGTTCAAAGATGTTTTGGTAAGACCCGCGGTCAAATTTTGGTCGGTCGAGGAAGTGTTCGTGATTCTTTATGGCAAATAGATTCATCAACATACAAATAGTTTCAGGCATTATCGTCGCACTTGCTTTCAATATCGTGGTTATGCCCAGAACCGTGATTTTGGGAGCGGTGGCGGACATGCCCTTGGTCGTTACGATTTGGATCGCATTGACCTCGACGCCCAGGACGGCCATAATTTTCGGTTTCCTGATGGGTTTATTGGTGGGTTTCGCCCGACCCGCTGAACTCGGTTGGTCATCGGTGTTGCTTGCGCTCGTAGCCTACGGGATTGCCGCGTTGAAGGATCGTCTGGTGATGGAAAGCATGTGGTTGCGGATTGCCGGCCTTTTCGCGGCGGCGCTGATTTATCGTTTGCTTTACTTTGCGCTGGCGAGATACGGTTTGCTCGAGACCAATTCGGCGTTCGTTATGATAACTACTCTGCTTTCGGCCGTATATACGACGGTGCTCGGAATAATCGTATTCGGTTTCATCAAGCATCGCCGAATGATTCGAGACCTGTTCCAATGATCAAAGAAAATTATCATCGACATCTCAACGCGCGGATCATAATGGCGCTCTATTTCGCGTTCAGCGCGGTGATCGTCGTTCGGCTTATGGCTATGCAGGTGTTTTCGACATCGTATTACCGTCAGGCTTCGATGGCGAACAGCGCCCGGATCGTCCCGATTCGCGCCCCGCGAGGTCTAATTCTCGATCGCAACGGCGAAATCATAGTCAAAAATCGGCCGTCATATTCGCTTTACCTTTTGCCGTATAGAGTGACCGATACGACATCAACCGCCGCGAGGTTGGCGGAAATTCTGGGCGTGGATCGCAATTATATAGCGAGCTTGGTCGCCGGGGCCCGCGGCGAGAAATATCGACCGATAAGATTGCACCGGGATATCGATTTCCAGACTTTGAGCATTATCGAAGAACATTCTTTGGAGATACCCGGCGTCGTCTTCCAGATAGAAACCGCGAGGCAGTATCCCGAAAACGGTATCGGAAGTCATTTTCTCGGTCACATAGGTGAGGTTTCCGAGAAGGAACTTGAGCAATTCCCCGATTATCAAGAAGGCGATTTGATAGGGAAAAAAGGCTTGGAAAGACAATACGACAGCTATCTTCGCGGACGCGACGGCTTGAGCTATTTGGAGGTCACCGCGCAGGGGCAGGTCTTAGGCAAATATCCAGGCAAAGAAGATATTTCCCCTATAAGCGGCGCCACCTTGAACCTTAACATAGATTTGCAGTTGCAACAATTGGCGGATCGCATCCTCGATTCGACCGGCCAGGGGGCGATAGTCGTAGTCGATGTCAACAACGGCGGTGTGTTGGCGATGGCTTCCTCGCCGGAATTCGACGCCAATCAATTCTCCGGTGTCATGACGCACCAGACTTGGTCGCAAATCGCCGAAGACCCAAGGCATCCGCTTTTGAACAGAGCGATTCAAGCCGCCTACCCGCCGGGATCCACCATGAAGGTATTCACGGCGGCCATGGGATTATATTTCAACAAAATCGATGAGCAATCTTCGTTTGACCCATGCCGCGGGCAAAAACGATTCGGAAACCGGGTATTCAAATGCTGGCGTCCGAGCGGTCATGGCCGATTGACACTGCATGGGGCGATAGTGCAATCGTGCGATATTTATTTTTACCAGCTAGGACTGTTGTGCGGGATTGAATTATGGGAAAAGTTCATGCCGATGTGTCATTTCGGCGTGCCTACCGGTATCGATATTCCCGGCGAAAAGCCCGGCAATTCGCCGAGCGTTAAATATTATGATAATCGTTACGGAAAATATGGGTGGACGAAAACGTTCGTGATCAATCTTGCCATCGGTCAGGGTGAGATGCTGGTTACGCCTTTGCAGATGGCGGTGCTCTACGCAGCCCTTGCAAATGGAGGGAATATCTATAAGCCAAGGCTGGTCAACAGCGCCGTCGATGCCTATGGCAACCGGACCGATTTCCCGCCGCAAATCGTAGGCAAACTGCCGATCAAAGATGATGATCTTGCTCTTATCGTTAACGCGATGATCGGAGTTACCGAAGAGTGGGGAGGTACCGCCAGAATCGTGCAGATTCCGGGCGTTTCCATCGCCGGAAAGACAGGCACGGCCCAGAACCCTCACGGAAACGACCACGCTTGGTTCGTATGCTTTGCGCCGGTGGATAAGCCGGAGATCGCCGTTTCCATCATGGTCGAAAACGCCGGACATGGTGGATCGGTGGCGGCGCCGTTGGCCAGAATTCTTCTCGAACATTATTTCCGCGTTTCAGGAAATCCTGCGACATGAGGCCGCTTCGTTCATTTTTAGATGTTCCGCTTCTGCTTTGCCCGATCGCGCTGTCTTTGATTGGAATCGCCTTTATTTATAGCGCAACCGCCACCAATCCTGAGCCGGCAGGCCAGGGTTATTATTTGCGGCAGATCGTCTGGTTCGGAGTCGGGTTGTTGGCGGCGACTGCTCTTTTTTTCATCCCGCTTAAGGTTCATGAGGCGATGGCGTATGTTTATTACGTTATCGCCATAGGCGCGTTGATATTGGTGCTGTTAATAACCAAGGAAGGGGCGGCTCGCTGGTTTACATTCGGCGGTTTTGCGGTTCAGCCCGTGGAATTCGCCAAATTTACTATATGCGCGGTTATGGCGCGCTTTTTCACCTACAATCAATTGAAGTTGAACAGGCTCACTACTTTGGCCAAGGCGTTGATTGCGGTATTGATTCCGACCGCACTGGTGATCAAGCAGCCCGATCTCGGCAGTTCGCTGGTCGGCCTGGCGATTTTCTTCGTCATGTTGATCTGGAGCGGGATGCCGCTATTGAGGATATTGCTTATTTTGTCTCCGCTGGTTAGCCTGCTCGCCGCGTTCCATTGGCTCGCCTGGGCGATTCTTTTCATTATGTTTTTAATTTTGCTTTATATCGTTCGACCGGGCGTATTCGTAAGCATAGTTTTTTTTCTGCTTTTCCTCGGATTTGGCATGGCCACTCCTTACTTATGGAACAAGTTGCATGATTACCAACGCCAGCGGATTCTGACGTTTCTCGATCCGGGGAGGGATCCCAAAAAGGCTGGCTATCAGGTCATTCAATCGAAAATTGCGATCGGTTCCGGCGGACTGTGGGGCCGCGGCTACATGAAAGGAACGCAAACCAAACTGGACTATCTGCCTGCCCAACACACCGATTTCATCTATTCCGTGGTCTCGGAAGAGACGGGATTTTTGGGCAGCTCCTTGGTGCTTTTGTTGTTTTCGGTGATCATCGTCCGCGGCTTCGTAATCGCCTATAAAGCCCGCAATCCCTTCAACAGCTACATGGCGGCGGGATTATCCGGAGCTCTGGCATTCCAGGGTCTGGTAAATATCGGAATGACGCTCGGATTATTGCCGGTGACGGGCGTGCCTTTGCCTTTCGTCAGCTACGGCGGTTCTTCGATGCTATTTAATTGGAGCCTGATCGGCGTGATCCAAGCCGTCGGGCGCGATTGGCAGGAGTATTAGCATGCATCCTGAATTATTCAAGATCGGTCCATTTGCGGTCAAGGCCTATGGATTGACCCTTTCCTTATCTTTTTTCCTGGGCACCATGTTGGCAGTCAGAAGAGCGAGAAAATCCGGTTTGAATCCTCAACAAATGCTGGATTTATGCTTCATCGTCATGATCGCCGCGATTATCGGCTCCCGCTTGTTCTATGTGGTTTACCACATGGATGAATTCAAGGGACATCTGATCAACATTATCAATCCATTCCAGCAATCCGGCGAAGTGGGAATCGCCGGTCTTTCGATGATGGGCGGGCTTATTCTGGCGATCGCCGCCGCCCTTACTTTTTTCATTATCAAGAAAATCAATCCTTGGCCGTTGCTTGATGCTTTGGCTCCGTCGTTCTTTCTGGGGGAGGCGATCACCCGTATCGGCTGTTTTCTGAATGGATGCTGTTTCGGGCTCCCTACCCATTGCGGTTGTGGAGTTGTTTTCCCGGCCGATTCGATGGCCGGTTGGATATTCCCGGGCACGCCGCTTTGGCCAACCCAATTGATGTCCTCCGCTGCCGGCTTGGTCATGTTTATCGCGCTGCTTCTTCTTGAAAAGAAAAAACGCTATAAC
This sequence comes from Candidatus Zixiibacteriota bacterium, assembly GCA_037441845.1. Lineage (GTDB taxonomy): Bacteria > Zixibacteria > MSB-5A5 > UBA10806 > 4484-95 > JBBIRK01. The sequence continues at coordinate 155,126 of JBBIRK010000004.1, forward strand.
GGATTCACGTTCTGGAACGGACTTGCTTTATACAGCATTTGGCGTTTCACCATCGATTTCTTCAGATATTACGAAGATTCAATGGTATTCCTGAAAGTGGGCCAAATCGCCATTTCACGTAACCAGTTTCTTTGTGTTTGTCTTCTGGCCATCTCAATCTGGTGGCATCTGACTTTATGGAAGAAGCATGTCAGGCATCAGCCGATTAATCGAGAAAACCGCAGGACGACTGACCGCTGAGCTTTTCGCATTCATTAGCACTCCGCAATGCGTCGATTGCGGTTCGGAGCTTGACGATGTACAATCGCCGATTTGCCGTCAATGTCGGGAAGCATTCGAAGCACAATCGGTGGCAGGAGGTCCGGTTTGCCTTGTCTGCCGAAAACCTTCTGAATCGGCTTGCGATTGCGCCAAGATAAAGGGCGGACAGGTTCCCTCGGCGTATTATTATTCAGATTACACTGAAACCATGAAGACTTTAATTCATCGGTTCAAGTTCGAGGGTGACAAGAATTGCGGCCGTTACTTGATATCGTCGGCTGTGACCGCCTTGCGACAGAAACTCGAATCGGTTCCCTGCGACATGGTGATTCCACTGCCTATGCGGCGCCTTGACATCAACGAAAGGGGATTCAATCAAACCCACATGATAGCCGAAACTTTGGCGTCGGCTTTGAATCGACCTTGCAGGCAAGACGTTCTAATCAAGACCAGGAAAACCGAACTTCAGGCGCTTTTGCCGGCCGAAAAACGATGGCGGAACGTTATCGACGCTTTCGGCATAGCCCCCCAAAAACATGTCCATGACGCTGCGATATTGCTGGTAGACGATATTATCACGACGGGTGCAACCTGTTTCGAGGCCGCTCGAACGCTATATTTAGCAGGCGCGCGGATCGTAACTGTGTTTGCTGTTGCCTCGGCCGAGTAGGAGCTTATCCATGCCCGAATCGGGATTCACGATAATCGACGATGGAGCCTTCGCCGATTTCGAGTTCGAGGCCAGGGGAAAACGGATTGAGGACCTTTTCGTCAACTGCGCTCGGGCTTTATTCACCGCGTTGACCGATCTGGATTCGATAAGGCCGATATTGTCGATAGAGTTTACGGTCGAAGGAACCACCAACGAAGATTTGTTGTTTGCCTTTTTATCCGAACTGATTTTTATTAAGGATACCCGGAAAGTATTTCTCGGGGAGTTCCTGTTGAAATTTGAAACGGATAATAGGCTCTATTGCCTTTGCCGGGGCGAGTCGATAGACCGGGAAAGGCATGTAATCAAGACCGATGTCAAAGCGGCTACTTATCACAAACTGAAAATCAGCAAATCGGGAGACCTGTATGTCACCCGAGTGATATTGGATTTATGACCATGGAAAAAATACGTATAGACGATTACACCTGGGAAATCCCGCGCGAGGCCAAACCGGGCATGAAAGTGCCTGCCAGGCTGATAGCCTCGCAGAAAATCATCGACGAACTCGATCAAGGGGTGATCGACCAAATCACCAATGTAGCCTGTTTACCGGGGATCCGTCGTTACGCTTTGTGCATGCCGGATGGGCATCGCGGCTATGGTTTCCCCATCGGCGGCGTGGCCGCTTTCGGTGTCGATGACGGAATCATATCCCCAGGTGGCATCGGTTTCGATATCAACTGCGGGGTAAGGCTGATTCGCACCAATCTGAAAGCTGATGAAGTCGTCCCGAAATTAAGGCAATTGATCGATACGATTTTCAAGCTGGTCCCGAGCGGAGTCGGTTCGACCGGAATAGTGAAACTGAACAATCGGGAATTCGATCAGTTGATGAGCGAAGGCGTTTCCTGGTGCCGCGAAAAAGGATACGCCTGGGAAAGCGATGTGGAGTTAACCGAGCAGCGGGGAAGAATCCCGGGAGCCGATCCGCAATTCGTTTCTGCGAAAGCCAGGGAAAGGGGATTCGACCAAGTGGGCACGCTCGGGTCGGGCAATCATTACCTCGAGATTCAAAAAGCGGAATTCGATCCTGAATGCGACAGAAAGGTTGCCGTGGCGATGGGGATTTCGGAACCCGGGCAGATCACGATTATGGTTCATTGTGGTTCGCGGGGGTTCGGTCATCAAATAGGGACCGACTATTTGCAAAGTTTCGGGGCCGCCATGAAAAAATACGGAATCCAGACCAACGATCGGGAGCTGGCTTGCGCGCCGTTCAAATCGCCGGAGGGGCAAGCCTATTACGGGGCGATGGCCTGCGCCGCCAACACCGCGTTCGTGAATCGACAGGTGATCACCCACAGAATAAGAGAAGCTTTCGCTGCTGTTTTCGGCCGAAACGCGGAAGATATGGGAATGCACCTCATTTACGACGTCGCCCATAATATCGCTAAGATAGAGGAATACGAAATCGACGGCGAACTGCAAAAACTAGTAGTACATCGCAAGGGTGCCACCCGCGCTTTCGGTCCGGGATCTCCTGATCTTCCCGACAAATATAAACAGATCGGCCAACCGGTTCTCGTGGGCGGCTCCATGCAAACCGAATCTTATCTTCTCGTCGGAACAGCGCGTGCCAACGAGTTGACTTTCGCCAGCACCCTGCACGGAGCCGGCCGGACCATGTCGCGGGCCGCCGCCATGAAAAAAATCCACGGGGCGAGGCTGCGTGAGGAGATGGAAAAGCAGGGAATAATGATTCGCACGGTCTCGCTGAAAGGACTTGCCGAAGAGGCCGGTTTCGCTTATAAAAATGTCGAGTCGGTCGTGAGCACGGTGCATAATCTCGGCATATCTCGTAAAGTGGCGCGCCTGAAACCTCTGGCGAACATCAAAGGGTAGGATCGAGAAGATATCCTGAGTCCGAAAGCATTTCGGTCAAGCCGTTAAATAAAAATCGGCATTATTATAAGGGTCGGCGGTCAGGTCACATCTAATCATGATTTCCGTTAAACCGGAGGGCAATCATGAGCCGGAAAATCTCTTTAATTTTGAGTTTTATGGGATTTATTTTGTGCATTAACGGTGATTCGGCGATTTCGCAAAAAGCGGGCGGCGATATGGAGAAGAATCATATTTCACTGCCTATACCGGCGACTATCGGATCGATTACTCTTGAAGAGTCGATCGCGCGCAGGCGTTCGATTCGCAAATTTTCCGATGACTCGTTGAGCCTAAGTCAAATTTCGCAACTGCTCTGGGCCGCCCAAGGTATAACCAACGCGGAAGGTCTGCGAACGGCGCCATCGGCAGGCGCCCTTTACCCGCTGGAAATTTACCTTCTGGCGGAAAAAGTAGCCGGTTTACAAAAAGGTCTTTATCGTTATATTCCTATCGGGCACAAGTTGCTTTGGCTTTCCCAACCCGACGCATTCAGGGAACTCGCCGATAGCGTGGCCTATCAGCAATGGGTTGGCAACGCAGCCGCGGCATTGGCAATAACCGCCGTATATGAGCGGGTGACTCGGAAGTATGGCGAACGCGGTGTCCGTTATGCTCATATCGAGGTCGGCTGCGCGGTTCAGAGCCTATATCTTCAGGCGGTTTCGCTGGGACTGGGAACAACCGTTATCGGGGCCTTCGAGGATCAAGAAATCTCTCGTTTGCTTGCTTTGCAGAAGGGTGAACATCCGTTGGCGATTTTGCCATTCGGCAAGCCGGCGGCCGGATAGTCGAAACGCCGAATCCTTATCGCTGTAACCACGTGATTGGCAGATATCATTATAGCATTGCGGTGTCTTGTTGCCTCTAATAGCAAGCTCGGCATTGCAGGCAATCTCACACGTTGCTTAATGAATCTGCTGCGATGGCTTGCTGAAAGAAGGCAATATAAAGGAAATTATGGGAGTAGGGCTATCCGCGTCGGGCGAAT
>JBBIRK010000004.1:159073-325677 GCA_037441845.1 Candidatus Zixiibacteriota bacterium
AAAGAAGGCAATATAAAGGAAATTATGGGAGTAGGGCTATCCGCGTCGGGCGAATGCGGCTGCGGCTGCTTTTCCGGCTACATAGCCCGAGGAAAAGGCGAATTGCATGTTAAAACCTCCCCAGGGCCCCAATACATCCATCACCGCGCCCGCGAAAAACAGGTTTTTTACCAATTTCGATTCGCCGCTTGTGGGGTTTATTCCCTCGACTGCGACACCGCCTTTGACGCCTCTCGTGTAATTGAATGGTCTCGATCCTGCGACGGTCAGCCGGAAGTCTTTCATCACCACGATCAATGCCTTGCGTTCCAAATTCGTCAGGCGCAACATAGATTTTTCGACGTCGATATTGGAGAGTTTGCCGATCGCCGCAGCCGTTTTTTGGTTGATATATTCGCTCAGGCATTCGCTCACTTTCAAACGGGCATTAGACAGTTGCGCCTCAACCAGCTTGGAATCGATCTGCTCTTTGTTTAATTCGGGGACGAAATCCAAAGCCAGTTCAACTTTGTTTTTGCCGAGATGTTCGATGATTTCCGCCGACTTGTCCAGAATTATCGGTCCGGATACTCCATAGTTCGTGAATTTGATGGAGCCCCTGCCGCTGAAAATCGGCTCCTCTCCAGCATATATCGTCAGACTGACTTCACTCAACAACTCTCCGGCCATCGGGCGGAAAGCTTTTTCCTTGATCACGAGATCCACCATGGCCGGCCTGATATCATTGACCAAGTGTCCCGCTTTGCGGGCGATTTCATAACCGTCTTGAGTCGATCCGAATTTAGGTGAGGAAAAAGATCCGGTGGCGAGAATCACCGCCGAGGCCGGATGCACGCTGTTGTTTACGACGACTCCCTTGACTGAATCGTTTTCGATCACCAAATCCGTCACTCTTGCCGATCTGATGATTTTCGCACCGGATTTTGCGGCCTGTTCGGAAATAGCGTTGATTATCGCATTCGGCTTGTAGCCGTTGGAGTGAAAACGACCGTACTCGTCCGCTTTCAAACTGAATCCGATTTTTTTCAGAAATTTAACGAGGTCGGCATAGGTGAATTCCCGTAGAAACGGCTCGACGAATAGCGACTTGTCGCCGAATTTGGCCGCCATGCGAGACGGCGGCAATTTCTCGGTGAATATAAATTCGTCCGGGGGAATGGCGGCCACCTTTTTCCCGGGCCAGGGATTCTTATTGAATAGCGTTACCTGAGCCGTCTCGGCCGCGGTTGCAGCCGCTATCAAACCTGCTGGACCGCCCCCCACCACAATTATGGGCGCCAATCCGCCACCAGTGCTTACCACACTTTAACCCCGTAACCGCCTGACGGTTTTTCAAAATTAAAATGATTTAATCATTAACAAAATATAACAGGTCCGCCCGTTGTCAAGAGTTTTAATGCAACATATCGACCGATTCTCGTGTTTCAATTTTGAAATCTTGACAAATTCGGTGATCGGCCTACTTTTGTTCAGGGTACGGCAGGCGGTTTCCGGTGACTATCACTTTTGGCCTGCGGATATTGTTTCGACAAATGTTTTTTTGCCTTATACAGATATCGAAGGAGGTTTCGATGAGGGTAACCCTCGCGTCGATCATGATTGTTCTATGCATGTGCCTTTATGCCTCCAGTGGTCAGCTCGTGCTCAACGAGGAGGGGAATTATTGCAAAGCCGGTCGGCTTTCGATCGGCGGCACGGAATTGGAATTGAATCTGGGTCGGATCGAAATAATGGAAGAAAGCGCAGGGGCACAGATTTTATTGCCCGATTTCGATAAAGCGACGATCGGTCAAATATCAGGTTCCGGGGGAACCATACTGCCGGTTTATTGTCTTTTGCTGGCCGTTCCTCCCGAGAGCCGGATCGAGGCCGCTATCGAAAATGACGAATTCGTTGATATTGCGAACAGCAGGCTTATCGAGGCGACCGCCGAGGATTTGGAATGGGTAAAATCGGATATCACAACCGAAGGTTTTTATCCAAAAGAACTTATGACATTCGAAAAAGTCGGGCAATTGCGGGATCTAACGCTGGCCAGGTTGATAATCTATCCGATTCAATATGATCCCCAAACGCAGACAATGCGGGTCCACGATAAAATGAAAATAGCGGTTGCCCATGACGGTAGCAGTCTTCTAAGCGATGGCGAAAGTCTCAGCGAGGCGTTCATGCCGATTTATCGGTCGCTGTTATTTAATTCTTCGCTTTTAAGTGCATATTCGGTCACCCGGGGAGAATATTGGGTGCTTTCGCACGGCAATTTCACCGCCGGCGCCTCACAATTAGCCGATTGGAAAAAAGCCAAAGGATTTCCGGTAAGAATGATTTCCCTTGCGGACATTGGATCGAATCCAAGTTCCACTCAAATTAGGGCGTATTTGTTGAACCTTTACAATAATGTAGTTATAAAGCCCGATTATATATGCCTTGTGGGCGATGTCGATATGTCGGGCACGAATGGGCTGACGACCTATACATATACCAATCCATATGGATTCGGAACGATCGATTCGGATAATTTCTATACTTTTTTGCGAGGCACGGATTATTTCCCCGATGTCTTAATCGGACGCATTTCTGTAGATTATGCCAGCGAATTGACACAATACTTGGCCAAGCATGCCGGTTACGAGCGCTATCCTCCTATGGGGGATCCGGATTATTATCGCAGGGCTACGGTCATCTCCGGAGGCGAGAATAATTATTTTTTCACGCCTCGATTGACCAAGCTGTGGTGCCGCGAGATGATGCTCAATCATGGGTTCAGGGCGGTGGATACCATATTCGCATCCGACTCATATACACCGCCGCCGGGGATGATCACGACCTCGCTGTCGAGAGGAGTGGCTTTCGTAAACTATCGGGGATACGGTACTCCCGACGGCTGGTCCTCGCCGTATTATACATCATCATATCTGAACCAAATAAACAATGCTCCTTATTTTGGTGTCATGCATTCAATTGTCTGCGGAACCGGTGATTATAATGACGTCGTTTCGTCATGTTTCGGTGAGACCTGGATAAGAATGAACAACAAGGGCGGCCCGGGATTTATCGGCAACACCAATCACGATGCCCATACCAAATGGACCAATGCGATTGATCATGGCATCTACTGGGGCTTGTTCATGGCCGAGGCCACAACGCTTGCGCAATCGCAGTTGACGGGAAAAATGAATTTATTCCTTTCCTTCCCCGAGAGCACTTCCCCGGGCGGCCAGGTCGAGCTTTATTTTAATAGCTATAATGTATTGGGGGATCCAGAACTTAACTGCTGGACCGGCCCACCGGTTGGTATCGCCGTATCTCACCCGGAATCGGTGGGGACCGGTTCCGCCGGCATCGAGGTGGTCGTCAACGATATTTATGGGGCACCTATAGAAAGCGCCTATGTATGCCTTTGGAAAGACCCGGAGATACATCTACTGGAATGCACCGACCATACGGGCAAAGCGTTCTTCGCTGTCAATTCTGCCACGACAGGACAACTTGCGGTCACGGTCACCGGAAGGGGCCTCAAACCCTATGAGGGCACGATAATTATCAGCGATAGGCCGGTTTACTGCAATGTTTCCTCGCTATCGATAGATGATGACAGTATAGGTGGAACTTATGGCGACGCCGACGGCTCGGCCAATCCGGGCGAACTGATCGGCCTCGTGGCGACCATCAAGAATTTCGGCACAAACACGGCCGCCAACGGCGTAGTCGGCGTCATTTCGTCTATCTCCCCATACATTCAAATAATAACGGATTCGGCTTGGTTCGGAGCGATCGCTCCGGGCGATTCGGCGACGGCTGCCAGGCCATACCTGATAAGAATCAATCAAGACGCACCAGATGGCCTCCCTGTGCCGCTGCAGATCGAAATCACCGCCGACAGCGGTTATCGCTGGACCAATTATCCGGAGATTCCTGTAGCAGCACCCTCTATAGTTGTTTATTCGTATCAGATTATAGGCGGGAACGAAAACGGCCTTTTGGATCCGGGTGAAACGGTCTATCTGAAAATGGAGCTGGCTAATTACGGGCACCGCTCGATGAGGGAATCGCGGGGAGTGCTCCGTTGCTCCGATTCACTGATAACGGTCCAGGATTCGCTGGGCGCATTCGGCGCGATCGATACGAACGAGATCGGGAACAATAACAGCGATCCGTTTATCATATCTTTGCATAGTGGGGCGTATAACGGCAGAATTATCGGCTTCACTTTGAACCTGGTGGGGAGCGACAGCTTGGCGCAGACCTGCCAGATGACCGTAAACGTAGGCAATCTCGCCTCCACCGATCCGATCGGCCCGGACGCATATGGCTATTATTGTTTCGATAATACCGATGTCAACTATCCGTATCATCCTATATATGAATGGGTGCCGATCGACACCATGGGTACTTACGTATCGCTTTATGATGATAGGGTCGCGACGATCGATCTGCCGTTCCCCGTGAAATACTACGGCCAGACTTACACGAGAGTTACGATCTGCGACAATGGGTTCATCGCCATGGGTTCGAGCTGGTGGCCTGCTTTTTTGAATGCGCATATCCCGGGCCCGCAATGCGCTCCGGCGATGATTGCTCCATTCTGGGACGATTTGAGCAGCGGCACGTCCCAGCCGTTGAAAGTTTATTATAATAGCGACGCCATAAACGGAAGGATGATTATCGGATGGAATAGGGCTTACAACAACGATACCTATCAAAGGCTGACGTTCGAAATAATCATACTCGATGAGAGCATTTGGCCGACGCTGACCGGCGACAACGAAATTATTTTTCAATACTTCACGATAGTCGGCGCCAATTTGAACAGCGTCGGAATCTGCAATCAGGATAGAACCATCGGTATCGAGTATGTTTTCAACAATCGTTACGCCGAAGGTGCGGCGGTCTTGGCCAATCAAAGGGCGTTGAAATTCACCACCGGAAGCAGCTATATCACCTCGCTTGACGACGGCGCCATACGACCGATGCGTTTCGAGTCGCATCAAAATTATCCTAATCCCTTCAATCAATCGACCGTTATAAGTTTCGAATTGCCGCAATCGAGCCAGACAAGGCTTGACATATTCGATCTGCTTGGGAGAAGAATAAGAACGTTCGCCGATAGACCGCTCGAGGCCGGCAAACATTCTGTCATCTGGGACGGCGCGGACGAAACCGGAAGCCCGGTAGCCAGTGGAATCTATTTTTGCAAGATCGTCGCCGCCGGCGAGGAATCGATCCGCAAAATGGTCTTGATCAGATAGAATTGGAAAGCAGCCTTCCAACCGCCGAAATTCAGTTCGAACTCGGCGGTTTTTCATTTATGGGAAGCAGTTCAATGGGCGGGACAACATCACGAGATCAGGCCATTACCAAATAGTTCTTCGATTCAATATCCATTTTAGTCAAAAGAATAGTGGATATTGCCGATATTTCATAAAGTAAACAAGATAGGTTGATCTTGACAGGTGCAGAAGTTGCCGATATAATTGCACCTTTGGAATTGGCGGGATGAGAATGAAGAGAATCGGTTTGCTTACTTCAGGCGGCGATTCGCCGGGAATGAATCCCTGTATCAGAGCGGTGGCTCGGGAAGCGTATGGCAGAGGTATTGAGGTCGTCGCTTTCCGCCGAGGTTATGCCGGTTTGCTCGACAATGATTTCATGATACTCACCGCCGAGCATACCGCCGGGATATTGCAAAAGGGCGGAACCATACTGCTTACCGCGAGATGCGAGGATTTCAAGTATGAAGAAGCCCAAAAAGAAGCGATCCGTAATTTGATAAACAATGGCTGCGACGGCTTAATCGTAATCGGCGGCGACGGATCGTTCCGTGGCGCACAGGCGATCGCCGGCAGGGGGATAGACGTGATCGGAATCCCGGGCTCTATCGATAACGATATTTACGGCACCGACATGAGTTTGGGAGTGGACACCGCCATGAACAACATAATCGAGGCGGTCGACAAGATAAAGGATACGGCATCATCGCACGAACGCACATTCATAATAGAAACGATGGGAAGAGGTTCGGGATACCTGGCTTTGATGAGTGCGATCGCCACCGGCGCCGAGGCGGTGATTATCCCTGAGGTGCGTTACGATCTGGAGAAGATCGCCGCCCGCTTGAAAGATCGCTATAAGCAGGGCAAAGTAAGCAACATCATTATCGTCGCTGAGGGGGCTTCCACCGCTTATCAAGTCGGCAGACAGCTTTCCCGAATCGCCGGCATCGAATCCAAAATCACGGTGCTCGGACATTTACAGAGAGGCGGATCGCCCTCGGCGTTCGATCGCACGCTTGCCTCGCGGCTCGGGTCGGCGGCGGTGCAGAAACTGGTCGAGGGATTTTCGGGGTGTATGGTAGGCTTGCTGAAAGGCGAAATCAAGCTTTCGTCTTTTGAAACGGTATTCAATAATAAAAAGGAACTTGGTCCCAAACTGATCGAATTGGCAGAGGTTCTCGGAAAGTAGGTTGGTTATGCGAATAGGCGTTCTAACCGGCGGAGGAGATTGCCCCGGATTGAATGCGGTTATACGCGCCGTTGTCGTCAAATCGATTAAGGATTATCAATATGAAGTGGTGGGAATTCTGGGCGGCTGGAAAGGTTTGCTCGAGGAAAAATTCATAAAGCTGGATCGTAGCCAGGTCCGGGGCATAGTGTATAGGGGCGGAACTATCCTGAAAACATCACGCACCAATCCGCTCAAAATCGAAGACGGCATTAAGAAAATCATCAAAAGCCTCGAAAAACAAAAAATAGAGGCTTTGGTTGCTATCGGCGGCGAAGATACGCTCGGGGTGGCGTCCAAGCTTTTCGAAAACGGAGTCAAAGTGATCGGAATCCCCAAGACGATCGATAATGACTTGGCCGGTACCGACTATACATTCGGATTTGATACGGCCATAAATATCGCCATGGAAGCCATAGACAGACTTCACACGACGGCCGAAAGTCACAACCGAGCGCTCGTGGTGGAAGTGATGGGCAGACACACCGGCTGGATCGCCATCGAGTCGGGACTTGCCGGCGGCGCCGACGTCATTCTTATTCCGGAACGTCCTTTTGATATCGATTCCGTCTGCGAAGTTATCAAGAAACGTCAGGAAAACGGTATGGATTTCTCGATTATCGTCGTGGCCGAGGGCGCCAAATTCAAAGTCGACGCCGATCAAGACGGAACATTCATATTGCAGGATATGCAAAAAGACGCATTCGGCCATGTCCGCCTCGGCGGAATCGGCAATGTTCTGGCCAAGGAAATCGAAAAACGAACCGGATTCGAGACGCGGTTCGTTATACTCGGGCATATTCAGCGCGGCGGGTCGCCGACCGCTTTCGATAGGGTGTTGGCGTCAAGGTTCGGCGTGGCGGCCGTGGATTTAATCGCCAAGGGGGATTTCGGTAAAATGGTGGCGCTCAGGGGAAACGAAATCCACGGTGTTCCTTTGGAAGAGGCGCTGGCCAAGCCGAAAACCGTCCCCGATGATCTTTATGAAGCTGCACAAGTGTTTTTCGGATAAATAGGCGCTACCGCTAAGGAGGGATAATGGGCGCAAAAGTAGGAATCAATGGTTTTGGACGGATCGGCCGCTTGGTGTTCAGGGCCGCATTGAACGACCCAACTATAGAGATCGTTGCGGTTAACGATATTACCAACGCCAAGACATTGGCGCATCTGTTGAAATACGATTCGATCCATAGAACCTTGCCTCAGGAAATCACCGCCGGCGAAGACAGTTTCACGATTGGCGGTAAGACCATAAAAGTTACCGCGGAAATGGACCCCGCCAATTTGCCATGGAAAAGTCTAGGGGTGGATATCGTCCTCGAGTGCACCGGCAAGTTCACCGAAAAGGAAAAAGCCGCCAAACATATATCGGCGGGCGCCAAGAAGGTATTGATATCGGCTCCGGCAAAAGGCCATGACGGAACTTTTGTGCGCGGAATAAATTTCGACAAGTACGATCCGGCCAAGCATCACATCGTTTCGATCGGCTCATGCACCACGAACTGCTTGGCACCGATTACCAAAGTCTTGCACGATAATTTCACTATCAAGCGCGGGTTCATGACCACGATCCACTCCTACACCAACGATCAGCGCATTCTCGATCTGCCCCATAAGGATCTGCGCCGGGCGAGGGCTGCGGCCATGTCGATGATACCTACCACGACCGGCGCCGCCAAGGCGATTTCCGAAGTCATTCCGGAAATGAAAGGACGTCTCGACGGAGTTGCAGTAAGGGTCCCCACGCCCGACGGCTCGCTCGTCGATCTTGCGGTGGAAGTCGAAAAACCGACATCGGTGCAGGATGTAAACGCCGCCATGAAGAAGGCTGCGGAAGGTTCTATGAAGGGCGTTCTGAAATACACCGAGGACCCGATCGTCTCCTGCGATGTCATCGGAGATTCTCACTCGTCTGTGTTCGATTCGCTTTCCACGATGGTGATTGGCGGCACTCTGGTGAAGGTATTCTCCTGGTACGATAACGAATGGGGTTTCTCCTGCCGCATGCTCGATATGATAAAACTGCTTGCCGGCCAGAAGATTTCCTGATTCCAACTTGCAGTTATGATTCCGTTCCCGAACGGGAAGGCAAGATCAGAGTTGATATCGCATACACGAAGGGCGCCGTGAAGGCGCCCTTGATTATTAGTATACAATGGCGGCAGTAGAATAACGCCTCCATCGAATATCCGGTATTTTATCATTGAAATCGTCGCCTCTTGATAGTATAAAATACCCGGATCGAAGGAGGTTACATGAAGTTTCATAAATTAGCGAAAGCGATATATTCGGTTATCATCGTTTTATTGCCGGCGGCCGGATTTTACGGTTGCGGCTCGGAAAATTCCCCGACCACGCCGACCGTTACGAATCATGCCGTCTATATTCTGGTTCCATATCCTGATGAGCCGTTATTTGATTCGGTTACGGTTATCAGGGCAAGTGTCGCCGGACAGGGTATTTCCACACCGATTTCGGCCAGCCAACCGGTGAATACGAACAGCGACTGGCTGGTCTTAGTCATGACCGTGCCCGAAGGCACATCCCGAATGTTCGCGGTGTATGGTCTCAGCCGGCAAGGCGAGGAATTGTATAGCGCATTCGTTATCAGCGACGTGGTCGGACCGGGCAATACGTATATTACGGCCGATCTGCAGCGGACGACATCGCAGCCTCAGCAAACGGCTTACCTGCTGATTCCTTATCCACCGGATGAGCTTTTCGAAATGGTCGATACGATCGGTGTATTCATTACCGGCGACAGTATAGAAACGCCCCTTCTTTACAGCCAGGCGGTTGCGGCCGATCGAAACTACTCTTTTTTCGCTCTTCTCATTCCTGAAGGGACGAGGGGATTTCTCGATATTTTCGGTACGGACCAGTCTGGCCGGTGGCTGTATCGGGCGCTAATGGCAGTGAATTTTCCGGATACAGGTGATGCTTTCCTGACCTCGAGTTTGCCCCAAATCGGATATTGCACTCCCGGTCGGGTAAAGATTTTTCGCAATTCGATACCGTTTGGAAATTGGGCCGAGCTCGATTCCGTCTTGATAGCCGCCGGTATCTCTGAGGGGACCGGTGACGGGCGTTTCCAGGTATATGGTTCCGCCTATATGGGATCGTTGGCTTTGGTTCCGGGACGGGATCTGTTGATTTTTGAAGGGTGGCAAGACCTTGCTTATTACTATGATTATATGTCGGCCAGGGAAGAGATCGAGGCTTTTATCGACTCCGGAGGCGTTGCGCTGTATATGGCCAACGAGGGTCAATCGCATGGGGGATATTATAGTCAAACCGATATGCGCTTTCCCGAAGATGTTACATTTGTCGATGAATTGGACAACATAAATTTACTGGCCCTTCCGGCGCACGATATCGTGGCCAATCTTCCCGATACCCTCACCGGCTTTTCCGCCTCGCATGGAGCATTAGCGAATCTGCCTACCGGAGCCGCCGTTCTATTAACCGATTCGGGCGATCGACCGACATTGATCGTATTCGCTAAGGGTCGAGGGTTGGTGATGATGTCGACCCATCCGCTCGAATATCTTTATCATCATCGTAACGAATACACCTGCGGATCACTTCTATCTCGAATCGTCAGATTTTTAATCGGCATGGATCCGACGCCTAATCCTTAGCGGGTGAATTAAAAAGCGGAGAATCGATTTCTCAGGAGCCGGCGTATCGATACATCGGCGGATTTTATCGGTTTGGCTTGAAATTGATCGCTTAATCTTGATTAAGGAAGTGCAAATTCGTATATAATATCAGGCAATTTAGCCGCGGTCATAATGGACCCGACGGCTGGCAATGATATTCGAAGAAAGGGAAGTCGATGTCGAACGAAAATATGATGCGCTGGGACCTCGATTCTTTATTTCCCGGAGGTTCCGCCTCGAAGGAATACGCCGAATTTTTGGATCGGATCCGCGGCAAACTGGAATCGGCCGGGGAAGCACTCGAAAAAATAAAGAATAAAAAAGATACAAGCCGTTTCGGCGATTGGAAAGCCTACGTATTGAGTTTGCAGGATTTATACGACCATATCCGACATGCAGGGGCGTTCGCCGGATGTCTCACCAGTCAGAATGTAAACGATGAGCTTGCCCACAGCCACGAGGCGACGGTCAGCGAATTCGGAGCCAAATGGCAGGTATTGTTGACCGGGTTCGAGGAATTCGCGGTGGCAATCGACGACCGGCAATGGCAGGAATTCGTCGCTCAGGACGAAATTGCTGAAATCAGATTTTACCTTGACGATTTAAGGGACCGCGCCCGCGCCAAGATGGCTCCCGAGATGGAAAAACTTGCGATAAATCTGGCTGTCGATGGTTATCATGCCTGGAATCGATTGTATGACAAGATGGCTGGCGACCTGAGGGTCGATTTCGAGGAGAACGGCAAGACCGAAAAAATCTCCTTGGGTCAACTTGCCAATAAGCTCGAATCGGCGGATAGAAAAATACGCGAAACCGCATTCCGCAAACTTCAAGAGGCATGGGAGTCGCGGGCCGAGCTTGCAGCCATGGCGCTTAATTCGCAAGCGGGTTTTCGATTGGCTCTTTATCAAAATCGCGGATGGAAATCACACCTTTATGAACCGCTGCGCATAGCCAGATTGAAAGAAGAAACCTTATGGGCGATGTGGTCGGCCGTCTCTAAATCGATAAATCGGTTCAAGCCCTATATAGCGGCCAAGAAACGTCTACTGGGCATTGACAGTTTCCGATGGTTCGATCAGACCGCTCCGGTTGGCAAGTTGAGCAAAAAATATTCGTATCAGGAGGCCTGCGATTTTATCGTCAGCCATCTCTCGAGCTTTTCCGAGGAAATGGGAGCATTTTCTCGTATGGCGCTTGACAAACGGTGGGTCGAATCGGAATATCGCCCAGGCAAGGCGGCCGGCGGTTTCTGCACCGGTTTCCCATTGAAAAAGGAAAGCCGCATTTTCATGACTTTCGGCGGAACGTTCGGCGGCCTATCAACGCTGGCACATGAACTGGGACATGCTTATCATTCGTTTGTTCTCAAAGACAAGCCGTCTTTCGCCTCCCGCTATCCGATGACTCTCGCCGAAACCGCCTCGACGTTCAACGAGCTGCGTGTAACCGATGCCGCTCTTGAATCTTCGGACGATCCAGAGGAAAAAATCATGCTGCTCGATCAAAAAATCGCCAATGGTTTCGTGATGCTCTGTAATATACGGGCCAGGTTCATTTTCGATGATACGTTCTACACCGAGAGAAAAAAAGGATTCGTGCCCAGAAGCAGATTGGACAAAATGATGATCGATGCGCAGAAGCAGGCCTACGGAGAATTGATCGAAGACGAAGGATGGCATCCATTGTTCTGGGCGTCGAAACTGCACTTTTTCATCACCGCGATGCCGTTCTATAATTTCCCTTATACGTTCGGATTCCTGTTCGCCAATGGTGTTTACGATCGGGCGCTTAAAGAGGGAAAATCTTTCGCCAAGAGATATAGGGCATTACTTGAAGATACAGGGTCGATGACCAACGAGGAAATAGCCCGAAAACATCTTGGTGAAGACCTCACGCACGAGGATTTTTGGCGCGCATCGATAGACCGGGTGATGGCTGATATTGAGCCGTTTGTTAAAATGGCAGGTTGAACGTGATTAACCCGCTCGGCAATATGGTTGGGGAACCAATCGGCATTGCAAAAAAAAGCGGGCGATGGGGCTCGAACCCACGACGTCCAGCTTGGGAAGCTGACATTCTACCGCTGAATTACGCCCGCCAAACGGTCCGGTTTATTTTAACTGAACCGAGATAAAAATAGGCGGCGGCCGAGATGATGTCAAGCAATTCCCCCCTGAACAGGAGCCGCTTGAATTTACCGTGATAAACCGGCTTGATCGGCCGATATTCGATAAAAGAGAAGAGACTATTGCAAACGGCATGTCGAGAAGTATGAAGCGGATTCCAAATTTCAGGTTATCGGGATCGATTCTGCCGATGGTATTAGCGATGGTGACGACCTGGCTTATCGCGATTCCTCAGGCGTCGGCGGAAAAATCGACTTTCAGGGTTGAAACGATAAGTCCGATCGAGGAAGGTGATACGATCCTTGCCCGGCAGCAAGCGGTGGAGGATCTGGTTCGCCAAGCGTTGTTAAAGGTGGTCGCCTCGATGGCTACGGAGAAGCAAATTGAGGAAAAATCGCCGGTGATCGAAACTGAATTGCTAAGCAAGCCATACGGATTTCTCTGGAGACTGGAAATAACGGGGGAATCTATAAGCGCGACCCCTTCGCCCGTTTTGATGATCTCGGCGGATGTAGACCTCGATTTGGCAGGAATTCGCAAAGCGCTCGCTTCGATAGGTATTTCGCAACATAGGCAAGGATTTCCGCGGCTGCTGCTGATGATCAGACAGGTCAATATAGATGACGAGCACCGTCATGGTCAAACCGGCACAACGAATAATTCCGAGATAAAAGCGATAGAAGTCTTGACCGCCGCCGGATTTCCGATTGCCGATGAATCGCTGTTTTTAAGATCGCTTGACGGCGATCGTCAGGCTGCCATAATGACGAAAAATATCGATACTCTATCCGCGCTTGCCAAGGAATTCGGTGCCCAACTGATCGTTCTGGGCAGTGCGATTTCGCAGAAAGCCAAATCGATAATCGCTTTGGAGGGAATGACGGCCGCGGAGGCGATAGTTAAACTAGAGGCCGTATCCCCCGCCGGCGGAGCGGTCGTTGCAAGCGCTCTTTCGAGAGTGGTTCAGACTCATATAGATATCCTGGCCGCCGGAATACTGGCGATCGAACAAGGCTCCGCCGAGGCCGCCGAAAATTTAAGCAGGTCGTTGGCCGACTACTGGGCCACCGAACTTGAATCGAGCCATAAATTGACATTGGTGGTCAACGGATTGAGGTCGATCGAGGATTTGCTGTCGTTCAAAAATGAGCTTCTCGGAGCCGTCGTAGAAATAAAATCCTTGGAAAAGCGAACCTACGCCGATGCCACGGCCGCCTATGATTTGATCTCCGCGCTGCCGGTCGATTCGCTTGCGGAAAAGATATCGACCGGTTCGCTCCCGTCATTTAATGTAGTCGTCAGGTCTAAATCCCCGCAATTTCTCGAACTTAATGTCAAACCCAAATAGACTAAGCCGTAATAATCTTCCGAATAGAGGATTTCGAGCGCCCGGAACACAGCGGGCGGTTGATTTTGCCGGCCGCTCTTAATAGCTTATAGCCATGCTGGAAATAAGATCGATTGCGCGAGGATCTCCCGCCGATTGCGGCCGATTCGTTGTCGGCGATAAACTGATTTCGCTGAACGGCCGTGAAGTGAACGATATCATAGATTATCGATACTATCAGGCGTCGGCGTCGCTGAAGATCGTGCTCAACAGAGGTAGGGAACGATTCGAATTCAAAATAAGCAAAGAGATCGATCAAGACCTGGGGCTGGAATTCAAACCGGATCGGATAATCAGGTGCCGCAATAAATGCCTGTTTTGTTTCGTGGGCAACAACGCTCGAGGGATGAGAAGATCGCTTTACTTGAAAGATGACGACTACCGGTTGTCATTTTTACATGGAAACTACATTACCCTCACCGATCTGCCGGAATCCGACCTGCGCCGCATAATTGAAATGAGATTGTCGCCTCTCTATGTTTCGGTGCATGCTACCGACGCCGAAGCAAGGGCGAAACTATTCAACCGGACCGACCTTCCGCCGCTAATTCCGGTGTTAAGAAAGCTTGCCGATAACGGTATACGTTT
Source organism: Candidatus Zixiibacteriota bacterium (assembly GCA_037441845.1). Classification (GTDB taxonomy): domain Bacteria; phylum Zixibacteria; class MSB-5A5; order UBA10806; family 4484-95; genus JBBIRK01. The sequence goes on from JBBIRK010000004.1 coordinate 173,341, forward strand.
GCATTGCCAAGTGGTCATCGTTCCAGGGATCAACGATAGCGATGTGCTGGAAACCACCGCCCGGGATCTGGCGGAATTGCGCCCGGCCGTTCAGTCGTTGGCAGTGGTCCCCGTCGGGTTGACCAAATACGCATTTTCCCGAGGCAGAAAACGTTATCCCGTGCGTTTGGTGACCTCCTCCGAAGCCGGAAAGCTTATCATGGCGATCGCCGGATTCAGGCGGAAATTCGGCGATAGGCATAATAATTTCGCCTATGCCTCCGACGAACTTTTTCTACTTGCCGGGATACCGATTCCGAAACGTTTCTACTATGACGATTTCCCGCAGATCGAGAACGGCGTGGGCATGGTAAGACGATTCATCGACTCGATCCCTGCCGCCGCCAAAAGGCGGATCAGCGCTCTGGCGGTAACCGGACGTTCCATGTATCCTTTCTGGAAAGAAAAAATAATTCGAGGCGTCGAAAAATTCCTGAAAGTGGTTGTCGTAGACAATAGGTTCTGGGGGAAAAGCGTTACCGTGACCGGTCTGCTTGCCGGCGCCGATATTCTGGCTCGATTGCGTAAATTGAAAAATATACCGCCGGTGGTGATTCTTCCCCCGAATTGCCTCAATGATGATGACAAATTTATCGATGATTACTCCTTTGACGACCTTTCCTCTGGCCTTGATCTTAAATTAGTTCGCGGCACCTATGATTTATCCGAAACGCTGGATATGTTGAGATGAGTCGTCCAATAGTAGCCATAGTCGGCCGGCCGAACGTCGGCAAATCGACCCTTTTCAATCGATTGATCAAGCGCAGAAAAGCGATAGTCGATGACCGCCCGGGGGTAACCAGAGATCGCATTTACGCCGTTTGCACCTGGAACGGGCGCGAATTTCTGCTTGTAGATACCGGTGGATTCGAACCCGATCCGAAAGATGATATAATCGCTCAAGTATCGGCCCAGGTCAGGGTGGCGATCGACCAGGCCGATGTTGTATTATTTGTCCTCGATGGCATAACCGGGATACAAACCGAAGACGAGGCGATCGCCAGGATATTGAAGCATTCGAATAAAAAGGTTCTGGTTGCAGCCAATAAGATAGACAACGAGCGGCAGGAGTTCGAAAGCGTCGATTTCGGCAAGCTCGGATTCAAGCAAGTATTTCCGATTTCTGCGGCTAACGGCCGCCAGGTGGGGGAACTGCTCGATGCAATCGTGAATTTCTGCCCGGAAGAAAAGGCGCCCTTAACCGTATCCGAAACCACGAAAGTAGCTATCGTCGGACGTCCCAACGTCGGCAAATCTTCGCTTTTCAACGCTATTCTCGGGGAAAACAGACAAATCGTTTCCGAAATTCCCGGAACCACGCGCGACAGCGTCGACAGCGAGATAACGCTCGACGGGAAAAATTATATCTTCGTCGATACCGCCGGGTTGAGAAATAAATCTATATACCCTGACATGATAGAATATTATACTTCGTTGCGAAGCCTGAAAGCCATAGAAAGGTCCGATTTGGTCTTGGCGGTCCTGAGCTGTCCCGAAGGAATAACCACCGGTGATGTTAGGATCGCAGGCGGCGCCGCCGAACAAGGCAAGGGGCTGATTTTTATCGCCAATAAGTGGGATCTGGTAAGCGGTGTTAGACAAGAGGACTTCACGAAAGCGGTCGCGGCCAAAGCCCCGAGATTGAAATTCGCCCCCATTGTTTTCACCGTGGCCCGAACCGGCGCCGGCATGGACCGCATCATTAAGGCGATCATGGCGGTTGAAGAGCAAATAAAACGACGAATCCAAACGTTCGAGCTTAACGAATTTTTGAAGGAAGCGGTCGCTCGACGCCATCCGCCGGCGGTGAGAGGAAAATTAATCCGATTTTACTATATGACCCAGCCGGAAGTTTCGCCGCCCACTTTCGTGCTATTTTGCAATCATCCCGAATTCATTCAGCCGGATTACGAAAGATTTCTCGAAAACAGATTGAGAGAGAGATTCGGGTTCGAGGGTACTCCGCTTAAATTGATTTTCAAATCCAGGAGAAAAAATTGATTACATTGTTGGCGATAATCGTCTTCTCGTATCTTGTCGGTTCCCTGCCCACCGGATATATTTTCGCGAAATTTTTCAAACGGATCGACATCCGAACCATCGGATCCGGATCGACCGGCGCCACCAACACGATGAGGCTCTTGGGACCCAAAATAGCGGCGATCGTCTTGCTGATAGATGTATTCAAAGGGCTGTTCGCCACGATGCTGATAAGCAGGATCAATCTGGGGGACCTGGCTATGAATCAGTCTTGGCTGATGATGATAGCGGGACTGGCTGCAATCATTGGTCATATATTCCCGATATGGATCGGTTTCAAAGGCGGCAAAGGAATAGGCACCGCCGCCGGAATGTTATTGGGGATGCTTCCATTGGAGACGGCTTTCGCGCTGGCCGTTTTTATCGTTACGGCCGCGTCGACCAAATACATATCGCTCGGCTCGATAGTCGCATCCATATTCATATCCGTTGCCTTGATCGCTGAGCGGCTGGTTTTTGAGGATTTTATCGAACCGGCTCAAATATCGCTTGGTGTCGTCCTCACGATTCTGGTTTTGGTGACGCACCGCCAGAATATAGGAAGGCTGTTGAAAGGAACGGAGAATAAATTCAGTTTCAAGAAGAAAAAGAGCTGATTTCGAATGCAAAAGGCTAAAATATGGTGATAACGATTCTGGGTGCGGGAAGTTGGGGAATCGCTCTTTCGACCCTGTTGCGTTATAACGGCCATTCGATTCTCCTTTGGGAATTCGACGCCGAGGTGTGTCGAAAGCTGAATAGGGAGCGGACGCTTCCGGAAAAATTGCCCGGTATCATTATTCCCGAGGATGTTTCGATCACTGACGATCTGGCTGCGGTCGGTCGGTCCGAAATAATTGTGCTGGCTCTACCATCCCATACGATAAGGCATGTCGCAGGCAAGATGGCTGGTCTTCTCGGGCCCGATGTCGCGGCGATTGTCAATGTTTCTAAGGGCATAGAAAACAATACATTACTACGGGTTTCTGAAGTATTGCGTCAAGTGCTTCCTCAGCGATTCCATGCTAAAATCTCTACTCTCTCCGGTCCCTCCCATGCCGAGGAAGTCGCCCGAGATGTCCCGACGACCGTAGTTGTGGCCTCGGTAGTTCCGGCCGTATCCGAATTGGTGCAGAAAGCTTTTTCGACACGCAATTTCAGAATCTATTCATCAGATGACCTAATCGGGGTCGAGCTTGGCGGATCATTGAAAAACGTGATCGCCATCGCCGCAGGCATCCTGCAAGGATTAGGGATGGGTGATAACACAATGGGAGCCCTGCTGACCAGAGGGCTGGCGGAAATGGTCCGGTTGGGCCGGAAACTGGGAGCGGATCCAATGACTTTCGCCGGTCTGTCGGGAATCGGGGATCTGATCACGACCTGTTTCAGCAGTCACAGCAGGAACCGTTATGTGGGCGAACAACTCGGCAAAGGGCGCAAATTGCCGGAAATTTTGGCGAATATGAGCATGGTCGCCGAGGGGGTAAAGACGACCGCCTCGGCCTACGCGCTCTCCCAAAGGCATCAAGTCGAGATGCCGATCACCGCCGCAGTTTATAAAATCCTTTTTGAAAACATGCCGCCCGAACAAGCAATCGCAAATCTTATGACCAGAGCTCTCAAACCGGAAATCTGGAGCTGACGTCAATAATAATCATACGGTACGAATTACAGGCGGAAACCGGCCTGATGCCGGAACCTCTCCGCACGACAATCCATAAAAAGCTTGCATGATCGGATCGTCGGTTCTATTATTAAACGCCCAAACTCGATCAAAGGCGAGGTAGATATTGAGCGGCAAATTCAATTTTGAGCGGGCTATGGAAAGGCTCGAGCAGATCGTCAATGACCTCGAATCGGGTAAGTTGTCCCTGGATGAATCGCTGAAAGTTTTCGAGGAGGGAGTCGAACTTTCCAAAAAGTGCTATAAAAAACTCAGCGAGGCCGAAGCCAGCGTCAAGCAGCTCGTGAAAAACGAATCGGGGGAATTTGAACTTAAACTTTTCGAGGATGCCGAAGAATAATGAAACGATTATTTTGTCCAGCTTGTCTGCTAAATGGATTCCCATCGGATTGCGAGGATTATTCGAATCTTTCATGCTGAATAAAGACGGTTTCAATGCTTTCTGTTGAATGGGGACTATCGGCAGTGGATTTCCGACGATGGCTAAGCGGCGCATTGCGGCGCAAAGATTATTGATATCAGTCATGAAAATAAATATGATTATGAATCAAATACCGCAGGCATCACTTGAAACATTTTTGCGTTGGTTCGAAAATTGAAAAGTTTCGGAATTTTAGGTCATCATAAGCGGGCCGGCGTGGTGCCGGCGGTGCAGCTTGTCCTTAAGTGGATAAAAGAAAACGGCCTTAAATATGTGCTTTGCGAAGAGATCGCCGAGTTGATAGACGAAAAGGGCAATCAATTACCGCGGGAGAAAATGCACACCGAAATAGATTGCCTGTTGTCTCTGGGCGGCGACGGCACAATGTTGGCGGCCGCGCGGGCAGTGGGTCAGTACGGCATACCGATTTTCGGCATAAATGTCGGCAGCCTTGGTTTTCTGACCGAGGCCACCACCTCGGAAATCATAACCAGCCTCGAGGCGATTAAAGCGGGTCGTTTCATTATCGACGAAAGGATGGCTTTAAGAGTGGAATGCGAAGGGCTGTGTGATGACCACCTATACGCTCTCAACGATATCGTATTTGACAACGGCGCCGATACGCGTTTGGTTAAACTCGACCTATTCTTGAACGACAAATTCGTTTGTTCCTACAACGCCGATGGCTTGATTATAGCCACTCCAACCGGTTCCACCGCCTACAATCTCGCCGCCGGAGGTCCGGTATTGCATCCGCAGCTCGATGCCATAATCGCTTGCCCGATATGTCCCCACTCGTTGACCATCAGACCCATACTTTTCAGCAACGATGCGCAAATTGTCGTCAGACTCGCCGCACCCGATATCGACGGCCGTTTGACGATCGACGGCCAAGTAAACTTGATCACGCCGCCGGCCGCGGACGTTTTGATTCGCCGGGCTTCCCACAGGGTCATGCTGATTCGACTTCACGAATACGACTTTTTCAACATCTTACGCACGAAGCTGCATCTCGGAGCGCGGCCGCTGACTAACGACAATGCTTGAGTCGCTCCATATCAACTCCTATGCCTTGATCGATGATCTAACCGTGGATTTTCAAAAAGGCCTGAATATTTTCACAGGGGCCACCGGCGCCGGGAAGACGATTATCGTCGGAGCCTTGCATCTGGCCACCGGCGGCAAAGGCAGCGAAAACCAAATCCGCTCCGGCGAGCCTAAAGCGGTCGTCGAGGCGGTATTCAGCATTGACGAAAAAATAAAAGGGGCGTTTCCCGAGTTCGGCGATGAAGATCGAGTGATCCTACGGCGCGAAATTTCCAGGGACGGCAAGAATAAAGCCAGCGTAAACGGCCGTTCGGTAACACTCGGTCAGCTGAAATCGATAGGATCGGTCTTGGTCAATATCACCGGCCAGCATCAGCAGAAGGGGTTGCTCGATATCGCCATCCATAGAACGATTTTGGACGATTTCGCCGGTTTGAGCGCCGACATAGACAAATTGAAAGAATCATATCATGAATTTCAGGCCTTGAAGGCGGAACTCGATGACCTCCGAAGGAAACAGGCAACCATAGAATCGGAAAGGGAGCTGCTGAATTTCCAGGTTAATGAAATCGATTCTGCTGGGTTGTCCGAGGGCGAAGACGACAGTCTCGAATCGGAAAAGCAACGACTGGTTCATGCGGAGATGGGAAAGTCCATTGTGACTTCCTGCCGCCGGATGCTGTTCGATGATGCGGGATCGGCCGCGGAAAGAATCGCACAAGCGATTCGCGAAATGTCGCGGTTGGCCAAGTTGATTCCGACGGCCGATGATTTGAAGTCCGAACTGGAAAAACAAGCATACGAATTTGAGGAATTCGAAATCGGCTTGAGCCGAATCGAAAAAAACTGCGAACCCGATCCTGAAAGGCTGGAAATCGTCGAAGAAAGGCTGACGCTGATAAAAAAACTGAAACGAAAATACGGCCAGACGATCGGGGAAATAATCGAATTCAGAAATCAAGCCGCTGCACGGCTCAGTGATTTGAACGATCTTGCGGGCAGCTTGAGGGAAATCGAAAAGCGCCTTGATTCCGCGCGGCGCTCGATGTCGGAATTGGCTTCGCGAATATCGGCCGAAAGACAGGCGGCCGCCGCAAGGCTCGAGAAAGAAACGGCCCGCAATTTAGCCGAATTGGCCATGGCCGGAAGCGAATTTAAGGTAAGGTTAACCCAACAAGAAGATTCCGAGGGCGATTTTTGGATCGACTCCAAACGATTCGCCGGCGATTCCGGCGGTATTGATTCCGTGGAATTTCTCATTTGTACCAATCCGGGCGAGGGGCTCAAGCCGCTGGCCTCGACCGCCTCGGGCGGTGAGCTGTCGCGCATATTGCTGGCGCTCTGTTCGTCTTTGAGCCGGGCCTACCCGGTGGACACTATGGTGTTCGACGAAATCGATACCGGCATTTCAGGAGAGGTCGCCTCGAGCGTTGCAAGGAAACTTCGCAAACTTGCCAAGGATCGGCAGGTGATCTGCGTTACCCACCTTCAACAGATCGCCAGCAGGGGAGAAGCTCATTTCAAAGTCTTCAAAGGAAAAGCAAAGGGAAGATCGGTCACAAGAATTAAATTGCTTGACGGAGAAGAGCGAATCGCGGAGATCGCCCGACTACTGTCGGGGGAAAAGATTAGCGATATCTCGCTTGAGGGAGCCGCCGCTTTGCTTGAAGAAGGCGGCCGCCAGTAATGAATTCCCGACACTTGCCCAATTTGCTTTCGATAATCCGTATCGGTCTTGCTCCCCTCATTTATTTTACGATAAGAGCGGGCTCGTTGGAAATCCTGGCGTTTCTGACCACGGCGGCGATAATCACCGATTTTCTCGATGGCTTTCTGGCGCGCCGATTGGGCGGCGTTTCCAGCGCCGGAAAACTACTGGACCCTATTGCCGATAAACTCTGCGTATTTTCGGCCGCTTTGGCCTCGACCATTTATCTGAATATGCCGGTCTTGTTGTTTTTCGCAGTGGTTCTGCGCGACCTGGCGATCCTTGTCGTGGGTATCCTGATTATACGCAGGCGAGGCGTGATACCGGTTTCGAATCGAATAGGTAAAATTGCTGCTTTCGCCATTTCGGCGGCCCTGGTCGTATTCATTTTCGAAATTCAATCGCTTTATCTTGGGGCAATCGTCTTGTCCTGCGCAGCCATCGCGGCATCGGGAATCAGCTACATTAAAGTGGGCATAAATTTCTTCCGAGAGGCGAAATAATCGCGAATTCAGGGCGATAATCCGAAACATTTTATGAATCGGCCGTAATAATTAAGTAGATGGATATCGATTCGAATAATTATTGTAAATCCTTCAAGGAGAGTGATCAATGATGTCGGCGTTAAGGATTTTGATGGTTTTTACGATTTTGCTGTTGCCGTCAGTGACTTCGGCCAAACAGAAAAGCGCCGAATTCAAGGACGGCACTTTGCAGGATTCCTCGCTCGGGTATTCGCTGCAAGTCCCCAAAAACTGGCGGGTGAAAACGTTCGACGAACCGTCGCTGATAAGAGCGATGCTTATCAAGAAAAATTACGAGGTCAATCGTGAGGTCAAAGATTTGGGCGGAGATTTCACCATTCCCGAAATCCGCCTTTTTTCACGCCCGGATACTTTATCTCCCGCCGAATTCATCGAAGAATTGAAGCGATCAACATTATCTCATAAATCGGACGACCGAATCATCAATCAGTTTGAGCTTCTTTTAAGCGGCGAGTATCTATCGGTTCAGGAAGTCGAAATCGCCGGACTCAAGTGCTTGCAAGCCATTTTCCGTCGCAACTACACAAGGGAATTGCAAGTCGATCCTTTCGATCCCAAATATCGTCAATACGGCGGATTGATCGCCAGAAACGAATATGATGTGCACGAGATCTACGTTTTTCGCTCGGGTGAAAATCTATTCGTTATCCAGGCTTTCGCCGAACGGGAATTTTATCCCGGCAACCGGGAAGAATTCGCCAAGATTTTGGGAACGCTCAAGTTCACCGTCACCGAAAAATGATTTTCCCGTATTCCGCCTCCCGCCCGACTGGTTTTTGAAATCTATTGACCTCGGGGCGATAAATTACTATGATTAATTTTTGATGCAGGAGGAATCATGTGGATTATCAGGTATGCGTTCGCCGCGGCAATCATAATAGCCATTCTCGGATTCACGATCGGAAATTCCTATCAGCGGGTCGTCATCAATATCGGCGCCAAGACTTATCCCGATGTGCCGCTGATTCTCGCTTTGTTCATCGCATTCTGTGTCGGAATCGTGTTCTGGTTCGCCATGACGGTGGTTCTGTATTTTCGACAGTCGGCAAAAATCGCCGAGCAGAAGAAAAAAATCAAAATATTGTCCGAGGAACTTACGGCGCTGCGCAACATGCCTCTCGATGAACCGGATGACAAGATCGGAGAGAAGGTTTGATCGGTTCTTTTGTGGTTGCTTACTGGTGGATAATGGCTTTCGCCTTGTTGGCCTTTATCGTCGTATTCTTTGCCCTGGATCGCAGAAAACCTCGCGACTTGAGCAAGTATTCGGTCAATTATATCGAAGGCTTGAAGGCCATGATCGAAAACGATGACCAGAACGCTTTCGTTCGATTCAAACAGACGGTCGCCGAGGATTCCGAGAATATCGATGCTTACCTCAGGCTCGGAGACCTGCTGAGAAAGCGCGGCCAAATTCAGAAAGCGGTTCAGGTTCATCGGCAACTCTTGCTTCGCAAAACCATCGATAAGGAGACAATCGCCCAGATCTGGAAAGGACTCGCCGCCGATTTTATCGCCGCCCGACGGTTCAATTTGGCTCAGGAAATTCTGGAAAATTTATCCAAGGAGCCGACGCATAAAAAATGGGCTCGTGAAAAACTCCTCGAGATTTTTGAAAAAACCGGCCGTTTCGATGCGGCGTTCGAGGTTGCCAAAGAGATTTACCGATCCAAAGAAACTCAGCCGAAACTCGCCGCCTACCGACAACTCGAGGGCAATCAGCATTTCGGTAGAAAAGACTATCATAAAGCACGCCTTGCCTATAAAGATGCTCTTCATTACGACGAAAGTTTCGCTCCGGCCTATATAATGATCGCCGAATCTTATCTGGCCGAAAACAAAAAAGAAGAAGCCGCCGAGTTCTACATCAAGCTTGCGGAAAAGGCTCCCTCCGAAGCGTGGCAGGTGTTTCGTAAGTTGGAGCAAACGTTGTTTGAACTGGGCAGATTTTCCGATGCCGAGCAAATTTATTTGAACTTGATGCGCGAATGCCCTAAAGATTCACGGGTGTTTTACTCTTTCGCGACCATCGCCGAAAAGAAAAACGATTTGACTGCGGCCATAGATTCGCTCGGTCAGGCCCTCACGATCAATCCCGCCGATGCGGTGGCAGCCACCAGGCTCGCCCAGCTGTATATCGAGAGCGGCCAAGAGCAAAAGGCGATAAAAACGCTTCAAGACGTTCGCGCTCATCTTTCGGCTGATCATGACGAATACTCATGCTTATATTGCGCCAAGAGATCATCGAAAAAGGAACTCCTCTGCCCAGGATGCGGCCGCGTCGGGCCTTTTCAAGAAGTCGCTGCGCCATGAAATCACGGCCGGGATGCGCTTTGTTGTTGGTAACCGGCCGTCTCGTAAAACCTTTGAACTGGAGTCCAGCGAAATTGACATACAAAAATCTGAGAAGCGCGTTGTTTCTTTGCCTTATCCTGCCGCAGATTGCGATTTGCCGGATCGATTCGCTGTCATCGCTTTTGGCGGCCGGGCGTTTTGCCGAAGCGCACGAATTCCTGTGGAGCTTTCAAGACAGCGCTGGCCAACGCCTGAATACCTTGGCGCTCGGCATATTCAGTCCGGCCGGCGAGAATTCGCTTTCCAACCTGAAAGATTATATCACCGGCAATCCCGATGAAGGGCCGATTATCGATTGGGCACGGTTGTATATAGGAAAATACTATCTGGCGGCTGACCTGTATCTGGCGGCGGCCGGTCAATTTCAAGAGATTTCCGCCGATTCTCCGTTCGGCGTTCAGGCCAAGTTTTTAAGCGGCAAAGCCTCTCTTCTGGCAAGAGATTATTACAAAGCCGAGGAGATATTCCGTGAATTGTCGCGGCGCAAAGCAAGCTCGTTCCATTTTCAATCAGACACGATTTATCGACATCTTGCTCTGCTTGAGCTTGCGGGCATTCGGGCGGATGCCGGCAAGTACTCGGAATCCGAGAAAATGTATAAACAACTCATCGAATCGCGACCCGGTGAAGAAATCCATGCCGCGGCCATGATAGGGCTGATAGAGCTTCAAAGACAAATAGGAGACACTAACGAACTTGAAAAAGCCAAAGATGCCTATTCGCGAGAATATGCCGCCCTACCCGAGATCGAGCCCGAAGAAATATCAAAGGTGGAACGTCCCGCCGATTCGCTTATCGAAAATCGTTACGGTCCGGCGGACAAAAGATATTATGTCGACGTGGGGACATTTCCCAAAAAGGCGGATGGCGAAAGGGCGGCTGCGGAATATCGTAAACGAGGATATAAGGCGGTCGTTGAATCTTATTCGGAAAACAAGACGACGATGTATAGGGTATTGCTGGGAAGTTATGGCTCCAAAGCCCAAGCCGTTTATGTTAAGGAATCCCTCGAAAAAGCCCTGGCCGGCAATTATTCCGTTGTGGTTCGCTGAATTCGTATGAGCGAAAAACTTACGCCGTTATTGCGGCAGTATTTCCGACTTAAAAAGCAATATCCCGATCGTATTCTGTTTTTTAGGATGGGTGATTTTTACGAGATGTTCGGCGATGATGCCAAAATCGCCTCGGAAATTCTTGGTATCACTCTTACATCGCGCAACCATGGCAAAGACGGCCGCGTGCCGCTGGCCGGCGTGCCCTATCATCAAGCGGAAAAATACCTGCCCAAGCTTCTTAAGGCCGGCTATGGCGTGGCCGTCTGTGAGCAGATCGAGGATCCCAAAAAAGCTAAGGGGTTGGTGGAGAGAGATGTGATCGAGGTGATAACCCCGGGAAGCGTGACGGTGCAGGGAGTGCTGGATGACGGTGTGGATAATTTTATCGCCGCCTTGAATCCCGAGGGCAATGAAGCGGGGATCGCGCTCGCCGATTATACGACAGGAAGATTCGTGGTGGACCAGCTACCTATAGGCAACCTCGACATCGCGCTCGGACAATTCCAACCGGCGGAGCTGCTTGTTCCGGAAAGCTATTCGGGTGATTCGTTGGGCATCCCGCTATACCGAACGGAGAATTTCCGGTTCGATCGTATCATGGCCGAAAACGTGCTGCTGGAACATTTCGGCACCGACACTCTCGATGGTTTCGGGTGCGAACGCATGCCTTTGGCCGTTGGCGCCGCCGGAGCATTGCTCGACTACCTGAAAAGACTGAAAAAGGGGCAGGTCGATCATCTGCGATCGCTCAGCCGAATCGTTTCAGGTGATCGAATGTATCTGGATCAGGCGACGATCACAAATCTGGAGCTTGTCGAAGGCGCCGACGGGATGCGTCAGCATTCATTGTTGGGAATACTTGACCGTTGCCATACGGCAATGGGAAGGCGACTGATGCGCAGTCGAATCATTACGCCCCTGATAGATAAGAACATGATCCGGGAAAGACAGCGATATATCCAGGCCTTCTACGAAAATCCCAACCTGGCCGGTGATATTTCCGAGATCCTCCGCGATATCAAGGATGTCGAGAGAATGCTGTCGCGGTTCGTCGCAGGCCGGGCGACTCCGCGTGATTTGGCCTCGCTCAAAGAATCATTCTCCGCCATGGCTCGATTGAAATCGCGTTTGGCCGAGGATGCGAATTTCGCCGATTATTCGCTCAAACTCGATGATTTCGGTGATCTGCTGTCGAAATTCGGACAGGCGCTGGTCGATAATCCTCCGGTTTCTTATCTCGAGGGTGGTATTTTCAGGCCGGGCTATTCGGCCCAGCTCGACAGATTGAACGAAGAAGTCAAAGAGGCGAGAGTCTTCATGCGGTCCTTGCAAGAAAAAGAACGTCAGCGGACCGGAATCTCATCGCTGAAGGTCGGCTACAATCGGATTTATGGTTATTATATCGAAGTCACCAAAGCCAACTCGAAGAATATACCTCAGGAATATATCCGAAAACAAACTTTGGTTTCCGCCGAACGGTATATCACCGAGGAGATGAAGGAAAAAGAGGAGTTGATTTTGGATGCCGAAGAAAAGATCAATCTTCTCGAAGCCGAGCTGTTTCTCGAATTGAAGGGCATCATCAAGGATAATTCGCAGCGGATCTTGAATGCTGCGGCTCTGGTCGCCGAAATCGATTTTTATCAATCGCTCGGCAGTGTTGCGAGAGCCAATCACTATGTCATGCCGACGATTCTGGATTTCGCCGATTCTCCCGACGGTCTAATCGAAATCAAGAACGGGCGGCACCCGGTGATTGAAAAAACCATGCCTCCCGGGGAATTCGTCCCCAACGATACTCTGCTGAACGTCGCCGATCAGCGCGTTCATATAATAACGGGACCCAATATGGCAGGTAAATCCACTTATATCCGGCAGGTGGGGCTTATTGCACTGATGGCCCAAATAGGTGGTTTCGTGCCCGCGGACAAGGCCGTTATTACTATCGCCGATAGGATTTTCACTCGAGTAGGCGCATCGGATCGGCTGGCCAAAGGGCAATCTACTTTCATGGTGGAGATGACCGAAACCGCCAACATAGTCAACAATGCGACTCCCAAAAGCTTGATTCTGCTCGATGAACTCGGCAGAGGAACCTCGACCTATGACGGCCTTTCGCTTGCCTGGGCGATAACCGAATTCATCTCCGACAATCGAGCGCTTCGCTGCCGCACTTTATTTGCCACCCATTATCACGAACTTACGGAGATAGCGAACGTGCGCGGCGGAGTGGTCAATTTTCAAGTGGCGGTCAAAGAGGTCAACGACAGAATTATATTTCTGCGTAAAATAAAAGCGGGCGGCTGCGATGATTCCTATGGTATCGAAGTGGCGCGCCTGGCCGGAATTCCGGATCCCATTATAAATAGGGCGAAATCGATCTTATCGCAGCTGGAAAAGAATCAAGCCTCGAACCTGATTCGCGGCAAAACGCGGATGCCGGAGCCCCAAAGCATACAAATTTCACTTTTCGATCCCGAGAACGCCGCAATCGCCGAAAAAATAAAAAGCCTTGACCTGGATAATCTTACTCCGTTGGAGGCGCTGCAACTGCTGAAGACCCTCAAGGACGAGCTGAATTAAAAAGCCGGCCGAGCTTGTAAAACAACCCTACGGCATTTATATTTATATTCCAATGAACGCCTTCATTCTTACATTCGGCTGCCAGATGAACGAATACGACAGCGAAATCCTCGAGTCGCTGCTTGCCGGCAAAGGTTTCAATCTGGTCACGGAACCCGATCGTGCGGATCTCATCGTAGTCAACACCTGCAGCGTGCGCCAAAAGGCCGAGGAGCGGGCGATTGCCAGGATTTCCTCGCTGGCGGCGATCAAACGAAATCGGCGGGATATGACGCTCGTGGTGGCCGGTTGCATGGCGCGCCGCGTGGGAACCGAGTTGCTTAAAAGAATTCCCGAGGTCGATTACGTCGTCGGTCCCGATCGAATACCCGATCTGCCTGAAATCATCGAAGATAAAAGCGGACCGAAAGTGTTGATCGAGGAGACCGACGGCGGCGATGAAAGCGTCATCGTGCGCAGGCAATCGGAACCGAGAGCCTATATCGCGATATCGCGTGGTTGCGAAAATTACTGTTCATATTGCATAGTACCCTACGTCCGGGGATCGTTCCGCTGCCGCCCGACTGAAAGCATAATCAGCCAATTCAAATCGCTGGTAGATTCCGGGGTGAAAGAGATCACATTACTGGGCCAAAATGTCAATTCTTACAATTACGATGGCGTTGATTTTCCGGGATTGCTGCGAGTTCTCGACGGCATTGGGAGGTGTCGCCTGAGATTCTTGACCTCTCACCCCAAAGACCTTTCCGATGAATTGGTGGCTTGTTTTTCCGATTTACCGAACCTATGTCATGCTATTCACCTTCCGTTGCAATCCGGTTCCGACACGGTGCTCGAGGCGATGAATAGGGGATACACCGTCGATCGATATCTCAATATCGTGGCGAAATTGCGCAAAGCGGCGCCCGATTTGACATTGACCACCGATATCATAGTCGGTTATCCATGCGAATCCAAGGAGGATTTCGAAAAGACACTATCGGTTGTGCGGGCCTTGGAATTCGATTCGGCGTTCATGTTCCGCTATTCGGTTAGGCCGGGCACGATCTCGGCGAAATCGGCGGATATCGTTGGAGAAAACGAAAAGATCGAAAGGCTTAACCGCTTGATAAAAATCCAGCAGGAAATCACCCAGCGAAAAACAAAAGCGTGGATAGGTAAGACCGTGGAAGTTCTCATAACCGGCAATAGCCGTCGAAAGCCATTGAGGCCGGCGGGGATAACCAGGGGCGGCCAGAAAATTTTGATACGCAATACGGATTCGTTACCTGTCGGCGAATTGATTTCGGCGGAGGTGGTCGATGCAAGCGGCAAGACTTTGAGCGGTAATCTGATTTGATCCATAAACGCTTGACATTTCATTCGGATGGTGGGATAATAGTTTTATGACAGCGGGCTTCATTCTGCTGGCGGGAGCGATATTGGCTTTTATAGGAATTTCTTTGCTGGCGCTCAGAGCCGAATCAGCGGCAATTATGGGATGGGTGGGATTGCTGGGGATGCTCGTTTCTTCGATAGTACTGGTCGTTTATCCCGATCTTCCGTATGCCTGGGGCGTTGCTTTGATATGGTTTGTGTTTCTGGCCGGCCCGATTTTCGCCATATATCGGCTTGCCCGATTAAAAAGCATTGCCGATAGGGGCAATTCAGGGCGGATCCGTTCCGAGGCTATCGGCGGCATTATGCAGGTCGCCGCGACCCGCGACAGTCTGATCGAGCTTCTCAATTACTCGCTCGACCGAATCCTTGAGCTGTTCTCGCTGAATTCCGGTGCGATTCATATCTATCACTCGGCTAAAAATATGCTTGTGCTGGGGGCTTATCGCGGCCTATCTCCGATTCACGCAAGCCGTCTCGAGATGGTGAGCCCCGGTCAATCGGCCATCGGTCGTGCTTTGCAAAATAAACGCGTCCTGATAATCCGCGATCTCAAGCTAAGCCCCGACTTCCCCTATTTCGGAGGTAAGGCGGAGGGGTATTCATTCCTTGCGGTTTCCCCGATTATTGTCGAAGACGAATGTTGGGGGGTGATTACACTTCTCGGGCGCAAATCATATTATCGGGGGTTGATCGAGGTTTCGCTGCTTGAACAATGTGGTCTCCAGCTCGGCCAAGCTCTGAATATTGGACGTCAAAATCGACTGGCCGCCGCCAATTTTGAAAAGCAAAAATCGATAGTCGATCATCTTTGTCAATGTCTGCTCGGCATGGATTCAAAAGATAAAGGCAGCTGGCTCGGGCAGGCTGTCGATAGTTTTCCGGGAGGGCTTTTTGGCGGCGCCAAGATCGTGATAATTACGGAATCCGATGGTGCCTGGCGGATTTTATATCAGCACCCGGATATAGAAACAGGACCCATTCAGTATCAGTTGGACTTGGCGCTGACGCTTTCCGGAAAGATGGCGAAAAAAGACTCGAATGTTCAATTAAGGCAGATTTCGAAAAAAGAGTTATCGACCAACACGGCGGCGGTGTATTTTGAAAAGCCGGAATTGACCGCGTTGTATTTTTCTTTCGAGGGACGACATGCAATCGCGCTGGTCGATCTGCCGCGACAATCGGTCGAAAAATCATACGCTCAAGATATGCAGATATTGCAGACTTTGCTGAAAATGGCCATAACGACCGGTCGCGAAAATGATACGTCGGGCTCGGGTCAGGATTCGTCTCGAGAAATCACCGACATCATAAGCAACGCGGGAAGCGTCCTTACCGAGATAAAAGGCCAAATTGATCTGCTTAAAGCGGAGTGCGAGGAGACTCGTTCCGTTATTGCCCCGGAACGCCTGATAGCCAAATTGAAAAGCATAAGTGATGATATCTCTTTGCGATCGGCATCGCTGGGAAAAGGCCAACCGATCGATTTGAACGCAGTAATAAGCAACCTGCTGAAAAACCATAAATTAGATGTCGAGTTCAAGCCGGCGGTCGGGCCTGTGTTATCCTATCTGCCCGAATCCGAATTCGCGGCTTTGATGCGGGATGTGCTGACCGGCGCTTTCGAAGGCGGCAGAAAAATTTCGTTGTCGATAGGAGCGGGCAACGGACGAGTGGCGATAACCATTGCCGGAAATGTCCGAAATGACTACAATACCGATTCTTTGGCCGAGTGGTCGAGCAGACACGACCTGATCGTGAATATAGTCAATAGAAATCTTCCTTTGCAAAGAGATGAGGTCATTCAATCCGAAACCAGCGCTTCCAGCGGCCGTCGCCGGGCGCTGATTATCGAAAGCCGCGATATCATCAAGGGCTTGCTCTCGGATTATCTGGCGAAACTCGGGTTGGAGGCCGACGCCGCCTTGACCGGCGCCCAAGCGCTCGAAAAAATCGCGAATTGCGCAGCAAAAGGAGAGCATTACGATCTGGCCATCACGGATATGACCCTGACCGATATGTCCGGCGTTGCCTTAAATGGTTTAATAAAAGAGAAAAGCCCCGAAACATATTCGATTCTCATGGCCAGTTGGGGGGTTACCATCGCCGAGGAAACGTTGAGACAATCGGGCATCGACGCCGTAATCTACAAACCGTTCAGCCTCGATCAGCTTCGGCAGGCGATAACGAGTGGAAGCCGCCGCATTGGATAACCCCGACTCGATTTCGGATTTCACGTTCAACACCGACTGGAGGGTTCGATTCAGCGAAGTTGATTTGCAGGGGGTAGTGCATCATTCCGAGATAATCAAGTATTTCGAGATCGCCCGCGTCGAATACTGGCGGCATCTCGGCCTTAGTTACGCCGAGTTCAGAAACGCCGGATACGAATTCGTGGTCGCCAGGGTGGTTTGCGATTTTATCAAGCCCCTTCATTTCGATGAAATGATTCGGGTCTATGTCAGAACATCGGCGGTATCCCGCACCGGCGTCTCGTTGAATTATCTCATACTGGACAATGATCTTACGCCCGCGGTATCCGGAAATACTCTGCTGGTCTGCGTGCGCGTGGGTATCGGTAAACCATATAAATTGCCCGATTCCTACCTTGAGGTTGTCAGAGCATTCGAAAAAGCCGGCACGGTCGAGATCAAGCCGTCGCGTGATCTGCGCTGAATGCGACTTAAGGTCGTGTCTGGGCGATGATGTAAACTCCGGCACGAATTGCGACGATAAAGCTATTGACAAACGGTCATTTTTGGCTAATTTGGCCTCAACGGGGCGTAGCGCAGCCTGGTAGCGCACATGGTTCGGGACCATGGTGTCGGAGGTTCAAATCCTCTCGCCCCGATTCTTTTGGCGATTATCCGGGCAAAAAGGCGACGCAATTTGATAATGATCAGATGTTTAGGTTGCGCCGCAATCCGATTAAAATTATCGTTTGACCTATGAAAAGCAAGCCGATCGGAGTGATCGGATCGTCGGCACCCTCCGATAAGCATTACGATTATGCCGTTCGTGTCGGAAAACTGCTTGCCGAGCACGGGCTGATGATAGTTTGCGGCGGCCTGGGTGGAATTATGGAGGGCGTATGTAAGGGTGCTTATGAGGCGGGCGGCCTGACGGTGGGGATTTTGCCCGATGATGCTCCTGAATCGGCCAACGGATTCGTGCGGATCGCTATAGCTACCGGTATGGGGCAGGCGAGAAATAAGGTCATAATTAATACCTGCAAAGCGTTTATCGCCATATCAGGCGGATACGGAACGTTATCGGAAATCGCTTTCGCCCTTGCTGCCGGCAAACCGGTGATCGGACTTGAGACCTGGAATATTGAAGGGATTCTTAAAGCTGATTCTCCGGAGCGCGCCGTTGAGTTGGTGCTTGAGAGGCTGTCATGAGCGATTACGCGCGACTCTCCGGATTCGTCAGTGGGGTGGTGCAGGGTGTCGGGTTTCGCTTTTTCGTTCAAAGGCGTGCGGCGATGTATGGATTGACCGGCTGGGTCAGAAACCTCCCGGATGATAGAGTCGAATTCGTGGCCGAGGGGCCGCGGTCGATGCTCGAGCAATTTTTGAAAGATATAAGAGTGGGTCCGCCGGCCGCCCATGTATCCGATGTCAAATTAACTTGGGATAAATATTCCGCGGAATTCAAGGAGTTCAGGATTAGATTATGAACACGGAGAAACTGAAATCGAAAATACGTAACGTTCCCGATTTCCCGGAAAAGGGGATCGTTTTCCGGGATATCACAACACTGCTAAAAGATCCCGATTCGTTCAAAATGGTCATCGACTACCTTCATGAGAATTACAGGAAAATCGCACTCGATTGCGTCCTCGGCATCGAATCGAGAGGCTTTATTTTCGGTGGAGCGCTGGCTCATCGCTTGGGAATCGGATTCGTGCCCGCCAGAAAGCCGGGGAAACTTCCCGCCGAAACCATCGCCGAATCGTACAGCCTCGAATACGGTAAAGCCACCCTCGAAATTCATAAAGACGCTATAAACAAAGGACAAAAAGTTCTTGTCATAGATGACCTTCTGGCTACCGGCGGGACTCTTCAGGCGGCCTGCCGGTTGGTGGAAAGGCTGGGTGGTCAAGTTGCCGGCATCTGGGTGTTGATCGAGCTGAATTTCTTGAATGGCCGTAAGCTGTTGGAGGGATATCCATTCCAGTCGTTGATTCAATACGATTCGGAGTAGCCTGTCGCGACTTATCGATCGTTCTTGGCTGAGCTAATCGGCCGGATAGGTTTCGGCGGCTGAGGCAAAGTTTGGCTTGCTCGGCATTCGGGAAACTTATATTATTGCAAAACGGAGGTAAGCAATGCTAGATACATCGGATTTCCGCAAAGGGATGCGGCTAAAATTGGAAAATGAAATATATTATATCGTCGATTTTCAACATGCCCGGACGGCCCAGCGTAGAGCCAACGTTTGGACCAAATTGAAAAATATCCGCACCGGGCAGGTGATAGAACGCACTTTCTCCGCCGGAGAGCAGTTCGAGGAGCCGGATTTCGTCCAGCGCACCATGCAGTATTTATACAACGATGCCGATGGGTTCCATTTCATGGATACCAAATCCTTCGAGCAATTTACGATTTCCGCCGAGAATATCGGTGACTACAAGTGGTATCTGCAGGAAAATCTTGAATATCAGATATTGTTTTTCGAGGGCTCCCCGATAGCGGTGGAAATGCCATCGGCGGTAGTGCTTAAGGTCATAGAATCCGAGCCGGGAGTAAAAGGCGATTCGGTATCGAATCTCACCAAGCAGGCCACCGTCGAGACCGGTCTGAGGGTCAGGGTCCCCCTGTTCGTGAAAGAGGGGGACAGAATCAAGATCGATACCAGCGATGGCAAATATCTCGAGCGGGCGTAATCGGCATTGGAGCAAATCGCCCCTGAATATCCGGTAGCCGGCACCGATGAGGCCGGAAAGGGCGATTATTTCGGCCCGCTGGTGTGCGTTGCCTGCCGTTTCGACAAGACGACCATCGACTCGCTCGAGCATCTCGGAATCAGGGATTCGAAAAAAATCTCCGACAGCAGAATCCGTTTGATAGCGGCCGAATTGAAAAAGAAAATCCCCTATAGCATAGTGGCGATCGGGCCCCGACGATATAATGAGCTTCACGCCGAACTTAAAAACCTGAATCGTTTACTGGCCTGGTGCCACGCCAGAGCTATCGAAAATCTGTTGGCAAAAGCTGATTGCGCATCGATTATAACGGATAAATTCGGCGATGAAAGCCTGGTAATCGGAGCTTTGATGAAGCTCGGCCGACAGGTTAAGCTGATTCAGCGGACCGGAGCCGAAAGATTTCCGGCCGTGGCGGCCGCCTCGATTATCGCGCGCGACGAGTTTATCGCGCGTATGGAAGAGCTTTCTCGACGCTTCAGTATCGAGTTTCCGTTTGGAGCCGGGGCGCCTGTCGATGACGCCATTCGGCGCTTCGCTGCTAAATTCGGCGAGGACCAATTGGTTGAAGTGGCCAAAGTTCACTTCCGCAACACGCGTAAGGTCCTGGGATGAGTTTTGAAATCTTGAAAAGACGTCTTCTGCGACTCATGAAAAACAATCGTGCGGGCGCCGGGGCCCTGGAAAATCAGTTGTATGGGGTCTTCATATCGGGCGCGCAAAGTTTGGACAGACGAAAATTCCACCGTCTTATCGAGATCGCCTTATCTTGGCATCCGCCGATGGCGAATATCTTGAATTTGATATCGTTCGTACAAAGAAAATCGGCTGTCGATTTTTCGGCGCTTTGCCGGCTGCTTATGATTCGCAGGCGGGCAATTAGAGCTGAAAGGGAAAGGCTTTATCGGCTTGCCGGCCGCCGAATAGCCTCCTGTGCGACGATCGCCACCATATCGCACTCGACCGCGGTCGAAAAATCGCTGCGGGCCGCGGTTGAGCTCGGCTGGCGTGGCAATATATTGATACCCGAGTCCCGTCCGGCGCTTGAGGGGCGCGCACTTGCCCGCCGACTTTCAATACTTCCCGTTGGCGTGGAGTTCGGCGTGGATACCTTGATCTTATCGATGCTGGACAGGGTGGATGCGGCATTCGTGGGGACCGATCTGATCACCGAAAGCCATTTCGTCAACAAGATCGGCACCACGTTGCTGGCCCGATCGTTGCCGCCGCGGAAATTTCTATACGTGCTTGCGGACAGCACGAAATTCTGGAGAAAGAAAATTCCAGGAATTCCTTCGATGCCGAGCGCGGAAATCTGGAAATACAAATCAGGAAAAATCAATATCTATAATCGTTATTTCGAGTTGGTGCCGCTTTCCGAACAAATCAGAATTATCCGCCCGGAACCGCCGGCCGCATCGTTCGAATAAAAAGAAATACCTTGAAAAAAAGGGCTGTCGGCCGTAGGTTGTCTGTGCGGAGGGAATATGCCGTGGCAGGATTTATCTTTAATCTATTTTTAGGCGCCTTGCTATTTATTTCTTGCTCCAAATCGACTGCGCCCCAACCCATGGGAAGATTTCAGCTTCATCTTCAGGATGCCGCCGGTCAGTTCGATTCCGTGTTCATAAATATGGAGAAAATTGAAATACATTGGGCGCAGGCGGCGGATACGACTACCGGTTGGGATATCATACTCACTACTCCGGTGACGCACGATGTAGCCGCATTGCGCAACGGCAACCGACGGCAGTTGCTTTCGCGCTTGCTCGAGCCCGGCCGTTACGATTTTTTGAGGGTGAGGTTCGGTCAGTGCACGGCCGTTCGCAACGATACTCTGTTCGCTCTGGATTTTTGGCCCGATTCGTCGAATAACAGCGGAACGGCCGAAGGCCACGTCGAAATCAAAGATGACGAAATCACGCAGGCACTTATCGATATCGACCTGTTCCACGCCATATCTTTCGACGCCGACTCATCCCGATATTTTTTTACGCCGGTATTCCGCTTCATTGATCTGGATTCGACCGGCAGTGTTTTCGGATACCTAAACACCGCGGCGTATTTATTTTTATTTAATGATAATGATTCACTGGCCTTTACGCTTAGCGAGGGTGCGGGCAATTATTTCGGCTTTTTCGGCTTGCCCGAGGGATTATACGATATGACTATATATCCTTTAGATAGCCTGACCTATGGTCCTATTTATACTGAGGATTTGTCGATAGTGCCGCCCTCGGCAATTAATCTGGATACCCTGATTCTGCCATTTCGTTTGGTGGAATAGATGCAGAGACGGTGTTTCATTCAATCAACGGTAGCGGGCGCCGGGTTGCTGCTGCTGCCGGATTTCGTTCAATCATCGGAAGAAAGAGCAGCGGCGGCGGCCAAACCACGACCGGAATTTTATTATCCTGCACGCTTTTATGCTAAGCTCGAGAATGGAATAATCGAATGCCGTCTCTGTCCCCGTCGCTGCCGAGTGAGCGATCTTGAGCGGGGTTATTGCGGCGTTCGTGAGAACATTGGCGGCGAATATTTCACTTGCGTTTATTCGCGTGTCTGCTCGGCCAATACGGATCCGATAGAAAAAAAACCCTTCTTCCATTACCTTCCGGGGACATTTGCTTTTTCGGTTGCCACCGCCGGCTGCAATTTGAATTGCCGCTTCTGTCAAAATTGGAGCATTTCGCAGTTTCGTCCCGAGGATATTCCCGCCATGAAAATATCGCCCTCGCAGTGCGTAAAGCAGGCTAAAGAAAGCGGTTGCGTTTCCATCGCCTACACCTACTCCGAGCCGACGGTGTTCTATGAATACATGTTCGATTGTGCCGGCGAGGGGAAAAAAGCGGGGGTTAAATCGGTTCTTGTCAGCGCCGGATTTATCGAAAAAGAGCCGCTTGCGGCCCTTCTTGACGTGGTCGACGCCGTGAAAATCGACCTGAAGTCGTTCAGCGATGATTACTACCGACGTATCTGCAACGGCAGGCTTCAACCTGTGCTCGATACGCTTCAGACGATAAAAGCGCGCGGCGTCTGGCTTGAAATAGTTTATCTTGTCGTGCCCGGTTTGAACGATTCGGATAAAGAGTTCATCGAACTGTCCAAATGGTTGTTCGCCAATTTGGGCCCGGACGTGCCGATCCATTTCACCAGATTTCACCCGGCGTATCTGATGAACAACATTCCCATGACCCCCCAAAGCACTCTCGAGAGGGCGACCGCGATTGCCAGATCCGAGGGAATTCACTACCCTTACATCGGTAATGTATTTGGCCATCGGGAGGAAAGCACATATTGCCACAAGTGCGGCCGACGTTTGATTCATAGATTAGGATTCCAGGTCGCTGAAAACCAAATTCGAAACGGAAGGTGTCCCGATTGTCGGATAGAAATCCCCGGGATCTGGGGCTGATTTTCGGCTCATTCAATCTTGGTTTCATAAGCCTATCGGTTCAGGTTGTATTGGCGCGCCTTGCCGTCAGCTTCTCGGGCGGAAATGAAATTTATCTGAGTATATTTTTCTTTTTATGGCTGCTTTTCACCGGCATGGGCGCCTTTTTGATAAAAAAGATCCGGCCCCGCAATCTTTTTATTTTGCTGGCCGTTTTCGTGCCGGTATCGGCTGTGCAATTTTTTCTGACCGATAAAATTTACGGTCTGCCTGCAGGACAGCTTCCCCCGCCGCATTTATATTTATTCGGAGTGATCGTCTCGCTGTTTCCCGTTTGTTTCATAAGCGGTGGATTGTTTTCCTCGGTGGCATTTCACGGCCGTGGAGAGGGGCGTTCCAGCAGAGCTTATTGGGGAGAGGCGATCGGCGCCCTGGTCGCCGGTCTTTTGACCACGATATATTATTTGGCCGGCGGCCGCGATATCACGCTGGTCATCTGCCTGGCGATTATTTGTTTGGCCGTTGCGATTCCGCCGAAATTCATTAAAGTGCCCATAATCATGATCGCTTTGTTTTGCCTTGTTTTCGGTTTCGATGCCGGTCTTGAAAATGCTTTATTGAAAATCCATTACCAACCTTTCAAGTTCAAGGATTCCGTATCGAGCCGCTTGATTCGCTACGACGCGACGACCAGTTCCGAATTGACCACTCTTTATGCCAGCGGGGTCAAACTGGCTGATTTTCCCGACGAAATAATCGGACAGGAGATTTTTTATTGGCCTTACTTGATGAAACCGGAAATGAAGGATATCGCATTCGTCGGCGCCGAATTCCATATGGTCGATCGCTTAGTGCCGAAAAACATCAAACGGACTTATATTTTTCCGGAAAACCGCTGGTACAGACTACTGAATGAAGGGCAGTATCCTCCTGAAATGAATGTCTGGTTGAAAGATCCGATATCGTTTTTTTCCAATAACAAGAGAAAGCTCGATGCCATCAGTATCACTGCCGGTCGCCTGTTATCATTCTACGATTACCGTCTTGAAACTCACCGTTTCCTCAGCCTTTGCCGAAATAATCTCGCCGCAGGAGGCATCCTCTCGATTTCGATTCCGGCTTACGATGGAATGTGGCATCCCGAGCTCAGAAAGCGGATAGTGATGCTTCATCGGAACTTGCGGTCGCTTTTCCCTGGCATTCGGATAATCCCGGGGGAAAGATTGACTTTCATATGTTCCGACGATCCCTTGTGGAAGCCGGAATTGGCGGCTTTGCTCGAAAGATGCGACAATCTTCAATTGCGATCGCCGTATTTCAACGGACCGATGATTTCATCGAGGCTGAACGATTTCAAACTCCACCAGACGCTAAAACAATTGGAAGGTGACGAAAAGCAACCTCATTTGCTTTCCATTGGGCACGGTTTGGCTTATTATCTGTCGCAGTTCGGCGCTTGGTATGGATTGCGCGGTTTCGCAAGTCTATATACTATTGTGACATTATTGATCGTGGGTATAATCATCACTCTGATAAGCGGTAATTTCGCGGATAAGAGATTTCTTCCTTTGATAAACATTTTTTATTTCGGGATTTGCGCTTTTCTTATCGAAATCATCGCGCTCTTCTATATCCAAATTCTTGGCGGATACATGTATCTGGCACTCGGAATGATTATGGGGTTGTTCATGGCCGGAATGGTCCTGGGAGCCTTCTGGGGAACCTATATATCATTTAAGCAACCGTTGCTGAAAATCATTCTTGGAAGTTCAATGATACCTTATGTCATTTTCACTGTGCTCGGTCTATTGAGTTTGTTACAACCGCAATGCGAATGGTTCTGGCTGTTGCTCGTGGGACTGGCGGGTATTGCGGGCGGGCTTGGCTATACGACCAATGCTAAATCGTTCGACAACCGACCGGGTTTGCCTTATGGCATTGATCTGGCCGGAGCGATGGTGGGCACAACCATATCGGTTGGACTGCTGGTGGCCACTATCTCTTACGAAGCGGTTTTTTTAGCAATCTCACTGATTGGACTGGCGCTTTTTGCAACAAATTGGAGGACCCGCGGGTAATAAATCGTAGTTGATAATGGCGGTGCATTCATCGCCGATAAGATATTACAGGATGGAGGAAAAATGCTGAAAAGAAAAGCCATATATATACTGCTTGCGATTGGGGCGATCGGGCTTTATTTGTTCGCCACCGCACAACGGCCAAGCGATTCCCTGTACGGTTACCTGAAATTATCCTCGAACGTCGCATTCAATATCAATGCTCGTTACGTGGACGAGGTGAACTCCAAGGATCTGATTTATGCCGGCATTCGGGGGATGATAGATATTCTCGATCCCTTCTCCGAATTTCTGGAACGAAAAGAATATGATCGTCTACAGGAATCTACGACCGGCAAATACTCGGGGCTGGGTATGACCATAATGCAGAAAGACGGGGTGATCATGGTTGTCGCCCCGATGGAGGGAACCCCGGCTTATCGTATGGGACTGCGTGCCGGAGACAAAATCATTCGTATCGATAATAAGCCTACCAGAGGAATGACGACGGAGGATGCTTCCAGTCTGATGAGGGGACCGGCTGGCACCAAGGTGACGCTGAGCATCGAACGTGAAGGCGTCGATCAGCCTCTCGAATACACCATCGAGAGGGCGGTCATCGAAATCAAGACGGTCCCTTTTTATTCCACTTTCAACAGCAACGGCACCAAACTTGGCTATGTCAGGTTAGCCAGGTTCGGTGAGGAGGCGCAAACCGAACTTGAAACCGCTTTTTCCGAGATCGTCAATTCAAACGTTGAAGGAATCATTTTCGATTTGCGTTCTAATGGCGGCGGCCTGCTCGACCAGGCGGTGAAAGTAGCCGGCTACTTTTTGCCGAAAGGTTCTGAGGTGACCTCGACCAGGGGCAGAAGCGATGATCAGAATAGAGTCCTCTATTCGCTTGAAGAGCCCAGAATCCCCATGAGCATTCCGGTGGTTATTCTTGTCAATGAGATGTCGGCGTCGGCTTCGGAGATCGTCGCCGGCGCGATTCAAGATTGGGACAGGGGGATAATTGTCGGCAACACCACCTTCGGTAAAGGACTCGTCCAGCAAATCTATCCATTATCGGACGAGGCCGCTTTGAAACTGACCACCGCCAAATGGTATATTCCATCGGGAAGATGTATCCAGAAGGATTCCCGATCATCGCGCCACCCTGAGAGATTGGCTGAGAATGACGGGGAAACGCCCGCCGATTCCACGGAATCGCCGGACACTACGACCAAGGAGATATTTCACACGCGCGGCGGCAGGATTGTTTTCGGTGGGGGGGGAGTGGTGCCGGACCTGAAGGTGGAGGACGATAAACTGAATGCGCTTGAATTGAATTTGGAGAGGTTGTCGATGTTCTTCGACTTCTCCGTCCGCTATTCCACCAGCCACGCTTCGTTGCCGGAGGATTTCGAGGTTACGCCGCAGATGATCGATGAATTCAAAGCTTTTCTTAAAGAGAAGAAATTCACCTATAAATCGGAACTCGAACTTGATCTCGAACGTCTCGAAAAAACCGCTGAAAAGTCCGGGAAAAGCAGTCTTTACGCCGATGAAATCGCGCTTTTGAGAAACGAGATAAAGGCCGATAAGGAACGTCAATTCGAAGAAAGCATCGATTACATCAAGCGCTCGATAAAACGTGATATTCTTACCCGTCTCTATGGAGAAAAAGCGGTTTATCGCCAAATCGTGCTGAAAACGGACCCTTATCTGAACAAAGCGGTGGAAATTCTTAAATCGCCCAAGGAGTATTCCGCTATTCTCGGAAATACGGGCACCAGATAACGGCGTATTCAGCGCGCCGCGGGATTCCATATAGTTTTCCGTTTTCGGCAGTCTATGGCAAAACATTCGGCATAGCGGTCGGCTATGATATTTGCGTTTTCACTGTCATTTCACGATAGACCGATTATTCCTGCTGTAGAACAGTTTGATTTATAGCCTTTGCTGGTCGGCCATTGCTTTTCCACCGGGCTTGCAATCGGCGCCGAATTGTGTTTATTTTCACAAGAATTCGCTTGACAAAAAATAAGGTGCTGATTAATATATTTATACATCAGGGGCGAAACCGCTTTTTTTACCATTCCGGTCGCACATGGTTATGTTATTTCTTTTCATTCACCATGATGGTGTGATGACCATTCTCAAGTAGGCGAACAGCCGGAGGGGTGGAAATGATTTCCGTAGATAAGGCGTTACAAATCGTACTGGATTTAACCAAAGTGCTTGAGCCGGTGAACCTTCCCATTTTGGAGGCTCGCGGCCGGGTGCTTGCCGAGGATGTTATATCATCGGAAGACGTTCCCGCTTTCGATTATGCCATGGTGTCTGGCTACGCCCTCGAATCGAAATCCGCCGCCGGGGCTTCCAGCAAAAGTCCGATTGAGATTTATATCGATGGTGAGTTGTTCCCCGGGAAAAATTGGCCTAAGCCGATCGAACCCCGTCATGCCGTGAAAATCACTTCGGGTGCGCCTATCCCCGAGGGGGCCGACACCGTTTTGCCCGATGAACATATGGTAAGGCAAACCAATGGCAAGGGCGTTATTTATAAACAGCCCGTTGCGGGCGAGAACATCAGAAAAAAAGGCGAGGATATTTCCAAGGGAACATTGGTGCTGGCTAAAGGCAAGAAAATCAATGCCGCCGACATCAGCGTTCTATCCGCACTCGGAATGAACGAAGTCAAATGCTTTCGCGCCCCGCGTGTTTCGTTTTTGGTTACCGGAAGCGCTTTCAGCGAGAGCGACGGCCCGCTGCCATATGGCATGATGCGGTGTTCAAATCGGTTCGCGCTCTATTCGCAGCTGGCCGAATATGGGGCTCAACCTATCGATCTCGGAATAGCCGGTCATAATCGCGAGGAGGTTCAAGAAAAAATTTTGCAGGGACTCGAGCACGATATGTTTATCAGCAGCATCGGACCGGCGCTCGAGGACTTCTCGTTCGTTAAAAAAATACTCGAACGGGTCGGTATGGATATAAAATTCTGGAAAGTCGCGATCAAACCCGGAAAACCGATGATTTTCGGCACCTGCGGCAATATCCCCATATTCGGTTTGTCCGGGCATCCTTATTCTTCTTATATTGTGCTTGAGCAGTTCGTTCGTCCGGCATTGATGAAGATGATGGGAATGAGTATTATTCGTCGCACCGAGGTTATGGCCACTTTGACCAGAGACATCAGGGGAGAGGATGGGGTGACCACTTTTATTCGCGGAATAGTAATCCTTACCGAAAACGGATTTCAGGTGACTCCGGCCCTTCGTTATAGCAGCTCGCTTAGAGCCTTCTCCACGGTAAACTGCCTGATTGTGATTCCTCCGAATTCAGGTTACATGCAAGCGGGAGAGAAAATCCGGGTTCAGATCATCGCCGAACCGGAATCCCTAAATTGACGATTTAATTTCGGTCCTTTTCGAACCGGCGTTTGGGCGCATATTGCGGCTGTCAGGCGCAAGTTTGACGAAGATGTAATACTTGCGCCCAATCGAATTAGGTTGCAATTGACCGGTTTGTTGCGTTTAATTTATATTCTTTTATATCGCTTAAAACTGATATTGAGATGGATTATGACATTTCCCACAAGGATTAGGAAATCCTCGATTATTCTTGCCAATAAGTTCGATTTGGTGGTCGCCGCCGTCGTGAAACAGCCGCAGTTAAGGTTTATTCCCCGAAAATACGCCGTTTCGAGCGCTGCGATAAATACCAAGGTCATCAGAAATATCAATAGATTCGCGGATTTGTAATTGAATCCGAGAATCAGGCATAGGCCTGCTGTAAGCTCCAGCCACGGCAAAAAAATAGCAAGACCGTTTATTGCGGCAGGCGGCAACAGTCGATAATTATGAATTATCCTCGCAAATGCCTCCGGATTGATAATTTTATCTATTGAAGCATAAACGAATATGCCGCCTATGGCCAAACTGAGAAGAGTAGTGAAGAAGGTTCTATTGTTTGTTTCCGCTCTCAATCGGCAATCCTTGCTCTGTCCATTTTACGTAACCCCCGAAAAATATAAGAGGTCGGACATATCCATGCGACTGGAATTCTCTGGCAGCAAAAAGCGATAGTTCACAATCCAAACCGCCGCAATAGGTTACGATAAGCCTTTCCGCCCCAATCAGAGGTTCCACCGAATCCCAGTATTCATCCCAACGCTCGAAAGGCAGGTTTATAGCCCCCGGAATATGCCCCTCGCTATATTCCTCTGGTTCTCGCGTGTCTATGAATATGCCGCCTTTGTCTTTCCATAGCAGGAACGCCTCCTCAAGAGTGATCAATGAGTCGGTTTCGGGATCGAATGAGGGCGGTTTTTCCAGTGCTATGATCCGGCGGTTATCCGGCCATACTCCGATTAACGGGATCTTTTTCGGATGAACCAAAGCCGATCCCAATGCCAGAATCATAGATATTCCGACAATAAGCAGCGCGCTTCCGATTATTTTCCGCATTTTTCAAATATATATTTCAGCCTGAGGAAGTCAAGCTGCTACCTTAGCAATTAAATTCAAAATAAGGCGATTTGTTCCAAATCTGTTATTTTGGGCTCGGTTAACCTTAAAATCAGTATCGATTTAATTAGGTGGTCATGGGGAAATTCTATTGACAAAACCTTTATTGGTGATAGATTACGATTGGTAAGCATGCCGGGATAAGCGATGCTGAATGGGCATGTATTGATCTTAAATCAGAATTACGAGCCGTTGACCGTTTGCACAGTCAGGCGTGCGATAGTTATGGTTGTCCTCGATCGGGCCGAGATGATAGAATCCCTTGATGGACAACGTGTTCATGCGGTGAATATGAGTTTCCCGGTGCCTTCGGTAGTGCGCTTGGCCAATTTCGTGAAAATACCGGCCAAGCGGGTGCTACTTTCGCGCAAAAATATTATCAAAAGGGATGGAGGTCGTTGCCAGTACTGCGGCCGCAAGACACCTGATATGACCGTCGATCATGTCATACCGAAGCAGATGGGGGGGCAGGATACCTGGGAAAACCTGGTGGCGGCTTGTCCGGATTGCAATAACCTTAAAGGCCAAAGACTTCCGGAGCAGGCCAATATGGTTCTCCTGCGGAAACCAAAACGTCCGAGCCATATTACGTTTATCCAGCAGTTCATGGATCCCCAGGATAGTCGATGGCGAAGATATCTTTTTCTTGATTGACGAAAGCAAACCAGATTGAAGTAACTGAGAAAAGAGGACGTCCGAATCGATACCATTGGAAAATAACTTATAGCCACTGCATAACTTGGTCGCATCGAATTTTTGCCGTCATGACGAAATGGCGGGCAACGTGGGAATTTTATGAGCATGAAAGGCGTAATTTTATCAGGAATGCAGCCGACCGGTCAACTTCACCTCGGCAATTACGAGGGGGCGTTGAAAAATTGGGTCGAGCTTCAACACCAATATGAGACTTATCTTTGCATCGTAGATTGGCATTCCCTGACCTCCGATTACGCGGAAACCGACGGTATCAAAGAACGCGTATTTCAGATGGCATGCGATTACCTGGCCGCGGGGCTGGATTCCGATAAATGCTCGATATTCATCCAATCGGAGGTCAAGGAACATGCGGAGCTGCATCTCTTGTTTTCCATGATTACGCCGCTTTCATGGCTCGAGCGGGTGCCATCTTACAAGGAAAAGGCGAACGAACTCGGTCTCGATAGCTACGGATTTTTGGGATACCCGTTATTGCAGGCGGCCGATATTTTAGTTTATCGAGCCAATGCGGTACCCGTGGGCAAGGACCAACTTCCCCATATTGAGTTGACAAGGGAGGTCGCCCGGAGGTTTAATAATCTTTACGGCGAAATTTTTCCGGAACCCGAAGGGCTTTTGACTCAATTCCCGGCGGTCACCGGTACCGATGGACGCAAGATGTCGAAATCCTATGGCAATGACATCCGTCTCGCCGATTC
This sequence comes from Candidatus Zixiibacteriota bacterium, assembly GCA_037441845.1. Taxonomy (GTDB): domain Bacteria; phylum Zixibacteria; class MSB-5A5; order UBA10806; family 4484-95; genus JBBIRK01. The sequence goes on from JBBIRK010000004.1 coordinate 204,487, forward strand.
GGAGGAAGTAACTGCGGCCAAAATCAAAAAGATGTTCACCGATCCGCAGAAATTGCGAAAAGGCGATCCGGGAAGACCCGAAATCTGCCCGGTGTATTCATTGCATCGAATTTACAATGATTCGCATGATCAAATCGCCGCTCCCTGTCGTTCCGGGCAACTCGGGTGTGTCGAGTGCAAGACCATTCTCGCCGGCAAACTGAACGGCGCGCTATCCGAATTGCGGAAAAGACGGGAAAGTTTCGTTTCCAGGCCCGAGTTCGTGTGGAAATCACTCAAAGCCGGCGCCGATTCGGCCCGCAATAGGGCTGCTGAAACCATGTCCTTGGTAAGAAAGGCGATGAAAATTGACTGGTAATCATATCAGAATTGACGATGTCGGGCCGGGTTTCAACATCCAGCCGTTCGAGGGACCGCTTGATCTATTGCTATATCTGATCAAGCAGGACGAAATCGATATTTATGATATTCCAATAGCCCAGATTACCAGGCAATACCTTGCTTATCTCGAGGCCATGCAGGAACTCGACCTTGAAGTGGCCGGTGAATTTATCCTGATGGCGGCCATGCTTATCCGGATCAAAGCCCAGATGCTTTTGCCGCAACCCGAAGATGAAATGAAAGATTTCGAGGACCCGCGAAGCGGCCTTGTGCGAGCGCTTCTCGAGTATCGCCAATTTCGCTCGGCGGCGCAAGAACTGGAGAAAAGAGGGGAATCCTGGCAAAAGCGCTATCCGAGAGGCAGGCAATACGACGGTATCACCGCCGATATAAATTACCGCCTCGAACCGGTGGATATCAACGCTCTTGCGATCGCTCTGGGCGAACTGCTGCTTAATTCCAGAAAGGCCAAGGATCACCTTGTGGATATCGATGAGGTCAGTATCGATCAGCGGATCGAGCATATAATCGACAAGCTTGAATACCGCGGCGAAGTCGGGTTCGAAGAGTTATTCGACGATGATCCTCGACGAATCGTGATCGCGGTTACCTTCATGGCGATCCTCGAACTATGCCGGCTTGGTCAGCTATTTTTGAAGCAGGCGGCTCCGTTCGGAAAAATCTGGGTTGTCCGGGGAAAACTGGATCGAGAAAAGGCGATGAAACTGTATGCGCATAGCGTGTAAAATTGCGATTATCGTTATTGCGATTCAGGCGATTTCATTTGCGGATATCGGCTGCACCACCGGCGATTTTATCCTGTCCCTGCCCACCGCGCATGTGTGGCCGCCGCTTGCTCTTACCAGGCCCTCGTTACAGGTTCGATACGATACGGAAAACTTCAGAATCCATTTCGATATCACAGGCAACAATGCCGTCTATCAAAGCGATGTCGATATCAATCCGCATGACGGTGTGCCTGATTACGTAAACCGTATGGGCGAGTATCTCGAATCGAGCCGCTTGGCTTTCGTTAATCTCCATGGATTCGACCCTCCTCCTCCCGATGACGGTCTGGGGGGTAATGACCTCTATGACGTTTACGTCACCGAAATCACCGGACTGGTGGTTCCGGAGTTCCCCTCCGATCATTATCCCGGGCGGCAGGCTTATTCTTCATATATGTTCATTGGGCGGGATCTTCGCAATCAACATCATCCCGACGACCCTATACCGTTTTTAAAGGTTACATGCGCGCATGAGTATTTCCATGCGGTGCAGATGGCTTATCGGGCGTTCGGCCGCGATGAAACGCCTTGGTGGTATGAGCTTTCGGCGGTATCCGCGGAAGAGATCGTTTTCGACGGGGTGAACGAACTTTATTATTATCTGCCGGATTATTATTTGAAAATCGATAAATCTTTGTATCTGACGGGTGGATCGCATATGTACGGATCCTGGGTTTTTGCCCAATATCTTTGCCAGAATCATGGGTTCGAATTCATCAGAAGAATATTCGAAAAACTGATTAGCCTCGATCAATCGATCAATGCGATCAGCGTTGTTTTCGCGGAGGCCAATCTGAATTTTCTGACAGAATACGCCGATTTTATGTCATGGAATTATTTCACCGCTGCCAATTGGAGGCCGGGATTTTTCGAAGAAGGACCGGATTTTCCGTTGAGCGTGCCGCTGATAAGAATTCATGACATATACCCCACCGGAATGGTGATTGACCCGAAAACGATCGAGAATCTCGGAGGAGCGCACATCGTATTCAACGATCCGGGAGTGCCCAAATCCACGCTGGTGATTCATTTTTACGGCGATGATAATTATCCATTGGTATTCGCCGTCGGCAGCATTCCCGATTCCGGGTTCGTTACTTTCGGGATCTATTATGTGCCGCCCGGTGAATCATTGTCTGTCAGAATCCCTCAATTTCATAATCTCGACGCGGCATTGATGACTGTGGTATGGCCTTATCAGGGTTTCACTATTCGCGACAGCGCCGATTTCAAATACAGCGCAGAAATCGATACGATTGAAACGTCGATTTCATCCGAGGAAACGATGGTTCCCGCATCGTTCAGGCTCTTGGGCAACTATCCAAACCCATTCAATTCCGCCACAATCATAAATTTCGAGTGGAATTTTTCTTCGGAAAATTATAAGTTCGAGGTTGTGGACGTAACCGGCCGAAAGATCGGCGAAATGACGGGAAAAGCGGAAATCGGGTTAAATGCGTTGCGCTGGCGGATGATGGAAAACCAGGCCTGCGGCATATATCTATATAAAATCACAATCGGTGGTTTCGAGCGAACGGGCAGAATGCTTTACCTCAAATAGGAGTTTTCGAATAAGGAATGATTCAGGACAAAAACGACCGAAGCGATAATGAATTTGACCTGTTCGATCAGAAAAACATAGTCGAATCGCTTATTTTCGCCTCCAACGAACCGCTTCGAGACGATGTAATCGCCCGTTGTGCGGGAATTTCGCAAGCCACTTTGGAAAAAGTCGTCGCTGAATTGAATGAGGAATATCTTGCGACCAGAAGGAGCTTCAGAATAGAAAGGGTAAACGGCGGCTATCGGTTCTATTCATTGCCGGAGTATCACTCCTATATAAAAAGAGCAGGCGAAATCGATCGGAAACTTCACCTCAGTCAGGCGGCGCTCGAAGCTTTGGCGATAATCGCTTACAAGCAGCCGATCACCCGCGCCGAAATCGAAAGAATCAGAGGCGTGGATTGCGATGGAGTTCTGCGCAATCTTATGGCAAGGGATCTGATCTGCATCGATGGCCGTTCGAACGGCCCGGGCCGTCCGCATCTTTTCGTGACCACCGAATATTTCCTCGAATTTTTCGGTTTGCCGTCGTTGAGCCATCTGCCGCCATTGCCGCCCACGGAAGAAGTTCCGGCGAAATTGCCGTCGCTTAAATTGGCGCGCAAAGGCGAGGTCATGGGCGATGGCGTCGGAGACGATCAAGCCGAAACGGCGCTCGAGTCGGCCGCTAAAGATTCCAGCGTATCTTCGGGGGGATTTTCCCCTTTGTCGATCACTGAAATAGAACGTGAATCTTGAATTTCGAATTGTATCGCCGCTGCGTAGGTTTGACCTCGCGCAACGGCGAACCATCACTTATTCCGATAGACCCTTGTTGCCTCATTAATGATGCGGATAAATAAATATCTTGCCCGATCTGGCGCCGGTTCCCGCCGCCACGCCGATCAGCTAATTCTTCAGGGAAGAGTCAAAGTAAACGGCTCTTTGGTCAAGGAACTCGGCATTCAAATCGATAGCGAAAAAGACGTGGTTGAGGTGGATGGCAAGACCGTTTCACCCGCGCTGGGTACGACCTATCTGATGCTGAACAAGCCTCCCGGCTACTTGGTATCCGCCCGGGACCCGCATCACGAAAAATTGGTGAGCGTTTTACTCAAGGAATACAGGGGCAAAGTATTCCCGGTCGGCCGCCTTGATTTCGAAACATCCGGCTTGCTTCTATTCACCAACGACGGCGAGCTCGCATTTAGGTTGAGCCATCCGCGCTATGGAGTAAAGAAGACATACGAGGCAAAGCTGGCGGGCTCGATCGGCGAATCTGAAATGGAACAGCTGAGAAAGGGAATCGTGCTGGATGACGGCCCAACCGCGCCGGCTGAAGCGCAGATCGTATCCGTCTCCAGGACTATGAGTCTGGTAAGGATCACGATACACGAAGGACGGAAACGTCAGGTCAGGCGGATGTTGGCCAGCCTCGGATTTCCGGTGATAACTCTTAAACGGGTCGCCTATGGGTCTCTTTTGCTGGATGACCTGCCGGAGGGGAAGTTCCGCCTGTTGGAGCCGTCTCAGGTGGAGGAGCTTAAGGCGCTGGTGGGATTGTAGAGATGGGCAAGGTTGTGGTTATCGACGGGCCTGCGGGCTCGGGCAAAAGCACCACGGCGATAGCTTTGGCGCGTAGGCTGGGCTACATATATCTCGACACAGGAGCGATGTATCGTGCTATAACACTTAAAATTATGCGATATAATGAAAGTGTTGCGTTAATTGATAACAAGCTCGAAAAACTGCTCGATAATACCGTCCTCGAACTTTGCCAAAGCCACGACGGTCTGAAAGTGCTTCTCGACGGCGAAGACGTAACTAAACAGATTCGCTCGACCGAGGTGGATGCAAAGGTTTCCGAGGTTTCGGCTATCCCCGCTGTCAGGGAATTCATGCACAAGCAGCAACGGGCATTCGGTGAAAATCATGACATCGTGGCGGAGGGAAGGGACTTGGGAACTTACGTTTTCCCCGATGCCGATGTTAAAATTTACATGGTGGCCGATCTTGAAACCCGCGCCGAACGCCGCCGGTTGCAATTGAATTTGGCGCTATCTGAAAAGGCAAGTTTGCAAGAAAATCTAAAGATGCGTGATGAGATCGATTCCGGCAGGACTCATTCCCCGCTCAAGAAAGCCCCTGATGCCATAGTGATCGATACGACGAATATGACATTCGAACAGCAGGTGGATGAAATCCTGAAAATATGTCTGGCCAAATTAAAGTAAATCATTTTTATCGATTTTGCCGATTCCTGATCAGAATTTATATGCGCCTCTTGTGTGGGCTTGATCTGAGGGGTTCCCGCAACGTTCCCCCCGACGGCGGTTTGATAATCGCTTCGAATCATGTGGCGGCCGGCGATCCACCATTGCTCGGTTCGGCGTGCCCGCGCGAAGTGCATTTCATGGCCAAGAAGGAGCTATTCAAGCCGCCTCTTGGATTATTGATAAGAAACCTCAATGCATTCCCGGTTGACCGGGGTGGATTCGATCTCGATTCCATAAAGACCAGCCTTGGCCTGTTGAGGTCGGGAAACGTTTTGCTGATGTTTCCTGAGGGAACCAGATCGCGGGATGGGAAGTTGGGTCGGGCCAAGCCCGGCGTGGCCATGATTGCGCTCAAAGCTCAGGTGCCGATAGTGCCGGTTTTTATCGCCAACACGAAACGCGCCTGGCTGAATCGCATTTGGGGAAAGAAGCTGATTGTTCATTTCGGCGAACCGATAAAAGTCAGTGCCGAAGAAAATCGGCAGACCAGGGAGATTTACGACGAAATAGGCGCCGATGTGATGCGCAGAATAGAAAGCCTGAAGAGCGCCGCCGAAGAAAAGGTGCGCGCGGACTCCGATAAGGGGGCTCCAAATAATTGACGGTGTTCCGATATAAAAATTAATTGCCTGGCGGCAGTTTTAGGCTATATTGTACTTTATGCGGCTTCGTCCGTAGCCCTTTGGGGTAATCGTAATGTTAAGGAGGATTAATTCGTAATGCCTGAAAAAACAAAAGGTACGGCCAAAAAGGCCGCAGCGAAATCAAGGAAAAAAGGAGGTGAAACCAAAACCAAATCCGACAAGATAAAACGCGACAAAAAAGAATCGGTCATCTCCAAGCGCGGTCTTGAACCGGAAATCGAGGAGATCGAAACTCCGGTAAAAAAGACACGCACCAAAACCCCCCGCACGAAAATCAAAAAAATCGAAGCCGGCGAAATGTCGGTAATCGATATCGAAGAGCAGGAATATACCGAGGACGAATATAATCAAATGCTTGCTCTCTACGAAAACACGATCAGGGATTTCAAAGAGGGCGAGATCGTAAAAGGTACCGTGCTCGGGGTTACCCGTGACGATGTGATTGTCGATGTGGGTTTCAAATCGGAGGGCATAATACCTATTGCGGAATTTCCCGAACCGATAAATATCAAAGTCGGTGACCAAATCGATGTTTATCTTGAGGCGGTGGAAAACGCCGACGGCCAGCTCGTATTATCGAAACAAAAAGCCGATTTCCTGCGCGTTTGGGATCAGATCAAAGAAGCGCATGATTCGGGAGTGACGGTTACCGGCAAAGTCCTCCGAAGAATTAAAGGCGGCCTCGTTATTGATTTATACGGTGTCGAATGCTTCCTGCCCGGGTCGCAAGTTGCGCTGAGACAAGTGCCCGATTTCGACGCACTTATCAATGACACCATGGATGTCAAAATAATCAAGATCAACAAATCGCGACGCAATATAGTGGTTTCCCGCCGCGCCGTGCTCGAAGAGGAACGCAATCGTATGCGCGATTCGCTGCTCAAAGAAATCGAACCCGGGCAGGTGCGTGAGGGCGTGGTCAAGAACGTGACAGATTTCGGCGTGTTTATCGATCTGGGCGGCGTCGATGGGCTGTTGCATATAACGGATATGTCGTGGGGACGAATCGTTCATCCCTCCGAAATCACCAAATTGGGCCAAAAAATCAAGGTAAAAATCCTCGATTTCGACAAGAGCACAGGGCGAATTTCCCTCGGATTGAAACAGCTTACTCCATATCCTTGGGAAAACGTCGAGGAAAAATACCCGGTGAATTCCCGGGTAAAGGGTAAAGTCGTATCGATCACCGATTACGGCGCCTTCGTCGAACTCGAAAGAGGTGTCGAGGGGCTTATCCACATATCCGAAATGTCGTGGACGCAACATATTAAACACCCTTCGAAAATCCTCTCCACCGGCGATATCGTCGAGGCGGTTGTGCTTAGTGTCGATAAGGAAAACGAAAAAATATCCCTCGGCCTGAAACAACTCGAGCCGGATCCCTGGTTGACTCTCGATCGTAAGTATCCGATCGGAATGGTGGTCAGAGGCAAGGTGAGGAATCTTACGACTTTCGGCGCATTTGTCGAAATCGACGACGGAATCGACGGCCTGGTTCATATTTCCGACATGTCTTGGACCAAGAGGATCCAGCATCCATCGGAAATCATGAAGAAAAACGACGAGATCGAGGTCCGGATTTTAAGCATAGATAAAGAAAACAGAAGGATATCACTTGGCCACAAGCAGGTAAAAGAAGATCCGTGGCCGGTTCTGGAATACAAATATGCCGTCAATACCGAAACCCTGGGGACCATCACCAGAATTCTCGACAGGGGCGTGATAGTCGATCTCGACGGGGAAGTCGAGGGTTTCGTGCCGACCAACAAACTCGGAAAGCCGGATATCACCAAACCGGCGGAGGCGTTTTCCGTCGGAGATCAGATTCCCTTGCAGGTTATAGAATTCGATTCCAAAAACCGCAGGATAATTTTGTCGGTCGATGCTTACTACGCTTCGAGGGAAAAAAGCGAATTGGAGGAATTCCTCGCCAAACATCCAACACGTACGATAAAGTTCAGCGAAGCGATCGGAGAAGAATCGCTCGATTCACGGATTGCGGTCGAAACAGGCTCGGTCGAACCGGAAACCTCATCCGAACAGATTACCCCGGAGCCCGGCGAGAATATTCAAAACTAAGGGGAAACAATCCGACTTTAGAAGGGCGTTCGGGATTATCCGAACGCCCTTACCGTTTAGCCGCTTGAAACAGCAGTATTGACATTGCCGTCCGCCATTCCGTAGAATATACAAATGATATATTGTTCAAAAATCCGCTTTCACCACCTTTGATCGAAGAGGTACAATTGCCGCTGTATTTTCGTCTGCTTGGATTCTTAAAGCCGCACCTGAAATATTTTGTCCCGGCGGTGTTTTCCATGAGCCTGTTGGCCTTTACCAGCGGGATCTCACTTACCACGATCGTGCCCGTAACGCAGATAATTTTCGAATCGCATGTCTCGGCGCCTCCCTTTAACGCAGAACATTATACGATCAAGGACCTGCTTCGATTCGACCGCCATGCGGTTATTCAATTGATAGGGGGAAGTTCTATAGAGGAGCGTTTGTTCAGAGTCTGCGTTTTTATTTTTCTGATATTCTTGATTAAGAATATATTCTGGTATATCCAAAACTATTTCGTTATAAGAGTGGAGCAGGGGGTCATCCGGGATTTGAGAAACGTCATCTATGAGAAATATCACTCCTTGCCATTGACGTTTTTTCACGAAAAGAGAGCCGGCGAACTTATTTCGCGTGTAACCAACGATGTCACTTTGGTCAGAGGCGCAGTCTGCAACGGCTTATCCGATCTGATAAGAAATATATTTCTTTTCATTTTTTATTTGACCGTGGCCCTGCTTGCCTCCTGGCGGATGGCATTGGCGGCTCTTATCGTTTTCCCCCCGGCCATTCTCATAATCAGCCTAATCGGAAGGAAGCTGCGCATTAACTCGACTATAACCCAGGAAAAAATGGCGGCCGTAACCTCGATAATTCAGGAAACGGTAATGGGCATTCGGGTGGTGAAAGCGTTCAGCATGGAGAAATTCGAGATTTACAGATTCGCAAGACAAGTGGGCGATTATTTCAAAACCATGGTTCGGCTGACTCGAATAGCCTCGCTGGGCGTGCCGCTTACGGAGCTGCTCGGAGCAGCCGCCGGCGCGCTGATACTTTGGTATGGCGGAAGGCAGATAATTTCCGGCGGTGATCTCACCACCAGCACGTTTATGTTGTTCATGCTTGCGGCTTTTTCGATGATCGATCCGATTAAAAAAATCAGCCAGGTTAACATCGATATCCAACAGGGTCTGGCGGCATCCAAGAGGATTTTCGAGATTTTGGACACGCCGCCGGCTATAACCGATAAAAAGGAGGCGATCAATCTCGATGGATTCAGGTCGGAAATCAGGTACGAGCATGTGAATTTCAGTTACGGCGAAAACGAATTTTCATTGAAAGACATTGATTTCAAGTTGAAGCGGGGGGAGATACTTGCCCTCGTGGGACCCTCTGGCGGCGGTAAATCGACTATCGTCGATCTGTTGCCGAGATTCTACGATCCGGATTCCGGACGGGTCACTATCGACGGGATAGATATAAGAGACGTTTCGCTCGGCTCGCTGAGATCGCTTTTGGGGATAGTTACACAAGACACCATATTATTCAACGACACGATCGCCGCCAATATCGCCTACGGTAGCGCCGATATTTCGCCGGATAGATTGAAATCGGCGGCGACCGCCGCATTCGCGGACGAATTCATCGAGCGTTTTCCGAACGGCTATGATACGATGATCGGCGACCGGGGGGTGCGTCTTTCGGGAGGGCAGCGACAAAGATTGGCGATCGCCCGGGCCTTGTTCAAAGATCCGCCGATCCTGATTTTCGATGAAGCCACTTCATCGCTCGACAGCGAATCCGAGCTGCTGATACAAAAGGCGATCGATAATCTACTTGCCGGCCGAACGGTGATCGTGGTCGCCCATAGACTTTCCACGATAAGAAACGCCGATAAGATACTTGTCGTCAAGGACGGCCGGATCGCCGAACAGGGATCCCACGAAGAGCTGATCAGGAAAAACGGCGAGTATAAGAAGTTGTATGATATCCAATTTATCGAAACCTGACGAACGGATTCCGTTCACAATCGGTTTGCGAGCAACCAATTAAAAACAAGATCGCGAATGGAACGCGTAAATCCATATTTGAATAATTTCGCTTTCTATCTGCTTTTGCTTATGGCATTGATTCTGGTTTTATCCAATGCGCTGGCGGTTACTCTCGCCTGCATCATCTTTGTTACTTGGTTGATGCAGACGATCGCTTACCGAAGGCATATTTATCGCGACTATCCGCTTTTCAAGCTTCTATGCGCTTTTATAGTTTACAAGCTGCTGGTGTTGCTGATCGCCGGGTATGAGAACGGATTCGGCAGGGCCTTAAGCCAGATCGCCTTTCCTCTGTTATATCTGGTGGTTCCGGCGATAGTCGTAACCGCGGAACGACGCCGCAACGTGATCTGGTTGATAATCGCCGGCGCAATTATAGCCTCCGGATACGGATTGGTCAAATATCATATCGGTATAGAAAGCCGTATATCTTCTTTCGTTTCTGGCTATTACACACTGGGCTCGTATCTCTGCCTGGTTATCGGGATCCTCTTGGTGATGTTCGCTAATGCCGGTTCTTTCAAAGAGCGGACGTTTCTGGGACTCGTAACGGTTCCGCTGGTTGCCGCACTAATTTTGACCTATGTAAGGGCGGCGTATCTTGCCCTGTTCATCGTCGTGATTATAATCGGTCTGATGAAAGATCGGCGTGTGCTTGCGGTGCTGGCGCTGGTTGTGATCGCCCTGATTTTCATTATTCCCGGCACAGGCGCCAAGGTTCGGCAGCGGCTCGATTTTTCAGCGCCTAACGTCCTTTCAGAAAGGGATATTCTTTGGAGCGAGGGATTGAGCCGGGCGAAAGACGTTCCCTTTTTCGGGTATGGGATCAACAGTTTTCCGGCCCTTTTCGATGTTAAGACCGATTCCCGTGTGGAGGACAAATCGATTTCCACATGGCATAATATGTACCTTGAGGCCTTACTCGACGGCGGCCCGTTATCCCTGATTTTCCAGATTGCGCTTTTACTTTTCCAAGGCAGACATTCACTTGCGATTTATCGCCGCACCCGCGATCCCGAAAAAAGAATGATGCATTTGATCGTTTTGGTTGTTCTTGTAATTGTGGCGGTGATGGGGATTTTCGCCGATGTCTTGCGCGACCCGATAATTTCGTTATTCTTTTGGCTGATTCTCGGGCTGTCGATTATTTGATTCGAAAATCCGTCTTGATGAAGTTCATTATCACGATCACATAGATTCAAGAAGTTAAGCATGCGCCGTCTGAAAGTTTCCGATTTCAAAAAATTCCTGATAATCAGACCCGATCGAATCGGTGATCTCGTGCTGACCCTGCCTATGGCTTCGCTTTTGAAAAATCTATGGCCCAAATTGGAAATTCATTATTTAGTGTCAGATTATGCCGCGCCGGTGATCCGCTATTCGCCTCATGTCGATGATTATTTGCTTTATACGGGTCCCGATGGCAATCCGCTGGCATTGTCCGAGCTCGTATCAAGTATCGAAAAAAACGATTACGACGCAGCCGTTTTTGCCAAGCCGAACTGGCGCTCGGCGCTGGCAGTTTATCTGGCCGGGGTCAAGGTAAGAATCGGCACTTCGAGACGGCCTTATTCGTTTCTATTTAATGTCAGGGAAAGCATCACCCGTCGGAATTCGAATATGCATGAAGTCGATTTGAATCTAATGTTGTTGCGGCCGCTTGGATTTACATTACAGCCCTGCCTGATGGACCCCGAACTGCGGGTTCCACCGACTGGACAAACCTCCCCTTTTACCCTTAATCTTCCCGAAAAATATGCCGTTATCCATATTGGATCCAAAGGCTCGGCTCCCAATTGGCCGAAATCGAGGTATTTAGGGCTGGCCGAGGCGCTTACGGCCAAGCTGCCGGTTGTCTTGACCGGCCAGGAAGAAATATCCATTTGTTCCGATAAAATAATAAATATGATCGGCAAGACTTCGTTGGACCAACTGATCGTCTTGATAGAAAAAGCCAAACTGTTCGTTTCCGGCAGCACCGGGCCGATGCATCTGGCGGCGGCGATGGGCAAAAATGTATTGGCATTTTTCCCCGATCACCCCAGGTTAGGCCCGCAACGCTGGGGACCGCGTGGCGGCCAAGCCCGCATTCTCCAACCGGACAAACAAAAAGGGCATAAATGTCGTATTATGAATAATGGATCCTGTGAATGCTTCGATCCGATTACGGTGGAAATGGCATATCGGGCGGCTTGCGAGTTGCTAAAATGAAAAAGCCAATGAATCTTGCTCAATTCATTATTTTTATCGAATCGTTCAATGCCAATATCGATATACCGCTTATCAAGAAAGCATACGAATTTTCCGACCGAGCCCATGCCGGTCAATTGCGGGAAAACGGCGACCCTTTCATCGAACACTGTTTGGAAGTGGCTTTTATTCTGGCCGAACAACATATGGATTCCACGACCATAGCCGCCGGTCTGCTTCACGATGTAGTAGAGGATACGCAAATAAAGCTCGAGGACATAAGGCGGGAATTCAACGATGAAATCGCGCATATGGTCGGCGGATTGACCAAACTGCTCGGACTCACCTATAAATCAACCACCGAGAAGCAGGTGGAATACTTCAGGAATATGATTCTTTCCATGGCCGAGGATATTCGGGTGGTGACGATAAAACTCGCCGATAGGCTGCACAATATGCGCACCATCGACCCGCTTCCGGAGGAGCGACGAAAGCAAATAGCCATGGAAACGAGGGAGATTTACGCCCCGCTCGCTCATCGTCTCGGCATGGCGAAAATCAAGTGCGAACTCGAAGATCTCGCATTCAAGTGCTTGGAACCGGAAAATTACGCTTATCTCGAGCGCAAAATCCGCGAAAGCCAGAACGAGCGCAACGACTACATTAAATCCGTTGTCGAGCCTTTGAAAAAGGCGCTCGAGGAAAACGGCATCGCGGCCGAAATAAGCGGACGGGCCAAACATCTCGATTCCATCTGGCGCAAAATGCAGAGACGAAAAGTCGATTTCGAAGGCATCTACGATTTGTTCGCCATCAGGGCGATCGTCGAATCCGAAAAAGATTGTTATCATACCCTCGGTATCGTGCATGGGCTGTGGAAGCCGGTCATGGAAAGATTTCATGACTATATCGCCAACGTAAAACCGAACATGTACCAATCGCTTCACACTACCGTTATAGGCCCCCAAAACCGCCCGGTTGAGATTCAGATTCGAACGAAATCGATGCATTATCGGGCTGAATACGGAATCGCCGCGCACTGGTTATACAAGGAAGGCAAGAGAAAATACGACGAGTCGGACAAGCGGATGGCCTGGGTCCGGGAAATACTCGAAATGCAAAAGGATTTGACCAATTCGGACGATTTTCTCGAATACTTGAAGGTCGATTTATTCCAAGATGATATTTTCGTTTATACTCCTAAGGGCGAATTGATACATCTACCCAAAGGATCAACGCCATTGGATTTCGCGTTCGCGATTCATTCCGATCTCGGATTTCATTGCACAGGAGCCAAGATCGACGGGAAATTCATGCCGCTTACGACCCCTCTCAAGTCCGGGCAACTTGTCGAAATATTGAGGCAGCCGCATCAGCATCCTTCGACCGACTGGCTTAAAATAGTCAAAACCGGCAGAGCGAAAACCAAGATAAAACGATGGCTGGCCGAAAGGGGTTTCAATCAAGCGGTTCAACTCGGGCGGGAAATACTCGAGCGCGAATGTCGTCAAAAACGGATCAAATTCCCCGGCGAAAACAAATTGCTGGATATTGCGCAATCGCTGGGTCTTCCCGACGTGGATTCGCTTCTGGCGCGTCTCAGCTCCGGATCAATTTCGCTTACAGCGGTGCTTAATCGAATCGAGCCCCAAAAACAAACCGGGCAACGAACGATCCTGGGGAAAATTTCAATCCCTACCCGTTTGCATCACCTCGGAGTCAAAGTTAAAGGTGCGGATAATCTCATGTTCAGGTTCGGTGCCTGCTGTCAACCCCTACCGGGCGAAAATATCGTCGGTTTCATCACCCGCGGGCGAGGGATTACCGTGCATCGGCAAGATTGCGCCACCATCGCTTATTCCGAAGAACGCGATCGACAAATCGAATTGACCTGGGATGTCGAGCCGGGTGAATCGTTTCTGATAAATCTCGAATTGATAGTGCAGGAACGCAAGAATTTGCTGAAAGATATCACCGATGCCGTGGCCAGTGTCGATGTCAACGTGCGGGGGGCCGAAATAAAAGGGAATGGCAAACCGCTTCCGGGTTCCGCCGCTATTGGGCATTTCGTGCTCGAAGTTTCGAATTTATCGCAGCTGAACAAGGCCATAAAAAAGATTTCCTCGATTTCCGGTGTGGTGGCCGTGGAACGCGCCAAGGGTCTGGTTGCCGATGAATAACATAAAGCCGAAAACGCTCGAGGGCGTCTCCTGGCTCGATTTCAGCGGCATTTTCGGTGTTCCATCGGGGATTATCCTGAAAAATCCCGACCGTTCCGAAAAGGACTTATACGATTTTATAATCCGCAGGTGCACGGCCGGGCAGGATGCCGGTTCGCTGCGCTTGATTCGTCTAAACCAGAAACATACCAGCATCATCCGAAATGCGGAATCGGTTAGTGAACGTCCGGCCGATGGTGTATTCGCCGATAAACGGGATTTCGTGATTACTGTGCGCACGGCGGATTGCTTGCCGATTTTCCTTTACGATGGCAGGATCATCGCATTGCTGCATGCAGGATGGAGGGGATTATTGGCCGGAATAATTGATCGCTTTTTTCAAGAGGTGAAAGATTTCGATTGTGCCTCCGCAAAAGCAGTAATCGGTCCGGGAATAGGGCCATGTTGTTTCAATGTCGGACCGGAAGTCGCGATTCTTTTCAATTCGGGTTATCTCAATAAGCGGCACGGCGCATTATTTATCGATCTCGGGTGTTTTGCTGTTGACGCATTGGCCGCTGGCGGAATAAAATATATTTATCGTTATGAGCCTTGTAATGCCTGTGAACCGGCGATTTATCATTCGTTCAGGCAGGAGGGGGTCAAAACGGGGCAAATGCTGGCCTTTATGCGATTAGGAGGGTAGTATGTTACGATATATCATAGTCGCTGTCGTATTGTCGGCCGATTGCGCTTTCGGACTGACGGGAATCGGTTTGGGGGTTCACGCCGGTAGATTGAGCAATTTTGATTATGAGCCTCTGGCCGACAGCCTGGAGCGGGCTGCCGCATTGTTTGGCTGGGAGAAGTCAACGTTAGATGATGACATGACTACGATCGGGGTTCATCTCGATGTAGGGACTTTCCAGGTGATCGAAATTACGGGGAACGTCGATTATACCTGGAAAAAAACCGAACTTTCCCCGGATGTGGATTTTCGTCTTTCGGTATTTTCTTATGGCGCGGGGGTAAGAAAGAAATTCTTGCAATCGATTATCAAGCCGTTCATCGGGGCCGGAGTGGGCATTCACAGGTTGGCCAGTTCGTTCGAATCTTCTTATTCGCCGGCCGATAGAATAACGGTCATCGCCATGATTCCGGAGAACCAGTCAAAAATCGGTTATTATGTAGCCGCCGGCCTTTCCCTCGAAATTCCCATGTTGCCATTAAAGCCGTATGGCGAGTATCGTTATAACATGATTAACACAAGAGATGAGTCGACCAAATTCGGCACATTGATTATCGGCGTCACCTTAGGCATGTAATTTTTCAAAGGAGGATCGATTTGAAATTCAACGCAGTATTGAGTCTTGTGCTGGTCATCATTTTGGGATCGACGACGCAAGCACAATTCACCGGTCAATTGGCTCCCGCCCCGACGATAATGAAAGGCACCATGCAAGGCGCAGCCAATGTCGGGCTTTATGACGGAGCGATTGCACTCCTCGGCCATTTAAGATACGGGATCGGCGGATATACCGATCTCGGTTTCAGGGCTGGATTCATCGATTTCAGCGAGGGCAGAAGCGATGAAAGCGCGCTGCTTCTCGGCGGCGATATTAAATATCAGGTTCTTGAACTCAGAATAAAAGATCCATTCGACCTGTCGGTGGGCGGGATGACCGAAACGATGCTCGGCACCCCCGGAGACTACATCACCGTCGGCGGTTCCGTTATTGGGTCATATCCCGTAAGACTGAATACTGGCAAGAATTTGACACCCTATGGTAGGTTGCTGCTTCGTTTGACTTGGTTTGAAGGCGGCGGTGATGATTTCGACCCGGCTTTCACGGCCGGTGCCAACCTCGAACTGGGAAGAACAACCTCGTTATCGGCGGAGTTTCAATTCGATGATCCGTTCGGCTTTTTGGTCGGAATAAATTTCGGATTATAGCCGGATGGACAATATATCGGCTATCATTCTCGGACTTGTTCAGGGTCTGACCGAATTTCTGCCCGTATCGAGTTCGGGTCATCTCGTATTGGCGGAAAGGCTGATCGGTATCCGCGCCTCGACCGAGCTGACATTCGAGGTTTTACTGCACCTCAGCACGGTTTTAGCGGTCGTCATTTATTTCAGAGAACGTCTTGGCCGATTGCTCATCGGTTTGCTGAAGCCAACCGAAAGCGATAATTGGCCCCAGCTAAAGCTGGCCGGAACGATTGCGATCGCAACCATACCGGCGGCGGTAGTCGGGTTGCTGTTCGAAAAAAGAGTCGAACAGACGTTCAATTCGCCGCGCCTTACGGCGTTGTTCCTTATTTTCACGGGCGTTATTCTCTTGGCCACAGGGGCCATAAAAAAGGGAAATGAAAATATCGGTTATAAATCCGGATTCATAATCGGGGTTGCTCAGGCGTTCGCCTTGTTGCCCGGCATATCCCGATCCGGCATGACCATTTCGGCGGGCTTGTTTCAAAAAATCAGGCCCGCTGAAGCCGCCGAGTTTTCGTTTTTAATCTCTCTTCCTGCTGTTATCGGAGCAATAATCCTGAAATCGTTCAAATTGCTTTCCTCTTATCAATCAGGTGAAATGGATCATTATCTTCTCGGCTGCATCGCCGCTTTCGTCTCCGGATATCTGTCGATCGCGTTTCTGCTGAAGATAGTGGGCAAAGGCAAATTCTTTTATTTCGGGCTGTATTGCTTGGCTGTCGGATTGATCGGAATTATTTTTATATGAAAAAAGTCCTGGTCATCCGTTTCAGTTCGCTGGGGGATGTAATATTGACCTCGCCGGTGGTCGAGACTCTTGCTATCGAGCGGGGATTCCATGTCGATTTTCTGACGAAAGAATTTTATCGCCCGGTAGTTCAGATGTTTCCAGGAGTCTCTGAGGTTATTGCCTATGGGGGCAATTATAAGACGCTTATCTCGACTTTGAAAAGCAAGCGATATGACATAGTAATCGATCTTCAGAAGAATCCACGCAGTTTATTGATCGCGGCCGCTCTGAATCCCAGGATAGTTTGCGGGTATCCGAAACGTAAATTAAGGCGTGAAATCGCCATAAGGGGAACGCGCCTTAAGCCCCAGGCTCCGCATGTGATTGATTCGTATCTGAAATCGTTGCTGCGACTGAAAATCAAGACGTCGATTACCACGCCGCGATTGGTGGTTCCTCAATCATTGAAAGACGAGGCGACCGACTTTCTGGGCAATTACGCAGACAGACCGATTATCGGTCTCGCCCCGGGCTCGAAACATCCCGAAAAAATGTGGCTGGGATTCGCCGAACTTTCCGCAAAGATCCGTGCGGCCCTTGAGGCGACGACAGTGGTATTCGCCTCTAAGTCCGATAATCCCGAATTATCTTCGTATCGACGGTCTCCGGCTTTGAAATTCGCGATCGATTTACCGCTTGATCTGTTGGCGGCCGTTATGTCAAGATGTAAAGTCGTGATCGCAAACGATTCGGGATTGATGCATGTGGCTGCGGCCTTGTCAGTGCCGGTTATAGGTATATTCGGTCCGACTCATCCCGTCCTCGGTTTCGCGCCGAGAGGGGGAAAAACCCGTATCGTCTGCGATAACGTCCAATGTTCTCCGTGCAGTTTACACGGCGAAAAGAAATGCCGTATGCCGGTGAAATACTGTTTCGAAAACATCACTGCCGATCGCGTGATGGGTATGCTCCTGGAGATCCTGTGTGAAACCGAAGGAAGCGTCATACTACGAAAAGCTGCCCGCTGAACGTGTCCGTTGCACTTTATGTCCGGCGCGCTGCGTTATCAGCTCCGGCAGAGTCGGGCTTTGCAGAATCCGGCGGAACGAAGGCGGCATATTGTACGCCTCCGCCTATGGAGAGCTGGTTTCGTTGGCGCTTGATCCTATCGAGAAAAAACCGCTGTATCATTTTCATCCGGGAAGTCGGATTCTCTCGACCGGGCCGAACGGCTGCAATTTTCGCTGCCCCTTTTGTCAGAACTGGAGCATCTCGCAGCAACCGGTCAACTGCACGCATTTGTCGGCGGAGGAACTCGTCGCTTGTGCCGCACAAGGCGAATCCATTGGAATAGCGTTTACCTACACCGAACCTCTCATCTGGTTCGAATATGTTATCGACTGCGCCCGTCTACTGAAAGAAAGAGGGTTGAAGGCGGTGCTGGTTTCCAATGGATATTTCAGCGAGGCACCCGCAAGGGAGCTGTTTCCGATGATAGATGCCGCCAATATCGATTTGAAATCCGCCTCGCCCGATTATTATCGCAAAGTATGTCGGGGTAAGCTCGAGGACGTTTTACGGACGATCCGTTTGGCCCGCGAATATGGCGTGAAAGTAGAGCTGACGAATCTACTTATTCCGGGTGACAATGACGGCGAGGAGGATATCCGTTCGATAGTCGATCTTGTCGAGCAAATAGATCCTCTAATCCCATTTCACATATCACGATATTTCCCCCATTATAAATATAGCAAGCCGCCTACTCCGTTGTTCTCGCTGTCCCTGGCCGTCGACATAGCCAGGCAAAAGCTTGCCTATGTATATCCCGGGAATTATATTGCCGAGGCGGATACGAAATGCCCGGGTTGCGGCACGGTGATTATTGCCCGCCAGGGGTACTTCATCGAATTCCCCCTGGGCAAACCTGACAAGTGCCCGGGATGCGGCCGTAAGGTCGATATTGTTTGGTGAAATGCAGAAAGAGGTGCGTCGGTGGCAGGATTGAAAATCTCATGCCGAGGTGAAAGTGTGCCAGCTTCCCCGATCAGAAAACTGATTCCGTACGCGGAAGATGCCAAGAAACGCGGCATTCATGTTTATCATTTGAATATCGGTCAGCCCGATATTGAAACTCCCGCGGAATTCTGGCAGGCGGTAAGGGAGTATTCGAAACGAGTTCTCGCCTATGGCAATTCGCAGGGGATGACTGATTATCTCGAAGCGCTGTCCGGGTATTACCGAGGAATTGGACTGCCTGTGGATCCTCAGGATATCATTGTCACCACCGGCGGCTCGGAGGCGATAATTTTCGCTTTCAGCATAATTTGCGATCCGGGTGATGAAATCATCGTTTTCGAACCCTTTTACACCAATTACAATGGATTCGCCGCTCAGGCGGGAATAAAGCTGCGTCCGATAACCACGACCGCGGAAATCGGTTACCGCTTACCGCCCAAAAAAGAAATTATCGCCAGGATTACGCCGAAAACCAAAGGCATCCTATACTGCAATCCTAATAACCCCACTGGCACGGTTTATACCGCCGCCGAACTCGAAATGTTAAGTGAATTGGTCATCGAAAACGATCTGTTTCTGCTTGCCGATGAAGTCTACCGGGAGTTTATCTATGAAGGCGCCCATTTGAGCGTTATGAAGCTGGGGAAAATATCCGATCGAGCGATAATGCTGGATTCGATCAGCAAGCGTTTTTCCGCCTGCGGAGCCAGAATCGGCAATTTGGTGACCAAGAATCGCGATATTTATCGGGCGGCGCTTCACCTGGGACAGGCCCGTCTATGCCCTCCTACGCTGGAACAGGCGGGGGCGGCGGCGCTTTACTCGCTGGGGACGGCTTATTTCGAGAAAACGATGCGGGAATATCGACGGCGCCGCGACGTGGTTTACGAAAGCTTGCAGAGTATCGACGGCGCAGTCTGCCTTAAGCCCAACGGCGCATTCTATACGATGGCCAAGCTCCCGATTGACGATGCCGAAAAATTCGCCCAATTCATGCTGACCGCATTCAACTATCGTAATAAAACGGTCATGGTCGCTCCGGGATCCGGTTTTTACGCCTCGCCGGACAAGGGCAAAGACGAGTGCCGTATCGCCTACGTTTTGAACACCGAAGATCTCAAAGACGCCATGGATATTCTTAAACGGGGAATCGAGGCATACCGGTCAAGATGAAGGTCAGGATCGGAATCGACCTTGGGGGGTCTTTTATCAAAGCCGGGGCGGTAACCCCTGATTTGAAAATAGTTCATAAGCTGATCAAGCCCTGCAACGCCGCATCGGGGCCGGCGGCCGTAAAACGGAATCTGGTCGCGATTTGGCACAAAATAAGCGAGCATTGTCTGACTAATGGCTTTGTGCCACAATCCCTCGGTATAGGCAGTCCCGGCACGATAGCGCAGCCCACAGGTATTGTCACCGACGCTTCACCCAACATCAAGGGGTGGAGTGGTGTCTGCCTGACGAAAATTTTCGGCAAAATCGATATTCCAGTCTATGCCGACAACGATGCGAATTGCGCCGCTTTGGCTGAGTATATCTGCGGACTCGGACGAAGATATCATGACATTATTTTCATGACCATCGGCACCGGAATCGGCGGAGGTTTGATCCTCGATGGCAGGCTCATACGCGGCTCGAGTTTTTCGGCAGGTGAAATCGGACACACTGTGCTTCGGCTCAATGGTAGGCGTTGTAAATGCGGTCGGAAAGGTTGCCTTGAGGCCTATGCCAGTGTGCCGAATATGATTGATGAGGCGAAAGCCGATTTTCGGCGGCTCAAGTTACGGCCGCCGGAGACATTGACCGCTGAATCCTTATTCGCGGCTTTTAAGCAGGGAAATCGCGCCGCCGCAATGACTATTCGGCGCAACGTGGATTATATCGGCAACGGCCTGGCGTCGATCGTGAATTTGTTAAATCCTCAGGCGGTGATTATAGGAGGAGGTTTTTCTCATGCCGGCGGCGAATATATTGAAATGATTGCCGATGTTATCAAGAAAAGAGCATTTTTTGCGGCTGCCCGCAATCTTAAAGTAATGCGGGCCCGTCTCGGCAACGATGCCGGTTTTATAGGCGCATCATTGCTATACCGCGTGCAGCAGGACGGTTCGATAAATGTCCTTAAAAAGCGATAGGAAGAAACGTGAATTCGTGGGGGTGATATTCCAATGCTGCAGGGTTTATTCGCGCATTTATCTGGATAAAAACAAAAAATCGTTCACGGGACATTGTCCACGTTGTGGGGCGAAATTGAATATCATGATCTCCGATCGCGGATCCGAATCTAAATTCTTTGTGGCGTCATGACGAATTTTATTGCCTTGAAGCTAATACATGATTAAATTTTCAAAAACCGCAAATGCTGAATTGAGGGAGAAACGGCACCTGAATTTCAGGTGAATTAATATGCACGAAAGACTTTATGTAGTTCCTCTTGACGAAAGTTCAAGAAAATACGCCGATTGGCTGTCCGGGGAGTTGTGCCGCAAGTTCACGCTCAAACCTCAATCGGGGATAGTGGCAAGACTACCTGAAGAGGCATATAACGCTCAGCATAATCAGTATTACGCAACCGCGGTATTGAGTAAACTCGAAATGCTGAAAGGATCCGACTACGAAATGATCCTTGCCGTAACCGAGGAAGATTTATTCGTGCCTAATAAAAATTTCGTCTGGGGCCAATCTAATTCTATCAGCCGCACCGCGATCGTGAGCATTAACCGAATCAGGCCCGAATATTATGGACTTCCCGAGGACGACGATCTCGTGCGAACGCGCTTACTTAACATCTCCTCTCATGAAATAGGGCATCTTCTTGGTCTTAAAAACTGCTCGAATCAGGACTGCCAAATGAACTTGGCCGAAACCATAACCGAGCTCGATAACCGCTCTTTTACTTTCTGCACCGAGTGCGTTCTTAACCTGACCTTGCCATCGAAAGTGAAAATCTAATCACCCTGCGCAACTCTGTTCGGTTGCCGGTGAATTATTCATCAAATCGTATCCGCATCCTTTCCTAATGAATATCAACATAATTGTCCCTGTTGGCATCGGCTCCGGCGATCTTGTATGTTTTTTCTTGCATCTAATTTTCGATGGTGTTATTAATTGCGCCTGATGGAAATCAACGAAAAGCGATATCTGGGCATCGATATCGGATCGATCTCCATAGCCGCTGCGGCGATCGATCGCGATAAAAACATTATCGATTTGAAGTATATCAGGCATCAGGGTATCCCCGATATGTTTTTGCGCGATTTGATATCGGAAATGTCCGCCGACCGACCGACCGTAATTCGTTTCACGGGTACCGGTGGGGAACATGCGGCGGAAATTTTCGGGGCAACCAGCGTAAACGAGATAATCGCCGCTTCCGCCGGATTCGTTGCGTTCGGTCCACCGCTCGAATCGATTATTGAAATGGGTGGGCAGGGGTCCAAATATTATTTGATCAGCGAAGGCCGGCTTGTCGATTTTTCGACCAGCGGCTTATGCGCTGCGGGAACCGGCTCATTTCTGGACCAGCAAGCGGCTCGTTTGAACATCAAAATAGAAAACGAATTCGGCGAACTCGCTCTCCGCTCGGAAAATCCGCCTCATATCGCGGGTAGATGCTCCGTATTCGCCAAATCGGACATGATTCATCATCAGCAGATCGGCACTCCTGATTACGATATTCTTGCGGGGCTTTGTCACGCGGTGGCTCGAAACTATAAAAGCACCATTTTAGGCAAAAGAATCTTGAAAAGGCCGGTGGCCTTCATCGGCGGTGTCGCTTTGAACGCGGGCGTGGTCAAGGCGTTTCGCTGCGAGCTCGGCTTGAGGATCGATGATTTCATAGTCCCGGAATATCCTCTGCATTATACGGCGTTGGGGGCCGCTTTGAAAGCCCTTGAGGAAGGTGCTGCGGAGCACCGACCGATCATACTTAATTTCAGTGACGGGAAAACCATATCGTCGAAGGGCGAACCACCGCTGCAATTCGACAAGCCGACCACGAAACATTATGCGGTTACATCGGCGGGCGGCAAAATAACTTCCGAAAAAGGATATCTCGGAATCGACATCGGTTCGTTATCCACTAACATAGTCGTTATCGATTCTGCGGGCAATGTGATGGCTCGCCGGTATCTGATGACCGAGGGTAGGCCGATTAAAACGGTGCAAAAAGGGCTGAAAGAGATAGCCGCCGAACTTGATGGAAAAGTGGAAATCGTCGGCGTAGGCACCACCGGATCGGGCAGATACCTTATCGGCGAAATCGTAGGGGCCGATATAGTCCGCAATGAGATAACCGCCCAGGCGACCGCCGCAGTGTTTTTCGAACCCGAAGTCGATACCATTTTCGAAATCGGCGGGCAGGATTCCAAATACATAAGCGTCGAAAACGGCGTGGTCGTCGATTTTGAGATGAACAAAGCGTGCGCCGCCGGAACCGGCTCATTTCTTCAAGAACAGGCCGAGCGGTTGAGCATTTCTATCGAAAACGATTTCGGCGAGCTTGCCTTGAAGTCCTGTAATCCGGTCGGCTGCGGCGAAAGATGCACCGTGTTCATCGAATCGGACATCATCAGCCGGCAGCAGCAAGGGGCGCCCAGAGAAGACCTGGTTGCCGGCCTGGCGTATTCTATAGTGCGGAATTATTTGAATAAGGTGGTGGGAAGGCGGCGCATCGGCGACAAAATCCTGTTCCAGGGCGGGGTGGCCTGGAACAAGGGAGTGGTCGCCGCATTCGAAAACGTTACGGGCAAAGAGATCATCGTCCCGCCTCATCATGATGTAACCGGTGCGATCGGTGCGGCCATTCTGGCTGCCGAAAATGTGAAAGGTAAAACCAAATTCAAAGGATTCGGAGTCGCCGACGTAAATTTCATTCAGGAAAGTTTTATCTGCGATGATTGCGCCAACGTCTGCACCATACGCCGCATAACCGGCGACGGCGATCGCGAGTTGTATTACGGCTCCCGCTGCGAAAAATACGATGCGCGTAAAGCCGGTGATTCGAAGAAGTCGACCGTAAATCCGGTCGAATGGCGCAACAATCAGCTTTTCCGATACGGCCGAAAGCCCGGAACCAGGGAGCGGATCGGTTTGCCGCGGCTTTTGAGCAACTGGACCTTATGGCCGTTCTGGAGCACGTTTTTCAACGAACTCGGCTTCAGAGTCGTGCCATCATCCAAAACCAACCAGACCATTATCCGAAAAGGCGCCGAGGTGGTGGGATCGGAAACATGTTTCCCGGTAAAAGTCGCCCATGGCCATATATTGAATCTTCTCGAGAAGAATGTCGATCATATCTTTTTACCGTCGATTATAAATATGCCGAAATTGGATGAGGAGCAAAGCGAAAGTTACCTTTGCCCTTATGTCCAATCGATTCCATATTTGGCCGGCGCGGTTCTCGGAGAAAAAGCGGAATATAAAAAAGTTATCTCGCCGACCATTTATTTCGGCTATGGCCGGCCTCTCTTGGAAAAGCAGGTTATCGATGCAGCGCGCAGTCTGAATTGCAGTGCCGAAATCGCCCGAAAAGCGCTCGAAAGCGCAGAACGGGCTCAAGCCGAATTCGCTACAATTCTCCTCGAGCAAGGCAAAAAAATACTTGCCGAGGACAACCGCATAAAACTTGTGCTCGTGGGGAGACCCTATAATACGTGCGATCCCGGCCTCAATCTCGACCTGGCGCGAAAGATAACGGATCTCAATGCGGTATGTCTTCCGCTCGATATGGTGCCGGTGGAAAATTCTCCGGTCGATGAAACCTACTGGCACTTCGGCAAAATAATAATCAGGCTTGGACGACTCATAGCCGCAAGAGACGATCTTTATGCCGTTTATATAACCAATTTCGGCTGCGGGCCGGATTCTTTCGTAACTCACGAGTTCAACGAAACAATGGGCGGAAAACCCTATCTGCAGCTCGAACTCGATGAACATTCGGCCGATGCCGGCTTGATCACCAGAATCGAAGCTTTTCTCGACAGCGTTAAAGGCAGAAAAAAAATCCGCAAAACGAGAATAGAAGTCCCCGCTACGATCACCATCAGATTCGACAGGAAAGTATACATCCCTCGAATGTCCGATCAAGCTATCCTTTTTGAAGCCGCGCTCAAGCGATGCGGTGTCGATGCCGAAACTCTACCCGAATCCGATGATGAAACCCTTCAGCTCGGCAGAAGATATACCTCAGGCAAAGAATGTTTTCCCGCGGTGGTGACGACCGGAGATTTAGTGAAGCTCGTGCAATCGAGCGGATTTGATCCCGAGAGGTCCGCCTTCTTTATGCCCTCGGCCGGCGGGCCGTGTCGTTTCGGTCAATATCATCGCCTTCATAGGCGGCTGCTGGCTAATCTTGGCTATGCCGGCGTGCCGATCTACTCCCCGCATTCGGCTAATTCGTATAACGATTTTCCGGGAGCCAAAGAAGGTTTTCGCAAGATAGCCTGGAGAGGATTCATTTTCGGCGATTATCTTTTCAAAATATACCTGTCGGCCAGGGCGCGCGTAAAAGATAAAAGCATACCCGAAAAAATCTTTCGTGAGGGATTCAAGCTCGGTTGCCAGGATATCGTCTATGGCGCCAATCATCTCGATGAGATTCTCCGGGAATATTCAATCATGCTCAGCCGGGTCGACGATGGAATCAGACCAAAAGTGAAGATCGGTGTGGTCGGCGAAATCTATATCCGAAACAACCGTTTTTCCAATAACAACCTGATCGAAAAACTCGAGCGATACGGTGCTGAAGTTTTTATAGCGTCGTTTATCGAATGGATAGACTACACGACCTATATGTATAAGTTTCATAGCTCGATCAAGGGTAAACACGTCGATTACGTAAAAGCCTGTCTGAAAGATTATTTCCAAACCCGGGAAAAAAACAAAATAGGCGGACTCGTCGAGCATATGTTGGACGGCAACAAGGAACGGCCGGTGAGACATGCTATCGATAGCGCCCGGAAGTATTTGAGTACATCTATCGGGGGAGAGGCCG
This sequence comes from Candidatus Zixiibacteriota bacterium, assembly GCA_037441845.1. GTDB lineage: Bacteria > Zixibacteria > MSB-5A5 > UBA10806 > 4484-95 > JBBIRK01. The sequence continues at coordinate 230,315 of JBBIRK010000004.1, forward strand.
TTCTTTCCATCGGGAAGGCGATAGAATTCGTCGAGGGTGGCTGCGGCGGAATAGTGAATTGCATGCCTTTCACCTGTATGCCGGGTAATATCACGCAGGCCATTTCCTCCCGAGTGAGTGCGGATCTCGGAAACGTGCCGTGGCTCAATATCGCCTATGAGGGACCGGGAGATCCTACGGAAGACCTGAAAATCGAAGCTTTCGTCAGTCAGGCCGCCGACTGGCTGAAAAGATCCAGAAAATAAAGCTCGTTTTTTATCTGTGAAATGTTTGTGCATTTTCATAATCCATTATCCAACAGCGAAATCCGTGATGATCTGTTCGAAAAATTAAAGCCGAATTGCTTATTCGAATTGTATTTTTTCCGCAAGCGTAATAATATTTTGGAATAATTCGAGCTAGGGAAGCGTATCCCATTGGATAAGAAGCCGGAAGAACTGGAGGAAGCCAAGGCCGAGACGGCCGATGAGGAACTTATGGCGCAGATTGCAGCCGGTGATAAGCAGTCCTTCTCGGTTCTAATGATGCGCTACAGGCGAAAAGCTATCAGCCTGGCCCATCGTTATGTCGGTGATTTCGATGAGGCTGAAGATATCGCGCAAGACAGTTTCGTTAAGGTTTATCAGAACGCCGGTCATTTTGATCGAAATAAACGTTTTTCAGCCTGGTTCTACACGATCCTCATAAATTCGTGCCGCGATAGAATTCGCCATGCGAAACGAAGATCCGATTTCTCGAGGCTCTATGAACAAAATAAAAAGCTTGAACCGGCAAACGATACGGAAAAACATTCGACAAATGCCGAGATGCTTCGCATAGCCATGAGTAAGTTGCCCCCTGATAAGAGGGAAATACTTTCTTTGCGATTGGCCGACGACCTGAGTTACGAGGAGATATCCGAAATTTTGAAAATAAGTACAGGCACGGTGATGTCGAGACTGTTTCGAGCCAAGAAGGAACTGGAAAAAATCCTTATTAATATGGGGGCGTTAAAAAAATGAATTGCCGTGAATTTGAAATGGAACTCTGGAATGCGCCCCGAAATATATCATCGGACATGCAAAACCACCTCGAAAGTTGCCCGGTCTGCAGGCGGACTCTCGATAATTACGGCAAATTGATAGGTCTCGCTCGATCCGCGGAATTCGCCGGAGACGATGCTTACTGGGACAAGTTCGAAAGCGAAGTATGGAACAGAATCGATAGCGACATTAAACATGTGTCAAGATCATTTTCATCGACGCGCGAAATTAGCGTTGGATGGAAACAGGCTTTATTTACTTCGACGGCAGCGGCGGCGGCGGTGGTTTTTCTGATGCTGGCGGTAATTCAAACCGGAAAATTCGAATACTCTACAGTAAAGGACAACGACCAGCGAACTTACGAAGTAACCTTGAAAAAGGCAGCACCGATGGAGTTCCAGGTTTATTCGATTATTCCGGAACCTGTGGTTACGAAAACAACGGATAACACGGAGGTCAAGATCGAAGCCGTCCTGCTGACAGACAGCGGTTTGGAGGATAAGGGTATTCAACCAATTCAGGAAACGCCGCTTAGACAATTCGCAGGCGCAAGGCCATCCCGGCTGTCGTTGTCGATCGCTCGGTCTGCGCTTCAGGATTCCGCTCTGGAGGAGAAGGAAGAGCAGGTCGTATTGTTCGATAGAATGCCCCATGCCAAACGTCTGATAACGCCGGACTATCCATCCTTGGCCTTGAAGTTCAAGAAATCCGCGGAAGTTTGGGTAAAGGCATTGATCGATGAAAACGGTAAAGTTGCCAATGCCATTATCATTAAAGATTCCGAATCCAATTTTGGATTTGAGCAAGAGGCGTTGAAAGCGGCTTACAAGAATGAGTTTTCGCCATACGAAATCGGCGGCAGGCCGATGCCGATTTGGGTTGCTTATAAGGTCAAGTTTATCGCCCCCGAATGACAGTTCGGCCTATTCTATAAGTGTCTGTAAGTGGCTGAATTGCAGATCCTGATCGATGGGACCTCATGCTACAAAAAAGCCCCCTGCCTTGATTTGAGCAGGGGGCCGAAAGCTGTGAGCTGACCATGATTATCCTCCGGAGGGGGGTAGAGGACAGATCATCGTGCTCACAGATAATTCTTCACGATTACATTAAGCCCTTTGCCTTGATGGCTACGCTTTTTTCTTGTTTTGTTTTCCTTTTATTGACACGACACTTGTTTATCTTAAGATAAGTAAACTCAGCCGATTTGGCAAGAGCCGATTTCTTACTTAAACCTTTTTGTTATCCTTGGACTTGTCTTGCAGCCACTTGGCTGCGAACGCCCTCTTAAAACGCTCCATACGGCTTCGACTTATTCCAAACGAATCCGTTGTCGCGCAATCAATGCCGTTGACGAAAGACTGACGCATCCGATCAAGATGCCTGCGCCTATATTGTCCCGCTCCGGGTTCACCGGCGTCTTTCCCTTCGGTCTTGATCGATTTTTCCGAACTCATAACGCCCCCGATTTTATTGCACAAAAGCCATCTTCCGGCAAATTACCCGGTCAGCGCTTCGCAATCTGTAAAAATAAATCCCCGAACCAGCCGATTTGCCGTCGCCGTTCGACCCATTCCAGAAAAACAGATGTCTGCCGGGTCCGAGAGTGCCGTCGAAAATGTTCTTTACCAAGGAACCTCGGATATCGATCACGTCGATAGAGATTGGAGCTTCAACAGACATTTGGAGGTCGAACGCTGTAGATGAGTTGAAAGGATTCGGGTAATTCGTGCTCAAGCTGATTTCGTCCGGCAAGTTTCCGCCTTCATTTATATCCTGGGACGACGTTACCACGATGTCCACCGTCATGGTTGCCCCTGAATTGCTTATATTGTTCAGGGCCACATTTGTTGCCGATCCCGAATAGGAACCCGAGCCCGGGGCAGTGGATCCCCCGAAAGTACGATTATCGGTGGACCCGGGAAACGGATCCCCAAGATCCCCTTGGTCGATACATTTCTCAAGCTCCCATAGATTATCAGCCGGGACTAAAGCCACTTTATAATGAGTGCTCCAACCGCAACCGGGCCACCATTCGTCGTCGTTATCTGAACTGCTCTCATCGATATGCCAAATGAGCATTCCCGCGCCGGGCAAATAATAATCATATCCGGTATTCTGGCGATTTTCGATAAGGAAATACTCATTGCCGATGGTTCCTGAAGTCCAAAGTCTATAGATATCGGTGAAGGTCTCGGCCTGTCGCAGGGTCGCTCCGGTTACATTACTTGAGGGGGTAGTAGGTGCCACGAAACCGAGCTCGATTTTTGACCAGGCATCCAGATGCGCCGGGCTTGAACCGAGAGTGCCGTTCCAACTTCCGGCGGCCATCAAGCTCCACATGCCAACGCCTTCCGACGAATAATCCGTGTCATAAAGATCGGGCAGGCCGAAAACGTGCCCGAGCTCATGGCAATAAACACCGCATGTCATGTCGCCGGGACTCAGCCAGTATTCGGGCTCCATCGAGTAGGTATAAACATAGACGCCATCGCGCAGGCGCGGCGTGATAGCCCACATATGCGACCAGATGTCGCCGGAGGATCCGGTCAACTCAGCGCCTCTGCCGGCATGAATCACGATCAACCCGTCCACATAACCGTCGGAATCGTTGTCATATAAAGAAAAGTTCACCTGAGCGTCAACCAGATCCACCGCATCTTCGACAAGTTTCTGGGCGTTTTGCGGATAACTGCCCAACCCGTTTTGACTATTGGCGTAGTAGGCCAGCGTCTGAGGCGCCCTTTTCCAGCCAAGCGTCGAGGGCAACGTTACGGTGGCTATCGTGAGCAAATTGTAAGAAACTTCCTTATAATAGTTCGTGACAGTGCCGGTTCTATCGACATAAATCAAAGTGTCGAATTTCTCCGCGGCGACTTGGGCGATCTTGTCCGAAAAATCCACCAGTATGGCAAGCATATTGACTGTGCCGGAAATCGCGGGTTTCGCCATCCCCCCGATTTCGCTACGCATCCTGGGATTGCTCGAAGGCGAATTTACTCCGGCCTTCATCAGTTCAGCCTTGTGTTGAAGGTAATAGGGGGTAGGCGTTTGGCCGTTTCTAATTCTCTCGATCAGCTCGGGATGTGGCGGCATCGCTTGTGCGTCAGCTACCAGAATTATACCGATAGTGATCCCCAGCAGCACCGATACCAGAATCAGGGCCACCCGTGGGGCAGGGCGGGATGTGCCCCGCCCCGTTTTTTTCTTGGTTTTTCTCAGGGTGACTATCGCCTTGTTGGCATCGATTATTCTTTTTTGCTCATCTGTCCTAATCATTGTCGGCTCCTTCTAAAAGCGCAAACCGATTCCATAGGCGAAAGCCACTCCTTTGCTTGCTGCCGGAACAAATGACCCACAGCCAGCGATCGCCATATCCATATGCAGCGGACCAAAATGCAAGCCGAGTCCGCCGGAAAGAATCGTTCCCTTGTTGCCGCCGGTGGCTGCGCCGATCCTGAGCGGCAGAAACCCGATCGGTTTATATTCGAGCCCGCCGGCCACTCTCGGATTGGTGGAATGCGAGTATTTGGATGAGGTAGCCTGGGACCAGTCGAACGCAAGCGTCAATTTCTTGCCTATCTTGGCGATTCCCAGCTTAAAGTTTGCAGGTAGAGTGGTCGCGAATGGACTGATCGAGTAAGTTGTATCGCTGGTTTCCGTCAATGAGTCGTCATCTTCGCTGTCAAGAAGTGTCTCGAGGGTCACGGGATCCATATGGAATGTGAATCTCGTTTCTTCGGTTTCATTATTCCATTTGATTTTCGAATAAAGGTTTTCGAGGCCGGCGGAAATTGTCCAGTTCTTGGCGAAAACCATCGATGCCCCCAAATCGACCGCTTGACCCGAACCGCCCAGAGCCGACCGCACGACCGCCTGGGCGTCTCCCACAAAACCAGTGTCCGTGGTAAAAACGCCGCCGCTGGCCTCGATAATCTCCTCATGAGCGAATCCGTAAATATAATGGAATGTCGCACCCACGGCGAATTCGCCGCCTGCCCATTTGAGCAATGGCTGCCCATAGGAGATCGAGGCGTCACAATAGGCGATGGCCTCGCCGCGGTTGTTATTCAATGTGACACCCGGTCTTATTTCGTTTCCGAACAGCAACAATTCGAACGGGTCCTTATGAAGCTGAAGCAACGATTCGCCGCGGCCGCGGAAATTGAACGCCAGACGCCATATCGAGAAATTCAATCCGGCGGCCTCCGCAACGCCGTTCAGCCTCAGGCCCTCGGCCGGGATTCGATCGAGAATGGCTTGCTTATCGCCATCGTTCCAATAACGGCCGTTGTATTCATTGTAGTCTTTCAAAGAGAAGCTGTTGTTTTTAATTTCCGCCCCGATGGTAACGAGATCGAGACTGAAATTCCTATTCAGCGAAAGGCCGAGGTTCGCAGGATTGTAAAATCCTGCTTCAAGGCCGTAGGCCAAGGCGGTATAAGCGCCACCCATCGCCATCGAGCGCGGATTCGATTGCCCGCCGCCCCAAACAGTTCCGGCGAGAAGTACTGCCAGGGCCAGCCCGCTTAATATCTTTGTGGTCGTTGAGTATTTCATTTTTCATGCTCCTGTTACTTATCATCGTCCCAGATATTATCACCGAAGTGGACTTGGACGGCCGCCCGAGCGTTTACCGATATGAAATCCGATCCCCGGAAATAGCTTGATCCGCCGGCCGTTGGCAGCAACTGAACGCGCGGCGAGATATAGATCAACGGATTCTCGAAAATCCCGATTTCCGCCGCCGTCAACGAATCATCGAATATCGATTCTATCGCCACCGTGGCTTGACCCGCGGAATCGGTGGTTGCGCTTTCGAGCGTAAACGGCCCTATGACCACGACATCGGAATTATCCATCAACGAACCATCGTTGAGCGCGCTGATATAGAGGCTGACCCGCGCCCCGATCGGCAGACGATTCGCGATTACCGCACGGACCGCGCCATAGCGAAAAGTCTCATCGAAATCCGGCGTGTCGTCCTGATTGATTTCCGTGGAATCGATATCGAGATCGATTTCAGTGGTATCGGCAAGGCTGAAAGCCAGGGGGGAAGATATGGTCACTTGGCCATAGAAGAAATCATCGCGCGAAATCGTAACCTCTTCCCGATGGGGATTGAATATGGAATTACCGCTGACGACGATCCGTGACGGCGCGGGATTCAAGAAATCGAGCAGCTCGGATGACCCGACGTTGAATATGGTGGCTTGCGGCGATGCCGCCGGATTCGCTTTTCCCTCCGCCGTGCCGCTTATGGCGATCTGCCGTGAAAATGACTCATCCGATATCTGCAGATTAAGATCGATATCGGCGGTGCTGTTGTTATAAACGGTCAGGCTGAGAGTGGCGTGAGTGAGCTGGGCGTCCTCTATATCACTGGGCACTTCGATATCGGTCTCGATGGAATCGACCGCGATCTCGGTCGGCTCGACGGTGCCGGTGATCGACCGGAAAATGATATCCGATATACCGGCTTCGATCGAGATCGAATCGGTGGCGTGGATTATCGCTTGTTGCGGGGTCGAGGCCGGTACCGTTGCCTGCGCCAAAATCGATATGACCTGTGGAGTATCGATGCTGGAAGGAGTAAGCAGATATCCGTTCAGGTCCACCTGCCGCTGGAACGATGAATTGCCCTCGATACTTTCATCGATACGAAGAGTTTCGCCGAAAGCGTCGGTGAAATTAGGGAAAATCAGTTCGATTTCCATCGGCAGCTGCGAGCCGTTGGCGATCTGCAAATTCAAAAAACCCGAGTCTATGGTGGCTTGCGAAATTACCGAGCCGCCGTCGAGCTCGATATCCTGGCTCAGGTCTTTCGATATCCGCGGAGTTTCTGCCTGGGCCGCCGATGCTCTTATAGATACCGGGAAGGAACTCGTGGTCGCGAAATTATCCGATCCCCCCGAAATCAAGGTCAGCTGATTTATCGCACCGTGAATTGCCAGGGTAAGTTGGTTACTTACGCTGTCTCCGGCCAAATCTATCGTTCGAGTGAGCGATTCGCCTTGGTCTATTCCGTCTTCGAATTCGGCTGTTCCGAGCGGATTCCCCAGGTCGCCCCGATTGTACAACGTTATTATGAGCGTATCGAGCCGGACCCCCATGTCGTTGTTCACTTCTATCGATATCATGCCTTGATCGACCCTGATCCATGTGAATTCGCTGAAATCCGTCAGGTCTTCGTTATGAGTAAAGGTCACGGGAGGTATCCAACCGCCTGCATCGATGATGCCGAGAGTTGCTTTGCTGAAATTCACCGTTTGGCCGGAAGGCGGGTCGATATCGACATTGCCCAGGGAATCCCGATACGATTGGCTTACGCCTTCGGCTGTCAGATTATCGCCGATCCTGATGGAATCCAGATCGCGGGTGACTTGAAACGACGGGTTTCCCAAGCTGTCGATCTGGATTAGACTGTCGTCGATTTCCTCTATTATGTCGCTCATCAGATATGTTTTGGAGACGAGCGGCATCGTCCAGGTCGTTTCCCAGCTCGGCGCCTCCGGCTTCTTGATAGAGCATCCGGAAGCCAGAAGTATCAAGCCGGCAGCAGCAACTATTGCCGGAATCATGAATTTTTTTTCCGATCGCATCATTCCCCTCCTTAAAAGGTTTCTGATTTAGTCGAGGTTTATTTCCGAGTTTGTCGAGGGCAACCGTCATGCCCGAGTGCATGACCGGCCTGTTTCAGCCTGTAACATGCAACCGATTATGGGTGAATGAATTGAATTCCGAGGGTGGCGATCATTACATGGTTTGCCGATGGAAACGGGACATTATATGGGGGGCTTCCCATAATTTCTGGGATTGAGACTATTGACTCGATAAGCACTTGATAATAAATTCAAGCATGAAAAAATCGTCTCGCTTGCTCTATGAGTTATCCTTGATTCAATGTTCACCGGGGATAAAGGTTGACAAATTGGCGGATAAGTGCGGTGTTTCCAAAAGGACGATTTATCGAGACTTGAATGACATTGCCGCAGCCAATTTCCCCATCTATTACGATCGCGGATATAGAATTCTTAACACCGCCGTATTACCGCCGTTGAATCTTTCGCAGGAGGAGATCATCAATATTTGCGCGGTGCTGCAAAACGTTGCGGAGGACAGTGCATTCGGTCCGGTCATAAGACGGGTGATTGACAAAATTCGAAGGATCTCTCCCAATTTGGCGCAATCTCAGGGAATCTTTTTCAAACAGGGTTCAACCGATCCTCCGTTCATATCGAGATATTTCGAGACTATCGAGCGGGCGCAGGCCGAAAACAAGATGATTTCAATCAAATACACTTCGCTCGAGGGCAAAGTGTCAAGGCGAGTGGTGCATCCCTATGGATTAGTATTCTTGAACCACGGATGGTATCTCATCGGGTTTTGCGAAAACCGCCAGGACGTCCGGACTTTCCGCTTGGCTCGGATCGGAAAGCTAAGGCTGCTCGACAGTAGATTCGAGAAGCCGGCGGAATTTGTTTTGGACGATTATCTATCGGAGAACTGGCAAGTATTCAGAGGACCTTTGCGCAAATTTAAAATCAAGTTCACTGGACCCGCAATGACCGCCATTATGACTACGCGCCACCATCGAAGCGAAAAAAAGAAAATGCGAAAAGGTTTCCTGATTTACGAGGCCGTCGCCCGCGGAGATGAGGATATTATCAATTGGGTGTTGTCTTTCGGCGATAATGCCGAATTGCAGGAGCCTCTCGAGCTGAGGGAAAAATTACTAACACGCCTTAAAGAAACGCTCAAGCTTTATCTCGATTGATTGCTAAGTTGTGATTCCCTTCGACGCCGACCACGCGGCCTAAAAGCCGCGGATTTCCTGATTTATTGCTTAACTTTTTAGTTCTATATTTCACTTCGAGTGGTTTCTGATGGGTGCGCGTAAATGGTGCAAATGCCGTCGTTCCAGCAATTCCTTGACATTTGTCTTGACTGAGGCTAATTTTCGAAAAATGAAGTTCGCCCCCGTAGCTCAGTTGGATAGAGCAGCGGCCTCCGGAGCCGTGTGCGGCCGTTCAAGTCGGCCCGGGGGTATGATACCTATTTTGGAAACTTTGCCCAAAAAATATCCGCCCGATTCAGAAATTCCCATTCATTGACGATTTTATACTCAGGAGAACGAAGCCAAATGCTATGGACCAAGACTTTTATTCCTACGCTAAGGGAAGATCCCGCCGAAGCCGAGATCGTTTCGCATAAACTGCTTTTACGAGCCGGATTTATCAGAAAATTGACCGCCGGCGTGTATAATTATCTGCCGTTGATGCAACGTTGTATCAGCCGATTCAGTGCAATCGTCCGGCGGGAGATGGACGCCTCGGGGGCGATCGAGATAACCATGCCCGTTCTCCAGCCATCGGAATTATGGCAAAAGACCGGGCGCTGGGACACCTACGGCAAAGAACAGATGCGCCTTAAGGATCGGCACATGCGCGATATGGTGCTGGGGGGGACCCATGAAGAAGTGGTTACTTGGATAGTGCGTGGAGAGCTTAGAAGCTATCGTCAACTCCCGCTGAATTTATATCAAATACAGGTCAAGTTTCGCGATGAAATCAGGCCGCGTTTCGGATTGATGCGCGGACGCGAGTTTATAATGAAAGACGCCTATACTTTCGACGCCGATGAAGCCGGTCTTAAAGTGGCGTACAACAAGATGGTCGATGCCTATTTCAAAATTTTCCGACAATGCGGATTCGACATAAAAATGGTCGAATCGGATGCGGGCGCGATGGGCGGCTATAGGGCTCATGAGTTCATGGTGCCGGTTCAAACCGACGGCGGCGAATGCATAATTCTGTCATGCGATAGATGCGATTATGCCGCCAATATCGAGATGGCCAGTTCGATTCCCGCCGAACAGCCGGCCAGCCGGGAGAATAAGCTTACCAAGGAAATGGTATATACTCCCAATATGAGGACGATCGAGGAGATCACCGGTTTTCTTAAACTGCCCGCCGAAAGGTTCATCAAAACGCTTATATACCTTGCGGACGACAAGCCGGTCGCCGCCTTGATCCGAGGGGACAGATCGATAAACGAAATTAAATTGAAAAATCACCTGCGCTGCTTGGAACTAGTGATGGCCGATCCGGCCACGATCCTCAGGCTGACCAGTGCACAGGTCGGTTTTTCCGGGCCTATCGGGCTTAGGGGTGTTCCAATCATCGCCGATCCGGAAATCCGGAAAATGGTGAATTTCGTGGTAGGCGCCAACCGCGACGATACCCATATAATAAATGCCAACCTCGAGGACTTCGAGGTAGATCACTGGGTCGAGATAAGAAACGCGGAGGCTGGAGAAGGTTGCCCGAGGTGTGGAATCGGACATCTCATCGCCAGCAAAGGGATAGAGGTCGGCAACACGTTCATGCTGGGCACCAAGTATTCCGATTCGCTGGGAGCGCATTTTATCGATGAGAAAGGGGAGGAGCGGCCGCTGGTCATGGGTTCTTATGGAATCGGTATCACGCGCACCATTCAGGCCGCGATTGAGGCATCTCACGATGATAAGGGAATAATCTGGCCGAAGCCGCTGGCTCCTTATGATTTCCATATAGTGCCCTTGAATATAGGAGATGACCGGCAAAGATCGATTGCCTTCGACTTACTGACAAAAATCGAGCAGGCCGGTTACAGCGCATTGCTCGATGATCGCGATGAGAGGCCAGGTGTAAAATTCAACGATGCCGATTTGATAGGAATACCGGTCAGAATCGCAATCGGTGAAAAAAGCTTGAAAGCAGGCAAGATCGAAATAACCGAGCGCCGAGGACTAAGAACGGAAAGCATTCCAATCGACCGAGGCGCGGAAATCGCTTTGAAAACGCTGGCCGATATTTGAGGCGAGCGCCTCACCCCGGATTCCCAAGCACCCCTAAACTCGACCAATCATAAGGGTATATTGCCGTGTTTTTTCGGTGGATTGCTGTCCCGTTTGGTGGCAAGCATGCGTAATGCCCGGATAAGCCTGGGTCTGGTTTCCGAAGGCACGATGATATCGTCGATATATCCTCGTTCGGCCGCCTTGAAAGGTGATGCGAATAGGTTGCGATATTCTTCTTCTTTCTGCTTAAGTAACGCTTCCGGATCTGGTGCCGAGGCGATTTCCTTTTTGAAAATGATTTCCGCCGCTCCTTTCGGGCCCATAACGGCGATTTCGGCGGTGGGCCAGGCATAGTTGATATCGCCTCGTATATGTTTCGACGACATGACGTCGTAGGCCCCGCCGTAGGCTTTTCTGGTGATTACGGTCAATTTCGGCACGGTCGCCTCGCAATAAGCATAAAGAAGCTTAGCCCCATGTTTGATAATGCCGCCATGTTCCTGGCCGATCCCCGGCAGAAACCCCGGAACGTCCTCGAAAGTGACCAGCGGGATATTGAAACAATCGCAGAAACGCACGAAGCGGGCGCCCTTGATCGAACTGTCTATATCCAGCACTCCTGCGAGATGGGCGGGTTGGTTGGCGACGATCCCGACGGACTGCCCGCCGAGCCTGGCGAATCCGATGATTATATTCGGTGCGTAATCGGGCTGTACCTCAAGAAAATCGCCGTTATCGACGATTTTGCTTATAACGTCTTTCATATCATAAGGCTTGTTGGGATTCTCCGGCACCAAGCTGTTGAGTGTCTCGTCCGCGCGGTCGATCGGATCGGTGCACTCGACTCGCGGCGGATCATCGAGGTTGTTTTGCGGCATGAAACTGAGCAATCTTCTCGTCAGTTGCAGCGCTTTCACCTCATTTTCGCAGGCGAAATGGGATACTCCCGATTTCGTGGAATGCACCTCAGCGCCCCCTAATTGATCGAAACTGACTTCTTCGTGCGTAACCGTCTTGACCACGTTCGGCCCGGTGACGAACATGAAAGATGTCCCCTTAACCATTATCGTGAAATCGGTAATCGCCGGTGAATAGACCGCACCGCCGGCGCACGGCCCAAGAATCACGGAAATCTGCGGCACCACGCCGGAATAGAGAGTATTGCGCAAGAATATCTCGGCATAACCGCCAAGCGAGACCACACCCTCCTGGATGCGAGCGCCCCCGGAATCATTCAGCCCGATGACCGGCGCTCCCACTTTCGCGGCCATATCCATTATTTTACATACTTTTTCGGCGAACGCCTCGGACAACGTTCCTCCGAAAACGGTGAAATCCTGGCTGAAAACGAACACCGGGCGTCCGTCTATCAGCCCCGTTCCCGTGACCACGCCATCGCCGAAATATTTTTCCTTATCCATATCGAACTCGACGGTTCGGTGGGTGACGAACATGTCGAATTCCTCGAAGGATCCGTCATCCAAAAGAATATCGATTCTTTCCCGGGCAGTTAATTTTCCTTTTTTATGCTGCGCTTCGATCCTGCTTACGCCGCCGCCTTCGAGGGCGGCCTGCCTCATTTGTTGCAGCAACTTGTTTCTTTCTTCAAGGTTCACTTTCACGCCTCTCGATTTTAATCCGATCGAATTTTCGATCGCCGTCCGGGTTCGGCCGTTATCCGATTTCGTGTGTTTTATTCCACCTTAACGGGCACGACTTTACCGCTTTCATCTTCTTTGAACCTCGCGAACTTGAAATCGATATCGTGGTCGAATGCGAGGATCCAGTCTTCTTTGAGCATTTTTTCGTTAAGCCAACGTTTGCGCATAATCGTGGTGGTCGGATCGAGATCGACCGCGGCGACGTAAGCTGTCCGCATATGCGCCGTCATCGGCATAAGGTCACCCGGATAGATCACCCTTTGCCCTCCGCCGTCTATCAAGACCGCTTGCATTCCCGGGGTATGCCCGCCGATCACCATCACCGATATTCCGGGAAACAATACGTTATCGCCATCAAGCAATTCCAACTTACCCGATTGTTCGAATAATTTCAAGTTGTCCACCAAATAAGTCGCCGCGGTTCTTTCGTTGGGATTCATGGCATCCTGCCATTCCCTCTTCTGCACGAAATATCTGGCTTTGGGGAAACGTAATCCCAGCCTGCCGTCAGTCTCCCGCTTAAGCGCACCCATCGCGTGATCGGCGTGAAGATGGGTGAAAATCACCGCGGTCACGTCTTCCGGCTTAATCGATATCTTTTCGAGTTCCAGAGGCCATCTCGTCGGTCCGCCGAGATTGTAGATTTTCAACTGACGCTCGTTCAGCACGTCCCCGAAACCGGCGTCCACAACTATCAGCTCTTTCCCGGCCCTGATCACCATCGGATTGATATCGAGCCTGATAAGATTGTTTTCATCCGCCGGACAGATCTTGTTCCACATGATTTTGGGGATAACGCCGAACATCGCCCCGCCGTCGAGTTTGAAATGATTTTCGAAAATCGAGATCAGTTCTATATCGCCTAATTTCATTGCGGCCGTCCTTGATTGAAACTTATTCCGGCAAATAAACCCATAAATATCATGTCATTATAATACAATCGCACACTTACGGCAATCCCAGAATTAAATGCGGCCGATAAAGTATCGGTTCCCCTTGCCATTTCGGCGGACGGCCGATATTCTTCTTCTATAATGGTCATTTAACCAATGAGTGAAAACATGAATGTGGCTGAGGGGTTGAGAGCGAACCATAAGGACCTGCTGCAATCTACAAGAGGGTTGACATCTGAACAGCTCGTTTCGGAAAATTCTTTCGGCCGCTGGTCGGCCCGAGACGTGTTGCTTCATATAGCGATGTGGGTGGGCGAGGTATTGAAAGCGGTTGCGGTTTGGAAAACGAAGCATGATTACGACTGGGATTACGCGAAGGATTATTTATCGTACAATGATTTTTGGATTAACTCGACAAAACATCTTTCGGTCGATCAAGTATTGCAGATGCTGAATCTCCATCATTTCGTTCTTTACGGAGAGCTTTCCTCTATAAGCCCAGAAACTTGGACAAAACGGGGGATACCGGGTTGGCTGAAAGAAATAGCGATCGACCACAGCCGTGAGCACGCCGCTAAATTGCGTGCTATCGTAATCGAGTGAGCGCTTGAACGATCCGGCTGGCGCGGAGATCGAAACAATTCACGAATAGCCGATGCTCAAATCTATTGCCTTGTATTCGTGATTTCATATATTTGCCATTACCAACGGGCTTCAGCGATGGAGGGAATGCTGATTATTACTGAGGCGATAGAAGCGGCCAACAGATCGATCACCGCCTTTTTGGAGGTGCTTGCCGATATCCCGCAAGAGTCTCTTACTAAGCCGAAAACGGTAGGTGATTGGTCGATCAAAGATATTATAATTCATCTGGCGGTTTGGGAGGAGGAGGCGGCCAGGGCGTTCGAAATCTGGAAAATCGGAATCGAACCGGACTGGTCGCATATCGATAATCTCGACAAATTCAACCAGGAATCGATCAATTCGCGGCGGCGTTGGTCAACCTCCAAAGCGATCGAACATTTGAAAACGGTTCATAACGGCATAATCGAAAATATAAAAAGCTTTCCCGAAAGCGAATTCGCCAAGCGGGGAGGGATGCCACGCTGGCTTTATAGTCAAATCACCAGCCATATCGAGGAGCATGCAGCAAAGGTGGCGGCTTATAAACACCGGCTTACCGCTCTTCCGGAATCTAAAATGTAAGGCTATTTCATCGAAGCGCGGACGGAAACTAATTCGAGCCTTATGGATGTGCGCCTTTGGTCCCCGATGGGAATAGGCGTATCATAAAAAAACAATTGCATCCAACCCGCAATTCTCCCATGGCAGAACCTGGAAAATACAAAAAGGTTATCGTCTCTGCGTTCCCCGATTATAAATTCAGCTGGGAGATATATACGGAGCTAATTCTGGACAAATTAAAAGATGATCCGATCTGGCTTGATCTCGGTGCCGGCACAAATATCATTATCAAAGAACAGCCCGGTGCCCGATTCGCGCTCGGAATCGATCAAGAGATGCCCGATGACGTATTTACCGATGACCACGCCGCTTACTGCGTGGCTGATATCTGCCGACTGCCGCTGAAAAATGATAGCTTCGATTTCATAACCAGTCGATTCACTTTCGAACATCTTGCCGACCCGGAAACGGCGCTGATCGAGGCTGAACGCGTGCTTCGACCGGGCGGAATTTTTATAGTTCAGACGACTAATTGCCGAAATCCCCTCGTACTTATGGCAAGATTCATCCCCTATTTTATAAAGAAGCCTCTTTATCGGAAATTATTCGGAGAGCCGCCGTCTGGCATATTCAAGACTCATTACAAAATAAACACTCCGAGGCGATTGTTCCGAGTGGTAAATGGCCTGCGGCCGAAAAAGCTTTATTTGATTGAAGATATTCTCTACGGCTCCAAATTTCTCTTTTATGGATCGTTTCTTATGTATAGATTATTACGGTTCTTTGGACTGGAATCGTTTTACGGTAATATGATCGCCGTTTACGAAAAAGGCGAAAGTTGACGTGCTGAAGTTCGATAAAATCCTCATTGCCAATCGCGGCGAAATAGCGGTGAGGATTATTCGCGCTTGCCGAGATCTCGGGATAAAGACGGTGGCTGTTTATTCTGAGGCTGACCGCTATTCTCGTCACGTAGAGCTCGCCGATGAGGCCATATGCATCGGTCCACCACCGTCCGTTCAATCTTATTTGGTGATGCAAAACGTGATCAAAGCAGCCAAATCGACCGGGGCGCAGGCGGTTCATCCCGGTTACGGATTCCTATCGGAAAATGCGGAGTTCGCTCGGGCGGTCGATCAAGCCGGTTTGACATTTATCGGGCCGCCGGCCTCCGCTATCGCCATGATGGGTGACAAAATGGCCGCTCGTGCGGCGATGCAGCAATCCGGGGTGCCGGTCGTTCCCGGAACGGTTGACCCGATCGAATCCGAAGAGCAATGCCGTCAAGTGATCGAGAAAATCGGACTGCCGGTGCTGATTAAAGCGGCGGGGGGCGGGGGAGGCAAGGGGATGCGGGTCGTCCATTCTATGGATGACATAGAGCGTTCCTTGCGCAGCGCCGTTTCCGAGGCCGGATCGGCGTTCGGAGATAGCCGCGTTTACATAGAAAAATATATATCCGAGCCCAGGCACATAGAAATTCAAATCTTCGCCGACATTCACGGAAATTGTTGCTATTTGGGCGAGCGCGAATGTTCAATTCAGCGGCGTCACCAAAAGGTCATCGAGGAAGCGCCGAGTCCGATAGTCGACCAAGCCATGCGCAGAAAGATGGGCGAGGCGGCCGTTGCCGCTGCCCGGGCCTGCGGCTATATCAATGCCGGCACGGTGGAATTCCTCGTGGACGGCACCGGCGAATTTTATTTTCTCGAAATGAACACCCGCCTTCAGGTGGAACATCCGGTCACCGAGATGGTTACCGGAATCGATATGGTTGTCGAGCAGATAAGGGTGGCATCGGGTTTGCCGCTGAGTTTCACACAGGATGACATTAAAATTTCCGGTCACGCAATCGAATGTCGCATCTATGCGGAAGATCCGGCTACATTCCTTCCGGCGGTCGGCAAATTGAAAAAATATCGTGAGCCTTCGGGTCCGGGCATCCGGGTCGATTCAGGCGTCTATGAGGGAGCCGAAATATCGGTCTATTACGACCCGCTGATTGCCAAACTGGTCGCCTCCGGCGGCAACCGGGAAATCGCCTGCGCGAGAATGCGTCGCGCGCTCAAAGAATACACCATCGCCGGAGTCGTAACCAACCTCGATTTTCACCGCAAAGTGCTGGAAAACGAAAAATTCGCCGCCGGGAAAATTTCCACTCACTTTATCGAACAAAATTACTCGGGCCCGGACGATCCTGATCCGAAGGAGCTTCAGCTTGCGGCGATTGCCGCCGTTTTAGCCGATCATCGCTCGAAACGCAGCGTGTTTTCGCATGCCAAAAGCACCGGCAGCCGCTGGCTGGAATACGGGCGACGGATGGGACTGAGAGCAAGTTAGGGAGGCATTATGATCTACTCCGCCCAGGCGGGATCCAAGCAATTCAAGATCGAAATCAAGGGTGGCGACAACGGAGACCTTGAACTCAAACTCGATGAACAGCCGATAAAAATCGATCGATATGAGTTCGAGGCGAACAATTCACTGAGACTGGCGATCGGAGGCCGCACCGCCGAAATCGTAGTCGAAAAAAACCAGGACGACTATCATTGTTGGCTGAATTCCAGATTGATTAAATGCGAAGTCATAGACGAAAAATCAGCCAAATACAGTGGGCTTGCAGGAAGCGGTCAAGGGTCCCGAAAAGGGTATACTCTTGCAGCGCCGATGCCCGGCCTGATACTCAAAGTAGAAGTTGAGGTCGGCCAGAAAGTCGAAAAGGGACAGGGTTTGGTAATCATGGAAGCCATGAAAATGGAGAACGAATTGCGTTCGGCGCATAGCGGAACCGTCAAGGAAATAAAGGTTTCACCGGGGCAAACGGTTGATAAAAATCAGCCGCTGATTATATTCGACTGATCGATTCATTCGATAGCTCGGAAAAATAGAGAATCGCCCGCCGACGGCTACATAAATCCATCTCGCTCCGAATCGTATAATGCCGATATAAATCAGATGACCCGATTAATCTCTAAAGAAATGACGCATGACGAAGAAGATATTCTCTTTGCGTTCACGCAATCGACGCAGGTAATAGGGGATCCAGTGTGTTCCAAAAGGTGCATAAATCCGCATTCTGTATCCCTTTTGAACCAAATTCCTCTGACCCGAACGATTTATTCCATATAACATCTGAAATTCATAATCACCGTTTTTTTTACCCAGCTGCTCGGCCTGCCGTATCGCGGCCTCGATCATCTTGCCGTCATGTGTGGCTATTGCCGGATAATGCCCGCCCTTCAATAGCATCCCCGCCAATTTGACGAAATTGGCGTTTACCGCCTCTTTGGCCTGAAAAGCCACCTCTTTAGGCTCGCGATAGGCGCCTTTACACAGCCTTACCGATACGCCCCGCCGTATGCACTCGGCCACGTCTTCCTCGGAGCGGTAAAGATAAGCTTGAATCACCGCCCCTACGTTGCCGTATTTCTCGTGCCATCGGTAAACCAGATTAAGCGTTCTTTCCGTGTATAGGGAGCCTTCCATATCCACTCTGACGAAATTTCTCAAACCGTCAGCCGTCTCGAGTATCCTGCTTACATTATCGAAACAGAATTCGTTCGAAATATCCAGCCCCATTTGAGTCAGCTTAATCGATATGTGCGAATCTATGCCGGATGCCGCGATGGTTGTAAGCAGACCGATATAGTTGTCGGCGGCGCGGGTCGCCTGCTCCTTGCTCTTGACGTTTTCGCCCAGAATATCGAGGGTCGCGCTCATTCCCATCCGATTCAATCGACGAACCGCCTCGATAGCGCTTTCCATGGTTTCACCGGTAATGAATCTCTTGGCAAAAATGGTCAATACGCTCACATCGACCTCCTCACCTGACGAGCTGCAATCTATGGTCGGTATGAACTGTTGGCAAGTGAAAATATTCGCAAGTGCCGATGAAAATACGGAATTATTTGTTTGGGGCGGGCGGCTCGGTTTTATCGGCGGCGCTGTTTTCTATATCCAGCATCTTCATTCCCTCGGTGTAAGCCATGGTATGCGGTTCCACCACTCGAAGCAGTTTCTGGGTGACCTGGCGGATTCTCAAGGCGCTCTTCTCGATAGTCTCGAGCTTGAGAATTATATCTTCGCTCAGGTTTTCCTTGTTGAGTAGAATCAGCTGGGTATTGCCGAGTATCGCAGTCAGCGGATTATTGACTTCGTGATTGACCGCCACCGCCGTCTCGAGCACCGAAGCGAGCTTTTCACCCTTTACGATTGTCTTGTGATCTCGGATGAGATTCTTCAGTGTTTCCGCAATCTCGGAATAACCTAGCGGAGTCCCGAGTTCCACGATCAACCCCCTGAACCGGGAAATTAATAATTCCGGATCATGAAACGTTCCCCCCATCAACACGGTGAGGTTTTCCTCGTTGATTTTGACCTCTCTCCAGGCTATGGACTGTATCTTGAGATCAGACGGAAACGCCGATTTCAGAGAAGCGATTTCCTCATCGGAAGCCGACTGTTGATCTTTGCTCAGGATTTCGCTGTGCCTGCCGGAAATCGCTATCGATTTGACCTGTTTGTGACCGATATCCGCAAGCAAGCCGTGGGTAGGTTCCTTTTTTCCCGATATGAGGATTAAATTAACGCCGGTCGATGCGAATTCCCGCAATGCGTTCAGCGCCAGCGCACCGATATCGACAGTCGCCCGGGCTCCCTTTGCAGTCAGAATCGCACCCATGATGTTTGCGCTTAATTCGAGTATCTGTCCCATGATATGACGGAATTGATTTCCCGATTCGGCGGCAACGGCCACGATACCGCCATAACCCGGAATTGATTTTATTCTGGCCGCCCAAATCACAGTTCTGACTTCGCCGTCTAAATCGATTCTACAAGAGCGGGCATCGATCCGGCAGAGGCGGCTATAAGACTCGTTTATCGCTTTCAGATAAGCTGGATTGCCTTTGGCCGACTCGGAAATCACTCCGCCCGAATATTCGATTCGGGCAAGAGCCGCATACGGCTTGACCCAACTCATTAGGGAATCGACTGCTTTTCCTGTCAAATTTTCCGGTGTGGCAAAAGTCAGCTCGTGGAGCGATTCGATTAATCCATAAAACGGCCAGATTTCCATTTAATCGATCTTTCTTAATTCCAAAGAAGGAAAATTTTATCCCTGCCATATTACTTGACAAATTTGAGCCATGTCAATAAGATATCGGCTCTAAAACAGATATCGGCAGCCGACAAAAGGTAGTTGAATGATTTACGATAAATGTGGCGTATTTGGAATCACCGGCACGCGAAACGCCGTAACCCTCACATATTTTGGCCTTTATGCGCTTCAACATCGGGGACAGGAATCATGCGGAATCGCCGCCAGCGACGGTGCCAAAATCACGCTCGCAAACGGTATGGGTAAGGTAAACGAGGTTTTCGCTATGCCTGGGCAGTTGAAGAAACTTAAGGGCCATATGGCGATAGGTCATAATCGATACTCAACCACCGGCGAATCGATACAAACCAATACTCAGCCGCTGATGATCAATTGCAAATTCGGCCCTCTGGCGATCGCCCATAACGGCAATTTGACCAACTATAGAAAATTGAAAAAGGCGATGGAAGCGGAAGGATCGATTTTCGGAACGACATCCGACACCGAGGTCATACTTCACCTGATCGCCCAATCGAAAAAAAAGCGTATCGAGCAAGCTTTGGCCGATGCTTTGAGAAAGGTTACCGGGGCGTATTCCTTAGTAATTCTGACAGGCCGCAACTTGATCGCGGCCCGCGACCCCGCCGGGGTCAGGCCGTTGGCGCTCGGCAAATTGAGAAACTCGTGGGTTGTGGCATCGGAAACCTGTGCATTCGATATTATTGGGGCCCGTTATCTGCGGGATATCGAACCCGGCGAAATTCTATTGGCCAACGGCGGAAAGTTGAAGTCCTACAAGATTTTGCCGGTGCGCAGACATGCTTTTTGCATATTCGAATTTATCTATTTTTCGCGGCCTGACTCCATGATTTTCGGCATCAACGTCGATAAAGTCCGTCGCCGACTCGGGAGACAGCTTGCCAGGGAGCATCCGGTTGAAGCCGATATCGTGATCTCCGTCCCGGACAGCTCAAATACGGCCGCGCTCGGTTTCTCGGAGGCCGCAGGAATTCCCTATGAAATCGGCCTGATACGCAATCACTATGTGGGGAGAACATTTATCGAGCCCGAACAGAAAATCAGAGACCTTGACGCCAAAATAAAATTCAACCCGATTAGAGGTGTTTTGAAAAACAAGCGAGTGGTCATCGTAGATGACTCGATAGTCCGGGGAACAACCTCGCGAAAGCTGGTGAAACTTATCAGGGAAGCAGGGGCCAAGGAGGTCCATATGCGGATATCATCGCCGCCTATAATAAGCCCCTGCTACTACGGCATCGATATGCCCACCAAGAAGGAGCTTATCGCTTCCAATCGTTCCGTAAGTTCGATCCGAACCTACCTTGGGGTGGATTCGTTGGGATATTTATCCATGGATGGCATGCTTTCTTTGGCGGCATTGCCGAAATCGGAATATTGTCATGCTTGTTTTTCTGGGGAATATACCATCCCTATAAAATAAGCTTATAAGAGCATTAGTTGCCCTTACGCAGACCTGGCGCAGCCAAAGGCATTGCGTATAGCTTCATACGCATAACATACGCATTAAAGTTGTCTTGACTCTCGCCACTGTTTCTATTAGTTAAATGCTGAAATCGCAGGATTGCCGTTTAGTTATTTCCCGGCAAGCCAGGCTTTATAATGATACGGCGAACGAAAGGAGGGCATGGAGAAGCAAATTTCATAGGTGACTGATTATATTTGTTTTGCGGCAATCGAGGAGGTCTCTTTCATCATGAATAGAGGCCTCTATTATTGAATACCCGAATTATCTGATCACCCCAATGCGGCTTTTACCAGCGGCGATAGCGCCAGAAAAGTATGAATATCACAACCGATATCAAGGCCAGAAACATTATTATCCAAAACGCGTGTTCCAATGTAGCCAACGGAATTTTTACGTTCATTGAAAACGCGCTGACCACGAATGTCGGCACCATTATGGCTATCGTGATTATATTCAGGGTCTTCATCAACACGTTCAGGTTGTTGCTGACTATCGATGCTCTCGCATCCATAAGGCTTGCCAGGATATTCGAATAAACCTCCGCCTGACGGTAACATTGATTATTCTCCACCTGAATATCATCGACCAATTCTTGTTCCTCAACTTGAAGTCCTATCTTGGAAGCATTGATTTTGATTTTATCTATAAGCGCTCCGTTGGAACTGATAGAGCTCAAGTAATAAACCAGGCTCTTTTCGAGCGTGAACAGATTTATCAAATGCCTGTTTTCCATCGAGGTATTGATTTTCATCTGCAATTCATCGGAAATAGTGCTGATGATTTTAAGATGCTCGAGAAAATGAAATATGGAGCGATAAATCATTTTCAACGTAAGATATACCGCCGAAAACGGCCTATTCAATGTTATCCCGTCGAAAATCGGAATATCTTCGGACGCCACCACGATTAACTTGTCTTTGAATATAAATGAACCGATAGATGATACTTTGAACAGGAATTCATCTTTGACCGAATAATTGCGCGGCCGTTTGAAAATTATCGCCAGATGCTCAGGCTCGAATTCCAAGCGGGAAAGCTCATCGGGATCGAGCGCGGACAAGAGAGTATGCTCATCGATTTTCCACTCGTTGATCAGATACCTGCGCTCTTCTTCGGTGGGGCAGATAACCAGAAGAATCGGTCCTTCCCGATCGACTCTCACCGGTTTGCGATCGATTATATCGTAGTTGTAACGCAAATATCCTCTTCTCTTGTCAAGGTCTCGACAATTGGTTACTTACATAATTGTTATCGGCCGAATCTCCAAAGGTCGGATTATATTGTATGGCGACTGATAATGATCAAATGCGGAAGGGGGGATTTGAACCCCCATGCCTTGCGGCGCCACCCCCTCAAGATGGTGTGTCTGCCAATTCCACCACTTCCGCATCAATTCCGGTGATTTTCAAAATTATGACGGCGCCGGAACAATGACGGTAAAATGTCCTCGATTGGCCGCCGTCAAGTTACTTTCCCTCTGAAGGCTTGGCCTCCCCGCTTTGCTGATTGCCGGAGGGAGGCTGCTGCTGTTCCTGAGCCGGTGGAACCGGAACCTCGCTGCCCTGTGGCTGTTCCTGTCCGGGCAAAGCAGCCGGAGATGTCCCCGGCAATTGCTGCTGCAATTCCTTTTTAACGGCCGATTCGGTCTTGGCCGCCTGCCGTGCAGGGGAAACGAAAGTCAGCGCAAGACAGGAAACCATGAAGGCGATCGCCAATATCGTCGTCGTCTTGGAAAGGAATGTGGCGGCCCCACGTCCGCCGAATACGGCCCCGCTCAGGCTGGTTCCGCCGAATGCTCCGGCCAATCCCTCGCCCTTGGCCGATTGCATCAGAATGACAAGTATAAGCGAAGCGCAAATGAATACGTGAATTACTATCAGAATCGCAAACAATTTCTGCTCCTTAAATTTCCTTCATCCTAAAATTCAATAAAAAAACAAAATAAGCATTTTAGTCCCTCAGTCAAGCCTAAAATCGACGATTTTGCCAATCAAGCGCTTATCGTGTTAATTATCCCCAAAAATTCAGCCGATTTAAGACTGGCGCCGCCTACCAGAAACCCGTCTATATCGTTTTGCGCGAAAAGCTGACCGGCATTCGAAGCTTTCACCGATCCTCCATAGAGAATTCTGATTTCATCCGCATTCCGTGCGTTTTTCTGCAACAGACTTCTCAAAAAGGCATGCACTTCCTGCGCCTGATCGGGGGTGGCGTTTTTGCCGGTTCCGATCGCCCATACCGGTTCGTAGGCGATCACGATTTTGTCGAAATTCGCGATTCCAGCAAGCGATTCCCGGAACTGCCGTTCTACAATTTCTTGGGTTCTGCCCGATTCCCTATCCTCAAGGGTTTCTCCCAAACAAACGATAGCCGATAATCCGGTTTCGATCGCTTTTTTGAGTTTACGATTGACCGCCCCATCGGTCTCGCCGAAAAGCTGTCTTCGTTCGGAATGTCCGATTATAACGTATTTACAACCGGCCTCTTTTAACATCTGCGCGGAAATTTCTCCAGTAAATGCGCCCCAATCTTCCCAGTGGATATTCTGGCCTCCGAGCTTTATCCTCGTTGATTTTATGAGCTGATAAATTTCCGTAATCCAGACGTAAGGCGGGCAGAGGGCTATTTCGATCTTGTAAAGTGATCCCGTGGCCTGGGCTATCTCTTTCGCCAGTCGCAAGGCCTCCTGGCGATCGGTGTTCATTTTCCAGTTTCCGGCCACCATAGGCACCCGGTATGGGGAGGTCTTGCCCATGCTAATTCCGCTCCGTCAAGGCCGCCACACCGGGTAGTGTTTTCCCCTCAAGAAATTCAAGCGATGCGCCTCCGCCGGTAGAGACATGAGTTATCTTGTCGGTTAGGCCTGCTTTCGCGAGCGCCGCCACCGAATCTCCACCGCCAACGATACTGACGGCGCCCCGTGAAGTGGCCTCGGCTATGGCTTGCGCGATCGCCAGAGTCCCTCCGGCAAAAGCATCCTTTTCGAAAATCCCCATCGGGCCGTTCCATACTACAGTCCGCGCCTCACCTATAATTCGTGAAAATTCTTTCTGGGTGGCGGGACCGATATCCACTCCGAACCAGTCCGGCGGTATCGCCTGCTTGGGAACGGTCTTGGTCTTAGTGTGTCCGTCGAGAGCATCGGCGACCAAAACATCAGAAGGCAAAATCGGCTGTTTTTCAGGCGCGAGTTTGAGCAGATTTTCCGCCTCGGAAATCCTATCCGCCTCGACCAACGATTTGCCGATCTCCAAGCCCGCCGCACGATAGAACGTAAACATCATTCCCCCGCCGATCAATAAAGTGTCGACCTTATCGACGAGGTTTTTGATTACATCGATTTTTCCGGATATTTTCGCCCCTCCCATTATCGCCACGAACGGTCTTTTCGGATCGGCCAAAGCGGCGCCCAGATATCCGATTTCTTTCTGCATCAACAATCCGGCCACAGCCGGTTTGAGAAAAGTTGTCACTCCATGCGTGGAGGCATGCGCCCTGTGCGCCGAGCCGAAAGCGTCATTTACGTAAATATCACCGAGACGGGCCAGCTTGCTTGCGAATTCGGGATCGTTCTTTTCTTCTTCAGGGTGAAAACGAAGATTTTCCAGAAGCAAAATTTCGCCGTCGGAAAGTCGACCCACCTCCGCTTCGGCCGCCGGACCCACGCAATCTTCGGCGAACCTGACGGTTTTCCCTGTAAGTTCGGCAAGTTTCGCGGCAACCGGCCTTAATGAAAATTGGGGGGTCACTTTCCCTTTGGGGCGGCCGAGATGAGACATCAATATAGGACGGCCGCCTTTGCTGATAATCATATTAATTGTGGGCATGGATTCTCGGATTCGCGTATCGTCGATCACTTTGCCGTTCTCTATGGGCACGTTGAAATCCACCCGAACCAGCACCCTTTTCCCCGATAGCGGCACGTCAGTTATCGCCATTTTATTCATCTGCGCTCTCCTTTCATAATAAATTATATCGGCCGCAGTTATATTGCATAAAGCGGTGAGCGTCAAGCAAATTTACCCCTACCGCATCATTGAAATTGGCCCATCGGATTCAAGGAATATGTAACACTTAAATATTTCGTCATGATGACGATATAGTAAGTGGTCGTAATTATCCACAAAACAGGGGGGAACATGAATTCCAACATCGCTAATCTGTTGATGCAAAAGAAATGGAGTCAGCGCCGCCTGGCATATAAGGTCGGTCTCGATCCGGTTTATATCAACCGCATTATCCGCCAGAATCGCGACATCCGAATCAGCACCGCCAAAAAAATCGCCTCGGCTCTTGATTGCTCGCTGGATGAATTGTTCAATCACACGATTCAATCGGATAATGTCTGCGCGTCGCAGGCTGGTCGATGACCGAAGAATTGGACAAATGGCCGGCTGCCATAGCCCGGTGCAAGACTTCAACGCGGCTTAAAACCTTCGTCTTTCGGTGATTGATATTTGAGTTTCGTCTTATTGATCAATTGGTCCACCGCCCGATGAAATTTCTGCTCTGATATCGGCTCATCGTTGGTAGCCATGTAAAGCGGGCAATCCGTTTTATAGCCATAGCATTTGGCCGCCTCGGCGAGGTAACAATGCATGAGGTAGGCGCATCTTTTGGCTGCGGGTTCCGAATACATCCATGTCCTCTTCTTATACTTATAATTCGGGATCATTTGGAATAATTTTATTTGACAGTTCAGGATTACCATAAGAATATTTATGAAAAGGAGATTCAGATGGAGAATGAAAAATCGTTTACCGGAATCACCCAGATCGAACCGGGGGTGATTCGAATCAGGGGATATGATATCGCCGACCTTATGGAGAAAAAGAATTTTGCGGAAGTCATTTTTCTTTTGTGGAAAGGGGAATTGCCATCGCCCGCCGAAGCCAAGATGATGGAGGCCATTTTGGTTTCGTCCGTTGATCATGGCGTAACCCCGCCTTCGTCGCTGGCCACCCGAGTGGTGGTTTCGGGCGGCAACCCCTTGAACGCGGCCATAGCCGGCGGGATATTGACGATCGGAGAATCACACGGCGGGGCGATCGAGCAATCGGCGCGGATTTTTCAAGAGTGGGTGAAAAAAGGAGACGACACGGCCGATACGGCGCGGGAATTGGTTAGCCATATCAAGCAAACCGGGTTGCGATTGCCGGGATTCGGACACAGACTGCACAAAATTGATCCGAGAACCGTCAAGCTGTTCGATCTGGCAAATCGATTGAATTTCACGGGCAAACATATCAGGCTGGCTTTGGAAGTGGAAAAGCAGCTGGCTGCGTTGTCCGGAAAGCCGTTGCCGATCAATGTTGATGGGGCGATAGCTGCGGTGATTTCGGACATGGGGTTCGATTGGAGGTTGGGGAAAGCGTTTTTCATAATCTCTAGATGCGCAGGGCTGGCGGCACATGCCTATGAGGAGGCAACCAGATTCAAGCCGATGCGCAAGCTGGGACCAGGCCCACATGATTACAACGGTCCAGCGCCCCGGGAAATTCGATGAATGCAGTTTGGAAAGCGGATTTTCGTCGTCCATAAAAAAATTCATTTGATCGGTCGGCAAAATTCCTTGACAGCATGAACGGAAAAGATTAAATAGAAAAAGTTTTGGCGGTTTGATGGATAAGGACAAGCTTACCGGTTACCGCCAACTGGCGATAGCCACCACGATTCCGGTGATTCTGGTGGTTGCGCCGCTGTTAGGGTATTACATTGGAAACTGGGTGGACAGGCGTTTGGGAACCGGCAAAATCTTCATGATTATAGGACTTGCTCTCGGTTTCGGGGCGGCCGCTAAAGAAATCTACCAACTGATCAAGAAAGGCTCCGAAAACAATAAATGAATCCCGAATTTGTCGATCGAGTAATTAGGACATCGCTGATATTCTCGCTGCTCGTATCGATTTTCTTGGCCGTCTATATACGAATTTCATTTGCGGTATCATTCATATTCGGTTGCCTTTGGGGGTGCGCAAATCTGTTTCTGTTGAAAATGCTGGTAATGCGGTTGATAGTTCACGAGCCAAGGAAAAATATCAAGACGATCATTGCTGTTTTATTGGTGAAATTTCCGATTCTTTATTTGGCGGGGTATCTGCTCGTCAAATGGCCGTATTTATCGGTTTATGGTTTGTTGTGGGGTTTTTCGGCGATCCTGATCGTAACGTTACTCAAGATCGCCAGCAGGGCCATTCTTAAAATGGATTCGAAACCGGCGAAAGTATTATGATCGAAAAATTATCCCTTTTCTTGAACAGCATCGTTCAATCCATGAATGAACACGCGACTCCGGTATCGGACACGCTCATGGAACATAATCAGCACAGTGGGATAATCGCGGACACTTTGAAATCTTTGCACGATACGGCGCATGCGGCGGCCGGACATGTCGTTCATGGAGCAGGTGAAGCGGCACACGGAGCTGGACACGCACCGGAATTACCCAACTGGCTCGAACTTGCCAAAATTTTGTTTCCCGGCAAACTGACCGATTTCCTTTTCGCCTGGCATGTCGTGATTTTCTCGGCGATCGTCTGGCTGTTGTTATCGTTTTTCTGTATTATCGCCTATAGGAAACGGTCTATATATCCAGGAAAACTGCAGAATCTTATCGAATGGATCGTTGAAACACTTTACAATTTAATCGTGGGCATTCTTGGACCGTCGGGGGTTCGCTACGTGCCATTTCTCGGAACACTATTCGTATACATTTTTACGATGAACGTTTTCGGTCTATTCCCGGGCATGTTTTCATCGACATCGAAACTTAATACGACTCTCGCTTTAGCCATCTGCGTGTTTTGTTACGTGCAGTTTGAGGGGATTCGAGCCAACGGCCTGAAAGGTTATATACTTCATTTGGCCGGTTCACCCAAGTCGGTCGTCGAGTGGTGTCTGGTGCCGCTCAATCTTCCGCTTCATATAATCGGCGAATTGGCCAAGCCGATTTCGTTGTCGTTGCGTCTTTTCGGCAATATCTCGGGCGAGGATATGCTGCTTGCGATTTTTGCCGGCCTGGGCATCGCCTCACTTGCGTTTATCAATCCGCCGAACTGGCTGCCAGGATTGCCCCTGCAATTTCCCTTTATTTTTCTGGCATTGTTGACCAGTTTCGTGCAGGCGTTGGTCTTTACGTTATTGTCATCGATTTATTTTTCGCTTATGACCCATCACGAGGAAGAACATCATTAGATTGTTGGATATTTGAATTTCAGAAGGAGGACTTGTGGACGCTGAAACTGCAAAAGGATTTTTACTGCCGATGACTGTGGCCGTGGCTGCCTTAGGTTCGGGCCTCGGTTTGGGGAAAGCGGTCGGTTCGGCCATGGAGGCGATGGCTCGTCAGCCTGAGGCCGCCGGAAAAATCCAGACCGGCATGATTATCGGTGCGGCATTTATCGAGGCCTTGACCATATACGCGTTGGTTGCGGTTATTCTCCTCAAGTAAATCGCGGTAATTCGGGCGACCCGCCCGAAAACCCTCAAGAGGAGGAATTATGGGAGAAATAGCCGACTCGCTTGGTCTCAAATTGCCCGAGCTTCTCACCCAGATCGTCGGGTTTTTGTTGGCGGTATGGATTTTGAAGCGATTTGCCTGGAAACCGCTGTTGGCGATGCTCGAACAGAGAAGGGCGCAAATAAAAAGCGATCTGGAAGAAGCGGAGCAAACGCGGAAAAAAGCCAACGAAATTCTGATAGAGTATCAACGTCAGCTCAAGGAAATCGACGCCACGGCACGCCTGAAGATACAAGAGGCGATAGCCGAAGGCAATCGGGTTGCGGCCGAAATCCGCGAGCAATCGCGCATCGAGGCCAAGGATATAATCTTAAAGGCTCGCGACGAGCTGGCAAGAGACGTGGCCAAAGCCAAAGTCGAACTACGCAACGATATGGTAAGGATGTCGATTTTGGCGACCGAGAAAATCATCAACGAAAAACTCGATGATGAAAAGCATAGACAACTCATCGGAAAGTTTTTGGACGAGGTCGAACACGCTAAATGAGAGATACCAAGATCGCGCATAGATACGCGATGGCCCTGTTCCGGGTCGCCTTGAAATCCGATACCCTCGACATAGCGGCGATCGACCTCAACCAACTGAGGTCTTTCGCCTCGATTCATAAGGATTTCCTCGGATTCTTGAAATCGCCCTCGATTCGAGACGACGAAAAAATGAATCTGCTGCGAACCCTGTTCACGACGAGGCTGTCGCCGCAGGTGTTGAGTTTTCTCGAATTGCTTTTACGCAAACACAGGATAGATCTGTTTCCGGAAATCGTCGCCGAATTCGATCGAATCGTCGAGGACCATTATGGATTGATTCGCGCGAAAGTCGTGTCGGCCGTTCACCTTGGTGAAGACATCAAGAATGCGCTGAGGGATAAACTCGAAAAAATCTCCGGAAAGAAAATCGAAATTATTCACAAGATCGACAAGTCGATAATCGGAGGCATGATCGTTTATCTGCACAATCAGGTTATCGACCGATCCGTTCGTCATCAACTTGATCAATTGAGGCATGACCTTCTGAGTGTGAAGGTGCATTAATAGAGGTGCTTTATGGCGTTCCGTCCTGAAGAAGTCAGTTCCATATTACAGAAGGAAATCGAAAAACACCAAGCCAAGCTGGAGATGGAATCAGTCGGCACGATTCTTCAGGTGGGAGATGGTATTGCCCGCATCTGGGGACTCGAAGATGCCATGATGTCCGAATTATTGCTCTTCCCGGGCGATATAATCGGAATCGTGCTTAATCTCGAAGAAGATTCGGTGTCGGCGGCGATTTTCGGACCAGACACCAATATCAAAGAAGGCGATACGGTCAAGCGAACCGGTGCGGTCGCCAGAGTGCCGGTGGGTGAGGCTTTAGCCGGAAGAGTAGTGAACCCGCTTGGACAACCGCTCGACGGCAAGGGGCCGATCGTGACCGACCACTTCAGACCCATTGAAGGAAATGCTCCGAACGTCGTCTCCAGGCAGCCGGTGAAGGAACCCGTGCAGACGGGACTGAAAGCCATAGATTCGATGATTCCCATCGGACGGGGCCAGAGGGAGCTGATAATCGGCGATCGGCAGACGGGTAAGACCGCCATAGCCATCGACACTATCATCAATCAAAAAGATTCCGATATATTTTGCTTTTATGTCGCCATAGGCCAAAAAGCTTCCACAGTCGCCAAGGTCGTGAAAACACTCGAGGATTTCGGAGCCATGGAGTACACGACCGTGGTCGTCGCCACCGCCACCGATCCGGCGCCGATGCAGTTTATCGCACCGTATGCAGGTTGTGCGATGGGCGAATATCTGCGCGACAACGGCAAGCACGCTTTGTGCATTTACGATGACCTGAGTAAACATGCGAATGCTTATCGTCAGCTTTCGCTGTTGGTCAGGCGGCCGCCGGGAAGAGAGGCTTACCCGGGCGACGTATTCTATCTGCATTCGCGTTTGCTGGAAAGAGCAGCCAAGCTGAGCGACAAATTAGGTGGAGGGTCGTTGACCGCGCTGCCGGTAATTGAAACGCAAGCGGGCGACGTCTCCGCATATATACCCACCAACGTGATTTCGATCACTGATGGGCAGATATATCTCGAGCCCGACCTGTTCTATGCCGGATTCAGACCGGCCATCAACGTGGGAATCTCGGTTTCGCGTGTCGGCGGAAATGCTCAGACAAAGGCCATGAAAAAAGTTGCCGGGTCCCTAAGGCTCGATTTGGCGCAATACCGAAACCTGGCCGCTTTCGCGCAGTTCGGTTCGGATCTCGACGAGGTAACGCTTCGCCAGTTGACCAGAGGCAAGGTGACCGAAGAAGTTCTGAAACAGCTTCAATACGAGCCGATGCCGCTGGAAAAGCAGGTAATGATTCTCTGGGTCGCCGGCAACGGCTATTTGGATGACGTACCGGTCGAGAAGGTCAAAGAGTTCGAAAGCGAATACCACCAATTCATGAGCAAGAACTTCCCCGATGTCGGCCATGACATCAAATCGAAAAAGGATCTGGATGACACGATTATCGCCAAATTACGTCAGTCCATAGAGAAATTCAAAGCGGATTACAAAGCGAAAAAATAGGCGATCCACCAACGAAGAGTGAAATAAAAAAGGTCAAGATAAGTTGCCTTCATTAAGAGATATCCGAAGACGTCTGCGTTCGGTCGAATCCACCAAGCAGATAACCAAAGCGATGGAATTGGTGGCGGCTGCCAAGCTAAGGCGGGCGCAGGTACGGGTCGAATCGGCCCGGCCCTATGGATTGAAAATGCAGCAGATGCTCGAATCGCTGGCCGGAGCGGCGGCTAATTTGCACCACCCGTTGTTCGAAGAGCGGCCGGTGAAGACTTCGCTATTAGTGATCGTAACCGCCGACCGGGGTCTGTGTGGTTCATACAACTCGAATATTCTGAGGGCGGGATTCAAATACGCCAAAGACGCCTCTGCGGAGTCGATACGGCTCGGACTCATAGGGAAAAAAGCGGTCGACTTTTTCAAGAAACAACCGTTCCCGGTGGCGTTCAAGATTCCGCGGACCGACGGCAAGGCCGATCTGGCCATGGTGCGGCGCTTGGCCGCCGAAATAACCGGCATGTACGAACGGGGGGATGTCGATGAAGTCAAACTGCTGTACACGAAATTCGTTTCTATAAGCAGCAATAAGCTGACGCTCGAAAGATTCCTGCCGATAGAAAGTCCGGGCGATAAAGACGGCGCTCCGTCGAGCTATATTTTCGAACCTGACGCCGCCCGCATTTTTTCGAATCTCGTTCCACGTTACTGCCTGACTAAGATACTGATGGCCTTGCTTGAATCTTTCGCCTCCGAATTCGCGGCACGAATGATGGCGATGGGAAACGCTAACAAGAACGCCAAGGAAATGATCGATAATTTGACGCTTCTGCGGAATAAGGCGCGCCAGAGTTCGATTACCAAGGAATTGCTGGATATTGTCGGCGGCGCGGAGGCACTGAAATAGAAAAATAATAGAATCAATATAAGGATTAGGCGCATGGAAGAACAAAATATCGGGAAAGTTGTTCAAGTTATCGGCCCGACCGTGGATTGCGAGTTCAGTTCGGACCGATTGCCGAATATTCTTAACGCAATTAAAATAAAAGACGAAAAAAACAATATCGATCTTGTCGTCGAAGTGGCGATGCATATAGGGGAAAACAGAGTTCGCTGCGTAGCCATGTCTTCGACCGACGGAATCGTCCGCGGCATGCCGGCCATCGATCAGGGAGGGCCGATCAGCGTTCCCGTGGGACCGGAGACGCTCGGAAGAGTGTTCAATCTGCTCGGCAATCCGATCGACGAAATGGGGCCTGTAAATGCCCGTAAGCAATATCCAATCCATCGGCCGTCGCCGCCGCTTTCCGATCAGCAGACCAAGACCGAATTTTTCGAAACGGGCATCAAAGTTATCGATCTGCTCGAACCGTACGCAAAGGGCGGCAAAGTAGGGTTGTTCGGGGGGGCAGGCGTCGGCAAGACGGTGATCATAATGGAACTGATCCGCAATATCGCCACCGAGCACGGAGGCTATTCCGTTTTCTGTGGTGTCGGCGAGCGCACTCGTGAAGGTAACGACCTATGGCTTGAAATGAAGGGTACCGGCGTCATTTCAAAAACCTGCATGGTTTTCGGCCAGATGAACGAGCCCCCGGGAGCAAGATTAAGAGTTGGGCTTTCCGGGCTGACGATGGCTGAGTATTTCCGCGATGAAGAGGGCCAGGATGTGCTCGTGTTCATCGACAATATTTTCCGATTCGTCCAAGCCGGTTCCGAGGTTTCCGCATTGCTCGGAAGAATGCCATCCGCGGTGGGTTATCAGCCGACACTGGCGAATGAAATGGGTGCATTGCAGGAGAGAATAACCTCGACTAAAACGGGATCCATTACTTCGGTGCAGGCTATCTACGTTCCTGCGGATGACTTGACCGACCCGGCACCGGCCACTACGTTTTCGCATCTCGATGCCACCACCGTGCTTTCACGCCAGATTTCCGAGCTGGGCATTTATCCCGCGGTGGACCCGCTCGATTCGACCTCTCGGATTCTCGATCCACATATCGTCGGCGAAGAGCATTACAACGTGGCTCGGGGCGTGCAGAAAATTCTTCAGCGATATAAAGACCTTCAAGATATCATCGCCATTCTCGGGATAGAGGAGCTTTCGGAAGAAGACAAAGTCGTCGTTCACCGGGCGCGTCGGATTCAGAAATTCCTGTCTCAACCGTTTTTCGTGGCTGAGGCTTTCACCGGAAAACAAGGAAGATACGTCAAGATCGAGGATACGATCAGAGGATTCAAAGAGGTGATCGAAGGAAAACACGATGACCTCCCCGAACAGGCCTTTTATATGGTCGGCGGTATCGATGAAGTAGTTGAAAAGGCGGAACAACTAAAGGCTGGAAAATAGCATGTTTAAGTGCGCTGCGGTGACGCCGGAAAAAATTATTTTCGAAAAAGACGTCAAGTCGGTGATAGCGCCGGGGTTTCTGGGCTATTTGGGAATCCTTACCGATCATGCGCCCTTGATAACTCCACTCGTTCCAGGCAAACTCGAATTGAAAGATGCGACTGGTGGGGAATACGTTTTTTTCATTTCGGGAGGCTTTCTTGAGGTATCAGGCAATATATGCACGATTCTTGCTGATGCAATAGAGAAACCATCGGATATTGATATCGCCAGAGCCCAGGCCGCTGAAAAAAGGGCGAGAGAAAGACTGAAAAATAGAAATTCGCCTGATCTGGATGTCGAAAGGGCAGAGGCGGCGCTTCAACGGGCTCTATGGAGGCAGAAACTTTCTTCCGCAAGAACATAGCCTTCCAACGATTACATTTTTCATTGACTCAACATTGATTTCTGTTTACACGAATAGGCAAAAATGGGTCGATTTTATCCAATAATATACCTTTTTGTCCTTTATATTGTGAAAATTTTCTCATAAAAACATTGACAATATGAGGCCGTCTTAATAAATTCAAAGTGTAGGCGGAAACGATACTGCTTAACGGCGGTATTGGCGGGTGAATGGGGCTTGAGGATAGTTTGAGGTGGTGTGGTGATGTGGTTCCTTAAGGCGGGTCACTATTGGCCCGCCTTTTTATTTGCATCCGATTCCCCTTTTGCCGAATAGCATATCATTATATCAAGTTTATTATAGATTATAAAAGAAAAAGAATGCCGGAGGTCGGAATCGAACCGACACGGGGTTTAAGCCCCACTGGATTTTGAGTCCAGCGCGTCTGCCAGTTTCACCACTCCGGCGATTTGGTACTACTTTTCGACGGCTTCGAGTATTCCGCCGTTGCAGCCGATTCGATAATTTATTATCCTGAATCCAGTAGTCAAGAAATTAGTGCCACACTTTTAGAAAAGATCCACATTTTTGGTAGTTAATCTAAGCCGGCTCTTTCTCCCGCGCAAAGGTTGATTCTTGCGAGATCGATTCTTGCTGCGAAAATGATTTGAAGCTCAAAGCCGCGCTTATCAACTCCGATGAAACGGCGCCGGATTTAAGCAGAATCAGAGGAATTACCAGCAACATGGCGCCAGCCAGAAAATAATTCGCGACACCTCCAAATTTAATCAGAATTCCGCCGAACATTAGGGCAAGCGTATTGACCATCAGTAGCGTCAGGATCGCTCTCATATCGAATTCAATATATTTCCAGGATCGCGATATGAAAAACATGGCGCCGGCCATCGTCGCATATGTAATCACGGTCGCCCAAGCCGTGCCCACAAAACCATATTCCGGAGTAAGAAGCGAATTGGCCAAGACATTCGAAAACAACGCTCCAATGACCGCTGGCAGTAGTTTGAAAGTTTTTTTCTCGATTAAGGCGCCGGTGGCGAAAATATAAAATAGACCGTAAGCGACCATC
Source organism: Candidatus Zixiibacteriota bacterium (assembly GCA_037441845.1). Classification (GTDB taxonomy): domain Bacteria; phylum Zixibacteria; class MSB-5A5; order UBA10806; family 4484-95; genus JBBIRK01. The sequence continues at coordinate 265,413 of JBBIRK010000004.1, forward strand.
CCCAAGGCAAGGGGAAAGATGACTTCGGCCGCATCGAAAAATGCGGGTGTGGCCACCAGCTTAATAAGCAATTCTCCGAATACCCCAAGAAATACAGCCAGCCACAAAACGACGGCGAAGAATATCGAGAATATCTTGCCGGTTATTTCGCGAAAATTCGGTAATCTCATATTATTAAAAGCGTATTGGGGCCATGCGAGCTGGAAGGCTATATTCGTTAAGATCAGCACTACCACAAATTTGCTCCCCATCGCGAACAAGCCGACCTGTTGCATGCCGGCCGATTTCAAAAGAAACAGGCGGTTCAAGCTGTTTATTCCCCAGATCGCCATTCCAGCGGGAATCATGGGGATAGAAAAGGCCATCACCGATCTTAGCAGCGGCCAGTCGAAATTCAACCGCCAGTCCAATCGGCTGAACCTGAATGAATAAATCAAAGCCACAAATTCTGAGACGAGTTTCGCCAGCAAGATGCCTTCTACAGCAAGGCCGAAACCGATCATGAAAGTCAATACACTCAGAATATATACGATGATCTGGATTGCCGAAATAACTGCATATTTCATTGGTTTGTCTTGAATCCGCAGCAAATTTAATGGGATCGTTTTGATCGAATCCAGAACGACGAACATCGCCGCCAATTTCAATAAATAGCCGAGATTCGAATCATTGAACAGCCAGAACGAAATCCTTTCGGAAAATATCGATACGATCGCCAGGATCATCAGACTTGAACCCATGCACCAAAAGACGGCCGATTCGACCAATCTATTTTTTCGTTCCGGTGTATCTTGTTCGAAATAGTATCTGAACAAGCCGTTCGGCAATTCCAGTACGGCGGCTGTCGAAGCGATAGTAACGAATACGAGCAGCAAATCGAGCACACCGAATTGTTCGGGGGATAGGACTCGGCAATAGACCGGCAACAACAGAAACTCCAGTGATGAACGGATTCCGCCTATTAAGCCGTATATAATGGTTCCTTTTGCCAATGAGCGAAATTGTCTGTGCATGGTCGCTTAACGAAATCGGCGTTTCAGGCCGTCGCCGATTATGCGCCTCCAAATTGCGGGTCAGTATTCATATTTCGCAGCACCCATCCGGCGAAAATGGCATTATCGTCGGCGGCTGGCTTTTCTTAAGACTATCGGATGGAATTTCCATTTGATGATGTCGCTTGTCAGCCTGGCTGTGATGCACGGAGTCGGGAATCGGCAATCGAATTTATAGTTTTCCCATTTATTTTCGGAAAACCTTTTCTTGTTATCAAAATTATCGTTTTGCCGATTATAGAACACGATGTTGCTATTGAATGGAGGTCGGTAGTTTGAACCGAGGAATTTTCGATCCCGAACAAATATCTGACGCTAAACCTACTCATACTCTCAAGACGGCCGTTGCAATCTTGGTTTTAAGATGGCGGTTGGTACTGATATGGGGGTTGTGTGGTTTTGCCGCCGCTGCTTTACTGTCTTTTTTGGTGCCCAACAAATACACCGCAACGACATCGATTCTTCCGCTTACCGACAGTCAACAAAACGGTGGGCTTATGAAACTTGCCGAGGGAATTTCCGGATTGGATTTTATCACTTTGCCGGAGAAATCGCCAACCGCTTTGTTTCCGGAAATCATGACAAGCGATTCAGTGATGTCAGAGGTGCTATCGACCCGATATCCAATAAGGCGCGGTAATAAAGTTATAAACCAGACATTATTCGAGTATTTTAGGCAAAATAATCGGGACGCAGCCCTTCGTGCGTTATCCAAAATTTTAAGTTTCGATTCCAACAAAAAAACCGGAGTTATAAAGGTCAGGGCTACAACAACCGATCCGGAACTTTCGGCCGCGATTTGCAATAGATTAGTCGATCGGCTCGATAATTTCAATAAAACCCGCCGCAAGACGAGCGCCACCCAAAATCGCGAATTCATCGAAAAGAGAATTGATCAGCTTAAGACGGAACTGACCGCGGCGGAGGATAATCTCAAAGAATTCAGACAGCATAACCTGAATTACTATCGAGCCGTAGATCCCGAACTCATCCTTCTTGAAAGCAGGTTGGCCAGGGAAGTCGAATTGAAGTCACAGCTTTATCTCACCCTTGCTCAACAATATGAGCTGGCCGCGATTCAAGAGAAAAAGGAATCTCCGATCGTCCAAGTGCTCGACATCGCCAGGCCGCCGACAATAAAGAGTTCGCCGGCGAGATTAAAAATCGCATTTACGGGATTCGTGTTGGGGGCTTTGATGCCGATTATTCTTCTGACTTTCGGCAAAAACATCCCCAAAAACCTGAGAATCCTGCGACTTAAGAAAACCACACCCTCTGCCAACGAAACGAGGGTGGATGATCGGTTTGAGATAATTACGGATTCGGTGAATCGGGTGATTCACACCGAACATGGAGGTTAGAGCTGCAATCGGGAATTCGACTCTATGTGCGGAATCATCGGTCGTTATAATCTTGATGGCGAAAACATCGTATATGGCAACGCCCTTCGTTCCCTCGAAATAATCAGGCATCGCGGGCCCGACGATTGGGGCATGCTATTCGCCAAGTCCGATACCGGCGCCGTGCGTCATCGGCTTCCGCAAAGAGAAGAAATTATTGTCGATGAAGATATTATTCTCGGACATACGAGACTTTCCATTATCGATCTTGCGGGCGGACATCAGCCGATGGCGGATAAATCGAATCGATGCCATATCGTATTCAATGGTGAAATTTACAACTACATCGAATTGCGCAATGATCTTGAAAACAAAGGATATCATTTCCGCACGGCTGGAGATACCGAGGTAATCCTCAACGCCTACCTCGAGTTCGGTACCGACTGCGTTAAACATTTCAATGGTATTTTCGCATTTTCGATATATGATAGTCGAAGCGGTGCTCTTTTTTGCGCCCGCGATCATCTTGGAGTCAAACCCTTCTATTATTATCATGACCCGAATAAATTTGTTTTCGCCTCCGAAATAAAATCGATTTTATGTTGGGATGATATCACTGCGGAGCCCGATTATGGAGCGATGTTGGATTATCTCACGTTTTTGTTTTACCTTGATGATCGGACTCTGTTCAAGAATATAAAATCATTGCCGCCCGCCTTTTCGATGACCATCGATAAATCCGGAGTAAAATTGCAGCGATATTGGACGCCTGATTTATGCCCGGATTATTCGTTGAATCGGCAAAAGGCGGCGGAAAAAGTCAGGGAACTGGTAACGGATGCTGTTCGTCTGCAAATGCGCAGCGACGTGGATATCGGCACTCATCTATCCAGCGGCGTGGATTCTTCAACCATCGCTTCTCTTGTTTCGCGCATGAGCGGAAGCCGCATATATAGTTTCACTGGAAGATTCAAAAACGGCGGTGTCTATGACGAGCTGCCGTTAGCGAGAGCATCATCGAAAATTCTGAATACACGGCTTCATGTGGTTACTCCATCGCCGGACGATTTTAAAAAATATATCCGTAATCTCATTTGGAGCTGCGATTATCCCTCGGTTGGACCAGGAGTGTTCCCTCAATTCATGGTTTCAAAAACGGCCGCATCGAAATTGAAAGTCGTGCTCGGCGGGCAGGGGGGAGATGAAGTGTTCCTGGGTTATCCCCGGTATCTGAGAACAATTATCGAGGATCGAATCGTTACCGGGCGAAAAGACAGGGCGATTGCCGGGACATCGGACATTTCGCTGTTGCGCCACTATTACTTAAACTACGGAGTGGGCGGGTTTGCCGGATGGTTACTGAAACGGAAAACCTCGCGATTTTCCGAGCGCTATGCTTTGTCCTCGGCGAGGCTATACGGACTTGAAAGCTATTATGCCGGCCATCTGCTGAATGAATATAAAAACTATAATCCCATTACCGCCGCCATCGAGTCGATCGATTCGATCGAATCCGATAGCTTGTCTAATATTATGACTTGGTTTGACCTAAAGTATTATCTACCAGCTCTTCTTCAGATAGAAGATCGCACGAGCATGGCCTGGTCTTTGGAATCGAGAGTGCCGTTGCTCGATTTCAGGATCGTGGAATTTGCGCTGAAAATACCTCCTGAAATAAAATTTCACGAATTAAAGCTGAAATCGATATTCTTGGCCGCAATGGGCGATATTCTGCCTGAACCTATCAGAAAAAATATAAGAAAAATCGGTTTCGCAACACCGATCGGGATTTGGTTCGAAAATGAGTTGCGGGATTTCGTTAGTAAAATCCTTTGCCCGGAAAATCTCCGTAAGAGAAACCTCTTGGATGAATCAGCGATAAGCGACTTTTTCAAATCGCGGAAAAAATGGCTGACTCTGGGTGTTCCCCGGGATACTCTGCTTTGGTCGCTTCTCAATCTTGAACTTTGGTATCAGGTTTTCATCGATGGCAGAATCGAAGACAGCAGATTGGAACGCGCCGATTTCGGTATCGGCGACTATTGGGCGACTGATCTCGGACGCCTCGACAATATCGCGCATTCAGGTGAACCATGCCGTTGATTAATTCGACCGATATTTCAACTTTTAAGGTTCCCGAAAAGAATCCCGAACGACTTCGGTTGGCGCTTTCCCATGAATTCGTGGAGCTTTATCGCGGAGACAAGGATCTCCGGGTTGGAAAATTATTTTGTCGAAAATATGACGCCGAAATCGTTCATTTCGGAACCGATATAGCCAGTCCCGCGGATTCCCGTGTATTCAACGATGTTTCATTTTCATCCGCACATGTGGGACAATTGCCGGATTCGTATTATCTGCTCTTAATGAAAAGCAAACTTATCTATCATCGTCGGGGGAATATCAGTTTAGGCGGTTTTTTTCGTTATACTCCCGGACTTGCTCGCGAAATAATCCGCTGGAAGCCGGATCTGATATTGGAAAATCCTTACTTGACTCTGACCCCTCGGTCATACATGTCGGCTCTGGCCGCGTACAGATTGTCTATTCCGCTTGTCTATCTGGATTGCGGCGATATCATGCCCGCATTGACTTTGAAGCATAAGCTGGTCATGCCGATCGAAAAAACGGTCGCGCGACGGGCGGCGGCGGTAATCACCTATAATGAGGCCGGCAAGAATCGCTTTATTCAGAAATATGGCATGCCCCCCGAATCGATCCACGTGATCCCGAAACCGGTGGACATCGATCGTTTTAAGTCGAATATCGACGGAAGACGAATTAGAGATCGCTACCGCCTTCAGGATAAACTGGTAGTATCGTATTTCGGCAGGCTCGAAACCAATAAAGGAGCGAGATATCTTCTTGACGCGGCCGCTATATTGCGCTCCGATCCCTCGGTCCGCAATCTGTCGTTCATGTTCGTTGGCGGCAATCTGGAATCGGACCAAGCACTGGCGTTCAGTAATCACCTTCGCGAATTGAATTTGGATAACGTGATCGTCACCGGGATGATCCCCAACCAGGATATGCCTGAATACTATGCCGCCTCAGACATAGCAGTGTATCCGGATGTAACCAATTTACCTGGATTCTCGACGGTATTAGCGGAAAGCATGGCCTGCGGACTGCCGATTATTATCGGGATAGCAGGTTGGGAATCGGCCGTACCGCTTAAAGACATTGAAACGGCGCTGATTATTCCTCCTCGACGGCCAGATTTAATCGCTGATAAGTTGCGTTTGCTGGTACACCGACCAGAATTGCGGCGATCATTATCTCAAAATGTTTCGGCCTATGCGCAGAACAATATGAGCTACGATCGAGTGGTCGATAAATATTACGAACTGTTTTGCCGGTTACTCAAACGGCCTATCGGAAAAGGCACTAAACTGAACGAATATGATAAACATCCTGGACACGAAATACCGATTTGTCGATAATCCGGCGATTATAGTCGTCATCGCGGTAATTTTGGGGCTGGGGTTGAATTTTGCTCCTGCAGCACCGGCTGCTATCATCGCGGTTTTGGTGGCAGTGTATTTCTGGAAAAATCAGGAAACGTTCGTCTTATTTCTTCTTTTATATTTGCCATTCGAGGAACTGGTGCTCAAGGTTGTTCCGGATTCGCTATATGCCCCTGCACGTTATTATTGGGAAGCTTGTCTTTTCTTTTATATGGTGGGGATTTTTTTCCGCAATACCCGCAAATCCGATTTTTCAAAGCTAAAATTCATCGACTATTCAATTGGAGGATTCATCCTCGTCTGGATCGTTTCCACGATCATCAATGCCGTATCGCCTTTCGACAGTCTACAAGTGCTGCGGAATTATGTCAGATACGTGCCGATTCTATATCTCGTTTACACCTCCAGGAAACGGGATTGGCTTGTTGCGAAGGTGGTGAAACTATTTTTAATCATGTGCACGCTGCAGGCGATCATTTGTATCGGGCAGGCTATCGACGATAAACACCTAACTGAGGTGTTTCGGCCGCGCGAAGTTGTCGTAAACGGAAAATTAATCAGGGGAGAGGATGTCCAGACGGGAACGTATTATACGAGATTCACCGGCTCGTTCTCGCGCAGCAACGATCTCGGCAATTATTTGTCTTTTGGATTATGTTTAGTCGTCGCTCTCTATACGCAGGGGCGCCGATTCAAGGGCCATTTGCTTTCATTCGTATTGATTCTTGCGGCATTGATATTGACGTCATCACGAATATCCTGGCTTGCGGCATACGCCGGTGTCGGCGCAATTCTTATCGGCATTCGTCATAGATATCGTTTTGCCTATTTCGCCGTACCCTTGGCATCCATGATCATTCTATTGACAGCCGGACCGATGATCACCTCTGATGATGTGGGTGAAGATTTCGGTATCTCGAATCGGCTGCTATTCATGTTCACCTCGGATTATTACGAGACTATGCGCGATGCCGGCCGTCTTTATGCTCTGTTTTATGTCGCACCTGCTGTTTTTAAATCCAATCCGTTGCTGGGACTGGGACCAAGCACATTCTTGCCCATTTCCACCGAAATGCAAGACAAACGAGTATTCGCCAAAGCCGGTTCGTTGGGGCTTGACCAAACAGCGGCGGCGTTCGTTCACGACATAGGATATGTGGCCGTTCTTGTGCAAATCGGCTTGCTTGGACTAATCATACTGATCTCCTTATTTCTGAGAATAGGTAAGACAGCGAAAGCCTCGATCGCATCCGCAAAATCGCCGTTTCATCGGGCAACCCTCTTGGCGGTAGTCGGGATATTGACCGCTTTGGCGGTGCAGAATCTGGCGTGCTCCAATCTTATGTATCGCAATCAGGCTCTGGTCTTATGGCTGTTCTGCGGAATCGCATTGAGCTTATCGGGGAAACAAGATCAATGAGAATCGTGATAGCGAACAAATATTTTTATCCGAGGGGTGGCGATTGTCAATACACGTTGCGATTAATACAACTACTTGAAAGCCACGGACACGAAGTAGCACCTTTTTCCATGCATCATCCTGACAATCTGCGTTCGGAATACGAAACATATTTCGTCGAACATATCGATTTTCAACAAGAGCTGGCGGATATGAACCTTGCCGGTGCTTTACATGTTTTATCGCGTTCGGTAAGCAATCGAAAGGCCGTTGGCCTTTTCCGACAACTGATCGAAGATTTCAAACCGGACATCATTCACTTGCAAAACATTCATCATCAACTGACGCCGGCGATAATCGGCCCGGCCATCCGAAAATCGATTCCTGTCGTCTGGACACTTCACGATTACAATATACTTTGCCCTGATCATGCTTTTTTACGCAAAGATCGGTTATGCATGAAATGCTCCACCGGCGGATACTATCATGCGATCGTCAATCGATGCAAGAAAGGCTCTTTGGGCGCAAGCATTCTGGCCGCACTCGAATGCGCTGTTCATAATCCTTGGAAGTTGTCGAAACGCATCAATAAGTTTATCTGCCCGAGTTCATTCATGGCCCGGCTATTGGCCGAATGTAAAATCCCTCGCGACAAAATCGTCCATGTTCCGCCATTTCTACCGGACCCGAAGCTACGGGTATCCGATGGCGATTACTTTATTTATGCAGGGCGCTTATCGGCGGAAAAAGGACTATCAATTCTGGTCGAAGCGTTTCGTCGACTGCCGCAGACCAAGCTTGTGGTAATCGGCGATGGACCGTTAAAGAACGATCTCCATTCATTCATCGAAAATCATCGACTCGAAAACGTAAAATTAGTCGGCTTCCAGTCACCGGAGAACGTCCAAAAAATCATGGCGGGCTGTATGGCTCTGGTCATGCCCTCGATTTGTCTGGAAAACATGCCTTATGCTATCATCGAGGCTATGGCGTGCGCCAAGCCGGTAATCGCCTCAAACCTGGGGGGTATGCCGGAGATGGTGGAACATGGGGAAAACGGACTGCTTTTCGAACCCGGCGACGTCGATTCCCTTGTAAACTGCGTCAATCAACTCGTCTCCAGCCCCGAATCGGCGAGAAATATGGGATTGCAAGGTGCGGAAATATTTCGTAGGCGTTACTCGGTTGAAAATCACTATCGAAACATAATGAAAGTTTATAACATGGCGTTCGATAATAATATTGAATTCCCATATTCCGATTTGCATGACCGTCCGGAAAAAGGGAAGGGCAAGGCGATAACGCAACTATGAGGAGTTATAACCATGAATGCCTGTGTTATCTCGACTTTTCGCTGTAACGCCAGATGTCATATGTGCAATATCTGGAAATTTCCCACCCGGGCCGGTGAGGAAATCGACCTTGACACGATATCGCGGCTTCCAAACGGATTAGGGAGAATAAACCTAACCGGCGGCGAGCCGATGCTACGGAACGACATCGAAGAATTAGTTGGAATCGTATATGGCAAATGCCGAAAAGTGGAAATCAGCACCAACGGTTACTATACGGAAAGATTGGTCAAAATCGCCGAAAAGTTCCCGCGAGTGATGATCAGAATAAGCCTCGAGGGGCTGCCTGCGCTGAACGATAGACTTCGTGGAATCCCAAACGGTTTCGATCACGCTTTGAGGAGTATGCTGGAACTGAAGAAAACGAAGGTCAAAGATTTAGGATTTTCGATCGTGATTTGCGATAAAAATGTCGGCGATCTTTTAAGCCTGTACGAATTGTCTGCAGGCCTTGGGGTGGAGTTCGCCCAATCGACAATGCATAATTCCTGGTATTTTCACAAATCGGATAACGCGATCGAAAGGCGGGAATTGGTTCTCGACGAATTGGAAAAATTCATCGCCGTCCTGCTCGGTTCGCGCAGAGGTTCTTTTCGCTTGCGAGTCAAGGATTGGCTGAGAGCCTATTTCAATGCCCGCATCTACAACTATATCAAATATAATCGTAGCTGTCAGGGAATATGCAGCGCGGGCACTGATCTGTTTTTCGTCGACCCAGACGCCAATATACTTCCTTGCAACGGCAGCGATCGAAAATGGATCATGGGTAATCTGAAAGAGCATTCGTTTGCCGATATCTGGAATGGTCCACGGGCAGAAGCTATCAGAAAGATAGTAAGCAGATGCAGTAAAGACTGCGCTTTCGTGGGCACGGCGCGTTTCGATATGCTGCGCCATCCCCATAGCACCTTAGGCTGGATATTAGCGAATAAGATCAGGCTCCATTATAAGAAACCCATAATAATCGAAAGCGGATCGATGGGTAATTTTCACCGAGTCACTTCATCAGCCGACAATAATGAAGTGTTAGGAGAGAATTCCATTGCACAACATCATTGCGTCAAATCAGAAGAGGAACGTTTCCAATCTTCCGGTCGAATCTATTCCGGTACGCGTTCCTGATTCGATAGGCTCTCATACCAGCAGCGCACTCACGCTCAGGCGTTCGGGAGAAGGCAAATATGCGACCGGCCTTAAAATCGCCATGGTCGGTCAAAAAGGGATTCCCGCCATTTACGGCGGCATCGAGCGCCACGTCGAAAACCTTAGCGTTGAATTGGTCAAACTCGGACATGAAGTAACCGTGTACTGCCGCCCATATTACTGCCGCGACTTGGACGCTTTGGTCGACTCGGAAAATCCCGGCCGCTTTCGTCACCGCGGCATAAACTTAGTGATGCTTCCTTCAATCAGGACAAAACATCTGGACGCGATCAGCCATTCGATTTTGGCGGCGATGAGTGCAAGCTTTTCCAATTTCGATATCGTTCATTTTCATGGAATCGGTCCGTCACTTGCCAACATGATTCCGCGGCTTGCCGGCAAAAAAGTCATATCAACCATCCATGCCCTCGACTACAAGCAAAAGAAATGGGGCAAGACGGCGCGCACTTTTCTCAAGCTCGGCTTTTATATGGCTTCGACAAAGTCGAATCGAGCTATTTGCGTTTCCAATACGTTCTTCAGCGTTATGAAAAGCCAAGATAGAGCGGTCCATATACCCAACGGGGTCGATGAACCGGTTCCTTGGGGCATGAGGGAAAAATCATGGTTAAGAGAAAAGGGGCTTGAACCCGGGGGCTATCTGCTTTTCGTGGGCAGATTGATAGAAGATAAAGGATGTCATCTGCTTTGTCAGGCCATAGAACAAATCGAGGGGTACAAACTGGCGATAGCCGGTCAAGCTTGTTTCACCGATGATTATGTCTCACGCCTGAAAAAAACGGCTGGCCCCAAGTCGATATTTCTCGGAAATGTCACCGGTTCGAGACTATCCGCTCTATATTCCAACAGCGTTTTATTTGTGCTGCCCTCTGCCGTGGAAGGATCGCCCATTGCCGTTATGGAGGCCATGCGACATGGAGTGCCGGTTCTCGTATCCGATATTCCCGAAAATCTGCAACTCGTCAAACCGTCTGAAAATCGAAAATTCGGCTTGTATTTCCGTTCCTCCGACACAGCTCATCTTTTGCAGATGATTAACTATGCCATCGGGCGCAAGGAAAAGCTCATCCAATTGGCTCGAGCCGCAAAAATATACGTGATCGAAAATTTTGGTTGGCCGCAGATCGCCAAGAAAACCCAAGACGTGTATTACGAAGCGCTGAATCGCTCCGGAATCGATTGAATCAGGAGATTTCTTTTCTTATATCGGCGGTTGCCAGCACGATTCGGCGAAGTTTTTCTTTGGCTTCATCGACCGTTCTTGTTTTCAAACCGCAATCGGGATCAATCCAGATTTGTTCGGCGGGAATATATTCGAGCGCTTTTCTGATCCGGGATTTGATTAATTCAAGATCCTCGATAGTGTGACTGTGGACGTCAACTACACCGAACGAGATATCTTTGGTGAAAGGATGCTTATTGAACAGTTCGAGCATATCGAGCCCCGAATTAGACATTTCCAAGTCCAAGTTGTCCACAGGCAAATCCAACATGCGGGGATAAATCTTTTCAAACGCACCATAGCATATATGGGTTATGAAATAGGCGTTCAAACCATCGACAACCGCATGCATGGTTTCGATCGCCGTTTCCAATTCGTCGGGACGCACCGAAATTGCGGGTTCATCGATTTGAATGATTTTGCAGCCGGCATTTATCAGCGCTTCAACTTCTTTTCTGATCGATCCGGCTAAAGCCAGCGCCGCGGCCCTTCTGTCTGGATAATACTCGTTGAATGACCAATCCATTATCGTATAAGGGCCGGTCAACATTCCCTTCACCGGCCGGCGAGTTTTGGCCTGAGTATATCTCCACCAGTTCACTGTCAACGGCCCCGGCCAGCCGATCTCTCCAGTTATTATCGGCTTGTTATAGTAACGGTTGCCATAGGATCTGACCAAACCGCCCTTACTGAACCCCGGAAGCAATTCCGCAAAATAGGCGACCATGTCCCCGCGATACATCTCGCCGTCGACACTGACGTCTATACCGATTTCCTCTTGAAAATCGATCCATAGATCGGTTGCCTGTTTTTCCAAATCGACCAGTTTCGAACGATCGATTTTGCCGTTTTTGAAATCGGTGCGCGCCCCCATTAACCAATCCGGTTTGGGAAAAGACCCGACACTGCTGGTCGGCAACAACGGTAAATTCAATTCAAGCGATTTCAATTTGTCACGCACCGACGCCTCCTTTGAGAACGGCCGATAGGTCGGCGCATGACTTCAATTTATCGAAAGCCTTATCGCGGGGCAAAAATTCGAGCCCGCAAGACGGCATAATATATAACTTTTCTGATTTGACATTTCGCATCAATTTTTCGATTCGATCGACAAGCTCATAAAGATTTTCCATCAAGGTGTTCCGGCAATCTACAATTCCTATACCGAGATTGGAATCGAATCCCAGCAATGCATCTTCGATACCGGGGGAATACGTAAAATCGAATGCGAATCCATGAACCGGCAACGTTTTTAATTTATCGATCAGCGGAACGCAGTTGCCAAAATAAAACGCTAATATGATCTCTGGACAATCGTGCCCCTTCATCATCAAGGAATAGGTATCGGTTAAGAGCCCGAACCCGTCCATATCATTCAATAAACATGGTTCGTCGAGTTGAATCAGCAGCGCCCCTGCCGCTTTCAGCCTCTGTAATTCCTCGCCGTAGATTAAGGCGAGCGCCTCGAGAGCGTCCTCGAAATCCACGTTCGACTTCGCCAACCGCAACAAAGAATAAGGCCCTATCATGGTAAGACTAGCTTTGTCTCCCGAATTCGATCTGACGAATGCATAGTCTTCGATAAATAACGGCCCTTTGGAGCTCGGGAGCCGCGTCAATTCCGGCTGACGATAATAAAAGTTGGTGTCAAAAAAGCGAAGCAGGCCGCCTGTTCGGAACCCGTCTATTTTCGTGGATACGTGCGATACCGGATCATAGGCGCGAATCAGACCATCGGTAACGAAATCCACTCCCGACTTTATCTGTTCGTCGATCGCCGATTTTATCGTTTCGTCGAGAATCGAGTTGAATTCCGCCTGACTTATTTTTCCTGCGTCGAGTCGATGATAAGCTCTTCTTAACCGCTGCTGTTCGGGCGAATCACCTATGCGGGGGTATGTCGAATGATTTTTGGAGTATATTTTCATCTTCCACCAATGATTATCGGCTCTTAACCGAGAGGAATGAATAGCGTCGGAGTTTCGAACTTAGTCCTGGTAATTTATTTTCTTGCGCCGAAAAAATCGCCTTCGCTGATGATTTCAAGCTTGATTTCCCTTTTCAATCGGCATGCCGAAATTGGAAATAGACTCCATCGCTTCCTCTATCAAGATTCTGGAAATAACTATCCTTTGGATTTCGGATGTTCCCTCGCCGATCTCGCAAAGTTTTGCATCGCGGTGCATCCTTTCAACAGGATAGTCTTCCGTGTATCCTTCGGCGCCGAGTATGACGATCGCATTATAGGTAACGAAATTAGCCACTTCCGACGCATACAATTTGGCCATCGCCGACTCCTTGGAATAACGCACGCCGGGCTGGTCTTTCAAAACGGCTGCATGATATACCAGATGTCTTGCTGCCTGAATCTGGGTCGCCATATCGGCCAATTTGAAAGCGATAGCTTGAAAGCCTGCGATCGCCTGACCGAATTGCTTGCGCCTTATGGCATACCTTACGGCTACGTCATATGCCCCTTGGGCGATTCCTAATGCCATGGCGGCTATCGATACCCGTCCGCCGTCGAGAGTGATCATGAATTGTTTGAATCCCTGGCCTTCCTCGCCCAGCCGATCGGATTCGGGGATAAACATGTCTTCGAAATGAAGCACTCGGGTGTCCGATCCTCTCACGCCGAGCTTGTTTTCTTTTTTGCCGACAATGAAACCGGGGGTTCCTTGTTTCAATATGAAAGAAGTAATCCCCTTGACTCCGGCTTCACGCGAAGTGCGGGCGGTAAACACCATAGTCGAACAAACACCGCCGCTGGTGATCCAACACTTCGAACCATTCACACGATAGCCGCCGTCGACTTTGGAAGCGAAAGTGCGGGTTCCCCCGGCATCCGATCCAGCCCCGGGTTCGCTCAAGCCGAACGCCGCCAATTTTCCGCCGCGCGTGATTTCAGGCAGATACTTCTGCTTTTGGCTTTCCGTGCCGAATCGATAAATCGGATAGGTTCCGAGCGAGTTGTGCGCGGCTACGATTATCCCCGTCGACGCGCATACCCGCGAAAGCTCTTCGACAGCCAAGATGTATGTCAGGGAATCGGTAAAAGTGCCGCCGTATTTTTTATCGACTTGCATACCCAACAAACCCAACTCGCAAAGCTTGTCGATCATGTCTTGCGGGTAAACTTGCTGAGTATCGAATTCGGCCGCTCGAGGCATTATCTCGCCTTCGGCGAACTCCCGGATCCTATTCCTGAATTCCTCGTGTTCTTTACTTAACCACATAATCTATTCTATCTCTTCCCATTAGATAATCGATCTCATGTCAATTTTTTCCGGATTCCGCCACCAAATTACGGAAAATGACCATTCTCTGTGCCTCTGATGTACCCTCGTATATTTCGGTCACCCGAGCATCCCGGAAATATCTTTCCACGGCGTATTCCTTTACATATCCATATCCGCCGTGAATCTGCACCGCCTGATTGGCCACCCAATTCGCGGTTTCGGAGGCAAAGAGCTTGGCCATCGAGGCTTCTTTGGAGACCCGCCGCTTGTCTTTGAGGACCGCCGCCCGATATACCAACAATCTTGCGGCATCGATTTTCATAGCCATGTCGGCCAATTTGAATTGAATCGCCTGAAAATTGGCCAGCGGTTGGCCGAATTGTTGCCTCTCATGAGCGTAACGAAAAGCCTCTTCAAAAGCGGCCTGGGCGATCCCCACCGCCTGCGCCGCAACCCCTATGCGGCCGTTATCAAGCAGACTCAAAGCGATCTTGAATCCTTTATTAAGTTCTCCTATCAAATTCATCTTGGGCACTCGACAATCGACAAACGATACCTCCCTCGTATCCGAAGCTTTCAGCCCCATCTTTTTTTCGTTCTTCCCGATATTCAATCCGGGGGTACCTTTTTCCACCAACAAGCAGGAAATTCCTTTCGTGCCGGCGGTTTTATCGGTTCGTACGAAAACAACGAACAGATCGGCATGACCCGCTGAAGTTATCCATGATTTCGTGCCGTTCAATACGAAATATTCTCCTTGATCGACAGCCATACATTGCAATGATCCGGCATCGGTACCGGCGCCGGGCTCCGACAGGCAATATGAACAAATTAATTTGCCCGCAGCCATTCCCGGAAGATACTTCTGCTTTAGTTGATCGCTGCCATATTCATAAATCGCCCTGCAGCATAAGGAATTATGCACGGAAAGACCGATCATGACCGCCGCCGAACCACGCGCCAATTCTTCCATTGCGCAGGCGTATGAAAGGGTATCCAAACCGAGACCGCCGTATTGCTCCGGCAAGAGCATACCGTAATACCCGAGTTCGGCAAGCTCCTTGAATATTTCATCGGGTATTCTTTCTTCTTCATCCATCTTTTCCGCGATCGGTCGCAATTTTTTTTCGGCGAATTCACGCGCCGCCTCGGCCATCAATTTTTGATCTTCACCAAGTTCGAAATCCATACCAATCACCTCAAATTTATGTTATTTCTCGTAAACATAAAATCCGCGTCCGCTTTTTCGACCGAGATAACCCGCCTGCACCATTTTCCTCAACAACGGACACACCCTATACTTCGGATCCAAAAATCCCTCGTGCAACACCTCTAAAATGGCAACGCACACATCCAGGCCGATAAAATCGGCAAGGGTCAATGGTCCCATGGGGTGATTCATGCCCAGTTTCATGACCGTATCTATATCCTCGGCGCTCGCCACACCTTCCATCAAACAATAAGCCGCCTCATTTATCATCGGCATAAGCAACCGATTGGCGACAAAGCCGGGATAATCGTTTACCTCAACCGGTGTCTTATCGAGCTTAAGACAAATCTCCTTGACCGTCCGGAATGTTTCATCGGACGTTACCAGTCCTCTTATAATCTCGACCAATTTCATCACCGGCACCGGATTCATGAAATGCATGCCTATCATGCGGTCGGCTCTTCCGGTCACGGCGGCCAATGCCGTAATCGGCAGGGAAGAGGTATTGCTGGCGAAAATCGTTTGCTTGGGACAAATTCGGTCAAGTTTTTCAAACAAGTCGTTTTTTGCGGTGCGATCCTCATAAATGGCTTCGACAATCAATTCCCGATCGGCCGTTTCGTTGAGATCGGTCGTGGGCTTGATCCTGCCCAAAATTTCAGGGATCGCTTCTTGTCCTATGACGCCTTTTTTGGCTTGTCTTTCCAGGTTCCCTCTTATAGTTGCAAGGGCGCGATCCAGAAATTCCTTTTTCGTATCAACCAGCAAAACATCATACCCATACTGCGCAAAGGTATGAGCTATTCCGTTTCCCATCGTCCCCCCGCCGATCACCGCAATTTTATTCACCTCTCCATCCTCCACTATTTTCAAGTATTTCTTGATTCCGCCAAATGCCGTTACCCGGCACGTGAATTATTTCACCGGGTAATTCTAATAAAACGGTGTATTTTAGTAAATACCTTTCTATCAAGCAATCGATTATATCAGGGTTTCAATGGATAAATGCTTCAATATTAAATCGATGCTTAGGCATTTTTGTTTAATGCGAAATTCCCAATGTAAAGAAGTATCGAGGAATCTCCATCTTTAATTGTGAAAGACAATTAAATCTCCGCCGGGGGACTTTCGAAGGTTTCGCCGGTTAGTGAACGCATTTTGCCTGATCAAAAAATATACATATCTCAAAATTTGAACATTTTCAGCCCATTTACGACTTGAAACAAATTCCGCAAAAATCATCGAGGCGCCCGCTACTTGTTGATCGGCAAAGAGTTGTACTGATGTTGAAATTTGAAACGATCGGGCATGGCTTTTTCTATAAATGTCTGCGGGAGGAGACAACATGCACGCACATGCCTTAATTTCGGATTTATTCAAATATAACACGGCTTTCCTGACGAAAAAATTGACCGGAATTGACAGGGCAAAACTTTTCGTCAGACCAAATCACACCATGAATCCGATAATCTGGATTTTCGGTCATATCGTATTTTCCAGATCGGAGCTGCTCGAATCCATGGGAATCGGTTCACCGGCGTCCGATCTGGCCGACTTTTTCGCCTCGGGAACATTCCCTCTTAATGATCCGGCGGAATATCCACATTTCGACGATCTTGTGGCGCAGTACGGCACCCTGGGCGAAAAAATCTGCGAGGCGCTGACCAAAGGCGGAGAGGAACTGTTAAACCGCCGCTGCTGGGGGAAATACGATACGGTGGGGAAGACGATCGTGGCCGGTTACATTCACGAATCGAATCATATCGGACAGATAAGCAATACTTTGATATTCACCGAAAAAACGGCGATCGGCCAATCGCGCATGAATCTGACCACTCGCCGCAAAAACAGCACTGGGAAAATACTGCTCGATGGTTTGAAATCGGTGTTGACCGTAAAGTGACATGATAACAAGGAAAGGAGGGAAAATGCTGCCGGCGCTGATCATAATAGCCAATATAGCGTTGACGTTTTTGCTTGTGCGCAGTGTATTCGAAAGTTGATACGGTCGCCAGTGTTATTCGCTTATTATCTGACCGAGTCGTAGATTGCGCATCTACAGCAAGGCGCGATAGATTTATCCGATTTTCCGGCGAACATTTCCCGCGCCTCTGTAAACGATCTTGAATTCCATGCTTTGGAAAAACCTTCATTTGCGAGATCTGCAAAATCGTCGCCGACGTCATAAACGAAACAACAGGGGGAAAGAGTCATATCCCAATTCACGACCGGTAATTTCCACAGGTGAAAACAGCGTCGACCAAGTTGCTTTGCGGGAATTTCCAGACAGGTTTCGTTCAGGCGATAATCCTCGATCCACCCTTCCGCCATGGTTTTGTCGGCCCCATAGCCGAACGGCAATACCATATCTATGACCCTGAATGAATCTATTTTCATTTTGCGACACAAACTGGTTAGGTATCCGGCCTCCTCGGCGTTCCGTCGATGCTTCACGAATATCAATTCGAGAATGGGCCGACGTCGCCCGAGTCTTTTTTTCGCCTCGACCAATTTCGCCAAGTTTTCGACCACGCGCTCGAAAGATCCTCCAACCCGATAAAGAGAATAGGTGCCGGACTGAATTCCATCGCACGAAATAAGCAGCCTGTCCAAACCGCATGATACCAGCTTTTCAGCCTTTGGAGTATCGATCTCGACGTTCAGATTGCTGCTGGTGGATACGACTAATCCAGCCGCTTTCGCCAGGGCGCAATATCGAGTGAAATTCGGCAGTCTCAACGGCTCGCCCCAGTTATACAGGTGCACGGCAAGAACCTTGTCTTTCAATTGGCTGATCAGATCGGAAAAGTGCTGAATATTCATATTCCCCTTGCGACGATCGGCTATTTTCATTCCGGTCGGGCATACCGGGCAATGCAAATTGCAGGTGTTGGTAAGATCTATAATCACCTGCGGCGGGAAAGAACGTAATCGGCTCCGACCGATCCTATACTCCCAGGCATTTTGCAGGAAATTGACGATCTTGACGATCGTAAGTGTCTCAAAAAATGATACCGAATATATCAATCTTGCCCAAAAACGTGATAACAGCATGATTATATCGGAATTCGAACTCGATCAGGAAAATTAAAACGCCCCGACCTTTTCGGAAGTCGGGGCGCTGCCGAACAATTTATTACTTCAACAATTGTCCTGAAATGACCAACCTTTGTATTTCCGAGGTCCCTTCGTAGATTTCGGTTACTCGCTGGTCGCGATACAATTTTTCGATAATGGAAAATTCTCCTATGTAGCCGTAACCACCGTGAATCTGCATGGCTCGATCGACACAGAAATTGGCGGTCTCCGTGGCGTACAGCTTGGCTTGGGCGCATTCGAGCGAAAATTTTTCGCCGCGATCCTGCATCTGCGCCGCCTTGTAAGCAAGCAATCTGGCCGCCTCCAACCGGCACGACATATCGGCCAACATCCACTGAATCGCCTGATATTTGGCGATCGGTGAGCCGAAACAGATTCTTTTCTTGGCATAGGCGATAGATTCATCGAGGGCGCGTTGGGCGATTCCCACTCCCTGGGCGGCTACTCCTATACGGGCTCCATCCAAGGTATTCATCGCGATTCTGAATCCCTTGCCGGGTTCGCCCAGAAGATTTTCCTTAGGCACTTTGAGATTTTCGAACCAGATACGGCCGGTGGTGGCGGCCCTCATTCCCATCTTTTTCTTCAGCGTCTTGACTTTGATTCCGGGCACGAGCTGGCCGTTCTGCCGGGCTTCAACAATAATAGCCGACACCTTGTGCGCCGCCTTAACAGCCTGATCGTCCGAATCGTTGTCTTTGATTCTAAGGAAAAGCACGAATAGATCGGCCACGTCCCCGTGCATAATAAAAATCTTTTCTCCGTTGATTACATAATGGTCGCCCTGAAGCTGTGCGGTCGTCTGCTGATTGGCGGCATCGGAACCGGCCTGAGGTTCGGTCAGCATGAATGCCGGGATCAATTCTCCCGAGGCGCACTTGGGAACATATTTCTTCTTTTGCTGATCGCTTCCGAAATAGATGATGGGATAGGTCGCCAATTCGCCCACCGCGCAAAGCAAACACACGGCGGGATCGTAATAGCAAAGTTCTTCGATCAGAGTGATATATTCGAGGTTCGATCTGCCTTGTCCGCCCAGTTCTTTGGGCATATTGAATCCAATGAAGCCGGCTTTGCCCAGTTGCTTGTAAATATCGTAAGCGAATCTGTCAGGATCGTCCCGGTGATCGAGTTCCCTGCTTACCGGCTCGATATATTTTTTGGCGAACTCGGCCGCCAATTGACGGACTTCCTCTTGACGAGGATCGACGTTAAATCTGTTCATTCTCGCTCCTTGGAATTATAGTAACTTCTCTTCTTTCTCTTTCAGCGCCGATTTCAAATATCTGATTATATCCTCCGTGCTTGCTCCCGGTGTGAAAATTTCTCCGAAACCAAGCTGTTTGAGCTTTTCGGCATCCGATTCCGCGATGATACCTCCACCGAACACCAAAATATCGCCGGCACCCTCTTTTCTCAATCCTTCCAGCACTGCGGGGAAAAGAGTCATATGCGCGCCGGATAATACGGACAACCCGACGGCATCGACGTCTTCCTGAATGGCCGCGGCCACCACTTGCTCGGGCGTCTGGCGCAAGCCGGTGTAGATCACTTCAAATCCGGCATCGCGCAATGCCGCCGCCACGACCTTGATTCCGCGATCATGACCGTCGAGCCCGGGTTTTGCCAGAAGAATTCTCCATTTTTTTGCCATATCAGCCTCTTTGAAAAGCCTCAATTGAAAACCGTATTTATCCCGCCTAATTTCAAAGCACTTCCGAAACGGTTTAATTATAATTAAACCGCCCATCATTTGCAACAATGATTAACCAAAGTCCAATACGATCGTTAAGTTGCCTTGGAGAGTGTACTGCCGAATAATCCAGCCGATAAAAATAAATGATGAAATCGATTGCCAGAGAATCCCGATGAACGCCAGCAGCAGCATCACCGTATTCCAGGTCGATACCTTCGCGGTCCAGCCGTTCACCGGCAATCCAGCCGCAGTCTGCCTGACCGAGCAGCCACTGGATGATTCACTGATGCAAAGCATCGCGATGGAACTTAACGTTTCCGAGACGGCATTCATCAAGCCACTCGCGGCTCCCTCCATTCAGGAATGCCATAAATTCAAGGCGCGCTGGTTCAGCCCTGAACGAGAGCTGAATAATGCCGGTCATTCGGCCATAGCCTGCGCTTGTGTTTTGAAATCGATTTACGGTTCGTTAAGCGCTTGTTTAATCCTCGAAGGCGCAAAGGAGAGATGCAGAGTCCATATCGGCCTGAATTGTTATCAAATATCGTATCCAGCGGCGGAACCCAGGCCGTTTCGTTTGCCGGAAATCTTTTTCAACGCTCTAAGACTCGATAGAGATCGTCTGGTCGATGATTTCAAAGAGGCCTGTATCTGTGAGAAATCGCGGATGCTGCTATTGCGTTTCGGTTCCGTGGAGGTCATCCGGAAAATCCAGCCGGATTTCGGAGATTTGCGCCATGCCCAAGAATCTTTCGGTTTGGATTCGTTGATCGTTACTGCCTGCGATGGCCGCCAGTACGACTTTATCTCCCGCACTTTCGCCCCGATCCTCGGGATATCGGAGGACCCGGCGTCGGCACAATCGCACAGGATTCTGGTCCCATACTGGAACGCGCTTCTCAATAAAAACCGTTTTTTCGCTTATCAAGCATCCCGCCGAGGCGGTGAATTAGCCGTAGAATTGAGGAAAGGCACAGCAATTAAACCTGACAGAGTGGCGATTTCAGGCAAAGCCATTATAACTCTTGAGGCAACTATCGATCTCGATACATATAACAAGAATTACGCGGAAAATGCTTCCGCATGCCGTTAAGAAGACGCAAAATTATAGCTGTAAAGATAATATCAACGCCTGCTGGAATATAGCGGAAATCGTTCACATAATGCTTTAACTTCCGCCTTGACCTCTTCTATAACTTGCGGATTATCAAGATTGGCGATGACTCTGGTGATGAATTCGGCTATACGACGCATTTCTTGAGGCCCCATGCCTCTGGTGGTTACCGCCGGGGTTCCGATTCTGATACCGGATGTTATAAACGGCTTTTGGGGATCGAAAGGCACGGCATTTTTATTTACAGTAATATTGGCCTTTTCCAACGCCGCCTCGACATCCTTGCCGGTGAGGCCCTTTTCGATAAAGCTGATCAGCATCAGATGATTGTCCGTCCCGCCGCTTACCAGGTGAAAGCCGTTCTTTACCAGAGTATCCGCCAATACCTTCGCATTTTCCACTATTCTTTGTTGGTACTGTTTGAACTCCGGCTGCAGCGCTTCTTTGAAAGCCACGGCTTTGGCGGCGATAACGTGCATCAAGGGTCCTCCTTGAATGCCTGGCATCACCTCTCGATCCAAGTCTTTGGCGAATTCCTTTCTGCACATTATGAGTCCGCCGCGCGGCCCTCTTAAAGTTTTATGGGTGGTGCTGGTCACGAATTCGGCGAATGGGATAGGGGAGGGATGCAAACCGGCGGCCACCAGTCCGGCTATGTGGGCGATATCGACCATCAGATAGGCGCCGGCGACATCGGCGGCTTTGCGGAATTTCTCGAAATCGATGATCCGCGGATAAGCGGAGGCTCCGGCAACGATCAGTTTCGGTTTGGCGGTGCGGGCGATTTCCATCAACTCATCGTAGTCGATCGTCTCGGTGGCTTTGCTGACATTATATTGAATTACGTTATACAATTTTCCCGAGAAATTAACCGGATGGCCATGAGTCAGATGACCGCCGTGAGACAGATTCATGCCCAGAATCGTATCGCCTGGTTTCAGCACGGTCATATAAACACCCATGTTCGCCTGAGACCCCGAATGCGGCTGCACGTTGGCATGCTCGCAGCCGAAAAGAGCCTTACAACGCTCCTGAGCGAGGATTTCGGCCTCATCCACGTAGGTGCATCCGCCGTAATAGCGTTTCTTAGGATAACCCTCGGCATATTTGTTCGTCATCACCGAACCGAGCGCCTCGAGG
The DNA here is from genome assembly GCA_037441845.1 of Candidatus Zixiibacteriota bacterium. Taxonomy (GTDB): domain Bacteria; phylum Zixibacteria; class MSB-5A5; order UBA10806; family 4484-95; genus JBBIRK01. The sequence goes on from JBBIRK010000004.1 coordinate 287,907, forward strand.
ACGGCTTCGCTGACAAAATTCTCCGAGGCGATCAATTCCAGCCCTTCATGTTGGCGTCGGGCTTCATTTTTCAGTGCGCTATAGATTTCCGGATCGAAAGTTTGCAAATTGGACATGATCACCTACCTTGTTCAAAATCGCTTATTTTCCCGATTCGCCTTTCGTGTCGGTCGCCATCGAATCGAGTTTCGAGGAATCTATCGATGATCTCCGGAATCGATTCTTCGGGAGTGAACATGGCCGACATCACCAGGACATTGGCGTCATTGTGAGCCCTGGCGAGACGAGCCATCTCGGGGTTCAGCGCAAGCCCGGCACGGATACCCTTGACTTTGTTGGCCGCAATCGCCATGCCGTTGCCCGTACCGCAGACCAGTATCGCGAATTGGGCGTCTCCATCGGCCACCGAGCGCGCCGCCTTGATACCATAATCAGGATAGTCCGAACTTATCTCCGCGGAATCAGCGCCGACATCTTCGATTTCGATATTTCTGGTCATTAGGAATTTTTTTATCTTTTCCTTATAGGCGAATCCACGGTGGTCGGCAGCCAGCGAAATCTTCATTTTACTATCGTGAGCCAGTTATATTTATCGGTGTAACCGTCGGCGAAAATCCCGAAAAACGCCTTTTGCAGTTTCTCGGTTATCGGCCCACATTTCCCATCGCCTATGACAATCCCATCTATCGAGGAAATAGGAGTGATTTCTGCCGCCGATCCGGTGAAAAACACCTCGTCGGCTATATAGAGCGCTTCGCGGGGGATGCTCTCCTCGATTACTTTAATACCCATGTCCGTTGCCAATCTGATAACCGTATTTCGCGTGATGCCGGGCAAAATGGAACAGCCGAAAGGCGGCGTGATCAGCGCTCCGTCCCTTACGATGAAGATGTTTTCGCCGGAACCCTCCGAGACGTGGCCAAATACGTCGAGAGCGATCCCCTCGACATAGCCGTGGTTTTTCGCCTCGAGACGTATCAGCTGCGAATTCATATAGTTGGCGGATGCTTTGGCCATATCAGGCATGGTTCCGGGCGCGTTGCGTCTCCAGGAACTGACGCAGACCGCCACTCCTTTTTCGAGTGCCTCAGGACCGAGATACTTACCCCAGGGCCAGGCGGCTATCGCAACATCGATCGGAACTCCGGTCGGATCCACGCCGAGATGATCGTAACCGCGATATACCACCGGCCGGATATAGCATTCTTCGAGCTTGTTTATCTTGACCAAATCGATATGAGCCTGCCAAATGACTTCTTTGGGAAAAGGGATTTCCATACGGTATATTTTGCAGGAGTTGTAAAGCCTGTCGATATGTTCTTTCAGACGGAAAATCGCCGGGCCCTGTTTGGTTTTATAGCAACGTTCTCCCTCGAAAATGGCTGACCCGTAGTGAACGACATGCGATAACACATGAATTTTGGCGTCATCCCATTTGACGAATTTGCCATTCATCCAAATCATCTCGGTCTTATTGAATGCCATCGTTCCTCCCTGACACTAAGTCTGCAATTATCGGCGCAAATATAATAGCGGGATGAGGATATTGGCAACCAAAATCAAGATTCGCTGAGAGCCGTGGCAAACGCAGTCCTTGCCGATATTTCTTGATATTCAAAAGCGTTGCGTGATATTTTAAGCCGATGAAACGATTAAGATTATTAGACGCAGTCCCCGGACATATCGGCGGACCTGCTGGATATTTTTTCGTAATTGTGTTGACCATCGCGCTTGCGCTTGTCAATGGATGCGGCCCGAAACCGCCTAACGCGATGACTGTAACCAAGGATTATCAAGCTGGGAGAGCCAAAATGGAAAAGGGGGATTTCGAAGGAGCGCTCAAAGCGTTCAAAAAATCGCTTAAAAATAATCCGGACCATGCTCCTTCGTTGAAATCCGCCGCCGTTTGTTTCATGAATATCGGTCAGCCCGACAGCGCAATCGTATATTTCGAGGGCGCGATCGTGAACAATCCTGCCGATAATGAGCCATACGTGATGATCGGCGATATTCACTATGAACTTTTCGACTTTCATGAAGCCATGACCTATTATGACAGGGCGTTGGAAATCGGGCCTATTCCGGCCGAAGCTTTTGAACGGCTGGGCAATATTTATTATCGATGGCGGGAATTCGGCCGCGCTCGCGAATATTACTCGCAGGCCGTGGCTGCCGATTCCGCCGCCGGTAGAGCGGAATATATGCTGGGTTTGATCTCGATGGCGGAAAAGGATACTCTTTCTGCTATGCAGCGATTCGAGCGCGCTTTCGCTCGCGGAATAACCACCGCCGCTTATTATATGGGGCTTGTTCAATTCAACCGGGGTGCTCTTTCCGAATCGGAAAAGTGGCTTCAGAGATACTTGGACCGGGAGCCGGCAGGCGATTTGGCTGAAAAGGCAAGAGGAGTACTGACCGAAATCAAGAAAAATCCGCCTATCGAGCCTTTGCGGTAATCAGAGAATAAATCCGGGCGATTGCGATCCAAACTCCCCTTGACATGATCGCTGATGGATTGCATCTTCATGTCAATATGAGGGGAATAAACGGGACCAGTGACAGAAAAGATAGTATTGTCCGCAGGCAGCAGTTGCAGGTTTCCCGGTAAATTACGTAGTGACGATTACGTTTTTTCCCATAGTGTAAGATGGTTTTTTTGACAATACCACAGGATTACTTTCTAAGGAGGTTTTAATATGCCTGAACAGGCCGTCATTTTATCAGCCTGCCGCACTGCTATAGGAACGTTCCTGGGAGGCTTATCGACGCTGAGTGCGCCGCAGCTCGGAGCGGTCGTTTTAAAGGAAGCGATAAGGCGTGCCGATATCGACGTCAATGATATCGACGAGGTTATTATGGGGCAGGTTGTTCAGGCCGGTTCGGGGCAGGCGCCCGCCAGACAGGCCGCTATCCATGGCGGCGTGCCGGCCAGAGTCCCCGCGGTAACAATAAATAAGGTATGCGGATCCGGATTGAAAGCGGTTATGATGGCGGCGCAGGCGATAAAAGCCGGCGACGGCAGGCTTTTCATAGCCGGTGGAATGGAATCCATGTCCAATTGCCCATACATTTTGCCGGGCGCAAGAACCGGCTTCAAATTCGGAGACAGGAAAATAGTCGACTTGATGATTTATGACGGCCTCTGGGACAGTTTCAACGATTACCACATGGGCAATGCCGCCGAATTTACCGCAAAAAAGTCGAATATCAGTCGAGACGAGCAAGATGAGTATGCCTTGAGCTCCCAGCTCAAAGCCGCCAAAGCCATCGCCGAGGGCAAATTCAAAGAAGAGATCACTCCGGTGATGGTTCCTCAGGCAAAAGGCGAGCCGGTATCGTTCGTCGTCGATCAGGGTCCGCGGGCTGATACGACGATCGAAAAACTTGCGAAATTGAAACCGGCATTCGCGAAAGATGGAACGGTAACGGCCGGAAATGCCCCCGGATTGAACGATGGGGCATCGGCACTGGTGGTTTGCTCGGAATCATACGCCAAAGAAAACAACAAGCAAATTTTGGCGAAAATCACCGGATATTCATCCAGCGCGCTCGAACCCAATATGCTGTTTTATGCCCCGATCGAGGCGGTCAGGAACCTGAATAACAAGCTTGGCGTCGATATGAATTACTGGGACCTCATCGAGGTCAACGAGGCATTCGCAGTTCAAGTTCTTGCCGACGGCAAAGAACTTGGCTGGGATTGGTCCAAGGTAAATGTCCACGGGGGCTCGATTGCCCTCGGTCACCCAATAGGGGCCTCGGGAGCAAGAATATTGACCACTTTGATCTACGCTTTGAAAGACAGAGGGCTGAGGAAAGGACTGGCGACGTTATGCCTCGGCGGCGGAGGAGCGGTTGCTCTGTCGCTTGAGCTTGTCTGAGTTATGTTTCTGATTATAAACGGTCCCTGTGCTCGGGACCGTTTTTTCATTTGATTTGCTTGAATGGAACCAACATGCCGACCCATTCAGGCATTTCCAACGTAACGATCAATTTCTGACAGCCTTCATTGGTGCATCTGCTTTTGCGCACCTGCACTATGGGTTTTTTTTGCTTTTCTAATGGTTCAAGATAAGCAATGAACGGGGCGTCACCGGGGAACTGCTCCACATGCAAAAATCTTGTGGGACGATCGCAGTGCGGGCAAATCCCATCATAACCCGGCCGTGGTATCTTGGCATTGATTTTTTGCGCAATTGCTTGTTTCATTTCACATCCTCCTTTACTGCTTCATGAAAAATCGGCAGAATTCGCATTTTCATTAGCTAAAGTCGGCGACAAATTGCATTCCGTCGAAGCCCTGATGTTCCCGGTGTATTCAGGACTTGTGATAGAATTATACGAGATTAAAAATTATTCAGGAAATCATTACGCCTGATAAGAATGAATCCGGTTCAAATGAAAAGCCGGGGAGGGGATTCGAACCCACGACCTGCTGATTACGAATCAGCTGCTCTACCAGCTGAGCTACCCCGGCATCATTCTTAATCGTTATCGACGAAATCATCGCCGATTTCAAGGGCTTAATGATTATTACTAACAAGCAATCTGTCAAGTGTTTTCGGGATAGCAGTCATTACGGAAAAATCCCGTTCGATCTTTCGGCTGTTCGAACTTCGGAATCCCGCGGCGGCAAAATGACTATGATTTCATTCCCCTTTTGATTTCTTCAATCGTCTTGCCTACTCGGATCAAATAGTAGAGCACTACCGGAAGGAAGGCGATCGACAATCCCATAATGACCCAAAATTGCGATTTATCCACGCGTTGCTTTCTGGCTCCTTCGATGATCATGAACTGGATGAAAAAGAACAATAGATTCACCAGCAAGGCTATAACAATCATCATTTTCGAAAGCAAAGCATGGATCGGCTTTTTCTTTTCGATAGGCCAGTTCTTTATCTGCTCCTTCTGGGGGAAATTGTATATCCCAGGGAATTTCGTCAGGACGAGCATTCCGCTTACGATCAACGTTCCGAGCAGCGGCAGGAAAAAAAACGTGTAAAATGTCTTGTCGCTCCAATTGTCGGGCATGCCGTCCCAGGTAAAATGCACCGGAATCCTCTGGGGAAGATTACCGTAAGCATATATCGAAACCATCCAGGTCGCCGCAAGCAAGGCGATATTCAGCCAGAACCATGTCTTTTTGTTTTCATCCATTTGCAATCGTCATCAGCCTTCGGCGCAACCGGTCAAAACTCGGTTTTCCCCGAAAAATTGAATTTCTTTATATATATCGACGGGGCGCTGCAACACCCAATATCCTCCCACCAATTTTTAACCAATTGGGTTTCCCTTGAAACACCCGCCACCCTGGAAAAGGCCGCCGTGATAGATTCGGTAAACCTCAAATTTTTCACCGCGCCCACGATTCGGCCGTTCTTTATTCTGAATGTGCCGTCTCTGGTCATTCCGGTCATCAACGCCTTAGGCGTATTCAGATAGCCGTTGATATAGAAGAATCTAGTTACCAGAATTCCGTTTTTCATGCTTGAGATTAGCGCTTCCTTTGTCTTGTTCCCGGGTTTGATAAAAATGTTGATGGGCAGCGGCCCGCTGCCCCAGGCCGCAGGAAGTGCATGTCCGGTCGAGCGCGAATTATATCTTGCGGCATACGACGAATCATAAACCGGTCCCATGGCTATTCCGTTTTTTACGATATAAACCTTTTTCTTGGGCACGCCCTCGAAATCAAAAGGCATTGCGATTCCCGCCTTATCGTTGCCGTCATCGAAAATGGTGATCTCCGATGACATGACCTTCTTGCCGATCTTGCCGGAAAGAAAGCTGGTTTTTTCATGAAAGGATTTGGCCCCCAAACCTATAAGTGACAGCCAGTCCATTATTGAGGCGACCGCCACCGGCTCGAGAATTACGTCATACTGTCCCGGCTCGATTTCTTCCGGATTTTTTCCGTTTAAGCACTTTTTTAACGCGGTCTCTTCAATGGCCGCAAACGGCAACTTGAGTATATTGCGCGACATCCCCTCGGCATAGCCGCTGGAGGTGTCCGACATGGCGATCAAATTCATCCAGGCGAATGTCATGGGCTGATAACAATTGACACCGTTCGAATTCAAGATCGCCACCTCGGAGCTCGACGTAGTAAAAGCTCCTGCTATTTGGACTCCTAAGTTTTCGGCTCTTCTTCCGATATCTCGAACGACCTCCGCTCTTTGTTTAGCGCTATAGGACGCCGTCGATTCGAAATATGTGGGTATGTTTTTGAACTTCGCCGGTTTCGGCAATCCCTCGAAATATCGATTCCGCACAGATTTCCTGGCGATTTCCACGGCGTTTTTCAGCGCCGCCTTCAAAGCATCTTTCGCAAGTGAGTTGGTGGAAGCGATCCCGATCCTGCTGTCGAGCGCCACCCTGAAAGTGACTCCGGTATCATATTCGGACATGTTTTGATGAATGCATGAATTGGCATATCTGGTCGTATCACTGTAACTTCCGATGAAAACCGTCTCCGTCTGATCGGCATCCGACTTGCTTATCACCGATCTCAAGAGGGTCAATATTCTGCTTTTGCCGATCATTTTTTCGCTCCTACTTTCACGTTTCTGAACCTTGCCGGCGAAGTGCCATGAGCCACGTGCGCCACCTGCATCGGCTCACCTTTTCCACAGGATGGCAGCCCCCAAACGTGCCAGGATTTCCTGTCGCATATCGCATCGCATGAGTTCCAGAATTCGGGAGTGATTCCGGTATATAACGGATTTTTGAATATTCTTCCTTTCTTGCCGTTCTTAATTTCCCAAGCTATTTCCTGCCCGAATTGAAAATTCAGTCTCCGGTCGTCAATAGACCAACTTGAATTGGTATCCACCAGAATACCATCATCGGTGTCGTTTATCAGACTCTCGTAGTCCCATTCTCCGGGCTCAAGATTGACATTGGTCATTCGAATAAGCGGTATCCGATTCCATCCGTCGGCGCGCATACACCCGTTGGGTTTGGCGTTTATCGTCGGAGCGGTTTCCCTCGAACTCAAATATCCGTTCAGAATTCCCTCGACGATTATCGGCGACCGGCACGATTTAACCCCTTCGTCGTCGAAACCGAAGGTCCCCAGAGCACCTTCGATAGTGGAATCGGCCACGATATTGACTATCGGCGAGCCATAGCGAAACGTCCCCAATTTTTCGAGCGTCATGAAAGAGCCGCCGGCAAGGGATATCTCCGTGCCGAGGACTCGATCCAACTCGGCGGGATGGCCGCAGGATTCGTGCACTTGCAAAGCCATCTGTGAACCGCCGATTATCAAGGTCGTGGTCCTGGCTGGACAATCGGGAGCCGTCAGCAGCGCTTCGGCTTCGGCCGCCACGCGTTCGGCGTTTTCCAGAAGATTCAAGCCACGGATGAATTCGTATCCGGCACAGGCGTAGTCGCCCCCATGAGAATTCGGAAACGATCGTTTTTGGACTTCGGATCCCGCTATCGCGGTCGCGCTGTAGCCACCCCCGGATTCGGTGATCTCCTGTTCGATAAAGGCACCCTCGGTGGAGCAAAATATTTTATGCAGGTTATGAAAAGCCAGCACTCCCTCGGCGATTTTTACCGATTTGTTGGCGCGTAAGGCTTTATTAATGGACAGCAGCAGTTCGATTTTATCGTCATACGAGACAGCGAAAGGATCTTCCTTTATTTTAGTTTTATAAGTCTCTCGGAAAATCGGCACCTCCGCCAATTTGACTTCCTGCTTTTTTGCAAGTCCGGAGGCCTTGGCGATTTTAATAGCCCGATTGGCGGTTTTTTCCAGTTCCTCGTCGGAAATATCGCTGGAGGCGGCAAAACCCCAGCAGCCATCGATCAGAACCCGAATGCCCACGCCTGCGTCTTCATCACGGGATATCGGCTCAACTTCCTGATCCCGCACCTGGATGGATTCGCTCTTATGCTTAACCCATCTTATATCACCATAGGTCACTCGTTTCGATTTCAGCTGGTCGATTAGTGCTTTTAGCTTATTTTGCAAACGGCGCCTCCTTGTTGAAAATCGGAATCAGGATATCAAATTCAGCAATTTTCGTATGAATATAGCCGTCTCACAATGATAATCAAGTAAAGAATAAGTTAGGCATCGTAGAAAAATTTTTCAGCCCCGAAAACAGGACCTTTCGTGCGGCCATTTCCGCGGCTGTTCGGCAGCATTCGGGGACATCGCGTCCTGACAGATAGGAAATCAAGAAAGCGGCGGCAAAAGTATCGCCGCATCCGGTCGGATCTATCGGTTTTTCTACCTTGGGAACCTCGATAAGCTCATCGAAGATGCGTTTTCCCATTTTCCAGCAAACAGCCACCGCACGATTTTCCCGGGTGATCATCACCGCCTTGGGGCCGCATCCGCACAATGTCGATGCCGCCCGCAGAATCGAATCGTCGGTGTCCGTCAGCGCGGGGAAAATCGTTTTCAATTCATGATCGTTCATCTGCAATATATCCGCCCGCGAAACGTATTTGCGCCAGTGAGGATGCCTGCGGAAAAAGCGCTCGTTTCCGGCTGTACATCCCAATGCCAAGCTGTGATAATCGATAAAAACCGGAACCTTGAATCTGATTTTAATCTCGTCGATTTCCCGCGGCGCAAACTCGTCGCCTCCGATGTAATTGATCAGAATGGCGTCTGGTTTAGGCGATGCTTTTATAAGTTTTGCTGACAGCGGTCGCATTCGATTGTAATTAATCTCTTTTCGGTAGTCATCACGGCTGTATCGTAGTTCATGCATTTCATCGGCGGAATCGATTTTCATGACATTCGAAAAGTCAACCTTGTCGCTTCGGTAGATGAGTTCCAGCTCAGATATTTTTATATCTTTGCCGATGCGACAAACCGGAATTATTTTCGACCCCCGCGGCGCAAATGCGGCCAAAGCGGCAAGACTATAGGCTATACCGCCGAGACTCTCGATCACTTGACCGTCAGGCCTATGAATAATATCCCGCACGATATGACCGATTACCGCGATATTCATATAAGAACCCGATCGAAATGATAATTATGCTTTATTAAGAAATCATTCGAAATCTTTTTGGCCTTCACTTATTCATTCCGCTTGCCATATGCCATTGCCAAGTATAGCAGTTTTGGTCTTCCCCCAATAAAAAAGAGCGCCTCGATCAAGGCGCTCTTGGAAAATCACGGTTCGGTTATTTCTTTTCCGGAAAATCGCCGATTTCGATTTTCTCTTTCTCTTGGTTCATTATCGCCGGCAAGACGATTGGATCCGGCTTATCGTTTCCAAGCAGCACCGGCGGCGGGAAGAAATGGCAGTAACTAAGCGTGGCCGCTCCCTTGAAATACGCCACCAGACGAGTGATATCCGATCCTCGGAATTCGCAATTGCCGTTGACATCGCCCGACACATAGAGATATCCGCCAGTGGAATCCAGAAAACAACTATCGGGTGGCTGCGGGCCGATCCCTTTGAAGAATCTGACGCCGAACGTAACATCGCCGCCGATACGATTCCCGTCGCCGTTTATGTCACCCTGCACATAATCGCAACTCGGACCGGCGCCTGTTTGAAGCAGCATCGTTACGTGCGCCGAATCGTCATAGGGGAGATTAATCCCGACCAACGTGGTGTCCCGATAACCGGTCTTGCTGAAGGTTTCCCGATAGGTCCCCCAAGGCCTGGATATCACGAAATATCTGCCCTGTGCATTTGTGGTATCCGTCTCGATAAGGACGTTATTCCAATCATACGTTCGGACCACAACCCCGGGGATCGGTGTCGTATTGTTGGTTTCCTTGACGATGCCCGAAATGTGACCGGTTCGCCGACCCATCAGCAAAACAACATCGGTGGTGTCGCTCGGGGGCACGTAGATACCGTTAATGGTCGTATCGCGATAACCGATCTTGCTGAATGTCTGCCGATAAGTCCCCATGTTTCTGGCGAAACTATAGCGGCCCAGAGCATCGGTGGTATCGGTGCCGCGTAACGTATCATTGCTGTCGTAAGTCTGCACGATCACACCGGCGATAGGTGTCACGTTATCGGATTCTTTAACCGTGCCCAGGATATAGGCGAGCGGCACATTCAAAGAGACAGGCAAGTTAAATGTTCCTCCGGTGGGATCGTTGGTCACCACATGCAATTGCCAGTTGAATTGTCCGAAAGCCGTGCTTTCCGCATGAGCGGTAACTTCGATAGTGTCGGTCTGTCCGGGATTGACGATAATCATCGGGGGATCAACCGAAAGTGTAGCCATCGGCGGAGGCGGCGGGGGAGGGCAATAGATTTCGACCGCCATCGGGGGCACAACGTAATGGGCATTATAGACTATTTGCAAGCCGGTGGTGCCGTTCTGGTCCTCTATACCTATCGTAGCCTGAATCGTGTCCGGACCGGTGGATAACAGATATTGATAAACGATTTTAGTCGGAGGCAGAAGTATTACCTGAAACGTGAAAGCACCTTCTTGTTGGTAATGCGGCACGTTTATGAATGACACGATGCAGGTATCTACATTGTTCGTATAGCGGTAGACCGCACCGGAACCGACGATATTCAAATCGTCCCAATAGGGCGCAATCATGGCGTTAGGCTGCGCCGCATTGGGAATGACCGTGTTCTGCCATACGGCCGCGGTTGAAGTGAATGAAAGGTAGCCGTTGGCGCAGAGATTGAATGTCGTATAGTCATTGCCATAAAAAGTGAAGGGGAACCCGATTGGAAGGTCGGTGAGCACTCCCTCATCGGTATTCGAAAAAGTCAGCAATTGCCCTATGGAGGTGATATCCCTCCAATTATAAGTCGGCCCGCCCGGTTCATTGGAATCAATCCACCGGTAGCCAAAAGCATCGGGGCCTCCTTGATTGGCCACGACCGGCGGATTATAGACTCCATCGAAAGGAGCATCCTTTGAAACGAGCTGTTCGGATTCGCTCATCGCTGCGATTTCTTTCGGTGGTATCGGGCTGGCCGATGGGTTCTGTCTCAACCAGAGTACCGAATCGACCGAAACGGAAACCGCCAGGGCACAATCTCCGGTATTGCTTATGATCAGGTTCGAATGTCCATCCGTCCCCGCCGACTGATTGAAACTGAAGCTCGACGGTGTATGCGATTCCTCCGGTTCATATGGCGGCGGCAAAGCGAACCTCGCCGTCGTAATCTTAATCGCACGGCCGTTGGCGAGCACCGCGGCTCCGGGGTGATATTCGTTGTCGTACTCGTATTGAATCCCGATCGTTTCTTCCCAGTTTTCGATGCCGACGGAAGAGTAGGTTTCCGGATCATCACCGGTATCATAATCGTTATTAACGATATGATTATACTGGAATATGATTTCATTGTCCCCTGTCGGCGTCGGGCGTTTGCAGGCATCGTAAATGATCATCTGGAATGTTTCGATGGAATCGGTATTGGAGTGGGTCATGTTGCTCCACTCAATAATCAATCTGCCGTTAGCGTCATCGTAATATGAATAGACCCCGTTGGTGGAATTCGTGCTCTTGATATCATCCCAGAACGGCGAAATCTGCGCCCTGGCGTTTCCGGGATCCGGTATCGGCCAATTGAACCAGTTCGCCCAGTAACTATTGCCGACATCGTATGGGAACGTATCGAAAGAAACGAAGCCGTTGGTCGAGATGATCATGTGGAAGTAGTCCACGCCGTAGTATTTTATCGGGAATGGAAGCGCTACTTTTATCGATGCATCGTCGTAATTGGGGAATGACAATCTCGTACCCGGTCCTCCCAGCGATGGGTTGATTTCGATCCAGTTGTAGGTCGGCGCAGGGGCATAACCAATGTCCGTATTGTCATACATGTAGTAACCGTATTCGTCGGGGCCGCAAGGATCATTGGTATTAACTTGGCCGAGACTTACATTAAACGTCTTGCTGAATAAGACCGGATTCATTGCGGCCTGATTCGCCGTGAAATTGACCGTAAAAGGAATTATTCGGCCGTCGAACGCCTGGCTGCTGATGCTTATATTGAACGTATTGCCGCTGTTATCGCCTCTGGCATTTATACCGATATTGCCGAACGACCCGTTTGCATCGGTTATGGTCACGTATTCATCGGTCGATGACAAGACGCCGGTGATATTTTCGCCGGCTAAACCGCCCATATTCTTGAATGAAACCACCATGTTCGATGTTTCCCCGGGATCAAGTCGACCATCGGCGTTTCCGGGCCAGGTGATTATTATGCTATCCGCCTGAATCGATTTGATATCCAGTACGACCTGAGTGATCCAGCTTCCCTGTGCCGAGGTAATAGCCATTTGCAGTGTGATTCTTTCATTGTGGGGTATGTTATTGGCCAGCGAGACAATAAACGGCGCCGTAGGCAAACCAGTTCCGCCCGCACTGATGTTCGGGTAAGACTGGGTCGGCGATGTCACCGTCGCCCGCGGATCCAACGAGGTCAATGTGCCGCTCACTGAGGTGGCCGTCGTCGAACTGCCGAAATTTCTCAATCTGATATTCAATCCGAGAATTTCGGCGGGGTTCGCTTGGCCGTCAACGTTGCCGTTAGTGCCCCCGACGTCATCATCATCTATGATAGTGGAATCGGCATTCAGCGAAACCGTAGCCGCGATAGTCCGGCAGTACCCGCGATGCGGAATGTAATCGCGGGCGGTTATGGTTACGAAAACAGTATCGATCGATCCGTTCCGGAAATTCAAAGTTACGTCACCGTTGGCATTTGTGTATCCGCCCACAAATATGGTATCGCTGTCGGTGTAAGTATCGGTGAGATTGACATACGCCCCTTCAAGCGGAGCTCCTCCCGTGCCAGTGACATGAACCGATAAATAATTCGTCCCCACTGGTATGGTGGAATTGTAACTGGCCGACATCGTTTGAGGGATTTTGGTCCTAATCTCCAGTTCCGGATCGCCAAGGCTGTTATAGGTGTTGAAATATTGCTCGAGAGTACCGCCCGAAGCCTGAAAATGAGGGAATGTCTCGAACTGGCGGAGTTTTCCGGCGACCATATTTTGCGCCCAGTGATAGATTCCTACTTGATGAAACAACCCAGCGTAAAAACCTACCATAATCGGATTATTCCACCGGGTATGAGTGTTGCCGTCGGTGGAGCCGAAGAAACATGGCCCGCCTTGAAATGCCGTATCCGGCACGCCCCCACGTATCCATTGTTCGCCAAAACAATTGGCTACCCCATAGTTTCCGGTTCCGCACACTATCGATGTCATCACTCCTAACCGGCGGCTGGGCGTCTGATTATCGAGATCATCGTAATAATAATGTGGATTGTACCAGCCGCTTGAACCTGCCCAGCCACGATAGGCGACTATTGAAAGGCCTCTATTGAGGGCTGCGCTGATCGTATCGTAGCAGGTCGGACAGGATATGCCGCTCCATTCGAAAGCGGTATCGACACGCGTGAACCCGTGTTCGAGAAGCAAATCACGAACCCAGAGAACAGTCAGCCGCGGGGTGGAGGCGCCGATGTTTCCAGCCACGGACAAACCTCTTAGCCAGTAACTCGGATCGCCGACCCAGGGATCACTTTCATACTTGATAGCCTTATGCACAACCGACCGGAAAGTATTTAAGTCGCTTGCCGACATTCGGGAGACGAAAATATCGGGCAGATAATCGCTTCCGGCAAGAGTAGTGTAGCCATGGTCGGATGTGTAGATCGAATAATGATGATCGGGGATTCCGCTCCCCACGTCGCCCATTATGCATAAATAATCAGGACGAGTGGATGGGTTGTTGTAAAGGCTCTGGATATATGCCTTTATATTGGAAACCGTCGGTCCGCCCGGAATCTGGCTGGCGCGGGTGAAAATTGTGTTCAATCCTTTTCTGTATTTCCATAGGATTAGCTTATTGATGACGGAATCAGCAAATACTGCTGTGTCGTTAGGACATAATATTAGATAACGCCCTTTGGTGGGATTATATGATGCCAAAACCTGATCGGCGTTGTCGAAAAACATTCGATAAAGCGGCAGGAACGCCTCGGAGATGTTATTGTCCTGCCGATCGATCGTATTGCGACTGTCAAATCCTTCATAAAGCAATTCGTATTCGATATTAGTATAAACCCTCAACTCCCTGGTCACGGGATTGTATTGAATCGGCTGAACGATTACATTGACGAAACGAAAATCGCGTAAGACTGCCGGCTCGCCGACCTGAACCAGCTGTCCCGGAAAAAATTGGCTCGTATTATACGCCCGTTCGTTGATCACGAATGCAGGCTCTGGTCCACCCGATTCGGGCATGGCGGGCTGCGTCGGCGCCACCTCGATATCGTAATAGGTGCGATAATCCGCCCTTACGACATTGACCCTGACTCCCGACCTGTCGGGTATAATCAGCATATTGGAATAGACCGGCAAATCCGGCATCCCTTCGATATTCATCGAACCCGCCTCGGCAAAATCAGATTCAAGCGGCAGAATCCTCGTGAAATCCCTTCCGCCCAACATTGTTTGCTCTACGGCAATACCTGCCAGAGAGAACTCCACGGTTGTTTTCGCGGAATTCGAGACAATGACTTCGGCCTGCGAACTGACCGCAGTATCGGATTTGTAAAAATGGTTTTCCGCGCCGATACACAGTACCGGAGCCAACAGCAGGACAACAATCGCTGCTCTCATACGCTTAACTCCTTATTCGTTTAAAAACAATGACCGTCGACAGGCGGCGGGCCGCCCTTGAAAAACGCCACAAGATAGGTAACATCGCCTCCCCGGTTCTGGCAATCGCCGTTGGCATCAGCCCCCGGATAAAAGCCGTTCACCTCGACGGGAGGAGGTAAGCCCAGCCCTTTGAAGTATCGAACAAGGTAAGTTACATCCGAACCCATAACCTGAAAATCGCCGTTGACATCGCCGGGAACATAAGAAATCGACGAATCGGTAACCACGAAATCCCAGGTTGCGGAACGGGAAGAATATCCATAAAGATTGCGAGCGCTGACCCGCCAGTAATAACGCCCCTCGGCAAACGGGCCTGCGTCAATATAATTCGTATCCGTAATGGTGGAATCGACGATCTGCACCGTCGCGAACAATGAATCCGCGGAGATCTCCAAAATATAATTCGATGCTCTTGAGCTTCGCCGCCACAGGAGATCAACATAACCGGTATCTATCGTTTGTCCATCGGCCGGTGCCACAAGCAACGGCGTTTCCGGATATAATAGTATATCGAAATCCCGAACCGCGGAACGAGGCGAAACCCCGCCCGAATTCCTCGCCGTGACCCTCCAGTAATATTTCCCCTCGTTAAATCCAATCACATTGGTATAAAACGTGTCCACGACGGTCGAATCTCTTTCAAAAATGCTGAAAAAAAGCGAATCCTGTGCTAACTCTAATATATAGCTGGTTGCGGTAATCGCGGGGCGCCAGGCCAATTTGACATGATTGGTATCGAATTGAGCACCATCGACAGGGAATGCAAGCAACGGCGCCGGTGGGGGAGGAGTGCCGATCGGACGAAGTTTGACATTCACCGCAGTCGGCGGACCGTTAATAACCACGACATTACTGACTGTCAGCGTTTCGTAACCGGATTTCAAAAACCGCAGTGTATATGTGCCCGGCGCCAGAACCCGACGATAGCGGCCGAAATCAGGACGCGATAGCCGCGGATTGATATCGGCGTTGATTCTTTCCAACACTTGGACTTCGGCCTCGAGCGGCAGGTCGGTGAGCGAATCCCTGATTATTCCGGTGATTCCGGGGCCGAGAATGCGCTGCAACAGATAATATTCCCCGGGTAGATGACGCGCTACTACGCCATCCACAAGCGAAGTGTCTTGTATGGTGGTATCCGAAATTTCCACCGAGAAGGAGACGGTGCCGAAATTGCCATAAAAATAAGTTTTGAAATCACCCTTGTTTACCAGGGCGCGCCGCGCCTCATAGCAGGAATCGCCGGCATCGTTTACGATGCGCAAACAATAGGCATCGCAAATCTGCTTCATCAACGCTTCATCGGGCGCAAAACCATGCCCTCCGTCGGAAGGATACCAGTACCAGTTATAATACGCCACTTCGGATCGGCCGTAAGTCGGTGAATGGTAGTCGAGAGCCAGAAGCGGGCGATATTCCCAAGCAAAAGCGGCTATGGCGATATTCTCCGTTTGTGTGAAAGGAGCGGCCCCTTTATACATCAAGCTTTCCGGCGTGGTGGCGGCAGGATCGGTATCGATGCTCCAACCGAAATCGTAATTACGATTATTATCCACTCCGTCATGATAGTCGAATATACCGTTATGGTCGTTATCGCATTTGTTTTTCCGCCAAGCCAGGTCGCCCTGCTCGACAACGATATGCCCTTCCGGATTTATAAACGGCACCACGAATATCTCGATATTATTGACATAATTTATTGCAGCGGTATCGCCCAGATTGTATTTGTGGACTATATCCTTTGCAAAACCCAATGCCACTTCCACGCCCAAAATTTCGTCCGCATGGACGCCGGCGCAGTAAAAAGCGGCCGGTTCGTCTTCCTTAGCCCCGACATTATCGGATATCTTCAATGCCCAAATAACGACAGAATCTCTGGTTGAGTATCCGATCGAATCCAGGCGGCAAATCGCCGGGTTGCTCGATGCCAGACTATCCAATTCGGAAATCGCTTCCGAATAGGTGTGATACTTATCCGGAAATGTCTGGCCTAAAGCGCTGCCCGCAAGTAGAAGCAAAATCGCCAAGAAGTTTTTCATTTTAAAGCACTTGCTGAAATATATACAACGATCCAAAATGCGTCAATCATTTTTCATCGACCATTATTGGCGTTATCGGCCGCAAGAAGCTGATAGTTGAAATCAGATATTAAAACAAATTATTCGCCCGAATCGCTGCAACCGAAACAGATTATTCCAATTTTCCTTCAAGCCGGAAAATGGGCTTGCAGCGGCTTATATCGGATTATATATTCCCACCTGCAAATTCGATTTCGCCGGAGTGGTGGAATTGGCAGACACGCTGTGTTCAGGGCGCAGTGGCCACAAGCCGTGGGGGTTCAAATCCCCCCTCCGGCAACGACAAAAATCAATCCCCGATAACTGATAAATCGATTCTTGCAAAATCCCTATTAATGCGGCTCGGATTTCATTTTATCATCACCAGCTTGACATGGCAGCTTGTTCCCGAGCCCCGCATCACACCGAAATAAATCCCGCTGCTCAATGGCGTCCCATGCTCGTCGGCACCATCCCACAATATTCTATATACTCCAGGTCCATAGTCATGCAGGGGAAAATCCCTGACCTTCCGACCGGTCACATCGATTATAGACAAACGGAAATCCCCCGGCGTCTCGATTCTGAAACTGATATTCGTGGAGGAATTGAATGGATTCGGATAACAACTCAATAAGGAATATTTTTCGGGGAGGTAGCCTGCATCGAAAATTCCGGTGCCCGATAGATAGATACTGTCCATCGCCGTTAACACAGTATCCCGCCCATCCGAAAATTGATAATAGTAATAATGAACCCCCTCACCCGGCCAGGGCAGAATGTATTCGAACTCCGAACTATCGACATAGCGATGATCGAAGCTTCCCATGTCATAGACACCGCGATCGAAATACAACTTACGCAGTTTCGGCAGATTGTTGTCGGCGTCCGCATAATGCGCTTTCGCCCTAAGGCTGATATTTGGTGTTTGATCGAATGCCCAGTCGAACAAACGGGGGGACTGATTTTGATTGAAGCTCAAAGTCTGAGTTCTCGGTTCGTAAAAAGACGGTGTCGTGAAATCGTTAAGTGAGGGTGATGTCAAAGTCCCGGAAAGCGTGACTGCGTTCGAAATCATGTAACCGTAGGTCGGAGGCCACTCTGACCAGTCGGGATCCGCCGTCAAGTCGGAGATGGCGCAGGACATATATAACCTTCCTCCGGATATGCTATATGATACATTGCCGATATGGGTGAAACTGGTATCTATTAAATTAATTTTATACAGGCCGGGGGAGACAATAGGGAAAAGATTAATGTAAACCATGGCGAAAAGGGTGGACGAATTGCCTGCCGGGTCGATCATGCCGAGTGCGTAGAGATAAAGGGTATCACGGCTATTTGCGGGCCAGGTTCCGGAAACATTGCTCAAATAGCCATATAACCGGCTGCTGGAGTATGTCATGCCCGAACCGGTCAGGTCGAGCCATGCACCGTGAGATCCCGGAAGCGTATCATTGGCGGGATCATCGGCTAATTCAGCGTAATCGGATACCGACGGAGATCCGGCTCCCGAAAAAAACGGAGATTGAGTCACGACCAACGAATCGTTTCCGGCACGGAAGTAATACTGCACAGTTCCCGGATTGACTGTATAATAAAGACGGCATTCGTTGGTCAGTGCATAGTGGGGATCACCGGTGATTGGGACCATCGGCACTTCACTGAACGCGCCCTGTCCCTGATTCCTATGCCTCATGGTCAAATCGAAACCGGGTAAACCGGTGGGATTGACGAAATCGCAATTAAAATGGACGGTATCGCCGACCACACCCGCCGAGGATGCTCCCGAAAAGACGAAATTCTGAGAATTGCCGCTTGCAGCCAGCGATAGTGTTGCGCCGATTACGGCGATTAAATTTGCAATCCTATACATAGCCTACTCCTCATCATTGCATTCTTTAAGTTCAATCAGGACGCCGCCGAACGATCTCGGATGAATGAACGCCACCCGACTTCCGGACGCGCCCGCTCTGGGTATTTTATCCAACATTTCAAATCCGTTTTCGTTCAAATGACCGATAGCGTCTTCGATATTTTCCACTTTCACACAAATATGATGAATACCATCACCGCGCGTGGCCAAAAAGCGAGAAATCGCCGATTCTTCTGAGGTCGGCTCGACCAGTTCCACCTTCGTATTTTTGAAATCCATAAAACCTATTTTTAGATGACGGTCGGGTATGTTTTCACTGCCGCTCATCTCGATTGCCAGCCCCGACTGAAAAAAGGAAGCGAGCTTGTCAATCGATTTAACGGCTATCGCTATGTGGTCTATCCCTTTAACTTTTATCATACTACGAGTCCTACTTAAAGTTTTCCTTGTATTCACCCCAAAGTCTTCTCAACACCCCGCAGATTTCACCGATACTGCAGTAGTTTTCCACGCATTGCAATACCGCCGGCATCAGATTGGCCTTCTCGGTGGCGGCGCTCTCCAAAGCGTCCAGAGATTCATCGACCTTGTTCTGGTCTCTCGATGAGCGAATCTCCCGAAGAAATTCAGCCTGACGCAATCCGACCGACTCATCGACTTTTAATATCTCCGACGGAGCCGAATCTTCGGAATCGAGTTGGTACTTATTGACGCCGACCACCACTTGAATTCCCTTTTCTATCGCCAATTGCGTCTCATAGGCCGATTTCTGTATTTCTTTCTGAAAATACCCGCTCTGTACCGCATTGAGCGCCCCGCCGAGCCGTTCGATTTCGCCCAAGTACTCCGATATTTTTTCGATCAATCTATCGGTCAAATATTCAACGTAATATGATCCGGCCAACGGATCGACCGTTTCCGCCACG
Source organism: Candidatus Zixiibacteriota bacterium (assembly GCA_037441845.1). Lineage (GTDB taxonomy): Bacteria > Zixibacteria > MSB-5A5 > UBA10806 > 4484-95 > JBBIRK01. The sequence goes on from JBBIRK010000004.1 coordinate 307,412, forward strand.
CCCGATTCGCCGGCTATGATCTGCTGGGTTCTCAAGGCGATTCGGGCGGCTTTTTCGCTCGGAAGCGCAAGTGCCTCGTCATAAGAATTAGTATGCAGCGATTGAGTACCTCCTAGGACCGCCGCCAGGGCCTGCAAGGCAACCCTGACGATATTGTTCTCCGGCTGTTGGGCGGTCAGGGTGGAACCGGCTGTCTGAGTATGGAAACGAAGCATACACGAACGGTCGTCTTTGGCGCCGAATCGCTCCCGAATCAGTTTCGCCCAGATGAACCTGGCGGCCCTGAATTTGGCGCATTCCTCGAACAGGTCGTTATGAGCGTTGAAAAAAAACGAAATCTGGGGGGCAAAATCATCGATTGCAAGGCCGGCCTCGAGAGCGGATTCGATATAACAGACGGCATTGGCGAAAGTGAAAGCGACCTCCTGCGCCGCCGTCGAGCCAGCCTCCCGGATATGATATCCTGATATCGAAATCGGATTCCATTGTGGTATTTCTTTACGACAATAAGCGATTAGATCGGTTATCAGTCGCAGCGACGGCTCCGGAGGAAATATGTATGTTCCTCGGGCGATATATTCTTTCAAAATATCGTTCTGAACCGTACCTCGCAGTTTCGCCGGCTCGACACCTTGTTTCCGCGCCACGACCACATACATCGCCAGCAGAATCATCGCCGTCGAATTTATGGTCATCGACGTGGAGACTTTGTCCAACGGAATTCCCGCAAACAGCCTTTCCATATCGGCCAGAGTATCGATAGCCACGCCCGTCTTGCCGACTTCGCCGAGAGCACGCGGGTCATCGGAATCGTACCCGATTTGAGTGGGTAGGTCAAACGCCACCGACAGCCCGGTGATTCCGCTGTCCAGAAGGTATCTATAGCGCTTGTTGGATTCCTCGGCAGTTCCGAAACCGGCATATTGCCTGATCGTCCAGATTCGTTCCCGATACATCCCCGGATGAATGCCTCGCAAAAAGGGAAATTTCCCGGGCTCGGGCGATTTTTCGATGGCGTTATCCGGTTCCAAACCCCGCAAGAACTCGGGTTTAACTATTCCTGAAGCTGTAACGAAATTTCTCATAACTTACCTTACTTGGTTGCCTGCACTTCTTGAATATAATCAAATTGAAAATAAAATAAAGCGCTTATTTATCAGGTGGTTACGAACTGATCAGCTGCGGTTGTCGCTGGGCAATTTGAGATCGAACCGTTCGATCTTGCGGTATAAGGTCGAAACATCGATACCCAACAGCTTCGCCGCTTTCGATTTCTGCCAGCCACACTCTGCAAGCGTATAGAATATATATGCTTTTTCAATCGTTTCCAACTCGGGCAAATTTCCTGAATTTAATGATATCGATAATTGCTTATCGGTTTCACCATGCAAATCGGGCATATCGGCAGGCCGGATATATTTGCCTTTGGCCATTATAACCGCCCGCTCGAGGATATTCTCCAGCTGGCGGACGTTTCCCGGCCATGAGTATTGCTTGAGTAGTTCGATAGATTCAGGCATCAACTCTTTTTCCGGGATTTCCAACTTGGCGCAATGCCTTTTGATGAAATAATTCGCCAGAATCGGAATATCCGATGGCCGTTCCCGCAAAGGAGGAATCGTAAATGGAAAAACGTTTAAGCGATAGTAAAGATCGGGCCTGAAACGTCCTCTTTGGACCATGGTCTCGAGCTCGGCGTTGGTGGCCGCTATGATACGAACATCGACCGTGCGCCCCTTGGTGGCGCCGACCGGCATAACGATCTTTTCCTCGAGCGCTCTCAATAATTTGACCTGGATCGCCGGCGAGGTTTCGCCGATCTCATCGAGAAACAGGGTTCCGCCATCGGCGGCGGCGAATAGTCCGTCTTTGTCCCTGATTGCTCCACTGAACGATCCTTTCACGTGGCCGAAAAGCTCGGATTCGAGCAATGTTTCCGGAACCGCGCCGCAATTTACGGATACGAAAGGAGCTTTGCTTCTATTTCCGGCCGTATGAATAGCACGCGCCAGTACTTCTTTTCCCACACCCGATTCCCCCAATATCAGCACGGTCGCATCGGAATCGGCCACTTTTCGGGCGAGATCGATGACCTTAAGAGTCCGCGGATCGGAGGTGATAAAACTTTCGAACCCGGTTTTCAGTTGGGCTTTTAGGATTCGATTCTCGTTCTGGATTTTCTTTCGCTCTTCGATCTTTTTTATGGCGATTTTGACCTCGTCCACCTTAAAAGGCTTGGTAACATAATCGAAAGCTCCTTTTTTCAAGGCCTCTATCGCGGTTTCCACCGAGGCGAATGCGGTCATGACTATGAAATCGAGCTCGGAATCGAGCGATCTGGCTTTCGTGAGGAGATCTATCCCGGACATTTCCGGCATCATCAGATCGGAAATAACCAGATCGATTTTTTTGTTTTCCTCACGCGCTTTATGCAAGACCTCAATAGCCTGATTGGCGGAGGTGGAATAACTGACGTCATAACCCTCGCGAGAAAGCATGATTTGCATGAACTCGCAAAGGCTTTGTTCGTCATCGACGATGAGTATGCTGGTGGACATATGGCGCCAGGTCCTTACAGAGGCAACGGGGCCGGCGACGACGGCCGCCCGAATGCCGCCTTATGCTAATTGTTTCGGAAGTCGAGCTTGTCGCCTTTAACTATGATGCTTGTTAATCTTGAAAAGCTGCAAACGTTATGATGTTGCCGGCATCGGCGCGATCGCGATGGCAGTAAAAATAAATCTTGATTATTACAATGTGATTTAATAAATTAACAAATTCGGGGAGTGGGTTGACAGGCCCACTCTTTTGATTAACAGCGGGTTGGCAAGAATGGAATTGCACGAAAGACTGAATGAGGAGTTCTCGCGGATCGCCGAAACCATGAATATCGAATTAGTGGAAGTCAAACTAATTCCCATGGGCGGCCGCCTGGTGATCAGGGCGATTATACATAAGCCGGGAGGAGTCACCATCGCCGATTGCCGCAACGCCTCGAACGCTTTCTCCGATTTTCTGGATATCGAGAACTTGATCGATGGCAGATATGTGCTTGAGGTTTCATCGATCGGCCTGGACACTCCTCTATTGAAACCAGCCGATTACCGCAGAAGATTGGGGGAGTCGGTCAGATTGGAAATGAAGCCCGGGCGTTTCCCGGGAAATATCCTCGATGGTAAAGTGCTGTCGGCGGAGGAAACGACGCTAATTTTGGAAACAGAGGGTCAAATATTGAACCTTGATTACGGCGAAATAATCAGGGGAAAAATTATCTATTAGCCAACCGGCGGAGGCATAATCATGCAATACGATATTTTAGAGGCATTAACGCAAATCTCCAGGGAGAAAAACCTCAAACTCGAATATGTTCTCGAAACCGTCGAGTCCGCGCTGGTGGCCGCCGCGCGTAAAAAATATACGACTAACGAGTCTATCCGGGCGGAAATCGACAGGATCACCGGCGAAATTAAGATGTATTGCACGAAAAAAGTGGTCGAAAACGTCACCGATCCCATGGTGGAAGTCAGCGTGAAGACCGCCGAGGAGCACTACCGCGACGTGGAAATCGGACAGGAGCTCGATTTCGAAATCGATTTCGCTGAATTCGGTCGTAATGCGATCGCCTCCGCCAAACAGATCCTTATCCAGAAAGTCAGAGAGGCCGAAAGAGAACAAATTATCGAGGAATTCAGCAAAAAAATCAACGAGTTGGTCAGCGGCACGGTGCAGCAGATCGACAAGGGGAATATTATTGTAAACTTGGGTCACGCCGAAGGGATAATTCTTATCAAGGACCAGATAAAAAAAGAAAAATTCCGCCAGGGCGATAGAATCAAGGCGATTATTTACGACGTTCAAAGATCCAATCGCGGCCCTCAGATCAACCTATCTCGGGCTTCCACCGATTTCCTTAAAAAGCTGTTTGAACAAGAGGTGCCCGAAATCGCCGAAAAAATAATCGAAATCAAGGCCATTGCCCGGGAGCCGGGAGAACGGAGCAAGGTCGCCGTTTATTCGAATGACGATCGTATCGACGCTGTGGGCGCATGCGTCGGCGTCAAGGGAGTTAGGGTGCAGAATATCGTGCGTGAATTGAACAACGAAAGAATCGATATTGTCCCCTGGTCGTCCGAACCGATGATTTTCGTCACTAAAAGTCTCGCCCCCGCCAAAATTGTCCATGTCGATATCTATAACGAAGAGAAAAAGATGCTGGTGGTGGTCGACGACGACAAGTTGTCGTTGGCGATCGGCAAGGCCGGTCAAAACGCCAGGTTGGCGGCGAAATTGACCGGCTGGAAAATCAACATAATGTCCGAGACCGAGTATAACGCCTTGCGGCAAACCGAAGAGATGGAAAAGGTGGATATAGAGGCGATCAAGGAAATCACCGACAAGACGCGTTCCAAGCTGCTGTCGGTCGGCATCGAAACCGCCCAGGATATCATCAGCAAAGGCAAAGATAAATTAGTTGAGATAGAGGGAATCGGCGATAAGACGGCCGATCGCCTTATCGAGATCGCCACGGCTGCTATCGAAAAGAAACTCGCTGAAATCGAAAAAGCGGCCGCCGAGGGGACCGGAGAAAAACGAGTCGAATACGAATTTTCACCCACCGACTCCGACACTCCCAGGCCGGAAGATTATTGAGGCGAATTTTTGATTGTCGCACGGATAGATTGGGCTCTTACCGCCGCGGAGGATGAATGAATAAGAAAAGAATTTACGATCTTGCCAAAGAATTCAACGTTTCTTCAAAAGCCATGGTCGATATCATCCGCGGGCTCGGATTCGATATCAAATCGCACTCATCGACTGTCGGCCCCGAAGTTCTTCAGGCGGTGGAGCGGAAATTAAAGGCGGAAGCCGAGGGCGTCAAAAAGGAACTCGAGGAAAAGCGCAGGAAAGAAGAGGAAAGAAAAAAAGAAGAGGAGGAGCGCCTAAGGGCCAAACGCGAGGCCGAAAGGCGTATCCTGGCCGAACTTGCCAAGGCCAAGAAAAAACCGTTGAAACCGGTCGAACTCAAGAAACCGGAACTCAAACGCAAAAAAGATAAAAGGCGCCGTCACAAAGATCGGGTTATCGATAAAAAAGCGGTCGAGGCAAGCTTCCGACAAACCATGTCCAGTCTGGCCGTCAGCAAACGCAGGAAACATTACAGGTCCGACAAAGAGGAAATATCGGAGCCGGTCGAAACTCAGAAAGTAATCAAGGCGCAGGAATTCATCACGGTCGCGGATCTGGCCGCCCTGATGGAGGTGAAACCCGCTCAGATCGTCGCCAAGTGTCTCGAGCTCGGTATGATGGCCACGATAAACCAACGACTCGATATGGATACGATCCAGACGATCGCTCTCGAATTCGGATATGATGTCGAGGAAGACAAATCGTACGGCGAAGAAGAAATTGAGGAAGAGGACGATAGCTCAAGGCTTCAGCAGCGGCCTCCGGTGGTCACTATCATGGGACATGTCGATCACGGTAAAACATCCTTGCTGGACTATATAAGGAAATCCAATATCATCGCCGGCGAAGCGGGAGGTATAACCCAACATATCGGTGCATATGTTGTGCACCACCCCAAGGGCAAGATTACTTTCCTTGACACTCCGGGCCATGAGGCATTTTCAGCGATGAGGGCCAGAGGGGCGCAGGCCACCGATATCGTCGTACTCGTGGTCGCCGCCGACGACGCGGTCATGCCGCAGACCATCGAAGCGATCGACCACGCCCGGGCCGCAGGAGTGCCGATAATCGTGGCGATAAACAAGATAGACCTGCCGAACATCAACATCGATGTCATCAAAAACCAATTGGCAAAGCACAATCTGGTTCCCGAAGAATGGGGCGGCAAAACGATAATGGTCGAGATTTCCGCCAAATACGGAACCAACGTCGATAAGCTGCTCGATATGATCCTTCTTCAGGCGGAGATAATGGAATTGAAGGCCAATCCGGAACGCCGCGCGATTGGAGTCGTTATCGAATCGAGACTGGATAAGGGCAAGGGAGTCGTGTGCACCGTACTCGTGCAAAAAGGGACTCTCAGAATCGGTGATCCTTTCGTCGTCGGCGTCTTCAGCGGTAAAGTCAGAGCGATGATGGATGAGAGGGGAAATTCGTTAACCGAAGCCGGACCGTCGATTCCGGTGCAAATTCTCGGTTCGGACGGTATCCCTCAGGCGGGCGACTCGTTCATTGTTACCAGAGGCGATTCGATCGCCAAAGAGATCAGCCAAAAAAGACTGCGGCTCAAACGCGAACGCGATGTTCGACACATTAATCGACTGAAATTGACGGATGTCTATAGCCGGATCAAAGAAGGCGGCATCAGAGAGTTGAATTTGATCATTAAAGGCGATGCCGACGGCTCGGTCGAAGCGTTGTCCGATACACTGTCCAAAATCGAACACAAGGAAGTGGCGGTCCGGGTGATTCACCGCGGCGTCGGCTCGATCAACGAATCCGACGTCATGCTGGCGGCCGCCTCACAGGCGATAATTATCGGCTTCCACGTCAGACCTGACTTAAAGGCGATCGAACTCGCCCAAAAAGAAAATGTCGATTACCGCCTATATAAAATTATATATGAAGTCGAATCGGATATCAAAAAAGCTCTCGAGGGATTGCTCAAGCCGGAATATATCGAACACAAAACCGGCGTCGCCGAAATTCGCCAATTGATCAAGGTTCCCAAAATCGGCCTTATCGCCGGCAGTTTCGTTAAAGAAGGCACGATCAAGAGGGGCGCCAAGTGCCGGATTATCCGCAACGGCGTCATGATCGCCGAATCCAATCTAACTTCCCTCAAGCGATTCAAAGACGACGTGAGGGAGGTGGCCCAAGGCTATGAATGCGGGATCGGAATCGGCGCAATTCAGGAAGCGCAGGTAGGCGATTTGATCGAAACGTTCGAAATAGAAGAGAAGGCCAGAAGGCTCGATTAGGTCAGACGATTATGGTAATCGGCGTCATAACTATCGAATTGCATTTGCCTTCGGCCAATTCGCTGAAAGCCAAAAGGAAAATCGTATTGTCGTTGAAAGATCGGTTGAAAGCCAAGTTCAACTTATCGGTCGCTGAATTGGATGACAACGATCTCTGGCAGCGCTGCGTCTTGGGAATGGCCATCATCGCCAACGACAAGGTTTACGCCAACAACGTGCTTTCGAAAGCCGCAGACATGGTGAACAGCACTCCCGACGCAGTCGTCACCGGATCGAATCTGGAGTGGTTTTGAAAAGTTTCGGCAGAAATGAAATCCTGGCAAAGCAGATAATGCGGGAACTCGCCGCGATCCTGCTAAAAAAGAAAACGGCCGAGGAAAATATCGTAATTTCGATAACCGACGCCGAGCTTTCGCGGGATTTGAAATACTGCAAGGTATTTTATTCCGTGCTGGGCGATGAACAATCCCGTCAGGTTATCGATGATTACCTGAAAAAACATCTTCGGGAATTCAGAGCCGAACTGGCGACACGAATCCGAATCAAGAGCGTGCCCGAATTGCAATTCCACTATGATGATTCGATAGTGCGAGGGCAGCGGATCGAAGAGCTGCTCGATCAAATAAAAAAAAGCGATGCAGAAACCGGAAATTGAAAAATTCAACTCCTTCATGAACGAAGCAAATCGATTCTTGCTGACTTCCCATCAGGATCCGGACGGTGATTCGATCGGTTCATTGATCGGCCTTGGCCGATTTCTGCTCGAAAAAGGCAAGGACGTGACAATTTATAATGAAGGTGCGCTGCCGGATAAGTACCTCTTTCTCGATCCGGATGGGCTAATTCGCCACGACAAACCTCTAACGGCTGCCAGGTTCGATCGCGCGGTAGTGCTCGACTGCCCGAGAATCGAGAGAATCGGTTTCGTGCGCGAATTGCTTGCCGACAATGCGGTTTGTGTCAACATCGATCACCACCGCGACAACGAAATGTTCGGTAAAATCAATCTCGTGGATGAAAACGCCGCCGCCGTCGGCGAAATGCTCTGCGAAATACTCGACGATCGCGCCCGCCCGTTCAGCCGAGAGGTGGCGGTTCCGCTTTACGCCGCCTTGCTTTCGGACACGGGCGGATTCCGTTTTGCAAATACCACCGCGTCATGTTTACGATGCGCGGCCAGGCTCGTCGAGGCCGGCGCTGATCCAAAATCGATATTCGACAGCATTTATTCGTCATATTCGATCGAAACCCTGAGGCTGCTCGGCCGAACCCTCCAAAATATGGTAAGCGCCGCAAATGGCCGAATTTGTGCCATGACGATAAGCGGAGATGACCTGAATTCAACCGGCGCCAAACTGGAAAATTCGGAAGGTTTCGTTGATTACACGATGAAAATACCGGCGACGGAGATAGGATTACTACTGAAAGAAATCGGTGACAATACGGTGAAGGTCAGTCTTCGTTCGAAAGGGAATTTAGATGTGAGCGCTTTTGCTTTGAAAAAAGGCGGCGGTGGTCATCGCGAAGCGGCTGGTTTTACTACGACTGGACCCCTGAACGAAGTGCTGGCCGGAACAATCGCCGATCTTGAGAGTTATTTGCATGGTTGACGGTATCGTGCTTCTCGACAAGCCACGAGGGTACACCTCGCATGACCTCGTTGACAAACTCAGGAAAATCTTGGGGCAGGAAAGGGTCGGCCATACCGGAATACTTGATCCTTTGGCAACCGGTCTGATGATTATGCTTCTCGGAAAAGGTACTTTGCTTTCACCCCAATTGACCGGGGCCGACAAAGTCTATCGCGCCAAGTTTTTTTTCGGCAGGGCGACCGACACCTATGACGGAGAGGGAAAGACTATCGCCGAAGCCGATCCCGGTAATGTGACGCTTGAGGAATTCGGCCGAGTCTGCCAAGGTTTCAAAGGAAAAATCAGGCAGATCGTACCCCCTTACTCGGCCGCTAAACATGACGGCCAAAAGATGTACGAATCGGCCCGCAGGGGGGAGGATATCCCCGAAAAATTCAAAGAAGTGGAACTTTATGCGATCGATATCGATTCGTTCGACTGGCCGCGGGTCGGCCTGACTATAAGATGTTCCGCCGGCACTTATGTCCGAAGTCTTGCTCATGAAATGGGCATGAAATTGGGATGCGGAGCATATCTTGAAAGCCTGGTCAGAGAAGCAGTGGGGGAATTCACAATAGATCAGGCGGTGACCGCCGAACAGGTCGAAAACGAGGATGTCGCGGCGGTAAATCGGATGATTCGCCCCTTAACCGAAGCGTTACCGGGTTGGCCGAAAATATTCGTGCGGGCTGAATATATCAGATTGATAATTCAAGGACGGCCATTCATCAAAAAATATTTTTACAGCACCGATTATCGCGGGCCCGGCGGATGCCAGGCTATGCTGATCGACGACAAAGGCAAACTGCTTGCGCTCGTGCAGTTGAATTACTCCTGGGGGAGTTTCGATCGACTCGAACCTCAGGATACGCTCGGAAAATATATCAGGATCATCGATGAAAGTCATTTTCGGGAAAAGCTCGCTTGAACGGGAATCGATACCCGCATCGTGCGTGACCGTGGGCACGTTCGACGGCGTCCATATCGGACATATGGCCTTGATTTCACGATTGCTGCAATCTGCCAAAGAAACCGGCACGCTCTCGACGGTCGTGACGTTCGATCCTCATCCTCAGCTGGTTCTGGGAAGCAAAGGACGAATGGAGATTCTCACCACGACCGACGAAAAATTGGAATTGCTCGGGAAACTCGGGATAGACCTCGTCATAATCCTCGAATTCAATCAGCAGCTTGCCACTTTGGAGGCCGCGAAATTCATCGAGCTTCTATTGGTTGATCAACTGAACATGAAGCATTTCGTGGTCGGCTACGACCACTCGTTCGGTAGAAATCGCGCTGGCAATTATGAATTGGCCGAATCGCTTGCCGCCAAATACGGATATACGGTGGAACGTGTCGGCCCCGTTTATGACGGCGGAAACCCGATTAAATCGACATTGATAAGGCAGGAACTGAAATCCGGCGAATACGATAAGGCGGTTGCCATGCTCGGCTATAAATATTTTTTGAACGGCGATATAATCAAAGGCCGCGGCTTGGGCAAACAGCTTGGCTTTCCAACCATGAATATAAACGTGCCGCCCGCCAAATTGCTGCCGAAACAAGGAGTGTATGCCGCCTGGCTGACCCTCGATGCGGCTCGATATCCGGGTATGGCTTATATCGGCGGAAGGCTCACATTCGGCGACGAATCGATTTGTGTGGAGGTCAACCTGTTCGATTTCGACAGCGATTATCTCGGCCATAAGACGAAACTAACTCTCGAGAAATTCACGCGACCGCCGCGAAAATTCGATAACCCGCAAAAGCTGATCGAAGCACTCGCCAACGATGAAAAATCAGTTAGAAAAATATTGAACGTATAGGAGGAAAATTGGTTACCACAAAGGAAAAGAAAAAGGAGCTCGTCGAGCAATTCAGGCTCCACGAAAAAGACACCGGCTCGGTCGAAGTGCAGGCCGCTCTGCTGACTGAAAGAATCAACGGCCTTACCGAACATTTGAAAGACCACCCCAAGGATCACCATTCACACATGGGGCTGCTCAAAATGGTCGGAAAACGCCGCCGCTTGCTGAATTATCTGAAAAACAGCAATTTCGCTGCTTATCAGGCTCTTATCGAAACCCTTAACTTGCGGAAATAGGAATTGAACTCAAAATGCCAATTGAAAAAGTTGAACTGCAGATAGACCATAGAACATTAATCATCACCACCGGCCACATGGCCAGACAAGCGGGCGGAGCGGTCACCGTTCAGCTCGGCGATACGATTGTGCTGGCTACCGCCTGTGAAGGCAACCCTCCGTCCGAGGGAGGCGATTTTTTCCCGCTGACTGTTGATTACCGGGAGAAAGCCTACGCCGCCGGGAAAATCCCGGGCGGGTTTTTCAAACGGGAAGGCAGACCGACGGAACGGGAAGTCCTGGGTTCACGAGCGATCGATCGTCCGATTCGTCCGCTGTTCCCGGATGATTATTTCAACGAAGTGCAAGTGCTGGTCCAAGTGCTCTCCTCGGATCAAGATAATGATCCCGATGTGTTGGGAATTATCGGCGCTTCGGCCGCCCTGTCGCTTTCGGAAATCCCATTTCATATACCGGTGGGGGCGGTTAGAGTAGCCCGAATTGATGGCAAACTCACGGCCTTCCCGCTATATTCGCAGCTCGATCGGAACGACTTGAACATAATAGTCGCCGGAACGGCTGAGAATATCAACATGGTCGAAGGCGGCGCGCGCGAGGTCGGCGAAGAAGATATGATCGAGGCGTTGAGCTTCGCCCACCAATGGATACGCCGGATTTCCGAGATTATCGATAAGCTGAAAAGCGCGGCCGGCAAACCGAAAAAGGAAGTGGTCAGCGAACCGCTGCCGGACGATTTTCAGAAGGAAATCGCCGATATGGCAGCCGAAACCATCAAGGCGGCCAATCATACGACCGACAAACATGCCCGCCAGGATATGCTCGATAAGCTGGCGGAAAACATAAAAGCCGCGCTGGCCGAAAAATATCCGGGCATGGAAAGCAAAATAGACAAGGTTTTGGAAACGCTCGAAAGAATCGACATGCGCCGAATGATTCTCGAAGAGGGTAGGCGGATCGACGGCCGTCCCTGGGATGAAATCCGCCCCATCGAAATCCAGCTCGGCGTACTGCCCCGGACTCATGGCTCGGCTATTTTCCAGCGCGGACAAACACAGGCGCTCGTGGTCACCACGCTCGGAACCAAAATGGACGAGCAAAAAATAGATGACCTGCTCGGCGAATCGTTTAAAAGTTACATGCTGCACTATAATTTCCCGCCTTTCGCCACCGGTGAGGTGAAAAGAACAGGCAGCCCGGGACGTAGAGAAGTAGGACATGGCGCGCTGGCTGAAAGGGCGATCGAGCCGGTGATTCCATCGGAAAGCATTTTCCCATACACGATCAGAATCGTCTCGGATATCCTCGAATCCAACGGCTCTTCATCGATGGCCACCGTCTGTGGAGGCTCGCTTTCGCTCATGGATGCCGGGGTGCCGATTAAGAGTCCGGTGGCGGGAATCGCCATGGGCCTGATAATGGAAAAGGACAAGTATGCCGTGTTGACAGACATACTCGGCGCCGAGGATCATCTGGGTGATATGGATTTCAAAGTCGCCGGCACCGAATCCGGGATCACCGCTTTTCAGATGGATGTCAAGATCAGCGGAATCAATATCGACATCATGCGGCAGGCGCTCGAACAGGCGAAACGCGCCCGGCTGTTTTTGCTTGAAAAAATGACTCAGGCGATCGCCAAACCCAGAACCCAATTGTCGCCCTACGCGCCCAGAATAATATTCCTCAAGATCAAAGTGGATAAGATCGGAGAGGTGATAGGCCCGGGCGGCAAGACCATTCGCGGCATCACCGAGAAAACCGGCGCCAAAATCGATATTGAGGAGGACGGCACGGTCTTGATCGCATCGGTCGATCAAAAAGCCGGCGAGGCGGCAAAAGCGATGATCGAAGCCTTGGTCGAAGAAGCGGAAATCGGGAAAGTATATACCGGCACTGTCAAGCGAACCACCAATTACGGAGCCTTTGTCGAAATTATTCCGGGAACCGACGGAATGGTGCATATATCGGAGCTGGAAAACTATCGCGTCAATAGGGTTGAGGATGTGGTTAAAGTCGGTGATACGATCAAAGTAAAAGTCATAGATATCGATGCGGAAGGCAAAATCAGACTTTCCCGAAAGGCGGTCTTGAACGAACATAAAAAGGGCGGGAATTAACTGCCCTAATCAATCGCCGTTGCCGAAGGAGTTCGACTGAGAACGCTTTATCGAAAAACGGTTTTGCCGAACGGCCTTAGAATCATCTCGGAGTCGATTCCGACGTTCCGATCGATATCGATAGGCTTGTGGCTCGATACCGGTTCGCGGGACGAACCCGACGAAATCGCCGGAATCTCGCATTTCATCGAGCACATGGTTTTCAAGGGAACCGAAAACCGGTCGGCCAAGGAGATTGCGTCCTTTCTCGAGTCGGTGGGCGGGATGTTGAATGCGTTCACCAGCAGGGAACAAACCTGCTACTACGCAAAAATCCTCGACAGACACCTGCCGTTGGCGGTGGAGATTCTGGCCGATCTCGTTTTCCACGGCCGTTTCGACAAAGATGATATCGAGAAAGAAAAAAATATAATCATCGATGAAATCAACGAAGTCAACGATACGCCGGCGGACCTTGTCCACGACCTATTCGCGCGTTCCATTTTCGGCGAACATCCGCTAGGCAGACCTATAATGGGCAGCGCCGGCACTGTCCGCAAAATCACGCGCGATCATATCTTGACCTATCTCAAGGCCTCATACCGCCCCGAAAAAATGATCGTTGCCGCCTCCGGAAATTTAAGTCACGCCGAATTGGTCAGACTCGTCAATAAATATTTCCCGAAAAATTTCGAGAATAATCGCAAGCCGTTTTCACGGAAACGCCCGTCGCTGAGACAACAACTGTCGGTGAAACTGCGCGAGTCCAGCCAAACGCATATCTGTATCGGTGGCCCCGCTTTCACTTTCGATCATCCGCAACGCAGCGCGCTGTTATTGCTCAACTCGGTGGTCGGCGGAGGAATGTCGTCGAAGCTCTTTCAAAAAATACGGGAGGAGATGGGTATGGCCTACACCATCTTCTCGTATCTCGACTTTTTCGCCGATACCGCCGTTATGGGTGTTTATCTTTCCACCGACCCCAAAAACGTAACCAAGGCGATCTCCACGGTCTTCAAGGAGCTCTCGCATTTCGCCAAGGAAAAACTCGGCAAAAGCGAGATGGATTCCGCGAAAGAACAATTGAAAGGATCGCTCGTGCTGGGATTGGAAAATAGTTCCAACCGTATGAATCGGATGGCGAAACATGAGATGTTGCTGGGAAGATACATTTCGGTCGACGAGACCATCGCGGAAATAGACTCGGTAACCGCCGAAAGCATCCGCAAAGTCGCCGAAAAGCTGTTCGACCCGAAACGATTCACCATAACCGCTCTCGGGCAGGCGAAAAAATCAGCGATTTTGAGGGCTATCCCCGATGGCATCGGTTAAGCCGAACCGAATTAAAGACGATAGGGGAGAGCGGCGATGGCCCCCGCCCAAATTCAGCTCGAAAATAAAATACTCGCGTTCCATGATATCGGAAGCTCCAGTCCGTTCACAATCAACTGCCTGAGCGTCGATTCTTTCCTCAGGTTGATTGATTTTATCGCCGAAAACGGCTATAATGGAAAAGCTTTATCGCGATGTGTGGGTGACAACGACATAGCTATCACTTTCGATGACGGCTTCGAAAGTTTCCATAAATTCGCCCATCCGATATTGAAACGATATGATTTTTCCGCCACTGTCTTCGTCGTCACGGGATTCATCGGAAAAAATTCCGAATGGGACTACCTGCGCCGGGCTCATCTTGACTGGGCGCAGATAATCGAACTCCATGGCGATGGGATCGAATTCGGAAGCCACAGCCACAGTCATCCCGATCTGCGCCGGCTGAAAAAAGAGCGACTTATTCAGGAGTTGAATACATCGCGCTGCATTCTCGAGGATAAACTTGGCGTCGCCGTGACCCGGCTGTCCTATCCTTTCGGCAGATTCAATTCTGATGTCCTGCAGGCTGCGCGGGAAACCGGCTATGAATTCGGCTATTCGCTTGCCCGCGACGGCGGGCCGATGGCTATACCGCGCCATTGCCTTTATTCGTTGGATTCGCCTCGATCATTGAAAAGAAAGCTCCGAGGTTCCGCGATCGAAAAGTTCAAGGAAAAAATGATCAACGCCTTTGCCGCGGGGACGATCGCGTACAAAGCGATTCTGGGAGAAAAATCATGAGAGCCATGCTTTTCAGGTTGTTTGTAACCGCCGTGGCAGTGCTGCTGGTGGCGAAATTGATGCCGGGAATCGAGGTGGAAAGCCCGCTTGACCTATTGCTGGTCGCCCTGCTTTTGGGGTTGTTCAATGCCGTCATCAGGCCGATTATGATATTTTTGACATTGCCGGTTACCTTGATAACGTTCGGGCTTTTTATTTTCATAATCAACGGCTTCCTGCTGTATTCCGTATCTTATCTCGTCGGCGGTTTCCATATATCGAGTTTCTGGATGGCGGTGGTTGCCTCAATGCTTATCTCCATCGTATCGAGCATCATCAATTGGCTTGCCCGATCTTGAGCGATTTCATCGAATGCGGTGATTCTCTCGCAGCGCAAGCGGTATTCCTATTTATTTGGACCGACCAACTATCGGCTTGACCGTTAAGCTGGTAGAAGATAGATTGAGCAATAACACTGCCCCCGTAGCTCAGGTGGATAGAGCGACGGTTTCCTAAACCGCAGGTCGGCCGTTCAAATCGGCCCGGGGGTAGGCTGAAATAAATGATATCCTAATCTCAGTTTGGCATTTTCGGGGATACTTCAGGAATCCATTTTTCCCCACTTTTGGATCCCAATAATATTGAACGAGCGGATTTTTCTGTTCCCATTCGTCGGTGCCTTTTCCGAATAATAATAATTTTTTATCCTTGTTTCAAAATAAACATCAATTCTTCCATTCTTGGGAGACTCATAATCAATTTCATTTTGCGGCGGAATATTCTTAAAATCCAGATGTCCATGCAGAAAATGTGCATTTTGGCCTCCAGCCTGAACTTCCCATGTCGGAATGCCGGAATATAAATTGTCATCCTGCAATTCGAGCTCACGCTTATTAACAATTATAGTCGCCTTAATTTTTATCTTTGCATGAACTGACGAATAATTACAAATCCGCATGCGGAAATTGAAATCAGACACATCGGCGCAAAATATTGCAACGATAGGCTTCTCTTCGAAATTAAGCTCTTGGCCTTGCAATTCAAGCGATTTTGTTGCCGCTCTTGCGAGTCGCCAAGTTTTCCATGTATATAAACCAAGAGCCAGTAAGGTAAGAACCTGCAAAATTAAATTCGCGCATTGATAGAGCATATGATTGATCCTTTGGTTTACTTCAGCCTCTCCATCCTCATGCTTTTGCCGAGCTCCCCCGCCTGCAGCCGCGCGAAATAGATGCCCGATGGGAACCCGTCGGCATTCCAGGTTACGCAATACTCCCCGGCGGACTGCTCGCCTTGATATAAGTTCATCAGCTTCCGCCCCAACAAGTCATAAATATCAAGTGATATCATCGAACGCTGCGATATTTCGTAACGGATAACCGTAAATGCATTGAAAGGATTGGGAAAGGATGACAACAGTTCAAAAACATGGGGGAGACATTCAGGTGATCCGGCGATTCCAACCAACTTTCGGTCAAAGGGAATCGCACACATGTCGGCGCGGCTCTGTCGGGATCGAGGGGGAAAGTGGGATCGCCCGTATCGATACAGGGCGATTTGGTGGAATCCGCAATCGGGTAGTTCGTCCAGGTCAGCCGAAAATAGCCATTGGCCGGATCGGCAAACAACGGGTCAGCGTAATATTGCCGATACCGGGGAGGATTGTATCCCTCACGTCATCGTAATTGGCTGTGTCAGGATAATTGCCGGAAATATCGAATAGGCACCACGGGCTTGGGGTTGGATTGATCGCCCAGATTATATTATTGACAAAATGAAAAATACAATGCACGTGCTCGTCCCACAACGCGAAAAGAAAAGAGTGCGCCGTATTATCATAAGAAACATTGTTGTATGCATTCGTACTGCCGTCCTCAGCAGTTATGATATTAATAAATGTACATCCAGCAATGCCGGCAATTCCTTCATATATAATATGAATCAATTTAGCCGTCGTGCCGTTATCAATGAAAAGACTGGTATCGATATCGACTGAAGGGCTGATCATCGCGCTTATCACGAATCCCGTCATTAATCGGATATTTCTGAAAGGGCAATGAGCCATTTTCAGTGAGGCGTAATCTGCTTTGATTCCTCCTCCGGAATAATAGCTACCCAGGCTTCTGGCCAATTCAATTGCGGCATAACGAAATCGTGTTTGAGGTGTGGATTTCCTCAATTCGATCCCCCCCAGCCGGTTGTCGTATCTGCCGCAGTGAATAAAATCGAATCGGAAACGCTTCCTGCGACAATCGACGATTCCGGGGAATCGACCCTTAGCCCATAATGCCCTTGAAACACAACCCTACATCCAGCCTCGATAGTTAGACTCGATTCAGACGGCACTCGCAGATTCCCGACCACATTATACGGATTATTCGCCGGACTCCAGATGCCCTAAACGTCGCCGGAGACTTCAACGGCGTAAGCATCGAAACTGGGACAAAAGCCACTAAATACGACTATAATAACGATTGAAAAAAATAATCTAAATCTGATAGGCATCGTGCCAGGATACATGTTCCCCTCCTCAGGATAAATGGTTGAACTTTAGCGCTGTCAGGTGCTGAATGTCACTAGCGGGGTCTTCTCAGATAAACAAAAATGCGCGCCATATATAAAATGCCACACGATCCCTTGTTGTTAATGAATTTTTCAAATCGACGACAGACTCGACCGGAATCGTCAAGTAATCGGGGTAAATCCCGATAATAGAAATGGGATAAAACGATCTTTCGTTTTTCCTTGACATTGGCCTGACATACGGCTAATAATTGGCTGTAATCGGTTGCGGGGCAAAAGATGGGGTTTGGAAAAAATTTGTAAAAACTGAAACTTTTGCCTTGACAATCGATAAGGAATTGATAAATTAAAGTTCTGCCGTCGAAAAGTGCGGCATGGATTGAGAAGTCCGCAAAGGGCGCAGCTCTTTGAAAACCGAATAGCATGCACAAGAGCCAATTGTGATGTGGTCTGTAATCAATATTTTGAGTGCAGATCTTTGCGAGTAGTCGAACAACGTATCTTAACGGATGCGTGTTCATAGAGCCAATAATTATGGAGAGTTTGATCCTGGCTCAGAACGAACGCTGGCGGCGTGCCTAATACATGCAAGTCGTGCGAGAAAGCCCGCAAGGGTGAGTAAAGCGGCGAACGGGTGAGTAACACGTGGGTAACCTGCCCTCAGATTGGGGATAAGCTTTCGAAAGAAGGTCTAATACCGAATAACATCGTTGGGTGGCATCATCTGACGATCAAAGGCGGCTTCGGCTGTCGTCTGAAGAGGGGCCCGCGGTCCATTAGCCAGTTGGCGGGGTAAAGGCCCACCAAAGCTACGATGGATAGCCGGCCTGAGAGGGTGTCCGGCCACACTGGGACTGAGATACGGCCCAGACTC
>JBBIRK010000005.1:0-285229 GCA_037441845.1 Candidatus Zixiibacteriota bacterium
TATCGTCCCTATATTCACATGCGGCTTCGTTCGCTCAAATCTCTCCTTGGCCATTTGATTTTCCTGCTTGATCTCCCGTTAAAATCAATCCCGTTTTCAACTGTCTGTTTCAGCCCACGACCGGGATTGAACCGGTGACCTCGTCCTTACCAAGGACGTGCTCTACCAACTGAGCTACATGGGCAAAAATAATCAAATAGAGAAGACAATATCTCCCCTAAATGACAGACAATCAATATAGAACCCGAAAAAAAGCTGTCAAGCACTTTTTTTCATTTTTCCATCATTATTTATCGGATTGGCAAAACAATTGCTTAGCCTTGTTCAGGGCCCCCAACTTGCCAATCAGGCATATCGAAAAATCCGTCTATCACGGCACCTATTGCTTCCTCCCGAGGTTATTCATATTATGCCGAATCTCAATTATAGGATCGATTCAAGTTTGAAACAAAAGAATGACGACATTAGATAGTTTATACAGTTCACAGGATGACCAATATATTCTTTCTTGACAACTGGACTGCAAAAGTCTTTTTTCCCCAAAAATCGGTGACTGAGCTTTGCGGAATTTTTATTTCGAGCGATGAACTGAAGGCCTCCTGCAACGATTAAACTGAATCGGACGAAACATTAAACTCATGTTATCCCAACTAAAAGGAGCACTGGGATGCCAGGAATGAATCTCGCCGTAAACCTGAAACTAAACGAGAATAACAATTTGACCGTTCCCCAGTCAATTATCTTGCGACTCACATTCGACCAATCCTATATTTTCGAAAATCTTTATACAGACGATGGAATTTCGCTTACTTTCAGCGGATATAACGAGTACCCCCGCTTTTCATACGATGACGGTCAGAACAAAATCTTTATCGATGGCACGCCCTATGGCACATCTTATGGCGAATTCGTCAAAGATATCATATCATCCGTCCAGGAAATCATCGATTCGAACGGCGCGAAAACAGACCGCCTAAAGGGGGTCGTTCTTTCTACGGATGGGGAATTCACGGTTTACTATATCAACAAATCTCATGGAATGGCACTTGTTTTCAACGATGCCCTCGGCCGCCTTCCCTACTATTTTCAAGCAAGCAACAATATGCTGCTGCTTTCCCGATCGCTGAAATTCATAACCGGAATGATGTCTCAGGTGGAGATCGATAAAAACGGACTGATGGAATATTTTCTGTTCTCGGCTCCCCTCGGAGAGAAAACTTTTCTTAAAGGCGTCTCCCGTCTTCTGCCGACCAGCTTGATCTTGGTGAATTTGAGGTCTGGGACGATTCGTCGGCAGATATTGTATAATTACAATCTCGACGAAAGACATGAGAACGACTCGCTCGATTATTATGTGCAATCTATGCATGATCTATTCATGACCGGTATCAGGAATCGCGTCGCTCGGTTCCCGGAGAGAAAGAGTATTCTGGCCATGAGCGGAGGTCTGGATTCGAGAGCCGTGCTTATGGGCCTGTTGAATTGCGGCGTCCAGGTTCAGGGTATCACATTCCGGGATCATTACAACGCGCTTCGGCGGGATTGGCCGGTGGTCGAAAAATTGATAAAGGAATTCAATCTGCAACATAGATTTTATGATGTTCCCCCGGATAGTCTCGAAATGCTCGAGAAACTGATAATCGGCAAAGACGGCATGGGCGTGATGGGGTTGATGGGTTCGGTGTTATACTGGATGGAGACGATCGATAAAGATTTCGGAAAATCGGTACTTTATTATACGGGTGACGAGGGGAACTACATCGCCGCTCCGCGTTACGGAGAGAAAACGATAAAATCGACTCCGCAGCTTGTTCGAGAAATCATCAGCCACAATAGCTTGAGTGCTTTCAGTATCGAAAGCACGGCCAAAATATTCGGTCGTTCGCCGGGATCGGTTATGGATTATCTTTGCGCTTTTTTCGACAGTTATATCGAAAAAAACCCTATTCATCGAATCGATCGATTCTTTATATTCGAGCGCTCGTTCAAATTCACCATGGAAAATCAGGATCGGATCCGCCTCTATTTCTGGCCAATGGCGCCCCACTACAGCATCGATTACGCCAGATTCGCATTCAAAATACCGAATCGATATTTGGCCGGGTGGAAAGTTTATGCCGGTATGCTGAAAACATTGAATCCGAAAAGCATTCGACTCAAATACGCAAATTTCGGTATTCCCCTTGATTCGCCGTTGATGCCCATTTACCTGCCGTTGAGATCACTTGCCACCAGCAATGAAACGATAAGAAGAAATCTGATCGGCTTCTTGAGATTGATAAGAAATCCGATCGGTATCACCAGAAAAATAGATGAATTCGAAGCCGTCGGTCAGCTTCGGAATTATTATAATACAATAATAGGCAAGAACGAGGATCTTGGTGCGATCCTGGACCTGTCGCAAGTTACCGAAATCGTCAAGAATGAGTCTTATATTTACCGACTGTACTTGATCACAAATATCCTGAAATATATAAGCACGATCGAAAATCGCAAATGCCTGCGAAATTGAAAATGGCCGTCTGAACGAAATAGGAAATTCCGCCCGATTTTACTCGGCTTGGAATCTTCGTGTTGCGGAAGCGAAGTCAGGTTTTCAGATGGGTTAAACAACGATAGACAGCACAGAAGCCGTCTATTTATAAATCCGGTTCGACGATTGAATGCCAATGTGATTCGACAGCGGGAGACGGGGCTCGAACCCGCGACCAACAGCTTGGAAGGCTGTGACTCTAGCCAACTGAGTTACTCCCGCGCTTCTATAAATTAGAAATTCAACCTATCAAAAGTCAACAATAATCAGCCATACTCATGAAGCTCAAAATGAGATCTTTGATCGATTTCTTATTGACGTATTCCGTGATAATTCTTTTCCCGAGAGCGAACGCCATACCGGTATCGAAAATCACTCCGTGCGAAGTGCCGTCCCAGAAAATTCTCACCTCATCGGCGGCAGCGATAGCGTCGCGATTCTGAGCGCATATTCGATCTATCGGCACGTCCTGCCGAGTATCGCGAAGCGGTATATAAACGCTGTGGCCTTCGCTTTCAAGCCGCCGGCCGAGTTCCAACGCCTTGTCGAAATGAGCTTTTGAGTGGATTATGAATATCCGCGCCATGTTTCATTACCGTCACAATCTAACAAATATCATTAACCTCATTCGGAAATCGATCTCCTGACAGGTAATCCGATTTGGAGAGGGGAGGATTCGAACCTCCGAAGGCTGAGCCGGCAGATTTACAGTCTGCTCCCTTTGACCGCTCGGGAACCTCTCCTATTCGTCGAATGCGCCCCTAATAAAACTATTTTCGGGCTTTTGGCAAGAAAAAATTGGGGATTATCACTTTACACTTTTGGGGAATTATGATAGGATGCAAAAGCAATTTATGGCAGGTTAATCAGATTATTTGATTAAAATGACTTCAAAGGCGGTCGCTAATTTTTTAGAAGGAGGGGATTGAAAATGCACTATCCTTGGTGGTACGTGCCTTTTTTGACTTCGCCGATGCTTATCGCCATAGTATCGGTATTGCATATAGTGGTGTCGCATTATGCGGTCGGCGGCGGGATGTTTCTGGCATTCGAAACCAGATTCGCATATAAAAGCGGTAACAATAACTATCTCGATTACCTTCACCGACATGCCTGGTTCTTCATTTTGGTAACCGTTGTTTATGGAGCCATAACCGGCGTGGGGATCTGGTGGACCATAGGTCTTGCCTCTCCCCTGGCCACAGAAACCTTGATTCATACGTTTGTCTTCGCCTGGGCTATGGAATATGTCTTTTTTATTCTCGAGATCGTCTCCGCATTCGTATTCTTTTATTTCTGGGGCAAACTCACGGAGAAAACCCATCTGTTGGCGGCGAATATTTATGCCTTTTCGGCTTGGATGAGTCTATTCATAATAACCGGGATAACCGCATACATGCTCAACCCCGGAGCTATACCATCGGACCAGAGCATGTGGGCGGGCTTTTTTAATCCGCAATTGATCCCGCAAGTGCTCGCCAGAACCGGCGGAGCGTTTCTTTTGACATCTCTATATGTGTTTTTACACGCATCGTTCAAAGTCAAGGATAAAGACCTAAGAAATCTTATAGAGAAACGCTCTGCCAAACCTGCTCTCTGGGGGGCCATATTCGTGACTTTGGGCGGAATCGGCTGGTATCTGATGCTTCCGGAATCGGCAAAGGCAGCCCTTGCCGCCGCAAGCGTCCTCAATGTCCTGATGGTTCTTATTTTCGCCCTGACTGCGGCGGTTTTCGCCTTGATGTATTTCGGCCCATATAAAAATCCGGGATGGCTATCGCCGGGGTTTGCGATTTTGTTTTTCATATGCGGATTCGCTGCCATCAGCACCGGTGAATATGTCAGGGAAGCGGTGCGCAAACCTTACATTATCTATAACGACGTCTTGGGAAATCAAATCAGAGCGCGGGAAATTCCTGGGTTAATAAAGATAGGTTACCTTGAAGGCGGTCGCTGGACTTACGCTTGGATGAAAAGCAATTATCCTCAAGTATTCACCGGCGAAAACATCGATGAAAAACTATTGTTCGAATTACCCGAGCCGGATCAATTGCAGATCGGCGCCGTGCTCTTTCAATACCATTGCAACGACTGTCACGCACTGCGCGAGGGATATTCTCCGGTGGGACATATGATCCGCGGCTGGACCAGGGAAATGATAAAATCAACCGTAATGCATCCGGAAAAAGCGGCTTTTTTCATGCCGCCTTTTGCGGGGACACCGGAAGAGGCGGAAATTTTGACTGAATTTTTGGAAAAACTCGCTCCCGCACACCCCGCGGGTATGTATTATGGAAAACAGCAATAGGAGGCAGAAATGGATCCTGCAACTTTAATTGCGCCATCGAGCCCGCTTGGTTATCCCGCTCCGTACTGGTTCTTAGTGCTATTCAAGGTTCTGGGGTTCGTTCTCCATAGCGTGCCGATGAATTTATGGTATGCGGGGATAATTATCGCGCTCTTGTTACGGGCTTTCCGCAATGAAAACGGACGTATTTTTTCGGATCGTCTAATGAAACAAATGCCGATAATTATCGCGCTGGGAGTTAATCTTGGTATAGTGCCGCTTTTATTCGTGCAAGTGGCCTATTACAAGGCGTTTTACCCGGCGACGATTTTGATGGCCTGGCCCTGGCTGGCAATAATCGCGCTCTTGACCGTAGCCTATTACGGCGTTTACGCGTACACCTCTTCGCTGAAAGGAATCGCGTTCAAAGACAGCCGTTGGCCGCTCTGGGCCGGCTGGATTTCCGCCATATTTTTCGTGATTATAGGTTTCTTGTTCGTCAATGGCTTTTCGCTGATGGCCAATTTATCGGCTTGGCCGGAGATCTGGAAAAATACGAGCGTGGCGGGCGCGCCGCTGGGAACCGCGCTTAACACCGATGATAACTCCCTCTGGCCGCGCTGGCTGATGATGTTCGGTCTGGCGATTATGACAACGGCCGCCTATTCGTTTTTCGACTGTGCTTTCCTGGCGGACAAAGAGTCGCTCGCGTATAAGCGATGGATCAACGGTTTCGCTTTCAAACTTTACACCATCGGAATGTTATGGTTCGCATTATTCGGCTTATGGTACTCGATCGGAACCTGGTCGAACCAGGCAAAACAGGTGATGTTCGCAACCCCGACCATAATATTGACGGCCGCAACAGCCCTCAGCCCGGGATTGATTTGGCTGGTATTGTTGAGCCGTTTCCATAAAGAACGTGACTCGAAACCTGCGGCGCTATTCATTGCAATCTGCCAGTTTCTCGTGCTCGGATTAAACGGCATAAGTCGGCAGATCGTGCAAAATGCCGATATCGGGATATATTTCGATGTAACCACCGAACAGGTAAATATACAATGGAGCCCGATGATTCTGTTTTTGCTGTTATTCGTGGCGGGTCTATTTACCATAATTTGGCTCTTGAACAAAGCGATAGTTGAGGCGCGCAAATCGACAGCCTGAGTCCACTTCCGAAAACCCGGGCGTTTCTGTTTTATATTACCGCAGGGGAAACTGTTATCCATCGGGATAACTTACTTGCTCCGCGGAATGCAATTGCGTAAATTGCCTTCGGTGTTGGGATATTAAGAAACGAAACTTCGAGGCAAGGGAGCTGACGGATGCCGGAAAAATTGATTTATCTCGATAACGCTGCCACAGCCTGGCCGAAACCAGAAAGCGTTTATGTTTATATGACCGAATTTTACAGGAATTACGGCGTTAATCCGGGCCGCAGCGGCTACGATTTGGCGATCGAGGCGGGCAATGCGCTCGAGCAACTGAGGGCGAAACTGAACAGGTTTTTCGGCGGAGATGAAACCGCCGACGAAAGAGTATGTTTCGGCTACAATGCCACCGATGCTCTTAATCTTATAATCCAAGGGATGCTTTCACCGGGTGATCATGTGATCTCGACATATCTCGAACACAATTCCGTCATCCGCCCGATAAATCACCTGGTAAGAGACGGCGGCGTGCAGGCAACCTATCTTCGATTCGATCCACAGGGTTTCATCGATCCTGACGACGTCAAGAAAGCCATCCGTCCCAATACCAAACTGGTCATGGTTAACCACGGCTCGAACGTGATCGGGACGATTCAGCCGATAGCGGAAATCGGGGCGATTTGCCGCGAAAATAATATCGCATTCGCTGTCGACACCTCGCAAACGGCCGGGGTGATCCCAATAAATATGAAAACCATGAATATCGACCTGCTGGCATTCACCGGCCACAAGGCTCTTATGGGATGCACCGGCATCGGCGGGATGTGCGTGCGCAAGCATGTCGAACTGCGTCACACCCGCAGCGGCGGCACCGGGGTGAAATCGGCCTATCCCTACCAGCTCGAGGAATATCCTTATCGTATGGAGTTCGGAACCCCGAACTTGGTGGGAATAGCCGCGTTAACCGCCGGACAAAAATGGATTGAAGAGCAGGGAATGGCGAATATATACGCCCATGAGCTCGAATTAACGAAACGACTTGTCGAGGGATTTCGGAAAATCGATGGGGTGCGCATCTACTGCGCCGACAAGCTCGATAACCATCTCCCGACGGTTTCTATCAATGTCGAGGGGATCGACGCGGGCAATGTCGGAATCATGCTCGACGGCGAATTCAATATCGCCGTCAGAACCGGACTGCATTGCGCCCCGTTGGTACACGAACAACTGGGCACGATCGATAAGCACGGAAGTGTCCGTTTTTCGATCGGGCCGTTCAATACCAATGAGCATATCGATTCGGCAGTAGAGGCAATCGCCGAAATAGCGTTTCGGGCAAAAAGCAATAAAGTCGGCGCCAAAACCAAGGGATCTTCCCCCTGCTGACCGAACTATCCACCTTTAATTGATTCATTGAACACGAGGCAGATCGTTATCACGGGAATTCGTGCGGCTTTACTGCAACCGAAAAAAATCCATCGGCAAAGCGTATATTTAAGGAATGATTGCAAACGAAAAAGCCGGAGAAGGGACTCGAACCCCCGACCAGCTGATTACAAATCAGCTGCTCTACCGACTGAGCTACTCCGGCCTTAATTTCGACAAGCTGATTTCTACAACCTCATGGCTGAGCCGACTGAAAATAATTACGCCCTTTCCATAGGTCAAGTGATCAAAGTTGACGCGCACGACAAGAGAAACCATGGTAAGTACATGGAACAATCGGATTCGGCACGAATTCTTCAATTATTCAGGGCAAGAGCCAGAAGCTTCTTGGCATCTCGGTATCTATATCCATTCGATGTCGAGCCAAGCAGGACCGCCGTGATCGGATGGCCGTCATCATCGACCACATTCAAGGCGAGGCAGTATCCGGATTGGCTTATGTAACCTGTTTTGCCGCCCTTTACATTGTACTCGCCGTAAACAAGCCTGTTTGTATTATATAAAGAATGGGTTACATTTTTATTGAGCGCTTTGAATCGATAATTCTTTTTAGAAGTTATTTCCGAGATGATTTCGTTTTCGAAAGCCATCTTCGCCAATTTTACATAATCCACGGCGCTCGAAACATTACCGGCATACAAACCGGTGGGATCGACGAAAGTCGTGTTTTTCAATCCCATTCTGTAAGCGAGATTATTCATCAGAAATACGAACTTCTCCATCGAAAAGCCCGTCGATCTGGCAAGCGCTCGGGCGGCGGCATTGTCGGAACGCATCAAACACATGTGCAGACAGTCATGCAAAGTTATCCGTTCGCCGACGTATAATCTCGACCTGCCGGCGCCTGCTTTATCCTCGGCGGTAATCGTGACCACATCGTTCAGATTCGGTTTTGTTTCCAAAAATGTAAGGGCGGTGGCCAGCTTGGTCAGACTGGCTATCGGCAACCGACTGTCTTGATTCTTGGCAAAAATGACCTCGCCTGTGAGTGCATCGACGACGATCGCCGCCCGGGCACTGATATTCAACTTGGTCGGGGCGAAATTATCCCATATCAGCGAAAATACGCTCGCCTCCCTCGAATCCGCAATGCCGTATCCGTGTGAGGGAGTTTTCTCTTTCGTCACGCGGTAAGAGTAAACCGCGGATATCACCCAAAACATAACTAAAACCGATAATGCCTTGACGACAATGCCACCGATTTTGCCCTTCATATTAAAACTCCAATTGCATCATTTCCATCATCATTTTTGCACTTTTCACCGCCTGCCCCAGATGGCAATTATTGAAAAACAGGTATATTTTTTCGGTTTCACGGCGCATATTATCTATCATTTTTAACCAATCGGCCAATTCTTCTTTTTTATAATCATAATTGTAACGGTCACTTCCGGGGCGAGGCTTCCACCAATCCCGATCGTTGCGTCCATGAAATCTTACATAACCGATTGAAGTCGTGGCAATCGCCCGGGGCGGGAATAACCCCTCGAGCTGGGGCTCATCGACACAGCAGATACCGATTTTATTTTCTCCCAAAATACGATAAACCTCCGCTCTGTCCCATTCCGCGTTTCTAAACTCCACGAACAGGGGAATATTACCAAATCTCGCTTTGCTGTCAATAATGTAATTCAGATTGGCGGTCGAGAAACGAAAAGACCAGGGGAATTGAGCGAGATATCCTTTCAATTTTCCAGAATCGATCAAGGGCTTGACCGCTTCGAAAAACAGATCGAAATTCGCATCGGCCTTTGCCCGATCGTGGGTAAAAGAGCTGTGCGTTTTCACGATAAATTCGAAGTCCGGCGGCACTTTTTGGGCCATGTGATAAAACACGGTCGAATGAGGAATTCGGTAATATGTCGAATTTATTTCGACTGCGGGAAAATGATCTTTATAATAATCGAGCATCTTCCCTTTTTGAATTCCGACTGGATAGAACCGCCCGATCCAATCGTCGAATGAATAGCCGGAGGTGCCCACAAGAATACGGCACGGAGTCATTTGCGCAAACCTTTAATCTGGAATTTCACTTTTCGGCAGCGCGGGCATATCCATTTGCGTTTCTTGTGAAAAGTTCTCTTTTCCTCTTTCATGGCGGTTCGGCAGCGCGGGCAGATCATATCGCTATTCGACGATGATTTTCGTTCTGGTTATCATCCCCGCCTCGACTTCGGCCTTTACGGCATATTTCTGATCACCGTGTTCAACCCACAACACATATTTGCCGGCGGGCACATCGGCGATCGCGAAATTTTCGCCATAAACCGGACTCGGGCTGACCGAATCTCCGTAGGTTTCAGCGAACGAAAATGGAGTTTCCGTCGGCACCGGCTTTTCCACACCGTAAATCCTGATTTTCAGGATATTTCTTGCCTGCCTATCGACGACGTTGCCCACAATCGTTCCGCAACCGGGCAACGGTTCTATCCAAAGTTCGTTGTTTACGGTCTTGTTGGGAACATTGGAATCATCGACCGAAGATAACGATACTTCGAAATGCAAATGTTCATTGGTTACATTACCGAGCTTTCCGATATGACCGATTATATCACCGCGATTTACTTTCTGCCCTACTTGCTTGATTATATCGCATTGATGATGATAATGCACGTAAACGAAATTATCCCCCAATTTTCGATCGCAGCGCAAAACGGAATGACCGATATCCGCCCGGACATAGACGATCGTGCCGTCATCGACCGCCCGTAACGGAACACCTTCAGGATTGTTGAATTCGCAACCTTGATGCTGGCGGAAATTTCCGCCCATGGTCATGCCATAAAGGTAAGTCTGGTCTTTCTGGTCATTGAATTCCGGAGCGACCGGCCTGAGAAACCATTGGTGAGCCGGTTCTTCCGGACGATCGAAAACCTGCTTTGGGCTCGGGAAACTCTCCGTTTCGGCCAGCCTATCGGCAATTCTATATAGCCCATAGTTGGTTCCGGCGAATACTCGACCATCAGGACCCGAGGCGACACAATTGACGTTATCGCTGAAAAATCCCGATGATCGATCGAATATTTGATAAGACTTGCCACTGTCGGTGCTCAGGGCCAAGCCTTTGTAAGTTGCCACCCACAATCGGCCATCGCCATCGATATGAATATCATGCACGAATGGCGACGGCAAGCCGCTGGTGATATTTTCCCAGCTTTTTCCCGAATCCACTGAAACGTATAAACCATCGTCGCAACCGGCATACCATGCGTTATTTTTCGCGGCGACCGCCCTTACTTTGCACAAGGCGACACCGTTTTCGTTCCACCTTCCGTTCGGCGAAAAATTCCGCCACGTCTTGCCGCCGTCTTCCGAAAACGAAAATCCATTCAAAGATCCGACGAATAGTCTATCGCCCTCGACGACCAAATCATAAAGGTATTGGCTGGAAAGTCCGGCGCGCTCATCAATTACGTTATAAGACAATGAATCGATACCACCTGCGGAAGTCGGAAAGAAGTCGAATACGACTATGCCGTCGGCCGTGGGGACATAGATTTTCGAATCTGACCACACTATCCCGACGGAATACAAATACTCGACACCGAAGAAATTATAGCCGAACCGTTTCCAGCTGCGTCCGGAATCAGAAGAAATATTGATACCGTCGCCGAGCGTGGCCAGAATCAGATAATCGCCCTGCCAAACGCCGCCCATGATAAAATCCCACGACAAACCTGAATCGGGATGCTGATTATCGGAGGTGAAATTGCGCCAGTTTTCGCCGGAATCGACCGAAAAGTAAGCCCCCTTGCCGTATGTTCCAATCAGCATCTGTGGGCCTTTGGCGGTTATCGATAGTACATGGATTCGGCTGCCCACCGGTTCGAATTCGACTTTTTCGAAATATCTCATTTCTTTTTTCCCGCAGCCGGCGAAAATAACGAGAATTATCGCCGAAAAAATGATTTTCTTCATTATTTTCCCCCTCTTCTATTTTATTATGTTCAGCCAATCCTTGAGCAAAAATCCGGCGCGTCCGATCAAGAGCGATATGCGCGCCATCACCGTGAAACCGAAAGTCGCGCCGAAAAATATCATCAGAAAATAAATCCCCACCCGAGTGAATTTTCCGAAAGTCCCCTCGTGCTTTTTGGAAAAATAAAAATATAATAGCGTGCAAATCAACCCGGCGGCGATAAGAACAGCGTTGATCGCACCACCGACCGAATCGATATCGGCAAACGGGGAGATCGTCGCCCTAATCTGAGCCAGGATATTGGCCTGCATGTTGGCGGGAATGGCCGCCCCGGCGCCGAACCCTATATAAATGGCCAGCGCCGGCCGCGAAAGCCAAGCGAACCGGGAAACGAATCGGCTGAACATCAGCGCGCCGAGAATCACGGGGACCAACCCCAGCCATTGCCGATGAACGAATAAAGGATCGATTATTTTGGGAACCACCGTATCATTAAATGCGATTACGATCAAATAGCCCACCGAAATTCCGACAAGCAGGTGCTCGGCGAATTTATAAACAGGATTGTCTCTGTATAAAAACGAATATATCGCGAGCGTTAATCCAGCCGCTATCCAGACGCCTAAATCCATATCAACGCCTTTTCCTTGCCGATAAGTAGCTCAGATTGCCGATCGCAATCAGCGCCAGGATCAACAAGTGGGCTATGCTCTGGGCACTCATCCCCACAGAGGCGTCGCCGGGGCGGCCGATCAACTGCTCATACTCTGCGGCCGCTTTCAATCCGGGGACCATCCCGATTATCTGTTTTTCCTGCAAGAATGGATAATATGTCGTCGCCATCACCGCCGTAACCGCAGGCACCACCGCCTCGTGGTATCTGGCGTTGGCATAATTGATCCAATAATTGGGCGTATCGTCATCGGCTATCGATATGATCAACTCGATCTGTCGATAATTCTTGACGGTCTGCATCAAAGGTATTTCGCTGAGCGGGATCCCTCGGAAATCTTTCGGGAACACGCGCGAGATGTTTTCGCCCATGCCGAGTATCGCCGAGGTGATTTCGGGACGGAAACCGAGGAAAACATAATCAGTACCTTCCCGGAGATCGTACTCAGCGGCCACGGAGCGAAGCACGCTGTTGCCGATCGAGGAACCCTCGGCACGCAGAGCCATGCCGATTACCCGAAGTCGTCGTTGGAAAAGATGCCGTAGAAGAGCCCGGGCCATAGGCGACATCTCGGGTAGAGTAGCCGTGTCATGATCGAAAGATACGAGCACGGCCGATCCGGGGGGCAATCGATCGATGAAATCGTAAACGGACTTGACCTCTCTGGTGATTCGGTTGGGCAACCGGAAATTTAATATAAGTGGAATCGAGACCGATAAAAAAAGCGCCACGAAAATGATTCTTCGATCGATATTCCCCGGCATGCGCGGCGAAAACATATTTATCCTTTACCCAAGTATGTTCTTTCCACGCCCAGGATTACTCTCAGAGCGGTGCCGATCGTCCCCAGGCCGATTCCAATAAAAATCCCCCGGCGCGCGGTCATCGAGGGCACATCGAGTATCCAGTTTGCGATCTTGGGAAACCCGCTCCAGATATAATCGCCGATCGGCACTCTGCCGATCATCACCAGCGCGGCGGCGAGAAGCAAAAGGGTTGCTTCAAGGTTGCGGGCTCTGAAACCCCTGTAAGCAGCCGAAGCCACGAAAAACGACAACAACGAAAATACGGTCGCCTGCATCGGAGCCTGCATACGAGTAAAAAGCCAATCGAAAGGTGATCCCTCGCCGCGCCCCCAAACAAATCCGGACACCGCCATGGCGATCACGCCTATCAAGGTCAGCAGATTGTAAAAATAGCCAGTCTTCTTCTTGGAGATTTTTTCGGAATGATATTTTATCATGCCGGCGACACCGACCAGCAAGGCGAACACGTAAATCGTCTGGGTCCAATCGACCACAATTTCGTAAGCTCTGGTCGACAGTCGGCTCGGGACAAAAAATTGAGTAAGCATGAAGGCGCCGAAACCGAAACACAATATGACCGGTATTTGTCTTCTCATATCATCTTATCGTAAGCCAGTTCATCATCGCTTTGTTTCCTAAAATAACCATAATAATCGCTGCAATCATAAACAGGATTATCAGCAGTTTAGCGTAATCCGAGCCCTTGATACTTCCCAGCACCTGCTGATCGCGCGACAAATATCCGGAGGCGGCGAACAACTCCTCGCCTATCAAGACATAATCGCAGGACACGATAAAGAACGACATCTGGATCGAAGAATCCGTGCCCGCGATCTGCATCGCCCCCACGGAATTGCCCGTTTCGGCGAGGATCAGGGATTCGGCCTCGAATGTGCCGAAAAACAGATTTGTGGCCGGTTTGTAGCGAAGCATGATGCCATCGACCGCCGCCGCATAACCGAACTGCGAATCGGTTACGAAAAATATATTCTCCGGCCTAAAATTCTCAGGATGACCGGCGCGGTTATAACTTTCATAGGCGACCTCCTGGGCAACTGTCATCACCACAGGATCGTTATTGGGGAAAATCAACGGGGTATTGTATTCCGCAACCTTTTGGATAACCGAACCGAGAATGTTCATGCTGGCGATAGTCGCCGGGCGGGTGATCGTTCCCCTGCCTGCGGAATAAAGTATCGGTTTCCCCATTTCGGTGGCTCTTCCGATCGCCTCATCGACAGCCTGTAATCCGGCGATCGGTCTGATAAAAAACGACATCCCGCGTTTGCCTCTTATCACGAAAAATCCGATCAGCAGCCCCGTTATCATCACCCCGACCAAGACGTTTATTCTTTTTTTATTAAACCAATTTTCCACAGGTTTTACGCCGGACGCCGCGCCCATGACCTTCTCTTCAGAATCGTTTTTTGTCACAAGGCGAAATTCATAACTCTTCTGCGGATCAAGACCTGTCTTGGTGAATTCGCCGGAATCAACGGTGATCGTATAAATCACCTGCACATCGGTGTCTCCCGTAATTGATTGTTGGATGAAGTATTGTGTCGAAGAATCGAAATCAGGAATTTTCCATCGGATAACCAAGCTGGTTCCGTCGTCATCGGGTTTGTCGAATACCGACAGCACCATATCGGCCGGCGTTGATGCCATCAAATTACAGCCAAAAAGGATTAAAGCAACGAGGCAGGTAAAACGAAAAGGCATGTCAAAATTGTAGGCTAATTGCCGTACCATGTCAAGGCGAAATGTCCGCCCGACTCGGCTCTTTTCGTAAGAACTGTTTTTGAGGCTCAATGGCTGATTCGATCCATCGACTTGGGAATCGCCGATTCGTAGCTGTCATTCAAAGCAGAAACGGGGCAATCGATAAATTCATTGATTGTCAGTTTATCGCCTCCGGTCTTGCCGATAACTTGCAACCCGACACCGAAATCGAGACATTTTTGTTTCACTGCGGCGAAACTGCTTTCGGGATACGATATAAGCACCGCAGGCCGCGATTCGGAAAAAAGCAACCGGTCGGGTCGCAAAGGAAAATCGGCTGTGACTACCGCTCCGATTCGCCGTCCGATACAGCATTCGGCAAGGGCTACCGCCATACCCCCATCGGAAATATCATGCGCCGAATGAATCAAGCCCGAATCCGCCAACTCGGCCAAGACATCGATTACTTTTTTTACATCGGTCAAAGACAAACCCGGCAGTCTCCCGGCGATCTTTCCGTGAATCAGCTTGAGATACTCGGAGCCGCCCAGCTCGCCGCTGATCCCTCCTATCAGAGCGAGACGATCGTTCGGATGCGTGAAAAACGATCCGACTCTTTTCTCGATGTTTTTCAACAAACCGATCATTCCGATCACCGGTGTCGGGTAAATCGATCCCCCCCCGCTTTCATTGTAAAAACTCACATTTCCTCCGGTAACCGGCGTTCCGAGAAAACGGCAGGCCTCACCCATGCCGGCGATCACCTCCGAAAATGAGTAATATACCTCGGGATCATAAGGATTGCCGAAATTCAAGCAATTCGTTATCGCCAATGGTCGCGCACCCACGCAAGCTACGTTGAGTGCGGCTTCGCAGACCGCGTGGGCTGCTCCCAAGCGGGGATTAAGATAGCACCAGCGCCCGTTGCAATCGGTGGCGGCGGCCAGCCCTTTGCTCGATTTGCGAATCCTTATCACGGCGGCATCTTGGCCGGGACCGATAACCGTCGCCGTTCTTACCGAAGTATCGTATTGCTGATAAACCCAGCGCTTGGAGGCGATATTAGGAGATTCAAGCAGCCGCAGCAGAATCTCGTTGAAATCCCCCGGGACCGGAATTGAATCGCCGTCGAAAGTCGCAAGTTCATCGATATAGGCAGGCTTTCGGGTTTGTCTGAAATAAACCGGCGCTTTTCCTCCCAACACCAGGGAATCCGGAGGAACATCAGCATAAAGCTTTCCCTCATAATAGACTTTGACCCGATTTTCATTTATCACTTTACCGATGACAGTGGCTGATACCCCCCATTTGCCATAGGTCTCGATAACCTTGGCCAGATTGGCGGGAGTGGTGACCAGCAACATTCTTTCCTGCGATTCGGAAAGCATGATTTCATAAGGAGTCATCCTCTCCTCACGCATCGGCACCCTCTCGAGATGAAGCTCCATTCCGCAGCCGCCCCGGGCGGACATCTCCGTGGCCGAGCAGGTCAATCCGGCCGCTCCCATATCTTGAATCCCCACCAGCAGTTTATGCTTGATCACCTCAAGCGTAGCTTCAAGTAAGAGTTTTTCCATGAAAGGGTCGCCGATTTGTACCGAAGAGCGCCGCGATTCCGACTTTTCGGACAGCTCCTCGGAAGCGAACGTGGCCCCGTGGATTCCATCCCGGCCGGTTTTCGAACCAACGATCAATACGGGATTCCCCTCACCGCGAGCGGTTGCCGAAATCAGGTCTTCTTTACGGGCAATCCCCACCGCCATCGCATTGACCAGCGGATTTCCCGCGTAGGCCGACTCGAAATATATCTCGCCGCCGACATCGGGAACGCCGAAACAGTTTCCATAGTCGCCTATTCCCCTGACCACGCCGTCGAAAAGATATTTGGTCCGCGGATTGTCCAAAGGGCCGAATCGCAGAGAATTCAAAGCGGCCTCCGGTCTGGCTCCCATGGTGAATATGTCTCGCAGAATGCCGCCCAGGCCTGTCGCGGCACCCTGATACGGTTCCACCGCCGAGGGATGGTTATGCGATTCGATCTTGAACACCACAGCCAATCCGTCGCCGATATCGATCGCTCCGGCGTTTTCACTGCCGGCTTCGGCAAGCATGTTTTCGCCGGTTCTGGGCAATGTCTTAAGCAAGGCGATCGAATTCTTATAAGAACAATGTTCGGACCACATCACCGAATAGATGCCGAGCTCGGTATAGGTCGGTTTGCGGCCGAGAAATTCCTCAATCTTTTCATATTCATCATCGGAAATACCATGCTCGCGTGCAAGTTCGATATCGACGTTCGGCTCATTCATTTGGCATGAATCTCCTTTCAGCTCCGAAGTATATCCCTCGCCGAATTTCAAGTCAAACGATTTGGCATCGGAACTTACATTCAGGAAAGAGATAAAGGTTCGAAAATCGCTCTGAACTTACGCAAGAAATCGTTTACTCTCTTATTTAAAATAATAAAGGGCGCCCTAACGCTTAAGGCGCCCTTGGCAAAATCGCGCATCAATCCTATTTCAGGAACAACATTCTGTTGGTTTGGCTTCTCCCCTCGAATTCGATTTTGCAAAAGTACACACCGCTTGTCACCGCCCGTCCTTCGTCATCGGTGCCGTTCCAGATGACCTGATGCATGCCGGCTCCCTGTAATCCATCGGCCAAAACCGCTATTTTGCGGCCGGCAAGATCGTAAACCGCAAGCCGAACCACCCCCTCGTTTGCCAATGTGTATTTGATCGTGGTCGAGGCATTGAAAGGATTGGGATAATTTTGTTCGAGTTTGAATCTATCTGGAAGACTCGCATTATCGTTTATCGACGTTTGGTGGTTCAATTCCGCCAGCGTAATTTTTGCCGATTGCAATACCTCTCTGGTGGCATCGGACTGCAGAAACGCAACCAATTCGCAATTTGTCCACGCCAAAGCCGTTGGACAGGTGAACGGCTGGGTATAATCGACCGTATCACCCTGAGCAAGAGTGATCGCCGCACCGGTCGCCGATGGTAACATATCGCGGAATGTTTGTTCATGGACGGTTATGCCATTCGGGGCATTCCAGTGAATATCAGATTCGGTAAGTGCGATACGCAACCTGAGGTTGCCGACGTCGATTATATCCGTGCCAACTAAATTTACATAGAGGTTGCCGTTACGCGTATTCGAATCGAATGTTCCGCTTAGCCTTATCTCAACCGGCGATTCATCGCTGGAACGCGAAAGGATAAAACTCCACCAGCTGCTATAAGAATATCCGCCACGGATTATGCCGTCGATCCATGCATAAGGCGTATAGTAGTAACCGTCGGGATGAGGAGGATAATAGTTGATTCGTGCCCGGTTTTCGGAAGTATTATAAACGTAGAAGGGATCGCTTGACGACGGCCACCAGGCGTGATAACGAATGGCAACGAAAACATCGGGGTGTTGATCGCAAAGTTGATCCAATAACAGATCGGCCGGATAGCACGGACCGCAACTGGTATTGGTTTCGTTTTCCAGCAATACCAATCTTTGGGCGCCGAAAGTCGGCAACGCCGCAATCAAAATCAGTACTGCCGCCAGAATCTTAGCTTTCACCATGGTTTACATACCTCCCGAGCGGTGGAATTGAATTTTTTTTAATATACCACGAATTTATTTTTATACAAGCATCTTTTTCAAAATCTGGATAATATAGTCGCTCTTACTCCTCTGAATGTCGGCTTGATTGTGCAGACGCCGCCCGAACAAACATAGCCTCCTCGTTGGCCACCATAGAATACCGACAAGTCGTTGTTCGGCAATTTAATCAGGAGCTCGGCAAATAGCATTTCCGAGGGGTCTTTGTCTTCGAATTCGCCGTAAATTTTATCCGACCAACTGCCGCCGAGCGTAAGATTAAACAATTGCCCGCGCACGACCTCCAGAGTCAGAAATTTTTCGGTATAATCCGTGGAATCGCCCTCATCTTCGCGTAACTCATACTTTATATAATATGCCGTCAAGACCAATGAGTTTACATCATCGATGCCATAGGTCAATTCGAGTCTCGGGCTGATTTCGTTTTTCTGGCTGTGGCTAAGTCTATCGAAACTTGCCACGAATTGGTTTTCCCGATAATAAGCCCCGCGGATTTCGAAATACTTTTCATTCATGAAAAAATCGCGCTGATCGCGGCTTTTGGCCTCGGCGATATCCACCAAAAATCCCCAGTAATAATCTTTGGCGAAGTTGAAACCGGCCCGCCATCCGAATTCTCCGGATACGCTGTATTGTGATTGAAGCGATCTTTCCTGATGATTGGCGGCAGGTGGCTGATTGAAATTCGCCTGTATATCCAAATCGCTTGGATAGGATAGATACTTGTAATTTTTATACTCGAAAAAGGTCGAGACCTTCCAGACGCTGGAGGTGATATTGGAATAAGTGCCCGATCCCTTTCTATCCTTGACTTCGCTGGGGAATACAAGATAGTCGATAAAATATCCATCCCGACGTGCGTGTTCGATATAGTAATCGAAATTCACAAGATCGAAAAAACGACGGTTTATTCTTGCGTTAATCTGGGTAAGATCGGAACGCAGATCGCCGAAATTCATATCGTTTTCGATTACCCTGACGTAAGCGCCGCCCAAGTGAAAAGCGCTTGCAGGTTTGAACTTGGCGCGTGCCCCCCGCAGCGTCGGACGATATGCGGCCGGGGTGCGCCCCACCGCGGACAGGAAATCGAAATCAAGCAATGAATACCTTCCGGAAATGCGCCCCCCATCGAGGGGAATATCGATTCTGACGTTCTCGTCACGATAGGCATTCAGGATCAACCCTCTATCGAAAGTCTGATAGAAGTTGCCGACATGTATCTCCAAACCATCGTCCCGCCAGCCGAAATAGCGCTGGGTGATCGAATCGAGATCGAAATTATTGTCGGCGCTTTTATGATGTTTCACCTCGAACCAGGCGCCGCCGTAAAATTTGTCCATCGAGATATCGAATTGAAAACGCGTAGCCGCCGAATCGGCAACCGATGAGTCGGGATGAACCCGCTTGAATAGATAGTATCTGGCGAAATTGGCTCCGGATACCGACCAATCGCCCTGGGCAAATGCGGCAACTCCAAAAATAAAAAAAGATAGGGTGGCTAAGAACCCTATCTTCATGGCTATCCGGAATAATTTACAGGGATCGTCCGGCCGACTCACTTCGCAGCTTCCTTCGTTTCCGCCTCCTCCGTCTTGGCCGGGGCCGCTGGAATCAGCTTATCGATGGCTTCCGAAAGCGACTTTTCGAAACCAGGCGTATAACCATAGAAAGATTTCACTATAGTTCCGTCTTTGTCGAGTAAAAAGCCGTAAGGGATTCCCATCCCCTTATATTTCCGCGAAAACACCTCGCCATCGGAATCGAGCAAAATCGTATATGGAACCTTGCGCGCTTCGACAAAAGACTTGACCGTACCCTGCCCTGACTTATCGGTCGAAATCCCCAGGACGGTCAGTCCTTTGGATTGATATTTATTATAGACGTTGATCAGTTCGGGAATCTCTTTCTTGCATGGTCCGCACCAGGTCGCCCAAAAACTGATGAAGACCGGTCCTTTGCCCAGCACATCAGCCAGGCGGATGTTCTTACCGTTCAGATCAGGCAAGGTAAAATCCGGGGCTTTGCCCTTAAGGCCTTGCGCCGAAACGATTACGGCGGAAATCATGACAAACACCAAGGTTGTCAAAAATGTTTTCTTCACTTGTCACTCCTTGTATTACTTCAAATAGGTCATCTTGCCGATCAGGCTTCGCTCGCCGAGAAGCAATCGATAAAAATACGTCCCGCTTCCACCGCCGGCAAGTTCATCGGCACGGATCGGCAGGTTGTTGATTCCGGCGTCGACGGCAACATCCGTGGCCGAAACCTTGCGTCCGAGAATATCATATATCTCAAACCGCGCCCGATCATACCCCTCAGGCACGGAAAATTGAATTACCGTGGAGCCGTTGAAAGGATTGGGATAATTGCCATACAACGCGAAATCGCGGGCAATCGCGTTCTCATCGCCGATTGCGGTTATCGTATCGATATAAGCGCTATATGTAAAGTTTTGGGAAGAACCCTGCAAAGCACAGGGGATAATACAAACCATCGCGTAATTATTGAAATCGGGTATTATGAGTTGTCCGTCACCCAGCGAATTGACGACAAGAGAATCGAATTCATGATTATTGGTGGTCAGCGATTTTACGACAGGCACCACCCAGCCTCCACCGTCGGCGCCGTTGAATTCAATCCTCAATTGGCCGCTGTAGCTGCCGCGTACGAATCTGACGTAATTGCAGCCGAGAGAACTCGGAGGGCTGGTGGAAGTATTCGAATTGACGGGGAAAGTAGTATGGGTCCTCATTATTCTGACTTGCGGATAGCTGCTGGCCTCATCGTAATGCCGTCCGTCGTTACGGCCGGCGGTCAGGTAATTCCAGGTGGCGAATTCCGGGAAAGCGGCGACGATTCCCGTGGCGTATTCATCGAGCACCTGAATCACCGCGGAATAGGCGGTGTTGGAAATCGTCCATTCCCAGATCGTATGAATCAAGCCGAATCCAAATCTTTCTTCAAGGTAAGTCGGCCAGAGGAAAGCCCCATATTCATAGCCGCCGTTGGCGGTGGTCAAAGACATATGCGGATTGTTGAAGAAACTGGGAATATACGCATAATTATCGTTTACGGCATCCCAGATTACATCTTCCATCCAGGTCGCGCAGTTTTCCATGAACCAGCTTCCCGCATTGACATTATAAGCCATCTGAACGGCATGGAAAAACTCATGGGCGGTGGTTACCTGCATCGGCAGGTCACGGTTGGTGTAGCCGAATCCCGAATAGGTTGGATCGACGAAAATATATGAGGTATAGTCGTTTCCTCTTCCCGGCCTTTGGCTCGATGGTGATTCGGGCCAGGTCACTCCGTAGGCTCCGGAATAATGATGCATATAAACATCATAGAGATTGGTGCCGCCACCGGCCGAACCATCATAAGGGGGAGTATCATAAGAAAGTGTATCGCACTCGTAAGTCCAGGCTCTTTCCAGGAAATTGCCGGTTCTGTTAACATAATCGGGGTGGCCGTCTGCCGGCATCGTATCGACTGTAGGCAGATATACGGCATGGGTTCCGGCTGTATCGTAATGAATACGGAAATGTCCCTCAGGGGTGTCGTAATACTTCTGTTTGCTTTGCCTTGCCAAAATAGTCGAGTATCTATAAATAATCTGAGGATTCACGATATCCTTTTCGGACATGATATCGATAAT
This sequence comes from Candidatus Zixiibacteriota bacterium, assembly GCA_037441845.1. Classification (GTDB taxonomy): domain Bacteria; phylum Zixibacteria; class MSB-5A5; order UBA10806; family 4484-95; genus JBBIRK01. The sequence goes on from JBBIRK010000005.1 coordinate 21,817, forward strand.
CATCCCCGTGGCATCTTTCATCGGTCTATCTATCTGATATTCAGGCGGCAATTGCTGTGGATTTTCCAGCAACATCAGGGCGAATTCAGCCCTTTGATCGGCGGTTATCTTGCCGCTCAAATAATCTTCCTGAATGGATTGCCAGCCGCCGGCCTGGGCCAAGCCAACCAAAGCTATTGCCAGACATAGTGTTAACAATCTCGACATATAACTTTCCTTCCCTTACGCATTTTTTTTTAATTTAATCATATTCCGCCGATTGTCAATTAATTAATTGCCTACGAGATAATCACTCGGATTAGTCTTGTAACAACCAAAATGATTGCCTATTAAATCATCCGCAAAAAACATTCCCATATTATAAATCATGCGGTCGATATTGTTGGTTCCCTTCAATATGCTTGGATAACGATTTCGCCCTTTTTGTCGGCGCCAAGTCCGGTCGTTCACGCAGGCTCAATAATTAGCCCCGAAAGAAAAGTAATATCTGGGTTTTCCATAAACGCCGGCAAGATCGGTGCGCCAGGCGGTGTCGAATCTCAATACCAAAAATCCGAGATTCGATTGGATGCTGAATCCGATTCCGCTTTTGGGGGTGGCCAGTTTCGGGAATCCCCTTTTGTCATCGAACCACTTGAAATCTTCCAGCCTGTCGAATGCGGCACCCATATCCCAAAATATCGATCCTCTTACGTAGCCGAGAGTCAGACCGAACGGGACCCTCATCTTTAGATAATCGACGAACGGGTATCTGAACTCTATATTGGTGACAAAATATTGTCTGCCCTTGAATTCGAAATAACGGTAGCCTCGCAACGGCACAACGAGCTTGTTTATATAGATATCCTTCTCGCCGTAAATATCCTCGGTCTTCTGCCTCGGATCTATCCAATACGAGGTTCCGCCCAAATAAAAATCCCGCGCATTTTCGCCCTCAGAGAAACCTCCGGCGAACCTGAAAGCGAAATTATAGTCACTGCCGAAATGCATATACTTCCGATAATCGATTTCGGCGGAGGTATAGGAGAAACCCGAGGCCACGGCCTTAAATGATTTCTCGACGGAAAGCTTATAACGTTGCCCGTAAACCGGCCCGACGATGCCCCAGATAACCTTGTCCGAAACGTAGGAAATTCCGCCGACGAGAATGTTGGTCGTTCTGTCCGGCGGGGCGAAATAATCGAGATATCTACGGTTGACCGTCATCTGTGATAGCGAGACGTCGACTCGATCGAATTTGGAGAACGGGTAGCTGGCGGCACCCATTAAGCCCATGACCCTGTCGGTAAAATAGTATTGGTTATAATAATCGTAATATAGATTTTTGAAATGAAATGCGCCTATCGCGTAGTCGATTCGTTTGGCCAGATATTGATACAAAACCTGAATATTGGATTGGTCTATGCTGTTGAATACGTCCGTGGCGATAAAGATATTATGATTGCCCAGCACGTCCGATATGGCTACATACGATTCCCCGCGTAGGCCGTAGAACGTATCATAGCTGAAACCTCCGGCAGCAAGGTCAAGACCGAATTTCGGCGTATATTTCTTTTTGATGAACGAACCATCGGGCGCTTGATATTTCACCGTGTCCTGGAAAAATTCGGCGAGTTGCTCTTTTTTCAAAGTATCCGGCGTAAGAGTATCTGCAGATTGACTTTCACCGAGAATTTTTTCCTCACCCGCTTTGAAAATATACCGGGAAAAATCGGGCTTATTGGAAGCAATACCTAAACTATCTTTTTGAACATCCTCGGTCAGCAACCTCTTTTCGGTGAATAATTTGCCGGTTTGAACGAATTTCGTCGGCAACAGCTTGCCGGTCTCGGTCTGCGGCCTGATATCTTTGATGACCACAATGTCGAAACCGCCGTTTACAAAAGCGCTGACCGCGATCTTTTGGCCATCGGGTGACCATGAGGGAGAGAACAAACCGCTGAGGACGTCGGTGACCGCAAAATCCTCTCCGGTATCGAGGTTATGAATATATATATTAGGAATGCCGTTTCTGTATGACGAATATGCCAGCATTTTGCCATCGGGGGAAAAATCCGGCTGAATGCTCTTGGTGGAATCGTGCGTAATCGCGCGGATCTTATTCTCGACCAAATCATACAAGAAAACATTGTAAATGCCCGGTTTGAACTCGCCATTTGAATCCGAGGCGACCGGCCTGTCGGATGCGAAGGCGATCAGATGACCATCGGCAGAAAACTTCGGATCGACATCATCATAACCATCGAAAGTCAAACGGTTGAATTCCCCGCTGTTGATATCATAAATATACAAATCCGAGTAGCCCGCCCTGACGCCGGTTACGATGATTTTATCGCCCGATGAAGACCAATGCGGATTCCGCAAAGCCTCGAGCTGCGGCTTGAACCGCTTGTAGATTTTTTTCGAATCGACATCGATGAAAATAAGAGCATCGGTGCCGTGAGATTTGGAAACGAAAACGAGCTTGTCGCCTTTGGGGGACCAAGACATTCCTGAAAAATATGAGTGGAGCGATTCAAGATCACCGGAGCGCTCGCCTTTGATCACTTTATCGATGACACGGCCGTCGATCGTGGATATGATGTAGATTTCGTTGAACCTGTCGCTGTAACCATCACGGGGATTGGCTCTATCGGTGGTTATCGCAATTCTATCCCCGGCCGGCGACCAAGCAGGATTTTGATTGTAAATCGAGCCGTCCTTGCGGTGATCCGTCAAGATCTTCCCGATTTCGTCCACGGTTTTGCGCTCGGAAATTTCGGGCCAATATATCCTGCGCAATTCTTTCTGCCAGTCATCGGAGAGCTTTTTTAAATCCATGCCCAAGACCGATCGCATGGCTTTGTTGATAGACAGAGAAACTTTGCCCTTGTTAAACAAATCCGGAATGGTCGGGTCACCGTAATTTTCAACCAAGTATAAAACTGCGGCCTGGCCGGCTTTGTAATTGAGGAATCCCTGCATTTGTTCAAGCGGGGGAAGATAACCGTTGATAACGGCGTCCCTGAGATACATATCCGCCTCGTAATCCCATCCTCGGCGGGAGGAATATTCCGCGAATCCCTCGGCAAGCCATAGCGGGGGAGAAAACAAGGCCTGGCGCGAGATCAGCGAGCTTATGGCGTTTTCGTAAAGGAGGTTGAACACGACCGCGTGGGTCAATTCATGATGCAACACGTGGCGGAAATCCTCGTAGGAACCGTTGAAGGGAACGACTATTCTATTCTTGAAAATTTCGGTGAATCCGCCGACTCCTTCGGGCAGCAGGTCGGGAATGACGTTCGTTTGCTGAAATTCGTTGGGAGAAGAATAGATTATTACCGGAACGCGCGCCGTCAGAGAATGATTCAGCTGGGCTGACACTATCTTGTAAGCATCTTCGAGCACCCGGGCTGCGTAAATTGCGATAGTATCCTGACCCTTATAAAAATACAGGTCGAAATTGCGTGTTTGTATCGTGTACCAGTCAAGTTTGTTATATTGAACTTTGTTCTGGCCGAAATATTCCTCTTGGGCCGCGCAAAGCGATACCAAAAGCAAAAGTAACGGGAATATTTTCTTCAAACTTATACCCTCATGACACCATCAATTATAACGTGCCGAAGCATTTACTTGTTCCAGCGCGTTATACACTCACTCTTTTTATATCGGCTCCAAGAAGTGATAGTTTCCTTTCCAGATGTTGATAGCCGCGGTCGATATGATACACCCGCAATATTTCCGACTGCCCCTCGGCCGCCAATGAGGCGACCACCAATCCGGCGCCGGCCCTGATATCGGAGGCCATTATCGATGCTCCGTGAAGTTTTTCGACGCCGGTAATCACCGCTTCATCGCCGGCGATCTTGATCTGGGCGCCGAGTCGAGTCAGCTCCATAACATGAGAAAATCTTTCGGTGAATACCGTTTCTTTAATATGGGAAATTCCCTCGCAACAACAAGCCACGGCCATTATAGCCGCTTGCAAGTCCGTGGGGAATCCGGGATAAGGAAAGGTCGTGATATCGAACGCCCGTAATCTGCTCTTTCTGCGGACGATCAATTTGCCGTCATCGATCGCAAACGACATTCCGGCCTCGGTAAATTTATCGAGCACCATGCTCATCGATTCGGTGCATTTCTTATCCAATGCAATTTCGCCGCCCGCCGCCCCTACGGCCGCCATCAGCGTCCCGGCCTCGAGCCGATCCGGCATTACAGTATGGTCCACTGGATTCAAGCTGGGCACTCCCTCGATTCGCATAATTACGTTACCGGCGCCGTATATTCTTGCTCCGGCGCGGTTAAGAAATTCGGCCAGATCGACGACTTCCGGATCGCATGCGGCGTTGATGATCGTGGTCTCCCCCTTGGCTAAACAGGCCGCCATCATCGCGTTCTCGGTTCCGGTATGTGATGGCTTATCGAAATGTATCTGGGTTCCACGCAAACCCGATTTCGCCTCCCCCACCACGTATCCCTGATCCTCGACCAGGTTCGCCCCAAGGCGGGAAAACGCTTTCAGATGATAATCGACAGGCCGCGGCCCGAGAACGCACCCTCCCGGCAACGAAACCTTGGCTTTGCCGAAACGCGCCAGCAGCGGACCCATAACCAGAAACGATGCCCGCATCTTGCGCACCAAATCGTAGGGAGCTTCGTATCGAATCAAATTAGAGCAATCCATAGTTATCGATTTGCCATTTTTATCCCGCTCGATTTTCGCCCCGAGAAATTCGAGGACTTTGATCATCGTTTCGATATCGGCCAATTCCGGAACGTTTCCGACCGTGCATTTTCCTTTTTCGAACAGAAGCCCGGCTGCAAGTATCGGCAAGGCGGCGTTTTTCGATCCTTGAAGTTCGATTTCGCCATGAAGTTTTTGTCCGCCGTTGACAATGAATTTATCCATATGGATCTCCTGAATTACCGACTATTACCCTCTTTAACCCGGCAAATTGATTGCACGCGGCCGTTTAATTGATTATACTCGATGCAATCGGCAATTGTCAAAAAATTCCGGCGGCTATGACTCGAATAAGGCGAGAAACTCGAAAATGACCGATAAATCGATAATATTCATTTCCGATGCGCATCTGTCCCCTGAGTCGATCGAGCGGGAAAAGCTTCTGGCCGATTTCCTCATGCGAATCGGCGATAGCATAAGTCACCTATATATCCTGGGCGATCTCTTCGATTTCTGGTTCGAATACCGTAACGCCATCCCTGCATATTACCTGACGATCTTGTCCTCACTGCGAAGTCTCGCCGAGAGAAATGTTTCGATAACTTATCTTCCCGGCAATCACGATTTTTGGATGAGAGATTATCTTGTCCGCCAAATAGGAATCAGAAAAGCGTCGGATACTCTGGATATCACGCATCAGGGCATAAAAATTCATTTGTTCCACGGCGATGGAGTAGCTCGGCGGGACCGCGGTTACCGGATGATAAAAAGGATTTTCCGTTTCAAGCCGAACATCTGGCTTTACGGCCTGCTGCCGGTGGACTTGGCCTACGGTCTTGCGCATCGTTGCTCCGAACTATCGAGGAAACATGCCGGAGGGCCGAAATACACCTATGACGATTACTATGATTATGCATTGCGAAAAATCAAGCAAGGCGCCCACGTCGTAATAATGGGGCATACTCATATTCCCGAAATAAAAGAGTTGGCAGGTGGACTGTATATCAATTCGGGGGATTGGGTCGATAATTTCAGTTATGTCGTTCTCGATAGAAACGGCTTTCAGTTGAAATTCGAAAATCAACCGAATCCGGCAAAATCTTGAACAACATATTTTTGATCGCGATTCGGAACAAATGCAGCATTAGCATTTGACAGCCGCCCTAATCGTCGTTAAAATCGAAGCATGAAACGAGTGCTGACGATATTTATCATCGCCTTTTGCATATCAATTTCATGTGCGCACAGGCAGGAAAGGCAAGCACTCGAATTCTGGCATTTCTGGACCGATCCTCAGGCGAAACCGGTTATAGAGCAGGTTGTAAAGGTATTCGAACGGGAAAATCCGGGCTGGAAAGTCAACCTCACCGGGTTAACCTGGGCCGACGGCCATCAGAAAATCGTGGTTGCGTTCGGAGCCGATAAGCCACCCGATCTGCTCGAGCTCGGTTCCGATTGGATAGCCGAGTTCGCCTTTACCGGCGCCCTTGCCGATTTGAATTACGATACATCGGGGATGCTGCTGGTGAACAATGCCGTCCTGAACGGCAGAATTTACGGCCGACCGTGGTTCGTCGATTCGCGCGTTTTATACTATAATCTCGACTTGTTCGATAAGGCATCGGTAAAGCCACCGGCCGATTGGAATGAGCTGGAACAGGCCTGCGCCGCAATCAACGGTTTGGGCGAAGGAATATCCGGGTTCGGAGCGAATTCCAACGAGCCTCACCGTCTCTATAAGAAATTCCTTCCTTTTCTTTGGAGCTCAGGCGGCGATATTACCTGCGGAAGCGATATATGTCTCGATACCAAACCGATGCATAAAAGTTTGGAATACTATGCCCGCCTCGCACGAGCCGGCAGGATCGACAGCCAGAAAAATCTCGAGGATGCCTTTGTCGGCGGGAAAATAGGTGTGATTATATCGGGAGGCTGGCTGCTGCAAAGGCTGGTAAAGCTGAATCCCCCGTTCGAATTCCGTCTGGCGGAGATGATTCCTGAAGAAAAGAATCGGATAGGGATTTCGTTTGCGGGCGGCGAATTTTTAGTCATACCGGCGAAATCGGCCAATAAAGAAATGGCGCTGAAACTGATGGAATTGCTCGCCGAAAAAAAATACAGCCAGATGTTATGTGATTCAGTCGGCTTTGGATTCCCGCCATATCGGTTTTTTGCGCCCACCGATACGAACAAGATGGTTCTGTTCAACCAATTGCAAAATTGCCGCATCGCATCGCTGCATCCTCAATGGGTATATATCGAGCAGATAATAGAGGATATGGTCGAGGCGGTGATGCTCGGGGAAATTTCGCCGGCGCAAGCGATCGCCGCAGCGCAAAAGAAAATCGCCGAAACTCGGGAAAATTGAAAAAGCATATTATATTATTTTTAATCGCACCTTGGTTTCTTACACTGGCCGTTTTTTGGGCGTTTCCGGTCGCCTATTCATTCTGGCTGTCTTTTACGAATCATTCGGTTTTCGCTTCGGGAACGTTCGTAGGCTTGGATAACTACATCGGCCTTTTTCAGGATAAGGCGTTTCTTTTATCGCTCAAAAATACGGCCTTTTTCGCAATCGGCACTATTCCTTTCACGACCATAATCGCCCTGGTTTTGGCGATGCTGATAGCCGAAAAGATACCCGGCTATAGGATATTCAAGGCCGCCTACTTCCTGCCCTCGATTACGTCCATGGTTGTAATCTCGATGATCTTCGTCAGCCTTTATTCGCGCGACGGCTACCTTCATCTGCTTGGCAAAGCATTGGGGTTGGCTGTTCCCGAAAACGGCTTTCTGTTCTCGACTAAAACTGCTTTGCCGGCGATCATGCTCATGGATATCTGGGTGGCGATAGGTTATTACGTCTTGTTGTTTTTGGCCGGGATATCAGCGATACCACCGGAAATACACGAGGCGGCGGCCATCGATGGCGCCGGTTTTTGGCGTAAGCTGACAGTCATTATTTTGCCGCAGATAAAGCCGATGTTCTTGTTCATACTGGTGATCAATACCATCCGCTCTTTCCAGATATTTATCGAGATTTTCGTGATGACCCGCGGTGGGCCGGTCGGCTCCACTTCGACGCTGGTTTATTTCGTTTACGAAGAGGGCTTAAGAAGATTCAACATCGGCTACGCCTCGGCGGCGGCGTATCTTTTGTTCGTGTTGATTTTAATCCTGTCACTTCTGCAAATAAGACTGCTGAAAGGAAGGCAGGGGACGGTCGGATGACCAGATGGGGCCGAGCGGCGGCGTTCATAACGATGATTGCGGTTATGGTCACGATGCTGTTTCCGCTTTCGTATATGGTGTGGCTTTCGCTGAAATCGGAAACCGGCGACGCCTTGAACTGGATGGAAAATTACACGGCGATTATGTCTCGGGGGCGACTGTGGCTTTTTATGTTGAACAGCGCGGTCGTGGCCGTTGCGGTAACGCTCGGCAATCTGGTTTTTTGCTTGATGACAGGTTATGCCCTGGCGCGCGGCAAATTCGTCGGGTCGAAGGCTTTGTATTTTTCGGCCGCCGCGACTTTAATGATTCCCTCGCACATTCTTATCATTCCTATATACATGCTCACCAGCAAGATCGGGCTGTTCGACACCTACTGGGCGTTGATATTGCCATTCCTGGTCAGTCCGCTCGGGGTCTTTTTGATGACCCAGTATATCCGGGGATTGCCCGATGATTGCGAACAGGCCGCTCGGATAGACGGCGCCGGCGAATTGACGATATTATTCAGAATCGTGGCTCCGCTTTGCCGGCCGGCGCTGGCGGTTCTGGCGATCCAGATATTCATGACGAATTGGAACTCGTTCGTATTCCCATTCGTGCTGACTTCGTCGCCCGAACTTTACACTCTTCCGGTCGGTATGGCGATGATGCAAGGGATGCAGGGTATGGGGACGCCGTTGCTTATGGCCGGCTGCACGATAACCACTCTGCCGGTGATCGCGGTGTTTCTTTTATTTCAAAGGCAAATTGTCGAGGGGATAACCGCTGGAGCGGTGAAAGGATAAGAGATCGCAATGAAACAACTCTTTCAAGAATCATTGCCGACGATTTTTCTTGCCGGTCAAATATGAATGAGAAAATCATCTCGAAAAATAATCGATTATCCCATCGCCTATAGCTTTGGCGAGTGATTTTTGGAATTTTTCCTGCTTAAGTTTGGCTTCCTGCTCCGGAATCATCATGAAGGCGCACTCTATCAACACCGCCGGAAAATTGCTGATTCGGGCCAAGGCGAGATTGCCGTAATACAGGCCGTGGTCCGGCAGATTTGTCGCATGCAATATCCGGGCATGAATTTTTTCCGCAAGCTGCCGGCTGAACGGGAAATAATAATAAGCCGATGTGCCATTGTTTACGAATGGATTGATACCATCGGGCAGAGCATTGTTATGAATACTCACCAGCAGATCGACGTCATTAGCCACGGCAAAATCGACTCTGTCGGTTAACGCCACGTTTTCATTTCCGCTTCTCGTCATCAGAACGGTAGCGCCCTTCATTTCGAGGTATTCGGCGAGTTTTTTGGATATCCACAAATTGGCGTCTTTTTCGGCCAATCCGGTGGGACCGATAGCACCGCTATCTTCGGAATGACCGGGATCGACGACGATTTTAATCCCTTCGAGCGGCCTGCCCTTGCGAAATTCGCCCGGCTTTTTCTTTATCCGCAAAATGAACCGATTCCCCTCGTAGCGACCGCTATATCCCCAGAGTCGAGGGTCCGACCATTGCGCCCGAAACCTTAAAATTCCGTCTTGAGGTTGAGACCAACTGAGGTCTTTCAAAAATTCCCCTGAGCAATTGAATCTAATCCAATCGATATTCGACACCGCGCCGAACAAATCAAATTCGATTCCCCCCTCGCATTCTCTGATATCGTAAGGCAGGCGGTCCCCCACGTTCATATAGATTTCGACACAGTCGACGTATTCATCGACCTTTACGTTGGTGACTTCTCCGCGCGGCGGCCGACTTCCGATCGGCTCCATTGCTGCGTCCGCTTTTCTGATATAACCATCGTTATTCTCCGCCAGACGCACACGATAGAAATCGGGAGTTTCTCCGCTGTAAAGCAATCGTACCCCCGGCGGCACGTTAACCAATCTATACCCCTTATCCGGCGCAACCCTTAATATCCGGGGGCGCCCGATTATTTTCAATACCTGCAATTGGTATTCGGGCAACGGCACTACGAAAAAATCAGTGCTATCGAGCATGGTTTGCACCGCCGCATTGGAATTCGAATCGGAATAAACCATATACGCCAGAATCACCCGCGATGAATCACCCGCCTTGTTCATAGGCAAACAGCCATAATATGCGACATAGTCCCTCGCCTGATTCCGCAATCCGGCTGACATTCCGAAGACATTCGAGGACGTATCATCGGAAACAACACGGTACATCAACGACCAGTCCTTCATTTCCGAAAATCGGCAATAGGGCTGACCATTCTTGCCAGCCAATATCGTGAATTCGAAAACATCGTCCTTATCGAGCACGGTTCTACCGGTCGGTTTTATCGATGACTTGACGATTGGGGCAAGCGTGCTCGGCGCCGGAGGACCGATTGTTACATTGAGGCTTTCCCGCGCCGTGTCGTCGTTAACGGTGGAAACGAGTCTGAAAGTGAAATCACCGGGATCGACTTTAAGGAATGCCAGAAATCCACCTTCATCATGTACTGGAATACGTATCCCGTTGATTTTCAGCTCGGCACCCGGCTGGGTGTTGCCGAAAATGAAAGTCGAATCCACTAACGGTAAGCGCTGCCCGGCTTTCGGATAAATCACCTGAATATAGTTGCCGGCGTAAGCCGCCGCATATAGGAAAATAATTCCCAGAATCACTCGTATCATTTTCGCGCAATCACTCCAATCCCCGGGCGATTGGGATATTTCAGATAACCATTCACCGCTTTTACGCCGTCGAAAGGATCATCGTTTATCAAGATGTTGCCGTCGAGGTCAACGTAATCGACCAATGGCGCAATCTGGGCGGCCGCAGAAATCGCAATCGAGGTTTCAATCATGCAGCCGATCATGACCTTCATTTTCAAGGCACGCGCCACACAAATCATTCTGTATGCCTCGCGAATGCCGCCGCATTTTTGCAGCTTGATATTGATCCCATCGACTAGGCCGAAATATTGCGGGATGTCCTCGGCCCGCATGATTCCCTCATCGGCGATAATCGGTATATCCACTTTTTTTCTAAGAAGCCTGAACCCCTCGAAATCTTTCCAGTGCAGCGGCTGCTCCACGAATTCAATATCGTATTCAGTAAGCGTTTTTATCTTTTGAACCGCCTCCCGTGCGTTCCAGCCGGCGTTGGCATCGACCCGGATCCTGGCGTTGGTAGCCTCGCGCACGGCCGCCACCATATCGATATCTCCGGGAACTCCTACTTTCACCTTATACACTTGGTATCCGGGATTTTGAATCGTCTGTTTTTTCATCGAATCGGGATCGCTGATCGAAATCGTGTAGGATGTTGCGATATCATCCCGCGGAGTAATTCCATAAAGCGCATAGACGGGCAAATTCAAATCTTTACCGAGCTTATCGTGCAGAGCGATATCTATCGCCGCTTTGGCCGCGCCGTTGCCGGCGGCGATCGAATCCAGAGCGGTGGACAGATTTTCCAAGTTGTATATGTCAAGCGCAAGTTTTTCGGACACACGATCAATGAAGCTTAACACGGTCTCCACGCTTTCCCCGTAGTAATTCACCGGGGAAGCCTCACCGAGACCGCCGTCGATATCGACTATCACCAGGCGCTTGGCGTCGGCGGCTCCGTGCGTCGTTCTGAAAGTATTTTCCAACGTAACATCAACGGTACTTGTCTTGATCATTATAATACCACCGCGTTTTCGGTTATTTCGAAAATGCCTTCATCGGCATCTATGGTTGCCATGACTCCGATAGGTATAGTCATGTTTTCCTTACCATGGCCGCAGGCGACATTCCATAATTGGGGGACATCCATTTCTCCGAAATAATCATCGAGAACCCGTTCGACGGTAAGACTGGGATAGGTGCGGCGGGTAATTTTGCAATTCAAAAAGGGCCCGAATATGAACCCGGAAGCTTGCGCTATGTCGCTGGCGGCGAAAAGATGGGAGAGATATCCATCGAGCCGATACGGTTCCTCATCGACGTCTTCGAGGAATACGATCTTGCCGGCGAGTCGGGGCAGGTATGGGGTTCCTATCAGTTTTTGGAGAAGCGATAGATTGCCTCCGGTGAGATTGCCCGTAGCCCGACCTTTTCCACGCCGAACGAAATCGCCCATTCTTTTGGGGTTGGTCTGCGCACCAACCGGCGAGGAGCTGGTTATAATCCGGAAAAGCCTTTCGGTCGAATATATATAATTTTTGCGGCAAATATCGATCGCGGGCATCGGACCGTGAAAGGTAATGAAACTCCGACCGAAGGTTTGAAGCAATACGGTGATATCGGAATAGCCGACGAAAATTTTCGGATTGTTCCAGATGGTTTTAAGGTCGAGATAATTTAACAATCTTTGGCAGCCAAAACCGCCCCTGGCGCAGAACACGGCCTTGACTTTTTTATCGGCGAAAACCTCGTTCAGCGCATCGGCCCTCGTTCGATCGTCTCCGGCGAGATATCCCAATTTCATATAGCATTGCGGGTGAATCCAAACCTTATAGCCGTAACTTTGAATTCTCCTGACGCCGAGATCGAGATTTCTTTTCGACGGCGTTCCCGAGGGAGCGACGATGGCGATCCTGTCACCGGGTTTCAATGCCTTTGGTTTTATTTTTCCGACCATAAGTGATAGGCAACTCCGCCGTGAGCGACCCACACCCTCGTCAATTCGTCGATATCGTATGCGGCAAGCCCTTCCTGCGGATTGTCTCCGGCCGGGTCATTAACCAGGACATTCCCCTTATCATCGAAACCGCGCACCACTATCAGATGCCCTCCGCCGGTGCTGTTGTAAGGCGCGCCTTTCAGCTTGCCGGGAGGGACATCGATACTGATTATGACGGGGTTGCCGGCGGCTATCTCCGGATATATTTCACCGAACGAGTTATGCCTTGCCAGCCAGGCTTTTGCCATCCCTAAATTATAGGCGGCTTGTATGTTATAAGGCCAATTGCCGTATATTTCATGTAAAGGATCATAGACGGCCAGACTCGTCTCCAGGTGATTATAATCGAGTCCGTGATAATTCAGGACCATCGCCAGGCTGGTCGGGCTGCAGGTTCGGCTGGATATGGAATCGGGCAGTGTCCCTTGGGCGAAAAACGGAACCGACATCACAATCGGACTGATAGGCGATATCCGAGGATCATGACGAGCGGCAAGACTTGGGCCGGCGAAAGTGTTCGTATAGCAGATAGTCACCAAATCGACCATGTAAGGATAGGTGCCGCCGTTGAACGAATGAAAATCGAACGAGTAATTAGTATATTTACGATTCAATTTCAATATGTCGATATCCACTTTCCCGATCCCATGAATGCTGTCAGGATACTGATTTTTCATTGCGGTAATCAACGACTCGGGAAACGCTCCCCAGCATTGATAAAAAAACCTGTGCTTTATCTCTTCTTTATCGCCGATCCCGATTATGACAGCCAGGCCGGCGTCGGTATCACAACGACAATTCCAGGTCAGAACTATTTCATCAAAAGGGAAATCGGCGCTGATAATCGGGCTGTATAAGCCGGCGTATCGATCAGCGGCGGCGAATTTATCCGAATCGGATTGGGCATACATGTTTTCGAACCGGAAACCTATCCAATCACTCCCCTTGTCGAACATATCCAGACCGTGGATGGCTATCGGAGTCGCAGTCATTTCCCTCAGGACTATCAGCCCGGTCAGGGCTACGATGAAAAATAGGATTATAACCAATGCCTTAGTCTTCAATTATTCTCCTTACAGCTTTCAATCCGATCGACCGGCTTTTTAGATAGTTGGGCTTTTTCGCATTCAGACTGTTGATATGAACGCCGTTTTCCGAAACGCTCGAATGGATGTATTCGTCCTCGGAAACGGCAACACCGACATGCCTTTTGAAAAACAACAGGTCCCCCGGCTTGATATCTTTTCGATCGATCTCGGTACCCATTTTTATCTGGTCTTTGGTGTCCCGCGGCAGTTTCAAACCGAAAAAGGCAAAATTGATCTGCACGAATCCGGAGCAATCGAAACCGAAAAAGCTCTTGCCGCCCCAAAGATAAGGTACTCCGAGGAATTTGAAAAGGTTATCGAGAAGAAGCTGAACCTTTCCCGAAACTAAACGGGGAATTCGCTCGAGCGGTATCGCGTTACATTTATCGATCAAAAGAGCGCCGTAGCGAGGTGAATTTATCCTCAACCGGGAATCATCATGGTCGACAGCGTGAATCTGGGAGGCAAACGGCAAAAGCGTTAAGACTCTGGGGTTGCCCGATGAGCCGTCGGTCGCTTCGGCATATACGGAGGAAATTAGGTAATTTGCTTCACCCTGATCGTAATCCTCGGCCATGAAGCGATTGTTGATATAACCCTCGTAACCATCAGGCAATCTTACTAATGAATATTCATCGCCGCTTTCGAGAATCTCGAGTTTTTCATTGAATACAGCCTGCGTGAGTCGTTCCGACTTGAATTTCGGTTTGGCCCTGATATCGGCCACGTTAACCGCCACTCTGGTCACGAACTTTCCTTGCAGCACCTGGGCAATCTTTCCGACATTCTGGTTAGAATCTCGTATGGAAAAGAGCCGGCGATCGAGGCCACCTCTTCGATTGTTATACGCTCATCGCCCTGCCGACCGATCAGCACGACCTCATCCCCGGACTTGACATCTGGAATCCCGGTTATATCGGCCATTATCGCGTCCATGCAGACTTTTCCAACGATGGGGGCACTCCGACCATTTATCAAAACCCGCCCTTTGTTCGAAAGCAGCCACGGCAATCCATCGGCATAACCCAAGGGAATAGTGGCTATAAGTGATTCCCGTTCAGGTGCGAATGTTCCTCCATAGCCGATCGGCCGACGGGCAGGCCAAAGTTTAATTTTTATGACCTTGCTTTTAAGGCTCATCACCGGGAGGAATCGATCGGATAGCACGCCGTTCGGTGACACACCGTAAAGAAGAATACCCACCCGGACTAAATTAAAACGATTTTCGTGACTATACAGCAGGCCGCCCGAGTTTTCGATACTTTTATAGGCGATGAACTTTCCGTCATCAAGTTTATCGATCGTTTCGGCGAATTTCGAGTATTGCGTTTTCGATGAATTGCCTCCGTTCATCGCCGAGTTGGCGAGATTCGTGGCCACCCCTATCACATTCAGATTTTTCAATTGCTGGATCGATTTGTAAAATCGACCGAGTTCGCCTGGATCAAGACCGTATCTTCCCATCCCAGTTTCGATCTTTATGAACACACCGGCTTTCTTGTTCAGCAAAGCCGCGGCGTTATTCAGAGCAATCGCATAATCAATATCATCGATTGTGGCGATCAGGTCGGATTTAACCAGACGCAAAGCCCTCTCCGGCAGATCCGGATACAAGACCACAATCGGGGTCCTTATACCATGGCTTAAGAGCTGTTCGCCTTCCTCGATCAATGCCACCCCTAAAAAGGCAGCCCCACACTTTTGGGCGCAGCGGGCGATTGCCGGCGCGCCGTGGCCATAGGCGTTGGCTTTGACGACAGCCATGATCGATATGTCATTTCCCGCCAGTCGGCGTATTTCCGCGAAATTCGCGGCGAATGCATTGAGATCGATTTCGAGATAAGCCGGACGGAAATCGTTCAATTTATCGGCGGCGATATCCATGGTCGCCTGACCAGTTTCTGTTTTCGCCATAAATCCGAGACTGTTTCCCTTTCACGAATAAGGTAAGACTTCGTATCGTCCACAATAACCTCGGCCGGTTTCGGCCTGCTGTTATAATTCGACGCCATCGAAAACCCATAGGCGCCGGCGGTGAATATACAAAGTAAATCGCCCTCTTTCAATGATTGTAATTTTATTCCTCTTGCGAATGAATCCGCGTTTTCACAAATCGGCCCGACGACATCGGTGGAATAGCGCCGGTTTCCCCGGAAAATGACCGGCTCTACGACATGGTGGGCGCCATATAGGGCAGGACGGATAAAATCATTCATGCCAGCATCGATTACGGCGAAACGCTTGCCCGCTCCTTGTTTAATATAAATCACCCTGGCAAGCAAAACACCGGCGTTGCCGATTATCGAACGCCCCGGTTCTACGATGAATTCGGCCTGAAGACCGCTGATATGCGGCAACAACGCCCTGACGTAATCATCGGGCATGGCGGTCTTGTCGGATTTCGAGTAGGGAGCCGCCCAACCTCCTCCAAGATCGAAATATCGCAATCGGATACCTTTTGCCAGCAGTTTCGAAAAGAGGCTCTTCAACTTCATAGATGCTTCGACAAAAGGTTTAACCGAACGTATTTGTGATCCTATATGCATCGAAATACCAACAGGGTTAAGCCATTTTTTCGATTTAATCTTCAAGTATAGCCCTTCCGCCTCGCCGGCAGGTATGCCGAATTTTTCTTTTTTCAGTCCGGTGGCGATATGCCTATGGGTCAGCGGATTGACATCAGGATTAACGCGCAAAGAAACGGGAGCGGCGATTTTCAGCTTGCCGGCGATTTTGTCGATCGTTTCCAATTCGTTCGCCGATTCGACTCCGAAGAACACTACACCGCCTTTGAGCGCCCGCTCGATTTCATCTTCTCTTTTGCCCACGCCCGAGAATATTATGCGCTTTACGCCGGCCCTTTTGGCGGTAAGATATTCGCCGATCGATACCACGTCGCAACCATAACCGAGCTCGGCGATAATTCTCAACAACGTCAGATTCGAATTGGCCTTCACGGAATAGAATACGCTGTGCGATAAACCGGCAAAGGCACTCGAGACCACCCTAAGATGACGGACTATTGTTTTCAAACTATAAACATAAAGCGGTGTGCCATACTTGTCGGCCAGACTCGTAAGCGGCACCTTTTCGCAAAACAACTCACCGCGACGGCGGTCGAAATAGTTCATATCAATAATTTTCGATAAAATACGCGCAAAGTTTATCCTGCCAGGCGGTCAATTCTTTTTCGGGGGCAACGGCGCCGTTTATGATAATGGCAAACGCAATCAGTTTTCCTTTCTTGCTGGTGAGATATCCCGAGAATGCGCTGACATTGGCGATTCGGCCGGTTTTGGTTCTCATCTTGCCGGCTAAGGGTTGACCGGGAAGGCGATTGCGAACGCTGCGGTCAACGCCCGGAATCGCCATGGAATTGTAAAAAATTTCGAACGTCGGGATAGTTTTCATATATTCAAGCAAGGAAATTATCGCCGCAGGCTTGACCAAGTTCAAAGCGGACAAACCCGAACCATCGGCCATTTTGACATCGTCTTTCGTAATTCCGATCGATTCCAGCCAATCGGCGACAACGCGAGTGGATACCGAAAAGGAACCCTCACCTCCCAGAGTTTTGCCTATGGTCTTCAACGTTTGTTCGGCAAAAAAGTTTTGGCTGTTCTTGTTGATAACCGACAATACCACAGGCAAAGAATCGGACAGCCAATCGAAAATAACCGTGCCGTCGTCGACGCTATGAAAGTCTCCGATTTCCCCTATGCCGCCCGAAACGAAAATTCCCTCCTCCCTTAAAACATGAAGCAGAACCAAAGCGGCGTATCGATCAGGATCGGCCACGGAAATGTACTCGGTGATTCCGGCAGTATCATCGATCGCCAAGCCGCCGAATATCAGCGCCGAATCGCTGCCCGGATAACGATAAAAATCTATTGTCGGGGGAAGACCGGCCGGCAAAGTAATGATGCGATTGACGAATTTGATAAAATCGAGCGGAGGATTCTGTCTCACCAGACAGGCATCGCCCAATTTTCGCCCAGCGGAAATTTTCAAATCGACGCAATTATCGTTAAAGGAAAAGGCCGATATCGGACAAGCATACCAATATGAAAGATCGTCATGCGACCAACCTGGACCGAGATCGTCGTCTTCGAAAAACGCATTATTCACCAGGATATTTCCGGAAATCGCACTGATTCCTCGTAATTTAAGACTATCGGCCCAGAAACGAAATATCTCAAGCATATCGTTTCGGAATCGACCCGAAATCAGTGGATCTCCTCCCGCTTCAATAATAAGATCACCTTCAAGTTTTCGTTTTGGATAGTCAATTTGACCATTTGCCGCCACCGACGTTTTGAAACGGAACGTCGGGCCGAGAAGTTGCAGCGCCGCGGCGCTGGTAAACAGTTTCAGATTCGAGGCGGGAATAAATCTTTTATCGGCATTCATTGCGAATAATACCGCACCCGATTCGATATCCTTAAATATCAAGCCTACATGAGCGCCGGCTATTGACTTATCCAACAACAATGTCTCCAGCGACGCCGGCTGTGGGACCGCATTAGGATCAATGCAGAGAAACAGGACGCATGACAAAAACAGGCGGAGATGTAATTGACCGGAATCAAGAAGCCTGCCCATTCCAAGAACGGGCAGGCTTTTTTTGAGTTTCGGGAGCGTCATCGGCCCCTTACACTTCCATTATTCTCCAAGCGCCGTTAATAGCGTCTGGAAAACACGAGTCATTTCGGGCTTGGGCATCGAGAACGTGTCGAAATTCAGCATTGCGACTCTGACCACGCTGCTGTGGGATACCACATGGCCGATCGGGTGCAGATATGGATGCGGCTCGTTTCCGTCCACATCGAGTCCCCAGAGGAAAAGGACCTCGGTATTGCTCTGGAGCCCGGGGGTTTCGACGGCGTAGTCGAGTTGATCTCCGTTTTTGGCGACGTCGATCTTCATCGAATCCGGTAGGTCATAGGACGTTTCGGGATCTTTTATCGCCCAAGTAAATTCACCCCAATAGTCATAGCACCACTCGGTGGAATCGATTCCCAGCCAATCGTATTCGAAATCGCCCGGCCTGGGGGTCGGTCCGTTCGTTGGATCGTAGTCGCCCATATCAAGCAGCGTAAGGGCGCCTGTTATAAGCAGATTCCCGCCCTCATCAAGATAATATCTCATCACACCGCCGCCGACGGCGCCCACGTCATACCACCAGGTGCCGTCGGTCGTACCCAGGTGTGAATCGGAGCAGAATACGATTGTCGAGTAAACCGGTTCACCACCATCGACAAGATCCGATGAATCGGGCATGCCCTGAGAGTAAATATCCCATTCCGCAAAAGCATATCCCTCGAGAAGGTCTCTATAGAAATTCTTCTGCTCTCGTTCCTTCACCATATCGGGTGCGCCGAAAGGATCGGTCC
Organism: Candidatus Zixiibacteriota bacterium; assembly: GCA_037441845.1. GTDB lineage: Bacteria > Zixibacteria > MSB-5A5 > UBA10806 > 4484-95 > JBBIRK01. The sequence continues at coordinate 40,815 of JBBIRK010000005.1, forward strand.
AGAAGAAATCGTCGACGTAGAGAATCGACGCCTGCTTTATCACGAAGCTGAGCGAATCCCAATCGGAGATATTACCGGATGGATCCTGCGCTCTGACATAGAATAGGGCAGGATCGGCGGCTGGGACATCGGTTATCGTAGCCGTTGTCGAATTAATCCATTCGGAAGTGTCGTTGGTAGGGGCGAAAACATACTGATAAGTCAGAGTGTCGAAAATTCCCTTGCCGTCGCTTCCCTCCCAGGCAATATGAATAGCCCTGCCGGCGGCCACATATGAGCCATCAGCCGGACCACTGGTGATTTGAACCGTAGGATCCGTCGTATCCGCCGCCCCGGCCGCCGTATCGGAAACCACAAATACGCGACTGGCCACGGCGGTGTTACCCGCATCATCGGTCGCTCTCACATAGAAAGTATATGTGGCATCGTCGGGGGAATCAGCCCCGGCCAGGCCGGAATAGCTGACCGAGTTGACCATGGCACCAGTGCCGTAATTACTTTCCAGCGGCGAGAGATACCATTGGTATGATGTAATCTTCCCGCTGCCGCCCCTCGAATTCCAGGTGAAGGCGACGGTAGAATTATGAGGCACGGCGGTCGAGGTATCCGGCCCGGAAAGTATGAATACCGTCAGGGCTTCCTCGGCTGCCGGCTCCCATGGATTTTCTTTGCTGCAACCGAATATGATGGCCATAACCATCAAACCGGCAGCGAATATAAGGGCTGTTTTTTTCATTGCATTTTCTCCTTTCTCCGGTTGATGGTTTCTATTGTATTCCCATGTAGTATCTGAGAATGACATCGATATTGCTCTTCAGAAGCGCATTGGACCAGCGGTAGTTTCTGCCCGCGATAAAGCAGAATTCTCCGCCGCCGGCGATCCCATTCGGCATCACGATGAACCCCGCGTGCGCAGTCCCGGTGTTGGGATTATATAGCACGGTTACCGATGAATGGCCATCGGTAGTTGGGATGTCTGTCAATGATTGCGAGCCGGTTCTGGTGATGTTAGTAAGGCTGTCGACGACCGCAACCAGTGAAGTTGGGTTCGCTCCGGTGGTCCAGGAGCTGATATGAGTATAAGCGGTTAGGTCATCGCCGAAGAAGGCAGAACCAAATCTGGTTGCCAGCAGGACATTGCCGCCGTTGTTCATATAGGCAAGGATAGTCGGCTCGAGATCTTCCCAGTAAGTCAGATCACCGGCATAATTATTGCCGAACCAAATCACGGCATCGAAAAACAAAGTATCGAACAACCATTCGGGCGGCGCTCCCACTCCAAGAAGGCTGTCCGCATGCGGACGTCCGCCTGCCGGAGGAACGAGGAATAGATCCCACCATTTATAATGGGTCCTGTTTCCCCAAGCAACTCCGTTGTTCCAAACGTTTACAGCTTCGCTGCCGTAAGTGGCCCAATCGATACCATTCACACAAAGAACACCGTCGCCGGCCAGAACCTCGACGACTTCAAAATCAACGGTATCCGACGTCGTCGAACTGCCGCCGATATCATAGGCGATGACCTCAATCCAATGAGAGCCGGCCTCGACATTGTACAACGGCACGGTCCCTGCGCTGACATCCAGCGTATCGCTGCCGGAAATAACGTAGAAAGTATCTATCAGGTTGATATAACGGATCGATGCCCCGGTGCTGGCGTTGATCAGGAAACTATCGATAAAGCTGTAATAGAAATCGACGGTTGCGTCGATAGTTACTATCAGCTCTTCGATCTCAGGATTCGTGTAGGGCACAACGAACATATCGTCGTTCCTAATCGAAAGTGCAAGCTCCGGAGCCAAAGTCGTATCCACGACAACGCTCACCGATGCCGGCGAAGGATCTATGGCGCCGAAATTATCGTGGGCGCGGAACTTGATCGTATGAGCGCCGCCGGAAAGGCCGCGTACCAAGACTACACCGGTTCCGGCGATGACGTTGGCGGCGACTTTGGTCCACGCAGTATCTGAGTCAACCTGATATTCGACCGTATCCATTACTCCATCGACATCTTCGCCGCGAATCACCACTCTGATACCGGCGCCTGTGACCGCACCGTTCGGCGGCTCCTCGACCACCGTATTCGGGGGATAATTGAAGCCGACCACTCCGGTTCTGGTTATCGTGATTTCGGCCGGTGTGGCGCTCCATTCGCGGATGTCATCCTGCGCGGAAACTTGAAACAAGTAATCCTGCGCCAGGTTCGGAAAATCGAGACTTACTGTCGTGGTAACGTCCGAAATCGTTTGCCAGCGCGACAGATTATTCGTGCCGGCCCAGAGGCTATCGCCGTCTCCATAGAATATGCGCCACCGATACTGAATGATATACCCATCCGGGTCATTGGCTCCCCAATAAACCGTCACTGGATACGTATATCCGGAAACGGGCGCAACGGACATCTGATAGCCCGTAATTAATGAGGTTGGCGGCACATTAGCCTGCGGCTTTTCACCTTCTTCGGCACAGTTCACCACCAGAAGAGAGGCCAAAAGCACCAAGCCGGTTATCTTCAGAAACTTCAGGTTTTTCATATGTTCTAACTTGCCTCCATCTTTGGCGATCGGTTAAAAGCTCAGGCTGGTGGATACCCGATGAATTGCATTCAGGCGTCCCCAATCGTTATATGCGTAATCGACCGAAAAACTGGCGTCTGCCGCAAAAGGAAACCTAATGCCCGCACCGGCCGTGAATCCGCCCTCGTCCATATTGAGCTTCCAACCGGCCCTGATAGCGATAGTTTCCTTATACCAATACTCGCCGCCGAATTGATAACGTTCTTCGTTATCCGGCGGATGCGCCAATTCGGCTACCAGAGTGGCTTTGGAGTAGTCGTTCTGAACAACGTCCATGGCCAATCCGGCACGGAAAGTCAATGGTATCGGGACATCTTTCTGCACCAGGTCTTCGTCGATCAATCCATCGCCATCATTATCCTGGCCATCGAGCCTGTCTTCATCAACCAATCCGTCTTGATCCTCATCGACGTCGAATCTCACGTCAGGGCCGAAGTTCAATATGGCCATTCCGATTCTGATGGTCTTGAAACCGGTTTCATAGTAAGAACCGATATCCACGGCCCAGCTATTGACTTTCCAATCAGCGATTTGCTCGTGCAGATATTTGAACGTCGTTCCAAAACAGAATCGATCGGTCAGGTATTTGGCATAGGTCAGGCCGAACCAATAGTCCTCGTAGGCGAACGTCCCCGAATTGATACCGTCGATATCTTTTATCGTGGTTCTGTTCATCAATCCGGTATTCAGCAGAGTGCCGGCGAATCCCACCGAGCTTGAACCGAGCATAGGCAGTTCGGCTCTTTTGGCCAGCGCAAACGAGTAGAGAAAAATATCGGCCGGCCATTTGGTGAATCCGGCGAACAGATCACCGTTTTTGATATTGCCGATACCGGCCGGATTCCAGAAAATCGCAGAGGCGTCATTAGCGATGGCGGCGTAAGCCTCGCCCATCGCCAGCGCCCTTCCGCCGACGCCGATATCCAAAAACTTCAGCCCCACCGTTCCCTTCTTGGCAAATTGGCAATACGCGGTCGAGCCAAAGGCCGTAAAGGCAACAGCGAGAAGAATTACAATTGTCTTTCTCATATCGTGATTCCCTCCAATCTTCCTTTAGCGAACCACGGCGAATTTGCCAACGAAATCGTCTTCACCCGGGGCGGAGACGACATAAAGATACAATCCCGAAACCACCGTTTGCATTTTATCGGTGATCAGATCCCAGTTCGCTCGTTTTTCCCAATCACCGTTGCTGTCCTGCGCCGTTTTCAGGGTCGTCAACAGATCACCGGTCAGGGTATAAATTCTGACGGTGGCATTATCGGGTAAATTCACGAAAACGATCCTGTCCGTCGATGGAAAATCGACATTGGCCAGATAGCCGAAATCCGGGTCGATCCTGGCCACGAATGGGTTGGGGACCACGTGGATTCCCGTCTCCGAATTGGCCGTTGGAAAATTGACCCCGATTTCTATCCTCTTGCCGACACCTTTGCCGGATTCGAGCGATTCGATTCCCTGGAGCGGATAACCTTTATCGTAGGAGGTGACTGTGTACCAATAAGGATAATAGTTGTTCACTCCGTGGTCAACGAATGAATGAGTAAGACCCGTATTCGGACCGATAGAATCTATTTTATCGCACTCCATCAGCAGAGTCCATGGGCCGGTTTGGGTTTTTCGCCAAACCCGGTAACCTTCGAAATCGTATTCGCCGGTTGAAGGATCGGGAGTGTTTTCCGGCGCGTCGCTCCATTCGATCGTGGCCTGGTTGTTCCCCTCGCTTGTGACAGTAAAGCTTGGGCTTGGCGGCGCCGATGGACCGACCCAATTGTCTTCGAACAACTTGGCAGCCCAAGCGAGGTTCGTACGCAATCCCTCGAGACCCTCACCGATACCGAACGCCAGAACCACTCTGATCGATTCGCCGGCAGGTATCGAGAACGGCCCCATTTTCTGCAAGAATCGGAAATCGTGCGGCGATGGAGGCGGAGCCAGCCAGGTGGTATCGGAAACCCTTGCGTAATATTCTTCATCGTCGCTTGGGTCCGAATTCCAATCCCACCAGCCGTGACCGGTTTGGCGCCCCACAACTGTGTCGCCGATTACGGGCGGACAGTACAATACTCTACTGCCTAAATAGCCGGCGCATTCCTTGGGGATCTTGTTGCCGCCGATATCATTTCCGGGAACGGTGGGATTATCGCCGTCATAAATGTAGGAGATGTATTCTTTATTGACGTCATCACGATAGTAACCCACCAGATCATCGCGGCTATATGCCTGCGCCCCGTCGCCACCTTCCGCGGTCGCCACGTCGCAATCGGCATGCAGAGCCACATAAAACGGACTGAGTGTATCGCTTTCGTTGATGTTCACAATCCAGAAGTCATAGATGATGAAATCGTCACGGTAGGACTCGGACCAGGCATAGGTGTATTCGTGAACCCTGACGCCTATGCGCAAATCTTCGGGGACCCGCTGCGATTGATCATCGATATAGAAATGGGTGTCGAAAGCGCTGATCGCCGTGGTGTCGAATACATTTGATGTAGTGTCGATCTGGGTGGCCCTGTCGGAAGACAGATGAACCAGCTTATTGTCGTAGCCGAGCCTGAGGCTGGCATAGTATAGATAGCTGTTCATCGAGTACTTCGACGGCGTTTTCCAGACCATCGACGGCAATTCCAAGGCGTCGTCGCCTATTATGATGGTCCAGTCTTCGGTGCCGGTAACTTTCTCGAAAGTGGTGTTGCATATTCTGTTTTCCACCATGCCTACCCTGCAGACCACTTCTGTGGCATCGATCGGCACACCGGCTTTCCCGAGACCGCCGTGATTTATTAGCGGGTTATCAGCCGCCTGCCTGGATCTGGCATCAGCTTCTTGCCCGAAAAAAACGGCAACCAGCATGACTGACAGAAACACCAGCCCGGCTATTTTCCCCGCCTCAAAGGTTTTTTTCATTTCGATTTACTCCTCCACTTGTTTCTTTGAATAGTCAACTCTGCCAACCGGAGCTTAGAATAACATTTCCATTCCCAGGAATATCCGGCGCGGATCGGAATAGTCATCGGGATCGGCGAACTGGCCGCCCGGTTCACCGGTCAGATCATAGCGTTTCGCGTCGCTGGTGGAAACGATGTTGGCTCTGTTGGTCAGATTCCTGACTTCGACAAAGAAATTCGTGGTAAACGTCTTGTACAGGTTGAATCCCTTGTCGACACGGATATCGATTCGATGGCTCGCCGGGAACGTCTTGTCGTTGACCGGCGGGATGTTGGGCGGCGGGACGTTGCTGGCACTGGTATATGGTGTCCCGGAACCATAGGCGTAATAGAAATCGAATCCCCAATCACCCAAGAAATGATAGTTGCCGATCGCCGGGCCCCAGGTTTCCGGAAGCCGATAATTCAGGTTGACCCGGGCGGTATGACGTTGGTCCGAATCGAGCGGAAAATCTTCAGTCAGAGGCTTGCGGTTGAAATAGTGATTGGTGAAGTTCAGATCGTTCTGCGACGATCTGCCGCGTGCTATCTGGTAGGTGTAAGTCACGACACCCGAAATGTTGTGCCAGGAACGTTGAGTGAGGGTGAATTCGAATCCCTTGACCCTGGCGTAGTCGGAGTTGGTTCTGACCCAGAAAATTCCACTCGGGAACGTCACTTTTCTGTAATCGACCAGATCGCTTATATCCTTGTAGAAACCGGTGACTGACAATTTAAGAAAGTCGTTGAAACCATGTTCCAGGCCGGCCTCATAGGCGACGGTCTTCTCTTCGTTGACGTTCGGGTTGCCGATATATTTATGCGCTCCGCGAAGATCATAGCCGGAGTTCATGTAGAAAATGTCGAACATCGGCAGTTGGAAGTAGTGGCCGTAACTGACGTGCAGCACGTCTTTCTCGGTAATCGGGAAACTGATTCCGATGCGGGGCGACAATTGCTGCTTGGCCTTTGCCTTGGAAGCTCCTTTCAGGCGTTTTTCAGGTTCGAACATGTAATCGACATTGTTGACGTCATTGACGTAAGCCGGCAGCAGCGCGTCGGCAAAGTTGGCGGGAACCCAGGCCTTCGGGTCAAAGAAATCTAACCTCAAACCGATTGTCAAAATCATTCCTTCGCTTTCCAGCTTATTTTGCGCGTAGGCGCTCAGCTGGTAGGGCTTGTAGTGGAACTGATCGTTGTAGTCGTTGCCACCCGATGCGATTGAGGTCCCGTCCTTGAATAAATCGAATGTCTTATACTCAAAGCCGGTTTTCATCAGATTCCGGGAATCGACCTGACTGGTGAAATCGCCCTTGAAAGTGTAGACTGTCTGATAATCATCCTGTGTCCGTCTACGTCCGAGATACATGGGATCGAAATCGGCGCCCTGGAATGTCGTACGGGTCGGGAAAAATCTCGATTCGTGCATCTCCTCGTAGGTTAATGGGTGCCCGTCGAAAGGATCGTAGGTTCGAGCCCGCTTGGAGGTATAGAACCGCGAGAAATTCAGCGAATAATAGCTGCGCGGGCTGAGATTGTTGGAGAATGCGATCGACAACTGGTTAGACCAGCTGTGGGCGCGGAATTGATTCAGCGCCATGTTGTAATTCGTGTAGGTTCTCGCCCAGCCGCCCGACTCAACCCGTTTGACCGCTTCGGCGACGGCATCCAGCAAAGAATGTCCGTTGATGGTGCTGTCGCTGAATCCACGGGATGGATATTCATCGATTGCCAGCGAATCCGGTAATTCGAGAATCGAGTTTAGGTGATAGAAAAACGCCGAGTCGGCCTGACTTGAGGTGTAGCCATGCCCGACGATCCAGCCCCAGGGAGTGGCGGTATAGACGGTATCGAGACCTTCGCCTTCGATATCCACGTAGTAAAGCTCTTTACCCTCGGGGATATCTTGAGGACGTTCGTATTTTTCGCCGGTGCCCACCCAATAAACCGGGCCGCTCATATAGACCGGCTGACCCCAGGTCAGGGTAAGACGTCTGGCGAAATCATAGGGAACGTAGCTGTAGAACGAGCTCAAGCCCGATATGGTGATCTTCTTGGACGAACTCAAGCTATAAGACAACCGGCCCTGAATCGACTGGCCCTTTTCCCAAAAATCCGGGTCGCGGGGATCGCGGTTAAAGCTATAAGTCCCCGAAGTGAAGAAACTTAATTTACCCGGTATATCCACCCGCTCGAGCGGAACCGGCCCGCCGAACGACCAATCATGCTGGCGCCAATCGTAAATTTTAGACCGGCGCTTGTCGTCATAGGTTTTATCCTTGACCCACTCGTAACCGGTCTGATTGCCCAAGCTATCGAAAACAGGATTGACTCCGACTATGGGCAGGCCGTTGCTGCCATAACGACGGTTGCCGTAAATATCCCATCCGAAAAGCGCATCAGGGGAGGATTTCGACTTGAACTTGCCTGAATAAGCATTGCCTCCTTCTTTGGAGACAACGTTTATCACGGCGGATTGTACGCTCGGATACTCGGCTCCGAATCCACCGGTCAAGACTTCAGCCTCGGCGATCGCTTCATCGGGGATAACAGTCGCCAGATCGGTCGATGATCCCGATCCCGGGCGGATACCATAAGTGGCCCCGAGGGGATTGGAAAGGTTAATTCCGTCGAGCATGTAAACGACCTCGCCGGTTCCGACGCGGCCGCCACGGAATGAACCGAGCACGTTTCCGGCGTTCACGCTCACTCGATCGATCAGACCCGAAACAGCCGAACTGGTGAGCTCAGTCGGCGAAATCCGCATACGGCTCGCAGTGAGGTCTTTCTCGATCAACGGACGTTCGGCTTCAACCGTTATCGTTCCGACGTCGATCGTCTCGGTTTCCAAGGCAAGGTCAAGGCTGGTGGTCAAATCGATGGTCACCACAACGTTTTTGACATCCACCGGCCGATAACCAATCAGGTTGACTTTGAGCGTATAGTTACCCGGAGGGACGTTTATTATGAAAAATTCGCCCTGAATGTTGGTCGCGGCGCCGATATTGGTTCCGGCGATTACGACATTTACACCGGGTAACGGTTCTCCAGTTTGCTTATCGGTGATTTTGCCCGCGATTTTGCCAGTGGTGCCGGCAAATGCCCCTGTTACCAAAGTCAAGGCGAGCAACAATACCGTAAGTGCAGTTAATGGTTTAAGGAGCAAAATGAATCCCTCCTTCGTTAATTTTGGGTTAGCATTTGATTGATCGAATCACTTCGCAAATCAATAGCGTTTTGGTTCCGGTTACCTCCATCACATTAAACGGTTAAATCTAAAAAGAATAACCTATGACTAATAGCCCGATGAATAAAACCATATTGTTCCCCTCATCACATTTTGACATTAGGAGCAATACAATGATTCTGTCAAGCAAAAATCTTCATTTTTTATCGGCTACTTCCATATTTGGGGAAATTCCCGAATCATGGCACTCCATTAAGGCTATTCGGCTCTCGGGGGGAATTCTTAAGCCGATATTCGGGTCTTCTTTGCCGATTATTCCTATTGATCTGCGGTTCGCTTCGAATTCGATTGTCATAACCGAAGCGCATATTCGATATATCAAATAAAAAAAGCCGACCATTTTTCGGACGGCTTTTCACGTCGGATCAATTATCCCGTTTACAATTTTTCCACAAAAGCACTGATCTTCTGTAATGCTTTTTCGATATTCTCGACGGAGTTAGCATAGGAGAATCTCAAATACCCTTCGCCGTAGGCTCCGAACGATGTCCCAGACAAAGCGGCCACTCCGGCTTCATGTAACAATCTATCGGCAAGCTCGGATGATTTCAGGCCCAGTTTCGTCACGTTGGGAAACACATAAAATGCGCCCTGGGGCATAAGGCAGGAAAATCCCCGAATTTTATTCAATCCGTTGACGATGACATCGCGTCGCTTACGGAATTCGGCAACCATCCGATTGACCTCGCTTTGATCACCACGCAACGCCTCAACGCCGGCGATCTGCGAAAAACTGGCGGTGCAGGAATTGCAGTTGGTTTGCAGCTTGGCCACCTGCACGGCGAGGTCTTCCGGCATCACCCCATAACCGAGCCGCCAGCCGGTCATGGCGTAGGTCTTGGAAAAACCATCGAGCAGCACCGTGCGTTCGGGCATACCCGCAAAGGTCAAGATAGAGTGATGCTTGGCATCGTAGGTGGTCCGCCCGTAAATTTCATCTGAAAGAACGTAGATATCGCGCTCAATCGCCAGTTCGGCGATCTGCCTGAGATCATCATAATCGAGCATCGAACCGGTAGGATTGTGCGGCGAATTTATGATTATCATGCGGGTTTTAGACGTCACCAACGATTTCAATTCATCGACATCGAGCCGGAATTGGTTTTCCTCTCTCAACCTTACAGCCACCGGCTTCGCGCCGATAAAATTTATGATCGATTCATAAATCGGGAAGCCCGGATTCGGATAGATGACCTCCTCCCCTTCGTTGACCAACGCCAGAATCGAAAAGAACATGATCGGTTTGCCGCCGGGGGTCACCACTACGTTCTCGGGTTTGATCGTCATTCCCCGCGTGCGTTTAATTTCATCGACGATGGCTTTCCGAAGAACGTCCAATCCTGCTGAAGGGCCGTAATGAGTCCAATGATTGTTAAGCGCCTTTATCGCCTCATCGATAATGTTTCTCGGGGTATCGAAATCCGGTTCGCCTATTTCGAGATGGATTATTTCCTTCCCCTTAATTTCGAGCTCTTTGGCCCTAGCCAAAACCACGAATGCTGTTTCCGTCCCCAGCCGCGACATCCTGTTTGCAAGTTTCATCTGTTACCTTTCATTTGCCACTGATTCGAGGTGACGTTCGCCGATATGTTCGGTCCTCCAATCACTCTTATACCCAACGCATAAAAATAATCCCGAACGATTGTAAAGTCAACCTTCATCACCGAGGAAGCACGGCGGATAAGCGGATTTTTTCCGAACGAAGAAAATATGTCAGATTTCAGTGATGCGCCTTTCCGCTTTCAATTGGGCGAAGCCGCCGATCAGAAGAATCAGCGATAGCGCAATATGGGTAATCGCCAGCGGCTGCATGCCGGAGTTTACTTTTCCGACGATAAGCTCCAGACCGAACACTCCGACCGCGGCCAAACCGATCGCCAGCAGGGCTATGACTTTCCAGTGCGCCCAGCGGGATAGATAAATGCTCATGAATACCATGTACCCGAGCGCAATCAAAAAAGGCCAATGCGATGAAAGTTCAACTCCGATAGTGCTGATATTCACGGCCAAAAACAGCAATACGAAACTGTTGAATCCCAGCCAAAATTTAGCCGCAAAATGCGCCGACTTGCCTTTAACCATTCGGATCCTCCGTATTTTCCATTTGCTTATTTCTCACAATCCGTCAATCACGGTGGACAATCTCAATTTCGGCATATTTCCGCGCCGAGAATTCAACATAGCTCGATATTCGATCTGCGGATTAGCTTCACGATATCGCCGACCGAACTTTTCAACTTATCGATACCACCGTCATTTTTTACGACCCAATCGGCCAGGGCGTTCTTATCCCTTTGCGGCATCTGGACCTTGATTCTCCGTCTAAGCTGCCCCGGTCGGATTCCTGATTCAGCGCATCTTGCCAATCTAAGTTTCAACGGCGCATCCACCGAAATAATGTAGTCGAACCAATCGGCTATACCCCATTCGAATATCAACGCCGCCTCCACGACGATCATCTCTTGCGATTTATCCCATTTCAGGCGATTTACCCGCCGCCTCAGCTCCCGCAATAACGGCGGGTGTACGATCGCATTGAATTTCGCCAATAGATCGCAATCGGCGAAAACGATTCCGGCGATTATACCCCTATTCGGAGCCCCATCTATGCCGAATACCTCGCCGCCCAGAAGTTTTTTTACCGATTGCTTTACGCGGCGGTTCCGCTCGAGCAACTCGTGGCCGATTTTATCCGCCGAGACGACAGCGGCTCCGAATTTGCGCAACATTTCGGCAACCGTCGTTTTGCCTACAGCCGGTCCCCCGGTCAATCCGATCGTCTGTGCTTTCAAACCGACACCCTTATTCCCCTAATGCGCTTCAAACCAATTATCCCCTTCGCCTATATCGACTCTTATAGGCACCTTCAGTTCGAGCGCACCCTCCATTTCTTTTTTCACCATATTTTGCAGATACTCTCTTTCGTCTAATTTTTGTTCGAACACCAGTTCATCATGAACCTGGAGAATCATTCTGGATAGTTTCCGATCGCGATTCAAATTTGCGGCGATTCGGATCATGGCGATTTTTATCAAATCCGCCGCCGTGCCCTGAATCGGAGTATTGATGGCCGTCCTTTCGGCGAACTCCCGCGCCTGCCTCGAATCGGAATTAATATCGGGCAGATAGCGCCGTCTTCTCAACAAAGTTTCGACGAAACCCTTACGCCTGGCGGATTCTTTGATATCCTCCATGTATTTCTTGACTCCCGGATAGCGGTCGAAATAGGCGTTTATATAATCCTGCGCGCCCTTCACGCTGAGTTCGGATTGACGGGATAAACCAAAGGCACTGACTCCATAGATAATAGCGAAATTGGCGGTTTTCGCCGAACGCCTCATCGAATCCGTGACATCCTCGAGTTTAACCCCATAAACCTCTGCGGCCGTGCGCCGGTGTATATCCTCGCCTCTGCGGAACGACTCGATTAATGCTTCGTCTCCGGCGAAATGGGCCATCAGGCGAAGCTCGATTTGGGAATAGTCGGCCGACATCAGGTTATGCCCGGGCGAGGCAACGAACGCGCGGCGGATCTCCCTGCCTTCCTCGGTGCGGATCGGGATATTCTGCAGATTAGGATCCGACGACGACAGGCGACCGGTGACGGTCACCGTTTGATTGAAGTTGGTATGCACCCGACCAGTCACCGGATTTATCAACTTCGGCAAAGCGTCGATATATGTCGATTTCAACTTGGCAAGCTGTCGATAATCGAGAACGAGTTTCGGCACCGGATGAATCAACGCCAACTTTTCGAGCACACCCACGTCGGTAGACTTTTCGCCGCCTTTGGCCGTTTTGCGAACCGATTGGAGGTTCAGCCGGTCGAATAATACCCTGCGTAACTGCACCGGCGAATTGATATTGAATTCGAAACCCACATCATGATAGATCTGCTGCTCGATCGATAACATTTTTTCGGCGTATTCTTTCGATAGCCGGCCTAAAACCTCACAATCGATGGCTACTCCCGCCCTCTCCATGTCGCCGAGAACCGGCAACAGGCGCATTTCCAGATCGAAAAATAGCCGGTCGAGAGATTGTTCTTCCAGACGGCTAAGCAAGACCTTTTTCAAGCGAAGCGCCATATCGGCGTCGGCGCCCGAATATGTCGTTGCCTTATCGATCGGCACATTGCGGAAAGATACCTGTTTGGCGCCGGTTCCTATGAGTTCGGTAATCGGCTGCATCTTATGACCGAAAATTTCCTCGACAAGACTCGCCAAACCGTGCGATCTCCTCCCCGGATCGAGCACATAGGATGCGAGCATCGTATCGAAAAAGATCTCCTTGATTTCCGTCGAGTGATTGCCGAACACTTGTCGATCGAATTTCAAGTTGTGGCCGATCAGTCGCGGGGAACTTCGGAAGAAGTTGTCAAATAGGCTGAGCGTTTCGGCCAAAGGCAGATTCCCGGAAATGTTTTCATGTCCCACCGGAATGTACCAAGCCCGCCCTTCATCGTAAGCTATCGCCACCCCCACCAATTTCGCCCGCATCGGATCGAGGTCGCTGGTCTCGGTATCGATTGCGCACTCGCCGGCTCCGGCCGCGGATTCGAGAACGGATTTCAACTCTTCCAAATCGCCGACCGATCTATACTCGGCTGGGGCGCCGACAGGTTCGAGCGTAGGCCCGGCGCTATCCGCGATTTTGCCCATCAACGCATTGAATTCGAACCTCTTAAAAAGTGCGGCGAGTTTGGCTTTATCCGGCTGCTTCGTTTCGAATCTGGCGGGATCGAATTCAATGTTCATATTCTGGTCGATCGTTGCCAGCCGATAAGAGAGCCTGGCCAATTCGGCGTTCGCCGCAACCGCATCGGCGATTTTTTTCTTTTTTATCTTAGATGCGGATGCGATGACTTCGTCAAGCCCACCGAATTCTTTGATGAGCTCGAGTGCGGTTTTTTCGCCGACACCGGGAATTCCCGGGATGTTGTCGGAATGATCTCCCATCAGGGCCAGATAATCCACGATCTTTTCCGGAGGTATCCCCATTTTTTCGATAACCGCCGCCGAATCGTACCACTGAAGCGTTTTGGGGTCGAGGATTTGTATGTTTTCGTTTACCAGTTGATAGTAATCCTTGTCCCCGGTGAAAATGCCGACATTGAAACCCGCATTTGCGGCTTTCACCGCGAGAGTGCCTATCACGTCATCGGCCTCGAAACCCGGCATCTCGATAACCTGAATGTTGAAAGCGTCGAGTATTTCTTTTATCCAAGGCAACGAATCGACCAAATCTTCCGGCATCTTGGCCCGCGTCGATTTATAATCGGCATACAATTCATGGCGGAATGTGGGCGTGGGCGTATCAAAAACGCACGCGATATAATCCGGCTGAGTCTTTTCCAACAATCGAAAAAGCGACGAAGTGAACCCATAAACCGCTCCGGTGTTCTCCCCCCTCGAATTGATAAGCGGATTGCGGATAAAGGCGAAATAGCTGCGATAAGCGAGCGCCGAGCCGTCGATTAATATCAGTCTTTTTTTCATTTTCGATAAAGACCGTGAGTTTTGATGAAATCCTCGACCGAAGTCGGGACAAGATAGCGTATCGGTCTACCGTCCCTAACCCGATTTCTGATTTCGGAAGACGAAATGTCGATCTCGGGAATATCGAATATCTGAATTTTATCGGCGAATCGCCCGGCTGGTCTATACCCTTTACGGTTGGCCGCAACCACCCGGCAGTGAGCGAAAATCTCCTCGGGCTCTTTCCAGTTGTCCATATCGGCCGCGTTATCGGCGCCGATTATGAGATACAGGCTCGATTCGGGAAATTCCCTTTCCAATGCGCGGATCGTATCGATAGTGTATGACAGACCCCCCCGGTCGATTTCGATTTCGGAGATGGTGAATCGAGGATCGCCGGCGATGGCAAGGCGAAGCATCTCCAATCTTAATTCCGAGGGGGTGATCGGCCTTTCTTGTTTGTGCGGTTGGATAAAGGCCGGAATGAATATGACCTTGTCTAAGTTTAGCGACTCGCAGGCAGCCTGAGCGAGAAGGAGATGCCCCAGATGGGGGGGATCGAAAGTGCCGCCGAGCAAACCAATAGTTGGCTTTTCAGCCAGCGACACTGGAATCGTTCCTCAATTTTTCGAGCATTCGGCGCGCCTTGGCAGCCAATTTATGATCGGGAAAACCATCGGCAAATGCCTTCAAAGTCTGAATCCCTTCGCTTTTGCTGCCCATTCTAATCTGCGTTTCGCCCGTATAATATATCGCTTCGACCGCCCAAGGAGTGGCCGGGTGATTGTCCCGCACGTTCCAGAAATAAAGCAATGCCGGTCGATAGTCGCCGTTTTTAAGATATAGAATTCCGGTCATGAATTTTTTCTGCGCCAGCTTCGAATCGAGTTCGGCCAGCTTGCGTCTGGCGTCTTCGTTATAGGGTGAAATGGGATAGTTGCTCAAGAGTTGTTGGAACGCCTCGATAGCCATGAACGTCTCGGATTGGTCGAGCTGATATTTCGGCGACATCTTGAAATGGCAACAGGCAAGATAGTATTGCGAATCATCAGCGAATTCCGATTGCGGGTAACTTTGCAAAAGTCTCTTATATTCTCCGATCGCCTCGGGGTAATCCTTTTGATTGTAGTAGCACATGGCGAGGTAAAATTGCGCCGAATCTATTACTATATTGCCCGGATAGGCATATATCAGCTTTTCGAATTCAGGCAGCGCTTTATGGTATTTTTTGCCGTCGTAATATCTTTTCGCAAGCGCGAACTGTTCTTGAGCGGGGAGCACCGGCACCGGTTTGGGCGAGCAGGCCAAAATCATTACCAGCGCCGTTCCTATCACCGAAATCTTACGCAAACGCCACTCCTTCTTATCTGCTGTTGAAAAAAAGAAACACCAACGCTCCGACCGCTGAGATAACCACTGCCGGCTCCAGGTATCTTCCGGCTCCCGACATGAACAGCTC
Source organism: Candidatus Zixiibacteriota bacterium (assembly GCA_037441845.1). Taxonomy (GTDB): domain Bacteria; phylum Zixibacteria; class MSB-5A5; order UBA10806; family 4484-95; genus JBBIRK01. The sequence goes on from JBBIRK010000005.1 coordinate 56,501, forward strand.
GGGGTTCAACTCCTTATATTTACGACTGGCGACATAGTTCGCCTCTTGGTAGCGGATCGTGTCGGAAAAATCGAACCCGCGATAACCTATAAAATTGACCGGACCCAGCAGGCTCACGTATATTTGCCCCCGAAGATGACGGCGGATATCAGGACTTTTCAAAATCCCTCGGGAACCGGCTTTTTCATAGGTGAAACGAAAAGCGCTGATACGAATTTTGCTCTCGTACTCCTCGGATGCGATAAAGGAATCGGTTACGCCCGATATGACCCATCCGGCTTTCACCATGGCGGCGGTAAACGCCTCGGCGGCCAGCTCGTCTATTCCCGGCTCCCGCACGACCCGCATGCGCCCGGGAGTCAGTTTCAAGCTGTCGACCACCGAGGATACGGCTTGTCCGACGGCGCGGGAAAAAATAAACTCATTGGATGGTGGTTCGGCATACACCGGAATCAATCCGAACATGAGAATCAGGAAAACCGCAATGAAGATCGGGCTATTGAATCGACGCCTCTCCATACCTGCTTTTCAGTTCGCGGTAATTATCCAACACTCGATGGTAAAATCCGAGGGGCGGCTCGGCGTTATAATAATTATATTCGCCGACGAGTGACTCGCCCATGTTGTAGGCCAGCAAGCCATGTTTAAGGCTTTTGAATTTCAGTATCAAATCGAACAGGTAATTGACTCCGAGCCGAACATTCAATGCCGGATTGTATAAATCAATACCATCGAGCAAGTCAATACCGTTTTTTCTGGCCACGGCTTGAGCGGTCGTAGGCATAAGCTGCATCAAACCCATCGCCCCATACTCGGAAATCTGATGCTTTCTGAATGAGCTTTCCGTCACTATCAGGGCAAGAATCAGATACGGATCGAACATGAAACGTTTGCTTTCCTCATATATGATATCGGCCACCTGAACCACTTCCCCCGAGGTAAGCCCGCGCTGATACTGCTCTATCGCGTTTATCAGCATCAATCTTTCTTTCAATTCCTTGATCGTGGCGTCGCGTTCGGCGATAGCTTGTTTCTGCCGCCCATATTCCCGGAATAGATAATGCACGGCCACCGATTCGGCCAATACCATGATAAGCAAAAAGACTATCAACACCCCTTTGAAAGTGATTTTGAAACGAATCGCCTTAGCTGCCTTAATCATAGAACACTCCCTGGTTAAGGTCGCTTATCTTGATCATTTTGAAAGATCCGGGGCTTATGCCCTTCTTGCGCCCGACCAGATAATATCCGTCTATTTCAGGCGCCTGCCTGTGAGAACGGACCTCGAATTGCCTCGGATCGTCCGCCGATATCGAATCGATCAAAACCCGCTCTATTCTCCCTATCCGGGCTCTTTCGATCTCCTCGGTGATCCTCGAGGTAGTCTCGATCAGCAATTCCTGACGCTCCTGCACCAGTTCCGGATCGATGCGGCCCTCAAGCCAGGAAGCCACCGTTCCATTCTCGGGACTGAAAGCGAACACGCCTACATGGTCGAACCGTATTTCCTCGGCAAAATCGATCAGCATCCGAAAATCATCATCGCTTTCACCGGGGAATCCAACCATCAGGCTTGTTCTTAAAGATAATTCATTATCGAAATTCCGCAACCATTTTATTCGATCGCGGATCATTCGCGAGGTCGAGGCGCGGTTCATCCGTTTTAAAATTTTATCCGAGATATGCTGAATAGGCAAATCCAAATATCGACACACTTTTTTGCAGGAAAACGCTTTCTCCAACAGCTTTTCGTTAAGATGCGCCGGATGGGCGTACATCAGTCGGATCCATTCGATACGGTCGATGGCGGCGATTTCCCTACAGATATCGGCCATATCGAAATTCCCGCCGAGATCGGTTCCATAAAGAGTGCTGTCTTGCGCCACGAGTATGATTTCCTTTACTCCTTGCTCCGCAAGATAAGCCGCATCCTCGATAATCGAGGATAAGCTTGCGCTTCTATAACCGCCGCGGATCGAGGGAATTCGGCAATAGGCGCAATGGTTATCGCAGCCGTCGGCTATTTTCACGTAGGCGAAATAAGATTCAGGTGAGACGCGCCGCGGTTTGACGGGATGATGACAGGCGCCGGTGCGGGCGGCCAGGTAATCGAATAATTCATCATAACGATCGAAAGGAACCGCCTTGGAAATCCCCGGAATTTCCGATTCGACCTCGGGAAGCGCCGGGTAACAACCGACCAAAATGATTTCAGCCGATCTCTTGATTCCGCTTTTGATCATCGCCTCTATTTCACCTCTCGTTTCCAGCCTGGCCGATTCGATGAAAGCGCAAGAATTGACGAACAGGAAATCGGCCGCGCTCGGCTTCACGGATTCGATCAGCCCGAGCTGCTGAAGCCCGCCTCGCAAATAGTCGCCGTCCACCCGGTTTTTGGGACAACCCAGGTTTAGAAAGTAATAACTATTCATTTTCGTTTTTGCTGGTGATTTCGATTTGGGTGTCGATTGCCAAGGGGATTTTACCGGCCCATTCCGCCGGCAAGCCGAAATCGCCGAGGCCGCCGAAACCGGTAATTTTCAGTTTACATTTGTTACTCATCAACCTGCCCCTTGCCTGATCGAAAACGAGACCGCCGCTTCCGCTCACACGAAGCTCAGCGTGCACAGGCGAAAATCCGCTAATCAGATATTCAAAAAATATGCCTTTTTTTGCCTTGCTGTTCTTGTTTTCGCTGTAATCATAAGTGATTTTAAGGGTTACGGGCAATTTCCCCGACTGGCTTGTCTCCACAACCAGGCTGATTTCCCTTTCCCATTGGACTTCCTTTGCATCCAGCTCGGAAGGAAATTCGGGTAGAACGAATGCCCAGAACGCCAGAAGATTTTGCGCTTGGGGGTCGGGATCGGAGCCGATTCCTTTGATCTTTCCCTTTCTGGTCAGCGAAAATTCGCCGCTGTTCCCGGTCCGGAATATGTCCCAGCCCGGTGAATCGACCAAATACAGACTGTCATTGAAGATGTTGACTATGCTGACGCGCTCAATCGTTCCTCTTACGAGGCCGCTGTTATTATCGAGCCTATTTTGATTCGCAAAACTGAATTCCATCTGGGCGTTCTGACCTATCCGCTTGATGCCAAGTGCGCTCGCCAACGCCGCATACTGAGCGAAATCCAGCATGCTGCTCGAGATCAACCGGTATTCAGTCGGCTCGGCCGATTTCAAATCGTAGGAAATTTCGACCGCTGGAGCCAGCGTCGCGTAAACGGCGATCATTAAAACCGACAACAACCGGGGCGCCGCATGCATGGCGGTTTTGCTTGTCATTCCCTGTCCAGATCGATTATCTGAATCCCGGAATTTATTTTTTTATAAAATGCCTGTGCCGGGATTTTTTTCTTGAAAGATTCTTTGCGGAATTCGAGACGGATATGTTGTTCGTTCGGATCCTTATACTCCGCCCGTCGTAACTTGCCATCGATATCGTAGGTGACCACGACGCTGTCGGGAGCCACGGACCCGTTGATCGCGGTCAGCAACACCTTGTTATCCGAAAGACGTTTAATCTCGAAGTTTTCCGAACTACCTGCGATGAAATCCAGCGGGTTCACCGCATATTCGCCGGTGCTTCGTTGAATCTGCTTATTGCGGGGAACGTAAATCCAAACGGTGTCGCGATGAACGAATATCTCCCGATCGGCCGAAACAATAATCATTTTGTCCGGCTTTTCCACATAAAATTTGGCCAGTAAGCTTTCGGGTTCATCAAACAGCCCGGTATCGCTTATCTGCAAAACCTCCCAATAGGCCGTCTTGACGTCGGAATAGCGCGCCTTGACCGATAACGGAATCGAACTCGAATCCGTTTCGGATTCTTGCGCATGAACGGCCAATACAGCCACCATCGATATCAGCAAGATCGAGACAAAAGCCATTAAGTTTCCGTCGTCGATCGGCTTTCCCCAGGTCATTTTTTAATCAACTTTCTGTTTGAGATATTCCTCATCGACCAGAACTTCGCGGGCTTTTGATCCATCGTATGGGCCGACTATCCCCGCTTCCTCGAGCTGGTCGATCAATCTTGCCGCCCGCTGATAACCTATTCCCAAACGGCGTTGAAGGAGCGAAACCGACCCCTGCTTATGTCTTATCACGAGCGCGATCGCTTCTTTGAAAAGCGCATCCGAGGCCGGATCATACTGGTGCGCATCTTCGGCGCTTCCGGCAAAAGCCGCCATCGGTGGGGATTTGTATTCCTGATCCCCGAGGAATTTGCAAATACTCCGTATCTCGACAGTTGATATATACGCTCCATGGGCGCGAATGGGTTCCGCATGGGCGGGATTCATATAAAGCATATCCCCTTTTCCGAGAAGTTTCTCGGCGCCGTTGACATCGAGAATCGTGCGCGAATCGACTTTGGTGGCGACTTGAAAGGCGATCCGGGTCGAGAAATTCGCTTTGATCAGCCCGGTGATGACATCGACCGAAGGACGCTGAGTCGCCAGAATTAAATGAATGCCGACAGCCCTGGCCATCTGAGCCAACCTGGTGATGAGCGTTTCGATGCGGTTCGATCCGCTCATCATCAGATCGGCCAATTCATCCACTATCACCACCACGTAGGGCAACGGTTCGGAAGCGGCTTTATTGTAATCGGCGATATTGCGCACCGCAGCCTTCGCCAGTCGGCGATATCGATCCTCCATCTCGACCACCGCCTCGCCCAGGGTTTTTTCGGCGTATCTGACATCGGTGACGACCGGCTTGGCCAGATGCGGAAGATCATCATAGCTGGATAATTCGAGCATTTTGGGATCGATCATGATAAAGCGGATATTCTCCGGCGGCAATTTATAAAGCAAGCTGGTTATTATCGCATTCAGGCAGACCGATTTACCGCTGCCGGTGGCTCCGGCGATCAGAAGGTGCGGCATGGCGGCGAGATCCACTATGAACGGCCTACCGGCGATATTCTTCCCGATCGCCAGCGGCAGGGTCATATTGGTATTCTGGAACTCATCGGAGGTTATTATTTCTTTCAAATAAACCGTTTGACCGGTTCGATTCGGGATTTCGACTCCGACCGCCGATTTGCCCGGAATCGGCGCCACTATCCTGATTCTTTTGGCTTTCATCGCCAGCGCCAGATCATCCGCCAGATTTACGATCTGCGATATTTTTATTCCCGGGGCGGGCTTGAATTCAAATCGAGTGATTATCGGCCCGGGATGCAGTTCTACATCGTCGTTGGCAAGCTCAACACCAAAAATCCGAAGAGTATCTTTAAGCGTGGAAACGGTCTCTTGAAGCTCGGCGCGGCTAATTGGCGGTTCCTCGGACGGTGGATCGCTCAATAGCTCGATACCGGGAAACCGATAACCGCCGACGGTGATCTCCGGAGTCTTGGCGATCGTCTTCTTCTTGCGTTTCGTGCTGCTTTCACCGGCAATCGACAATTCCTCCGCCGGCTCTTCAGTCGGCGGTGGATTGATTATATCCTGATTCGGCATGGGCAAGGGTTCGGGCTTTTTGATTCTGAGAATTTTTTTCCATAGCGATACCTTGGGCGAGTCTGCGTCGGCGTCAACCACAGCAATCTTCTCGCCGGCAAATCCACCTTTTGTTTTCCTGATCCTGACCGCTTTTAGTTTATCGAAAAAAGAAAGCAGTATTTCCCCGATTCGGCCGAACAGCGATGGCAAAACGAGGCTTAAGGAAATCAAGAGCAGCGAGAGAACCAAAGTATATGAACCCAATGAACCTATAAGGCTTTTCAGAACCCTCGCGATATGATGACCAAGAGCGCCCGCCAACCCTGGTCGTTCCGGCATAAAAGCTCTTGCCGACGAAAACAGGGATATGAAAAGGCCGAATAAAAACAGAATGCCCGCCCCATAGGCGAATTTTTTCATGTATGGCAGAATTTCTTTATCGAGTGTTAGAAGTCCGCCGTAAAGCAGAAGGGCAAGAGGAAACAGTATGCTCAAATATCCGAAAGCGCCCAGTAAGGCGTAGGCGATCAGCACCCCGACTATGCCACCTTTATTCTGCAGCGGCGTGCTGAACAGCTTCCCGGGAGTTCCGCCTCCAAAAGCATCTCTAAGGATTTTCGTATCGTTCGCCGGGCTGTGAGTGACAATGCTGATAAATATCAGGATAGCGCACAAACAAATCAGCATGCCGAGGATACGGCTGTTTCGATTAGAGTCTGAATGCCTGTTTCGAGCCATATTCAGATTTTAGCAACCCAGGCAAGATGTGTCAACACCATTCGCTTTTCGAACCGCCGCCTTTCGACTAATGGAAGCGTCTCCAAAATTCATATCCAGGCGAAATCAATGCGAACATCATAGGAATTTGGCAAAATTCGTACGCGAAATAACCTGCCAAGATAACCAAAAACATGAAGCTTCGCCGGAAAATCGACGATCACGCGACGAATTCGAAATTGCGGAATGCCACACTCGATTGTAATAAATGCGGAATCAATTCCCTCCGACCAGCTTGATCATGATCGCTTTCTGGGTATGCAGACGATTCTCGGCTTCATCGAAAACCACCGACTGCGGCCCGTCGATCACCTCATCGGTGATTTCTTGGCCGCGGTTAGCGGGAAGACAATGCATAACTATCGCCGCCGGATCGGCGTTTCTGAGCATTTTCGAATTGACCTGGAAATCGGCCAACAGACGAGCCTTCTCCTCCTGCAAATGCTTTTGCCCCATCGACGCCCAGACATCGGTATAAATCACGTCGGCTTTGTCCACGGCCTTCAAAGGATCATCGGTGATTGTTATTTTCGATTTGGCGGCCTGTTTCGCCCGATCGAGTATTTCGCTATCGGGCGGGGTATTTTTATTGGTGCCGATCCGCAGGTCGAGCGGCAAACGCGCGGCGGCCTCCAGCCAGCTATTGGCGACATTGTTGCCGTCGCCAAGATAGGCGATTTTTATCCCATCGATTTTGCCTTTGTGTTCGAGTATGGTTTGCAGATCTGCCATGATCTGACAAGGATGCGACAAGTCGGTCAAACCGTTGATCACCGGAACGGTCGCATAACGAGCCAGTTCCTCGACAGATTTATGTGAGAAGGTCCTGATCATTATCATGCCCAAATATCGCGAGAGTACGCGGGCGGCATCGGGAATCGATTCGCGCACTCCGAGTTCTATTTCTTTCTCGGTGATATAAAGCGAGTAGCCACCGAGCTCCCATATCCCGACCTCGAAAGAAATTCTGGTGCGCAGCGACGGCTTATGGAAAATACAGCCGACGGTTTTTCCCTCGAGCACGGTCGAACGATGTCTATTTTTCTTTATTTCTATCGCCAGTTGCAGAGTAGCGCGGATTTCCTGTTCCGAAAAATCCGTCACGGCCAAAAAATCACGTTTCATCTATTCCTCCGAAAAGACTCCGAATTTCGCTTTTTCATTTTACGTAAAATATATATTCAAAGATGCGATAAATCAAGAAACAGAGGCGATTTATTCGTATCTTTGCTAATCGGAAATTCGTTATGCGCAAGATCCGAACGCCGCAGATATCCCTTGAATATGGAATGCGAATAAATTATAAGCAACCCATGAAACTTGTTTCCGCAGGAAAAGGCCGCCGCCTTATGGGCGTCGTATTGACGGCTGTATTTCTGCTTTCGATCGGTTGCGACATAGTATCGGCCGATGATCGGCCGCTCGAGCTCGTTCATGCCGACAAGTTGATCTCCTCCGGCGGCGATGACAATAATCTCACCCACCTGGTGGGAAATGTACACCTTCGCCACGGAAACATCGAATTGCGTTCCGACCGGGCCACTTGGAGCCGGCGGACCGACGTGGCGGCGTTCAACGGTGCGGTTTCGATGATCGATTCGTCCCGTTCCCTTTTTTGCAATCATCTTACGTATTACCGCGCCACCGGCTCGGCGATGGCGGTGGGTGGCGTCATCCTCAGGGATTCCGTCGAATCGGCGACGCTGACCGCCAACAAGGTTGATTACAATAGGGAAAGCGGGAAAATGATCGCCACGGGCGGGCCGATCATGAAACTGGGAATGCCCGATGACACCACCAGGATCACGATATCGGCAGACACCATAGTTTACGACTTTTCGGCGAAGGTCGGATTCGCCAAGAAAGGCGTGGTTATCACACGCGGAAGTTTGAGAGCCACCTGCGATTCGGCCTCGTTCCATGATAAAGGCGCCGAGATAATACTCGAGGGCGATCCGCATGCTTTCCATAGGGACGGCACGGTCGAGGGCGATCGGATTCGCATTCTGACCGCCGATCGGGCGATTACCGGTATGGTGGTCGATGGCAACGCGGTTTCTCATTACAGCGGTTCGGACGATTCGCTGCTGCAACGGGCGGAGGCCACGCTCAAAGGCAAGCAGCTGGAGGTCTTTTTCGAAAACGAACGGGCGACGAAAGCGGTGATGAGGCGCAATGCATCGAGTATCTACGTGCCTGCGCCTTCGGACACTCTCGCCCGCGGAATAAATTACGCCAGCGGGGATTCGATCACTCTGTTTTTCGACGAATCACGCATAAGCAGGGTATTAGTGTTGGGCGGCGCACAAGGGAAATATATCGAACAGAAAACCGGCGGCGACGGATCGGTCAAACCGGAGACGACCTATTATGAGGGTCGGGAAATCGACTATCTGGTCGCTGACGGCAAAATCGTCATGTCGGGGGCGTCCTTGCTTAAATACCAGCAACTTAAGCTCGAATCGGCATCGATCAAGTATAATATCGATGAGAGAATTTTAATTGCCGAGGGGATCCCTGTGGAAACCGACAGCGGTTCGATTCTGGAAGGTGCGCCTGTTCTTTACGACGCCGATCAGAAATTGAACGGCAATCGGATGACCTATAATATCGAAACCCGTCGCGGCAAAGTGGAAGTCGGTTGGACCCAGTATGAACAGGGATATTATAAGGGGAAGAAATTAAGACAGGTCGAAGAGGACGTTCTCTTCGTCGAATCGGGCAGCTACACCAGCTGTGAACTCGCCGAGCCGCATTATCATTTCTACAGCCAAAAAATGAAAATGAAGGCCCGCGATAAAATTTTCGCCAAGCCGGTAGTGCTGTTCATCGGGCCGATTCCCGTAGCGGCATTGCCGTATTATGTTTTTCCCATCCGCAAGGGAAGACACTCGGGATTTCTTACGTTCGAACTCGGAAGTTTTCAGAAAGGTCAGCGTTACATCCGCAAACTCGGATATTACTGGGCGGCCTCGGATTACTGGGATATTCAAGGCGGGTTGGATATTTATGAGAACGATCGGGTGATCGTGAACGGCATGGTCAACTACGCTTTGCGCTATCGACTTTCGGGCAATATCGGCGGCTCATTCACCAGAACATCGCGATGGTTGAATTATCAGCGCAATATCAGCCAAGGCTGGGCGATAAGATTCGCTCATAATCAAACGTTGACTCAAAGCATGAGTTTGCGTGCCGGCGGTTCATTTCAGTCGGATAAATCATATATACTCGACACTCAATTCGACCCTCAGGAGAGACTTAACAGAACAGTCAGGGCGAGCGCCAGCCTGAATCAGAAATGGAAAAATTCCTCGATTGCCATAGCCGCCGATCAAAGCTGGAACCTCGACACCGACGCCAAGACGCAATTATTACCATCGATATCGTTCAATCGAAGTTCACTTCCCATATTCCCAACCCCTGATACCGATGGCCGGGCGCGGAAAAGAATTTTGCCATGGGAAGAACCTCCGGAAAAGGCCTCTCCGAAATGGTATAATTCCATCTATTTCTCTCTGCAAAGCGATTACCAACGCAAACGCAGTTATCTTCAAAAGAAAGCGGTGGCCGACTGGCAAGCGTTTCAAACGCTGAATTCGAGAATCGCCTTTTCCGCCCCCCAGAAACTGGGCGGAATTCTTACTCTGAACCCATCGGCGAATATAACGCAAACCATTTACAAGATAGATCAAATTCATTCGGCGGACACGCTTTCGTTCGCCACCGATGGTTATTATCGGCGGGAGGTTTGGTCGGCGGCGCTGACCGCGTCAACGGCTATCTATGGCACCGTTTATCCCAATCTGCTTTCCCTGACAGGACTTCGCCACGTGATGAATCCCTCGATAAGCTACAATTATCGCCCGAAGATCGACAAGAACAAGGAGTTCGTCTCCTATACTGGAGTGGGGACATCATCCGTCCGCTCCAGAACGATTTCGATGTCACTTAGGAATTTATTTCAGGCCAGAGTCAAAAAAGGCGAATCCGACAGAAAATTCGATTTATTCAACCTCGACTTCTCGAGCGGCTATAATTTCGAGGCGAAAACAAAAAAATGGAGTAATATTTCAAGCAGCCTCAACAGCAGCGCCCTTAAAATCGTAACCGTGTCGGCGTCATCTTCGCACAGCCTCTACCACCCGATTACCGGTGAACTGAACTTAACCTCTCCCCGACTCGAAAGCTTCTCGCTGTCATCTTCGTTAAACCGATCGATCCGTCTTGGATATGACGATGAGAACAGCACATTGCAAAGCGATGAAGCGGCAGCAATCGATTACGGGCAGGCTCGAAGAAAAGATCGAACCGATCGAAATACCGACGGTTTGGCCCGCCTTGATTTCAACCTGTCATATCGTTACAGCGAAAGCCGCGGTCTGACCGGCAAAAGCATAACCCGATGGGTCGATTCGGCATTCGACTTGAATCTAACCCCGGGATGGAAATTCCAGTATTCACTGCATTATGATTTCAAGGCCAAGAAAGCCAGTTCGCAAAATCTGAAAATCAGCCGCGACCTACATTGCTGGCAAGGCGAGTTCATCTGGGTGCCCACGGGTGCATTGGCCGGCTATTATTTTCGGATCTATATCAAGCAACATCAAGATATAAAGATCGAACAATCCCGGGGAGGCGTTCGCGGCGGCTACTATTAAGTTTCGACAATAGCGAACAAGTCGCCCTAAACCGCGGAATTTCCGAATCGCTCCTATTGCCGCTTTCCGTTGCATAGAAAAAAGGCGCCAGGTCGGTCTGACCCGGCGCCCATGATCATCAATCCAATCAGCTTATCTGCTTCTGTTCGGAAGGACGCTTTCCCCCGGCCTGAGAATCGGAGGCGGGAAGAAATGGCAGTAACTCAACGAGGCGGCACCCTTGAAATAGGCCACCAACCTGGTTATGTCCGAGCCTCTGAATTCGCAATTGCCGTTGACGTCACCAGCCACATACAGGTAGGTGCCCGTCGAATCCATGTAGCAACTATCGGGAGGCGCAGATCCTATCCCTTTGAAATAGCGAACGCCGTAAGTTACATCGCCGCCGATTCGATTGCCGTCTCCATTGATGTCACCCGGGAGGTATTCGCAGGAAGGAGCCGCCTTGAACCACTTGATCGCCCTGCCCGCGACAACCCTATTGGCGGGATTGTTGAAATTGCACTGGTAGCTGATACCCGATGGAATCTGATCGTATTCGAGGCCGATAGTGGCGCTCGAGCCGGAGCCGATGTCGCCGGCAGCGGGATACTTGTATTGGAACAACATGGTGTTATCCTCATACAGGATAACCTCGAACTCGAGGGAATCGCTACGCTGCTCGTCGCGAGATACTTTCCACTGTATCACCAGATAATCGTTCGACGGTTCATCGAAATATTGGTACCAAACGCCTTGCCCGTTTTCATATTGCACTATCAGATAATCCCAAAACACCGCAGCGAATGGGGCGTGCGGCGTGGAAGTGTCGGGAAGCGGACAATCGTTCGAGAGAAGCCAGGTATCTCTGGTTCCGAGGTGAATCTGGCCGTGGGAATTGACATAAACCGAATCGTGCGTCAAGCCGTAAAATTCGAACGGGAACGGAAGCGGAAATCCGGTCATGAAATAATGGAGAGTGGGCGAGATCTGCGTTCCCGATCCGGAGATATCGATCCAACTGTAGGTGGGACCGCCGGGCGCAAGTTCGTCTTTGAATTGATAACCGTAATCATCGGGACCGCCCTCGGATTGATGCTGATAACTCATAACCATAACTTCGAGAGTGTCGTTGCCGGGGTTTTCATCGCCGGGATTGCCGACAATCATCCGGAAACGGTAATTGCCGCTGACGGATGGGCTGAAATTGGCGGTGAAGATCTGTTGCAAATTAGAAAGCAGCGGCAATATCAATCCGGTCGCCGTCTCGTTATATACCACGACGTCGGATGGGTTGAAGATCGTCAGGTTGAGATCGGTTGTCTGTTGGAGATAGCCGTGATTCCTGATAGTAACCGCCGGCTGATAATTATCTCCTACAATCAGGTAGTCGACCGGATAATCGAGCGAAATAGCACCAATGTCGTCGGCAGCGATGCTCCACCGCAAATTGACGTCGAGATCTATCGCGCCGCCTTCGCCCAAAACCTGTCCTCCCACAGTAGTGTCGTGGAAATTGGCTTTCGTGAAACTGAGCGAATAAGTATCGGGATAAAGCGACACCGAATAGTTGCCGGAGGCGTCGGTCGTGTCGGTTTTTCTTAGCAAGAGCGAGGAATCATAGGCTCTTACGATCACTCCCTCTTGCGGCGTCGTCCCGCTTTGTTCATAAACCGTGCCGCTTATCGTGCCCTGAATCACCGGCCTGAGCAAGACATCCACGGTCGTAGTGAAACCATTGACGACCACGATATTGCTGATCGTCGTATCATGATGAGTGAAAACGCTGTAATGCGCGGAATAAGTGCCGGCATTCAAGACAAACGAATACAGACCGAGCGCGGTAGTCGTATCGGTCGCCACCAAAACGTTAAGGCTGTCGCGAACCTCGACTATAACGCTGTCTATCGGAGTGGTGCCGTCAAGTTCATAAACATGACCGTTGAATGTGCCGTTGAATCCGGCAAGGTAGTTGTCGTTGCGTGAATAAGCCATCTCCTGGTAACTGTTGCTCGATGACGGATAATTCGTGTAGTAGGCGACGTGCAGCGTATCTCCGGCGGTAACGGCGATTGTCGGGATATATGAGCGATCATAAGTGCCGCCGTCATTATAGGTCACCGGATCGGGCGACGAAGTCCAGGTCAAGCCATGGTCGAAAGAATAAAGCGCATAGATGGCACGGGTGTTGGGAAATCCCGGGTATTCCTCATCGATCAGCGCAATCAAATCGCCGTTCGAGGCTATCCCGATTTCCGGAGTGTAGAAATCATAACCCGAACCGGTGTATATCTTGCCGTTCGTCCAGGAGACACCGCCGTTGGTCGTGCCGACATAATATACTGTATCAATGATGCAGTAAACGGCATGCACATAACCTGCTGCTCCGGCCACGATCCTCGGCGCACCGTAACTGTTCGATGTATAAGTCATGGTGATCAGGCTGTCGCCCGTTTCGCTGGAAAACGTGACACCGCCGTCGGTCGATGCGCCGTAATACATGCCGTAAAGGCCGTCCGGGCCGCGTTCTTTCCAGATAACGTGAATTTTATTGTCGGCGCCCACGGCTATATCGGCTTGAAAACCGCTCGAATCCGGAAAGCCTATGCACCTGTCGCCGGACCGTCCGCTCCAAGTAGCACCATGATCGGTCGATCTGGAATAAAATATATCCGCCTTGTTGGTGGTGGGATGATTCTGATTCCAAACCACATGAACGTTGTCGTTGTGATCAATCGCAATCGCCGGATAGTTGACTGTGACGCTAGTCAGGGTGTCGCTGATCGGAAAATCCAGATCGGAATGGATCCAGGTTAGCCCGTTATCGGTTGAAATCACAACCATGATTTCATAAGAAGTATCGAAATCGGCCTGAGTGTATTTCTCCGGCCAAATGACGAAAATCCTCCCCTCGCTATCGGTGGCTATGTCAATGCGCCTGCTTCCAAATATCCCGGCGTTATAAACCTGCTCATTATCATAAGCGCTGATCTGCACATCTCCTGCGGTTCCGCTCCAGGTCTGGCCGTTGTCGGTGGAACGCGAGAAAAAGATCTCGTAGGGATTTGTCCCTGTCCTTCCGACCCAGACGGCATAGAGATAACCGTTGGGACCGGCCGCCAGCGACGGCGCATACACGATCCCGTTGGGCGGTGGGAGCATGCTGATAATTTGGTCGCCGGTGCTTCCTGACCATGTCGCAAAGGCGCTCGACCATACCATTAACACCATCAAAGCACCGGTAAACAACTTAACCTTTCCCATCAAATCCTCCTGTTAACTGTTATTAATCAACTACTTTTATCTCTCGAAGTAAACCTTCTGAAGCTAAATAACAATAAGGCTATCTTTTTTGCTGCAATTTTCGTTTCGGATATTCAAATATCAACTCTCGACCTTAAAGCAGAAAAAACCACACGTAGAAGAACTTATCGACCGCATAAACGAGACGGTCAATATCTATTTGTCAATATAATGTCAATCAATGGATTGTCAAGACAAAACGGCGGCCGATCAACATTTGAACGGGCCGCCGAACCTTATCTTAGATTTTTTATTTGCCTAACGAATCAGAGCCATCTTTCTTAATTCGCTGAAATTCGACGAGCTTAATCGATAAAAGTAAATCCCCGACACAACATCGTGACCGGCATCGCCTTTGCCACCCCATCGTATCCGATTCAAGCCTGGGACAACATCGCCATTAAAAACGGTCTTGACCAGGCGACCTCCGATATCAAAAATATCAATGCGAGCTTTGCCGTCTGTTGGTGAAACAAACGATATTTCGGTATTGGAATTAAAGGGGTTGGGATAATTAGGCAGGAGCTTCCATTCCTGGGGCAAATTTCCGTCATCGGCGATTCCGGTTTGCTCATGCCATCCGAGAACGAAGTCATCGAGATAGATTCCATCCCCGACAGTAGAATTATCGGTGGTCATCCTGAACCGGCATCGAAGATCGTTCATGCCGAGATACCCGGACAAATCGAAATTCAAGGTAGTGAAGACCGTTGAGGATCCGGTAATCGGTTGCCCGATTATCTGCCATTGATTGCCGCCGTCCGAACTGACCTCGAAATAAACGAAGTCCCGGCTCGGCTGAAGTAAATATCTTGCTTTCACGCGGCAGTAGACTGTATCGGCCCAACCCAGATTAAATCTGAAGTTTCCGGTAAGGTAAGAATTGCAATTATTGCGATAGTCATGTTTCGGGCTGTCTGTGACTGAAAGGTTGCCCGAGGCAGTTCGTTCGGCGTTCAGAGACCAGCCGCCGTTGGTGCCGCTCGATTTCCAGTAATAAAGGCCATTTTCGAAAGAATCGTTGAATTCGGTGATGCCGCTCGGTATGTGGAAATAGTGCTCGGGTGCGCCGAAAGGATAGGTGACGGTAATGCCGTTAATATCGGCCGCTTCTATATAATATTGCAGGGCACCGGTATCGGGACCGGGAATCGATGCGGAAAAATCGGCCCCGTTGCCGGTTGTCATGGCCACTGAATGAAAACTCGGATCTCCGTTTTCCCGCCAGTAAACGATACATCCGGAGGGGTTGATACCGGCCCCGCCGCTGATACGGGCGCTTATTGTAATCGGAGTTGTCAGAGGAAGACGAATCAGCGGCTCGTGATCAATTACGATATCACCAGCCGGATGATAATACATGGCTCGAGCGACGTCTAATATCCCCCAGCCGAAATAATTATCAGGATTATCCTTATTGGCCGCGGTCATCATCAACGCCTCGCGCACCATCATAGGCGTCCAGTTGGGATGCACCGAGAGCAACAGCGCTGCCGCTCCGCCGGCCAACGGAGTGGACAATGAGGTCCCCGAAGCGCTCCTATATCCGGTCATATTATATGGATCGGCACAAGCAGTGCCGATTCCGCGTGCGCATATTTCGGGCTTGATCCTGCCGTCGTAGGTGGGACCCTGAGCCGAAAACGAGGCTAGATAGCCCCATTCATCGACTGCCCCCACAGCGATAACCGAATCGCCGTCGGCGGGAGCAATTAGCGATCCGGCGCCAAGATTGCCGTCATTCCCCATCGCGGTAACCACGGTAATTCCGTTGCGCACCGCTTGGTCGGCTGCGGCGGAGACGATCGTGCTGTCTCCATTCATATCTGAATAAGTATAGTCTTCATCGGGGTACGAAAAATCGAATCGATAGCCGAGCGAGGCGGAAATTACGTCCGCCCCCAACGAATCCGCCCATTGGGCGCCGGCCGCCCAGTTGTCTTCCTCCACATGCAGTTCACTGTCTATATTTTCGGTTTTGGAAAGGCAGAATTGCGCGGCGTAAGCCGGCCCATAAAGTTGTCCGGAGGCCAGTCCGCCCAGCGCCGACCAAGTCAATGTGCCGTGATCCGGCTGGTTCGGAGCATCCTGGGTGGAATCGTAATCCGGATAGTTATCGCCGCGGACGAAATCATACATGTCGATCACCCTGCCTTCGCCAAACGCCGCTTGAAATGCTTGATGGGCTAAACGATATCCGGTATCCATCATGCAAACGAGCACGTCCTGTCCGGCGAATCCCAATTCATGCGCGGCCACGGCATTGATCTGCTCCAGCTGGGCAAGCGATGCGCCGTAATTCAACGTCGTGGCGGATAGAGGCGGTTCAACCGCTTGCGCTCCTTTCGGCGCGTCATCTATAGCATAACTGGAAATCGCCACCTTCTTGATGCGGACTACGAAAGGTAATTCCGCGATTCGCCGTATCTGCTCCGGAGTAGCCGAGACGGTGATTGCGTTAAACCAGCGAAGTGTGTTTTTCAACTCACATCCGGTTGCGAGCACCTGTTGGGCATAAGGTTGAAATACGGGAAGATCTTTATAATCGATAAGGTTTTCCGCGCCTTTGGCTTTTAGTCGCCTTGCCGCGGCCCTTGGGGTCAGGTTGCTTTTTTCGCTTTCGACAGCCTCCCTATAAGCCGAAAGAGTCGAAAATCCTTTGTCGGTGAAATAAACCCACACCTTCATTCGGCTATCGGTACCGGATCCTTGGCATATTCTTTCCACATCGGCACGAATAGTTTGTTCGGATTTTTCTCTATGAAAATCGGCGGGTAACTCGTCGGCCGCAATGAGAGTTGCGGATAAAAAACAGAGAGTTATGATAGGTTTCCAGATGCGCATCGGTCCTCC
This sequence comes from Candidatus Zixiibacteriota bacterium, assembly GCA_037441845.1. GTDB lineage: Bacteria > Zixibacteria > MSB-5A5 > UBA10806 > 4484-95 > JBBIRK01. The sequence goes on from JBBIRK010000005.1 coordinate 73,530, forward strand.
ATCGCCTCGGGCAATTCGCTCCGGCTAAATTTACGGTTGTTGTCGGTATTAGCAAGCGAAATATCATCCAAACCGACATCCCGTAAAGATTGAACAACGCCGCCGGGCTGCATGTTGCCTGATTCTAAGTCGGCAGCACGCCGCCTCGACGAACCTGTTTTTTGGCGGAATCCCTGATATCGTAGCGAATTTCGACGCTCGGTTTCATCGGCGGTAAATCGGAAAGTCCGTGGCATGCAGGATTGTCTTTGAGCGGCACCCAACTCAATTTGAACGGGAATTTCGCCCGATATTGCTGGACCGTTTGGTAATATTGAAGCATGGATTTAGTGACAACAGGATTTTTGGTGATCTGATAGATGACCACCGCGGCGTCGGAGTGAATTTCGATATCGGTGCCTTTGAATATCTTGTCGTTGTTTTCGATGAATTTAAGGAGGCTTATCAAGGCGGCGAATTGAATATCGTACAGATTTCCCGACCAGCGGCTTCGGAATATAATTCCGAGATCGGGGACGGCGAAACTAACGATACCATCGCTTTTAATCAGCGGATCGGTTTGGTCAGTTGATCCATGAAAATAGCAGCGCATTTTGCCTCCTTTCTTATGAACCGTTTATGCAAAGACTATGCCTCTCGGCAACTCGACCGCATTCGCTGAGAATAATTCTCTGCGCTTATAACCAATTGGAATCTAATGAGATACCAAGTTGCCTGGGAATTAGGCTAAAAGACGTCTCGGATATCGTCGAATTCAGCAAAATCGCTATGCAGATTCCTGCAAATTAAGGCGGGCGGAGTATATTCCGCTCCAAATTGATTATATCGCCTTTCGGATTACGGCATAAATAAGAAGATTACTTACATTCCCTTGCCATCGATAGCGGCTAATCTATCGTCCGTGTTTGTGATCAATGTGAATTCGACCAGCCTTCGCCGGCTGTTTATAATATATATCTGCTCAGGTCCTCGTTTTCCACGATATCTTTCAATGTATCGTAAACCAATTTTTTGGTGATCCGAACTTTCTTGTTTTTAACTTCGGGTGCGTTGAACATGAGGTCTTCGAGCAGTGTAGTCATTACCGTATGCAGACGGCGCGCCCCTATATTTTCGGTTTGCGAGTTGACCATCGCCGCTATCCGAGATATTTCCGCGATACCTGAGGGTTCGAACTGCACCTCGATTCCTTCAGTGGCCAACAATTCGGTGTATTGCTTGATCAAGGCATTGGCGGGCTCGGTTAGAATTCTGATAAACTCCTTTTCGCCGAGCGGATCGAGTTCCACTCTTATGGGAAATCTTCCTTGGAGCTCTGGAATCAGATCGGACGGCTTTGAGATGTGGAAAGCACCGGCGCTGATAAAAAGGATATGATCCGTTTTTACCATGCCATACTTGGTCATAACGTTGGTTCCTTCGACGATCGGCAGGATATCGCGTTGGACGCCCTCGCGGGAAATATCCGGGCCTATTTTCGACGGCTCACCGGCTACTTTGTCGATCTCATCGATGAATATGATTCCCAGATTTTCCACGCGGTAGATCGCCTCACCTACCACCAGATCGTAATCGATCAATTTGGCGGATTCTTCCTGAGTGAGGATTTTTCGGGCTTCGCTTACGGTGACTTTGCGCCGCCGGGTTTTGCGAGGTATCATACCCCCCAGCATTTCTTGGATATTCATCCCGACCTCCTCGATTCCCATGGGCGAAAAAATCTCGACCACGGGGAAACGATCGTCGGGCACGTCGATTTCGATAATCCTTTCGTCAAGGAGACCGCATTCAAGTTGTTCTTTTATTTTGTTTCTTACCGCCAAACTTCTGGCGGATTGTTCGGCGGTTGAATTGGACTGCTGTTTTTGCTTTTTTGCGCTGGAGGGCAGAAGGATATCAAGTATTCTTTCGAGCGCCAGAGCCGACGCTTTCTTTTCTACCTGCGCCTGTTTTTCTTTCTTTACCATGGCGAACGCAAGATCCATCAAATCCCTTACCATGGATTCTACGTCGCGGCCGACATAGCCGACCTCAGTATATTTCGAGGCTTCGACTTTGATAAAAGGTGCGCCGGTAAGATTGGCCAAGCGGCGGGCGATCTCCGTCTTTCCCACGCCGGTCGGCCCGATCATTATGATATTATTGGGCATTATTTCGTCTTTGAGAGGGCCGCTGATCTGTTGTCTTCGCCAGCGATTTCTTATGGCCACGGCGACCATCCTCTTCGCCTTATCCTGGCCGATTATATATTTATTGAGTTCCGCGACAATCTGCCTGGGAGTCAACTCGGCCGATTTGTTGTTGTTCATTCTATTATTCGTAATCCTCATTAAAGTGTTTCCACGGTGATATTGTTGTTGGTGTAGATGCAAATCGAGGCCGTTATACGCAGGGCTTTCTCGACTATTTCCCGAGGCGGAAGTTTGCTGTTTTGAACCAGCGCCCGTGCGGCGGCCAGGGCGTACGGCCCCCCCGAGCCAATGGCCAGTATCCCATCCTCGGGTTCGACCACGTCGCCCGTGCCGCTGATTATCAGGCCTTGCTTTTTATTGACCACTGCAAGAAGCGCTTCCAGTCTTCTCAAATACTTATCCATGCGCCATTCTTTGGCCAGCTCCACGGCCGCCCTCGGCAAATTTCCGGAAAACTCGGTCAGCTTGCCTTCGAATTTTTCGAATAGGGTCAAAGCATCAGCGGTGGCCCCTGCAAATCCCGCAAGAATGCTGTCTTCGTATAGCCTGCGGATCTTGACGGCATTGGCTTTGAGAATAGTCTCATCCAGCGTAATCTGTCCATCGGCGCCGAGCGCTGCGCCTTTGGAGTTTATAATTCCGAGAACAGTCGTTCCTCTCATTTATCCTCCGAGCGCGGATGTGCACGCCGGTAAACCGAAATCAGCCTACCGGTGGTTATGTGGCTGTATTTCTGAGTCGTTTTCAGCGACGAATGACCGAGCATCTGCTGCACCGCGCGAAGATTCGCCCCGGCGGTCAATAGATGGGTGGCGAACGAATGGCGGAGGCTGTGCGTCGACAGCCCGGTTTTCTCGGAACATTTCGACAAATGCTCTTTTATTATTCTGGCGGTTCCTCGCGGACTCAAGCGTTCTCCCCTGCAATTGAGAAACAACGCTTCGGTGGGGGATTTGCGCCTTTTCGCGGCCAACCTTTCTCTTTCCGTCAGATATTCTGACAAGGCCTTTCCGGCATACGTGCCCAAAGGAACTTGTCTGAATTTGCTCCCTTTTCCGATAACACTTATTAAACCATTACGCCAATCGATATTTCTCAAATCGAGCGAGGTCAACTCCGCCAGCCGCAATCCGCTGCCATAGAAAAGCTCGAGCATTGCTCGATTACGAAGCCTGACGAACGGATCGTCATCTTGTTCCGTCGACTGGATCAGATAGCGGGCTTCCTCCTCTGACAGATACTGCGCCCGATATGGCTGGGTTTTTATCGGTTCGATTTCGCGGGCGGGATTTGTTTTCATTTTGCCCGAGGAAACCATGAAGTCGAAAAACGATTTAAGGGATTCGAGTTTGCGCGCCAGCGAGCTGGACTTAAGCCCGCTGCGGCGCAGCATTATCAGAAATCGACGGATCGCCATGTCATCCATTTTCGTCGGCGGATCGGGTTCCTTCTCGAGAAAATCAATAAACGCCGCCACGTCGCCGGTATAGGCCGTAATGCTGTTCTGAGCCATCCGTCCAGTTGCTTTCAGGTGATGGGCATATCGATCATAATTTTCGCGCCAAGCAATCAGATCCATGGCTGAACTATATACGTCAAATCAATCCTAAGCAAGAAGTAATAATCAATAAGTTTCGCCGAAAGTGCCTTTTTATTTGTCGTCCGCCTCGATTTTCCCGCCGAACAGACTCGCCGGTGAGCGCGGTTTAACCATAAGTTGTTTCTGGCGGCTCACGATCACCTTTCCGGGGATCCCCTTGACCTTGCGCAGATATCGCACCTCGGCATAGACCACTGCAGCTTTTCCCGAGGTGCGCGATTTGGAATAATAAGCCGCCAGCGACGCCGCCTTTTCCAGCATCGCCTTGCCGACCATTGATTGTTTATTCGGTTTTCGTAAGATAACATGAGAGCCGCCCGCTTGCCAAGCATGAAACCAGAGATCGTGCTTGGCTGCAAATCCGAACGTCAACTCTTCGTTGTTTTCCGCCGACTTACCGGCATAAATATGCCAGCCGTCTCCCAGATCGAAATGCCGGAATGGGAGCTTTTCCTGGGTTCGGCCGGCCTCTTGTTTCTGGTGAGCCGACTTATCCCCGATTCCCTCCGTAGTGCGTAATTTTTCGAGAGCGGTACGCAGTTTTTTCAGACGTTCGGTAAGAATGCCTTGCGCGATTTCCATTTTACGCGCTTTCTCGAAATACCGTCGCGCGTTCGCCTGGGGGGTCAACGCCGGGTCAAGCGATATGTACAGGCAATATTCCGACATGGAATCCGGGTCACCGATGACCAGTTGCCGATCTCCCTTCTGAATTTTCCTTAGATTGGCCAAGACAAGGCTGCCATACTTCCTGAATTCACCCGCCTTTTCGGACTCGGCAATTTCGGCTTCAAGCTGTTTAATCTTGCTCTCGACATTAGCGATTTTCTGGTTTTGCCGTTTCGATTTTTCGTCGGAAGTCCGCCCCGATTCCAAGCTTTCCACGTAAGCAGCCAGAACTTCGAGCAGCCTTTGCGGTGCCCCCGGAGGAGTTATAGGCGGAATCGAAGTCGATTCGGCGAAACCGACAATCCGAGCGTCGTCGTTTCTTAGTAACCTATAGGTGCGGGGTAGATCATGATCATACACCGGCGGCTGCACGGAATCGACCCTTGCTTGGGACAAGTTCTCTGCGGCGACTCCATAAATTTCTCCGGGATTTTTTCCCTTGGCATCGCGGAAAGAAGCAAGAATTTTCAACCCGGAATCGGTGACTATCAGATTTCCCGGGCCGAATATTTCAAAAAACAGGATGTATTTCTTTTTCCGCCCGAGTCGATCGTATTTAATCAAATCGATCGCGATAATTCTATCGGATTCGACCTGACTTACCTTATCGATCATGCTTTCGAATAAAAACGGCAACCAAGAAGAACCCTGAACTTCACCGGCGGACGCAGTCAAATACGGGGCTCCGCTTCTGATACGGAAAGCGAAACAAATCTTTTCCGTTACGAATACCACATCTGCATGGTCGCGCAGGATTTTTTCGATTTTGCCGCCGGCGCACGATTCGTTCAATTCGCGGCTGAGAACGGCTACGTCGAGTGCGCATAATCTCTGGGGTTTCACATCGAGAAATAGGATGATTTTGGCCGATAGTGTCAAGAATTTATTGACATGGCCGCTTAATTAATTAACTTAGCAAGCGTTTTGAGGCAAAAATGATTTCAAGCATGACTGGCTTCGGCAGAGCCGAGAAAATCTACGATAACGGTCGGGTGACGGTGGAGATTTCCAGCGTCAACAACAGATTTCTCGAAATTCAGCTTCGCTTGCCGAAAAATCTTTTTGAGCTCGAACAAAAAATCAAGAAAATCTTGGCGAATAAACTTTCGCGAGGCAAAATATATCTTTCGGTGACGATCGACAACGAGTTATCCGAAAAGGCCAATTTGGCGTTGGATTGCTCACGAGCGGACATGTTTCACGGCATCCTCAAAGAGATTCAGAAACGCTACGGACTATCTGGACAGATCACCTTGACCGATTTCGTGAATCTGCCGGATTTGATAACCATGCAAAGCCAACCTATCGATCTCGATCGCACTTGGGAGATGATCGAACCGGTAATACGAAAGGCTACCGAAGAAATCTGCGCCATGCGCTCGGCGGAGGGCAAGGCTATCTGCGAAGATTTACTTTTGCGGTTGGGTGAAATCGAAGAAAAACTGAAAATGATTCGGGAACGATTCGCCGAAAACAAAATGCAATATCTCGAAAAGTTGAAAAAAAGAATCAGCGACCTGGCGGCCGAGACACCGTTGGACGAACAAAGATTGGCGGCAGAGGCAGCCATTATCGCCGATCGGCTGGATATCACCGAGGAAGTGGTTCGTCTGCAAGCCCATATCGACAGTTTCAGGGAAACACTCAATAGAGACGAGGCGATCGGCAAGAGGCTCACTTTCATTCTTCAGGAGATTTATCGCGAGGCCAATACGATCGGCGCCAAATCCACCGATTACGGAATCTCAGCGCTGGTTATCGATATAAAGGAAACCACCGAAAAGCTGCGCGAGCAAATTCAAAATATAGAATGATCCGGCACTCTGTGCAGGATTAATATCCGATGGAAACCACGAAAAACAAGAAACCCGGCTTAGCCATAGTAATATCATCGCCGTCGGGGACCGGCAAAACCACGATCTGCCGTCGGCTGGTGCGAATACACCGAGATTATCAATTTTCGATTTCGGCCACGACAAGACCCCCACGGGGAAAGGAACGACACGGACACGACTATTATTTTTATTCCAGGGACGATTTCTTGCGCGCCAAAAAAGCCGGCCTTTTGTTCGAAACGACGAGTTACCTGGGCAATTACTATGGCACTCCGAAAGAGCCGCTCCTCAAGGCGATTTCGCAGGGACGGGTGATGCTATTGGATATCGATATTCCGGGGGGAATTGCTGTAAAAAAGCAGTTGCCCGATGCCGTAACCATTTTTCTGGTTCCGCCCGATATGCGGGAGCTCGGTCGAAGGTTGATCAAGAGACGAACCGAAACTACTGCGGCTTTGAATGCAAGGTTAAAGATGGCGGTCAGCGAATTAAAAAGGTGGAACCATTACGATTATGTCGTAGTAAATGATGACTTGAAAACGGCCGTCAGACAGGTCGAAACGATTATCGAGGCGGAAAGGCTGAAAACCAAGCGAAAAAACGACAGGCGTTACTGGGACAGAAAATTAGCATCGATGTTAGGTTTGTAGAAATCAAGCCGATAGATTGCTTTAGTCGAGGTTTTTTATGGAACACGGAATCACCGAGAAATTGCGGGGAATAACGTCAAGCAAATACGAGGCGATAATCGTCGCCGCCAAAAAGGCAAGACTTATCAATCTGGAAAGGTTGGCCAAAGAGGAACAGCTCGGCCCTGATGCACCGTCAACGAAGCATCTGCCGAAGGTGACAACGGAAGCCTTGAAGAAATTGGCTTCGGGCGAACTAAAATATAAGTATATCGAAGAAACTCTGGCCGACGAGGGATTTTTCCCTCAATAACGTCTTCTTTTCGAACGGGATTACATCGTGAAACTTCTGGTGGTCGAATCACCGACCAAGACCAAAACTTTGCGCAAATTCCTCGGGCGCGGTTTTCATCTCGCCTCGACCGGGGGTCATGTTATCGATCTGCCCAAATCCAAGCTCGGGATCGATATCAAGAGAAATTTCGCCCCCCAATACGTTACGCTCGAGGGTAAAGAAAAAGTCTTGGCCGAATTGAAAAAACTCTCGAAAAAAGCAGCTGCGATCTATCTGGCGCCCGATCCCGACCGTGAAGGCGAAGCGATCGCTTATCATGTCGCCAATGCGATCGGAAAAGTCCCTGGTAAAATCAAGCGGGTTACTTTCAACGAAATCACCAAGAAAGCGGTACTCGATGGCATAAAGGCGGCTGGCTCCATCGATCTCGACAAAGTCTATGCCCAGCAGGCGCGTCGAATTCTCGATCGCTTGGTCGGCTACCAGGTTTCGCCGCTGCTTTGGAAATCGCTGACTATGGGGCTGTCGGCCGGTCGCGTCCAATCGGTGGCTCTGCGCTTGATTTGCGAGCGCGAAGAGGAAATCGAGAAATTCGTATCCAAGGAATTCTGGAAAATAGATGCTCGATTCGTCACCAAGAAAGGCGAAACGGTAAAAGCTCGCCTGATCAAAATCGACGGCGAAAATTTCGAAATCGGCAACGAGACGGAAGCCGCGGCCGTCTGCGAGAAAATACAAGCCGAGAATTTTGAAGTTTCTCTGGTGAAGACCGGCAATGCCAAACGGCAGTCGCCGCCGCCTTTTATCACCAGCAGCCTGCAGCAGGAAGCGTTCCAGAAACTCGGTTTCAACAATCGCAAATGTATGATGATCGCGCAACAACTGTACGAGGGTGTCGAGCTCGGCGCGGAGGGACAGGTCGGCCTCATAACTTACATGCGCACGGATTCGTTCCGAATATCCGAAGACGCGCGTAAAGAAGCCCGTTCGTTCATTGCCGCAAATTACGGCAAAGAATTCGTCGCCGCGGAAACCAAAAAATACAAAACCCGCAAAGGCGCCCAGGATGCGCACGAGGCGATTCGGCCGACCTCGGTGGACCTTACTCCGGAAAAAATCAAACATTACTTGTCGAAAGATCAACTAAAGCTCTATCAGCTTATATGGGCCAGATTTTTGGCGTCGCAAATGGCCGATGCCAGATTGAAGACGACCACGATCGACATTCAAGGCGGCGCTTTTCTTTTCAGAGCCTCTCATCAGGAGCTCGTTTTCGAGGGATTTCTTAAAGTATATGAAGGATACGGCCGGGAAAACAACGATAGCGGTGCACTTCCAAATCTGGTCAAGGGCGATCCTCTAAAACTCGAAAATCTCGATAAGCAACAGCAGTTCACTCAGCCGCCGCCGCGTTTCAATGCCGGCAGCCTGGTAAAGGAACTCGAGGAGAAAGGGATCGGCAGACCATCCACATATGCCCAAATCGTGACGACTCTACTTACGAGGAAATATATCGAACAAAGCGAGCGCAGATTCATGCCGACCGATTTGGGCCGGGCCGTCAACAAGATTCTGATCGAACATTTTCCGGACATATTCAATGTGGATTTCACCGCCGAGATGGAAAGCGAGCTCGACAGCATAGAAGAAGGAAAGGCGGAATGGGTCGAGGTCCTCAAGTCATTCTACGAAACTTTCGAGGAAGATGTAAAAAAAGTCGCGGGTAAAATCAGCGATATCAAGAAGAATATGATGGAAAAAACGAACGAGGTCTGCGATAAATGCGGATCGCCGATGGTGATCAAGTACGGCCGCAACGGCAGATTCCTCGCCTGCAGCAAATACCCCGAATGTAAAAACACGCGCCCGCTCGAAAACGATGTGGAAAAAACCGATAAAATCTGCCCTAATTGCGGTTCGCCGATGGTTATCCGCCGCGGCCGGTTCGGTCGATTCATAGCCTGTATTAAATATCCCGAATGCAAAACCACGGCCAGCGTTTCCACCGGAGTCAAATGCCCCGAAAAAAACTGCGACGGTGAAATCGTCGAGCGCTCTTCGCGCAAAGGAAGGCTCTTCTATTCCTGCTCGCGCTATCCCAAATGCAAATTTTCCAGTTGGGCGAAACCGATTCCGAAAACCTGCCCCGCCTGCGGGAATTCATACCTCGTGGAACGCACGACCGCACGGGGTTCGTATATTTCCTGCCCGGTTTGCAAAAACCGAGTGTCCGAACCGGAAAAAGAGACGGTGGCGAACAGGTAATTCTCCGCGCTTGATTCCAATTTAATAAAGAAAATAATAAACGCCCCAGCGGAATTCCGCCGGGGCGTTTTCTATGGATCTCCTTATTTTATCTATCGAGAAATTTCAAGAAAGGCATTTTTTCCACGAGAATTTTGATTTTCAATTTGCTGATCGCGCCGGTCGGATCCAGATCGCGCGGACAAACTTTCTGACAGTTGAACACGGTATGACATCGAAAGACCCCGATGTCTTTGGCCACAATCGCCAATCGCTCCGAGGCAGCCCCGTCCCGGGAATCCTCAACGAATCGCAGCGCCTTGAGCAGGGCGTGAGGCCCTATATAATTCGGGTCACCGCTGGCCACCGGACAAGATCCATAACAAGCCGCACAGAGAATGCAATCGACGTGGGGATCGAGTTTTTTCCGCTGTTCCGGCGTTTGAAGATTCTCCTTTTCCGGAGGTTTTTCTTTGGGAATCAAATATGGTTTTATCAGCCGGTAGTTTGCCCAGAATTGGGTCATGTCCACCACCAAATCCCGGATAACGGGCATATGTGCTAGAGGTCTTACCACTATCGGTTCTTTGAGTGCGCTCACCTGGGTCTTGCAGGCAAGGCGATACTGGCCGTTGATATGCATGGCGCACGATCCGCAAACCGCCTCGCGGCAACTGCAGCGAAAGGCCAGCGATGGATCCAACTCCTCGAGAATATAGAAAAGTCCCTCGAGCACCGTCATCCCCTTGACATCCGGTACGGCATAAGTATCGAACCTCGGCGCCGTGCCCACATCGGGATCATATCTGAAAACGGAGAATTGCGGCATCTTAATATTTCCTTTCCTCGGGTTGATACTTCGTGATTTGGACCTCGGAATAAGAAAGCTTCGGACCCTCAGGCGACCAACTGGCCAGCGTGTGTTTCAGCCAATTGGAGTCATCGCGGGTTTTGAAATCGGTTCGATAATGCGATCCGCGCGATTCGGTTCTGGCCAACGCCCCCAAGCAAACGACCTCGGCGACATCCAGGTTGCCGGCAAGTTCCATGACCCAGACCCGGTCCATGTTAAATCGACGAATTTCCTTGATCGCCCTGAGTTTTTTGAATCGAGCTTTCAGTTCGCGTATTTTCGCCAAGCCCGTTTTCAATGATTCACCGTCACGGAATATTCCCGCGTAACGCGGCATCAAATCGTTCAGCTCCTTTTTGATATGATACGGGTTCTCATCGCCGCGGGAGGTGAAATAATCTGCTTGCCAAGCGTTGAACCGTTCCAGCCCTTTTTTCATGGCATTTTCGTCAGGCTTATGCGGTAGACTCTTGACGTAAAGCGCGGCTGCTTTTCCCGAACGTCTGCCGAAAACTATCGTGTCCAGCAGCGAATTGCCTCCAAGTCTATTGGCGCCATGGACCGAAACGGCGCAGCATTCGCCGGCCGCATAAAACCCCTTCGTCTTGGATTCACCGTCTATATTGACGTCAATCCCGCCCATGGTGTAATGCATCGATGGGTTCACCGGAATCGGGGAATCTATGGGATCGATCCCAACGAAATCAAGGCAGTGTTCTCTGATCCCGGGCAAGCGCTCCATGATCTTGGCTTTGCCGAGGTGGCGGAGATCAAGATAGACATACGGCTTGCCGTCGATTCCCCGTCCCTCGTTTATTTCGGTTTGGATCGCCCTTGCCACAATATCACGCGGCGCAAGCTCCATGAATTTTTCCGATACGTAGCGTTTCATGAATCGTTCGCCGTCTTTATTTATCAGGTAGCCGCCTTCCCCCCGGCAACCTTCGGTCATTAAAATATTGGAACCATACAATCCGGTCGGATGGAACTGAATGAATTCCATGTCTTTCAAAGGAACCCCCGCCCAATAGGGTATCGCCATTCCGAGAGCGGTCGAAGCGTGAGCGTTGGTTGTGTTTCCGTACATTCTGCCCGCTCCGCCGGTGGCGAAAATGACCGCATTGGCAGCGATCGGCTCTATTTCCCCTGAGCTCAAATTGAGCGCCACCACTCCCTTGCACAACTTATCATCTCCGATAATAAGCTGTAATACCATCCACTCCTCATAGAATTTGGTGCCGACGGCTATCGTTCTTTCATAAAGGGTATGCAATAAATACTGCCCGGTTCGATCGGCACCGTAACAAGTGCGCGGATAACCAGCGCCTCCGAACGGCCGCTGCGCGATCTTGCCGTTCTCGAGCCTCGAAAACGGACAGCCCCAATGTTCCATCTCATAAATCACACCCGGAGCGTCATTGGTCATGGCTATTACGGCGTCTTGGTCGGCAAGGAAATCCGAGCCCTTTATGGTGTCGTAGGCGTGTCTTTCGGGCGTATCGTCGGCCGAATCAGGATGATTGGCCAACGCCGCGTTAATCCCACCCTGGGCTGCGCCCGAGTGCGATCTTATCGGATGCAGTTTCGATACGACAGCGACATCGGCCCCCATAGTGCCGGCTTCCACCGCCGCCCTCAAACCCGCCAGACCCCCCCCTATTATTACGATATCGTGAAACAGCATTCTGCCTCCATCAATTATGCGAACCTAGCCTGGGTACAATCAAGGCTGCGGCAAACAACGTGAACAGCGCAAACAAGCATGCCCCGGCCACGATAAAACTCTTGTGCTTGCGGGTCAAACCGAAAAGGTCCACGATGCTGATGGCCAAACCATTGAACATATGGTAGAAAATCATTCCTATAAGGCCGATCTCAAGTAGATGAAAAAGTGGCGTTTGAACTGCCGCAAGGCGCCTATCAAACGCCTCCGGACCTGAATTCGCCGATCCGAGCACCCACATATGCAGGACCAGATAAAACAATAAACCGAGCCCGGTCAATCTATGCAACAGCCAGGCCCACGACCCGGTGTATTGATTAAGTTTCACATCTTCAGGCGTCGCTTTGAAAATTTTCAGAATCTTCATTGGCGGCCTCCGTAAAACACCATTAAGGTCGACAGTGACCAGGCAGCCACGGTTATTCCGAAAATCCAAATGACGGTCAGCCAAATTACCCGCGCTTTGGCTTCCGGACGAAAATCCATCACGATTCCCCAAAATCCGTTAAGACCATGAAACAACGCCGAAAGGATAAACAAGAAGTAAAAGATCCCCCAGCCGATACTCGCCTGCAGCCGCTTGATGACGAAAGAGAAATCGATCAATCCTTGTTCGGCAAAGTTGAAATCAAGATGAAGCACTTTGACATGTGTAAATAAAAATACGGCCAATAGCACGCCGGTTATCCTCTGCAGAAACCAAAATAGGGCACTGCGAGAGGAAATTGCAGCATTCATACTATTCCTCCCTGCGTAAGCGATCCAGTAATTCGTTAATCTTGAATTTCATTATCGCCTCGGAGAAAATCGCCACCCTTAAAAGGCAATGGAGTCGATAAATCGAGCGAATCGTTACTCCCAATGCTAACTCCTCGGACACGCTGAGAACAATTATGATAATTTTCACAATAGTCAAATGATTTTTAGGGAAAACATCATAGCCGCAATAATCTATGTGCAATGCCTCGATCTTGGCGGTCAACGCGGATTAGCCATGAAAGTTGAACCTCTATTGGCCAGAATTGGCGGATAACCATTTGAATATGGGGGAATTCCCATACTCATATTCAGGAAAATTCGATATTAAGCATCGGGCTATGTTGAAACGATACGAAAACTTGCGCCGACGCAAATCACTCAAAAGCTTCGATTGTATCATTTTGAAACAGAAGCGCACGATATTTTCCCGAATGCAGGTCTTACGTTAATCCAATGATAATTATCGAGATATAAGATCCAGGCGGTTTCGGCTTCGGGTTTGCTAATAAGGGTATTGAAATCGAAATCGGAGATGATGGCGGATGTCAATAACAAAAATAACAAAATCAAAAAGAAACCTCGGCTTCACGTTGCTTGAGCTTTTGATCGCGGCCATGCTGACGATAATCATCTCCTCGGCGGCGTTGACTTTCCTTGCCCGCAGCAATCAGCAATACCTTTCGCAAGAGGAGATTTCCGAAATGCAGCAATCGCTGAGGGCCAGCATTCAGGAGGTCGTAAAGCAGTTGCGTATGGCGGGATTCGGGTTGGCCGATACGGTACCACCGATTGTAATCGACTCAGTGGCGGGAGAATCGGACACGCTTACGGTTTATCGTGACACTTTTGCGATAAAATTCTATCTGGATACGACCACCGACAGCCTGCATCCCAGTCTGATAAAAGAGATCAATGCCGTGCCTTCGACTTACGCCACCGATATTTCCCAATTCGAAGCGAGCTGGATTCCTCCTAAGTCAATCAGGATTACCATCTCCGCCAAGACATCGAAGGCGGATTATGATATCGGCGGCGGTAATGCCCTTGTTAGAACGGAATCGCAAGTCGTCAGTTTGAGGAACGTCCAGTGAGGCAAGCCATGATTAAAATTAGATTCAACAGACATGGCGTCAGTTTGGTGGAAGTTATGGCGGCTATGTTGGTGCTGGCGATCGGCATTCTCGGCATCGCGCCGCTCATGGTGGTAACTATCAACGCCAATTCGTTCTCGCGGGAATTGACCGTGGCCAATACTCTGGCCGCCGATAAAATAGAGTCGTTGAGGGCCATCGGTGGTTTCGCGCCGCTGCCTTTCACCCAATACGAAAATAATATTAACAATAAATACAGCCGGTACACCCGCGTTGACGCCTACGAATCGGATATCACGGTTCCGACCGGCGTTTATCGCGTTCACGTGACTATCAGCTGGTCCGACCAAAGCGGCATTCCGCGGGCGACCGAATATTGGACGTTTCTTTCGCGGAATTAGATCGGGGGTCAGAATGAAATACATGAAGACAAACGAACGCGGCATGGCGATGGCGGTGGTGATTCCGATCTTGCTGTTGATATCGTTTCTCGGAATCGTGGCCATAATGAATTCCAACACCTATATCGACATCGCCGGTAGTGTTAAGCGAAATTCGCAAGCCTTTTACGTCGCCGAGGCCGGATTGGAACGGGCGATCAACGAATACGTTTGGGGCAATTTTTTCGATGAAAACGTATCGCCGATGATCAGCCCTTTCAGCTGGTTGGAAAGCCTTGACGATTCATTGTTCTACCACAATGTGGCATTGGGCAACGACGGCTATTACAGCGCCCGGGTAACCAATGTCAGCAATCCCGGGCCGAGATCGCCTTATATCGACTGCCGCGACGTTACTATCGAGGCGGTCGGCAGGGCAAACGGCGGCACCGAAGAGGTCACTCTCGAAGCCACCATGAGGTTCGGCGTACTGCCGTCCGGCGTGTTCGACTATGCCTATTTTATAAACCATTTCGGCTGGTGGGCGGGATTCCCGTCGAACGGCGCTGTCGCCAACGGCAATGTTCGCGCAAACGGTCATTTCGATTTGCTTTCCGGATATTTCCGGGGAAACGGAAATCCTCGATTTAATCCGGTCAACGGCCAGGTGCTTGACCAAGGCGGGGTTTACGCCGGAGGCTATGTGTATCCCACCAACGGATCCGGCTATCAGGGAATGGCGGCAGACAGCGCCAATAGACATAGCTATGGAGGAATCGATAAAAGCAAAGATGACCCGGCGCGAATCGAAATGCCGAATCTCAACGATCCGGCGGACCTCGATAACGACGGAATAGTCGATGAACTCAATCCCTACTATATCGGGCTGGCCAATGGAAATTTCGGCGCCGACCAGGGAAAAGTCGGTATCGACGACAACGGCAACGGCGTGCTCGATGAATCCGAGATATTAGTCAGGGGAACATACGGAGATGACGCCGGGGAACTGGGCAATCTTGCGCTGATCGGCACCGACACCAAGCCTATAATAATCGAGGGCACCGTGGCCATCACTCAGAATTTGGCGATTAAAGGCACGATTAAAGGACAAGGATCGTTTTATGTCGGTCGGAATACATATATAGGCGACCAAATTAAATATGCGAATCCACCCACCGCCAAGCCTATTTTCAATTATGGGACGGAAACGCCGGAGCAATATCTGGCTCGCCTTAATACCTGGAGAGAAAATAACCGTACTCGAGATATGGTCGCTTTCATGACGGTTAATAATATCGTGGCCGGCAACCATACCCAGTCATCGTGGCGCAACTATATCACCAATGGCGGAGGCTGGCTCGTCGATTATCGCAACAACGGAAAGGAAGATGTCGGCGTCGATGGTGTTTTCGGTCGCCTCGATGATAAGTTGAATCCCTATCAGGCCTCTTACAAAGAAAATGACGGTTATTTTACGGTGGTTATCGCCGATGCCAACGGACATCAGCGCCTCGAGGACTTGCCGATAGTCGGTGGTGAGGCTCAGGTCCCCGCCGGCTATCATATCGTGCCGGGCACCGGCGAAGATCTCGACGGAGACGGCAAGTACACCGGCATTTACAGCTATTCCACAGATATAAATTTCAATACAGCCTTCAATTCGACCAATTTTTACAATTTGCCGTCGACAATCACGAATTACTCCGGTTTTTCGTCATTCTCGACATCCAGAATGGATGGCGTATTTTATACGAACCATTCGATCTGCGGCTGGTTTACCGATTACTGCATCTTCAACGGCGCGGTAATCGCCCGCAATGAGGCGATTATTCTCACCGGCGGTCATGTAACGTTGAACCATGACGACCGATTGACTTCGAATTACCACGATCTTAACAATCAGCATATTTATCTACCGCTGGTCAAGAGTTTCTCAACCATAAGTTGGGCGGATAAATCGGTGCGTTGATGAGGAGGATGCGATGCGTTGCAAGCTGATATTTCTCGGATTGTTGTCGGCGGCATATATATTTACATTCATCGGCGACGGCTCCGCGATCCAGGTAGTCGGAGGCAATAACTACTCGACTCATTCATACGAACAAACCCAACCGGCGCCGCCTCCCCCCGAGGAGATCCTGCCGGTCATAATCCATCACCCGGTAAGCGAGATACCATCGGGGAAAGATTTCATCATAACCGCGGATATTCGCGAAATCGGCATGGGCACGCCGATAATCCACTACCGATTCGGAGACAGCAAGAAGTACATAACCAACGTGCTTAAGCCGAAATCGCCGAATAATTACGAGTTCAAAATTCTGGCGGCAGCCCTCACCGATAAGAAAATCGAATATTATATCGAGGTCATCACGGGGTCGCGGGTTCTGGCGACTTATCGCAGCGCCGAAAATCCGGTGGTTGTCTCCATTAAGTCTTCGGGGGGCGGCAATTCGCTTTTGATAATCGGCATTTTGTTGGGCATAGCGATAGTGGGGATAAAGGTCGCCTCCGCGGCAAATTCGGGCGGCAAGAATCAAGTCAGGTCCGAAACCAGAGGCAATAAAACTTTCAGCAAAGCGGGCAATAAAAATCAAGTGTTGAAAGCGATACGAAGATAACCTTTGTCTGCGTCCTCGGTTAAGCCGACGAAAACGCCGGGCGGAACCCCGGCGTTACTATTTTGAATCCGATTCGGCCTAAACGTAAAATCGACCGGCGAACAATTCGCGCTACTCCTTGCTGTATTTTTTAACGCCGGCCACATAAATATTATCGCCGTAACAATCCTGCGCGACGATGGCCGGAAAATCTTTAACCTTCAACCGCCTGACCGCCTCCGCCCCCAGATCTTCATAGGCCACCAATTCGACCTCGGTAATTTTTTCGGCTATGAGAGCACCCGCACCACCCACGGCCACCATATATACGGCTTTATGCTTCTTCAACGCCTCCACGACGCCCGCGCCCATCTCACCCTTTCCTACCATCCCCTTGAGACCGGCGGCGATCATTTTCGGCGAATAAGCGTTCATCCTCCCCGATGTCGTCGGCCCCGCGGAATTTATCACCTGCCCCGGTTTGGCGGGAGCTGGGCCTACGAAATAAATGATCTGCCCTTTGATATCGAACGGCAACTGCTCACCCTTATCGAGCAATTCGGTCATTCGTTTGTGCGCGGCGTCACGGGCGGTGTAAAGATAACCTGATATCAACACCCTGTCGCCGGCTCTCAGACCTGCAACCGTTTCATCGTTCAACGGAGTTTGAATTTTCTTGTATTCCATGCCGCACCTCAAATGACGATGGTTTTGTGACGAGCCGAATGGCATTGAGTATTGACGGCCACCGGCAGACTGGCTATATGGCAGGGTGCCGCCTCTATATGCACGGCGATAGCCGTGATTCTTCCGCCGAGTCCCTGTGGACCCACGCCCGTGTTGTTTATTTTTTCGAGAAGTTTAGATTCCATCTCCGCATAGTAAGGATCCGCGTGTCGGCTTCCCACCGGCCGCAAAAGTGCATGTTTGGCGATTTTTGCTACGAGGTCGAAAGATCCTCCGATACCCACGCCGACGATGAGCGGAGGGCAGGGATTTCCCCCGGCTATGCGGATTGTTTCGACCACGAAATCAATCACCCCCTGTTCGCCATCGGAAGGTTTGAGCATCTTTATCCGACTCATGTTTTCGGAACCGCCGCCTTTGGGCAGAATCGTAAGCTCGATTTTATCTCCGGGCACGAGCGTGGTCGATACGACGGCGGGCGTGTTGTCACCGGTATTTTTACGGCGCAGCGGGTCGGCCACGATCGACTTGCGCAAATACCCTTCCTGATACCCCTGCCTTACCCCCTCTTGCACAGCCTCGTTGAAATCGCCGTTTATATGCACATCCTGGCCGATTGAGGCGAAGATGACGGCCAACCCCGTATCCTGACAAAGAGGCATCTTCTTTTCCGCGGCGATCGAAGCATTTTGAATGATCTGATCGATTATTTCCCGGCCGAGGGGTGATTCTTCCTGAAGCTTATACTTCTTAAGCGCCTCCAGCACATCCTCTCCGAGATAATAATTCGCCTGCATACAAAGTTCTTTTATCGCCGCTGTAATTTTCCCCGAATCCACTTCACGCATAATTCATCCTTTTATTAGTTCTATAATCGCATTCATCATATTCTCGCAATCCGCCGCCACCTCCGTGGGCCGGTTAGAGGCAAATTGGCCTCCAGAAGTGACCAGATGATTGGTTTCGTCTATTATGACCTCGGTCGGTCGAGTAACCACCGCCTGAGCGCCACAAGCCTCGATTCCGGTTTGCAACATGGGATCGTTTCCGACCGTAACCACTGCACCGCTGCCGGTGAGTCCCTGAATTGATTTGACCAGGATCGGAACGGCATAGCCAAAAGCTCCGATCGGTAAACCCCTTCGAAACGCACGCCTCAAGAACTCCCGCATCCCGGGATCGACTCCGAAAGCGATACCCGCGGTTCGAAAATTACAATACAGATCGAAATCCCGCGCCCCTATACAAATTATTAGAGCTTGCAAAGAGCTCGTTTTGACTTCGGAAGCGGCTTGAACATCCATCCGGCTGAATTGCGACAGAATCGCCCGCCGTTCCTCGGATTTTTGGGCATCCTCGCCGGCGGGGAATTGAACTATCGGCAAACGCAGCAAATTGTGCAGGTCGATCTGATAGTATATGAAAGTCGTTTCCCACGGCGTCTCAGCCGAGGCCATGACGCCGATCCTCCTGGGAATTCTGCTGCGTAAACCGGACATTGATTAAATTAACTTGGAAAAGGATTATAGGCGGGTTTCTCGATGGATATTTCAGAAATCGGAATCTCCAAAAGGCAACCGATTTCATTATTATCCCTGGCCCGAATCAAGATCGTCTTCTTCGCCTGAGTTATCAGTCCGCCGCACCGGGAACGGACGACAGTATCGGAACTTATCGATGGCTAAGGTGTTATGGATACTTTCTTCTTATCCTTGCCGACCCGGGAAAACGTGATCAAGCCTTCCTTGAGCGCAAAGAGAGTATTATCTTTGCCTATTCCCACATTCGTGCCCGGATAAATTCGCGTGCCCCTTTGGCGGATAATTATCGTACCGGCACTTACGCGCTGGCCACCATAGACTTTGACGCCCAGTCTTTGGCCGTTCGAATCACGTCCGTTGCGCGAGGAGCCGACGCCTTTTTTATGAGCCATAGTTACCCCTTCTCATCCTAATCTTAAACATAATCAGCACATCAATATACGTTTCGCCGCTTCCAACGCAACAACTATTTATGCGTCGCTGCGAAATTGAAGACGAAGCCTATATCGCCTTTTCCGGCTCAGGCAGTTTGCTGTCCTTAATCGGCTGAAGCTTGAAAGTCAACTTATCATCGTCGCCAAGATGATCGACGTCGACGTGGCAGTTGCCGGAAGCGAGATCGGCTCGCAACAGCTCTTCGGCCAGAGGATCCTCGATATAGCGCTGAATTGCCCGCTTGAGTGGCCGGGCTCCAAAATTCGGGTCGAATCCCTTGTCGGCGAGGAAATTTTTCGCATTAGTGGTAAGCGAGAATTCAATTCCCTTTTCTTTAAGCCGCTTCTCGACATCGGCCAGCAAAATTCCGATGATCTCGAGGATATCCGACTTCGTAAGCGGATGGAAAATAATCGTTTCATCGATTCGGTTCAGCAATTCCGGATTGAACGTGCGTTTAAGTTCCTCGAGGATGCGTCCGCGCATGCCGTCGTAGTCCGACTTGGCGTCCATTTTCTGGAAACCGAGGGATTTGCCGACCTTGGCCTCCCGCGTACCCATATTCGAGGTCATGATCACGACCGTGTTGCGGAAATCGACCTTGCGGCCGAATGAATCCGTGAGCTGGCCGTCGTCCAGCATCTGCAGCAAAATATTATAAACGTCCGGATGAGCTTTTTCGATTTCATCGAGGAGAACCACGGAATACGGCCGTCGTCTGACTTTTTCGGTCAACTGACCGCCCTCTTCGTAGCCGACGTAACCCGGGGGCGCCCCGATCAACCTCGAAACCGAGAATTTTTCCATATATTCGGACATATCTATGCGCACCAGAGCTTCGTCGTCTTCGAATAGGAATGAGGCCAAAGCTTTCGCCAGCTCCGTCTTGCCTACACCGGTCGGTCCGAGGAAGATGAACGAGCCGATCGGTTTGCGCGGATCTTTGAGGCCGGCGCGGGTTCGCCGAATCGCTTTGGAAATGGCCTCGATAGCCTCCCGCTGGCCCACGATTCTCTTGGTAAGTTCTTCTTCCATCCTGAGAAGCTTTTGCGATTCACGCTCCTCGAGTTTGAACAATGGGATGCCGGTCATTTTTGAAATCACCGCGGCGATATCCTCGGACTTGATCTCGATCCGCTGTTTGGCTCTTCTTTCTTCCCATTCCTTTTTCTGCGATTCTAGTTGTTCCTTCTTGATTTTGATACTATCGCGAAGGTGGGCCGCTTTTTCGAATTCCTGATTCTTAACCGCGGCGTCTTTTTGCTTGGTCAACTCGATAATTTCGTCTTCGAGATGATTGAATGTCTCGGGCTTGGTGAAAGCGTTCAGATGAGCCCGGCTGCCGGCTTCATCGATGACGTCTATAGCCTTATCCGGCTGAAATCTGCCGGATATATATCGATCCGACAACATCACCGCCGAATGAATCGCCTCATCGGTGATTATCACCTTATGGTGCTCTTCGTATTTCGACCTTAGCCCTTTCAGAATGGCGATGGTGGCTTCGCTGGAAGGTGGATTGACCATGACGGTCTGGAAACGCCGATCGAGCGCCCCATCCTTTTCGATATATTTGCGATATTCGTTCAGCGTGGTCGCGCCAATACATTGCAGTTCGCCGCGCGACAAGGCCGGTTTGAATATATTCGAGGCGTCAAGGCTGCCCTCGGCCCCGCCCGCGCCGACGATCGTGTGCAACTCATCTATGAATATGATGACATCGTGCGAATTCACTATCTCGTTCATCACTGCTTTAAGGCGCTCTTCGAATTGCCCCCTGTATTTAGTGCCGGCAACCAGCGAGGCCATATCGAGAGTCACGATGCGCTTGTTTTCGAGAGTCTGCGGTACTTTGCCTTCGACGATGCGCTGAGCCAAGCCCTCGGCGATAGCGGTTTTTCCGACCCCGGGTTCGCCTATCAGCACGGGGTTGTTTTTCTTACGCCGCGATAATATCTGGCTCACCCGTTCGATTTCATCGTCCCGACCGATTATCGGATCGAGTTTGCCCCGCCGGGCGAGCTCGGTCAAATCGCGTCCGAAATGATCGAGCGCCGGAGTTTTGGACTTCTTTCTTTTTTTGCCGAAAGATGACGGCTTGCCCGATTGGATATTTTTAAGTTCTTCGTAAACTTCTTTATAGTCGATATCGTACATCGACAGTACCTGCGACGCCACGCCTTCTTCGTCTTTCAGCAACGCCAGCAGGATATGCTCGGTGTCGATATCTTTGGAGCGCAACGCCCTGGCCTCGTTCCCCGAGACCTCGAGCGTCTTTTTCGCTCTGGCGGTGAGCGGTAGTTGCCCCATTTGCATGGTGCCGCCCGATGGCTGAACGATGTCCTCGATACTTTTTTTCAAGTCACCGAGTTCGACACCGATATTCTGCAAAATCTCCACCGCCAGTCCTTCACCAAGCCGCACCAGGCCGAGCAGCAGATGCTCGGTGCCGATATAATCATGTTTCAGCCGGGCGGCCTCGTCACGCGCATATTCGATTGCCTTGCGGGCACGTTCGGTGAACATCTCATTCATAAGTCAACCTCTCCCTGATTGGCGAATAGTCATTCCCTAAGCGCTTCCCTTACCAGTTCGGCTCTTACCATATCCCGCTCCGTCGGATCCATCTCCCGATTGTAATATTTTTGAAGATGCGCGGGCTGGGTAATTATAAGAAGATGGTTAATTTTATCGATCGAAACTTTGTCGATCAAATTCAAACTGATTCCCAAACGCAGCGCCGAAAGCAGGTTCATCACCTCGCCGGAGGTAAGCACACGGGCGTGCAACAGGATGCCGTACGATCTCCAGACTTTGTCCTCGATCTGGTCCGGGGCGTCTTTCATCAAGGTTTCCTGCGAGTTGGTTTCATATTCGATTATCTGCTGCGTCACTTTGGCCAAAGAATCGATTATCTCTTCCTCGGAACGGCCCAGGGTGGTTTGATTGGAAATTTGAAACAGGTTTCCCATCACGTCTGTCCCTTCCCCGTAAAATCCTCTAACCACCAAACCCACTTTGGAAATCCTCGCTATGACATTATCGATCTCGCGGGTTAATACGAGACCGGGCAAATGAATCAAGATCGACGCCCGTAAACCGGTTCCGACATTCGTGGGGCAAGCGGTCAAATAACCGAAACTGCCGTCGAATGCAAATTCCATGGCCGAACAAAGATTACGATCGACCCGGAACGCCTGCTCCCAACATTCGGTCATCGAAAGTCCGGGAGACAGCACCTGCAACCTGATGTGGTCTTCTTCATTTACCATCACGGACAGCCGGCCGTCATTATTGATATATAACCCTCTTCCTGATCCGTCCTTCATGAAGTCGGGAGAAATCAGGTGCCGTTCGACCAAAAAACTTTGATCGATCGGGGTGATATCGGCGGAACGGTAGAAATCGCCCGATTCCAACAAGCCGGCGCGTTCAAAGGCGGAATGAACGTATTCGACGATTCGATCCCGAGTGTCGGTATCGGCCGACGGTGGGAATTTGAATTCGGCGATATTGCGAGCCAGTCTAATCCTTGACGACAACACGATCATCGATTGCGGCCCCTCACCGCTCAACCATGATGCCGAACTCTGGACCATCCGCTCAAACATTGCTCTTTTCCCCTCGCTGTTTGGAAGATAGTTCTCTAATCCTGTCCCGCAACTTTGCGGCGGCTTCGAAATTCTCCTCCTCTATCGCTTTTTTAAGCTCGTCACGGAGCCTGAGTTCTTCTTTCACCGGCCGGATCGCCTCGGTAGGGGCGGTGGCTCTATGCCCCCGATGTTCGGCCGAACCATGTATTTTCCGAAGGATATCGGTCAGTTCCGTGCGGAAAGCGTCGTAACAGGCGGCGCAACCCAATCTGCCTATCTTGCCGAACTCCGAGAATGTCAAGCCGCAGGAATTGCACCTTATTTCCTGCTTATCCGACTTGGCGCTTCTGCCGGCGCTTTTCGCCTTGCCCGGACCGAGCATTCCTGTCACGAATTCAGCCAATGGAAAAGGCATCTGTTCGAAAGGAGAATGGAATCCCCTTTTTTCGGCGCAAATCCTACAAAGATTCAGCACGACCTTTTCATTATTTATGATCTGGGTCAGATGAATATTCGCTTCACGCTTATTGCAATCCTGACAAAGCATCGTAACCTCTTTTATTAAATTAAACCGATTTTGCCCTATATCTGTTCCATCACCCAAATAGGCTTCGATACACTCTAATTACAAGCATCTTCAAAAATTAATCCATTCTCTAAAACGAATTTCCTGCCGATACGGCCGGCCATTCGCTCGTTATGAGTAGCAACCAAGAACGTTTGCCCAAGTTCTTGATTAAGTTCAAAAAACAACGCCAGCAATTCCTCCGCCGTCCGGTTATCGAGGTTCCCAGTAGGTTCATCGGCATATACTATGCTCGGTTTATTAAATAATGCCCTGGCGACCGCAACTCTTTGCGCCTCACCGCCGGACAGTTGATTCGGACGATGATCCGCCCTGGCTGAAACACCCACCCTTTCCAATAAATGATACGCTCTTTCTTTCAATTTTCCCTTTTTGCCACCCGCAATCAAGCCCGGCATCATGACATTTTCCAATGCTGTAAATTCGGGCAGAAGATTATGGAACTGATAAACAAAACCCACGCGTAAGTTGCGGAAATCGGCCAAAGCCTTGTGGTTCATCGCCTTAATGTCCACCCCATCGTATTCGATCTTGCCCGAATCGGGCCGGTCGAGCGTCGCCAAAATATGTAATAATGTCGATTTCCCCGTGCCGGATGCGCCCCGGATCACCGCCATCTCGGCCTGTTTCAATTTTATTGTCGCCCCCTTCAGCACCTGAAGCGTCTCATTGCCCGACAAATATGTTTTGAATATCGATTCGGCGTTTAGAATAAGGCGCTGACCCGGCGGCGTTCGGGAATGATCATTCATAGCGGATAGCCTCAACCGGATTCAGGCTCGATGCCCTCGTGGCTGGATAGATAGTGGCCAACCATGATAACAAGAAAGCCGCCGAACCGACCGATATAAAATCAAATGTCTCCATTTTGACCGGCAATGCGCTGATAAAATAATATTCCGCCGGCAAGGTAATGATATGGAACGATTGCTGGCAAAGACAAAGTAGATATCCCAGCAAGCAGCCGAGCGTTCCCCCGAACAGACCCACGGTTACTCCTTGAATCATGAATATCCTTCTGATACGATTTCCGGTCAAGCCGAGCGACATAAGAATTCCTATGTCTTTTTTCTTTTCGAGAACGACCATGATCAAGGAAGAGATAATGTTGAAAGCGGCCACGGCGATTATCAGGGACAAAATTATGAAGCTGGCCCATTTTTCGAGAGTCATCCAGGAAAATAGATTCTTGTTCAAGGCCTTCCAATCGGTAGAATAATACTTGAAACCGATCACTTCGTCGATCGCCCCGGCTATTCGATCCGCGTTGTTGTAATCGTTTGTTTTCACGGCGATATCGGAAATTCGGTTTTCGATATTAAATAGCGACTGCGCCGCCTCGAGTGGTATATAAACCAGATTCGCGTCATATTCGTACATTCCGGTTTCGAAAATTCCGGTCACCTGGCAAGACAATGCTTTAGGGACGATTCCGCCGATTCCGCCGACGGCATCCCTCAATGAAAACAGTTTGACTTTATCGTAAAGACCCGCCCCCAATCTATCGGCAAGATTCACGCCGAGCCAAATGCCGGCCAGGCTGGAATCATTGGTTTCGAATGTCATTTTCTTGGTCAAGAGATATTTGTCGATTCTGCTAACCTTTGCTTCAAGCTCTGGGACTATCCCCCGTACCAAAACGCCGTCCGACTCGGTTCGACTGGCAATCGCCGATTTGCTCTGCACCAACGGCGACAAGGCTATCACTCCGGGAACGCTTCTTATCTTTTCCGCGAGCATTTCCCAATCGTCTATTCCTTCACCGGCGACATTGCTTATGATTATATCCGAGCCCGTTCCCAGAATCCTGGAGCGGATCTCCGATTCAAAACCATTCATGACCGAAAGCACGATAACCAACGCCGCCGTGCCGATAATAATCCCCATGATCGAGATCAGGGTTATCACCGATACGAAAGCATAGCGGTGCCGCGAGCTCATGTATCGCCTGGCGATATCGAATTCGAGAGACACCGAGGATCAACTTTCGGGTTTCATGGTTGGGAAAAGAATAACGTCCCTTATCGAGGGAGAATCGGTGAGCAGCATGACTAATCTATCGACACCCAAACCGTAGCCGGCGGTCGGGGGCATCCCGTGTTCGAGCGCATTGATAAAGTCCCAGTCGACCGGAGCGGCTTCGGCATGTCCTCTATCGATCAGCGCCGCGTGCTCCTCCATTCTTTTTTTCTGGTCGTGCGGATCGTTTTGCTCCGAAAAAGCGTTGCCGAATTCGAACCCGGCAATAAAAAGCTCGAATCTTTCGGCCAGCCGTTTGTCTTGCCGATGCACTTTTGCCAAAGGTGAAAGTTCAATCGGGAAATCCATCAAGAATGTGGGTTGGATCAAAGTCGGCTCTACATACTTATCAAAGAAGGCATCGAAATAATCCCCTCTTCCTTTAAGGCCGGTGGTATCCAGGCCGAGTTTCCGAGCCAGACTTTCAAGCTCGGCTTCGCTCAAATCGATAATGTCGTATCCGCAGTTCTCTTTTATGGCGCCGAAATAAGTCAGCCGGTTGAAAGGTTTCGATAAATCTATCGTATGCGTTCCGAACTGCAATACCTGCGTTCCGCTTACAACCATCGATACCTGACGGAACATCTCTTCGAGAAACGGCATCAAATCGGTATAGTCGGCGTAGGCCCAGTAAAACTCGAGCATGGTGAATTCCGGATTGTGCAGTCGATCCATCCCCTCATTGCGAAAATCTTTCGCCAGTTCATATACCTTTTCGAAACCGCCGATGATAAGCCGTTTGAGATAAAGCTCGTCGGCGATCCGCAAATAGAGATCGATATCCAGAGCGTTGTGGTGGGTTATGAAAGGCCGCGCGGCGGCTCCGCCATAGAGCGGTTGTAAGGCGGGCGTTTCCACCTCGATAAACCCCCTGTCATCAAGGAAACGCCGCAATTCCCTGATCACCGCCGCCCTGCGGATAAAATTGTTTTTAACCTCCGGTGTGGCGATTAAATCGAGATATCGTTGCCTATAACGTAATTCCTTATCTTGAAGTCCGTGCCATTTCTCGGGCAGCGGCCGCAATGATTTTGCCAGCATCTCCGACCGCACGGCCCTGATAGTAATTTCCCCCATCCGGGTACGGAAAACCGTACCTTCGACTCCGATGAAGTCGCCGATATCGATAAGTTCGAAAAAGAGCCAGCGTTCCCCCAGATCATCTTGCCGGGCGTATATCTGTATTCTTCCTGATGAATCTTCGATCGTGGCGAACAGGGTCTTGCCGTGGCTTCTGATACTTATTATCCTTCCCGCAACCCTTACCGTGGTTTCCGATGACGCGAGCCTATCGAAATCCGCGATGATCTCGACGGCGCTATGGCTCTTTTCGTATCGATATGGATAAGGATTGATACCGATATTTCTGAGCCGTTCCAGTTTTTCCAACCTGTATTTTACGAGCTCGTTTATATTTTCCAATATTCCTCCAATTCTAACGGGGCGATTTTAGCATATTCCGATGGTTTAGTCAACATAAGCGTTTGCCATCGGTTGCAGAGAAAAAAATATGAAATTTTATATCAGCATTCGTGGTGACAATGCATTTAGCAACGGCGTAGCTGTCTTCGAATCGCAAAATCGAGCGGACAGGACTTTAATCGGAACGGTTATCCTTTTTCACGGGATGAAATACCTTCCAGAAGCAGAAGACCACAAGCGCGGTCACCAGTCCCCAGGCCGTTGCAATGAATATTTTTCCCGCCAACGTAAATTCCATGGTCTATCCCCGAATTTCCGCACTGTTCGATTTCCGTTTCCAGGCGAATCTGACGAGTAAAAGCAATATCACCAGCAAAACCGCCATCAGCAGTCTTGCTCCCCAACGATACGGCAGATCGGCCTCGCTCATGTTTTTCATGAGCAAAATGGGAACGGCGTCACGAACTATCCAATTGATGAAAATGAATAATAGGTAGGCCGGCGTGACATATTTGATTATGTAATAAAATATCTTCGGTATTCGGATCTCTGCGCCGCGGGTTATTTCTTCCCAACCTTTTTTCATACCGAAAATCCAGGCGAAAATTATCACCTCGAACAGCGCCAGGAACGCCAGACCGAAAGTGCCGGCCCAGTAATCCATCTCGTCGAGGAATCCGTGTGCCAGGAAAAAGACCACGAATTGCACGCAAATAATCGTTCCCAAACCGATTACGGCGGTGGCTTTTCCGTGACTCAAGTTCAATTCATCTTTAAGAAAGGAAATGAGCGGCTGGGCAAGCGCGACCGATGAAGTGATTCCGGCGAAAAAGAGAAGCAAAAACCAGAGGAAACCGAAAAATTCACCCAGATGGATTTTCTGAAAAATAATCGACATCGAAACGAAACCGAGGTTGAAGGCGCCGCCGGCGGCGATCTGCTGAGTCATCGTTATACCGAAAAAAGCGACTGCGATCGGAATCGCGATGCCACCTCCGAAAATAATTTCCACGAACTCGTTGATGGATGCGGTGGACAATCCGCCGAGGGCGATATCGTCGTTTTCTTTGACATAGCTTGCGTATGCCTGGATACAGCCGAGCCCGAGACTCAACGTAAAAAATATCTGTCCGGCGGCAGCCAGCCAAACGGAGGCGCTCGAGAGTCGGCTGAAATCCGGATTCCATAAAAAGGCGAAACCGCTTTTCACATTCCAGTCGGGATGGTTGACCGAATCCGGCGTTCCTATCGTAAACACTCTGATAAGCAATATCATGGCGAAAACGATCAGAAGCGGCATAGCGATTTTGGCGAGGGTTTCGATACCTTTAGAGATGCCGCGGTATAACACCCAGATATTAAGGCCGATTGTCAGCAACAAGAAAATGTAAGCCGGCAGAATACTCGAGAAATAACCCTTCTCGATACCCTGATAGCTTGCCAGAAAATTCCCCATCGAGGAAAAGGTGGTCTCCCCGAAATATGCCTTGGTCAGCGAAAAAAAGCTGAATCCGAGCGTCCACGATTCTATATAGGTGTAATAAATCAGGATGACGCTCGAAATGAAAAGACCGGCCGCGCCAATGTATTTGGCCGCCGGATTTTTCCACATAGCATCGAACATACCGGGAACGCTGCCATGACCGAGTTTTCCGCCGTATCTTCCCATACCCCATTCGAGCCACATCATCGGCAGACCGAGGAAGAAAAACGCCACTACGTATGGGATCATGAAGGCGCCGCCGCCGTTCTGCGCGGCTTGGACCGGGAATCGCAACAGGTTTCCCAGACCGACGGCATTTCCGGCCGCCGCGAGGATAAGTCCCAGCCTTGTAGCCCAAAGCTCTCGCATTTTTTTCGGATTGGTCATACGAATTTCCGCTTAATGTTCTAATATTCGGCCACCAAGTGTCCGCCCGATGAGTCACAGGAAACTGTCCCGGAGACGATCGGTCTCCGGGAACAGCTTAACTCTTGTCGAACGCACAATTTACATGAAAAGGGGGGCAAGCACCAGCGAAACGATCGCCATCAACTTGATAAGAATGTTCATCGATGGTCCGGATGTATCCTTGAAAGGATCACCTACCGTATCGCCGACGACCGCCGCCTTATGAGGAGCCGATCCTTTGCCGCCATGAGCGCCAGCCTCGATATACTTTTTGGCGTTATCCCATGCACCACCCGCATTGGCCATCATCAAAGCCAACATGACTCCCGCAAGAGTCGCCCCTGCAAGCAGCCCGCCCAGAGCCTCTTTGCCGAGCGTCAACCCGACAATGACCGGAGCACAAACGGCAAGCAGTCCGGGAACAATCATCTGCTTGATTGCTGAGGTGGCGGCGATCGCCACACAGCGCTCGGAATCGGCTTTCGCTTTGCCTTCCATCAGTCCCTTTATTTCTTTGAATTGACGGCGAACCTCAATGACCATAGAGAAAGCTGCTTTTCCGACTGCGGTCATGGTAAGCGCTGCTATCAAAAACGGAATAAATCCTCCGATGAAAAGCCCGATTACCGCTTTGGAGCTGACCAGATTGATCCCTTCTTCATGAAGTCCTACCGCTGAGGCATAAGCCGAAAACAACGCAAGAGCAGTCAACGCGGCCGAACCGATCGCGAACCCTTTCCCTATCGCCGCGGTGGTATTTCCCAGCGAATCGAGTTTGTCGGTTATCTTGCGGACATCATGCCCGAGACCGGACATTTCTGAAATGCCGCCTGCGTTATCGGCGACCGGACCGTAGGCATCGACCGACATGGTTACCCCGATAGTCGCCAGCATCCCAACCGCCGAGATACCGATACCGTAAAGCCCGGCGAATTTATTCCCGATAAAGACGGCTATGCAGAGCACAATCACGGGCAGGGCAACGGATTCCATACCGACTGCCAGACCGGTAATCAGATTGGTGGCCGGACCCGTCTCGGATGCCTTGGCGATATTTCTTATCGGCTTTGCCGAAGTATAATATTCAGTCAACAGCCCGAGCGTGATTCCAGAAAGGGAACCGGCAACGATGGCCCAGAATACACCGATTGCCACTCCAAGTCGTTGGCAGAGCCAATATGTCGCAACCATCATCAAAATGGCCGCCACATAAGTGACGATTCTCAATGTGGCCGCAGGATTCAATGACGAAAATACTCTTACGGAGATGATACCTATAATAGAAGCAACGGCTCCCACCGCGGCGATCAAGAGCGGCAGGGCGATATAGCCGATCATCGACTGGCCCTGGCTCATCACCAGAGATGTTCCGAGAACAATCGAGGCGACTATCGAACCGACATACGATTCGAACAAGTCGGCGCCCATACCGGCGACATCACCGACGTTGTCACCCACGTTATCGGCTATAACCGCCGGATTGCGCGGATCGTCCTCGGGAATGCCCGCCTCGACTTTACCGACAAGGTCGGCGCCCACATCGGCCGATTTCGTATATATCCCGCCGCCGACTCTCGCGAAAAGAGCGATTGACGACGCACCCATCGAAAAACCGGTCAGCACCTGCAACGCCCCCGGATTGTTCGGATCGAAAAATATCTGATAAAGCACTCCAACTCCAACCAAGCCGAGAGAGGCTACGCTCATCCCCATAACCGATCCGCCGGTGAAAGCGATTTCGAGCGCTTTGGCCTGACCATGCGCCCGGGCGGCCTCGGTAGTGCGGACATTGGCACGGGTGGCGGCATTCATACCGAAATAACCGGCAAGCATGGAACAGGCGCCGCCGAACAGAAACGCCAAGCCGGTATTAAGTCCTATTTTCCAGGTGAGTAAAAGAAACACGACGCACAGAAACGGAATCAATATAGAGTATTCCCGCTTCAGGAAAACCATCGCCCCCCGATGGATCGTTTCGGAAAGCTCTGTCATTTTTTCCGAACCGGAAGGCTGCCTTTTTATTACAAAGTAGAGGATTCCGGCAAAAATTATTCCCGCGATTCCCAGCAAGACCGCTATTAACCCGTTGCTCATCAAATCTCCTTTCTTACTTGTCGATTTTCGCTACATTTTTGCCAAATCATTTGCCAATTTTAATAATTTGCCCGTATTAGTCAAGCGAATTATCCTTTGACTGATAGTCTAACCGGAATCGATCCCCGAACATTTCATCGCAGCACTTTTCTTAAAAATTCGGCGGTTCTCGGATGCCTGGCGTCACCCAGCACATCGGAAGTGGCGCCGGCCTCCACGATCCTACCCGCATCCATAAAAATCGCCCTGTCCGAAACTTCTCTGGCAAATCCTATTTCATGAGTAACGATCACCATAGTCATGCCTTCGCCGGCAAGTTTTCTCATCACGGCCAAGACTTCGCCGGTCATTTCCGGATCCAGAGCGGAAGTCGGTTCATCGAACAGCATTATTTTCGGCTTTAAGCACAATGCCCGGGCGATCGCGGTCCGTTGTTTCTCGCCGCCGGACAGCTGACTCGGATATGATTTCGACTTGTTCTGTAAGCCTACCTTTTCGAGATAACGGCCGGCGATTTTTTCGGCCTCGGATTTTGTGAGTCGATTAACCACTCTGGGGGCCAGCATCAGATTCTCGAGTACATTCAGGTGAATAAAAAGCTCGAATTGCTGAAATACCATTCCCACATGGAGCCGGACCCGGTGAGCGTTTTTCGCGGAACCATCGATAGGGTCTCCGGCGATAACGATAGAACCGGAATCGATCGGTTCCAGGGCGTTAAGGCATCGAAGCAAAGTCGATTTGCCTGAGCCGGACGGGCCGATGATCACCAGAACCTCCCCGGGTTCCACGGAAAACGATATGTTTTCGAGCGCCGGATGATCGCCGAATCTTTTCGAGACGTTGCTGACTTCGATGATTGCCGGCATCAATGAATTCCCAGCCCCGGGATTCGGTATTTATTTTCCAGAACGGAGGCAGCTTTCGTCAGCGATAAGGTTATGCTCAGATAAATCAGACCCACCAAGAACCAGGTATGAAAATCGATAAAATGTTGGGAATAGTATTCCGTTCCTGCGCGTGTCAGCTCGCGCAATCCGATAATCGAGACCAGCGATGAATCTTTCAGGCAGGCGATAAACTCGTTAGCCAAGGGCGGTATTATCAGCCGGAAAGCTTGAGGCAAAAGGATATACCGCCACGATTGCAATCGACTCATACCCAAAGACAAGGCGGCTTCGGTCTGCCCTTTGGGTATCGCCTGTATTCCGGCTCGGACGATTTCCGAAATGTAGGCGCCGTAGCATATACCTATAGCCAGCACGCCCGCCAGCAGACGGTCGAGATTCAGCAATTTGCCCAGCCCGAAATAAATGAAAAAGATTTGAACCAATAAGGGAATGCCCCTCACCACATTGATATATATTTTCGCTGGAATATTTACGTATTTCAATCGGGAAATCCTGCCCGACGCCCCGACGGTCCCAAGAACGATCGCCAGGGCGAAACTGAGCAAGGTAATCTTGACGGTCGCGGGAACGGCTGGGAGCAGAAACATCAAAATCCGTATCATAATATCAGTTTGATTCAACAATTCCGACATCGATCATCCCCCGATCCAATACGCGTTAAGAGAATCGATGAAATTTCTTTCCATAAGTCTGCCGAGAGCCGAATTTAGGCTGTCCAGCAATTCGCTGTCGGATTTACGCACCGCTATTCCATAATTTTCCTCGGATAACAACGTCCCTACTATTTTGGCGTTGCCGCGAACCGCGATCACGCGCATGCTGGTCGGGTAATCGTTCAATACCGCATCCAACCGACCGTTTTCCATATCGATAAAAGCGGCTCCTATATTATCGAAACTTATCACCTGAGCGTCCTCAATTTCTTTGGCTTTCATTTCGCCGGTTGTTCCCAGCTGAACGCCGATCTTCTTCCCTTTGAGATCAGCGATACCGGTGATAGTGGTGTCGTTGATAGGAACCGCGATGGCCTGGCCGGCTTTATAGTATGGACGGCTGAACGACACGGCTTGTTGTCTGTCTTCGGTGATGGTCATTGCCGAGATAATACAATCGTATTTGCCCGAATTAAGCCCGCCGATTATTCCAGAAAACGGGACGACCGTGAATTCCGGCTTAAGGTTCAATTCGCGGCAAATCGCATTAATCAAATCGATATCGAAACCGATCAGGCGGCCGGTTTTTTCATCGTTGAATTCGAAAGGGGGATAGGTCGCATCGGTTCCCAATCGCAGTATTCCGGAATTTGCGATCCGATCATAGGTGTCTCCATGGTCGGCTGTGCAGCCCAGCGCGAGACACAATGCGGTCGCTAAAAAGATGATCGTTTTCATAACCAACTCTTCTTAAATTTGTTTTTATCATCATAGCGCAAAAACTTGCCTTCGGCGCGGCAAATAATCTCTCTGTCCTCATGAAAAACGACTGCTTCGCATTCAACCAGGCGGCCGCGATACCGTAATCCTTCCGCCTTGACCATAATCCTCGACCCAATAAACGCCGGCCGTTTGTATTTGATTTGAACGGCGGCGGTTATGGCTGGAAATCCGCTGGAGTGTACAAGATGCATCATGGCTTCATCTGCGATGGCGAACAATATTCCCCCGTGAACCACATTGTCGAAACCGCAATGTTCCGGCCTTGGATCGAACTCCGCTATGACAGTACTCCCGTCGAAAGTAAATGCCATATCGAGGCCGACTTTATTATCCCTGCCGCAAACGTAACAGAAGCGGCTGCGTAGAGTCGATAAAGGCATCGAAGACAATAATAGGCCGGCTCCAAAAAGCGGTCAATAAAAATATCGGTCGATTCGACTTTGAATACGGCCGGATCGGAAATTATGCCCGACCGATATTGGAGAGCGGGAAAAGCGCCCGATTGATCTCACCGATACGCCGGAATCAGTAGTATTCCAGTTCGATGCTGGAAACGCCCGAATCTATATTCAGCTCGATCCGGCATTTTGCAGTTTCAAAGTTGTCGGATTTATACCGCCCCTCGAACTTTTTCAAACCTATCTCGGAGAAATTCGTAGAAGAAAGCGCGCCGTCATGGGCGATCATAATCCCGGCCTCGCGCGGCACGAATAACCTCACACTCGATGCTCCAGAGCTCAGCCTTGCCAACACCTGATCCGATTTGAGACCGAATCTAAGAACCGTGTTCGAGGCTCCCGCATCGATATCAAGGTCGGTCAACATCAGTTCCCTCAAGTCCATCTCGACAGCGGACGCTGCTGAATTCACCGAAATCCGCAACGGCAGCCAATCCGCCACGAATAACCTGGCGTCGCCGGCCGATTTTGAGGTTTTGAAAAATCTGACTCTTCCCGGTTTGCCCGACTCGACAAAAATCGTGGCCTCGTCTCCTGACTTTTCGAGCCGGCATTTTGGATCCCTGCCGTAATATTCAAAATCGCTTTCGAAAAGGCTGGACGAACTCGAACCGAGCCATAAATCGCCCACAGCGCAATCGATATCCAAATTCAGTCTTTTCAAAGATTCGTCACGATCGAATTCATATTGCTTCGTTTTCCTGCGCAGGTCTTCCCATCGGTTAAACATGAAAGTTTTACTGCCTAATTGCTCGGCGGCCAAAACGGCGTAGGCGAATGCCGCAACTATTAATAGCGGTGAGGCCAATGACAAAAACCATAGCCTGCTGCGTCTGAATAATATCTCGACTCCTATGGCAATAATTAATACCGGCCAAAGTGTTATGATTGATCCCCATACGTCGTAATCGAGGTAGCCGAGATTGTTAGCCAAGAAAATCAGACCTACACAGAGAAGCAGTATTCCCCATCGGATCGAGCTAATTCTCATGTTCGGCCTCCTTTTCCATACCCCGGGTTATCACCAGTATGCCGATCAGAATTATGATAATGGGCCATAGCTTAAAGACCGAGAACCAGCTCCAAACGTTAAGCGTCCCCAAAAGAGCCAAAAACCCGATCACGATAAAAGCTATTCCAAGAATTAAGCGCGGCCTGCTGACACTTAAGTCCCCGGCGGGTGTTCGTTCGTTCGGCTCCGAGCCGGCGGAATCATTTTTCGGCGGAACCTCGCCATGGGAAATCGGCTTGCAGGGCATGATTATCCAGGCTACTATATATGACAGTAACCCAACACCGCCGGCGAAAAACAACAACACGGCCGCCAGTCTGATCAACACGGGATCGGTGTCGAAATATTCGGCCAATCCCGCGCAGACACCGCCGATTATTGCTCCCTCACGCGCTCTGTAGAGTCTTTTTGCGGCCATCGGAATTCCTCCCTTAATTATGGTGATCGTCTATGGATATTTACGTTGAAATCGCTGTCGGGGTTACAGTAATTTCGGCATTACGGTTCCGTCTCCGACCCACCGGTCATCGGGACGAAACGGACCGGAATTATATTCGATTCTTTTATTCGACCATCGATTTTTCTGATAAGTTTCAGCTCTTGATAATAGGTGCCTACCGGAATGACCAGACGCCCTCCCTCGGCTAATTGCTCGAGAAGAGCGGGAGGAACCGTCTCCGGCGCAGCGGTCACGATAATGACGTCGAACGGCGCGTGTTCCGGTAATCCCTTGTAACCATCGCCGCATATGACGGTGACATTATAATGCAGCGCTTTCAGTGTGGAATCCGCCCTCGAGGCAAGTTCGCTTAGTATTTCGATAGAATAAACGGAATCCGAAATTTCGGCAAGCACGGCGGCCTGATAACCCGAACCGGTTCCTATTTCCAGCACTTTGGAATCTCTTGTCGGCTGTCCGAGTTCGGTCATCAAGGCCACTATATAGGGCTGACTGATGGTTTGACCAAGGCCTATCGGAAGCGGTTCGTCATCGTAAGCGCTCGCCCGCCATTTTTCCGGCACGAACAGATGGCGCGGAACCTTCCTCATCGCCTCAAGCGTCGCGCTGTCTTTCACTCCTCGGGCGACGATTTGCGTTTCCACCATTTCGAGACGCTTCTTTTCCCAAAAATCGATGGAATCCGGCGCCGGGCGATCCTTGGCCATCCCTGTTATTCCCAAAAGCACAATCAATAGACCTGCAATGGTCAAATCCGGGAATCTCCTATGAGGGCATTTTAACAAAATCAGAAAGAATAGTCAAAGCCGATATTGAT
The DNA here is from genome assembly GCA_037441845.1 of Candidatus Zixiibacteriota bacterium. GTDB lineage: Bacteria > Zixibacteria > MSB-5A5 > UBA10806 > 4484-95 > JBBIRK01. The sequence continues at coordinate 109,762 of JBBIRK010000005.1, forward strand.
CGTAAAGGATGAATAGTCAAGGAATCGTTTTGCGTCGCTTGCCGGTAAATCGGATTCGTTGCTGCTGATACCCGCTCCTATAAGTAATTCAGTCCGATGATTCAACGTTTGTCGAAGATCAAGACCGGCCCGCAACCGGGTATCCTCGCGCCCGAATCGGAATCGATCTTCCTGAGTCAATTTTTCGGTTTGATAAAGTGCGAGTCGATAACCCAATTTCGGCGAAACGAGCAACCGTTTGCCGGAAAGTCCATGCGCAGTCAATCTTGCTCCGCCCCAGAAGGAAAACATATCATAGGATGTGTCCCTGCGATAGGCCTCGCTGTTGCGGCCTCTGCTTTTGGCCGCGGTGAATTCATAGCCTCCGATCAGCCGATTCGCGTTGGTGAATCTGTAACCGAGTTCGAATCCGAAACAATAAATATGCAAATCGCGTTCATTGAAGGAGTCATTAAAGTTTTTCCGTTCATATCCCAGATATGCCTTGCCCGTAATTTTTTTCATCAATATGGAATACAGCGTCAGATCCGCGCCGATTTTCGCGAATTCGGCTTCCTTATAGTCGCCATCGTAAGTTTGCAGATTGCGATAATAATAATCCGGAAGATAATTTATGCTCGCCTGTATGTAAGTTCCTTTGCGCAAATACTCTCTGGCCCAGATTCCGCCAGAATAATATCTACGCTTGTCATTTTTAATATTGAAATTATATACCGAATTGAACCCCGCCTGAAACGTATGCCCCAATAACTCGCTTTTATAAATCATTCTGAAAGAAGGCGAGAATATAAAATCGTCTTTCGATTCGATGCCGAATCGTCCGCCGGGTGCAGCGCCGATCGAATCGAATAAATCGAGATCGGCCTCGGAGTAGTTCAATACATTGTCATCGTAAGTGCATTTTAGGCCGATATCGAACTCCCACTTGCTTGCCGAAACCGGACCGGGAGCAAACGACAGCATTGTAAAAATTATCAGAATCGGCAATACCGAAAAGCGCGCGAAACTCCGCTCGATGTCAGGCTTCATGTCGATCCACCTTTATTGGCTATCCTGCTTGGGCAACGAAAATCTGATGCTGACGGTTTGAGCCGCGGATTCCTTGAGGCTGAAATCAAGAATATGAGTGCCCGCCGGCACACGCAATATAAATTCCTCCGGCTGAGAGGGGACGACCCCGGTCAAATCCTGATAAGCGGTGGAAAGCGATTTTTCCACGGTCGCGGAAAAGACCTTGAGTTCCTTGCCGTTTTCTGAAACCGCGATCGTATATCCGATCCGGCCGTCGAGCTCGCTGGTGAAATTCGCCCTCGTGGTCATAATTAAATCGAGCGGGCCGGCCGCTTTCAGCTTCAGCCCCTTCTGCTGATCGATCAGATAATACATGGTCTGGTTTTTCTTCGAATAAAGATGAACCTTTCGATTGTATTCGAGCGGCCAAAGAGTGACAGGGGGGGCGCCTTCAGCGGAAATCTTTTCGGCGGCTATACGCACGAATACGGTATCGATATTTTCCGATACGAGCCATAGCCTGTAGTTATGCAATCCCAGCGGAACATCGAACTGAAAAGCGCGCGCGGCCGCCGGCAATAATGCCGACCCGATGAACCTGCCTTCCGCCTTTTTGGCCTTGTGTTTGTCGGCATGAACCAGATACTCGCCGTTCCAAACCTGAACCTGATAGTCGGCTTGTATATTCTCTCCAGATAAACCGGCACGACTGCGGATTTCCACCATGGCGGGACCGTCTATCGCAAAACCGAGCGATTGACCCTTTACCAGCGCATGATAAACGAATGTTCTGCCTTTTCCGGCGTCAAACTGCACGATTCTTGGCTTACCGAACGGAACGATTATTTTGGTCTTGGTCTTATCTCCATTTTGGGCGGAGGCCAGCGGCGCAAGCCCCACACAAAACCAGATCATAAAGCGGATAAGTCTTGCCATCTGAAATCCTCGTCAGGTTTTGCGGACAAAAAGGTGCCTGTTTTTAACGATGAAATAACGCAAATCGAGCCTTATGGCCAGTATTACTATCAAGAGCAGGATCAAAGTATAAATCGCCGTGGAAACCACCGAATAGCGATGTTTGATGAAAATCGGTCCCTCACCTATCTCCGGCTCTCCGGTCAAATCCACCGGCAGCCCGTTTTTTTCAGCGATTGCACTTAAATCGAGAATATGGATCACCGGCAGTCGACGTTGCGCGAGAATATTTATTGCGCCCCGTGCCGGGAATTGTCTGCCTCTTAGGGAAGCGCTGTATCCGGGTGGAATCAGACGAGCATTTTGCGCGGATCCCACCGCCGCCAATCCGCCGCCGACATTTACGACAGCCTTGAGCTCGCGTTCTCCTCTTTCGCGGTCGATTATGCTTATTCTCCTGTCGATATTTTTTTGCAACGCGTCCGCCGGCGATTTGGATTGCGGAGTAGTGATCAGTTCGACATTGTTTCTTTTTATCGCCTCTTCAAGAAGCTGCCTTCCCCTGGGCGATAATCCCCTGCCCTCGTCGTTGCCGCCCCCCAGCGATGCCGCCACCGATTTGTATTCCCAAATCCCGTTGACCACAAAAATGTTTTCCATGTCCAACCAGGTGAATTCGTCCCGGTTGGCTCCGAAAGAGGAGGCACCCACCGAGGTGATGATAATAGGTTTCAGACCGAGGATTTTACAGGCGGCCAACACCGCTATATTCGCCCCGGGAAACGATCCGCTGAAAAATACGGCGATCACGTCGCCTTCGACCAGATTCGCCCGCTTGAAATAATCGACCATTACGGCCGCTAAATTCGGATTGGTGGAAATCAGTTTGTCTCTGAGGCTGCTTCGGTCGGTGGTTATGAGTGAATATTGGGGACCGATTAATCCGGTAAGATTGGGATCGTTTTCGGCGTCGATTGCATATCCCCTTAACGATAATTCGTTTCTCACCAGCTCCTGAGCCTTTTGGGCCAGTTGCGCAGCTTTGATTTTCTGGTCATAATAATCGGATTTAAGCGGCGTCTGACTTTTTTCGGCGAGATAAAACAGGACTATCGAACAAACCGCGAGGAATACCAGCAGTGCAAACGAAGGCTTGCCGGTGCGCTGTATCATAAGATCACCTCGCCGCCGGTGAATATCATCAAGAGCATTCTCACCAAGACGCCGGCGACTATCATGGTGGTAATGGTTTGCACCACTCCCTGTCTTTCCATCCAGTTGGCTATCAATCCCGGTATGATGTATCCTATCGATTGAAATTCGAGAGCGAACTCATCGGCCACTCCCCGCGGCGTGATCACGAAGAACTCCTTGGATATCCAGCCCAGACAAAAGCCGACGATGATGATCATCACGGTGCGCCTTCTGCCGTAAATAAACATGTAATTCGACAACAGCCTGACGGTCAGAAACGTCAATAGCGACACTATAATCGTGCCCACGATCCTCAACGGGTGATGAATCATCAACGCCACGTAACCGGGGACCACCATGCCGCCTGCGGCCAATCCCAGGGATTCGGAAAACACCAGGCTGACCACCAAACCCAGGCCTATGGCCTGCATAATTAAACTCGCCTCAGGCAATCATCCTCCCGTTGCTGACAAAATGATTGACGATTTCTTCTCCCAAACCTACTATATTGCCTATCCCTACAACCAACGATTCTTCGGGTGTGATCGATTTTATGAATTCGAACACCTGGGCAGCCGATTGTCCGCCGATATCCTTGATTTTGGCCGGCGGCAAACCGCAATGAATCGCCCGATGCGTGAGCGCATGCGTATATTCGCCGCTTATAACGAAAAAATCGGCATCCAGCTCCTTGGCGATGAATTCTCCGAGTTGTTCGGCCCGCTGAATCCTGTCTTTGCGCGAATTAACCAGGACGATCAGCTTCCTTTGCGGCGTCCGGTGAATATCGAGCATGTTCCAAATCGCCCGGTAGCTGTCAGGATCATTGGCGGCGAACGCATTCACGAACTCGATTTTTTTGCCGTCGGGTTGAAGCATATATTTATGCAAAACCCCCGGATCGGGATTGATCGCATACATTCCTCTTAAGGCATCCTCTCTTCTTATGCCGAAATGACCGCAAACCGCCAGGGCGAGCGCGACGTTGTCTTTATGCTCGAGATACGCGAAGCCTCTTAAATCTTCGGAACCGATCCCCGAGGAATCGACAAACCGAACTTCTGTTTCGAGCGCTTTCGCCTTAGCCTTGAATAAGTCAAGAAATCTTTTCTCGGTCGTGAAGAGGATGCCGCGGCGGGGAATGGTGCCCGCCAAAGCCGCTGCGGCATCGTCGATCGTCGGACCCATGACATCGAGATGGTCGTCCCGCACGTTGGTGATGACGCCGACGTGCGCTTTTATCATTCTATGTTCGGCTATCCATTGCAAGTCGGGCTGGACGGCCATACATTCAACCACGAAATATTCGGCTTTTTCGGATGCGGCTTGTCTGCTGATTTTCAGTTGTTCGATAATATTCGGCTTGCCCACTCGATAGATCGGTTTTTCGTTTCCCGCCAAATCGATCGTTCGCGGTTTCGTTCCGGTGGTTTTGATAAATACCCGCTTTCCTCCCCCTTTGAGACCTCCGCCGATAAGTCTTGTCACCGATGATTTACCGCGGGTTCCGTTGATATGAATTCTGACGGGGATCTGTTTCAGCACAAGTCGATGGCGATAGTGCTCCTGGAGACCATATACGACAAGTACCGCAAATAACAAGAAAACAACCCACATAAGCGCTTTTGCATGCCTTACTCTCCCCAGGCGATGACAATATAAGTCTTCGCACTAAAATATGCAAACCATTTTCAATCGGGGATTATGAAATATCGAATTATCGGCTTATTTATTTTCGATCAGACGAAGTTCCAGTTCGTAACGATACAGATTGACCGGATCGGAATTACGATCGCCCGACGCATAGCCCCATCGCGAGCCCGGCCTTGGGGTCGAGCTGACAGCCGAGAATTTATTCAAGTCGGCGGCGAAATAAAAAGCTTTGTCGACATGGTATAGATGCAGAGGAATCAAACTTGTGTTTTGATTGCCGGCGACCTGCAATCTCATCATCAATTCAGAGTTGGGAAGCTCGCCATTTGGCCGCCCGGATATATCGACGGTTTTCAAGTTATGATCCACCAAAGGCAGCGATGGCGACCTATTGCCTCTCCAGCTTCCTTTTGGGCTCACTGCCGCAATAGACGAAAAATCGGCTGAGCGGAATTCCTCCAACTCAGAATCGCTCCCGCCGCCGTTTTCAACGTAGGAAATCGATCGAGGTTCGGGAGAAACCTTAGAATCTGCAGATAAATTCGCTCCGACCGGAACTGGATTGTCATCAGTATCATTTGCAACGGCGCCACTTGACGATTCCTGCAAAATAACGAGATCGCTCGCTACATCAGTCCCGCTATCGGGCGAAATCAGGATAACCATAAGGATTATCATCAAAGAACTTGCCGCGAAAATCCGCAGGAACACAGGCAATCTTGACATGATAGTCCACCTGCGGTATTCTTTGGTTTGAGGAATTCTGGCCATGACCCTGGCCAAGGTGCGGTTACCGAAATTGCGCCAGTAAGCGCTTTCCGGCGGAGCCATGTCGACTCTTCGCGCCAAATAACCGATCCTCTGGATTGTTTCGTATTCGGACAAACATTCGGCGCAGTCATTCAAATGCTCCTCCAACCACCGGCATTCCCCCAACGCCCCATCCAAGTACGGACCGATCAATCTTCTATTCTTGCAATTTCCCATTTTTCGTTTTTTCCGCGTTTTTTAGAATTTCCCTCAGCCTGTTTCGCGCTCTGAAAAGACGGGACATCACGGTGCCGACGGAACAACCCATTATTTCGGCGATTTTATCGTAGGGCAAATCGTCATAAGTCCTGAGGATTAGCGTCATCCGCTGATTCGGCGGCAACTCATCGAGAGCTTTTCTGAACAGATCGAGCTCCTCACGCCCGATAAGACGGTCGAGCTGATCGGGGCTTTCCGGTATATTTTCGAGAAAGACCCGACTCCCGGGATTATCGAGGGAAATCGAAAAACTTGCGTGTTTGATATAATTCAACACGTGATTCACCGTTATCCTGTATAGCCAAGTGTAAAAGCTCCTCCCCTGCTGGAAACTATGTAATGCCATATATGCTTTGACGAAACTTTCCTGGGCAAGTTCATCGGCAAGATCATGGCTTTTCGTCATCCGCAAAGCCACATAATACACCTTTTGCTGATATTTGAGCACGAGCTTCTCGAACGCCCTTATGTCGCCTGCCAAAACTCGGTCTATAACCGGCTGATCGTCATTCTCTGACATTAACGATGCGTCCATACATTCCCTGATTATTTATACACCCCAGCCTGGTTTTTATTCCCCGATTTGATAGCCTGATCCATTCGGCATAGCAGTTGTCTAAGCAAATGCCCCTTGGCGATTTGACCCGATTTCAGGGCGATTTCGCACTCGTAAATCGCATGAAGACATTCGGTTATGCAACTCTGAGACAAAGTCGCAGCCGTTTTTTTCAATTTCTCCGCGTAACTAATATAGGAATCACCGTAACCAATCGCTCGAGCAAAAGCCATGGCCGACATGTTCGATGATTTCGCCAGATTCAATTTCAAGAAATGATCTTTCAATCGAAACAGAATCGTTCCCTCGGATTCTTTGGCAAGCAAGAGTTGATTCAATAATTTCAGGGCGCCGGCGATATCCCCGCCTGTGATTTTTACAGGTAAATCGGTTGCCGTACCGAACACGCTGCCACCGCACATCTGTGAAATCGCCTCTTTGGTGATAGGTTGCTGCGGACCGACATAGAGGGAAAGCTTTTCTATTTCTTGACGAATACGACCTGCGTCGGTGCCGATAGTCTCGACAAGATAGAGCGCGTTTTCCTGCGATATCACCGTTTTCATTTCCGCGGCCAGAGCCGTAGCCATCTCGGCGGCTTTTTGGGGCGTCAGTTCCCTGAATTCGATACAAGATTTTCTATCGACCAACAAGGTTTTGAATATCTTCTTCCTCATGTCGATTTTTTCGCAGGTGAGCACCAGACACGAATAATCGGGAATCTGTTTGACGAACTTTTCGAGTAAATCGAGGGCTTTAGGATATAGTCTTTCGATATCCCGCAGCACCGTAACCCGCAAAACCGATCCCATCGGGGGCGAAGAGGCGCTGTTTATCAATGCCGTCATATCTATTCCGCGACCTCCGAACAAAGCATAATCGAATGGTTCAAATCCCGGAGTTATCACCGCCGAAACAAGGTCCTTGATGCGTTTCCATTTTAGAAATTCCTCGGGACCATGGAATAGATAATACCTTCTGATTTCAGCGATCAGCGACATACCCGATTCTCGCTTTCGATATTTTCAGCGGTATGAATATACCTTCAAGTTTCCACTATAAAATAACGAAGCCGGGGAAAATCGCAAGCGGCAAATCCCCGGCTAAAGAAAAGCTAACCGGCATTTCAGCGAATTAAATTCATTTTCCGCGAGATCCGACCATTTTCCGATTGGAGGCGATAGAAATAAACTCCGGATCCTGCGGGCGCACCTTCCCGATCGGTGCCGTCCCAGATTATCCGATGTCCACCGGCGGCTTGTCTTTCGTCTATCAGCGTCTTCACGAGGCGGCCCGATAGGTCGAAAACATCGATCCGAACGTTCCCTTCATGCCCGAGGCTGTAATCGATCACCGTCGAGGAGTTAAAAGGATTTGGATAATTTTGACTCAAATCGAACACGTCCGGCTTTTCGGGTCGATTTTCGATATCGGTGTATTGCTCGACTTCTTTTATCAAATCGTTTTCCGGATCGAAAATCAGGTTGTTAGGGCGACGGGAGAGAAATACCGTGAAACCCTGAGATTGCAGCGAATCCCAGACGACGAACGTGGTATCCGCACCGCCGGGAAATATCGCCTTGAAAGTTATCGGCATCTTGAATATAGGGGCGTTGCTTTGCGTTTGATGTACAGTGATGCTGACCGGATATGTACCGCCAATATCCTGAGAATACCAGCTCCAAAGATATTCGGGATGACCGGGTTGATATATCCACTGGTCGAAAAACCAATCCAGATCGCCGTAATGGGCCTCGAAATGCGCTTTCAACTCCTCCGTGCTGGCATTGCCGTAAGCATATTCAACGGCGTAATTCCTGATAGCGGCGAAAAAGTTTTGATCCCCCAGCAAACGTCGCAGCATATGCAGCACGAGAGCGCCCTTTTCATATTCGCAGGCTCCGAAAAGATAACCCGCCGGCGGATCGAATATCGCATAACGGCGTTGCTGATCCTCTTGCAAATAGGAGTTCAAAAATCCGTCACGCCTTTGCTGAAACGAGGCGTAACCATAGCGATACTCCGTATAAAGCGCATCGAAATAGGTGGCGAAACTCTCGTTCAACCATATATGTCGCCAGTCGGCCATGGTCACTAAATCCCCGAACCACATATGCGCGAGTTCATGGGCATCGATCCACTCATAGCGTCGATCGCCGGTTATCAAGTTATGGCCGTAGGTGGTGCAGGTTTGGTGCTCCATAGCGCCCCAGCCGTTGAAAATCGAGGCTTGAACCACAGAGTATTTTTCGCCCAGAAAAGGGTAGGGCACGACCAGATTGGAATAAAATTGAATCATTTCGGGGGTGTTAGCAAGATCATAGGCGGCGCTCGCCGAATCCTGAGGATAAGCGTAATATTCGACAGAAACCGTATCCGAGCCGACAAATGCAGAGTCGATTATCCGAGCATAACGGGCGACAGCTATCGAGATGAGATAGGTGGTTATGGGATAGCTTTCGCGCCAGTGCCAAGTATATTTATTGTTACCTTCGTTTATTACCTCTATAAGTTTGCCGTTGGAAATAGCGGTTCTATTTCCCTCCACGGTGCAATATACATCGCAAGTGGCCTTGTCCCAAGGTTCGTCGTAGCAAGGCCACCAGTAACGGGCATCAGCCGGCTCCACCATCGAATAAGTGTGATCTTCGCCGTAGCGGGTCGAAGCGAAGTAAAGGCCGCTCGAGGGGAATCCGTGATAGTGAATATCTATCGTAAAAGTGTCGCCCTGATTCAATTGCGGAGTTAAAACCCATATTTTGCCACTGCGTCTTCTGAAAGTCGCCGGATTGCCGTCGTAGCGAACCGAATCGACCGTAAGCGAAATCAGGTGAAGATCCACGGAATCGAGGGCGCTGTTGGCGACCGCTCTCATAGCCATATGCGCTGTCCTGATATTATCCGCCTGCTCGTTCAAATCAATCCTCAAGGTGTAATGAAGCGCGTCATAACTGTGAACGGAATCGAAAAGAGCCAGTCCGGGATCAATGAATTTGCTCTTGGATTCTTCGGCCCGGCGCAGAAGATCATAGCTTCCCTGATATGGTGTCTGTCCGGCGGCTATTCCAGCCGATACGATTGCCGCCAGTACCGCGATTAAGAACCTTTGCATGCTGTAATCAACTCCATCCTGTAATTTAACGGATAAGGGTCATTCGCTTTGCGAACGACTTTTCCGGAGTTTCTATTTTTACGAAATAAATCCCCGAAGCGACATCGATACCGGCATCGTTGCGAGCATCCCAGATAATCTTATGCACGCCTGAGTTATACTGATTTTCCCCGAACGATCTGACCAGTCTTCCGGCAAGATCATAAACTTCCAACTTTATCGTTGTCCACGCGGGGGTGGCGAATGTGATAGTAGTGCTCGAATTAAATGGATTGGGGTAATTACGGGCCGATTCGAAAGCGTCGGGCGCTTGTATGTCGTCGTCAACAGAAACTTGGAGATCGACTAACACACGTTCCATGCCGGAATATATAGACCACTGGTTCTCGGCGTCGCGGGCCCTTGCGGTATAATAATAAATGCCGCTTTGCCTTCCTTGTATCAAATACAGCGTGTCGGTAATATTCGAGGAAAGCACGACTTCATTGGTGAATCGGGCAATCGGCTGGATATCGTCGAAATAGATACCGCCGCTGTGAACGCTGCCGTCGGTTTCATAGGAATATCGTATCATTACGCTCATACCTGCATATTGGTTGAGCGGGAACGTGGCCCGCCTCCATGAGGATTGGCTGCCGGTGATGCCGTTTCCCCGGTTGTTGTTGTGAGGATTGTTGTTGGTCGTGATATTACCCGGGATAGTGAAAAAAGTATTTCCGTTATCGGTGGAAAGCTCGACGTATGCATAATCCCAGCCATCCTCGATATTGTAGCTGGTGTAAAACGAAAGCGTCTCCGCCGGCTGAACGAACAGACTTGAAAGCAAATAGGCTCTCGCCCGGTAATTATTCTCGTCTCCCGAATACAGGCTGTGCGACGGCGATCGATAGCGTGTGGATGAAATGGAGAAATTTTCCATCCGCCAATTTACGCCATCGTTTTCAAGACTATCGATCGTTCGTTGATATCCCGACTTTTCCACGAGCTCATAGGCGACGGCCGGATTGGCGGAATCGACATGTGTCCAGGTCACCGTAAAGGTATCGGTATAGACGGTATCTCTTGCGTGTAAGACCGGGGCTTTCGGAGGAGCGATCGAACGCGGATTCGCCGCCAGTTGGGTGAGGAAAATAGCAGCCGGCAATAGCTGCGCATTGAGTTCCGGTATCCGCGAGGGCGTCGGCCAGAAACCATCGAACTGGCTTCCGGTTTCCGTGGCCACGGCGAAAATCAACGGTTTTTCGGTCTGTTCGCCGTATTGCCAATCGTTAGCCTCGCCGTTGGTATTATAGAGCAACTGCCAGGGCGTTCCGGAGGTATAATCGGGCAAAATGGCCCTTATCGAATCGGCCATGGCTTCAAAAATATCGTTATCCGGAGTCAGCGAATCGGCGAATCCCCAAGGATACAGGAAATAATCACCATAAGTGTGGGCGTTGAGAATTATCGAAAAATCGCGGGAATTGATATATTGTCTTAGACATTGGGTTTCCGGTTCCGAAAATGCCGACGGTCCCCGATAAGTTTCTGAACTTGGTTCCGGCGATGATCCCACGTTGTCGTAACCCCATCTATAACCCCAATTCCGATTGAGATCGACCGCCCCGGGAGAGCTTCGTCTGTTTTTCCGCCACAGTCCGCCGCCGTTCGGATTGGTCTGGCGATTGTATTCGTAACCATCGGGATTAACCACGGGCATGAAATAAATCTCACGGCTGTTCACCAGTTCGGTCGCCACCGGGTCGGTGCCGTAGTTTTGACACAGCCAGCGGGCATAGTTGATTTGCCATTGCATACCTTGTGGCTCTCTGGCGTGTATCAAAGCGTTGAAAAATATCTCCGGCTCGGGCTCGTCGATATCGACGTTATCGGATATCTTGAACACCCACTGGGCTCTTCCCTGCCATGTATATCCGACCGAATCGCGCGCGGAGACGATCGCCGGATACATCTGTCTCAGCGAATCCATAAAGGCAAGAACTTCCGGAAAGGTGTGATAACCACCCATCGTGGTTCCGACCGGATAGCGGCTTTGATAAAAAGCGGATAGGTCCTGATGGATCACGCGATGCTTCAAACCTGACCGCTCTATCGCCGGAAGATCCTCGGGAAAAGCGACGACTTCGGCTCCTTCCGCGTCGATAAAGGGGATATCGAGTCCCAGAGTCATCAATCTCGCGGCATCTTCGCGGCCTGACAACAATACTTTCACCAGCATCGGATTCTCCGATAATTCCATCGAGAAACCGAATGAAGCCAGCAGCATCAATATCATCATGGTCTTGATCAACATCGTTTCTCCTTTTGAAATATCAACAGGGAAGGCATCGTCTTAGGTTCCACTATTCTAATGCCTGAGACCTTATTATTTCATAAAATATAACATTATAAGTTCAATAGTCAAATTAGTCGCTTGAATTCCTGGTGGCGCGCCGAAAGGTCGGGTGAAAAATGAGGATCCACCGTCAAGGTCCATTATCAATCCCACTATGGGTTGAGATTATCCGGGGCAAGATTTTCCTCCGATGGTATCCAGTTTAGCGTAAAAGGTATTTTCTGCCTGTAATCTCGGGCCAGGCTGCAAAACGGCTCGAGGCGGCGGTTCGGCGCACTCTGGTCATTCACCTGACTGACCACAGCGAAATTATTGCCGAGTATCTCCACCCGCCTGTCCTTGAAAAGATGATTGTTGAGTTCTATGAATTCAAGAAGGGCAAGCAGGCTGGCATATTCGCATTCATCCTGCATCCCTTTGTATTGTCCTTTGAATCTTATACCGAGCTCGGGAATGTAGAAACTCACGAAACCATTGAACATCGAATCCTGATCGTCTTCACGAGCGAAACCTTGAAAGTAGCATTTCATAGCGGCCTCCAGTTATTCAGCTCATCCGATCTTTCAAACATGCAAAAGCCATACCTCAAAACGCCGTATATAGGCCTCCTTAATGGGCCTTAAAGTGGATCCCGCCATCTGCCCTATCACCATGACCCACAATAGGATACATCATGCATCATGGCAAACTTATATATTCCGTGTTAATTTTAGCCGCCTGCTGCGAAGTTTTCGGATCAACCCGAATCAAAATTATGCAATAGTATTCATAGTATTGGAACGGGCTTCGGCTTCAAGGCGAATTTTCCGAGAACGGTTTCCCGGCTGCCGCATATCAGCATCTTTCGATTTGTCAATTGACCCGATCGGTCTATCAGGCGGGATACAATCGATTGAAGGCCACTTTCAGCATACGATTTGAATACCGACAGAAAGCGGATCGTCGGACTATATCGAGGACCTGGGTTCGGCTCAATTTCAAATCACCGCACTCGAGTAGGCGGCCTGGATAATCATTGAAAAGCCTCAAGGTTGCGGCGGCCAGCATGACCGGTACGATAAGGAACATTCTTAATCCGAGATGCTTTACCGGAATCAAGTGTATGTATTCTATGGCGTCTTCGAAATGCCGCCGACACATCTCGATAACTTTTCTCACCAGGCCGGCAAGATCTCCCCCGATCGACCCCGATCCGATACCGCCGAATGTGACGCCATAGCGATCGACTATCGTCTTCGGCAAAAAACAGATTCCTCGGCTGCTGTCGATTACCGCATCTTTCAAAATGTTCACTTTTTGCAATCCCAAACCGAACGACCGCCCCAGATTATGCAATCGCTGTCTCATTTCCTGCTTAAACCTGGCATAGTCGCAGAAAATATCGGTGAGCATATGTCCGACCGTGCCCGCTACGTAATAGCAATAACGGTCCCAGTCCTCTTCGTCTTTCAGAAAACTTATCTGAGACGGCCGGGCGGAAACCATTTGAGTATAATGCGCCATTCCCATCGCCATCTCTTGAACCCGAGGATATATCCGCCTTTTGAATTCCGAAGGCAGGTCATCGGCCACGATCAAGATTTTATCGAGATTTCGAACCAGTTTCAGATTCGCAGGGCTTTCCGTTCCGGCGGTGTCTGAACAAACGCCGTTGGAGCCGAACGCATTCTGCAAATCCAAAAGCAACTCCGAGTCATAGTCGCCCGATACTTTAAGTAGTCGCGAGTACTTTTCCAGATAGGCCGATCGCATTTCCGCCGGTAAAGTCGTCGAATCTTCGAAAGTATCGGCGATGCGGCAGAGAAGGTAGGCAAGCCCGACCGGCCGCCCGAGCTTTCCCGGCAGGAATTTTATGGCCAGGTCGAAGGTTCTGGAAACCTGAGGGAGGATTTCTTTTGCGAATTGGTGCGCCTCGGATAACCTTTCTGCGGAACGCGAGTCGTTTTCAAGTGATCCGAGCTTTATTTTTTCGAGCGAATACCGATCGGGTGAATTCATACCAGTTCGAATGGATCAGTGAGTTTTTTATATTCCTGGCCTGCGTAGCGATCAGTCATCCCGGCGATATAATCGGCCACCACCACGTGCACGTCTTCTTCCTTGGTGCGGGCTTTGAATTGAGGCGGCAGTTGATTCGGATTGTCAACGTAAGCCTCGAATAGAGTGCTGATAATTCTTTCCGCTTTTTCGGCCATCCTCACAAGCCGGTAATGACGATACATGTTGTCGAATAGATATTGCTTGAGCCTAGCTTCTTTGTTAAGAACACTTTCGGAACGGCAGATCAAATTTTCCGGCAGCTTCCGGATTTCCTCCGGTGATTCGGGGCGGGCGTTTTCGAGTTTCTGCCGGCTGGCCGTAACGGCATCGGTGATCATTTCGTTGACCAAAGCTCTGACCATCTGATAACGATAAAGCGAACCGGTCAAATTCCGTCGATCAGGCGCTTGCCTCTCGTGAAGCTCGCGCCATAGTTCCACATCCATAAGATCTTCCGCCGATATCAATCCCGAACTCAATCCGTCATCGACATCATGGCAGGTATAGGCGATTTCATCGGCGAGATTGACCACCTGACATTCGAGGGTCGCCCGTTCCGAGGGAAACAATTCGCCGTAATAGTCGGGGTTGTCGAAAAGCGTCTCATGCTTAAGTATCCCCTCCCTCACTTCGAACGTCAAATTAAGTCCGGGAAAATCGGGATAGCGTTTTTCCAGAAGCTCGACCACACGCAATCCCTGGCGATTGTGCTCGAATCCGCCGTGTAGTCGCATCAGTCGATTGAGGGTGGCCTCTCCCGAATGCCCGAACGGAGTGTGGCCGAGATCATGCGCCAACGATATGGCCTCGGCCAGGTCCTCGTTCAGACGCAACGCCCGCGCGATTCCCCTGGCGATCTGAGCCACTTCTATCGTATGCGTAAGGCGCGTTCGATAGTGATCTCCCTCATGGTTAACGAACACCTGGGTCTTATATTCGAGACGGCGGAAAGATGTAGAATGAATTATGCGTTCCCTATCGCGTTGAAAATCGGTTCGATACGGATGTTTGGGTTCATGATATTTCCGCCCCCTGGTGCGGCTGGATTTCATGGCATAAGGAGCAAGCTGCATCTCCTCGGCTCTTTCGAATTCTTCGGTCACATTCATATCAAACCTGAAACGTGGATAGCGGTTCCAAATCGCCCAAAATCGCGTTAAACGATTATTTATTATAAGCCATTGATCCGTCTTTGTAAAGCAGGAATTGGTTCAGCCGCCGGTCAATTTTATCGGAAGTAGCCTTCGGCGCGAATACTTCCTTGCAATTCATCTCCGAGACCGAGTTCGCCGCCGATATAATAATTGCCAAAAAGAGATAGATCACAACATATAAGTAAATCTCCTTTTCCATCCAGAAAATTCCTATTTCTGCAATAAAGGCGCGCCCGTTCCAATTCCCCTATCGCCATCTCCGTGGTGAAATAGCTTTTTTCATCGTCAACCCCTTTCCCTTCGAGAAAATATCCCCTGAATCCGAGACAGCGCAAAATCGGCGTTCCGGACAGCTCGAACCGGTTTTTCAACCAGAACCTTAGGCCGGATCGAAGAGTAGTGAGATTAAAAGATGTTCGGCTCGTGATCTTTTCTTTCATGGGAATCGTCAAATTTCCTTTGACGAGAATGTGATATTTTTGCGAGGGCGAAGGCCACCATGATTGCATATCGATATTCACCCGACCGTTTCCGCCGCCGATACCGAAACCTGATTCACCGGCCTGTGCCGAGCGAAAGCCGATCTTCTGCGCCGCTGGATAAAACGACCTATAATCATCGTTGGCTTCGCCCGAACAATTATAGTTTTTGAAACCCGCAGAATAACTCCAGGCATCCGTTCGAATTGTGAATCCGGACATGCTTAAATCGATATTTCCGTGAAACCCGGGATTACCTTCTATTTCCGCCAGTTCGGCGCTTAATTTCGATCGCTCCCCCCGTCTTTTCCAATTGACTCCGAACGCCAGTCGCCGGTCGGCAACGGAATCCTGAGCGAAATGATTATAACCGCAGTTGATCCCGAACGAATTTTCCGCCACCTTCAGATTGCCGCCGGCTCCCACGAAATTCTTGATCGCCCTCAGGTATTTTTTCTGGGATAAATACAGACTGATGCTGGACGGCGCGCTTTCCGCTCTAATGAGCAAACCGTTGTAACAACCATTCAGTGGGTGAATATAATCGCCGACGGCGGTATCCGGGAAACCGGCGCTCGGCAAGTAATCGTATCTGCCTATCGTCAGGCCGTCTCCCTCATCGATATAATAATTGCCCGCTTTGATAGTAAAAACATCGCCGGCAAATATCAAGTTTCGTTTCCCTGATTCGATCCGTCCCCCCTCGTTAAACAGCTCGGTCATCGCGGAGATACCGCCCCTCGAGTAGGAAAAATAAGCCTTTCGTTTGGGTATGCGGACGGCGGAATATTGCTCATCATGGCCTATTTTTATGCCATAATCGGAATTATAGCGCCTCCACAACCGTCCATTTCGGCGCGATTCCATATCGATGCAGGAATCCGCCGTTGTCCCTTGAGACTCAACCGTAAAATCAGCGATGCTCGTCAAATTTCCGTCTATGCTTTCGAGCAGCAATATGAACTTGTCGTAATCGATTTCGTCGGCGTAATAGGCTTGATAAATGTCATCGATGACTACATACTCGCTGCAATCCAGACCGCTGGAGACTGAGGTCAACAAGAAAGAAAAAATTATAATCAGCGCAAAAAGGATCACTTCAAGCCATATTTATTGATCTTGCGATATAGGGTTCTTTCGCCGATACCGAGAATCGCAGCCGCTTTTTTGCGATTTCCATTAACCTCTCTAAGCGTCTGAGCGATCAGCGCCCTTTCGTTCTCGCTTAGGTTAAGGCTTTCTTTCTGATCCGGCAGACGCCCGGAATATCCGATATCGGGCCTTAGATTTTCCACCACGTATTGTCTCAAAAACCCGATTTCCTCTTTAATCGAAATCAAGGCCTGTATAATCAACTGATGTTCCGCCGCTTCCGGCGTTCTTCCCGTAGGTACCGGCAGGTTTCTATCATGGAGTGATTTTTCTCTAAGATATTTTTCAAAAGCTTCGAGCGTAATAATGCCGCGGTCCGAAAGGACAAGAAGCGATTCGATTACGTTTTTCATTTCGCGGGCGTTTCCGGGCCAGTCGTATTTGAGAAACAGCCGCAGGGCGTTGGATTCTATGCCTTTGCTCCCCGCTGCCGAGTATTTCGATTTTGCGATAATTTCATACACGAGTGGAGGAATATCGCGCGGGCGCGCCGACAGCGGCGGTATTATGATGTTCACGACATTCAGTCTGTAGAAAAGGTCTTCACGAAATCTGCCGGCGCCGACTTCGACCATTAGATTCTTGTTGGTCGCAAAAATGAGCCGGGCATCGGTCGCCACCAAACGATCGCCTCCGACCCGGAAAAAATGCTTGTCCTCAATCACTTTCAGCAATTTGACTTGCAGATCCGGCGGCAAGTCGCCGATTTCATCTATAAACAGCGTGCCTCCGGCGGCCAATTCAAAATAACCGAGCCGTCTTCCTTGGGCGCCGGTGAATGAACCCTTTTCATGACCGAACAGCTCCGATTCAATCACTCCCGGCGCGAGTGAACCGATGTTTATGCCGTAAAATTTCTCAGGCGGACGGCCCGATCCTCCATGAATGGCTCTGGCCACCATCTCCTTGCCCGCACCCGAAGGACCGGTGATCAAGACCGTTATATCGGTTGGAGCCACTTGTTGAATCATGCGGGCAACCGCAATCATCTCCGCCGATCTGCCGGCCAATCCGTATTGTTTCAAAAGTTCGCGCCCGGATTGCTGTTCGCGGAAAAAATCGGCGATCTCCTCAGGCCTGTCGTCATCGGAGAAAACGCCGTCACAGAATTCGGCCACAGCCGGCAATCGTGATCCGCTGACCGCTGCGGTTATAATCGATGGCGACTCGAGATAAATCCTTTCGAGCAGCCTTGACGATGATGAGTCGAATCTCAGATCGAATAGTATCCCCTCGGGTGATTCTTTTTTCAGGGCCGATCCCATCGCCTGAGCGTCTTCGAAAATCATCAATCCTCCGAACAGCTTCCGCAAAGGCGGCGACATCGACGCCTGAAAGTCCTTGTCGGCAGACAGTATCCAGATCATTTCGATCTCCGCTTTTTATCCGTCGACGGCAGCAGTTCAAGCGATCGTTTTTCGCTGTCAATTCTGGCCACGATCACCTTGATTTTGTCTCCCAGACGGAACACCTTCTTATTCCTACGGCCCGCAGCCTGGTGTCTTTTCTCGTCGAAAATATAATAGTCATCCCCAAAAGCGGAATAGGGGACGAAACCCTCGATAAACAGATCGTCTATTTCGACGAACAGTCCGTTACGGACCACACCGGAAATGGTTCCGTTCATTTCATACCCTATTTTATCGCGGAAATATTCGAGAAGCTTGATCTTTATCGATTCCCGCTCCAGTTCGTCGGCGATAACCTCCGTTTCCGAGCAATGTTTTCCGATTTCCGTCAGGCCTTTGCGGAACCCGGCCGCGGCCTCGGAATCGAGTTTGCCGGCGATGGCTATTTTCACTATGCGATGCAGATGCAGATCCGGATAGCGACGTATGGGCGACGTAAAATGAGCGTAAGTATCGAACGCAAGGCCGAAATGGCCGATATTTTCGGGTTGATAGACCGCTTTCGCCAGCGAACGCAGCATCAATTGATGGATGAACTCCTCATCTTTTTGGCCTTTGATTTTTTCCAGCACTCTTTGCAGCTTTTTAGGGGTAATGTCACCCTTGAAATTGAATTTATATCCCATTTCCGCGAGCAGTTCGGCGAAATTGTCGATTTTTGTCTTATCGGGCCGATCGTGCACGCGATATAAAATAGGGGCCGCCAGCGATTGCATCTGTTTGGCGACTATGCAATTGGCAACCAACATGAATTCCTCTATCAACCGGTGGCTGTCGTATCGGGGATAACGGAAGATATCGACGATGTTTCCTTTGGTGTCGAGCACGACTTTGGGTTCCGGCAAATCGAAATCGAGGCTGCCTTCTTTGAGTCTTTTGTTTCTAAGAATTTTCGCCAATTCATTCATATCCAATAGAAGGTCTTTGAATGGAGCCGTTTTCGCGTTCGGATTCCCGTCGAGGCACGCTTGAACGTCATCATAATTGAGTGAAGCTCTGCTTCTGATCACGCTCGGAACGATCGAGTGCTTTTTGATGTTTCCCGCCCGGTCGATATCGGCGAACACGCTCAAGGTGAGACGATCCACGCCTTCGTGAAGGCTGCAGACATCGCCGGACAGTTTTTCCGGCAACATTGGGATCACCCGATCAACCAGATAGATCGAATTTCCCCGAAGCAACGCTTCCCGATCAAGATCGCTTCCAGCCTTCACATAGTGCGAAACATCGGCGATATGCACCCCGAGTTTCCACATGCCGTTCTCCGTTCGTTCGAGACTCACGGCATCATCATGGTCTTTGGCGTCGGCCGGATCGATCGTGAACACCGGGATTTTTCGCAGGTCAAGTCTGCCTTTCAGATCCGCGGCGGTGATCTTGACCGGGATTCCTTTCGATTCGCGCTGGCTCTCCGGTGAAAATTCGATGGGCACGCCCGACGAACGGACCAAAGCATCGATATCGACCCCCGGAGACCCGGCGGGCCCCAGAATTTCGGATATTTTCCCGGTGGGCGGCAGATAATCCGCCTTCCAATCATAGAGAACCACGACCGCCATATGGTCGGGTTTGAGGGCGAGTCCTTCAGGATTATCGACCGCTATATTCACCGAAAGCCTTGGATCATCGGGATTCAGAAGCCAGCCGTGCCTTGTCTTTATCAACCTTCCCACAATCTGTTTCCCCTGCCGTTCCAAAACCCTAACGACTTTACCTTCGCGGCTTTTACCCCGGCGGAATCTCTTGAGTTCGACAATGACTTTTTCGCCGTGCATAGCGCCGCCGAGATCATCCTCCGAGATAAAAATTTCGCCGCTGCCATCCTCGGGGATTGCGAAACCGATTCCCGACCTGGCCACGATCAGCCTCGCTCTGATTTTGCCCAGAGAACCCGGCAAACCGAGTCTGCCACCCCGTTTATATTCTATTTGGCCGCTGGCTATGGCGTCTTTAATCGATTTGCGGAATCTGCGATAATTAGTATCACCTACTTTCATGATCCGGGCCAGTTCCCGCGGCCTCGGAGGCCTGCCTGTTTCGGCGATCGCTTTTTTAATCGCTTCGATATTAATATCATTCATGGCATGCTCTCTTATGCGCCGGCGGCAGCGGCGTTGCATATTTAATTAGTAAATCGTCAATCTGAATCGGCGTTTATTGCGACTACGAATCCGATTTTTTCCAAGCATAGCGCCCGCTGAACAGATTTTTCAATGCCTTCATCTGTTCCGGCTCGACCATCGGGAACAATCCGTCCGCCGAATAACCTATCGCAATCATGGCGACCGGCAGATATTTCGGCGCGATATCGAGAATCCGCTGAAGGTAGGTGGCCATGGTCGGGGTATAACAGCGCGCCCCAAGCCCTTCCTCATCCGCGGCCAGAAGAAGATTTCCCAGCGCCAACCAGGTTGATGCCGCCCAATATGGTTGTCCGGCCATGCCGCACACGATAAATATGCAGGGAGCTTCTTCGAGGAAAGACATCCGCCAAGATTCATTCGTCACCGCATTTTCTTTTTGCGAGGCCCCCAGACAATAGGCTTTTTCCGCTTTTTCCGCCGCCTCTTTTATCTCCCTTTTCTTCGCCTTTTCGGTTATAACCACTATTTTTATAGAGGATTTGGAGTTGCCGTTTAGCGGGTTTACCGCCGCTTTCAGAAGCCTGTTGATTTTTTCGCTGCTTAGGGGTTTGTCCGAGAAACGGTCAACGCTTTGATGCTTTTTTATTATTTCGAAAATGTTCATAGTTTCAATGTACCGTCAAAATAAGCAACCACGCCATTAAAAATCGTTGCCAAGATATCGATATCGGGAATTTTGTCAATCGGCAGCCGAAATGGATCATCTGAGAGAACGGTGAAATCGGCGGCGGCGCCCACTTTTAGCACTCCCGTTTTATTTTCCCAGCGACATAAGGCGGCGGCGCCCTCGGTATAGCAGCGGATCGCCTGGGCGACGGTAACGCTTTGCTCCGGAAACCATGTTTGTCGGTTATCGCCGTGCTTTTTGCGGGCGATCGCGGCGTAGATTCCGAGTCTGGGATCGGCGTTTTCGACCGGGCTGTCGGAACCGAATCCTACCGTTGCTCCGCTTTTCAACAAATGGTTCAACGGGTAAGCATTCCCGGCTCTCGGCCCCCAATATTTATCGGCGACATCACGATCCGCGGCGATATGAATCGGCTGAACCGAGGCCCCGATATCGAGCCTCTTGAATTTGGAGATATCTTCTTTCCGTAATATCTGGGCATGTTCGATTCGATGCTTTAGTCCCAGTTTTTTGGAGATCGCCTGCTTGCGCGCAAAAAAATCGAGCACTTCCGCATTGGCTCGGTCGCCTATCGCATGGATCGCCAGGGAAATTCCTTTTAGATGAGTTCTTTCATAATACATTTCGAGCTGTTCGCTCGTCAAAGCCGCCACTCCGCAGTTATCCTGACTGCCTTCATAAGGCTCAAACATCAGAGCCGTCTGCGATCCGAGCGACCCGTCATAATAAAGCTTGAGATTCCCCACCGTGATGCCGCCGTGTCCATCGCCGGATTTCAATCCCAGTTGTCCGACAGAATCGATATCATCGGGGGAAAGCATAACGAACACCCGTAATTTCAAATTGCCCTTCGCCGCCGCTTTCTCGAACA
This sequence comes from Candidatus Zixiibacteriota bacterium, assembly GCA_037441845.1. Taxonomy (GTDB): domain Bacteria; phylum Zixibacteria; class MSB-5A5; order UBA10806; family 4484-95; genus JBBIRK01. The sequence continues at coordinate 131,444 of JBBIRK010000005.1, forward strand.
GCCCCAATCGTCCGGCATACCAGTCGCAGTCGGCCGCGCCTGTGATACCCAGCGAATTCAATTTCTTTCCTGCACGTTTGACCGCGTCGAGCTTTTGTTCTTCTGTGGGCGGCGGCAAGACCTTTTCGAAAATCTGGATGGCGTTCTCGAAAATAATTCCGGTCGGTTCGCCGTTCGAGAAGCGTTTAATCAATCCGCCCGGTGGATCCGGTGTCGTATCGTCGATTCCCGCCGCTTTCAGCGCGGCCGAATTCACCCATAGGGCATGGCCGTCTTTCGAATATAAATAAACGGGATTGTCGGGGCAGATCTTGTCGAGTATCGTTTTGTCGGGAAAAGAGCCGCCCCAGATGTTCTTATCCCACCCGCGTCCGATAAGCCAGCGTCCCGGCGATAATTTTCGGGCCGCCACGCTGATAAGGGTGATCGCTTTGTTCATAGTATTGGCTGCAGATAGATCGACGCGCTGAAGGCTGAATCCCAGCCCCAACAAATGCAGATGGCAATCGATGAAGCCGGGCACGACCACGTTTCCGTTCAGATCGATCACCTCGAAACCGCGCCTTTTCAAATCTTTCATTTTGACCGATGGTCCGATTTCGAAGATCTTTCCGTCGAAAACGGCGATCGAATCCGCTCTCAATTTTTCGGGGCCGTAAATTACGGCATTTATAAACAGTTTTTTCATGAGTTGGCTCCCGGAACTCGATAATCGCCTTCTCGGCGGGTTACCTCGAGCGAATCAAGTTTTTCCAATATTGGAATCATGTATTTCCGGGTTGTCCCCAAGTAATCTTTAAGTTGGGACGCCGTAGCTTTTCCTACCTGAGTCAAATACGACGATACCCTGGCCGCCACCGTGGAGAAATCGTCTTTGGTGAGAAGCACGCCGCCGTTTAGCTCGATGATGTCGCCTTGGTCGCGAAGAAAATTTATGATTATCTCGAAAGCAGGGTTCCTCTCGATAAATTCTTTTTTCAACGGCGACGCCAGCGGCTTGGCGGACAGCACCGCCATCAGCTCTTGTGCGAGTTTTTTCTGGTCGGATTTCAGGTGAGGCAGGTATCCTTTGATTTTCAGCATGCCGTTGGTTTGTTCCAGCTCGCCGATCGAAATCATGTGATCGATAATTTTCGACAATTCCGCCACCGGCAGTTTCAGCTTTCTCGAGATTTCCCCGGGCGCAACGCCGGCTGCCCAGGGTTGCTGCCGATGGAAAGAATCCAAAAATTCTTTTATATGATCGACATATTTATCCAGGTAAGAGCGATCGATAAGCTCCGTTCCCGATTTCATCACGTTTTGCGCCCCAGCCAGATAATCGCTCAATTCTTTTTCGGTGAAACGGCTGTTCAGTTTCAGCCGTTTGAGGTCGAGACATCCGAAGCGCGCCAAATCGGTCTTCACTATGGATTCGATATCAAGCCGCCGGCGTATTTTCAATAACTCCGCCTGACGAGTCTTCGACAATTTGATATCCGCGTAGTCCCAATCCAGAACCGTGCCTCCGCCGATTGTCCCCTGGGGGCTGATTTTCCTGATGATAAATCTGTCTCCGATTCTGCAGCAGATTTCTCTTGACAGTTTGATCACCGCAATCCCCGTGGAATCGGCCTCGAGCCTGTCGCAATCGAGGAATTTCACTTTGCCGGTCATTCCGGCGGTTCCAATATGAAATTGAATCTCGGCGTTGTTTTTCAACGGAAAGGACAACCCGGGCAGCGCAATTATCTCCGCCGCGATTATGGAGGTCGGCTTGAACCTGCCGGGCAACACCAGCGCCGATCCCCGAATCGCATTATCATGACCTATCCCACCGAGATTAACCGCCACGCGGCTGATCGGCATCGCCATTTCGATCGTTCGTTTGTGATTTTGAAGAGATCGCACCCTTACAAGTTTTCCAGCCGGGCACAATTCGAGCTCTTGACCCGTCCGGATCGAACCCTCGATTAATGTTCCGGTCACTACGGTTCCTGAACCTTTGGCGACGAAACTCCGATCGATATACAACCGCGGTGAATCAAGATTTTTGACTCTCGGCGCGCGCGCGAGTATCGCCCCGATAGATTCCATGATTTCATGTTTGCCTTTTCCCTCCGGCGCGTTGAAACAAACTATATCCGAATGTTCAAGAAAAGTCCCTTTCGTCCGCGAGCGTATCTCTTTCTTTCTTGATTCGATCATCTCATTGTCGACGATATCCACTTTGGTTAAAACAATCAGCCCGGATTCTATTCCTAATAGCGACAAAATCTGAAGATGCTCGGTCGATTGAGGCATCCAACCGTCATCAGCGGCGACTACGAACAAAACGGCATCTATGGAGCCGACGCCGGCAACCATATTTTTAATAAATCGCTCGTGTCCGGGAACATCGACGACTCCCACCGGTTCGCCGTTTGGAAGATCGAACCAGGCGAAACCAAGATCTATGGTCAGCCCGCGCGCTATTTCCTCAGGCAGTCGATCAGGATCTATGCCGGTCAACGCTTTCACCAGCGTGGATTTGCCATGATCGATATGGCCGGCGGTGGCGATTACGTGCATGCTTTCAGCGCCTTTATAATCTCAGGATCTTGCTCCGGAAAAACGGTCATTAAATCGATCGCTATTTTGCCTTTATTATTACGTGCGATAATCGGCGGATTCCATCGTCTAAGAGCTTCATCAAGCCCCTCGATAATATCCGTGGCGATTATCCCGAAACTATCAAGCTCCGCCAGCGGCGTCGAACCGCCTCCTGCGGCGCTCTTTAGAGCGACCGGCTTGAGCGGACGATCCGGAAGCTCCTGGCAAATGCGCGCTGCCCGCTCTTGCAAGATATCAATACTGCACTTCATCAATTTGCCGATAAGCGCAGTTTCATTTCCAAGAATATACGAATGCAGTGTTTGTTCGAGCGCGCAAAGACAAAGTTTATCCGGTCTGACGGGCCGATAAAGCGGATGCTTGTTGAGCATTGCAATATATTTCTTTTTTCCCACGATTATACCCGCCTGCGGCCCGCCAAGCAATTTGTCGCCGGAAAAACAGACCAGATCCACTCCTGATTTTACCGCCGATCGTATATCCGGCTCGATCTTCAGCTCCCCGCGGCCGAAATCGCTATACATACCAGATCCAAGGTCGTAAAGGCTGACGACTTTATTTTTCCTGGCTATGGCGGCGATGTCGGACGCGGCTGCTTCGGAAACAAAACCGATTTGAGCGAAATTGGAACGATGCACTTTCATCACCAGACCGGTATTGCGTCCGATAGCCCGGCGATAGTCGTTCAGACTGGTTCGGTTGGTCGTGCCGATTTCGCGCAATTTGGCCGCCGCTGCCCCCACGATATCGGGGATACGAAAACCGCCTCCTATCTGGATAAGTTCGCCGCGGGATACCACTACTTCTTGATCCCGGGCAAAAGCGTTGACGGCGAGCATGATCGCCGCCGCACAATTATTGACAACCAGCCCGGCCTCGGCACCGGCAAGCACCGCGGCCATCTCCCCCGCGAGTTCTCCTCTCTTGGAACGTTTTCCCGCCGACACGTCGAATTCGAGATTGCAGTAATTAGTGGCGATTTGCGTCACTTTTTCCATTACATTCGCATCGATCGGTGATCGGCCGAGATTGGTGTGCAATACGACACCGGTGGCGTTGATCACCGGATTGATAAAAGAGGCCCGACGTAATGCGAAGCTTTCGATCACGGTTTCGGCTATATGATCGGCGCTCGGGATTTTGCCGGTTTTTTCCGACTCCTTTCGACCGTTTTCGACCACTTTCTTGACGATATACGAAACGTAGGCAAAAGACCATTCATCAAACAACCGCTTTATATCTTCCCGCTCGAGTATCGCCGATACCGAGGGAATTTGTCTCAATCGCTGATAACTTTTAACGGCCATTTTCCCTTTTCGACTACCTTACCGATGATCCAATAGCGCTGATCGAGTTCTTTGAAGCTGCGTTCGAGAACACCGGAACGTTCGCTGGGAATGCATATTATCAATCCACCCGAGGTCTGAGCATCGCACAGAATCTTCCTGCGATTCAAGGGAATCGATTCGTCCCATTCGACATATCCGGCGGAATGACTAAGATTGGCGTTGGTGCCGCCCGGGAAAAGGTCGAGTTCCGCCAGCTCCTCGACACCATTCATCAAAGGGACGGATTCGAGGCTGACAATTGCGGATACATTCGAGGCGTTGATTAATTCCAACAGGTGACCTATCAGTCCATAACCGGTGACATCGGTGGCCGCTTTAACGCCGGCGGCAATGGCGGCTTTCGACGCTCGATCGTTAAGTGCGGCCATTTCGTCGATCGCAGCAGCTACGATATCATCAGCGGCCTTGTTGGCTTTAGCTGCAGTGGTTATAAGGCCGGAGCCGATCGGTTTGGTCAAATAAAGTAGGTCCCCTGGTTTGCACGCCTCATTAGTCATCAATTTATCTACGCCTACTTTGCCGGTTACCGCCAGGCCGTAAAACGGTTCAGGGCTCTTTACTGAATGCCCACCGATGATAGGCACCCCCGCATTCCGAGTGGCATGTTGACCGCCCGAAAGGATCTCCACCAGCACATCCAGCGGCAACTTGTTTTCGGGAAACCCGACGATATTCAGAGCGGCGATCGGCTCGGCGCCCATGGCATAGATATCCGACAGGGCATTGGCCGCCGCAATTCGGCCGAAATCCCACGGCGAATCGACCACCGGCGTAAAATAATCCACGGTCAGCACGAGCCCGGTCTGCCGGTCGTACCGCACCACTCCGGCATCGTCGAAATGCTTTGTCCCGACAATTACCTCGGGAAATTGCTCCGTTTTTATCTGACTCAGAACCTGAGCCAGCGCCGTCGGCGAGAATTTGCTCGCTCAGCCTGCGCAGGCCGCGTATTCGGTCAGGCGTATTTTCTTTTCATTCGCCACAGCCGGACTTTCGTTTAAAATCGATTTACACCGTTCAACTTCAAAAGTCGACGGCGTATATAATAGCAGATTCTGATGAATGATTCAACGATAAAAACCTATACAAGAAAAGCGATTTGCATTAAATTGTGACCAATGAAACCAGGCTTAATCGAATTAAGTATAAATGGCGAAAGCGACGGTGATGATTAGATGAAATCGATTAGGATAATCGGCGTTATTCTTATCGTGATATTGGGAGCATTCCTCGGTTCGGCATCCACCTACGGCATTCTTAAATTTATCGAAAGCTGGAAAGAAAAGTATGCGACAAGAGAAACCACACAGGAAGAAGTGATCGATACCAATACGGCTAAAGGCCCTGCCACAACGAATAATGTCAATACCTCAGTGGCTGAATCCAGACGAAACGCGATCGTGGAAGCCGCCAGAAAAGTGGGGCCGGCCACCGTATCGATTTCGGTGACTCAAACGCAGGTGTATCGCCAGACCAATCCGGGATTCGGCGCGGATTTTTGGGACTATTTTTTTTACGGACCGCGCGAATACCGACGCAAAACCCATTCGCTCGGCTCGGGCATCATAATCAATCCGGAGGGATATATTCTCACCAATGACCATGTGGTCCGCGGCGCCGATGAAATTACCATAACCTTGACCTCGGGCGAGCAATTCAACGGAAAACTGATAGGCAGCGACGAAACGACCGACCTGGCGGTATTGCGGATAATGTCCAGTAGAACCGATTTCCCATACGCGCGCCTGGGCGACTCGGATAACCTGATAATCGGAGAATGGGCCATCGCCATAGGCAATCCATTCGGCTTTCTTCTCGATGATCCGAATCCGACGGTTACCGTGGGGGTGATTTCGGCGACAAACCGCGATATCCGGCCCGAGGCAGGATTCAAGCAGGTTTTCCGCAACATGATCCAGACCGATGCCGCCATCAATCCAGGCAATTCCGGCGGGCCGCTGGTGAACGCGTTCGGGGAAGTAATCGGAATCAACACTTTCATATTCAGCTCGAGCCGGGGCTCCGAGGGAATCGGTTTCGCCATTCCGGTGAACCGCGCTAAAACGATCCTGTCCGATTTGATCGAAACCGGACAAGTTGTCAAAAGCTGGGTGGGCATGAAAGTGCAACGAATTGATCAGCAACTGATCCGTCAATTAGGCCTGAGTGCCAAATCCGGTATCGCGGTGCTGGCAGTAGATGACATGTCACCGGCGCAAAAAGCAGGCGTCAGGCCGGCGGATATCCCGCTTTCGGTGAACGGCCGCCCGGTGACCCGGGAATCGGATTGGGCGGACATCATGAATTTCGCCCGAATTGGCGAGCCGCTGACGTTGAAAATCCTGCGTGGGAAAGATACAACCGAGATACAGTTGGTGCCGGAAGAAGAACCGGTGCAATCGGCCCCCTCCTTTACCGACGGTTTCGGCTTAAACGTAATCGCCATCACCCGTAAAGTGGCAAGTTATTATGGCATTCAAGATGACCGGGGTGTTCTTATCACCTCGTTTTCGCCGAACGGGCCGGCCAGAGATTGGGGGTTTCAGGAAGGCGACATAATTCGGGGCATAAACCGCCGTCCAATCACCTCGCTCGATGAGTACAAAAGGATTATGAGCCAGCTACGTCGAGGCTATCAGGTTATGTTCATTATCGAACGGCAGGGAGAGCTGTATTATTTGGTGGCGGTGGCCTGACGGCATGATGGATAAATCGTAATAAAGGCGAATATCTTGGCCCTAAAAAATTACGCCCGACTGATGCCGGGCGTCAGCGGATTAAACCATTAACGCTCGAAACTATTTCGCCGCTTGCGCACCCTTATCGATCGCTTGGCGATTCATCTCCAACACTTTTTCGCTGGCCCGGGCATAGACTTTCGGCAGCGATTTTTTCAAAGCCTCAAGCGATATTGCGCCGCTTCTTTGAGCATAAGCCCCCAGCATCACCATATTAGCGCACTTTATATTGCCGAGGCTTTCGGCTATTTCATTGGCGGGAACTTCCACCGAGACGATATCGGTGCGTTTCGAACGCGAAGCCACCAGGGAGGTATTGATATAAAGCACACCGCCCGATTTCAGCTTTGGTTCGAACCTGGTTAAAGACGGTTCATTGAGAACCAGCAGCGAATCCGGAAAGGCCACCACGGGCGAGGCGATTTCTTCCGAAGAAATCACCACCGAGCAGTTGGCGGTTCCACCGCGCATCTCGGCGCCATAGGCCGGAAAGAACGTGACATGTTTGCCGTCAATCATCCCCGCATAGGCCAAAAGCACTCCACCGGAGATCACCCCCTGCCCACCGAATCCTGACATGATCAAACCCTGATACATCGCCTCTCCCTTATGCGTTTACCAATTCTTCTTTACTCTTAGGTGATTCTTTCTTTTCCGGCGATTTTATCACTCCGAGCGGGAAATAAGGTATCATCTTGGTCTTCACGAATTCGATCGCATTCAGCGGTGTCATTTCCCAATCAGTGGGGCATTGAGAAATGATTTCGACCATCGTGAATCCCCGCCTTTCGATCTGATAGGTAAACGCCTTTTTAATCGCCTTGCGGCATTTAAGAACATTCGCCGGAGTATGAACAGAGCAGCGTTCGAGATAGACGGCGCCCTCGAGCGTGGCCAGCAGCTCGCACATCTTGAAAGGATAGCCGTTGGCCTCGACCGTGCGACCATGCGGCGAGGTTGTCGATCTCATCCCGAGCAGCGTCGTCGGCGCCATCTGGCCGCCAGTCATGCCGTAGATGGCATTATTTATAAATATAATGGTTATGTTTTCGGCACGGTTTGCCGCATGAATCGTCTCCGCCATTCCTATGGATGCCAGATCGCCGTCGCCTTGATAGGAAAAGACGATGCATTCCGGTTTCACCCGTTTAATGCCGGTGGCGATCGCCGGCCCTCGGCCGTGCGGCCCCTGGATAGCGTCGCAATTAAAATACTCGTCGGCGAATACCGAACATCCCACCGGAGCGATTGCCACACTTCGGTCGAGGACATCAAGTTCCTCCAAGACCTCGGCAACCAAACGATGCACTACGCCGTGTCCGCATCCCGGGCAATAACGCATCGGGATTTCAGTCAAGCCTTTTGTTCGTTCGAATACTTTTTTCATATCGAAATCTCCGAAAATTATCGGTTAACGCCCGAAAAAGCGATCAAACTCCGCCGAGCATTTTTTTCACCAACTCAAAAACCTCCTCGGCAGTGGGAATTCCGCCCGCAGGACGTTTGTGCAGCTCGATTCTGGCTTTCCCGAGAATCGAAAGTTGAACGTCATCTATGTACTGGCCGAGGCTCATCTCTACGACAAGAAATTTTTTGGTCTTTTCGGCCGCCTCGGCGAAAATCTTTTTAGGGAACGGCCAGACGGTTATGGGTCGGATCAACCCCACCTTGAGACCGGCCTTTCGAGCCATGGCTACGGCCGATTTGCAGACCCTTGCGGCACTGCCATACCCGGTAAGTATAAGATCGGCATCCTCACAAAACTGCGTCTCGCAAAGAGTCTCCTTGGCGGCGATTTCTTCGTAAATTTTTTCGAGCTGAAAATTGAATTCCTCCATCTTACCGGGAGCCAGATCGTAGGATTTGACCCGCCGGCGCGGCCTGCCGTTGCGCACCCCCAAGGTCCAATCGTATTCCGGAAGAGCGGCCGGATCTATCGGCTCGAAATCGAACTCCACCGGCTCCATCATTTGCCCAAGCAAACCATCGGCGAGAATCATCGTAGGAATACGATATTTGAACCCCACCTCATAGCAACGCCTGGGGAAATTGGCCATCTCCGTAACGGAACCGGGAGCCATCACATAAACTCGATAATCGCCGTGGCCGCCGCCGCGCGTCGCTTGATAATAATCACTTTGGGCGGGAGCGATATTGCCCAGCCCGGGGCCACCCCTGACCACATTGGCGTAAAAAATCGGCAACCGCGCGCCGGCACAATACGATATCCCCTCTTGTTTCAGGGATATACCTGGGCTCGATGATGACGTCATCGTCCTGGTGCCGCAGGCGGTGGCGCCGAAAAGCATATTTATGGCCGCCACCTCGCTTTCGGCCTGAATAAAAGTGCCGCCCACTTGAGGGAGACGCCAAGACATATATTCAGGAATCTCGTTCTGCGGCGTTATGGGATACCCCGCAAAAAACCGGCACCCGGCTCTGACCGCGCCTTCGGCGATCGCCTCATTTCCTTTCATTAATTTGCGTTCACCCATAAATCAGCCTCACTTCCAGACTTCGATAGCCACGTCGGGGCAAACATAGGCGCACATTTTACAGCCGGTGCAATCGTCCGGCCGCGCCATCGTCGCCGGATAATATCCTGAAGGCGCAAAATTCTTGGATATTTCGATAACCTCCTCCGGGCAGGCCACCACGCATAATTCGCACCCCTTGCATCGGACCATATCGACCTCTATTTTAGGCATAATTTCCTCCGATCAATGGAGCTTTTTCACGCCCCTAATCAATATATAAGCCCGCAAATTGAAGAGCAATTATTTTTGTAACTTTTTTCACAAAGTAAATAAAAACGCCTGTCACAATCGGGTTGCGACAGGCTTCGGGCGGTCGATGGTCGACTCCATTATCCGTAAAATTCCTTGTAGTTGCATTTGCATACAGGCACCATATTTTTGCGGTACTTGTATACCCCGCCGGCCGTTGAAACCGGCTGCACAATCAAAGTCGATGTGATCGGTGAATTGCATTTGGGGCAGTTGATCACATGTTTGACTTTTTTGGCCTTATCCGCGAAAGATTGTCTTTTTGCCATTGTTCCTCCAACATTCCAAACTAATATATATTATCGATTTTTCTCAACCAAGAAATTTTTGGAGATCCTGCCGCAAAGCCAGAGCAGCCAATACAACCTTATCGGCGGGTTCCAGTTGATCGCGAATATCGGCGGCGATCCGCAAGGCGTTTTCGAATTGTCTGGACGCAATCAGGCTGTAAAACACCCTTAGGCGTTCGTCAAACAGCATTCTTGTTTCTGAACCGTCGGAGTTTTTCAACATAGGGTTCGACTTTGTAGCCGTGTATTTTCAAAAAATATAGTATGCTGGCGGCCATATGTTCGGCGCGCCGATCGGCGTTTTTTTCGATTTCTCCGAATAGATAACTTACGATTCCGAACAAATGACGACGCGGATCATCTAAGTAATCCATCATTTGTTCCTGATATGCCAAGCTTTGCCTGAATTTCTGTTTCGCATCGATATCCAACCGATCGACCGGCTCGGCTCCAGCCGGATTTTCCGGCGGCCTTACCAATTTCAATCCGATCGGCGTATATTCATACCCGAGGGTTCGGCTTCTGCTTTGAAGATAATTATTGGCCTGAAGAGCTATTTTCTGAGCCTCACCGAAATCAAACCAGCTCTGTTTGGTTTGCTGGGCATGGTCGTTCGCCCGGCAGTATGAACCTATTTTCTCGACACAACGGGATAAAGTAAATATCATTTCCCGGTTAAAGCAGCTTTCATCCAACTTCGCGCCGACATGGTTAAACCAATGCTTTAAGGCCCTGAATCTATCGTCAAGCCGCCAGTATTGCCGGTTATTTCCGAATGTAATCTCCTCGAGTCGTTGGAGCTCGAATATCGCCTCGAACCGTCTTAATCTTTTTTCGGCATAATGAACCAGAAAATCAGTCAACTGACGTTCCAATTCTATCGCCTGAATCATCCTCGATACCGGCATATCAAGCTTTCTCCAAGAATCGATTCAACAGGGTTGTCAACATGTCGAGCTTCCGCTCTATACTTTGCCATTCGGAATCCGGCAGGCCGTCCTCTTCCTCGACGACCACTTCCGCAATTTCAGTCGCCAGCAGCTTTAGAAGAATTTTCAGCGAAATCAGCGGATCGGTGCCGAAATCGCTCAATATCCGGCCGATGGTTCTTTTGCCGTCACAGAGCGTCAACAGATTCCATTCGTCGGCGGAAAGCCTGATTTCAACAGGGTTTCCATCCCTCATAGGTTTGATTCGAATCGGTTTATTGAACGCCGGCAATTTCGACATCAATTGAAGCATTTCGTCGGTCCGCCGGACACCTTCGAGGATCAACGACTCCGTCGGCAGGGTCAGAATGGTTTGCTCCTGGGTGGGAAATCTCCCCTCATAAAATTTGAACACGCCTTCATCCCAGGTCATCAAAGAGTATATGGTATCGGTTATCTGTTCGCGCAGGACCTCTTCGATATCGCTTTCGCTGGCAAGCTTCTTTTCAACCAAGATCGCACCCAGGCGTCGCTTGTCGCCAGTCTGCCTTTGGTACATCAATACATCTTTAAGCTCTTTATGGGCGATTTTGCCTCTGGCGATAAGGCGATCGCCGAGCCGATTCCTCCGATTTGGGGTGTAGGCATAAGTGATGTTGCCGTCATGGAAATAAACGATCACCGATTGATTGTGCCGATGCAGGCCGAGCGTGCCGGTCCTCCGCCCGGAGGCTATCAGCTGAAGAATCTCGGGAACGTTGAATTTTTCTATTTTGCCCTGAAGATCCATCGAAGAATCTAACTTAACTTCATCACCGCCGGAACCGGCTCGACCCGAATTTAGGAGATAGAAAGCTTTATGGCAAGCGATTATCCGATTCGATAATTGAAGGAATATCCGACGGCCTTGTAAGGGGCGGTCCAGTCGTGGGCATTTATCAGCAGAAAACGCAATTGCCCATGCAGCGCCCGGGACGGCATATCGAAAGTCGCGGTAAGCACGCCATTCGAATCGGCCGTCAATTCCGCCAGTCGGTAACTGAAATCGGCGGAGGGGATCATGAACTGCATGAAATCGGCTGAATCGGCCAAAACCATACTTACGGTGACCTGCTCACCCGGCGCGAAACGACGCAATTGATCAAGCGAATAATTGCCTATGACAAAAGTGGTTTCGGCCTGCAACGGCGTGCGATAGGTCAGGCTATCGAGGAAATGGTAGCTTTGGCCGAGCGACAGGAATCGCACATCGCCTATCGATGTAATCAGCCAGCCGCGTCTTACCCGATTAGGGAATCCCCATTGCTGGCAGATGACTTGTCGGCCGCCGCGGATCGTAAAGGGTTTGTTCGATCGCTCGATTGAATCCGCGGAAGCGTTGTAGCGCATCCCCCGAAACGAGCCGAAGAAGGTATTTTCGTAAAACACATTGCCTTGATACACCTCGCCTACCGGGCTGGGGACCGGCTGCGGCAAAATATCAATGACCAAATTTTCATTGGTGCTGTCGATTACATGCCAATACAGCTCCGTTTCCGAATCGGGAACGACGAGGAAAGCGGCCGTATCCGGGACAGTCTGGTCGATTATATCGAGCGTGGTCAAGCGCCAATAGTCATTGAAAAGCAGATTATAAATCGCCTCCTCGTCGGTGGCCTCGATAGGAGAGAGCGGCTTATCGCCGGTGCAGGCAAAAATCACCGCCAGAAATGGGGCGACTAAAAATCTTCCCCTCATTTTTTGCTTACCATTTTTTTCAAACGCGAGATTTCGTCTCTCAGCGATGCCGCCTTCTCGAATTGCAGCTCCTTCGCCGCTTTTTGCATCATTCTGGTCAACTGCACGATTTTCTCCTCCGCTTCCAAACGAGAGACGGCGTCAAGTTCTATCTCAATCGATTTTTCCTCGTAATCCTGACGACTATCGGCGAAAGTGGTGGTTCGCAAAATGTCTTCCCTGGATTTATGTATGGTCTCAGGAACAATTCCGTGCTTCTCGTTATATTCGATTTGAAGTTGCCGCCTTCTGGCTGTTTCCTCTATCGCTCTACGCATCGAATCGGTGATATTGTCGGCATACAAGATGACCTTGCCGGCCTTATTGCGGGCCGCTCGCCCGGAAATCTGGATTAAGGATCGTTCGGAACGTAAAAAACCTTCTTTGTCGGCGTCCATAATGGCCACCAGAGAAACCTCCGGCAGATCCAATCCCTCGCGCAATAGATTGACGCCTACGAGCACGTCGAACTCCGCAAGACGAAGGTCACGCAATATCTCTACGCGGTCTATGGCGTCTATTTCGGAATGGAGATATCGCACTTTGATATCGAGATTGGCCAGATAATCCGATAAGTCCTCGGCCATTCTCTTGGTCAGGGTGGTCACCAGAACACGAAATCCCTGCGCAGTCGCCTGCCTGATTTCGTTGATCAGATCATCCACCTGTCCCGAAAGCGGCCGAACTTCCAAAGCCGGGTCAACTAGCCCGGTAGGACGGATTATTTGCTCGACGACGACGCCTTCGGATTTTTTCACCTCATATTCGGCCGGAGTGGCCGAGAGAAATATCACCTTTTTCATGTAGGACTCGAATTCCTCGAAATAAAGAGGTCGGTTGTCCAGCGCCGAGGGGAGACGGAAACCGTATTCCACCAATGTTTCTTTGCGAGACCGATCGCCGTGAAACATTCCCCTTATCTGGGGAATCGTCTGATGCGACTCATCGATAATCATCAGGAATTCTTCGGGGAAGAAATCCAGAAGCGTAAACGGTCGTTGGCCCGGTTTCCTACCCGAAAGGTGGCGCGAGTAATTTTCAATTCCGCTGCAATAACCTATTTCCTGCAGCATCTCGATATCGTAACGGGTGCGCATCGCCAGCCTTTGCGCCTCGAGCAATTTTCCGCAGGATCGGAAAAATTTCAGGCGTTCCTCGAGCTCGGCTTCGATGGTTTTTATAGCCCTGAGCACCGAGGGTCTTCCGGTGACGAAATGTCGTGCCGGATAGATCGCCTGTTTTTCCTTGATTTCAATAGTCTTCCCCTCGACGAGGTTCACCGTGGATATTTTCTCTATCGTATCGCCGAAAAATTCGATGCGAACGGCAAAATCATCATATGCGGGATGAATATCGATCACGTCTCCGCGCACCCGGAAACTACCCCGGCCAAACTCGATATCGTTTCGAACGTATTGAATCCTTATCAAATCACGCAGAAATTGCTGGCGATTATATTCTCGGCCGGTCTCCGCAAGTACCATCATTTCCCGGTATTCCTCGGGCGATCCGAGGCCGTAGATACAGGATACCGAGGCGACTATTACCACGTCCTTGCGTTCCATGAGCGAAGAGGTCGCCCTGAGTCGCAGCCTGTCTATTTCCTCATTCATCGATGTGTCTTTTTCGATATAAGTATCGCTTTGCGGGATATAAGCCTCGGGCTGATAGTAATCGTAGTAGCTGATAAAAAACTCGACCGCATTACCGGGGAAGAAGGCTTTAAGTTCGCCGAAAAGCTGGGCGGCAAGCGTTTTGTTGTGGGAGATGATCAACGTCGGCAGTTTCAATTTTTCGATAACGTTGGCTATGGTAAAGGTTTTGCCGGATCCGGTTACGCCGAGAAGAGTCTGGTAAGGCTTGCCTGCGGCGAAATTATCCAGCAGTTTGGCGATCGCTTTGGGCTGGTCCCCCGATGGTTGATAGCTTGATACGAGCCTGAAATCCATCTATCACGCCACCATGATTAAAATTCGGCGAAAATTAATGAACATCTGAATCAATGCGTCGGCAAACGGTTCAAACCTGGCATTCGAGAGCGGTCATCACCTCGCCCACCGTATAATGCGAGCCGGTCACCAGAATTATATCGTCTTTATTCGCGTGGTCGAGGGCGGCCTTATAGGCGTCTTTGACATGAGGGATAACTTGAAAATTCGTTGTGATTCTGGCGGCTTCGCGGGCAAGCGTATTGGGATCAGCGGCCCTGTCGGTAATCGGCTTGGTGAGGATGATCACATCGGCGAATCTGTCGAGATCACGCAACATCGCGGTCGAATCCTTATCCGAGAGGATGCCGAACACCGCGATTATATTTCTGTCTTTGTAAAATTCATTGAAATATTCCCATAGGGTACGGATCGCGGCGGGATTATGGGCGACGTCGAGAATCACGATAGGTTCCTTGCCCACCTGAGTGAGCCTTCCCGGCCACTTGACGTTACGAAATCCGGCGCTGACACCGTTCTGGGTCAATTTTATGCCGTCTTTTTCAGCGACTTCGGCGGCGATAAGCCCGCATACGGCATTTTCGAGCTGATGACGACCGGGCAGCGCCAGGCGAAGATTATAATATTTTTGGGAATTGGTGAATATATCGACCTCGGTCTTGGCCGAAGTTATCTCCTTTATGACCCATTGAGTTTCATCGAAAATGGAAATGAGTTTCGCTTTTCGCGACTGACACACCTGCCGCAGCACCTTGCGCGCATCGTGATGTTTCGCGGCGGTCACGACCGGGATTCCGTGCTTTATTATGCCGGCCTTTTCGAATGCGATCTGGCTGATTTGACTTCCGAGATGCTTGGTATGCTCAAGATCAATATTGGTGATCACAGATACCAAGGGAGTTATTACATTGGTCGCGTCGAGCCGTCCACCCAAACCGGTCTCGATAATCGCCAGATCGACTTTTTCATCCCTGAAATAGCTGAAAGCCAAAGAAGTTACGGCTTCGAAAAAGGTCGGATTCAGCGATTCGAACCTGGCTTGATTGGAATTGAAGAATTCGGTAATGTATTTTTGATCGATCAACCGCCCGTTGATTCTGATTCTCTCCCGGAAATCGACCAAATGGGGCGAGGTGTAAAGTCCGACCCTGTAGCCGGAGTTGGACAGGATGCTTTCAAGAATCGCCGAGGTGCTGCCTTTGCCGTTGGTGCCGGCGATATGAATGCTACGAAAAGCGCGGTGGGGATCACCCAAAGCCGATAACAGCCTCGAGATGTTTTCCAGACCCAGTTTCATCCCGAAAAGCTCCAATTTCAGCAGATATTGCAAGATCTCCCTATACTCCATCGCCGGCCGCCTTCGGTTGCATATAATCAAGCAGTAAAGCCACCGTCTTCCGCATTTTGCTGCGATGAACGATGGCATCCAGAAATCCGTGTTCGAGGAAAAATTCCGATGATTGAAAACCGGGCGGCAATTCTCCGCCGATCGTCTGGGCTATCACGCGCGGGCCGGCGAATCCGAGCAGCGCTTGGGGTTCGGCGATTATGACATCGCCCAGCGAGGCATACGATGCCATAACGCCCGCAGTGGTCGGATTGGTGAGAATCGAGATGAAAGGTATACGCTTTTGGTGGAGTTTAGCCAGGAGCGCCGAAGTCTTGGCCAATTGCATCAACGAGTAAATGCTTTCCATCATGCGTGCACCGCCCGAACAGGAAATGAGCACGAGCGGTATCGATCGCTGTAACGATCTTTCTATGGCCCGGGCCACTTTTTCACCCACCACCGAACCCATCGAGCCGCCGATGAAACTGAATTCCATCACTCCGAAAGAAATCTGCCGCCCTTCGATACGGCCGATGCCGCAGATTATGGCGTCGTTTATGCCGGTTTTTTTTCGGGCTTCGGCGATTCGATCGACGTAACGCTTGGTATCGCGAAAATTCAATGGATCGGCGGAATAGAGATTGGCGTCGAATTCCTCCAGATATCCGTCGTCGAGCAAGAGTTCGATATAATCTCGGGCTGAAATGCGGGAATGGTACTCGCATTTCGGGCAGGTCCAGACGTTTTTTTTGAGCGAGATTACGGTGATGATTTCACCGCAACCCTTGCACTTCGTCCATACGCCGTCGGGTATATCTTTTTTCTCTCCACCCGTCAAATCGCGCGATTTTTTGCGGAACCACTCCATCAGCTCAATTCCTTCATCATGACAACGGCATCCTCAGTCGGATTATGGTAATAAAGCCGCCTTTTGCCGACGACCCGGAAGCCGAACTTCAGATACAGACGGCGGGCCGCCTCATTGGAATCTCTTACTTCCAAGTAAATTTGGCGAATTCCAAGCGAATAAGCAAGTCCTATAATATGCTCCATCAACAGGCTTCCGAAGCCGGCCCGTTGGTGTTTTGAATCGATCGCCAGATTACCTATCTGCAGTTCGTCGGAAACCCGGTAAAGACTGGCGTAGCCGATCACGGTCCGGTTCAGGCGCATGACGATGGGATAAGCATAATCGGCGTCAAGATCGAAAGCGAACGCCTGGCGCGGCCAGGGATCGCGAAAAAGAGCCTCCTCTATCGCTGCCACCTGATCCAGATCATCGGCGGTCATCCGTTCGAATTGCGGCTTCACCCGTGGCGAATCTCCATCAGTGCCTTAAATACAAAGGTGCGCAGGTGCCGAGATCCAGATGTTTATTGTTCTTGATATCATCCTCGCCGAAGATTGCGGCGGGCACGGCAAGATTGAGATTATCGTTGACCATATACGATACGGCATTGAATCGCTCTTCGAACTTCGATTTGAGATGAGAAGGCACACAGAAAACCGGCTTCAACTCGACCAATTCTTTCAGAGCTTCCAAATCGCTCACATTATCCTCGCTTAACCTTACGGCTTGCGGAAAACCGCAATCGAAAACCGCCCAATAGATTTCATTGCGCTTGGCGTCGATTACCGTAACCACCCGCGAACGATTCGATATCAGGCATTGCGCCATGGCAGCCAGAGTCGATATTCCGGCCAACGGAATTTTCAGGCCATAAGCATAACCTTTAGCGGCCGCCAAACCGATCCTGACTCCGGTGAACGATCCCGGGCCGATGGTTGCGGAGATACCGGTCAGATCGGAAAACGAAAAACCGTTTTCCTGCAAGAACCGGCCGATTTCGTTCTGGATTATTTCGCCGTGTTTAAGACCCGGATGACTCAATTTTTCGGCGATCGATTTCCCATCGGCCGCCAGCGCCAAACCGAGGCTCGTTCCCGAAGTATCAATTCCGAGTATCATCGACCTCGTCAATTCTGATTGTCCTGGATTCGGCGTCGGTTATTTCGAAAAAAATATCGTATCGGTTATCGGGCAGGTTCCCGGCGGCTTTCTCCGCCCATTCGACAATTATAATGCGCTTCGAGTCGGGAAGTTCATCCCAGCCGAGTTCCTCGAGATTGCCGTTGAAACGATACAAGTCCACATGCACGACCTCGATATCCCCAGGATAATAATTCACCAGATTAAACGAGGGGCTATGAGCTTCTATTCGACATTTCAACCCTCGGCAGATACCTCTCGTAAAAGCAGTCTTGCCGGACCCGAGAGGTCCGATCAAGGCCAAAAAATCGCCGCATTTCAAATCCCGGGCGAACGCCTCGCCGAATCGTTCGGTTTCATGCTCGGATCTTGCCAGCCAGGTGACCAAGTTCGGGCCTCGTCAAGCCTATGAAGAGTTATTTTCCCTTGAGAGTGACAACGGGTAGAATCACTTCATCGAGAGTAATGCCGCCGTGCTGGAAACTGTTTCTGTATTGGCGGCGGTATTCGGCCATGTTATTCGGGTAAACAAAATAGTAATCCTCACGGGCGATCACGTAGGTGGTGGCAAGGCTCCACGTCGGCAGGCGATATTCTTTCGGCTTCCTGATCAAAAACGATTGCCGTTGATCGCAGTTCAGATTGTCCCCGAACTTATAACGAAGGTTCGTGGAGGTGTCTCTTTTCCCGTGAATGATCGAACCCCGGGTGCACAGCACTGATCCATGATCGGTGGTTATAACAACCACTGCTTCGGTTTTGGAGAGTTTTCTTAACAATTCGAACAGGTGCGAATGCTCGAACCAAGATCTCATCAAAGATCGGAAAGCGGCCTCATCCGGGGCGATTTCCTGAAGGATCTCGGATTCGCTGCGTCCGTGGGAAAGGATATCGACGAAATTGTAAACCAGCGATAACAGCGGCGTCGATGAATAGCTCGAGATTTTTCTGGCTATATTCTGCCCCTCCTCGAAATCGAGCACTTTGATATATTTGGATTCCCCCGAAAGCGAGATTCCGAGTTTTTTGATCAGACGGTCGAGAAGTTGCCGCTCATTGCGGTTGCGACTGTATTCGCTGGCGGCTTGTGCCCATAGTTCGGGGAAAATCTCGGCCACTTTGTCGGGGAATTCCCCGGAAAAAATTGCGTTTCTCGAAAACGGAGTGGCGGTCGGAATAATCGAATAGTAATAATCTCTTTTCACATCGAAATATTCGGCCAACAGCGGTTCGATCATAAGCCACTGATCAAGCCGCATGCAGTCGATTACGATAAACACGGCCTGCCGTTTCTGCTTCAAATGAGGGGCGAGATATTCTTTCACGACATCAACCGAAAGGCACGGCTTGCCGCCATTTATCCAGTTGAGGTAATTTTTTTCGTAAAACGGGGCGAATAGCGCATTGCATTGTCGTTTTTGATCCTGGTGGGATTGCCGCAGTCCCATATCCTTGAAATTTTCGACCTCGAGATCCATCTCCGAAAGTTTGACATGAATATCGATCCAATCTTTCCAATCGAGCGGGGAGTTAATAAGGGCATTGATCCGATTGAATTCTTCGACGAAATGCCGGGTCAGGTGTTCTTCCTGAATCCGCTTTTTATCGAGGATTCTCTTGACCGCCGAAAGAATCTGGCCGGGATTGATCGGCTTGACAAGATAGTTGTCTATTTTGCGGCCGATAGCCTGTTCCATCAGCTTTTCTTCTTCGGATTTGGTAACCATTATTATGGGCAGGTTCGGGCGAACATCTTTTATCTCTTCCAGCGTGGAAAGCCCGTCGCGTCCCGGCATCATTTCATCGAGCAGAATCAGGTCGAACGATCGATTCTTGACCATCTCGATAGCGTCATCGCCGTTGGCGGCGGAATGAACCTTGAAGCCGTGCTCCTCGAGAAAAATAATATAAGCTTTCAATTGATCGATCTCATCATCGACCCACAAGATATTTCTTTCGGTCAAATCGGCAACTCCATCATAAAAGTGGTTTTCACATTCGGGATGCTTTCATGAAGCCATATACGGCCCTTGTGATATTCCTCGATAATCCTCCGCGCCAACGTCAATCCAAGCCCCCAGCCCCTTTTTTTGGTGGAAAAGCCGGGGTTGAAAATATGCTTTTGAATCGACGGGATGATCCCTTTTCCGTTATCGGAAACGCTTACGACAATCTTATTGTTTCTGTATTCCGCCTTTATAGAAATCCTTCCGTTTCGTGGATCGACGGCCTCAAGCGAATTTTTTATGAGATTTTCGATAACCCAGGCTATCAATTCCCTATTTATACTTATATCCGGAACTTCCGAATATTGTTCGATAATTTCAACCCCCTTGCCGGCTCCGGGAAGCCGCATCCGAAAATAGGCCACCACTTCTTTGATCGGCTCAAGAATATCCGTCCTTTCCAGTTCCGGTATCGAGCCTATTTGACCGAATCTGGTGGCCACGCGGTCGAGACGTTTGAGGTCGGACTCGATGCGGCTGATTATTTCATCGAAACCGAGCGCCGTCGATTCGTCGGGCAACGAAAAATCCGACCGTTTGAACTTTCTTTTCAATAGCTCCGACCATCCCATTATCGAGGACAAGGGGGTGCCCAATTGGTGAGCTGTTTCTTTGGCCATTCCGATCCAGATCGAACGCTGCTCGGATCGCTTGATATTTCTAAGCCCGATATATCCCACCAAAATTAAAATTGCGATAACCGAAAACTCGATAAGCGGAATGAATTGAAGTTGCTTTATCAATCGCGAATCCCCGAAATGCAGATAATGGATCACGGTTTTTTCGGGACCGAAATAGATGGGAACCGGTTCGTTGTCGGCATCCATCTTTTTGAGCGCTTTTGCCAACCGTCGATTGGTCTCCTCGAGCCCTATATCTTCCGGCAGTTGGAGTGTCCAGAACATCGGCTCGCCCGCCGGTGAAGTGACGATTATCGGAAATGTAGCCTTCCTGATGATTTCCTCGAATATGAAATTTATCTCATTGCCCGAGGTCGCCTCGCTGGCGGCATACTGCCAAAGTCTGGCATAAGCCCTGCTTACCCGAGCGGCGTCCTGTTTCAGACCGTTGACGATAACCTGATTATAATACACGAAAATCACGATAATGATCACCATGCTGAACGCCAGAGCATTGGTGAATACCGAGCTCGAATTGAAGAGATTCTTTACCTTGCGAATAATGGTCCGCCTCGTGAGCCTAAATCGGTTCGAGCCTTTCTCGATTATGCATATAGGGCCTCAGCGCCTCAGGAATAGTGACCGAACCATCGGCGTTTTGATAATTCTCGAGAATGGCGATAAACGTCCTCGGCAAGGCCAATCCCGATCCGTTCAGGGTATGGACAAAGATCGGCTTGGCCCCCTTTTCGGGCCTATAGCGAAGGTTCATTCGTCGCGCCTGAAACGCCTCGAAATTGGAACATGAGGAAACCTCCAACCAGGTATCCATACCCGGCGCCGATACTTCCAAGTCATAACATTTGGCGGCGGAGAAAGAGAGGTCACCTGTGCAAAGTAGATTGACCCGATAATGCAGCCCAAGCAGTTGCAGCACCTCTTCGGCGTCGGCCACCAATCGTTCGAGCTCTTCATACGAGCTTTCCGGCTCGACTATCTTGACCATTTCGACTTTATGGAATTGATGAACACGGGTGATTCCCCGCACTTCTTTGCCGTAGGAACCGGCCTCGCGTCTGAAACAAGGCGAAAAGGCACAATAATACAATGGCAGCCGATCGGCTGCGAGTATCTCATCGGCATGCATATTAGTTATCGGGACTTCTGCGGTGGGAATAAGGTAAAAGTCGGAGTCGGCTATTCTATACATATCGTCCGCGAGTTTGGGCAGCTGGCCAGTTCCCGTCATGGCTTTCGATCCCACCATATACGGAATCATGACTTCGCGATATCCTTGTTTGCCTACATGCAGATCGATCATGAAATTAATCAAGGCACGCTCCAGCATGGCCCCCTGACCGGTCAAGGCATAGAAACCGGAACCCGATAGTTTCACTCCTCTGGGGATATCCAGGGCCCCGATAATTTCTCCGATCTCCCAGTGCGGCCGCGGCTTGAACGCGAATTCACGCCCCTTCCCCCAATGTCGAATTATCCGGTTGGATTTTTCATCGGAACCGACGGGAACATCATGGTGGGGAATATTGGGCACCCTGAGAAGGGCGGCGTCGAGTTCTTCCTCTTTTGCCTTTAATTGCTCGGTCAGGTCCTTGATTTCCTCCCCGACTTGCCGCATCCTTGCCACCGGCTCGGTGATGTCCAGATTTTGCTTTTTGGCGGCGGCGATATCCAGGTTTGCCTTGTTGCGGCTGGCCTCCAACGCCTCTTTTTTGCCGATAAGCGCTCGACGTTGTTCGTCCAACCTTAAAATCAGGTCGATATCGACATTTTCGTTTTTGTTTCGCGCTGCCTGTCTGACGATTTCAGGATTATCCCGGATGAACTTCAAATCGAGCATTTTTCTTTTTCCCTTGTATCAAATTGAACAGCCATAGTGATCCCAAAAAGATCCACCAAATATCGAGCAGTATTGACATATGACTTATATATTCCAGTTCCTTTTCGAAATATCGATCTCTCCCCGCATGGTGAGCCGGACCGGTCAAGCCCGGCTTGATAAGTTTCCGTCGCCAGAACCCGGGAATCGTCACCGAATCTTTTTGGTATTGCGCCGGCGCAAGCGGAACGGTTCCGACGAAACTGAGATCACCGTTGAATACCGCGATCAACGCAGGCAAGCCCGGGCGCAAAGCGAACTCGGTATCGTCGATTTCCTGAGACCGATGGAAATCTGCGAACGTCTTTTCCCGCCCGTCGCGGCCGAAAAACGGCACACGCACCAAGAACGGATACCCACCCAGTTTCGCACCGATGAATTTGTAAAGGAAAACGGGGCTGCTTAAAATCAACAAAACCGCCGATAGGCAGATATCTATCCCTCGCTTTATGATCCATTCCCAGGTTCTCATGAGTTCCATGGAAACTCGGTAATAGTCGCCGCGATACAGCCGCTCGATTTTCAGTCCCTTGAAAAGCGGCTGAGGCTCACCTGCCACTATGAATTGATTCTCGAGGAAGTATGACGCCCGAAGGTATTGGGATAAATCGCTGTAATCGTTATCCGGCCAGGCAATCAACACTGTTTCGATTCGCCGCGATCGCAATATCTCGTTCAGGCATACCGGCTCCCCGAGATATTCGAGCCCGGCCAAACCGCCTTCGAGCCGTTTCCTGCATACATAACCATCGAGCCTGAAATCCCGCTTGATCGTTGCAATGAACGCGCTGGTTGCGGTGAACGACTCATGCACGAACAGCGCGACCCGCGGTTGCGATTCCGGCTTGCGATGAATCGCCCTGACAACCAAGAAAAGACCATATTTCAGAACGATGTTCAATATTATAAGTAGGATGGCATAAAGGAATATCGGCAGCGGCGAGACGACTATGCTGCCTTCGTAGAATATATTCAGGATAAGGAAACATAAGATTCCCGCCCCGACGATCTTCATGATGGCCACCACATATTGCCAGAATCTTCGATCAGCCCTAATTTCGTAGATCCCCATCACCGAAAAGAATATCACCCAGAAAATGCTGATCCAAAGGGCGGGAGCGATCATTTCCGAGTAGGCGACATAGACGTCATAAGCTAATAGTCCCCACTTATATTTAAGGCTGTAGATCAGATAAAATGACAAGTTGATCGAAAAAAGATCGAGAATAAACGCAACCGTGCGCTCCAGAAAATAAAGGAAATTGCGATAAAGATGCACCCCGAGAGCCGAAAGCGCCAGACCTGAAATCAATATCAAGAGCACCGATATCTGGCTGTCGCTCAAAATAAACGTGGCGGTTCCCATGGCGCCAAGAATCAAGTTCAAAAAGAGGATCACGACAAACGCAGTCCTTACCGAAAATGTCCAGCGGACCAGCCGGTAGGGCGAGCTGTCGGGAGCCGCTACCGCCAGCGAGCGGGTTTCGCGAAGCCTCGACAAGCTGACCAGTGAAATATCGAAAATGGGATAACTGAGAATCAGGAATGGGGTCGCAAGAAGATAATACGAACGATTCTCCGCCAAATAAATCACCGTCATCGCCCCGAATAAATACCCGAGCAGCATCGCGCCGGAATCTCCCATGAAGATTTTGGCCCGGGGCATATTATGGCGCAGAAAACCTATGACCGCCCCCACCAATGCCGCCGCCAAAACAGCCAGCATGGTGTCACCCGACAAAATCGCCACCGCCAAAAATGCGGTGCCGGCCGCAAAACTCATGCTGCCGGTCACGGCATCCATATTATCGAGGATATTGAACGAATTCATCATCGCCACGATAAAGAATATCGAAAATCCGAATTCGATTAGAACATTGAATATTCCTATATGCACGTCGGCGAATATCACGAAAAGTCCGGCCGCCAGACATTGTCCGGCCATCTTCAGAGTGGCCGTCATTCCCAATCGGTCGTCGATCAGCCCCACCAGAAGGATCAAGGTGCCGCCCACGAAAATCCCGGTCGTCGTTCGCGACCAATCGAAAAGTCCGAATATGTTCGCGGCGATGACCGCAAGCAAGATGGCCAGACCTATAGCGGGACCGCCGAGAACCGGTGTCGGATTCTTATGAATTTTGTCGCGGTACGGATTGTCGACTATGTTAAAAGCCTGCGAAACCCTTATTGCCAGCGGGTGCAGTATCCATGACAAGAAGCAGGCTAAAATCAGGATTGCGGCGAAATTCATTTATTTTCTATAATATGTTATTATGTCGCGAAGTGTTTGTTCAAGTTTAATCCGCGGCTGGAACCCTATAAGATTGCGGGCCTTGGTCGTATCGGGCACACGTTTCCGCATGTCCTCAAATCCTTTTTCGAAAGCCTTATCGTAAGGAACAGTAACGATGCGTGCGCTGCTGCCGGTCAGCCTTTTTATCATTTCCGCCAGTCGGATTATGGAAATTTCGTAATCATTGCCGAGATTGAAGACTTCGCCATAGGCTTTTGAGTTGTTTATCAACGCGATCAGGGCCGGGGTAATATCCCTGACATCGCAAAAGCTTCGAGTCTGCCGACCATCACCATAAACGGTTATATCGTGCCCAAGCAGAGCTTGCTTGATGAATGTGGGGACGACCATCCCGTATTGCCCGGTTTGCCTGGGACCGATAGTGTTGAACAATCTAACGATAACTACCCGCAACTTCTTTTCATGAAAGTAGGCAAGAGACAAAAATTCATCCGCCGCTTTGGAACAGGCGTAACTCCAGCGGCTCTTTACTGTCGGGCCATAAACGGAATCGTCGGTTTCTTTGAACGGCACTTTCTCGTTTTTACCGTAAACCTCGGAAGTGGAAGTTATGATTACCGGTCGATCGTACTTATTGGCGATTTTCAGAACTATATGGGTCCCCAGGATATTGGTTTCGATCGTATCCACCGGTTTTTCGATTATCAAACGAACCCCCACGGCGGCCGCCAGATGAAATATGAAATCCGCATCGCTCACGAGATTATCCATCGTGTTTTCATCCATGATGCTTCCGACGACCAGTTGGAAATCAGGATTCCCCCGCAGGTGTCTCACATTATCAAGACTGCCGGTGGATAGATTGTCGATCACCAAGACACGATAGCCCTGTGTTATCAATTCCTCGGCCAGGAACGAACCGATAAAACCGGCGCCGCCTGTGATAAGGGCGGTTCTTTTCTTTTTGGGCGTCATCTTATTATGATCTCCACAGCTTCCTTCAAATCCCTGGCGATGAAATCAGGCTTCGTATCGAGCGCCCCGGGTTCTTTGCCGGCATATCCGGTCAGCACGAGGATAGTCTTGGCGCCGATATTTCTGCCGGCCTGGATATCCGATGATTTATCCCCTACCATCCAAGATCGTTCAAAGTCGATAGAATATCTGTTCCGCGCCAGCAAAAATAATTCGGTTTTGGGTTTACGGCAACTACAATTATCCTCCGGGCGATGTGGGCAATATAGTGAATCATTTATCTTGATCCCCTTTGCCGCCAGATCGTCGAGTAGATTTCGGTCGAATTCCGCCGCCTGCTTTGCAGTGAAGTAACCGCGCCCGATGCCTGATTGATTGGATACGATTATTTTCAATAGCCTGTCGGGCAATAAAGACAACGCCTCGAGCGCACCCGGGATATACTCGATCTTCGTATAGTCGTGCTGAAACTGCTTCTCCTGAATTATCACGCCGTCGCGATCCAAGAAGACCGCCGCCGATTTATTGTTGTCGTTCATGGGGCATTTCTCTTCGGGCGCCGGGAGGATGCCGATTGTTGAACCATCGACTCTATCATTTCGACCGCCTTGCGAGCCTGATGTTTTCTCAGGAAACTGGTCTCCACCAGCCTGCGTCCGTTTTTTCCCATACTGTTCCTAAGTTCACCGTCGGCGGCAAGTCTCATGATAGCATCGGCAAAAGCGCCTTTTTGTTTCAAGGAAAAATATATTCCGGCATTATTGGTTTCGAGCAGCTCCCTCAATTCGCCGTCGACATTGGTTACGATCGGCAGGCCGGCGGCCATACCGTCGAAAAATTTGGACGGAATTGCGCTTCGGAAAAGTTCGCATTCCCTAAGAATTACCAGCATTATGTCCGAGCAACAGATATAATCGATCGCCTGCTCCATAGGCATATGATCATGAAATTCCACATTTGTCAGGCCGACACGGCTGATTTCGGCTTGCAAAATCTCTTTTTGCGGGCCGTCGCCGATAAAATTGAACAAAATACCGCGGCTTTTCAGTTTTGGCAATTCCGGCAAGAGCGACAATAAATCCTGCCCCAAACCTATAATACCGGCGTAAGTGATCACCAGCCTGTCTTGCCAACCGAATTTTTTCCGCAATTTAGGTATGTCCTTTTTCCAATTGACAAAATCCTCGACCGATCCATTGTAAATTACATCCGTCTTCCCCATCCCACCTCGATTTTCGATTATTTTTTTCAGTCCCGCGGAAATCGTGAACAATCGATCTGCCTGTTCATAGATCGATTTTTCCAGTCGGCCGCCCCACCGCAAGAGCCTCGGCGAGCCGACTGCTTCGACTTCTTTCGCGGAATCCGGCCAGAGATCTCTGATATCGGCTACGAAACGGGATCGTTTAAGTCTTGCCGCAAGCATCGCCCCGAATACGAAAAATATCGGCGGCGAGGACGCGAATATCACGTCTCGGCGACGCAGCCACAACGCCGCCACAAAAGATGAGACGGCGAAACTGAGATAATAAAGCATCCGCTTGATATTGTTTTTTTTTCTGAAAGCAAGCACGAAACACCGCAAAATAGTAAAGTCCTCTTTTTTCTCGAATCTGAACAATCGCCATTCATCGTTCTTGTCGAGAATGCCGGTCGGGTAGTTGGGAAATTGGCAGATTACCGTCACCTGATGTCCTCTTTCAACCATAGCCTCGACGAACGCTTTTATCCTATTCGACGGTGCGCCCGGTTCAGGCGGGAAATATTGTGAAATCACCAGAATCGTCATCGACTATGACTCGGCCGGATATTCGAGGTTTTATAATTCGATTCACAGCAATTCGCGGTAAAGGGCATCCATAAGCAAGGCATTTTCACGCCAATCGTATTTTTTCTCCACCACTTTCCGGGCATTGATTCCATCTTCGATTCTTTTATCCTGATTCATTATGTAAAATTCGAGAGCCGCACGCAAGGACTCGCTATCCCCGGGAACAGTCAACAGACCGGTCACGCCGTCTTCGATTACCTCCGGCAGACCGCCGATTTTGGAGGCCACCACCGGCAATCCCGTAGCCATCGCCTCCACAGCAGCCACTCCGAAAGTTTCCCCCTCGCCGACCGACGGCATGGCGAAAATGTCCATCTCTTTCATATAATCGAATACCCGTTCGTTCGGAATTTTGCCCGCGAACACGACCTTTTTCGAAACTCCCAGAGACGCCGCCAGTTCTGCGAGATCTGGCCGCGATGGTCCATCACCCACGATAAGCAAACGCAGGTCGCTCCTGATTCGACAAAGAACCGCAAAGGAGCGAATAAGCACATCGATCCCGTACTTGGGGGTCAGATTCCTGACGGTTCCGATCGTTATAATTTCATGGGGCGGCCTTTGAACGTATTTGAATCGTTCGATATCCACTCCGAACGGTATGACGTTGATTTTACGAGTGCCATTCAACAACAGATCGGTTTTGCGGGCAAGTGTTTCGCTTGTGGCGGTAATTCTATCGGCCGAGCGTAAGGCTTTTATCGCGGCCAATCTATGTAATGGCGTTTTGCGAGGAAATTCGAGTATATCGTCACCCCAGGCCGAAATCACAAAAGGATGAAACCCGCTTAAAGCCGCCACCAAGCCGCAACTCGACACGTAGTGCGCATGCATAATGTCCGGTTTCACCTGATCGATCAGCCGCTTGACTTCCCCGACTTTCAATAAGGGCGAAAATCGCCTTTTACAGGGGATATATTTAAGATCGATACCTTCGATCGGTTCCGACGGGTAAAACGAAATCAACGTCACCCAATCTCCCAGGTCGCGAAAAAAGCGCACCCATTTGATTATATGACTGGAGTGGCCGAAGCCTATATAAAGCAACTTTCTCATATCATCAGATCATCGTGGCGCTGTCAATATCGGGCTGACCGTTCATGAACGCAGGATTCTATCATCTGTGCATCGCCGACATCAACAACCGTTTGATATCGAGCCCGCTGATATTGAACAGCGAATCAGTCAGCACCGCGGAAGGTATCGTGAGGATCCCTACGCCTGCCAGCAAAATTATTCTGGAACCGGGAAAGACGATCTCCCCGACTTTAGACAGCACGAGAATAACGACCGATAATGTAATACCAGCCGTAATACACCTCAGCATAAAAGCGAAATCCGCATGTGAATATTTCAGCCCGTGCCTGAAAATCAACGTCGTCTCCATCAAAATAAACGAAAACACGAACATCGCCACGGTTCCACCGGCCAGCGCCAAAGCCCAATTGAGGTCGATGAATAAGAATGCGAATGCGATTTTCACCGCAAACGAGATAGCGCGGAACCCCAGAAGTTCGCGCATTTTGTTCATTGCGTAATATACGCGCGATTGAATGAAATAGGCCGAGGCGAAGAACAGTCCGGCAAAATAATACCTAAGCGCTTTCACGGTTATGTCGGTGGAGTAACTATCGAATCTGCCGCGCTGAAATATCAATTCGATAATCGGCCTGCTGAAAATAAGGCAAAAGACGGTTACCGGAATCAGCAGCGCGGCGCTGATACTTATGGCTCGATGATAAAGCATAGCTTGTTTGGTTCGATCGCCGCTTCTGGCGGCCTCTGCCAATGATGGAAAGATAGCGGCGCCAAGCGATAATACCAAGACTCGGAACGGCATCTGGCTGACCATGCCTGCGTAGTAAATCGCCGAAACGAAACCGGCCTCCAAATAAAGTCCGCCGAAATACCGATCGAACGGATCGACCGCCATCCAAATGCTTTCGATCAATATACTTCCGCCCAGAAGAATCGGGAACGAGACTCCGGAATCGGCATGCGTCTTCGATTCGACTTCGCTGTTCCGACAGATGAAATAGGCGGGAATCATCACCAATAACATCTCCACGAGCGTCCCTAATATCAACGCCAGCACGTATGCTGTTGGACCCAATATCGGGAAAAACGCAATCAAAATGGCGATAATCACGATATTGAAACCGATCGACGAATAAGCCGGAGCCACGAAATGGAAATTCGCCTGCAACTGGCTGGTGAAAACGGCCTGCAACGCCCGGATCGGAATCAGCACGCAGAATAAATGCCCGAAGAATACGACCGTTTGTTTTTGTCCACTATCCAAACCTCGGGCGATCAGTTCAACCGCCATCGGGATCAACAGATATATCCCAGCCGCGGTCAACAAAGAGATTAAAAGGTTGGTGGTCACGAAAGACGATCGAAAAAAGCCGAGATTGGATCGGTTCGCTTTACCGGCTTGCAGATAGGGGATTCCCGCGGAAGGCAAAGACATCAAAAAAATCGCCCCCACCATTGCCGGCAATGCCAGCGCGATCAGGATCGAATCGTACTCGACGCTGGTGCCGAGTTCGCTGGCAATCACCGATTCCCGAATCATGCCGAATAACTGAGAGACTATGGTAAAAAAAGAAATAAGCACCGATGCCTGTACGAAATTCTGCTTGGTGAAATTGAGTTTCATGGCCGGCTAAGCAATCAGACCAAATTCTGCAAAATGAGTTCAGCTATCGACGGCGCCGCTTGGCGGAAATAATCGGGGCCTGGCGAAAAGCGACCTCGCCATTCGAAATCAGCCGGCGGCAAATTCGCGCCGCCGCAAACCACCGAACCACATTCGACGAGTTCTATCCATTCGGTTTCCTCGCGCAAGAGCCACGTTCTCTTGCCGAAATAGGCCGATTCGCGCTGCAAACCGCCCGAATCCGTAATGATTCCCAACGCCATCTGAGTGAGGCCCAGGCTTTCCACGACCCCGATCGGTTGGCTTAATTTGACATTGGCGATCGCCGACAGGCGGTCGTAAAGGCCGTTCTCGATCAAATTTTTCCGGGTACGCGGATGAACCGGGAAAAATACTTTTGCGGGAAGACGATGAAGATCGTCCACCAGCTTGGCCAAAAATTCGGGGTTGTCAACATTGCCGGCACGATGGGCGGTCAAATAGAAGAATTCATCGGGTCGTAGCTCGTATCTTTCCGCGATTTCGGCGGATGATTCAGGCGAGGGTTTGATCTTCTCGACGAGATCGTAGAGAATATCACCTGTGAGAAAAACCCCCTCAGCGATCCCTTCGATTTCGAGATTACGAACCGAGGAGCGTGTCGGGCAACAAAGCAGATCCGATAGTCTGTCGGTCAGCACTCTATTGATCTGTTCGGGTATCCGTTTGTCTTTCGATCTCAAACCGGCCTCGATGTGAACCAGCGGAAGATTTTTTTGAGCCGCCGCAAGGGCGCCGGCGAGAGTACTGTTCGTATCGCCGATCACGATAACCCCGGTCGGGTTTTCTCTGGCGAACACCTTGTCAAGCTCGATCAACATCCCGGCGGTTTGTACAGTATTATTGGCAGATCCGACGCCGAGAAAATAGTCGGGCCGAGGCAATCGCAACTGCTCGAAAAACAATTCCGACATTTCGAAATCGTAATGCTGCCCCGTATGAATAATTATCAAGTGGACCTTTCCCCGTAGAATTTCGAAAAACGGGGATAGTTTTATGAATTGCGGTCGGGCGCCGACGACAACTGCAAGTTTGCTGCTCACCTCCGATAAAATCCTTTTATCGTTTCGATCACATACGCCTGATGCGATTCGGGCATCTCCGGATAAATGGGTAGCGAAATCACTTTCTGCGAAAGCCTTTCGCAAACCGGCAGGTCGCCGAGCTTATAGCCGAGATCTTTATAACATTCCTGCAAATGCAGCGGTAAAGGATAATAGGTGTCGAAACCGATTTCTTTTTCTTTAAGGCAGGCCGCAAGTTTATCCCGATTTTCCACGATCAGCGTGTATTGATGATAAATGTGATAATTATGATCATAGACGAACGGCGTTTTCACGCCATCGACACCGCCGAGTTCGGAATCGTAGATGCGAGCTTTCTCGCGGCGTCTTTCGTGCCATCGATTCAAATGATCCAGCTTGACCATCAATACGGCGGCCTGAATGGTATCCAAACGGCTGTTATATCCCACCATTTGATGATAATATTTCGGCTGAGATCCATGCACTCTGAGCTTGCGAAGTTTTTCCACGAGGACGTCGTCGCTTGTGGTTATGAATCCGGCATCACCATAGGCACCCAGATTCTTGCTCGGAAAACACGAAAAGCCGCCGGTGACGCCGATGCTCCCTGCAAGACGATCGAAATACTTCGCGCCGATAGCCTGAGCCGCATCCTCGACTACCGGCAGATTGTAATGACCGGCGATTTCCAATATCTTGTCCATCCAAGCCATCTGCCCATACAGATGGACCGGCATAATCGCTTTCGTGCGCTTGTTTATTTTTTCTTCTATTTGATTGGCGTTTATATTAAATGTCCGCTCGTCTGTGTCCACGAATACCGGTCTGGCGCCGAGACGTGAAATGACGCCTGCGGTCGCAAAAAATGTGAATGCCGAGGTGATTACTTCATCTCCCGGGCCGACTCCGAGGGCGCGCAATGATAAAAGCAAGGCATCAGTTCCGGAAGCGACACCGACCGCGTATTTGGTGTGGCAATAGGCGGCCAATTTTTGCTCCAACAGACCGACTTCGGGACCCATTATGAATTTGCAATGATTTAGAACCGCCGCTATTGCGCTGTCGATTTCATTCTTGATCGACTCATACTGCGGCTTCAAATCTAAAAGTGGAACTTTCATGGCTTACTCCCAACCCTGATTTTCGAGCAACTGTTCGACCGGAACGTCCCTGAATTCTTTAGCCGGCACTCCGGCCATTATTTTACGCGGGGGCGTATCCGATGTAATCAAAGCGCCGGCGGCGACAAGGCAATCCTCGCCGATCGTTTTGCCGGGCAAAATAACCGCTCCCACACCGATCCGGCCGCCCTTTTTTACGGTGACACCTTTGAAATACTTGAACCTTTCTTTGGTTCTGCCGACGAAATTGTCATTGGAGGTTGCCACACAGGGGGCCATGAACACTCGATCTTCGATTTTCGAGTAAGCGGTCACGTAGACATTCGTTTCGAGCTTGCAGTAGTTTCCTATTTCGCAGAAATTCTCGATCGTGACACCCCGCCCGACGATCGTGAAATTTCCCACGGTCACGTTTTCGCGAACCGAGGATAGATCCGCGACCAGAACCTTGTTACCGATTTTACAGCCTCGATAAATCACCACCGAGGTTCCGATTATGCAATTATCACCGATCACCAGCGGAGGCAGCTCTTGTTCTTTGGTGGTGGCGCTCTGGGCTGCCTTCATCGGCGATTTACCCAGGACCGCATGATCATCGATACGGACCGCCGCCCCGATCCGACTGTCATCGTGGATTATCACTCCATTGCCTATAACGCAACCCGGGCCTATATAGACGTTCTTGCCGATAACGCAATATTCGCCTATTATGGTGTCTTTGCCTATACTGGCGGATTTGTCAACTATGCTCGACATATGACTCCTATTCATTTCGGCGGGGGAATCGCAACGGGGATACCGCCCTGGTCAAGCGATGCCTGCGCCGCCTGCAAAACGTTAAGCACTCGCAGCCCGTCTCGGCCGTCGGAAATCGGCGTTGTTCTGTGAATAATGCAATCGAGAAAATGCCGGCATTCAGCCTGCAGCGGTTCGCCGCCTTGAATGCGCGGCAGGACTATATCCCCGATACGCAAACCAAGATATTCGCCGAATGTAGAATAATCGAGACGACTGTTCACACCTCTGTCATAAAGCCAGATTTTCTCGCTGGCCTCGGTATCATCGAAAACGGCCATTTTTTTCGAACCAACTATGGTCAATTTACGCTCTTTGTGAGGATCAAGCCAGCTCACGTGGACATGAGCCATCTTGCCATCGGCGAAATGCAATGTCATGAACGTGACATCCTCGATATGGTCTTGCAAATACGATGCGCCGGTGGCGTTCACCCGGCAAGGCATATCATCCAGCAGGTAAAGCATCAATGAAATATCGTGCGGAGCGAAACTCCATAGGCTGTTTTCGCAATCACGCACTTTGCCGAGATTGATTCTTTGCGAATAAAGGTAGTAAATCTTTCCCAGCTCTCCGTTGACGATATATTTTTTAAGAAGCGTTGTCGCCGGGTGATGAAGCATTATGTGTCCCACCATCAATATCCGGCCCAGTTTTTCGGCCATTTCGACCAACTGCAATCCGTCAGCCGGATCAAGCACGAAAGGTTTTTCCACGAACACGTCCTTGCCGGCCTCAAGCGCGCTCTTGGCCATTTCGAAATGAAGCGCCGGCGGCGTGGCGATCACCACCGCTTTTATGGCTGAGTCATCGAGAATGTCATCGTATTTATCGCTGAACTTTATCCCGGGATAACTTTCGGATAGTTTGCCGAGAACCGCGGCGTTGGTATCGCAGGCGGTTTTCACCCGGCATCGCCCCAACCCGGCGAAATTGCGCAAGAGATTCTTGCCCCAATCACCAAGCCCCACCTGGCCGATTTCAATTATATCAGCCATTGCGTTTGTTTCGGCTGCGATTCAGAAACGTCCGTACAGCCAGAAAGTCTTGGCCCGCGAGCTCGGCCAACTTTTCCAATTGACGATAGGTTTCGCTGCCGGCGTTCTTATGTCTTTCGACGAATTCACTGATGAAGGCGATTACCGAAGTAAGGGCGATGCTGAGAAAGCCGGCCATCAAAGCCATAATAACTCTTCGGGGACCGCTCTTTTTTTCGGGCGGCCGCGGAGGATCGAGTACCTGAATCGTCGGCGTGTCTTTCTTTTCTTGGATTTTCGCTTGTTCGTACTGCTGGGTTAACAGCTCGAACACGGTCGATTGAATTTTAAGCTCTCGGGTAAGGCGGGCAAGTTCAAGCCCCACATTGGGAGCTTCCGAAACCGGTATGGACATGGCGTCGTAGGAGGAGTCGGCGGGTCCTTCCTCAAGCAGACTTATCTGCCGCTTAATCTCTTGAATTTTAGCTTCCTGTTGTCTAACGCTCGTATGCGACGGTAGGAAAGTCCGCTTCAAAACACCTGCTTCGATCTCAGCAAGAACCAATTGCCCTTTCAATTCGGCTATATTGCCGATAATAGCTTTCATCTGTTCGTCAAGTGCAACCGCTTTATGTTCCTCTTGAAATTTGCGATAATCCTCCTCGGCGCGGGCAAGCTCGTTCCTTGTCTGTTCAAGCCTTTCCTCGACGAATTTCCGAGTGGCGGTGGCCTGAGCCGCATTAGCCTCGCTGGATACTTTATTCAATTCGGCGATTATCGTTTCGAGAATAGCCGCTGCTGCAATCGGATCGCGATCCTCGAAAGAAGCTTTCAGCATGCCGTTAGGCTCCACCGCCACGCCCAAATGACCGGCGAAAATATCCAGCGCCTTTTCCGTGGATGTGACTCCATATTTTTGCATGAGGTTATGTTTAATCACCACTCTTTCGGCAACGGTTCTGCTTTTTAGAATTGCCCCGTAAAGATCGGACGGCGTGGCGAACGTGGGCAATGCCATGCTAAATCCACTCGATAATCCCCCTATGCCCGCACCTAGCAGCGAGGCTATACCGGCGCTTGTATCACGTTGCGGTGGGAAAAGAGTCGCCCTGGCCATGTAGTTATTGGGCAAAAACAGCGAAACCAAAAAGGTAAAAGCGGAAGTCGCCAAGAAAGACACGAATAAAATCCGGCGCCAGCGCATGAACACCAAGATGATATTCCAAAATACGCCTGTTTGTCCGGTTCCATCAGGCATATACAAACCTACTTGGTCGCT
Source organism: Candidatus Zixiibacteriota bacterium (assembly GCA_037441845.1). Taxonomy (GTDB): domain Bacteria; phylum Zixibacteria; class MSB-5A5; order UBA10806; family 4484-95; genus JBBIRK01. The sequence continues at coordinate 166,654 of JBBIRK010000005.1, forward strand.
TCCTTGACCACCAAATACACTGTGGCCAGGTTTCCCGCAAAAACCAGCACATCCTTAATCGTGCCGATATAATTGACTTTCTTCTTCTCCGGCACGAGAATCGTATCGCCGGGATCCAATTTGCTCTTTTTGGACGCTTTCTGCCATTCGCCGGTGACCCCTTTTATTATTTTTACTTGGGATTTTTTCGCTCGAAAGGAAAAGCCTCCGGCTAGTTCGATATAATCGAGGTAGTTGCGATTAGGACTGTAACTTAACAGCCCGGGATTGGCCACTTCGCCGGAAACGTTTACGACCTCGCTGATTTTGGGAATCACGATAAAATCGCCGTCCCGCAATTTAATGTCGCCCCGGCCGGATCGGAATAACTCGGTGAAATTGACCGATACGCGCCCCGGCTTCTGCCTGGCCTTCATTTTGTAATATTCATACTCAAGTTCGGTCATGTCCTCGACCTGCATCGATTTGAGCCGTTCGAATTCGCGATCTTTGACTTCTTCAGAAGTATATCTAGTCATCTCCGCCTCGGCCAACGATGCAAGCTCGGTGAACCCACCCGCGAGCCTGATTACTTGCGAAAGGTAGGTGGATTCCGGCACGATAGAATAAAAGCCCGGACTTTTGACTTGGCCCAATATCAACACCATCTGCTTATCGTGAAATTCCCGCTTGATCCCAATGAACACCCGATCATCGGGTTTAAGATGTAGGTCGGGCAATTCCCCCTTGAGTATTCGGCCGAGCGGAACCTTAATCGATGATGTGGTTACGGCATCGGCATTAAACCGAACGATTTCCGAGCTCGATGAATCGGCATCCAGAGACAGCCCGTGTCCAAGCATGATCAGGTCTTTGAGAGAATCACGCGGAGAATATTCATAAAACCCGGGATTACGAACCCCGCCGAATATTCCGTAAAGATTAATTTTCTTCTCCCGCAAAGGAACGAAAACCCGGTCGCCGTCGGCGAGGGTGAAGTTGTATCTCAAATCACCGAAAATTTCAAATCGCAGAACGTCCGCCGTATCGGTTCGGCCGTCCAGATGCGTTACCAGTATGTTTCTATGCGAGGCGACCCCGGGAGGCGGATAACCCCGATACTGCTCGCCGCTCATTAAACCAGCCGGTGATTCTTCCCCGATGAACCCTCCGGCAAGAGCGATGATTTCGGACACTCTGGTGACAGCGTTGGCGGCGACGACACCCGGAGATTTCACCGCCCCGCCTACATAAACCCTGAATTTCCGCAGGCCGGTCAAATCGGTCACCGCCTGAACATTTCGGTATCTTTGAAGCAGTTCATTTTCGAGCAGCCGCTTGGCTTCGGAAAGGCTCAACCCCGCTACGCTCACAGGTCCGATTGTCGGCAAAAGGACATTCCCCTCGGGGGTTATGGTCAAATCATACTGGGCCTGAACATTACCCCAAATGAATATGGTCAGGTCATCGCCCGGGCCAAGGCGGTAATTCTCCGGGTCGATCGGACTATCCAACGGCAGATACTGTGAACCCTTGCGCTCAAGATTCAGCATCGCCGCTTTTTCAGCCAGATCGGATTGTTTTTCCTCGGCAAAAAGCAAGCTTGAAATCGAAATATTAAATAAGAACAATGATATAAATAACCGTAGACAGTTTAAGGTTTTTTGCCTTGAAAATTCGAATTTTATTTTCAATTTTCCACCATTGACTTAATCAGGAAATTCAAGACGAATTTTTCACATCGAGTGCCTAATATAGATGGCGGACCGATATAGTCAAGACCTTTTGGCGAATCAAGAGCCTTTGCGATGCCATTCGGAAAGAGATTTCCGTCCGCGATTCGAAAACTTTTGGTCATTCGTGCGATTCCGTCACGAAAGCTATTCCTGCCACTCTCTGATTTTGTCCGAATACTCCTTCAACAAGTTTTTCGCCTTTTCCGGGGATTTGGATTCGATTTGAATCCAGAAAGCAGCCCGCGCTCTATCGGGCTTTATCAAAATATGCGCGCCGTCGCGGGCGAATCTTACCCCGTCTATGGTCAATCTGGTCTTGCCGGCGGTGTGCTCGATCAAGCGGCGCATCACCAGCCCCTTTTTCGTCCAGCTGCACGGGATCTCTTTCTGAGTGATTTTCAGGTTCGACCAAGGCCCATCGACCCTTCCCAGCCGCTTGCCCGATTTGGCTATCAACTCAAGAATCTTGGCGGTGGCGAACATCGCATCGGCGCCCACCTGGAACCCAGGGAAAATAAATCCTCCTTTGGTTCCGCCCACGAAATCGGCGCCGCGGCTATGCAAAGCATCCATCATCGACAAATGATTGTCTGGAAAACGTTCCACTGTAAGGCCGTTCTTTTCGGCGATTTGCTCGATTCCCGAACAAGCGGTAATCGGAACGGCGATTTTTTTCGGGTTGCTTGATACGAGAAAAAGACTCAATACTTTCAAGAGCAGTGCCTGATGTTCGACGAGATTGCCGGTTTCGTCCACCGCCAGTAATTGTTCGGCGTCCGGTGCGATCAAAAAACCGGCATCTGCCCTGAGTGATCTCACGATAGTTGACAATTGTTTTATAGCGGCCTGCTTTTCCTTTTCGAAATAATGCAGCCTATCGGGATCGATATAAGCGTTGATCGAAACGAATTTGATGTCGAGCGTCCCCAGAATCGCCGGCAGAATTTCGGCTGAGCTGCCGAATGAAAAATCTATGACGATCTTGAGATTCGCCCGCCGGATCGCCTCGATATCGAGCGCCCGCAGAAAACCGTCGCGATAATAATCTATCACCCGGCCGGGGAATTCTATCTTGCCGGTATCCTCCATTGCCGCCCGCCGAAAATCCTCGCGCGAAAACAGCCGCTCCAGAGATTTCGTCTTGTTTGTCGGAAGATCAAAACCGCCGGAATCGAAAAACACGATATCTATCAGCCGGCCGCCCGCCGAGGAGGTCCGGGCATAGATCCCGCCCGATTCCTGCCATAGACTGAGTTGATAGCGCAACACCGGAATCGGGATCGTCTGCAGTTCGGCCACGTTCACTCCGGATGAGATCAACCCGGCGATAAGCGCCCTGGTCACCATCCGCGAAGTGCGGCCGGCGTCGCGGCTGGTGATCACCGTGCTGTTCTTACCCAGCATCGCCCCATAGGCAGCTCCCAGCCTGGCCGCAAATTCAGGAGTGATTTCCACGTTGCCGATTCCGGTTATCTTGGATTCGGTGAACAGCTCTTTCGTCCAGCGCTCACCCCAGACGAGGCTCGAGGATAGAATCGCTCCGGCCTCGACTTCCTTATCGGGCCAAATTTTGACGTTGGCTCTTATCTGGGCTCCACTGCCGATTCTCGCGTTATCGGATATAATCGCATTTTCATCGACCGTCGCTTCCTCGGCGATCACCACTCCTTTGCACAGCACCGACTCCGATACTCGTGCGTGCGGTCCGATCGACACCGAATCCCAGGCCACAACACGATTCAAGACGGCTTCCCGCCCGATAATCGATTTCGCTCCGATCACGCTGTTGAATATTCTGGCCCGGGGGCCGATTTTCGTCTTATCACCGATAATCACGGTCCCGCTGAATTTGGCGGTCGGTGAGATCATGGTATCCCGTCCGATCCAGACCTTAGCGGTATCGCAATCCATCCTTTGACCTAAGGTTGCGAGATTCAATTTCCCCTCGAGCAGGTCCTGATGCGCCTGGAAATATTCCTCGTTATTGCCTATATCGCGCCAGTACCCCTCCGCCACATAACCATACAGCCGCCTTTTCGACGAAAGCATCAGCGGAAACAGATCTTTGGAAAAGTCGAATTCACGCGCTTCGGGAATCAGATCCAGAACTTCGGGCTCGATTATGTAAATTCCGGTATTGATAGTATCCGAAAAGACCTGCCCCCACGATGGTTTTTCGAGGAACCGAGTGATTCGACCTTTCTCATCGGTGATGACTACTCCGTAAGCGAGGGGATTTTCCACTCTGGTCAAAACGATCGTCACCTCGGCTTTCCGATCATTGTGGAATTCGATGGCCTTGCTCAAATCGATATCCGTGGCCACATCTCCCGAAATGACCAGAAATCTTTCGTTCAGATATTTTTGCGCGTTTTTCACCGAACCAGCCGTTCCCAGATCGGCGGCCGACATGACGTAGTTGAACTTAACTCCGAAAGAAATACCGTCCTTGAAATACTCCTTTATTTGATCGGCTTGAAAATAGAGCAAGGCCGTCAATTCAGCGAACCCATGCCTTTTTAAAATTTTGACCAGATGAGCCATAACCGGCAAACCACCAAGCGGAACCATCGGCTTGGGTATATTCAACGTCAACGGCCTTAGACGCGTCCCGAATCCTCCGGCCATTATGACCGCTTTCATAAGAAACTCCTCCTTAAAGCGAAATTATCATCTTGAGACGCAATATTCAAGCCAATTAATCCCCCACGGCTGCATTCTTAATCCCGACGTATCTGACCGAACATGAAAGCCTAATCCTTTTCGTGTATTTCCCTTAGTATCCGAGCCACGTCGTGAAAATCACGATATACATGATTCGGGACATTGCGGGCGTCCAACAGCTCCTTTAGAAAACCTCGAGCGAAAACGATATCAGCGGCCAAGGCTCCATGGCAATCGGAGTGACCATCGCCTATGAACACGGCCTTCTCATCAGCCCCCAAGAGTTCTCTAATTCTTGCCCCTTTGCAATTTGCACAGCTAAAACAGGTTTTCGGATCGTAGTAAATGAATTCGGGATAGATGCGTCCGTTTTTGATAACGGTCGGATGACACAAGACCTGAAGTCGGTCGAGGCCGTGCCGGCGCAAGATGGGTTCGATATAGAAATCGAACCCCGCAGACAGCACGGTTATGGGGATATCGAGGCGCTCGCAGATATCGACGAATTCGATGAAACCCGGGGTGATTAATTGTTTATCTATAAACCGCTTGATTTCGTTCAATGGGGCGGGATATTCGTTGTAAATATCGCATTCACCCTGGAGGCACTCTATTGCGGATATTTCCCCGCGGCGATATTTCTGGACGATCATCTCCGCACGTCCCTGGGCGAACTTGCGGAAAAATTCATAACCAACGTCCGATTCGGTCACCGTGCCGTCGAAGTCGACGAAAACGTGGTATTTTTTCTTATCCTTTTTCATCCGCCATTCAATCGGGCTATTGAATTATATTTTTCCCCGGGCTTTTGTTCCAACCGGACGAGAGATTTTCTGTCGGTCAGTTAATGTCGCTTTATCATGAAACACTATGCCGAATCTATATCCGCTCTTGTCCGCGAATCCAGTTGCTTATGCGATTAAACACCCGAATATAATAGCCTCTGGGGATGCCGATGGCAAGAATAGAACCGTGGCAATAAAGGCCGATTTCCATTAATACCGAGTATCCGAATGCTCTTAATTGGAAAGGTAAGACGAATAAAGCGGCGGCGTAATCAATAATTCACGGGCCTTGAGCAGTTCGGGATCGAATCTCAACGAGACCAGGCGGATAGAGGCTTTGTGCCCCAGGTGCTCCTCGATAAAACGCTCATACAGAGCGGCGCATAGAGAGGCTTTGGAAGCCGTTATTTCTTGGGAAGACCATTTCCGCAATGTTTCTCTTATGATTTTCAAATGCGGGGCGATTATTTTATCGCTTTCTAAAACCTGATATTGTTTTAGAAACCGCCCGAAATCGCGGTCGATCGGACTGAGATAAGAATAGCCTTGACGATATAAATACGCCTCGAAAGCCTCGAATATTTCGCCGGTGACCACGAAATCGTCATCGATCCGCGTTTTCTTCGAATCGCGCAGGACAAAATCGCTCAGCAAACCGAGCGAAAACATTTCTTCCACCAACGGCGAATTTTGATTTTTTTCGATGTATATATCTGGTATGATTCCGCCGCCGCCGAAAACGTTGCGACCGGATTTGGTCAGATAAACGATCGAACCGCCGCGCTCGACATGAAATTTTTTTTCATCGCTGAGTGAGTCTCGATTGATGCAACGGTCTGATGGAGTGTAATATTTAGCGGTCGTCAATTTCAGGGCCGCATCTCCGGAGATCTGGAATATCTGCTGGACCAAACCTTTGCCGTATGATTCCTGCCCGACTATCAGTCCCCTATCATGGTCTTGAATAGCGCCGGCCACTATTTCGGCCGCCGAAGCGGTTTGTCCGTCTATGACGATCACGAGCGGCAAGTCAATGCAAACGCCGTCCTGCACCGCTTCGTACGACCGGGAATTGCTATAGCTTCGCCCGCGCGTCTCCACGATCTTATCGCCTTTATGAAGAAATAACGCCGCCGTCTCGACCGCTTCGTAGAGCAGACCCCCCGGATTATGGCGCAAATCGATTATTAATCCCTTCAGACCCGAATTCCGCATATTCGTTATAATCTGTCGCATCCGCGCTGCACAGCCATCCGAGAATTTCACGCATTTGATATACCCGATGCCGGCATCGTCGATCTCGTCGTAAGTAATCGATTCCTGCGACATCTTGATTCGGACCGGTTCCCTGACTATTTCCGTCTTCTCCACCGGCCGCCATATCCGTACCGCCACCCGGCTTCCTTCTTTTCCCCTGAACAAGCGCAGACATTCCGAGCGCGATAATCCTACAGCTTCAATACCGTCGATCGAAAGAATGCGGTCCCCGATTCTTATATCCGAAATTTTCGCCGGACTTTCGTCGATGACTCCGGAGATCCTCAGGGTGTCACCCACATTTTCCAATTGAACCCCGATACCGACATATTCGCCATGGGTTTCTTGCATAAGATAATCATAATCGCCTCCCGCCAGATATTGACTGTAAGGATCAAGCTTCTCCATCAAACCGTCCACGCCGGCTCGGGCGATTTTATCGGGTTCTATGTCATTCACGTACTTTTCGGAAACCGTATAGGCGACGATATCGAACAAACGAACAGCCGATAGCATATCGTCGGAGGACGCGCCCGCAAAAGCGACCGCAAAACAGAGCAATAAAAAAGGCCCGGAGATCATTCCGAGCTTTTTGAGTCGAGTCCTTTTTTTCATTTTGCCCCCGAGAAAGGCCGCAATACGGCCCGTATCGAGGCTCCTTTAGATACCGAATTTTTCCTTAACTATCGCCCTTATCTTCTCCTGAATGTTATTTATATCGTCCATACCGTTGACCACCTTAAAGCGGTCTTTATTCGTTGTTGCAATATGCAAATATCCCCGGCGTACGCGTTCAAAGAACTCCCGCCCTTCGTTTTCGATACGATCGCCGGTCTTATTTTGAGCAGCCAGCCTTCTTATGGCTTCCTCGACGGTGATATCGACATATACAGTCAGGTCGGCGACCAGGCCACCGGTGGCCAACCTGTTTATCTTCTCGACCTCCTCAATTCCTATATTCCTGGCGAACCCCTGATAGGCGGTCGATGAATCCGCATATCGATCACATAGCACGGTTTTGCCCTCGGCCAAAGCCGGTTTTATGACCTCATTCACCAGCTGTGCCCGCGAGGCGCTGTAAAGCAGAAATTCGGTCAGGCCGGTCATTCCTCGATTTTCTTTATCCAGCAGCAAAGCCCTGATTTTTTCCGAAATTGCCGTTCCGCCGGGTTCGCGAATTCGAACCACTTCGCGGCCAAGCCCGCGAAGGTATTTTTCGAGAAGATCGCACTGGGTGCTCTTGCCGGAAAAATCTATTCCCTCGAACGTAATGAACATCAATTCCCCTTTTGCGAAAAAGCCAGAACCAAAGCGCCGATAATTATAAGACCTCCCAATACCGTCGTCAACCTCGGCAATTCCCCGAATATGATCACAGCCCATACGGTTGCAAGTACCGGCTCGCCTACTATCGATAGGCCGACTTTGTGCGCAACCACATGCTTAAGCGAATAATTATAAAGCGAATGACCCAGCAAAGTCGGGATTATCGCCAATAAGAGAAACAGCCCATAGTCCCGCGCCTTATAGCCGGTCAGAGATTCCCCGAGGGCTGCCAAAATCAAAATCAAAGTCAAAGCGGAGACGCCGTAAACCACGGCTATGTATGGTGTCGTGCTGACTGATACCCTGACGATTCTTCCAATGAATAGGTATGCTCCGGCCATTATGGCGCCGGCAAGCGCAAGTAAGTCGCCAAGCAGATATTTTCCTTCGAGCCCGAGGTCGAAACCGGCGATGATAACCGAGCCGACTATCGCCATAAAAATCGCAATCATTCCCCGCCTGCCGATTTTCTCTTTCAAAATTAGTTTCGAAAATATGGCTACGAATACCGGCTGAGTGGTGACCAACACTACAGACGCAGCGATAGTTGTGTATTCCAAAGAACCGACCCAAAAAAAGAAATGCCAGCCCAGTAAAAATCCAGCCAGCGCCGTCAGCGATAGGGTCAGACGGTTGAATTCGGCGAATCGATGTCGGTGAAATATGATTACGGGGGGAATCAATAAAACCGCCGCGAAAAGCATACGATAGGCAGCAATCGCAATCGCCGGAGCGGAACTGGCACGAATGAAAATCGCCGCCCAGGATACGCAAATCACGCCGGGGATCAAGGGCAGCCATTTGATTTTCATAAGCGTCAGCCTTGCTGCTCCCGCCCGTACGCGAAATCAAGACTCTGCGTTATTAGGATATTCCGGGAAATCATAATCCGGCGATTTCCGCCCCACTCATATACCGTCGCTGCCATAAGAAACACGGCCCTGAAGATATGACCGCAGGTCGCCGGGTCTATTGGTGATTATCCCATCGACGCCGATCTCAATAAGCCGCGAGGCTATCCGGAAATCATCGACGGTCCAAGCGAATACCGGCACTGCTTGCCTTTTCAGCTTATCGACCAGTCTCCGGGTTATGATATTATAATGCAGATGGGCGACATCGGCGCGACATAGACTGAACAGGTTCCCCACGAACGGTCCCCCCAGCCGGTTCATGAACAACACTTGTTCTTGACCGATTATCCAGCCCGTCCTGATCGATCTATTCAGATGTTTTAGTTTCAGAATCACCCAAGGGAAAAACGAGGACAAGACGACTTCATCCGGGTTCGAGTAGGCAGTGACCATTTCAATCACCGCTTCTTCGTAGCCGCCGGCTTTCAATTCGATATTCAGTTTCAACTTGCCGCTGAAACGAATCAACACGTCTTCGAGCCGTGCCAGCTCGAAACCTTTTTCTTTGCACCTATCCCGAAGGTCGCTATAATCGACGGATGCCACCGGCCGCGCCAGCCCCTCGCCGGTCCAGATATCCCAATCGTGAAACAGCACCAACTGGCCGTCCCGGGTTTGCCTAACATCGAATTCGACCATATCGGCTTTTTCGCGCACGGCTTGGTCGAGCGATTCGATCGTATTGTCCGGCAGGAAAGCGGACGATCCCCTGTGGCCTACGATGGTTATATTATTTTTCATCAAAAGGCGGCGGTGATTCGCCTTACGGCCTTTATTTTTTCGCTTTTGCGGAGGCGGCGTTCTTAAGCCGGTTTTTCGTCGATATTTGCGAAATTTTCGCCTTCTTAGACGGTTTTTTGCCGTTGCCGCCGATATCGATTACGTTGGCGTATTGCGCTATGAATTCCTCGGTTTTTCTGCGCGCGTCCTCATCGAAATATTGCTCGGGCGGCGATTTCATGAAATATGCCGATGGGCCGAAAAGAGCACCGGACAATTTATGATCCAGAGCCAGCTTGCAGCAGCGGACGGCGTCGATCACGACCCCCGCCGAATTCGGGGAATCCCAGACTTCAAGCTTCAACTCGATGTTGAGAGGAACATCGCCGAACGATCTTCCCTCGAGCCGGATATAAGCCCATTTGCGATCGAGCAACCACGCCACGTAGTCGGATGGTCCGATATGAACGTTATCGGGGCCGAGATCGTAATCAAGTTGAGAAGTGACTGCGGAGGTTTTGGAGATTTTTTTCGATTCCAGACGCGACCTCTCGAGCATGTTCAAGAAGTCGGTGTTTCCTCCGACATTAAGTTGGCTGGTTCTTTCGAGCCGGACCCCGCGATCGCGATAGAGTCGAGTGAGAATCCGATGGAGAATCGTAGCCCCGACCTGGGATTTAATATCATCACCGATTATCGGCAGCCCGCGTTGCTCGAATCGGGTTCGCCAGTATTTCTCGCGGGCGATAAAGACCGGAATGCAATTTACGAAACCACAGCCGGCATCGAGCACCTGTTCGACATACCATTTGGTCGCCTCTTCCGAACCGACCGGCAGGTAATTGACCACCACGTCGGTCCCGGTGTCTTTAAGCACCTTCACGATATCACATGTCGGTCCGGGTGCCTTTTCGATTATCTTGGAAAGATATAATCCCAGACCGTCATGAGTCATGCCTCTCATGACCTTCACCCCTTTTTTGGGGACCTCGGCGAATTTGAAAGTGTTGTTCGGTTTCGTGAAAATCGCTTCGGCCAGGTCTTTGCCGACTTTGTTTTTGTCGATATCGAAGGCCGCGGAAAACTCGATGTCGGAGATATGATATCCGCCGAGATTGACATGCATCAGCCCGGGGACGAAATCCTTTTCCGACGCCTTGCGGTAGTATTCGATCCCTTGCACAAATGATGATGCGCAATTTCCCACTCCGATTATTCCGACCCTGATTTTGCCCATCTTTACTCCCTCATTGATTAAGGTAAATGATTATTTCGTTTCACCTATGAGACGGCGCACGTGCATTATCCGCTGCAGCACCGTTATATTGGACATGATCGCTACGAATAAGATCGCCGCAACCACCAGCGCATGCTCGATATTGACGGCTTTGCTCAATGCTCCGCCGAAAATGCCATCGAACACGCTGGCGGCGGCTATATAGGTTACCCGTTCCGGCCTCTGCATTACGCCTACTTTGCAGCTATACCCCAGCCCCTCGGCTCTGGCTCTCGTATATGATGTCATAAGCGAACCGGTTATCGCCATGATTATCAAGATATCGATATATGGCCGGTTGAAAAAAAGCAACAGCCCGAGAAAAACCAAGACATCGCTGTAACGATCTATCGTCGAATCGAAAAAAGCGCCGAATTTGCTTATTCGACCGGTTTCTCGGGCTACTCGGCCATCGAGGGTATCGAATGTCCCCGCCAAAGCCAATAAAAGTCCGCCTGCCAGGAAACTGCCGCGCCGAAAATAATAGGCGGCGACAAACGTCAATATCAAACCGGAAAGGGTAATCAAATTCGGGCTGATTCGACTGTATATCAGGATGCTGGCCACCGGGGTCAAAAGCTTCAGATAGCCATTTACGATTCTTTCACCAATCAATTTCATAGCCAGCCGTTCGAAATTTGAAAATTATTCCCCCTGCGGCCAAAGTCAAGCGAAATCACCGACCCTCAACCACCCGAATGCCTTATTTTACCCTCGAGTATTATCGAAAAGAAAGCGATCAGCAAGGCAATGACCCCATCCATCAGATAATGATAGCGCAGATACACGCCGCCCCAGAAGACGGCGGTCATCAATGCGAAAGAAAGAAAAATGTAAATTTTGCCATGATCCCAAAGATAAAGCGCCGATATCGTCACTAAACCAAAGTAAACCGCAGGGAAAGAACCCCCCTCGATTGAAACCATATTTATAATAATCGGCGCCATCTGGGTTATTTTTCCACCGTAAAAATCCAGGTAAAAGATACCGGCAAGTCCTTCTCTTGGGCCGCTGACAGGAAACAGGGAAATGATCGCAAAACTGATACAACAGGCTATAGTCAGGGAGGTAAGATACGATTCGAGCTGTTGCCGACGCCCGAGTTTTTTCAATAAAAAGATCGCGATCACGGGCAAAGTTATCCCGAGCATATAGCCGAAATAGCTTAATTCATTGAGCCAGATTTCCATTAGGCGTTGCATTATAAATGAAGGATGAAACCCCAGCAGATTGAATTCGAATCGACTTAACGCCTCGTCTTGCGCCGCCAATCCGAAAATGCTATGCTCCGCGCCGGCCGTTTTGTAAAACAAGAATAAAACGGCCAGAATTATCCCGGCGCGCGGCAGAATCATCGACCCCGCCCGGTCGACGAGCCGCAAAATCACAATCAACAATAAAAACAAAGCAGCGGCGAAATAAAATATGATAAAACTCGACTTGCCCTGGCCGGCTCTCAATAGCACCAAGACGATCTGAAAAATAACATAGATCAGCAGAACCGACTCGGGAGTGCCTAATCGTGGTCTAATGGCTATCTCCGATTTTTGGGGCTATTCCCGCGACAACCAGCACGAATTCACCCTTAGGCACGGCGTCTTCGAAAATTTTTTGCAATTCCGCCACGGTTCCCCGGTATGATTGTTCGAATTTCTTGGTCAATTCGCGCCCGATATAGGCTTGCCTTTGCCCGAACAATTCGGCCATTTTCGCCAATGTTTTTTTAAGCCTGCGTCCCGATTCGAAAAAGACCATGGTCCGTCTCTCTTCCGCCAGTTCCTGTAATCGACGGCCGAGTTTTCCGGAGGATCGCGGCGGATAACCCTCAAAACAAAATCGGTCGGTCGGCAGGCCGCTTGCCACCAGACCGGCAAGCAACGCGGACGGTCCCGGTACCGGAATCACCTCGAGCGAATTCTCGATACACATCCGAACGATTCGGTACCCTGGATCCGAAATCAAAGGAGTGCCGGCATCGCTTGCCAAAGCAACGTCGCCGCCCTCGAGCAAAACTTTCAGCAACATTTGCGCCGATTTTTCCTCGTTGTGCTCATGATAGGAAACGAGCCTGTTTTTCACTCCTATCTGTTTCAACAACAATCCGGTTCGCCGGGTATCCTCAGCGGCGATCAAATCCACGTCCTGCAACACTTCGATCGCCCGCCGGCTGATATCTTTCATATTGCCGATCGGCGTAGATACGATAAACAGGTTCCCGCGGTTCATCCACTATTTCCGATCCGACACGTTTTTGTCATCAATTCTTTCAACGCCGTCGAATTATCTTTTCGATTCTCCGAATGCGGTCTTTGATAATATCAGCATGCCGACCGCCAGGCAAGCAAAATGATACGCCTTGCAGTTCTCACCTGAACCTTTATTGCCCGTCGTCGATACGGGATGACTTTCCCTCGCTATCCCCCTGCCGGATCGAATCAAACCGGTTATTTGGATTGACAGCAGCAAGCTATGCGGGTATTTTAACCAAAAAAATAACCCGCGGAGGCAATATGGCTTCAGTAAATAAGGCTATTCTTATCGGCAACCTCGGCAGCGATCCCGAACTGCGATATACGCCATCGGGCCAAGCCGTGGCCTCGTTCAGAATCGCCACCAGCGACCGCTGGCGCGACAAGGATGGACAGGTTCAGGAACGAACCGACTGGCATAATATAGTTTGCTGGGGACGCCAAGCGGAGATCGCCAATCAATATCTGAAAAAGGGACGGCCGGTCTATATCGAGGGCAGAATCCAGCATCGCAGTTATGAGGACAAAGACGGGAACAAAAGATTCATCACTGAGGTGATCGCCCAAAGGCTGCAACTCCTTGGCGGGCGCGCGGAGGCCGACAGCTCCGTGCCGGAAATTCCGGAGGCCCCTCCGGAGACAACCGGCGAGGATGATGATTTGCCTTTTTAGCAGGACTATGAATTGACGCCGAATTAGTCTTGTTATGAGGCGGTATTCGTTCATGGCGGCGGCCGGGGTTACACTCCTTGCCGCCATCGTTTATTACTGGGCATCGGCCCCTGGAGTTACCTATATCGATTCCGGCGAACTGGCGGCAAATTGCGCCAGTCTCGGCATCGCGCATCCCACCGGATACCCACTATACGTCTGTCTGGGCCGCCTGGCCGTGCTTTTGCCGGGATTGAATGCGATCAAAGGTTGCATTTTGCTTTCGGTATTATTGGCGGCGTTTGCGGCAGGAGCTCTTTGTTATCTAATAAATCTCACGAGCGATGGCAAATCAGGAAAGCATTTTAGGATCGCGTCGGCCGCGGCGGCGCTTTTCATCTCGCTGGCTCCGGTCTGGTGGTCTCAGGGCACTGTCAACGAAGTTTACGGTTTGACCTTGCTGCTGAACCTGCTGACGCTTTGTCTTGCAATAATGTTTCTCGGGCAAGGCAAAGTGCGCTATCTGATTGCCATGTTCTACCTTTGGGGATTGTCGCTCGGCTCTCACCTGAGTTCGATTTTTCTCTTGCCGGCGATCGCCTATGCGCTCTGGATTAAAGGGGCATTTTCCCGCAGGATGCGAACGAAACTGATGATCGCCGTGCTTTTCGGTATGATCGCATTGACAATTTATCTTTACCTGCCCATACGTTCGGCTCATAAGCCCTTCTTGAATTGGAGCAACCCCGCCACCTGGCAGGGATTTCTCAATCATATTACCGGTTGGCAGTATCGCGTCTGGATGTTCACCTCGATTGACCACATGGTCAAAGGCATAGCTTACTTCAGGAAATTGATTTTTGCGCAAATCGGCCTTGTCGGCATTTTGCTGGCGGTGGTCGGTGGGATCGTTTCATTGCGCAAAAACCGAATGGTTGCAGTCATGATGTTCTTGATAATCGCCGCCGACGTTCTTTATAGCGCCAATTATGAAATACCGGATATCGATGCTTATTACTTGATAGCGTTCGCCGCGACGGCCGTTTTAGTCGCCCATGGAATCGCGGCGACAGCCGGAATTATCGGACGACTTTTTTCGCGAAATCGATCCGGACAGCTTCCTATGTACACGGCGATCACTATAGGATTGGGAATTTGCCTCTGGAGCTTTATATCCGGCATAAGATATCAGAACAGAAACGGGGATCGACTGGCCGAAAACGGCGTTAGCAACTTGCTTGATTCGTGCCCGGAAAAGGCCATCGTATTTATCGAAAACTGGGACATTTACTCACCCTGGCTGTATTACCGCTATGTCGAGAACAGACGACCCGATGTGGTCTTTATCGATAAGGAATTGTTGAGGAGGTCCTGGTATGTCGATTTTTTGTTTCGTTATCATCCGGAAATAATGGCTGGAGCCCGTAAAGCCGCCGATAGATTTCTGCAATTGCTGAAGCCGTTTGAGACGGGCGGCCGCTATGACGGAGCGGCGCTTACGGAGGCGATGGTGACTTTAATCAAGGCCATTATAGAAAACAATAAACCTGCTCGGCCGATCTGCACGAATTTTATCGGGGGCCAGTTTTTCGAATTTCAAAAAATATATCTGCCTTCGGGGGCGCTGTTTTATCTGGCGGACAGCCTTTATTATATCCCCTCGGATACATCGATTATCGACATCTCGGCATGGGAAAAAGGAGGCCCGCTGGTGGACAACCGGGCGAAAGTCGTGCTTGGACAGATACAGCGGGTCGTCACCTCAAGGGTCATCTATTGCCAGAATTTCGAGCGGCAGGCGGAATCGGCTGCCTGGCGACGGCTGGCCGAGCGGATCCGGAGGATCATGACGAAATAACTTCGGGCGAACGGCCGTTCACGACGTCTTTCATGCCGGATCTTTACATCTTCGCATCTAATCCTACCGACCCAAATCGCCGATGAATCGGCTGAATATATCGCCATTATTCAAAATCATAATATAGATTTTTGCTGAAATAGAAAAAAGGCAATCGGATTGATAAGGCTTCGTTTGCAGGCAATACGCGTTCAAGTTTAGTCGTATTGACATGCCGCGAGAAAATAATGCTTAATTATGTAGCGGATTATGTCGGATTATCGAAGCCGATGATACGATTCAAACTTGGTAAGCCGAAGCCGTATGCGCGACATCGGCGCATTGATGGATTTAATATCGCGCCAGCATATCGGCCGCCTGCTTGGCCTCATCAGTGCCCGGATAATCTTTCACCACATCTTGAAAATATTGTTTGGCCTTGGTCTTTAATTTCTGATTGAAAAGAGACATCCCAAGTTTATATTTGGCCGCCGCTATTTTCTCGGAATCGGGGTAATCTTTCAGCAGGCGCTCATAAATCGCTTGGCTCTTGGCGTAATCTTTTTGGGTATAATGACATTCGCCGATCCAGTAGAGCGCGTTGTCGGAACGGGCGGTTTTCGGATAGCGCGCGAGAAATTCCTCGAATCCTTTTATGGCCATCTTATAATCGCCGCGAGTCAGGTCCAAATAGGCCGCCTTATAAAGTCTGTCCGCATCGATATTGCCGGTTTGCGCTGTATCCGATCCTGCTATTGGCGCCGATTTCGTCTCGATCTTTTCGACGGCCTGATTCACCAGCGCGCCGGCGTCGGCCAATCTCGATTCCACCTGCGACATTTTCTGCTGGAGTTCTTCCATGCCGCTGTTAAACTCGGCTTTCAGCCGGCGTGAATTGACGACCTGTTCCGCCATCAGCGAATCCAACCTGACCAGCATCGATTTCATTTCCTGCTGCTCCGCAGCCAATTCGTCAAGCCTAAGCTGCACGTTGGACATCTGGCGATGGGTCGCGCATCCGCCCAAAAAGAGCAAGGCTAACGGATAAAAGACAAAAAAGCGTTTCATCGTTATAATATACTCCTTAGTCACCGCCGAAGTTCATACCGCTAATTCAAGAAAAAAGGGGACACGGCTTTGCGTGTCCCCATGGCGAACTTTCGCGGATCACCGTTTGATTTAGTGGTGCCTTGGCGGCGACATTCGCGAAACCGAACCTTGGTCGTCCCGAAACCTGCACCTTGCGCGGTTCAAAAACAGCATGCGGTGCTTTATTCGGAAACGATATGGAATTCGGCCCGGCGGTTCTTCGCCCAGGCGTCCTCGTTGCTTCCGAATGCCACAGGTTTCGATTCGCCGTAACTGATAATCGAAATCCTATCGGCGGCGATGCCGTAATTTATCAAGTAATCTCTGGCGGTCGCGGCGCGTTTTTCGCCGAGAGCCATGTTATACGCATCGGAACCGCGTTCGTCGCAATGGCCCTCTATTCTAATCACCGCCGTTGACCTTTCCTGCAATGCGGCGGCGTTTTGGGCCATAATATCCCGGGCATCCGGCCGTAGATTGTACTTGTCAAAATCGAAATGTATGGTCGTAAGTTCGGGCTTTGGCGCCGGTGGTGGTGGTGGTGGTGGCGGCGGCGGCGGCGGCGTAGTAGTATCGGCAACCGGTGGCGGCGGCGGTGGGGGAGGCGGTTGTTTCTTGGGACAACCGCTAAATAAAACCGCCAGCATTAAAGCCAGCATCATCAGAACAGCAATTTTCTTCATCACGTATTACCTCCTTTATTCGAAACAGGTTTATTAGTGCAAATTCGGTGACCAATCCGGGGATTTGCATTCGCCGCCGATCGGGAGTTTGGTCTTTCCGGTACCGTCATAATTCATTATCCACAATCCCCGTTCACCATCGGCGTTCGATGAATAAACGATATGAAGACCATCCGGCGACCATGAAGGCGCCTCGTTCGATCCCCAATCCGTCAATTTATAAGCATTTTGTCCGGTAATGTCAACTGCATAAATCTGAAACAACCCGTTCTCCCTCGAAGTGTAGGCTATCAAATCGCCGCGGGGTGACCACGCCGGTTCAGTATTGTAATCGCCGAGATAAGTCAACCGCCGCGTATTCGCGCCCTCGATATCGGCTATGTAAATCTGAGGGCTGCCGCTTCTATCGGAGGTGAAAGCCATTTGACGCGAATTCGGCGACCATGTCGGCGAGGTATCGATCGAAGGCGAAAAAGTCACTTGGCGCAATATTTTTCCGCTCTTGCTGTCTATAAGATAAATCTCGGCGTTCTCTTCGAACGATAACACCACCGCCAGATAATTGCCATCGGGGGACATAGCGGCTTCATAATTTAGACCTTGACGGGTGGATATGGCGTTAATCGAGCTTTGTAGAAAATCGATATAATAGAGATCGGGATTCCCTCGGCTATACGAAGTGAAAAAAAGTCCGTTGCCGGCGCTGCTCCACGAAGGTAATAGATTCAGGGTGTTACGGAATCTCGAATCGCTCAATGCCGGGATAGGATTGTATCCATCGAAATCGCAAACGTAAATTTCAGAATTATTCCCCGATTTAACGACGTAGGCTATTTTCGAAAAAAACACGCCCCTTTCCCCGGTCAATGTATATAGAAGATCATCGGCTACGCGGTGGGCAAGATACCTAAATCGCCCCGGCTCGCCGAGGAATTCGTGGGAATAAACCAATCGGTTGCGCATCACGTCCACAACCTCGACATTCATCGCCAGCATAGACTCGTTTTTCGTCAGTCGGCAATCGATCAGCATCTGCGCCCCCACATATATCCAATCGTCCAGGCTCATATGCCCGCGGGCAAAATCGTGCAGAAACGCCGAATCGGGCCGCACGATGTTGAAATACAACGTGAATAACAAATCGCGCTCGAGAATCCGTCTTAGGCTATCTGCGATCGCCGAATCGGCCGAATCGAATCCTTGATCCAATTCGAATGGATTTATCGCCAAAGTAACCAGCGATATGGCCGGACCCTTGATTATTACGCCGCTCACGTCGGTTTTCTGGGCGATGGCGGGAGAAATTGCGAAAATCTCCGCCAGAGCGAATATCCAAATCGCCAGCAGACACTTTTTCATTAGCGGCAAGTATATTAAACACGGTTATCGCTGTCAATCGATACATTGACGAATTTGCCGAAATATAGAATAACATCAAGTTTTATGGGGACATCATAATCAGATACAAGCGATAAACGACTTTTGAATACTGACATCCGATAATTTAACGATCATTCAGGCTAAGGCGATTATCCGAACGTTATTGCCGAATACGAGAGAAACGGCATGCAGGTCGAAAAAGAAAATCGTCTATATAATGGTAGTAGATGCTTCTCAGGCACGCACCGCAAAATCAAGCATCCACTTTTCCGGCTCTCGAACACCGTCGAATTTACAATCTATCGACAGCTTCCCCTGATAGGGGCTGAGCCCAGACCTTTGAAATAGCGAACGAGATAAGTCACGTCACCGGCCATGACCAAGCAGTCGCCATTGGCGTCACCCGCCAATATCGGATTCGGGGGCGGATTCGTCCCCTTGAAATATCCCACCAAATAGGTTACATCCGAACCTCTTACGGAACCGTCACGGTTGGCATCGCCAGGCAGGTATGCCAAAGTATCGACCAAAGTAGTCGTCTCGCCGGCGCCGCTGAAATTCTCGACGTTGCCGACATTATCGATGCTTAAAGCCTCGAAACGATAAGTCTCGCCGTGATCGCCCACATAAATCGCTGAAGTCTCCGCAACGTTATTCAGCCATAAAAACCAAGCCTCGGCGTTGATTTTTACCCAGACGTCATACATTCCCGACAACCCGGAGCCGCCGGTGTCCATCCCCCTTGTCCAATTCACCACAAAGGATCGGCTGGCCGAGGTTTCGGGCGAAATCGCCATGGAGTTTTGCGGCCTTATTCCGTCGAACTGCAATACCGCCATTGCGAAATTTTGATGATTAACGTTGCCGGCATTGTCTTGAAGCCAAACGTATAAATTGGTCACCCCGGAAACGCTGAGCGTAATAGTTGACGGTGAATAGGGCATCGATCCGGTAGTGTCGAAATAATTGGTCGGCGGCAAACC
Organism: Candidatus Zixiibacteriota bacterium; assembly: GCA_037441845.1. Lineage (GTDB taxonomy): Bacteria > Zixibacteria > MSB-5A5 > UBA10806 > 4484-95 > JBBIRK01. The sequence continues at coordinate 186,183 of JBBIRK010000005.1, forward strand.
AAGACGATAAAGCGCGCGTCTTATGCCGCTGAAATCACTCGGATTGCTCCAATTGATTTCGAAAACAGGATTCGAAGTCCAAGGGCTGGGGTTTGCGCCGTTGGCCAGCAAGTTCGTCGGAGCCCCGGGCGCGGTGGCGTCTATGCCTATCGTCCAAACGCTGGACCATCCCGACCAAGCCGTGCCGTTGAATGCCCTCACCCTCCAGTAGAAAATCGCCTCCGCCATATTGGTTGCCGGTGTATACTGCGATACGGTAAGATTGCTGTTTTCGAATTCGGGAGAGGCGAAATTTGAGTTATTGTCGATCTGAATGTGGTAACGGGTAGCCCCGGCAACGTCAGAAAAATCGAAAGACGGTCGGCGATTACTGCTATACGATCCATTTTGGGGTGAAATCTGCGCCGGGGCCGAGGGTGCATTGATTACCGCCAAATCCGCGGTCATTATTTGCGCCGAATTAGATATGTTGGTGATCGCTACATAGGTGTTGGCATCGCTGTAGCTACGCGAGTTCGGCGTGCTGGTATTATTGAATGTGCGGTTGACGGAGCTTCCCGGGTAAGGATCGCCGTTGTCTCCGCTGTTGATATCCTGTTCCAAGTCCCAATCGCCGTCAGCCTGCTCGAGAGCAACCTGGTAATGGCCGTTGTCGGTGTATCCCGGATACCATTGATTGTTGTTTCCACTGACCGAATTATCCACGTGATAAATCAGAAGCCCTTGGGACGGCAAGGCGGCATCGTAACTGGTCTGCCGGCGATTCTCAACCAGAAAGTATTGGTTGCCGGATGCCCCGCCCGTCCAGAGCCTATAGACCACTCCTGAATCCACCACCGCGGGGATCTGCACCCCAGTGCTGTTGGTGGTTACGTTGATTGCCGAAGCGAAACCGAGAAAAACCCGCGAATAAGCATCCGGGAATGCAGGAGAGTTGCCGTTAGTGCCGTTCCAGCTTCCACCAGCCATCAAAGACCAATTGCCCAGCCCGCGCGAATCGTAGTCGTAATCGTAAAAATCGGGCAAGCCGAATACATGTCCGAGCTCATGGGCATACACGCCGCAGGTCATATCGCCCGGGCTCGACCAGTATTCCGGTTCCATCGAATAACCGTTGACCCAAACGCCGTCCACGTAGGGATCGAACACGCATTCCCAGGCGTGCGACCATATGTCATTGACGCTTCCGCTGTACTCAGCCCCGCGCCCGGCATGGACGATAAAAAGCGCATCTACGGTTCCGTCTCCGTCGTTATCATATTGGGAAAAATCCACGGATGAATTCACTGCCCAAACCGCATCCTCGGCCAACTTCTGGGCATTATGCGGATAGCTGCCGAATCCATAATTGCCATCGACATAATAAGCATAGGTTTGCGGCATCGTTCGCCAACCCAGCGCCGATGGCAGATTCACGGTTATGATATCGAGACTGCCGCGCGATGCGGCCGAATAAAAATTGCGCACAGTGTTTCCGGTGGCGCCGAAAATCAGATTGTCGAAAGATGACGCCGCGGTTTGATTATTCTTATCCGTGAACTTAACCAGAATCGCCAGCGCCTTGAACTGCCCGGTAGGCTGATCGAGCGCCGCCATGCGGTTCGGTTTGCCCTGATCGATCCCTCTTTCAACGAAAAAGTTAGGATCCTGCATGAAGACCGGTTTTTCGATTTCCCCCCTATCGATCATTTCGATCACTCTCGGGTGAGGCGGCATGGCTAAGGCCGTAACCGCCGATAAGCCGATCACCCAAATTGCCACCGAGCGGATTTTATTCATATGAACTCCCCGAAATTACCTAAATGGCCCGCTTTGAAGATCGGGCCCGAAATTGAACTCCGTAACCATAATTTATCGCAAACCGCCGATTTTACAAGCGCAAAAATTCGGGAAATCGATATTAGGAAAATTATCAACAGAACCACCGCCGCAAGTAACCATATCTGCCATGAATAACATTCAAATCCGCCATGAAGTTTCTTTTATTGCCCCAAAAGGCAAGATATTCGCGAATCATGCCGTTTTCCACTTCAAAGACATGCCACCGGCATTCGAAACAATCAACCGGAATGAGATAATCATTGAGAGCAAAGCATATCGCCCACTAAGCTTCTCTCTGTTCGTCAATTATTACAATAGGTCGAAAACAATAGCAGGTGAATCGCCTATCGATAACAGAAAGCCTGCTTTAAGACTTCGCGTAAACAATAACGATTATAATTCGGTCGAACTCTAAATTAGTTTTCTCATTCCAGCCGGCTGCTTATAATTTCCGCCAGCTCCGAAATTTTATGCCTTGTTTGCGCCATGCTGTCACGCTCGCGCAGGGTGACGGTCTCATCTTGAAGCGATTGGCCGTCAACGGTTATACAATACGGCGTTCCGGCCTCATCCATTCGCCGATAGCGTCTGCCCACGGCGCCGGAGTCGTCATAAAACACTTTGAAACGCTTTTTAAGATCGTGGTAGATCTTTTGAGCCAGCTCCGGCATGCCATCGCGATTGACAAGAGGAAATACGGCCGCCTTTATCGGAGCAATTTTGGGTGAAAGCGCAAGCGATACCCGAGTTTCACCTTTCACCTCTTCCTCGCGGTAGGCATCGGCAAGACAAACCAAGGTGGTGCGGTCGGCTCCAGCGGAGGTTTCTATAATATAGGGGATGAACCGCGTCTTGGTTTGATCATCATAATACGAAAGGTCTTTGCCTGAACTTTCCTTGTGGCGGCTCAAGTCGAAATCGGTGCGGTTGTGGATTCCTTCGATTTCTTTCCAGCCGAACGAAAATTCATATTCTATGTCGAACGCCTTCTTTGCATAATGCGCAAGCTCTTCTCTAGTATGTTGATGCCATCGTAATTTCTGCGGCCTGATTCCGAGATCAAGATACCATTGCCAGCGTTGTTCACGCCAATAAGCGAACCACTTTTCGTCCTCAGCCGGATTTATGAAATACTGCATTTCCATCTGCTCGAACTCGCGGGTGCGGAAAATGAAATTCCCCGGGGTTATCTCATTTCGAAACGCTTTGCCTATCTGGGCGATTCCGAACGGTATTTTCTGCCTTGACGGCCCCTGGACATTCAGGAAATTGACATAAATGCCCTGGGCCGTTTCCGGACGTAGATAGACGACGGCCGCTTCATCCTCGACCGGCCCCATGAAGGTCTTGAACATCAGATTGAAATTGCGCGGCTCGGTCAATTCGCCGCCGCAGTCCGGGCATTTGTCGCCATCGATTTGATCGGCCCGGAATCGATGTTTACATTTTTTGCAGTCAACCAACGGGTCGGTGAACCCATCGACATGTCCCGAGGCTTTCCACACCTGGGGCGCCATAAGTATGGCCGCATCTATGCCTTCGATATCATCGCGGCGGTGAGTCATAGCCTCCCACCAGAATCGCTTGATATTGTTTTTCAGCTCCACCCCGAGTGGTCCGTAATCCCAACATGAACCCAGTCCACCGTATATTTCCGAGGATTGAAACACGAAACCGCGCCGCTTGCAAAGCGCCACCAATTTATCCATCAACGGATCTACGTTATCTTTATTTTTCGCCATCGCTCCTCCGAGTTGAATTACCTATAGCTGCGCCAAAAATCTAAGCGATTTAAGATTAGGGCGCAATCCAATATGATAATCGGCGAATGAAAACAGAAACTGCTCACATTCCCGGCTGGTGTCGGCATCGAGTTTCATGTCGGTGATTTTTTCAAGAGGCAGACCGGCCATGGATTTCAATGCGGCCAGCGCCGCTGCCGATAAACGAGGCGCTTTTTCGTCTTTGGCAAGATCCTTAGTGCAAATTATACCACCGACTTTGGGTAAGTAATATGCCGATCGTCCCCGATTTTCCTTGCCGCATACCGAGCAGACGTTCAATTCGGGATTGTAACCCAGAATAGCCAGATATTTCAAAAAAAAGCAATAAAACAATATCTTCATGACCTCAGGCGGAGACTTGCCTGCAACTGATAAAAAATCAATCAGAAGTTCAAACAGCCCGGATATCGGCTGATTGATTTGAGTGCCCTTGTCGATTATTTCGCAAATCGCCGATGCATAGCCGAATTTTTCGGGTTCCGCGGCGATAAAGCCGTAATCGTGGATTGCATCATAACCGGACAGCGTGCCTAATTCGCTGTTTTCGCGGGCATATATCTGGCAATCGATCAACGAGAAAAGCCCGGGCGGACCGCCACTTTTTTTTTGAAATTTCTTTGCGCCTCGGGCGATGCATTTGATTTTGCCGGCCTGCGCGGAAAAAATTGTCAATATTCTTGAACTTTCCCCGGTGGAGAATGCGCGAATTACGATTCCCCTGATCCAGAAGCGGGACATCACTTGCTGGTGTCGGCGGTCGTCGTGAATTGTATGACTTTCACATCCGGCCGGGCGTAAACGAAATGTTCGGAGGCATAAAGACAGATATAACTCGAATCCGACTTCAATTTATCGATCTCCCACTGGCTGTCGATCGCCTGAACCTTGAGTCTCTTGATTTCCTGTTTGTAGGCCTTAATATCGGCCTTCAATCGATATATTTTTATCAGTCCGTAATCACCCCTGGCGAAAAGCACGATAAGAAATACGACCAGGGTGATAATCAGAGATTTCTTCAGAAGGCTCGGTGATTTTTTTTCCTTTACTTTTTGCGAGAAAGTCTTCGATACTCTAGGAAGTTCCCGCATTTCCCCTCCTTCAACCGTTACTCTTGCTGAACGCGTTTTTGCCCAGGAATCTGGCTTGTCCGCCGAGTTCCTGTTCTATCCGCAGAAGTTGGTTGTATTTGCAGATTCTGTCGGTACGGCAGGCCGAACCGGTTTTTATCTGGCCGGAACCGGCGGCGACCGCCACGTCGGCGATTGTCACGTCCTCGGTTTCACCGGAACGATGAGAAACGATCGTCGAATAACCTGATCGCCTCGCCAGATCTATGGTTTCGAGCGTTTCCGTGAGGGTACCGATCTGATTCAGTTTTATCAATATTGAGTTGGCCACGGATTCGCTGATACCCCGCTTGAATATTTTGGGGTTGGTGACGAATATGTCATCGCCGACCAGCTGGATTCGGGTTCCGAGCTTTTGCGTCATAACTTTCCAGCCGTCCCAATCGTCTTCGGCCAAACCATCCTCGATTGAAATTATCGGGTATTTGTTTACCCAAGATTCATAATACTGGATCATCTCCTCGGATGTCAGAACCTTTTTTTCGGATTTGAGGTTGTATCTGCCGTTTTCGTAGAACTCCGAGGCGGCCGGGTCCAAAGCTATGAAAGCATCCTCGCCGGGCCGATAGCCGGCCTTTTCGATAGCGGTCATAATTACGCCGACTGCTTCTTCGTTTGATTTCAAATCCGGGGCGAAACCGCCTTCGTCGCCGACTGCCGTGTTCAGCCCTTTATCCGACAGGACCCTCTTAAGACTGTGAAAAATTTCCACCCCGCAGCGCAAGGCTTCGGAAAAGGTAGGTCGACCGGCCGGCACAACCATGAATTCCTGTAAATCGACATTATTGTCGGCGTGCTTTCCACCGTTCAGGATATTCATCAAGGGAACTGGCAGAACAGCCGAACCGATGCCTCCTATATAACGATACAACGGCATTCCGAAAGCGGCGGCGGAGGCTTTGCAAACAGCCAGTGAAACCCCCAGTATCGCGTTGGCGCCCAGCCGACCTTTGTTTTCGGTTCCATCGAGACTGATTAAAAATCTATCGATCGCCGACTGATTTTCAGCTTCAATTCCGGCTTCGATGAGGGCCGGGGCGATTTCGTCGTTGACGTGGCTGACCGCCTTGGTAACGCCCTTTCCCATGTAGCGCTGTTTGTTGCCGTCTCTAAGTTCAACGGCCTCGTACTGACCGGTTGAAGCTCCCGACGGCACGGCCGCTCGGCCGAGATCGCCGCTGTCGAGCAAACAATCAACTTCGATCGTTGGATTGCCCCGCGAATCGAGAATTTCGCGTGCCGTCAAATCCATTATATAAGTCATAATCCCTCCAGCATCATCACTCGATTAAACTCAAGTTTATCACAACGGTTTCGAGTGAGCAATTGTTTTTTGATTTTATCGGCCGCAATCAGGGATTATGAATCGATTATAGCCGATACCTCAAAATCTGAATTTCGGCTGCATCAAGCCATCTGATTGAATTTGCGGATCGCCCATTCCGCCGAGAAAAACCCGATAATGACCAGCAATACGACAAGGCTTTCAATCGGTCGATATTCCTTATTCTCTTCGACCGTCCCGGTTTTCAGTTTCAGCTCGTTTCGAAATCCGGCAAAATCGTCTGCCGTATAACTTTTGCCGCCGGTTATCTCGGCGATTTTTCGCATAAGCGCCGGATTGCTCGAGGGGTTTTCCTGCTCGAGGGCCGTCGATTCCACCAGAAAAGCGCCGCCTTTTGCCGTAATCGTATCACCTTCATGCAAAGCCCGGGCGCTGAATTCATATTTTCCCGCCGCCGGCGGATTGAATAGACCACGGTATCGGCCGGCTTGGCGTTCAACCAGAATAATTTGCCTTTTTTGATTAGAGGAATCGGTTATTCCGATTTCTATTCTGCCGTTCTGAATCGGATCATAACTTTCGTCCAAAAGTTTCGCATCAAACTCGGCCGCTTGTCCTAATTTCAATACGTTGTCATTCATCGTCACGGTAAATCTGTCCAAGTCCTCGCGTATTATCAGCCAGCGGACCAAATTCGCCCAAAAACGAATTATTCCGGTCCGGTCTTTTTCAATTCGAAACTGCCTTGGCCACCAGGGGTAACCCAGAATTACGGCGGTTTTTCCCACGCCGAATTGCCCGACGACACACAAGGGATTTTGACGAATTCCGGCCGCTTCCGCTTCAAGTATCGTCTGCGAACCGGATCTCGGTTCGACCGGAGACACTATATCGCTTAAGGGGACCGCATGTTCCCAACGATAATCCCCTACCGATGTTATCGACTTCGCCAATGATCCGGCTGAAGGGACTGGGAAAAATTCCCCGTGAGTTACCGACGCCCTCTCCGATAGGACAATCGGTAAAAGCTCGCCCCAGTTTTGCAATACGCTCCGGTTGCTTCCGATTCCAGCGATATAAAGAAATCCGCGGCCTCCTTTGACTGCGGTTTGGATATCACTCGATTTGACGCCAAGCAAACGCGGATCGATATCGATGACGATTATTAAATCGTAATTCGACCATTGATCTCCTGTGGGAAGATTCCTCCAGAACATTCCGGTCTTGCCCTCGGATAGGGCGACGTCGATTTTGAAATGACCGTCTTCTTCAAGGGCATTTTTCAAAAACGACAGTTCCCAGTTCAGTTTGGAGGCCACGATTATAATCGAAATTTTATCTTTAAGCACCTTAAGCAGGAAATTACGACTGTTGTTTTCCGGATTTCCGTCCCCCTCGAATTGCGTGATGGATGCCCGGATATTTTTCAGCCCCGGTTCGGAAAATACCAGTTTGATTTTCGTCGAGGCGACAGCTCCATCGGCGGGCAATTTAACTTTCGTGGAGTGCAGAAGCGAACGCCCCTCGCTTATTTCGATCCATGCGCCTTCTCCTTCATGGCCGGAACCTCCGTAAAACACCTCCAACTCGAATTCAGTGTTGGAATATGCGACGGAAGGTGCGTCTATTCTGACTATCCGAGTGTCGTTGCGACTGATAACGCCTCCTATTACCAAAGAATAGATGGGAATGTCAGTTTCGCTTGCCGCCTGCAAAGGTTCCATGCCGACGTTTGCCGCGCCATCGCTTACAATCAGCATGGCCCCAACCCTTTCTTTATCAGGAAATCCTTGCAGAAGCATGGCGCCCGCCAAATTTGTCGCCCTTCCTGAAAAAGCCGTCGAATCAGGCCAGGCATCCAAGGGCCGAAGCGTATCCGAGAAACCCAGCACTATATTATCTCGATCAGGGAAATTTTGGGAGCGCAACAATGAATCGGCCAATTCCCAGCGTTGAATCCCGGAATCTTTAATAGTCATGCTCGATGATAAATCGAGGACAAGCGCCAGCCGATCTCCGATTTTACTGCTTTCAGTCAAGGCGAGGATCGGTTCGCAAAGCAGAACCCCGATCGAAATCATTCCCGCCGCCCGGAGTGAAAACAGAAGTATCACCAGTAAAGAGGGATATTGTTTGGACCATTTTCCGCGATAGCTGAACCAGGCAACCGCAAGAGCGGCAATGACAATCAATAGGTAGATCAGAACTGGATTGAAACCAAGGCTCAACGATCGCATTCAATATCCTCGATTCGGCCGGTGAAGCGGCCCGACACAAATATCTTATAGCCCCGCAAATACGTAACCGTTCCTCAGCTCGGCGATGAATTTCCGGGAAATCATCGTAACCGTTCGATCCTGAATGAGGCCATGACTCATTTTTTATGGGGTATTAGCCGCCGGAACTCTTACATATCGCGCATCACCGCAAAATCGGCCAGCGCGCAAAGATTAGCTTGATACTCGAGCCCCGGAACAGACATTATCGATTCTTTGGCCATTCGGGAATAATCGCGGGCTATTTTGTCGGCGTAATCGATTCCGCCTTGGTCCTGGATAAACTTAACCAAATTCAGAAACTCCTCGGGGTCGAAGCCATTGGTGTGAAGTTTAATCAGTCTGTCCTTCTGCGATCGTCCGCCGTTTTGCAAAGCGTGAATCAACGGCAGCGTAACCCAGCCTTCCCGGATATCCGAACCAAGTTGTTTGCCGGTTTTGGTCGATTCACCGACGAGATCGAGTATATCATCGGTTATTTGAAAGGCAATGCCCAGATATTCGCCGAAATTCTTCATCGCCTGCAGATATCGTTTGTCGCCGTCGGCGCAGATCATGCCGGCCTCCGCCGCACAGCTCATCAAAGAGGCCGTTTTATCGGAAATCACTTTAAGATATTCATCTTCGTTGAGATCGAAATTGCCGGTATAATAAACTTGATTCAATTCGCCTTTGGCCACGCGCTCGGTGGCCCGGGAGAAACTGCTCAACAACTCCGGCACTCCCGCCTGCACCAGCAGCGAAAACGATTTGGCGAAAAGATAATCGCCCATCAATACCGAAACCAAATTGCTCCAACGGGCGTTGACCGTCTGCTGGCCTCGGCGTTTGTCCGATTGGTCGATGACATCGTCATGCAGCAACGTCGCCACATGAATCAACTCTATTGCAACTCCGGCGAGAATCACCGCTTGACTGTTAGCATTACCGGCGGAAAGAAATAGCAATCCCGGCCTGAGTCTCTTACCGGTTTTGGCGAATAAGTGGCGCGTTATTTCATAGATGAAAACCGAATCGGTGGCAAGGGTCTTCTGAAGCAGTAATTCATAATCGTTTAACTGGGATGATATTGGGGATAGAATTTCCTCGATTTCGCATTTCATATTCGATTGCAAGATATCGACCGCTATGGTTGAAGTCAACCATAAATATCAGCCGACAAGAACCGCTCCACCGTTTACGTTCAATATTTCCCCGGTGATAAAAGTCGCGCCGGCCGAAGCCAAAAACAAAATCGGCCAGGCGATTTCCTCGGCGCGGGCCGCCCGTCCGAGAGGAATGAGGGACAGATACTTACCCGCATCTTTGGAGGTCAACGCTTCATGGCTCATATCGGTATCCACCCAGCCGGGAGCCACACAATTCACCAAGATGCCGTCGTTTGCCAGTTCCACCGCCAACGATTTGGTGAGCGATATCAACGCCCCTTTGGAAGCGGCATAATGGGAATGGTAGGCTTCGCCACGTTGACCGGCGGTCGAGGATACGAATATTATTTTGCCCGATTTGCGCTTTTTCATATGCGACACTGCGGCTATGGTGGTATAAAAACAACCTTTCAAATTGCAATTAAGAGTTTTTTCCAGCTGATCCGGGGTCATCTTATCGATAGCCGCCTCTTCCCATATTCCGGCATTATTGACCAGCACATCGATACGGCCGAACCGCCCGAGCACCTCTTCGACTAAATTTCTCGATTGATCCGGCGAGCCGACATCAGCCTTGAAAATTTCGGCGGCGCTTCCCGCAGCCCTTATCTTTTCAGCCACATTTTCGGCCGCCAAGCGATTTTGGTTAAAGTTGACCGCCACCGTGGCGCCGGCCCGACCGAATAAGATCGCCGCGGCGGCTCCTATTCCTCTCGATGCCCCGGTGATCAGCACCACCGTATCCCGGAAATCATACATATGGGCTCCTCATGAATCGGATTTCTTTATCGAGTCGTTTCGAATCGGCCGCTTCCCGATATACTCTCTAAAACACGGCCTTGCTCATAAAAACCGGGGTAACAGGGAGGCGCATTGGAGTGCGCCTCCCAGCACGATCAAAGGTTTTCGATAATATGTGTGGCGAATTGCGATGTCGATACCTTGGTTGCGCCCGGCATCAGCCGTTCGAGGTCGTAGGTAACCGTTTTCTGCATGATCGTTTTTTCGAGAGAGTCCTCGATCGCTTTTGCCGCTTCTTTCCAGCCGAGGTATTCGAGCATCATGACCGCGGACAAAATAAGGGAACCGGGGTTGACCATATCCTTGTCGGCGTATTTCGGAGCGGTGCCGTGAGTGGCTTCGAACAGAGCCACGAAATCACCGATATTCGCACCGGGGGCCATTCCCAGGCCTCCGACTTGCGCCGCGCAGGCATCCGAAAGATAATCGCCGTTCAGATTGGGCGTGGCCAGCACATCGTACTCGTCGGGCCGCAATAAAATTTGTTGGAACATCGAGTCGGCGATTCTGTCTTTGATTATGACTTTCCCTTCCGGAGCCTGTCCGCCGTGCTTTTCAAAGACCTCCGCTTCGGTGATCGTTTGATCCGGAAATTCTTTGGCGGCGAGCTTGTATCCCCAATCGCGGAACGCCCCCTCGGTATATTTCATGATGTTGCCCTTGTGGACAAGAGTCACCGAACGACGGTTATTGGCGATAGCGTAGTTTATCGCTTTCCGGACAAGCCGGCTCGTGCCGGTCATAGAAATCGGTTTCACGCCGATACCGGAGTCACTGCGCAACTTCACCTTCATCTTGGTTGTCAAGAAGGTGATGATCTTTTTGGCCTCGGCGCTCCCTTTGGGCCATTCGATCCCGGCATAAACGTCCTCCGTGTTCTCGCGGAAAATGACTACGTTGAGTTTTTCCGGATTTTTCACCGGCGAGGGGACACCGCTGAAATAGCGGACCGGCCTAACGCAGGCATAGAGGTTGAGAACCTGTCTTAAGGTAACGTTCAACGATCTGAATCCGCCGCCGACCGGCGTGGTAAGCGGTCCTTTGAGAGCGACCACGAATTCTTTGATCGCCTTCAGCGTATCCGGGGGCAGGATATCGCCATAGATGGCAAGCGCCTTTTCGCCGGCGTGAACGTCGAACCAGGCGATCCGTTTCTTGCCCGAATAGTATTTTTCGACTGCAGCATCGACCACCCTTCGAGTGGCCTTCATGATATCTCTGCCGATTCCGTCTCCCTCGATAACGGGAATGATTGGATCATCCGGCACGATCATCTTTTCTTTGACTACCTTAATAGGTGTGCCGGGCGGGACTACCACTTTCTTGTACTTTGCCATGATTACTCCACTATTTAACCTTTTATCAGCTTGATATCCCCGATCAGCGTCCGGGCGGTGATAGACAATTTTGAGTTAGCCTGCGGAAAGTCGTCATCGATATGTCGCAAGCGTGGAAAGAAACCATCGACTACTTTGCCCGCACAGGCGACCGATCCCGCCAAGCAACTTAACTCGACCGAGACCGGGCAATCGGCGGGTATCAGGAAATCTATGTCCCCGATCAACACCGAGGCGATAATTCGCTGTTCGCCCGGATTCATTCTCGAATTGCGCAAATCGATCACGATATCGCCTACCAAAAGCGACTTATCGAGCGGGCCAGAAAAATTCTCCAATCCGGCGACCCGAATATCGCCGAACGCCCCCAAAAATACCGAGTCGGTATTTATCGATTGGTCGTCGGAAAAAACCGATTGATCGGTCGGGCCCGATTTTATTGCCCTGCCGGGCGAAAAAATTATCCAAACGCCGATCAACACCAGAATCAACGGCCAAAAAGTGCGGAACAATATGCCTAAACTAATATCGATAAGAGCCAGCGAATCGAGCAACAGCAGGACCCCGATCAGAACGATTATCGATCCGCCGATTAGATCGCGTTTCATCCGACCGATTCCGGTTTCGAAATCCGCATATCTTTCAAGCCGTATTCCTGTCATGAGAATCGACTCGGGGGATCACACTCAATAACCGAGCACTTTCAACATGTCTTTGTAGACGGCGCCGGATTTCTGCAACGCACCCAGATCGTCTTTGGACAGCTTTAGTTCGATCACCTTCTCGATCCCGTTGGCGCCCATGATCACGGGCACGCCGATATACATGTCATTTAGACCATACTGGCCGTTGACATAGGCGGATGCCGGCACCAGTCGTTTCCTATCGGTCAATACGGCATCGACCATGTCCACCGTAGCTGCGGCCGGAGCATAAAACGCCGAACCGGTTTTGAGTAATTTGACGATTTCCCCTCCGCCGTCGCGAGTCCGATCGGATATCGCCTTGATCCTGTCAGGCGGAATCAGTTCGGTGATCGGGATTCCGGCGACCGTGGTATAAGACGGCAGAGGAACCATCGTATCCCCGTGGCCGCCCAAAACCATAGCCTGCACGTCAGTCGGGGAAACGCCGAGTTCCCAACCGACGAATGTTCTGAATCTTATCGAATCGAGAATTCCCGCCTGGCCGAAAACTCTATTATGAGAAAAGCCGGTCTTTTTCCAAGCATGGAATGTCATGATATCAAGCGGATTGGTTACGATAAGCACGAATGCCTTGGGCGCGTATTTTTTTATATTCTCGGCTACCGGCCCCACGATTTCCGCGTTTTTGTTGATCAGATCCTCACGGGTCATGCCCGGTTTGCGGGGAAATCCGGCGGTCACCACCACCATATCCGAATCGGCCATGGCGCTCATGTCGTCGGTCCCCTCGATTTTAAGGTCATAGTTCAAAAGGGGGCCTGCCTGGGACAGATCGAGCGCTTTACCTTTCGGCATATCGGGGACCACGTCGATCAGCACTATATCGCATATGTTCCGCTGAGCCAGATACATCGCCGTCGATGCCCCTACATTACCGGCACCGACAATACTTACTTTCTTTCTCATTCCAATCTCCTTCTTTACGAACATTCACCCACGAGCTATTTGTATTTTCTTTTTTTGATCAGTACTTATGAGCGCATAAAATTTCCGTATCCACGCGGCCGGATCAGTGATTCAATCCATTTCTTAACACAATCCGATTTAACCGCTTGCGACCATGGGCACGGAATACCCGGCATCCTCCACGACGGCAACCTCGGCGTCTTGCCCCACGATTTCGTAAGCCTGGGCAAGGGCGACCGCCAAGTCGTTATATGGCTCAAAATATACCTTCGCAGGAATAGACCAGTCAAGCTCGGTGACATAAAAAATGCGGAAGTGTCTTAATTGTCTTGCGGTTTTGATCAATTTATGCATCCCGAAAGAATCGTCATTGATTCCTTTTTCGAGAGCGGCTTCCGGAGTCGGGTATTTTTCGGCCAGCTTGATAAAGTATTCCGAACCGACGCCGCCGAGACATGCCCCCATTACGATCAGAACCCCGCCATCCTCCGTAATCAAACCGCCATTATCTTGAGCTTTCTGCAATTGATACAAATTCTCATCGAGCGGAGCTTCGCAACAGGCGATCACGATCTTATATTTGCGCGGAACCTTTATAGTGTACAATTTTTCCGCCTTCGTGCATGCCTGTTTGAAAGCGGTTCTGAGCTCACCGGCGTATAAATCCACAATTTCGCCGTTGCGATCGGTGATGCATTGAATCCCATATATCTCACGGATTTTAAGCAGGTCGATCGCCTCTTCGAGATCATTGTGGAGCGGGTTATCTTCAAGCCTCAGGACGGCGGCCCGAGGATTTTTGGCAAGGCGATGGTTTGCCATTATGGTTGCGATTGATGCAAGTCCCGGGATTATGGATTTGCGGCCTCCGGTGAATCCCGCGAAAAAGTGGGGCTCGACCGAGTTCACAGCCAAAATCAAATCCGATTCCATTACAGCCCGATTTATCATAACCGGCGTTTTCCTCGATGTCGTACCGATATCAACAATCGCAGAATCATCGAAGCCGTTATGGACGAGTATTCGATCTTCAAGTTCGGTGAATGCCGCCCCGAAAATTTTCATCAGTCCGGCCCTATCGGGCGGTTTATGACTTCCGGTGGCCACCGCGAATCGAGCCTCAGGAAATTTCGTCCGCAAAAACGGCAGGAAAGAGTTCAGAGGCGTACGGCGGAATGTATCATTGACGATAACAAGGGTTTTTGCCGAAGAATAATTTTTGGAGATATCGGACAGCGCACTTTCCAAACGCCGATTGATTTCCGAATCGGCAAGGGCGGCGGGAAACGAGCATCGAAATCTGCCACCAAGTTTCGCGATATTCGCCGATTGCAGCCGCCCCCCGTATGGCAATAAAATTTCCATCAGCCGAAAAAGAAGCTGATTTCGATTTCGGCGTTTTGCGGGGAATCGGAAGCGTGCACCGAATTTTTGGTCAAGCTGACTCCGAGGTCGTGCCTTATCGTGCCGGGGAATGCCTTGGCGGGATCGGTGGCTCCGATCAGTTGACGGACTTTTTCGTATGTCTCACCTTCGGACTTGATCACCATGGGCACGATCGGCCCCGATGACATATAGCGGCATAATTCATCGAGAAACGGCTTCCCCTCGTGAACCGCGTAGAATCTGCGGGCTTCGGCATAATCGAGTTTGACCATTTTTATGGCGGCGATTATTAATCTCGCCTTTTCCAAACGGGATATGATTTCACCGATAAGATTCCGCTCGACCGCATCGGGTTTGATAATCAGCAGCGTTCTTCCCATTATGCTTCCGCTTTTTTCATGGCTTCTTTCGCCATCTCGAAACCTATTGCGCAAGCCCGCTCATTCACTTTTTCGGTCCCTTTGGGCACGCGGGCAAGCACCGATTTCACGAACGATTCATTTCGGCAAATTCCGGAAACCACTACACAAGCGGCGGTGGAGATCACGTTGGTGACTATAGTCGTCCCCAGTTTTTCTTTCGCGGTATGGGTGAAAGGCAGAGCATAGAGCCTTTTCACGGGCGGCGGCTGCCTGACTATATCGGAATCGATGACCAGGATACCGTCCGCCTTCAGCGCATCCACATATTTGTCGCAGGCATCCTGGGTCAATGCGAGCAGAAGGTCAAGTTTCGATGGCTTGGGAAAATAGATCTCGCCGCTGGAAACGACCAAATCCGAGCGCGATGACCCTCCCCTTGCCTCGGGACCGTAACTTTGGGTTTGGGTTACGTTTTTCCCCTCATATATGCCGATAGCTTCGGCAAGCATCACCCCTGCCAGAACCAACCCCTGTCCACCCGAACCGGATAATCTTATTTCATATCTATCATCATTATCGGATTTCGCCATAAATCACCAGCTTTTATTCTTCCTGGGGTTTCGCTTTGGCCCCATTGTCATCCACTTCCGCATTTATTCCGGGCATCCTGACCTTTTCAATTATTTTCTGATAGGATTCGATGTACTCCGGACGTTGAATATCGTGAAGCACGCCGATCGTAAATTTGCCTTCAAGCTGCTCCGGCGGCAATTTGGCGGCCGTTGAGACGGGGATAGCCTGATCTTTCTGGGCCTGAATCATGCGCACCGCCGTGCCCTCTTTGTTCAAACGTCCATATTGTGTATGGCAGTTCGACATCGCCTCCACGACCGAGAATCCTTTTTTTTGCAGCGCTTTTTCTATCAGGCTCGAAAGTTGGGTGGCGTGATATACGGTGCTGCGGGCAACGAATGTGGCGCCCGAACTGATGGCCAGACGACAGGTGTCGAACGGCTGTTCGAGAGTCAGATAAGGAGCCGTCGATGCCTTTTTGTTCAGCGGCGTGGTGGGGGAATACTGCCCGCCGGTCATTCCGTAGATATAGTTATTGACCACGATAACGGTCATTTCGATATTGCGCCGGCAAGCATGGATGAAGTGATTGCCTCCTATAGCAAGGATATCACCGTCGCCCGAGATCACCACCACTTTAAGCTTCGGATTGGCGAGTTTCACTCCGGTGGCGAACGCAATCGGCCTGCCGTGGGTGGTATGAAGCGTGTTGAAATCGACGTATGCGGGGATACGCGCCGTGCAGCCGATTCCCGAGACAAGCGCGATATTATCCTTGCCGATTTCCAGCTTGTCAACCGCCCTTATGAATGCTCCCAATACGATCCCGATGCCGCAGCCGGGGCACCACACGTTCGGGAAATCCATATTGGGCCTGAGATATTTATGTGCGATATCCGATCTTTGAGCCATCAATGCTCCTCTCTTATCTTGTTCATGATCTGGTCAGGCGTCATTAGATCACCGTCGTATCGGAACAAGCCGACAACCTTAACGCGATCCTTGACCACCCGTCTTACTTCCCCTATCAATTGACCCTGATTCAACTCGGCGACGATGACCACTTTGGCGTTCTTCGTCGCTTCATAGAGTTGCTTTTCGGGGAAAGGCCAGATCGTAACAGGCTGAAAAAGGCCCACCCGCCATCTTTTCCTGCGCGCGGTTCCCACGGCATGCAAAGCGGCTCGGGCCACGGACCCATAAGAGAATATTATGACACTGGCGTCATCAATATGAAATGTGCGATAATCGGCCATTTCATCGGCGTGCCGCTCTATTTTCAGTTTGAGTTTGTCGAGTTTGGCGGCGATCGCTTGATTGTTTGCAGTGGGGAAACCCCTTTCGTCATGCGTCAATCCGGTCAGATGAAAGCGATATCCTTCTCCAAAATTGGCCATGGGCGAGGTGAAATCCGGTGTTATTTTGAAATGTCGATACCATTCCGGAGGAACGTTCGGACGGACTCTCTCCACCCTGGGCACGGTGTTGAAATCGGGAAGCTCGACCAGCTCGCGCATATGACCTATCACTTCGTCCGATAACACGATCACAGGGCTGCGGAACTTTTCGGCAAGATTGAATGCCTTGACCGTTACATTGAAACAGTCTTTCACCGATGACGGACATAGCGCGATCGGGAAATAATCGCCGTGAGTTCCCCAGTAAGCCTGCATTACATCGGCCTGCGATACTTTCGTCGGCAATCCCGTCGATGGTCCGCCACGCATCACATCGACCACCACGCAGGGCACCTCGGTCATATAGGCATAACCCAGACTCTCCTGCATAAGGGAGAACCCCGGTCCCGAAGTAGCCGTCATCGACTTGGCCCCTGCCACCGACGCGCCGATAACCGCTGAAATCGAGCCGATTTCATCTTCCATCTGAATGAACCGTCCGCCATATTTAGGCAGTTCCAAAGCCATAGTCTCGGCTATCTCGGTCGATGGCGTTATCGGGTACCCGGCGAAAAATCGGCAGCCTGCGGCCAAGGCGCCGTAGGCGCAAGCCTGATTACCCTGGAGCAATTTGCGTTTATTGTTTTCTGACATACGATCTCATTTCTCCGTCGATACGATGGCGAAATCCGGGCAATGGACCCAACAGATCGAACACTGGGTGCAATCCAAGCCATGGGTTATAACCGGATAGCCGTCTCGGTCGGCATCAAACACTTTTTGCGGACAAAGTTCGATACAAATGCCGCATGCCTTGCACCATTTCTTATAGATAATCACCGGATCAGGGCGGGGTGTGTAACGCTTAGATGATGTCGTCTCTTCCGGCATTTTATCTTTTCTTTCCAGCAGCGCGTCCAGCGGATTTTCTCTTTGCTGCCGCTTTGGCCGATTTTTTCTTTGCTTTGCCCGTTTTCAGAGTCGCCTTACTTTTCTTGGCCTTTTTCTTTCTATATTCGGCTAATTTCGCGGCCATTAAAACAGCTATTTGAGAAGGAATCTCAGCGACGGGGATTCCGACGGCGTTCAAAGCTTTGATTTTATCCGCCGCCAACCCCGATGATCCGGATATTATGGCTCCGGCATGTCCCATTCTTTTGCCCGGCGGCGCGTTTCTACCGGCTATAAAACCGACGACCGGCTTGCTGACGTGCTTTTTAACAAATTCAGCCGCCATCTCCTCATCTGAGCCGCCGATTTCGCCGATAAGGACGATTCCTTCCGTGGCCGGATCTTTCTCGAACGCCTCGAGGCAATCTATGAAGGAGGTTCCTACAATCGGATCGCCGCCTATTCCGATACAAGTCGATTGCCCGAGTTTGTTAATGGTCAGATTATAAACCACTTCGTAGGTCAATGTTCCAGACCGGGAAACGACACCTATCGGGCCGCGTTCGCAAATGTGACCGGGTAATATCCCGACTTTGCTTAACCCCGGCGAAATCAACCCCGGGCAGTTCGGCCCTATCAGCCGGACTCCTTTCATTTTCAGGTAATGATAGGCTTTCACCATATCTTGAGTGGGGACGCCCTCGCTTATGCAAACGATCAACGAAATTCCAGCCTCGGCAGCCTCATAAATCGCATCCACGGCAAACGCCGGCGGAACGAATATAATCGAAGTGTTCGCTTTCGTCTTGCCGACCGCTTCGGCGACCGATTCGAATACCGGGACTCCATGCACCTCCATGCCGCCTTTTCCGGGTGTCACCCCAGCAACGATTTTTGTGCCGTATTTGAGCATCTGCTCGGTGTGGAATGAGCCGTCTCTGCCGGTAATCCCCTGCACCACGACTTTGGTATTTTTATCTATGAATATAGCCATGCCATACCTTCTTGTTTGAAAGGATATTCTCCTATTCGATTGTCTTATCCGCGATCTTCATGCCACTTCCTTGATAGCCAGTTTTACCGCCTCCTCCATCAAGCTGGTGGCGGGAAAATTATATTTTTCGAGAATCTCTTTGGCCTTTTCTTCGTTCGTTCCGGTCAAGCGGACGACTATCGGGACCCGGACGTTCAGTTTTTCCACGGCTCGCACAATTCCATTTGCCACGTCATCGCACCGAGTGATACCGCCGAAAATATTGAACAATATCACACCCACCTGGGGATCGTTCAAGATTATTTTCATCGCCGCCAGCACTTTTTCCGGCGATGACGATCCGCCTATATCAAGGAAATTCGCGGGGCGGCCACCGAAATGGTATACCAGATCCATGGTAGCCATGGCCAATCCTGCGCCGTTGACACAGCAACCGATATTACCGTTAAGTTTAACGAATGAAAGATCAGCCCGCTTGGCTTCGATTTCCGCCGGGTCTTCGGCATCGAGATCGCGTAATTTCTCGAAATCGGGGTGGCGCACCAGCGCGTTGTCATCGAGATTGATCTTGGCGTCGAGCGCGATCAATTGTCCCGAGGAATCCGTCACCAGCGGATTTATTTCCGCAAGTGAGGCATCGCAGCCGAGAAACGCCCGATAAAGTCGGGAAATCATCTCGGCGGCCTGCCGGGCTAATTTGATATCGGAATACACGAATCGAGCCAGCTTCAAGGCCTCGAACTGCCGCAGCCCAAATATTGGATCGACCGCAAGTTTCATTATTTTCTCGGGGGTTTCCGCGGCGACCTGTTCGATATCTATCCCGCCCGCAGGCGAAACCATGATCACATTTTTCTTGGTCGCCCTATCGACAATAACGCCGACATAAGCCTCCGATTTGATATCCACGGCCTCGGTAACCAGCACTTTCTTGACGAACAACCCTTTGATTTCCATACCGAGGATATCCTGGGCATTGAAAAAGGCTTCGTCCGGATCTTTGCAATATTTTATGCCACCGGCTTTCCCTCTGCCGCCGACATGAACTTGGGCTTTGACCATAACCGGTTTGCCGTATTTCACCGCCAGGTTCTTGGCTTCATCGGGCGAACTGACAACCTCGCCTTTGGGAACCGGAAGGCCGTATTTGGCGAAAATCTCCTTTGCCTGATATTCATGTATTTTCATAATTCCTCCGCATAATTTTCAATTAAGAAAACCGGCGCCTATTTGTCAAGCTGCCTTTTGCGAAATATTTCACGAGCAAGCCGTAGAAGTTTTTCCCGATCGTTCAGAGTCGGCTCATCCAAAACTTCTTCAAAAAGCGCATTCAAAATTACGCCGACCAGCGGGCCTTCCCCGATCCCCAGATGGCTTTTAATATCGTTTCCATCGATCTGCAAATCTTTAAGGCCGAATGCCGACTTTTTTTCTATTTCAGCTTTCACCCGGGAACGGAACTCCTCGATCCCTTCCGTGGTTTGACCCATGCCTTGAGCCAAAGTATCCGCCTTTCGTAAATCGATAAGATCGTAAATTCTATCCACTCCTACCTTGCTTATTAGTCTTCTTATCCCTTTCTCACCTGCATTTTCGCTGAACATATGTTTTTCGACCAATATACCGACGGCCTCGATCAAATCGCCGGCATACCGAAGTCGTTTCAGGGCTTTGACGGCAAGGTCGCGGCCCAATCGATCATGCCCGTAAAATGAAGCTCCGGAATCGGTATCCATCTTTGTCGCAGGTTTGCCGCAGTCATGAAACAGCGCTGCCAGCCGTATGGGAATGGAGCGCGGGGCGTTATCGATAGTCCGCAATGTATGTTCGAAAACATCCCAGCGATGATAACCGCCCGGTTGAGTCACTCCGACTGTATTCTCGATTTCCGGCAAAATCCGCCGCAGCAAACCGGTCCGTTGCATAAGCCGGAACCCGGGCGACGGCTTTTCCGCCAGAAGCAGCTTGTTGAGTTCGTCGGCGATCCTCTCCGCCGCAACCGTGTCGATAAGATGCGATTGCTCGGTCATCGCCTTATCGGTGTCCGGCTCGACTTTCAAATTCAACCTGGCCATGAATTGCACACCGCGCATCATCCGCAAAGGATCCTCGACGAATCCGGATGGCGATATCATCCGCAGTATCCTATCGGACAGGTCTCTTTGTCCGCCGAATGGGTCGATCAATTCACCGGACAGACAGTCCCGGGCCATCGCATTTATAGTGAAATCCCGCCTTCCCAGATCGATTTCGAGCGGGATATCCGGATCGAAATCCACCGCGAAATCCCGGTGACCGGCACCGGTCGATCGCTCTTTGCGCGGCAGCGAAATATCGATCACATCGTTATGACCGAACGGTTTGAACTTGATCACCCCGAACGACTGCCCGACCAAATGAATTTCGCCTCGTTCGCCGAGAAATCTTTTCAATTTTTCGAACGGGAATCGGCGGATCAGCAAATCGATATCTTTGCCAGAGGCATTGCCGAGCAAGCTGTCTCTCACCGGACCGCCGACCATATAGGCACTTCCGCCTTCGGCAGCTATGTCCCTGCAAAAATCCTCGAGATTAAACACGACTGAATATTTTCCGGATTGCCCGCCGATGCCCTCTTTTTCTGCGGAATCAAGCGACGATCGTAGTGCCTGATGTTCCTGCCACAACCGCCGCGGCGTTTTCGATCGAGCCGATCAGAACTTTCTTCCCCCCGGATCTTAAAAATTCGATAGCCGCTTCGATTTTCGGACCCATGCTGCCGGGCGGGAAATGACCCTCCGCCAAATACTTCTCGGCTTCCTTAAGCCTTATTCGATCGAGGTTTCGCTGGGTCGGTTTGCTGTAATCAAGGGACACCTTATCTACGGATGTGAGTATTACCAGCAGTTCGGCGTCGATATCGCGGGCGAGCACCGCCGCCGCTCTGTCTTTGTCGATCACTGCATCGATCCCTATGAAAGCATCGCCTTCTCGTATCACCGGTATTCCGCCGCCGCCGGAGGCTACCACCACGACGCCCGAACTGACCAGCTTTTTGATTATGTGGCGTTCCACTATCGCGATCGGCTTGGGCGAGGCGATCACCCGGCGGAAACGATGATCGGCCGGATATTGCTTCATCTTCCAGCCGAACTCCTTCTGCATCATCTCGGCATCCGATCGTTCATAGAATTGTCCGATGAACTTGGTAGGATCGGCAAAATCGGGATCATTTTTATCCACGATCACCTGGGTTACAATTGTCGCCACTTCACGCTGAATGTTGTTTCGCATAAACAGATTCCGCAGCACTTGAGCGATCATGTATCCCATGCCCCCTTGTAAATCGGCCACGCAAATAAATACCGGCAATTCGGGTGCCTTTCCCCGCGAAAGCTCCACTCTAAGCACCGCGTTCCCGACTTGCGGACCGTTGCCGTGAGTCAGAGCTACATTATAGTCATCCTTGAACAACTGCAAAATGCCTTGTAGACTTATTTCAGTGTTTATGAATTGATTCGGTATCGTATCTTCTTTATCTTTGCGCGTTATTGCGTTGCCGCCCAGCGCCACCACTGCGATCTTTTTCCTGCCCATCGTTTCACCACTTTATCCGGTTCACCTTTAGATCTTTTTTTACATATTACAGAACCTGCGATAAAAATAAAAACGATTTTTAGGAAATTCAAGGCGCAATCCCCTGGAAACATGGCTTTTTTTCCACACTAAACCGATGCGGACCAAGCTCTGCGATTTGAAAACGGACAGTTTCGCTTCTCGAATCCGCTTTACGGCGGCGGGCGATTTGGGCGGATTGAATCCGTATTCAAACGCGATACCTGAAAAGCTCCTCCGGTTAAACCGGCCCGCCAAATTTCCGTAACTTGCTGTTATTCAAGATAATCGGTAAAAACGAAACTGATAAAGCGGAAAATGCCTTTATGGCCGTTGACAATCGGAAAAATAAGTGTATTATTAACATATGCGTTATTGGTCTAAAAAGCTCTTCGACCATTAAGCTTCCCCCTTCAAACCACTGTAATTCCTGGTATAGTTTTTAATTTTAGCACTCGGAAAGGGGTTTAATATATATGATAAGGAAAAGAGTAATAATAATCGGAGCAGCAGGCAGAGATTTTCATAATTTCAATACCGTCTATAGGGATAATGCGAAGTATGAAGTAGTTGCTTTCACTGCCACCCAAATCCCGGATATCGCCAATCGTCGTTATCCTGCAATTTTGGCAGGCAAGTTGTATCCCAAGGGTATCCCGATTTACAATGAAAAAGAACTGCCCTTGTTGATCGATAATTATGACGTGGATGAGGCGGTCTTTTCTTATTCCGATGTCTCATTCGATCATGTGATGTCCCTAGGCGCGATCGTCAACTCCTGCGGCTGCGATTTCAAACTTCTCGGCACTCAACACACCATGTTGCAATCGAAAAAGCCGGTGGTCGCCATCTGCGCCGTCCGAACCGGTTCGGGAAAATCGCAAACAACTCGAAAGGTATGCGGGATATTGAAAAAACTCGGCCTGGAAGTCGTCGTAGTTCGCCATCCTATGCCTTATGGGGACCTCAGCCGTCAGATATGCCAGCGATTTGCCAAGTTTCAGGATCTGGACAAACATCGCTGCACTATCGAGGAGAGGGAAGAATACGAACCGCATATAAATAATGGAATGGTCGTTTATGCCGGCGTGGATTACGGGAAAATTCTTCGCCAAGCGGAAAAGGAGGCGGATATAATCGTCTGGGACGGCGGGAACAACGATCTTCCGTTTTTCGAACCGGACGTGCATATCACCGTAGTGGATCCTCATCGGCCCGGCCATGAGACATCCTATTATCCCGGTAAGACGAACCTGTTGCTCGCCGATATCATAGTAATCAACAAAATCGACACGGCGGCTCTCGAGGGGATCAAGGCGGTGCGGGAATCGGTAGCTTATTACAATCCCACCGCTGAAGTAGTGGAAGCGGCGTCTCCGATTTTCGTCGATAATCCGGAGATAATTTCGGGCAAAAAGGTTCTCGTGGTCGAGGACGGCCCGACTTTGACTCACGGGGAAATGACCTATGGCGCCGGAGTGGTGGCCGCCCACAAATTCGGAGCGGCCGGTCTGGTCGATCCTCGGCCTTATACTGTCGCATCTATCACCGAAACTTACAAGTCCTACCCCAATATCGGAACGCTTTTGCCGGCCATGGGGTATGGGCAAAGCCAAATAAAGGATCTCGAAAAGACGATCAATCGCGCCAAAGCTGATTCGGTGGTGATCGCCACACCGATTGACTTGAGGAAGCTCATCAAAATCAATAAGCCGTCGACAAGAGTGAGATACGAACTGCAGGAAATCGGGCAACCGGACCTCGAGACAATCCTGCGCCGGATGCTGTCGCATAAAAGTGACACGGCCGTCAAATCGAAATCGGCCAAAAAGAAAAAGCCCGGAAAAAGAACCTCCAATTAATACATACCGACAGGAATTTATTACGAGGGTGCATATTCCTGCACCCTTTTTTGCTTATTTGCCTGTTATACGCCGACGTCGATAGATGTAACTTCGCAGGACAACCCGTTTCGTTTTGCAACAGCGTCTCCTAAATTGGATTATTCCGGTGTCGAAAATGGCAATAGGAATAGGCCGGCGAAAAACCAACCAAGCCGAAAAGGGTTCAGGGATTGAAGCCGACGCCGGCCGATAGATACGCTCAGGACAAGGACAGTCATGGCGAATTTTGCGCATTTATCGTCAATCAACCAAAGTTCACCGATCGATAACGATCATGGTTTGGTTCATGGAAATTCCATTGGGCCGCTTCTTAATCTCGCCACGCGAAATGCGCTGGATAATGCGCTCATTATCGCCGATCTCACTCAATTGAGAGCCGACTGCAGCATCGCCGCCCGCTGTGTCGATGACATTCCGGTGGCGATCGCCAGCTATTATATGGATCTGCCTTTCAACAGTCTTGCTCTGCTGGCCGACAACAGCGTAGATGCCGGCTATGTGATAAGGGTACTTGCCAACCGTCACCCGAAACTGAAAGAAGAGCCGACATGGGGGTTATACACCGAGAAAATAGTTTCATTTATAGAGGCGACGTTCGGGATCATCAATATCGTGCCCGAATGTCAGATGGTGCTTCGTTCAGATAATATCCCCGAGCTGGCTTTCGATAAATCGCAGTATCGCCTCGAACAACTCACCGCCGCTGATATGGTTCAGATAGCGCGGCTTTATAGCTTGGTTCCCGCAATGGCCTGGACCCCCAAGGCGCTTAATTTCGGCCCCTACTACGGTGTTTATTACGGGGAGAATCTGGTCAGCATCGCGGGAGTGCATTTCTCGACAAGGTGGAGCGCCGAAATAGGAAACGTGGTGACCCACCCGAAACATCGACGTTCCAACCTCGCCTACGCTACCACCAGGGCCGTGGCCGAGGCTTTACGCAAGACGACAGACACGATTTTTCTTTGCGTGATGGCCGACAACGAGCCGGCGCTCAGGTTGTACCAAAAGATGGGGTTCGTTACCTACCAGATGCTGTATTTGACGCAGTTCATGATTTCTTAATTAAAAAATAATCGATACGGATTAAAATCGATCTCCATTTTGCCTCGACACCAAACAACGGAGCATCTGTAATTATATATATATGTGCATCCGAAAAAGCAGCCTGAACGAACCTGCCGATATAATATTTTACTGTCATACCCGCGCAAGCGGGAATCCGTAAAGGCGAACGCACCCAAAGTTTTGGATTAAATTAGTGAATTAATGATCGAAATGCTCGAATTCTCAATCTCCTTAATTACTGCTTTTTGCGTATCGGGCGATGTCGATAAGAAATCATTGAGCAAAGAAATATTGTTATCAAAATAAAGTTTCAGAATATCCGCACTTATATTCCAGAAATAATTTGGGTGATACAGCAAAATCGTAAAAGTTTTAAGCCCGCTGCAATCGGCTCAAACATTTATAATGAGTATTATTATATACCTCCGCCTAAACCGCCCAATAAAGGCATGTCTTGTTCACCATCTTAAATTTCCACCTCCCCTCACATCCCGTACTTTTCAATTATCTCCTTCTTGCCTAATCCGAGAATACCGTATTTTTTGCCGACCTTGATGAAAGCCTCGATCGCTTTGTCGAGGTGGTGTTTCTCGTGCGCCGCCGACAGCTGGGTGCGGATACGCGCCTGCCCTTTGGGCACTACCGGGAAGAAAAATCCGACCGCATAGATCCCCTCGGTGAAAAGGTCTCTGGCGATATCCTGCGCCAGTTTGGCGTTGTAAAGCATAACCGGCACGATCGGGCTTTCACCTTCCTTGACGTCGAACCCTGCATCCTTGAGCAGCTTACGCCAGTAGATCGTGTTTTGCTCCAGCTTGTCGCGCCGTTCGGTGGTTTTGGATATCAGATCCAGCACTTTTATCGCGCCTGCCACGATGACGGGCGCGACCGTGTTGGAAAACAGATACGGCCTGGCTTTCTGGCGGCAGAGCTCGACCAATTCAGCGCGTCCGGAGACGCAGCCGCCGGAGGCGCCGCCCAGCGCCTTGCCCAGGGTGGTGGTGATAATATCGATTTTGCCGACCACGCCGCAATGCTCATGGGTGCCGCGGCCGGTTTTGCCGATAAAGCCGCTGGCATGTGAATCATCGACGAACACCATTGCATCGTATTTCTCGGCCAGCTCGACTATCTTGTCGAGTTTCGCCAGATCGCCGTCCATCGAAAAAACACCATCGGTTATCACCATGCGACGACGTTTGTCTTGGTGTTCCTGCAGTTTTTCCTCGAGATGTCCCATATCCGAGTGTTTATATGTATCCTGCATCGCCTTACACAGCCGCATGCCATCGACGATGGAAGCATGAACCAACCGATCAGCGATCATGACGTCTTGATCGCTCAGCACCGCCTCGAAAACCCCCGCGTTGGCATCCATGCACGATGGGAAAAGCAGAGTATCCTCGGTGCCCAGAAATTCGGTGAGCTTTTTTTCG
The DNA here is from genome assembly GCA_037441845.1 of Candidatus Zixiibacteriota bacterium. Taxonomy (GTDB): domain Bacteria; phylum Zixibacteria; class MSB-5A5; order UBA10806; family 4484-95; genus JBBIRK01. The sequence goes on from JBBIRK010000005.1 coordinate 212,980, forward strand.
AGCCGGCGGTGAATATCTTGGGTGCCGCAAATGAATCGCACCGATGACATTCCGTAGCCGCGATAATCGAGCCCCTCGTGCGCCGCCTTGATGACGTCGGGGTGGCTTGACAGGCCCAGATAATTATTGGCGCACATGTTTATGACTTTTTTGGTGGATGATCCGACCGGAAATTCCACCTCGATCTCGGCGCCTTGCGGGGCGTGTATGTACCTTTCTTCTTTGAACAGCCCGGCTGCTTTCAACCCGTTCAACTCGGCTTTATAGGTTTCGCGCGCTTTCTCGCTGTAGGCCACAATACCTCCTTTACTCCAAATTCATCGCATCGGACAACTTTCGAAATGCAGTCGGTCCTATTTTTTCAAGAACTTGTTCACCAGGGCCACGATGCTGTTCACCGTGTCGAAAGCCTCCGGCGAGGCATCCGCATCAGGAATCTGGATATTGTATTTTTTTTCGAGGAATCGCTTTAACGATACCATCGAAAACGAATCGACGATGCCGCCCGAAATCAACGGCGTATTTTCGTTAAGCTCACGGTCGTCATCTTCCTCGAGATACTCGCGTTTAACGTAATCGAGTACGATTTTGGTCATCTCGTCCATAAAAATTCCCTCAATTGTTTATTTTGATGGTAGCATTCATTTCAATCATTTTCGAGCGTCGATATATCGCCGATCGGTTCGTTCCACTCCTTGGCGCGCAATAGACGGCGCATGATCTTGCCGCTTCGGGTTTTCGGCAACGATTTGACGAATTCTATTTCCTGCGGCATCGCCAGAGGAGATAGTTTTTTACGGATGAAGTTCATGATTTCCAAATCAAGTTCGGCACTCGGCTCGAAACCGGGTTTGAGAGCGACGAACGCTTTTACCACCTCCATATTGACCGGATCCGGTTTGCCTACCGCCGCAGATTCGGCCACCGCCGGATGCTCAAGCAACGCTGACTCGATTTCGAACGGCCCTACCAAGTGACCGCCCGTATTGATAACGTCATCGTCACGGCCGACGAACCAGAAATAACCATCGGCATCGATGCTGGCGCGGTCGCCGCAAATATACCAGCCGTTTTTGAATTTGCTGTTATAAACCTCCTCGTTTTTCCAATAGGTGCGGAACATCGACGGCCAGCCGGGCTTGATCGCTATCAAGCCGACTTTTCCTCTTTCGGCATAAGGTTGGAATGTGGTCGGATCGACGACATCCGCGGTTATTCCAGGGAATGGCTTTCCCATGGACCCCGGCTTTATCGGCATGCCCGGGTAGTTGGTGATTACAATCGATCCGGTTTCGGTCTGCCAGAATGTATCGTGGAAAGCCAAACCGAACGCTTCTTTGGACCAGATCACCGCCTCGGCGTTAAGCGGCTCGCCGACACTGCAGAGATGACGCAAAGAACTTAAATCGTATTTCTTGACCACCTCTATCCCATCACGCATCAGCAATCGGATCGCGGTGGGGGCCGAATACCATACCGTTATCTTGTGCTTTTGTATGAACGCATACCAGCGCTCGGTGCTGAATCCGGAATCGAGCACCGCCTGAGTTACGCCGTTGGACCAGGGGCCGATGATTCCATACGAAGTGCCGGTAACCCAACCGGGATCTGCGGTACACCAATAAATATCGTCGGGCTGAAGATCGAGCACCCAGCGGGCGGTCAGATACTGTGAAATCAAAGAATAATGAACGTGTTGGGCGCCTTTGGGCAATCCGGTCGTCCCCGAAGTATAATGTAAGACGGAAGGCGTTTCCGGGGTTGACGGGAAGCAGTCGAACGATTCGACTTTTGCGGCCTTATCCATAGCGAACGCAATTTCCCGCTCGCGCAAAGGCGAATCGGCGGCATCGACGACTATGATATGCTTCAACTCAGGCAGCTGCGCCAGGATTTTTCGCACTTTCGGCAGATGTTTTTTTTGAGTCAATATGGCGGAAGTCCCCGCGTTGTCGAGTCGGGTAAAAAGCGACTCTTCGCCGAACGCCGAAAACAAAGGTTGGCAGATACCACCCATCTTCAGAATTCCGAGAAACGAGATGTAAAGCTCGGGAATCTTATCCATAAAAATGCAAATTCGCTGACCGGGTTTCAGGCCCAGATCCTTAAGAAAGGAGGCGAACGTGTTCGACAACACACGGATATCGTTGTAGGTGAATCGCTTCATATTGCCCTGGTAATCTTCCCAGATCATCGCCAATTTCGACCCCTTGCCGAGATGACAAATCCGGTCGCTGCAATACCAACCGATATTAATAGGGTCACCTTTCTTGTAGCCGAGTTCTTTTTCCGCTATCGACCAATCGAAACCGGCCAATCTGTGTTCATACGAACCTATATTGCTCATCCTCGTTCCTCTTCACTTCACCTTATTGTTGAATAAAATCCCACTAACTTTCAAGAATGACGGTGGCGCCTGCCCAGGCGCCGGCATGAGTAAGAGATATATGAATTCGCCGCACCGACATCCGCTCGGCGATTTGCCGGGTATGTCCGACAAGATTGATGGAAGGACGCCCGTTTGCATCGTTGATGATCTCTATATCTTTCCAGCTGCAATCGCCTATTTTGCCGGACCCGAGCGCTTTGAATAACGCCTCTTTGGCGGCGAACCTGGCCGACAAGTGCCGTTCGGGATAGCGCTTGCTTTCACAATAAGCGATTTCACTTTCGGTGAAAATCTCCCTTTTCAACCCTTCGCCGTCTCGTTTCAGTTCTCTTTTTAGCACGGCGATCTCGACAATATCGTTTCCCAGTCCGACTATCATGGCTGCAACGTCAGCATTTGCACATATCACTGTCAGATAATTCAGCAGAATTAAAGCGTCCGTCGCCAGACATCGTCCATCATCCGGCACCGGCAAATCGCCGCTGAGCCGCATCGAGCTCGTTCTTATCGAAAAACATGACGGATTTGGCCACACGACGCGGCAGCGCCATCAGGCGATCGAAAGCACCGGCGAAATCATCGGCCATGATCAATTCCGAAATGACCGGCCTGATATCGAGCCTTCGGGAAGAAAGCAGATTGCCGACCCGATACCAGGTATCGAACATTTTGCGCCCGTTAATTCCATGGATTTGCGCGCCTTTGAACACCAGGCTGTTATTATAATTTATATTGTAATAAGAATCCGTCAGGATGCCGAACGCGGAAAAACGCCCTCCCTTTCTCAGCATGGAAAAGCCCTCATCCAACCCTGCCGGCGAACCAGCCATATCAAGCACTATATCCGCCCCGTAACCTCGGGTCAGGTCTTTGACTTGCTCGAGGCGCTCTTGGCGTCGATCATCGTTGGCGAAAATAATATGATCCGCCCCCATTCGAACCGCAATGTCGAGATTGAATTCGCTTTGTCCGACCACGATTATATTTGAGACTCCGCAAGCCCGGGCCACGCCTATGGCAAAAAGCGCGATAGGTCCATCGCCGATCACTACCATAGACTTGCCGGCAACATCGTTGTCCTCACCTAAAACCGCATAGGTGGCGTTGCCGAGCGGCTCCTGGACGCTTGCGATTTCGGGTGGAATCGAGCGATCGTTGATCCAGCAAACTACTGCGGGAACCGCCACATACTGGGCGAAAGTGCCATCGATATCCACTCCCAGTATCGACATACGTTCACCGATATGCATCTGGCCCAAAAGCGATTGCAAATCACGGGGATCGGGTATATGGGTTTCGACCGAGACATAATCGCCCGGCCGGAGTCCTTTGACGGATCGGCCCACTTCGACGATTTCACCGGCCACTTCATGCCCCATTATTTGAGGCAAAGAGGCTGCGCCGATTCGTCCGGCGGCCCAACTATCCCACCTATATATATGGACGTCGGTGCCGCATATCGAAGTCGCCCTGACTTTAATCAAGACTTGATCTTCGGCGATTGCCGGCACATCGTGTTCTTTTAGTTCCGCCCCGAATTCGGGTTTTGTCTTTACGATCGCTTTCATCATTTCGGCCATTGTCGGCTCCAATCCACCTGCCGTTCGACTCGCCCTGCCAATTAAAAAACTGCGGGCGGCAGTAACAAAACACGCACGGCAGAATTAATAGGCGGAAAATTCGGAAAGCAAGAAAAGAATATTATGGAACCGCGACTTAAAGGCCGAGAATAATTTGCAGTAACCGGCAATAAAACAAGATATCGGCCATACATAGACGGCCGATATCCTTAAATTCGTGGAAATTCGTCGAGATCGCCGCTTATTGCATGACGCGGGCGATAATGAAACCGATTCCCATCAAGAACTGGGTGAGCAGCACCGTCAGAACGTTGGCTCCCTGGGCCGGGATCAACTCGGACAGCGAATTGAAAGTCAAGGATCCCTTAATCGCTCTTAAACCGAACGGCAGAGTTAGCAAACCCAGAAGAGTCCATGCCGGCATCAAGCGCAATGTGACGCCCGCCAGAATCCAAAAATAGGTCATCAAAGTAAGCGTGGAATAAACTATGGCTGCGCCGCGGTAGCCGAGGATTATCGGCAGGGTGCGCCTTTTGCCCGTGCGATCAGCCTCGGCATCGGGGAATTCGTTCAACAGAAGCAGATTTGCAACCAGAAACCCGGAAGGCACCGAGGCATATAGTGCCGACCAGGAAAATCCGTTGTTCATGATAATGAATATGCCTAAAACCGGCAGGGTGCCCAAACCAAGGCCTGCGGCGATCTCGGCCGCGCCCAGCCCGATACGGGTTATATGACTTGTGTACCAGAGAACGAAAATCGCTCCCACGATAAAGATCGGCAAGAGCGCCATGCCGCGGGCGATCACGAAATAGATGCCGATCGGCACCGCCAGGAAAAAAGAACCGAGTCCCAAGGCCAGCACGGCTTTGGCGTTCAACGCCCCCGACGGCAGCATCCCCGAACCGCCCGAAAATGGAGTGCGATTAACTTTAAGATCAATCCCCGTTTTGAAATCGCTGTAGTCGTTCAATGTATTCACGCTGACATGTAAAAGAGTCAAGCCGATGGTGGCCAGAATGAAATGAACGGCGTTGAAACTCCCCTCATAAAGGGCGATCGACATGCCCAGCAGCGCCAAGATCGGCGAAAGAATCAAAAACTGCGGTCTGGTTTCCAGAAACAGGGTTTTGACGCTCATCGCAATTACTCCTTTCACGACTCCGATGAGTTCGAGATTTGTTTCGGCGGATGCTAAATAAACAATTTTCTTTTTTAAGTCAAATTCATTTTAATCGGTTCCCGTCGGGATTTCGAAAAATCTCTTGGATAAGCGAAATCAGCACTAAATCGTGATCGGAATTAAATTTCCGTTCGATTCGGGAAACATAGACACGAATTATTCACATTAGTCATGACGATAAAAAATTTGCGATAAGGCTTGACAAAAATAATTCTGTTGTATTAATAGCTCTTCAATATGTTTTTTGTTTTAGTGAAAATCATCACAAGCTGGCGTATCGACTGATATGGGTTTCGGATACGGTATTCTCGCTGTCTTTCTGGTGCTTGGAATCGTTTTCGTGCTGGTCACCATATTCATTGCAGGCCTGATCAGACCGCAACGACCAAATAAAAAGAAACTCGAAAATTATGAATGCGGAGAGGCCCCGATCGGCGGAGCCTGGATTCAGTATAACGCCGGATTTTATATTTTCGCCCTGATATTCGTCATTTTTGACGTGGAGGTGGTGTTCTTATTCCCCTGGGCCGTCGCATTCAAACAACTCGGGCTTTTCGCATTTATCGAGATGTTGATATTTTTGGCCATACTTATCTCCGGTCTCGTTTATGCCTGGAAAAAAGGAGCATTGACTTGGGAATAATAGAAAAAGCCCCTCTGTACGTGGAGAAAATTCCCGGCGGAGGAATCGTGATCACATCCGCCGAGGGATTGCTGAATTGGTCGAGGGCGTCATCGCTATGGTATCTGCTTTTCGGCCTCGCCTGTTGTGCGATCGAGATGATGGCCACGGGCGCATCGCGTTACGATTTCGACCGGCTGGGCATGTTTTTCAGAGCCTCACCGAGACAGGCCGACCTGATGATGGTCTGCGGCACCGTGACCCATAAGATGGCCAAAAGGATCAAAATTCTCTACGATCAGATGGCTGAACCGAAGTATGTTCTGGCCATGGGCGGCTGCGCCTGCGACGGCGGCCCTTTCTACTACGATTGTTACTCGGTGCTCAAGGGCGTTGACAAAATCATCCCGGTCGATGTCTACATACCTGGCTGTCCGCCGCGGCCGGAATCGTTATTGCAGGGCGCTCTCAAGGTCAGAGAAAAAATCTACCGGGAGAAGATCAAAGATTTCGCCGGCGATATTCCACCGAAGCAGGCATGAACAAAGATCAAATCGAAAATAAACTCGCCACCAGGTTCGGATCTGCTGTCGAAATTCTGAAAACGAAATTCCCCGAACCGTGCATGTATATCGTAATCGATAAATATATCGAAGTCTGTAAATTTCTCCGCGACGATCCTGAGCTGGCGTTCGAATTTTTATTTTCGCTGGCGGGCGTCCATTATCCCGACAGATTCGAGGTGGTCATCCATTTGTCATCCTCGAAACATGTTCATCAACTGGTGGCAAAAGTAAAATTACCGCTGGAAAATCCGAAAATTCCCACTCTATCCGGTGTTTGGGAAGCTGCCAACTGGTATGAACGGGAGGCTGCCGAGCTTTTTGGAATCGTTTTCAACGGTCATCCGGATCCGCGGCCGTTGTTGCTCTATGACGATTGGAACTACGGATACCCGATGCGAAAGGGTTGGACAGGTCCGGATTTCATTCCCATGCCCGACAAGTCGAAAGGCGCCGATGAGTGATCTGATCGACAACGTGCCTCTGACCGAGGAAGAATTTCTACTGAATATGGGGCCCCAGCACCCGTCCACTCACGGCGTGTTGCGGTTGGTGTTGAAAATGCGGGGCGAATTTATCGAAGACGTAATTCCGCATATCGGTTATCTGCACCGTTCGATCGAAAAAATCGCGGAAAATCGGACCTATGCGCAGTTCATGCCCTACACCGATCGTATCGATTATTGCGCATCGATGCCTTGCAATCTCGCCTGGGCGTTGACGGTCGAAAAGCTTGCGGGAATCGAGGCTCCCCCACGGGCTCAATATCTTCGCGTAATCATGACCGAGCTCAATCGTATAGCATCACACCTAATATATCTCGGTGTCATGTCTTTGGATTTGGGCGCATTCACTCCTTTCCTGTATGCTTTCCGCGAAAGAGAAATGATTCTTGACTTGTTCGAAATGACCTGCGGGCAGAGGCTTACCTATAATTATATGCGGATTGGAGGAGTGTCGCGGGATATTCCGCCCGATTTCGCCTCGAAATGCCGGGAATTCACCCGGATTTTCAGAAAACGTGTCGATGATTACGAGGCGATTCTGACCAATAATCCGATTTTTCTCACTCGAACGAAAAATATAGGCATCCTTCCCATAAAAGTGGGACTCGATTACGGAGCCTCCGGCCCGACGATAAGAGGCTCGGGTCATAATTGGGATATCCGCAAGGCCGAGCCTTATTCTTCTTACGACAAATTCGATTTCAAAGTGCCGCTGGGAAAAAACGGCGACGTATGGGATCGCTATATAGTGCGGGTGCAAGAAATGCGGGAAAGCTGCAATATCGTCGATCAGGCGCTGGACGGTTTGCCTGAAGGCGATATCAAAGCCAAAGTGCCCGGCGTATTCAAACCCCCGGCAGGGGAGGTGGTCATGCGTATAGAGGCCCCCAGGGGTGAGATGGGTTATTATGTCGTCTCCGACGGCACTACCAAACCTTACCGGGTCAAAATACGCACTGCCTCATTCGGAAATTTGCAGGTGCTGCGGTATCTGTCACGGGGTTACAAAATCGCAGATCTGGTAGCGATATTCGGCTCCCTCGACGTCGTCTTGCCGGAGGTGGATCGCTGATGCTGGAACTTACCGGTTTGTTTCAGTGGATATATGCAATCGCCTCGAGTTTATTTTCTTCGCTGGGGCTTTCGGAAATAATTCTCGACATTTTCCTCATGGTGCTGGCGGGTGCGGCTATAATCATATTTCTGGCATTGATGGCGTTGTTCTTGATCTGGTGGGAAAGAAAAGTGGCGGCTCATTTCCAAGACAGACTGGGACCGATGATGACCGGTTGGCACGGTTGGCTGCAAACGATCGCCGATGCCATCAAGCTGCTGCAAAAAGAAGATATAGTGGTGGCCAATGCCGACCGACCGGTGCATTTCTGGGCGCCGGTGGTCGCTTTCGCCTCCTGTTTCATGGTTTATGCGGTGATTCCATTCGGGAAAGGCGCACTGGCAGCCGACTTGAATATCGGGATTCTATATATTCTGGCCATCACAACATTCACGGTGATCTCGATCGTCATGGCCGGTTGGGCCTCCAACAACAAATATGCGCTATTGGGAGGCATGCGCTCCGCATCGCAGGTGATTTCCTATGAAGTGCCGTTGACCTTATCGCTAATGGGCGCGGTCATAATGGCGGGCACGCTTTCAACCGGGCAATTCGTGGAGGCACAGGGTCCTTATATCTGGAAATGGTTCGTTTGGCCGCAATTTTTGGGCTTCACCATTTATCTAATGGCCTCGACAGCCGAACTGAATCGAACTCCTTTCGATCTACCTGAGGCCGAACAGGAGCTCGTGGCGGGATTCAACATCGAGTACTCAGGTATGAAATTCGCGATGTTTTTCTTAGCCGAGTTTCTCAATATGTTCACCGTGGGCGCGGTGGCCACGACCATTTTTCTGGGCGGCTGGCAACCGCCGTTCCCCGCGCTTTCCTTCATACCCTCATGGATCTGGTTTCTCGGCAAATCGCTTTTCATAGTTTTCCTGATAATGTGGTTCAAATGGACCTACCCTCGGGTTCGGGTCGATCACCTTCTCGCGTTCGCCTGGAAAGTCTTATTACCGTTGTCGTTCGCCAATTTGATTTTAACCGCCGCGGGAGTGCTCATATTTTAAATTATGGGATATTTCAAAGACATAGCCAACGGCATTTATAACCTTCTTCTCGGGTTGAAAACCACCGGCAAGCAGCTGCCTCAACGGGCGGTCACCCTGCAGTATCCCAAGGAAAAGATGCCGATGTTCGAAAGATCGCGCGGCATCGTGGTGCTGCTTTCCGACCCGGAAACCGGCGAGTTGAATTGCACCGCCTGCATGCTTTGCGCCAAGGCCTGCCCGGTGGCGGCCATAACCATAACCCAGGCGAAAGATCCGGTCACGAATAAGCGATATCCCAAGACCTTCGAAGTGAATAATCTGATATGTTGTTTTTGCGGGCTCTGTGAGGAGGCTTGCAATTTCGATGCTATAAAATTGGCTGGCAAGTACGAATTCGCCACAGCCGACAAGCAAAGCCTGGTGTTTGATTTGGCCAAATTGCAGGAGCTCGGCCGCGATGTCAAATACGAAAAGAAGCGTAAGGCCGTCGCCAAAAAACCCGCCGCTAAAATCGAGCCGAAAGAGAAAGCCGCCGCCGCGGCTCCCAACCCCGAGCCACCGGCGCCTGACTCAGCCGACGGATCCGGAGATACGTTATGAACGCGTTTATATTTTATCTATTGGCCGTTATCGCTTCGGTTTCCGCATTCAGGGTCGTGACCGCCAGAAATGTTTTCCATTCGGCGTTGTTTTTGGTGCTGACTCTGTTTTCGGTCGCCGGAATCTACATTTTGCTCGGCGCGGAATTCCTGGCCGGTGTGCAGGTGCTGATTTATGTGGGGGCGATAACTATCTTGATCATTTTCGCCGTTATGCTCACCCATCAGATATCGAATAAAAGCATCAGGCAGACGAACGAACAGGTTTTCCCGGCGGTTTTAATAGTGCTGATATTTTTCGTCATGAGCATTATCAGCCTGTTTTTGACCTTCTGGCCTATGGCAACCGCCGAAGCAGGCTCGGATAACATTTTCCGAATAGGGCAATTGCTCATGACCACGTACGTAATACCATTCGAAGTCATATCGATCGTATTACTGGTCGCCCTTATCGGCGCCATCGTCATCTCCCGACGTGAAAAAAGGAGCGGCGATTGATGGGACAGCTTTCACTATATCATTTTCTTGCATTGGGCGCGGTCCTTTTCGCTTTGGGCGTTTTCGGCCTGCTGACACGCCGCAACGCAATCGGCATCTTGATGGCTATCGAACTGCTGTTCAACGCGGCCGCAATCAATTTCGTGGCTTTTGCCAAATACGTCGATCCGAACGGCTTGGCCGGGCAGGCATTCGCCATCTTCATAATCACCGTGGCCGCGGCCGAGGCAGCCGTTGGCCTGGCCATAGTGATGCTCATATATCGCAATTTCCGGGGAATCGAAGTCGATAAAATCAATTTCATGAAATGGTAAACGGGTATGATTCATAATGGCTGGCTGATTCCGCTGTTTCCTCTGATTTCGTTCTTGATGATCGTGTTCGTCCTCAAGAAGAATCAGAAGGCATCGAGCTATTTCGCTATAGCGATGGTGCTGATCTCGCTGGTCCTCTCTTTTATCCTGTTTATCGAGATGCTGGCCGATGGTCATGCGTACCACAAGTTCGTAAACTGGTTGTCTTGGTCTGATTTCGAACTTCCCATGGGGATATTTATCGATCCGTTGACGGCGGTGATGCTGATCGTGGTCACGATCGTATCGTCGCTGGTACATATCTACTCGCTCGGCTATATGCACGGCGACCCGCGGTTTTCCAGATTTTACGCTTATTTGTCGCTGTTCACGTTTTCGATGCTCGGGCTGGTAGTGGCCGGGTCGTATGTTTTGATTCTGGTTTTCTGGGAATTGGTGGGGCTGACATCGTACCTATTGATCGGATTCTGGTTCGAAAAAAAGATAGCCGCCGACGCCGGCAAAAAGGCTTTCGTCACCACCAAACTCGCCGATCTCGGTTTTTTGCTTGGCCTGATGCTGTTGCTTTTTGCGGCCCACACGGCCAGTATCCCCGAGTTGAACGAATTGATCGAATCCGGGCATGCGCCGATGACTTTGATAGGGATCGCCGGAATTTTGATGTTTATGGGGGCTTGCGGCAAATCGGCGCAGTTTCCGTTCCACGTTTGGCTGCCCGATGCGATGGAGGGTCCGACTCCGGTCTCGGCGTTGATTCATGCGGCAACAATGGTTGCCGCGGGCGTATATCTGACCGCGCGGATGATGGGGATTATTCTCGTTTCGGAGGCCATGGCGACCGTGGTGGCGACGATCGGCGCCATAACCGCGGTGATGGCGGCATCGATAGGTCTGGTGCAAAACGATATCAAGAGAATACTTGCATATTCCACCGTTTCCCAGCTCGGCTATATGATCATGGCGCTCGGTTTGGGGGGATATACCGCCGGCAGTTTTCATCTTTTTACCCATGCATTTTTCAAGGCTCTCTTATTTCTGGGCGCCGGCTCGGTAATCCATGCGGTTCACACCAATAATATCCAGGAAATGGGCGGCCTTCACGGCAAAATGAAGATAACCTCGATTACTTTTCTTATCGCCTCGCTGTCGATCGCCGGTATATTTCCGTTGTCGGGATTCTGGTCGAAAGACGAAATTTTCGCGGTGGCCTACGATGGCGGCCACTATTTTTTCCTTGCCGCCGGTATCGCCGCCGCATTCATGACCGCATTCTATATGTTCAGGCTATATTTCCTGACTTTCACGGGGACGCCGCGCGACCGCCATGCCTACGACCATGCCCATGAATCGCCGCTCAACATGACGATCCCGTTGATGATATTGGCTGTTCTGTCCGTCTGCGCCGGTTGGTGGGGGATTCCCTGGCTCGAGCATGGCTATGGCAGTTTCGTGAAATTCGGTCATCACGCCCATCACGCCGAGCCGAATATCGCCCTGATGGCGGGATCGCTTTTGGTGGCGGGTTCCGGCATAGGTTTCGCCTATTTGGTTTATCGAAAAAAAGTGATCTCCGCCGAGGCTATCGGAGCGCGTTTCAAGCCGCTGTATAAGCTGCTTTACAACAAATATTATTTCGACGAGTTATACATGGCGGCCATCGTCAATCCGACCTATAAAATAACCGAGATATTCTTCCGATTCGACCAGGTCGTTATCGACGGGATCGTGAACGGCGCCGCCAAGCTCACGCTATGGTGGTCATGGGCGAAAGAGAGATTCGACACCTATGTAATCGACGGCGCCGTGAACGGGGCAGGTTATCTTTCCCTGGCTATCGGGCGCGTTTTGCGCAGGACTCAAACCGGCCAACTTCAAACCTACGCTTTGGTGGTGTTCATAGGCGCGGTGATATTGATATTCATGAAATTTATCCGAATTTGAGGAGGAGCAAGTGGGCTTTCCAATACTTAGTTTTCTGACTTTCTTCCCGTTGCTGGGAGTGATCGCGGTATTGCTTCTGCGCAGAACCGATATCGGGCTTATTCGCTGGACCGCCGCTTTTTTCTCGTTCGTGCCGCTTGTGGCCTCGATTTTTCTGGTAGCCGGATACGACACCTCCACTTCGGCCATTCAATTCATAGAGCGCCACGCCTGGTTTCCTCAGATCAACGTTACTTACTATCTGGGCGCCGACGGCCTTTCCGTGCCGATGTTGTTCTTGACAGCGCTGTTGTCGTTTATATCGATAATCGCCTCGTTCGGGATCAAGGAGAGAGTAAAAGAGTATTTCGCCTGGTTCTTGTTGCTTGAAGTCGGAATGATGGGCGTATTTTGTGCTCTCGATTTCTTCCTCTTTTATATTTTCTGGGAAATAATGCTGGTGCCGATGTATTTCCTTATCGGCGTTTGGGGAGGTCCGCGACGGGAATACGCTGCGATAAAGTTTTTCCTGTATACGCTTTTCGGCTCGCTTTTCATGTTGGTGGCCATTTTAGCCCTGTATTTCACCACCGGCACGCTGGATATGATGGAGCTGATTGCAAAAAACGCCATGTACGGACATTCGTTTCAGCTCTGGGTATTTGCTGCTTTTTTCATCGCTTTCGCCATAAAAGTTCCTGTCTGGCCGTTCCATACTTGGTTACCCGACGCTCACGTTGAGGCACCGACGGCGGTTTCGGTGATCCTGGCGGGTATTCTTCTGAAAATGGGAACTTACGGCATCTTACGCGTCAACTTTCCGATGTTTCCCGAGGCGACCAAATACTTCTCGATACCGATAGCTATCCTCGGCTTGATAGGCATTATTTACGGCGCACTCGTCTCGATGGCGCAGAAAGATTTGAAAAAGCTGGTGGCTTACTCGTCCGTTTCGCACATGGGCTACTGTATGCTCGGCATGGCGGCCATAACCACGGTCGGCGTCAGCGGCTGCCTGTTCCAGATGTTTTCGCACGGGGTAATCACGGGCGCTTTGTTTTTACTGGTCGGCGTGATTTATGACCGCGCCCATACCCGCGAGATAGCCGCTTTCGGTGGTTTGGGAGCGAAATTGCCGGTTTACACCGGCATCTTCACCTTATTCGGAATGGCGTCATTAGGTTTACCCGGCATGTCCGGATTCGTCGCCGAATTCATGGTGTTCGTCGGATCGTTCAATTCCCCGTTCATCGAGCGCTGGATAGTGATCCTGGCCGTGCTGGGCGTGATCTTGACGGCCGGATACATACTGCGGATGATCCAAAAAATGTTTTTGGGCCAGTTCAACACCAAATGGGAAAATCTGACGGATATAAACGGCCGCGAGATTTTCACCGTATTCCCGCTGGCGGTTTTTACGCTTTTGATAGGAATCTGGCCGAACTCGTTGAATGTGTTTCTGAAGGCGACGGTCGAAAATCTGGTGAAAATTTTCGGCAACTGATAGAGGCGAAGTGGAAAACAAACAAACGATTTTATTTCTCACTCATATCTACCCGCGTTACGATAAGGATTATATTGCGCCTTTCGTGGGCATCCTGGCCGAACATCTCGTTCCCTATTACGATATTGTGGTCCTGTGTCCGCGCCATCCCCGGGCGACTTCCGAGCGTAACGGTGTGGCGTTCGAATACTTTAAATACTCTATCAAGAAGTGGGAAAAACTTTCTTACACCGGCAACTTGTTCGCCAAGGTGAGAGGGTTCAGGCCGCACTACCAATTATTGACAATCTGTTTTTTGCTTTGCTATTTGATCAAGGCCATTTCGGTCATAAAACGCCGTCGACCGATTTTGATCCACAGTCATTGGTTCGTGCCGTCCGGTTTGGTCGGACATCTCGCCTCGATTCTTACCGGCTTGCCGCACGTGGTCACGGTTTACAGCGATTCCTTTTTAATCGCCAAAAACCGACTCCTACGTTATTTGGCGAAAATGATTTTCGGGCGGGCAGGGGCGGTGGTCGCAATATCTAAAAGCGTGAAAGAATACGTCGCTCCCGTATACGCGGAGCCGAGGATAATTTACCCATGCAGCCGCGTATTTTGAGTGTCGGACGGTTGGTGCCTCGCAAGGGGCACTCATACCTTATCGATGCCGTCGCCCGGCTGGTTGCCAAGGGTCGCTCTCTGAAATTGGTTATTGTCGGCTATGGACCGCTTAAAGACGAACTGATCGCACGAGGCAAGGGTATCGACCTGGAAATAAAAGAAGCCATATCCGAAGAGGAGCTTAACGAAGAATACAAGGCGGCCGATATCTTCGTTTTGCCCTCGATCACCGATGAACAGGGGGAAAAAGAAGGACTCGGATTGGTTTCGCTCGAAGCCATCTCGTTCGGCGTTCCGGTAGTGGCTTTCGACAACGGCGGTATCGGCGAAGTGATAATCGACGGAAAGACCGGCTTGCTTGTCGCGGAGAAAGATACCGAAGGATTGGCGGCGGCGATCGAAAAACTGCTCGATGATCGAAAGTTGGGTGACGACCTCACCGCCGCAGCGATGGAATATGCGAAAAAAAATTTCGCCGCAACAGTGCTTGCGCGCCAGCAGGCCGAAATATATCAGGAACTGATCGAAAACAAGGCAGCTGTTCGTTGAAATGAATGGTAGATAATATGGATTACAGGTTGATCGCACCCGAAGTCGTGCTTTTCGTTTGGTCGCTATTTATTTTATTTCTGGGCCTATGGGCAAATGATCGTAATCATCGCCTTGTAGGATTCATGAGCCTGATCGGCCTGGTGATCGTGCTGTGGTTGGCGGCGGCCACCCCCGACGGCAAATTTTTCGGCGATACGTTCATCTCCGATTCATACTCGAGAGCGTTCAAGACGGTTATGCTGCTGTCGGCGATACTGACGATCATCATCTCCATGGATTTCGCCTCGACCCGTCTGATAAATCGCGCAGAATATTACGGTATCATTTTGATGTGCACGACCGGCATGATGTTTCTGTCATCGGCAGGCGAATTGATTTCGCTATACGTGGCGCTCGAATTATCGACGATTTCTCTTTATATTCTGGCCTCGTTCATGAAAAAAGACTTGAAATCTACGGAAGCAGGATTGAAATACTTGATACTCGGGGCGGCATCGTCGGGAATATTGCTGTATGGTCTGTCGCTGATTTACGGCCTTACCGGAACGACCGTAATCGATGATATAAGTTACCGTCTCGTGCTCGGTCCCGGAACCTCCTTGGCGATGATATTCGCGATCGTGATGTTCTTGGCGGGTTTCGGATTCAAGCTGGCGGCGGCGCCGTTTCATATGTGGGCACCCGACGTTTACGAGGGAGCTCCGACACCGATAACCGCCTATCTGTCGGTGGCCTCGAAAGCCGCCGGTTTGGTGGCGTTCGTGCGGATATTTTTCGATTCCCTCTTCATCGTGCGGGCAGAATGGGTGGTGATGATCGAGGTTCTGGCGGTGCTGGCGATGATAGTCGGGAACGTGGTTGCACTTTTGCAGAAAAATATCAAACGTATGCTCGCCTATTCATCGATCGCTCAGGTGGGTTACGTATTGGTGGCGATCGCCGCCGGAATCGACTTGTCGATCGGATCGATGATGATATTTCTATTGGCATATCTGTTCGCCAATGTCGGCGCTTTCACCGTAGTAATCGGGATAACCAATTTCACCCGTTCCGACAATATCGAAGATTTCAGCGGCCTCTGGAAACGCAGCCCTTCGACCGCCGTGTTCATGACCATTTTCATGCTTTCGCTGGTGGGTATCCCTCTGACCGGTGGTTTTATCGGCAAATACTTCCTTTTCGGAGCGGCCGTGAAAGAGGGCCTCTATGGCATCGTCATCGTGGCGGTTCTCACTTCGGTGATATCGCTTTTTTACTACATGAACGTCGTCCGCGTGATGATGTTTCTGCCGCCTAAATCGAACGATAAAATTCCGATTTCGAATCTCATCCGTTTCGGATTGCTGCTCAGCGCGGCCATGGTGTTAATAATCGGTATCCTGCCCGATCTTTTCTATAGATGGGGCATGAGCGCCGCAGCCCCGTTCAAATTTCTACCATAACAACCGCTTTGGCCGATATCAATGCTTACTCAGGTATCGCCAGGTTGTCATCATTGATACCGACTTTAAGCTGCCTGCAGGCATACCGATGATTACTCGCTGTCGGTTTCATTCCTTTTCAGGTTGACAGGTATCGGTCGATAAATGATAATAGAACCATGAGCAGACGCCGTAGTTTAAGCGATATATTCCGCGGTATTTTCGTTTCGGGAATACTGGTCATCGTCCCGCTGATACTGACTTTCATTTTACTGAGATTGCTTGTCGAATCGGCTGACGGTTGGGTTAAACCGATAATCATAAAGATCTTCGGTCAGCCGCTCGATTTTCCTTTCGCCGGCATAATTATCACATTGGCGTTGATTTTTTTCGCAGGGATTTTGGCCGCCAATGTTTTCGGCAACTGGCTTATCCGCTTATGGGAATTGGCCCTATTGCGGATTCCATTCGTAAATTTTATTTACGGTTCGGCCAAGCAATTCATACAGGCGCTGGCCTTGCCCCAGAAAAAAGCTTTCAAGTCGGTCGTGCTCGTCGAATATCCGCGAGCCGGCATTTATGCGATCGGATTTCTTTCCAGCCAGACATCAATATGGACGGCCGAAGGCAAGAAAGATTACCTAGTGGTATTCATACCGAATACGCCGACCCCGTTTACGGGGATGCCGATACTTTTTCCTAAAGAGACGGTGGTTGAATTAGATCTGCCGATAGAGGAAGGGATCAAGCTGGTGGTATCGGGCGGGATAATTACGCCGGCCGCGATAAATCCACTTAAATCCGACAAATCGGAACGGATGATCCAATCGCCCTAAGATACAAGCGCAAATGAATCACCTTAGGAAAGAGCGATGAATCTCAGCAAAATTTTCGATCCCGATCTAATCAAACTTGACCTTCAGGCCTCCTCAAGAGAAGCCGCAGTGGAAACTTTGGTCGATATGTTCTGCAGCAAATATCCGAATATCAACCGGCAGGAAGTGATCGCCGCTATAAATGAACGGGAAAAGCTCGGCTCCACCTCAATGGGCCGTGGAGTCGCTTTCCCCCATGCCAGGACAGATCTCGTTACCGGCCTTCATGTGGTCCTGGGCATCTGCCGCACGCCGATCGCCGCGGAAACACCCGACGGTAAGCCGTTACAGTTGATTTTTTTATTGCTGACGCCCCGCAACATCTCGAAGGTCTATCTGCAAAGTTTATCCGGCCTGGCCAATTTGTCAAGACGACCTGAAACCCTGCCCTCGTTGCTTGCCGCCTCCGACAGCCGTGAGGTGATAGAGATCATCCACCGGGCGTCGATAGCGGTCGAGCCGATAATCATGGCCGGAGATATAATGACCGCTGATCCGATAACCATCAAACGTGACAACACGATAAGAGAAGCCGTTAATATAATGTTCAAGCATAAAATCAGCGGACTTCCGGTGGTATCCGAAAACGGCCGATTGGAGGGTGAAATCACCCTGCAGGATATTATCCGTTTCGCACTTGAAAAATATGCTACATCATCTTCCAATGCAGGCGAATCGGCGTCACGAACCTACGACGAGATTATGCAGAAGTCGAACACTATCCCGGTCGAGCAGGTGATGAGTGGCAATCCGTTGACGATCGAAATTCACGCTCCCCTGAGGGATGTCGCTCAGGCGATACTCAACAGCAACCGCGGGCGGGCTATGGTCATTTCTGATGGGAATCTTCGTGGAATCATCACTTTGACCGATATCGTAATCAAGATAATTAGAGGCTGAAGTGCTGGAAGAAGCCAAGCATTTGACGACCGAAGCGGCGAAAATGTCGGCCTGGAATGCGATCTGGACGTTTCCTTCCGTCATAGGAGCCGCCTTGGTCATAGCCTGGGGAGCGGAATCGGCTCAATTCCTCGTCTCTCAAGGGTTCGCTTTGACGATGCTGGCCCTGATTCAAACGCTTCCCGAGTTCGCAGTAGAGGGGGTAATTGCTTGGCGGGCCGGTCAGATTCCAACCCCCGAAAATATCGGTTTGGCTACTGCAAATTTCACCGGAGCTTTGAGATTGCTGGTCGGCCTGGGCTGGCCGTTGATTTACTACGTATCCGCCGTTTTCAACCTTTCCAAACGCAAGCGCAAACGTAGTCTCGATAGCATCAAGCTCGACAGCGAACATTCGGTCGAACTTATGGGGTTGTTGGTGCCGACCCTTTACATGTTCATCATAGTGTTGAAGGCAAGTCTTACCCTGTTGGACGCCTTGATCCTGACGCTCATATATCTGGCCTATATTTCTATATTGTTAAGGCTGCCACCGCGGGAAAGCGAGAAGATCGAGGAGATTGAACCGGTGCCGAGATACGTGCTGTCGCGGCCGAAAATCCATCGCAATCTGCTGATCATTATATTATTCTTGGGCGGCGCAGCAGCGATCTATTTCGTAGCTCACCCGTTTCTCGAAAGCATGCTCGGCTTGTCGATAGTGTTGGGGGTCCCGACATTCGTCTTCATCCAATGGGTGGCACCTTTCCTTTCCGAGTTTCCGGAGAAGGTATCGGCCTTTTACTGGGCGAAATCGGTGGAGAAAGCGCCGATGGCATTGATGAATATGGTATCATCCGGGATAGCCGAATTGACTTTGTTGGTATCATTGATTCCGATCGTCTATTGCATATCTCGGGGCGGTATTTACGGCATCGAATTCGATTGGCCTCATCGTGTGGAAATTCTGCTGACCTCGCTGCAATCATTGCTGGGATTCTTGATTCTGGCGAACATGGAACTTCGTTCCTATGAGGCGATCGGCTTGTTCCTGCTCTGGGTATTTCAGTTTTTGAATCCCTCGAGCCGCGAGGAGATATTATTCGTATATGCCGGCTGGATAATAATCGAGATATTCCTTGCCATATTCAAGTTGCGGCCGCTGAAAGCCTTTTTGCATTTCCGGCACATCATCGTAAAGCACTATAGCCGAACGAAACCATCGTGACCGCTTTACAGTATAAAACTATTGACTTGACCTTTGCTTAAGTGGGTTCTAAAATTGCCGTGGAAACCGCGGCTGGAGGTTTAACGATGAATTCCCTAAAAACATTTCTCCTGCTGGCAGCCTTGACCGTGCTATTGATATTGATCGGCGATTTGGTCGGAGGGCCGAGAGGAATGATGGTGTTTTTCATTATAGCGCTTTTAATGAACATATTGACCTACTGGTTTTCCGATAAAATCGTTTTGGCCATGTATGGCGCCAAGCCGGCCCCCGAAAATTCGCGGCTTGCGGAGATTACCCGCCAAGTGGTTCAGGCGGCCGGAATCCCCATGCCGAAAATCTACATGATCGAGGCCGATCATGCCAATGCCTTCGCCACCGGCCGAAATCCGAGCCATGCGGCGGTATGCGCCACGACAGGCATCTTGAGTTTATTGAATGACGAGGAGCTGAAGGGGGTTATCGCCCATGAAATCGCCCATATAAGAAACCGCGATATTCTGATCGCCACCATGGCGGCGGTGATCGCGGGCGCGATAACCATGATTTCCCGCACCGCGTTTTTCTTTGGTGGACGTGACGACGAAAATCGAAATCCGATCCTGGGGATCATAATTCTCATAACCGCCCCAATAGCGGCGTTCTTGATTCAGATGGCGATCTCGAGATCGCGCGAATACATGGCTGATGCAACCGGCGCTTCGATTATACATAATCCCCGCGGCCTTGCTGCGGCGCTGCGGAAAATTCACTTTGCCGCACAGCGTGTGGGAATAAACGCCAATCCGGCAACCGCGCACATGTTCATAATAAACCCTTTATCGGCGCGCGGCTTCGCCTCGCTTTTTTCCACTCATCCTCCCGTCGAAGAAAGAATCGCCCGGCTCGAGGCCATGACCGGAGGCGCAACCAGGTAGATGGGATTTACCCTTGCCCTAAACCTTATTCTCGTAGGTATATTGGTCATACTTTCCGGTTTCTTTTCCGCATCCGAAATCGCGGTCGTGGCAATCCGATCGAGCAGATTAAAAGAGCTGACCGGCTCGGGCGATAAAAGAGCGGCATTCGTCGAAAAACTCAAAAATAATCCCGACAGTTTTTTCGCCGTCGTTCAAATCGGCATAACGGTAACCGCATCGGCGGCTTCGGCTATAGGCGGGGCGCTGGCGATCACCCTGATCGGGCCTCTGGTTAAGAATATCCCCATAAAAACGATCCAATCGGCGGCCGAACCGATTTCGGTAACTCTGGTCGTGATCATCATATCCTATCTCTTTCTGGTCGTCGCCGAGCTCGTGCCCAAAGCGGTGGCTATAAGACGCACCGAGCCGATCGCGCTTTTCGTCGGCATACCTACATGGTATTCCATAAAGGCCATAAACATCGTCATTAAAATACTGACCTGGTCGACCAATCTATTTTTGAAAATTTTGGGATTTCCGCCCGGGGGGAAAATAGATTCATCGGTGAGCGAGGCCGAGGTCGAATTTTTAATCAAGGAAGGAATGGAGCACGGTGTATTCGATAAAGAAGAGCAGCAACTCATTCATTCGGTTTTCGAATTCACCGACACCAGCGTGCAGAGGGCGATGACGCCGCGGACCGAAATCACCGCAATCGAAATGGGCGCTACGGTCGAGGAAATGATCAGAATCGCCATGGAAACCCATTATTCGCGTTTTCCCATTTACGAGGGTTCGTTAGATAACATCAAGGGAATAATTCACTCCAAAGATCTGCTATATGTTCATTCCCACCGGACGCTGTTCGTGTTGTCCGACATTATGCGGCCGGCGCATTTCGTCCCCGATTCCGGCAAGATCTCCGAACTCTTGCGCGACATGCAAACGAAGCATTATCAGATGGCGATCGTGCTCGATGAATTCGGCGGCACCGCCGGTTTGATAACCATAGAGGATATCATTGAAGAAATAGTTGGCGATATTCTCGACGAGTACGATCAGGAATCACCGAAAATAGCTTTCGGGAAGGATGGTGCGGTGGTTTTGGCCGGCATGCCGGTAGATGAATTCGCCAATGAATTCGGAGTCAAAGTCGAAAAAGGAGACTATCATACGATCGGAGGAATGATCATCACGAAACTGGGCAAAATTCCGGCGGTCGGTGACACGGTTGATTTCGATTTATTTTCATTGAAAGTTATTGAAAAGGAACGTCACAAAATAAAAAAAGTGATCGCCCGAAAAAAATCAAGCTGATCAAAAACACACCGATAATTCTTTTCTTCACAGGCAGAGACAAAACGTCGAATCAAGATAATCCGTTTCATCAGCGAATCAGAAATCCACCCCGAGAGTCAAGCGGTGCACATTGCCGAGATCGGCATAGGATGAATAGCTGTAATCGAAAACGTAATTTTGATAGCTGTAACCGAATCCTCCGGCGAACCCGGCCAGATTATCCCTGTCCGATCCGGTCTTAAAATCTTTGCCGGCCGAGGACCAACCGAGCCTCAGCATGAACGGCTTGAGAATATCGAATTGCCCGCCCAAGGCGAGAAAGAAATCGTTGTCACTCGGTTTTATCAGATCGACTGCGATGGTAAGCGGCAGTCCCTTCAATGCGTGCGAAAAGCCGGCATCGACAGTCACCGGCAACGGGTCTTTATGCGATTTCGAGAATCCTTTAGTTTGGACGCCAGCGTTGGTGACCGCCAATCCGAGACCGGATCTTCCCCCGCCGAATCTGTATTGAATTCCAAAATCCGCAGCGATAGCCGCCGATGAATAATTGTCTATTTTTTCGGATATGAATTTGCCGGTAAATCCCCCGTAAAACCCTCGCAACAGAACCTTGGCGTAGGTGAGACCGATCGCGATATCGCTGGCTCCGAAAGTGCCGTCCTGATTCCCCTGAACATCGAGCCTGTCGAATTCACCGTAATTCATGTAATGGATCGAAACCCCGATCGCCGTGGCTTTATCGATCAATCTTGCGTAACCCAGATAGCCGGTCTTGAAATCGAGCAGGTAATTCATATAGGTGGCCAGAAAACGATTTTCCGCGGGATCAACGGCGCTGACATCGTAGCCCGTTTCCGACTCGTTATCTTCTTCCTCCTCGAATCCATAGTCGATCTGGGTTTGCCTTTTGGTGAAAACATAATTCCGCGCCACGATGCCGGCAGGATTATAATAAAGGCCGCTTAAGTCGTTTGCGAAACCGGCATAAGCTCCGCCCATTCCTTGGGCTTTAGCGCTGACACCGATTTTCAAGAACGTATAGGCGCTCTTGCCGGCATCGAGATTGGCGGCAAAGGCGAAATCAGACAAGCAAAAGACCGCCGCTGCCAAGATTAAAATGATTTTTTTCATTTTCATCGCTCCAAATACGAAAGATCCGGAATCAATACTTTTAATCGACTGATTCTTCGAAATTTCAGCCGTGTGTTTATGGGAATTTACCATCCCTTGACCGTTTTATTCAAAATCTGATTGACCAGCTTTTCAACAGCTCTCAACTTGCCGTCGTCTTCGGTTTCGGAGGAGGACGAATAAATCCCGAAATCGGATAGGTTCTCGCTCCAAATGATTTTATCGTTCTTTATGTTCGAAAGTTTCGCCTTGATATCGATTTTGCAGGCATATTCCTGCACCTGCTCCCCTGCCGAAAACGTGTACGCGTCGCGGCTGTAACGGGTTATGACCATATCGAGTCTCCCATCGGCGGCGGCTTCCGAAACGATTTTTAGAGTATTATCGGCGACGAACGCCTGGCTCAACTCGCGTGACAGCAATTCGGGAAGACCATACTCGGTGGTTTGGTTTTCCGGCAACGAGATAGCAATAGTCTTGATTCCACCCGTGGCCGATGGAGAAAACGTGTAAATCCCACATGACAGAAACAGAACGACAACCGCCGCGATGAGTCCCAAAGCTGCTTTCATAATGTCAATTGCTTGCCGTTCTTGATCACTGAATGAACCAGATTCTTGCCGATCCAGTAGGGCAATTCCCGAAAATCGTCGGCATCCCAGATAACCAAATCGGCGATCTTGCCGGGCGAAAGGCTGCCTATTTTATCGCCTCTATCGATTGCGTGTGCCGCGTTCAAAGTGGCGGCGCACAAGGCTTCGGCCGGGGTCAGGCCGTACTCGATACAAGCCAGGCTCATGGTCAAAGTCATCGAAATGACAGGAGAGCTTCCCGGATTGTAATCGGTGCCTATCGCCACCGGCAATCCCGAATCGATCATTCGGCGCGCCGGCGCTTTATGCTTGGCTTTCAGAATCCATACGCTTCCCGGCAATAACACCGGAATGACGCCCGCTTTTTTAAGCAGATGAATCCCCTCGTCGCCCACGCAATCGAGATGATCCGCGGAGAACGTGCGGAATTCGGCGGCCAACTCGGCACCGCCGGTGTTATGAAATTGATCGGCATGCAGCTTCAATTTCATACCGAACGCCTGTGCCGTTTGAAGCACGATCCGCGTTTGTTTGAGAGTGAAAACTCCCTTTTCGCAGAATGCGTCACAAAACTCCGCCAGATTTCCGGTCGCCACCGAGGGGATCATTTCACCGCAGACGAGAGCGACATATTCATCCGGACGCCCCTCGAATTCATCGGGTATTTCATGCGCACCCAAAAATGTCACCACGACATCGACCGCATGATAAGAATTCAGGCGGTTCAAAACCTCGAGCATTTTGAATTCGGACTTTGTATCCAGCCCGTATCCCGATTTCCCTTCGACTGTCGTAACCCCGTTGCGAAGCATCTGATCGAGGACTTTCTTGCCGGATTCGAATAACTGCTCCGCGGTAGCTTTTCTGGTTGCTCTCACCGTCGATTTTATGCCGCCGCCGGCTTTGGCGATATCCAGATAACTTTTGCCGCCGAGCCTCTGCTCGAATTCCTCGGCGCGGTTGCCGGCGAAAACCGGATGAGTGTGCGGATCGACCAACCCCGGGGTTACCAGCCTGCCGCCGGCATCGATCTCGATCGTTCCCTTTTTCAGCCTCGAGGACTTCAGCAGTTTCGCCGTGGGGCCCACTGCGGTTATGCGCGAATTTTCGATCGCCACCGCTCCATTCTTGATGATCCCCAGATTTCTCATCGAGCGCCCGCCCAGTGGCCCGACCTGACCGTCCGAATGCATCGTTACCAGTTGCCCGATATTGGTGACAACGCAGGAATAATCCATTTTGGCACCCGAAAGTCTGCCAGCCATTTTCGTTACCACCTACCTGTCTACGACCGCGGCCAGAAATGTTCCCTCGGCGACCACCTTGCCATCGACATAAGCTTTGCCTCCCATTCGGCACGAGTTGGGTCGGAATTGCATCATTTCGATTTCGAAACGAAGCTGGTCGCCCGGAATAACGGGTTTGCGGAAACGAACCCCGTCGATGCCCAGAAAATAGACGAGCTTTTTTTCCGGCTCTTCTATCGCATTCAACAGCATGAATCCGCCGGCCTGAGCCATCGCCTCAACGATCAACACGCCAGGCATCACCGGCCGTTGCGGGAAATGACCCATGAAATGCGGCTCGTTGAAAGTGACGTTTTTTATCGCCACAACCCTTTTTCGCGGCTCTAGATCGATTATTCTGTCGATCAAAAGCATCGGGTATCTATGCGGCATAGCTTTGAATATGGCGTTGATATCGAGCAGATATTCGCCCTTGGTTTTGCCGGTGCCGTATTTGCTGGTAAGCATCTTCTTCTCGTAGATCATGCGGATCTGGCGCGCCAGGGCGACGTTTGCCGCATGACCGGAGCGGGCGGCCAGGATATGTCCTTTGATCGGCACTCCGATAAGAAACAGATCTCCGAGCAGATCGACCGCTTTGTGCCTGACCGGCTCGTTCGGGAAACGTAGTTTCGTATCGTTCAGAATGCCGGATTCTTTCACGAAAAATTCCTGATTTTGTCCGAATCGATCTTTAAGGCGTTGGATACGTTCGGCGGTCAATTCGTGATCCACGAATACGACCGCGGTATCCAAACCGCCGCCCCGGATCAAACCCGCGTCATAGAGCGTTTCGACCTCGCTGAGAAAACAAAAAGTACGGCAAGAGGCGAATTCATCGACGAATTCGCGGTCGAGATCAACCAGCGATGTATATTGCGTGCCCAGAGCCTTGTTTTCGTAATCGATAAGGAACGTTATGCGTAAATCGTCGGAGGGGGTCACCACGATATCGATTCGTTTTTCTTTTTCGGAATAAGACAGGGGGCTGTCTATTTCGAGATAGTTTTTCGGCGCGTCTTGCTCGGCGATTTCGGCCTCGAGAAGCGCTTTGACGAACGGCATCACCGATCCGTCGCCCGCCGGCGGTTCGATATTGGATAATTCGATTATCAAATTGTCTATTTGCAGGCCGGCGACCGCCGCCAGCACATGTTCCACCGTATGAACTTTGACATTGTTCAAACCGAGCGTAGTGCCGCGCTGCGAATCCACCACATGTTCGATATCCGCGGGTATCCTGGGAGAGTCTTCCTGATCGGTTCGGACAAAGGTCACGCCGTGATTTATGGGGGCTGGAATAAAGCTGATGGTGGTGTTGACCCCGGTATGCAGTCCGATACCGGAAAGGGAAACGCGTTTTTTAATCGTGCGTTGATTATTTACCATAACTCGATCCGATCATTGTGGTTTAACGCTAATTCGACCAGTAATTCCGGTCAAGGTTTCTGTAACCTATCGCCTCCGAAATATGGTGAGATTGAATTTTTTCGGAGCCCTCGAGATCGGCAATGGTCCGGCTCACTTTGAGAATCCTGTCATAGGCGCGGGCCGACAACCCGAGGCGATTGATGGCGGCTTTCAATAGCCCCAGCGAATCTTCGTCGAGCTGGCAAATTTGCCTTAGTAATTGCGTTTCCATCTGGGCGTTGCAATAAATCCCATCAAAATCCGCGAATCTTTCCAATTGTTTTTGGCGTGCGATATTGATGCGCTTGCGGATCGCCTCGGAAGTTTCGCCGCCACCAATACCCGCAAGATCCTTGAATTTCACCGCCGGCATTTCGATATGGATGTCGATTCTGTCGAGAAGCGGACCGGATATGCGGGAAACGTATTTCTGGATTTGACTTCCGTTGCAAGTGCAGTTATGAGTCGGATCCCCGTGGTAACCGCAGGGACATGGATTCATGGCGGCCGCCAAAATAAAAGACGCCGGATAAGTAACTGAGCCGGCGGCTCTGGTGATCGTTACCTGGCCGTTTTCCAGCGGTTGCCGCAAGGCCTCAAGCGATGATTTATCGAATTCGGGCAACTCATCGAGAAACAATACGCCGTTATGCGACAGGCTCACCTCGCCGGGCACTAAATGATTCGTTCCACCGGTAAGACCGACATCCGAAATCGTGTGATGGGGAGAACGAAAAGGGCGTGTCGCTATTAAAGCCTCTCCGGGCATAAGATGGCCGCCGGAGGAATATATTCTGGTCGTCTCGAGCGCCTCGGAAAGTGTCATATCCGGCAAAATCGTGGCCAGTCTCTTAGCCAGCATCGTCTTGCCAGATCCAGGCGGTCCGATCATGATGATATTGTGCCCGCCGGCCGCCGCCACTTCCAAGGCTCGTTTGGCATGTTCTTGTCCCCTGACATCGGAAAAATCAATCGCATATTTCTTTTTTTTGCCGAACACATTGGCCAGATCGATTTTGAGAGGTTTGATCTCTTGGCGTCCTTCAAGGAAATCGATCGCCTGCGTCAAAGTTTTCACCGGGATAATATCGATCCCATCGACCATGGCGCCTTCGTTGGCGTTTTCCTCGGGCACGATCAGTCCCTTGAATTTTTTCTTTTCCCCCTCGATCGCCATCGACAACACGCCCGGCACCGGACGCAATCTGCCATCCAGCGACAACTCGCCGACTATCAGATATTTTTCGAGCAGATCAGCGGAAACCTGACCGGTGGCCACCAGAATCCCCACCGCCATTGGCAAATCGAAGGCCGTCCCCGATTTTTTTATATCGGCGGGAGCGAGATTTACGGTTATCTTTTTCGCCGGAAAAAGAAATCCCGAGTTTTTGATCGATGCGGCCACTCTTTCCCTGGCCTCTTTGACCGCACCCTCGGGAAGACCGACAGTGGTGAACGCCGGAATCTGCGGTGACACGTCGATTTCGACCTCGACGATATATGCGTCAATCCCCAGCAGGGCGGAAGAGAGAGCTCTGGCAAGCATAATATATTTAATATACACGCCGCCAAAACGGCTGTCAATTCCGTTTACGCCGCTATAATCTTGCCGGCTTTCGGTCAGCAATCGCCCGAACGATTGATTCCGCCGGCGGATTTGGCTATTATATGCACAGATTGGAGGATCTATGGAAAAACTCGATTTTAATCTGACTCAAGCGCTCAAAGAGTGGGCGATTTTACACATTCCCAAAGTCCTGGTTATTTTATTCGGCATGTGGGTGACCATCAGGATTGCCAGATTCGCCGGGAATCGAATCAAGGCCGCCGCTGAAGACGATGACCCGAGTCGACAGTCCGAACGAGAAAAAAGGGCGGAAACGCTCGCCAATATAATGAGTATGGCGATCAAGTTGGTGATTCTGGCGATCGGCGCGCTGATGATAGTCAGAGAGATCGGCATCGATATAGGCCCGCTGCTCGCGGGAGCCGGCATCATCGGTCTGGCGGTTGGTTTCGGCTCACAGGCTTTGGTTAAAGATGTCGTCACCGGTTTTTTCATCCTCATAGAAAATCAGTTCAGGGTCGGCGATATTATCCGGGCGAGCGGTCATGCGGGATTGGTCGAAAAAATAACGCTGCGCACGACCATCTTGAGGGATCTGGAGGGGGTCGTTCATATCATCCCAAACGGCGAAATTGGAACGGTATCGAATTTGACCTATATCTGGTCCAGGGCGATTATCGATATCGGGGTTGACTATCGTACCAATATAGATCGGGCGATGGAAATCATGATTGACGAGGCGAAGAAGATGGCATCGGAAGATGACTGGAAAAAGGAGCTTGTCGATGAACCGCAGATGCTTGGGGTGCAATCGCTTGCCGATTCTTCGGTTGTCTTGCGTATCGCTTTCAAGACGCAGCCGCAATCTCAATGGTCGGTCGGCCGCGAATACCGTCGAAGAATAAAAAATCGTTTCGATGCCGAAGGGGTCGTCATTCCCTTCCCTCAAACGACTGTATCATTCGATAAGGGTGCATTGGAGGCGATAAAAAAGCTCTAAGAAATCGGTTGGACCGGTTAATTCTTGCTTACGGCCGCCTCATATCCGGCGTCGCGCACCGACTGGATAAGTCTTTCAGCGGCGACATCGCCGTCGACTACTGCAAGACCTCTATCTAAATAAACGTCGGCTTTCGTTACGCCGGGCACTCCGCTTAAAGCCCTGGTTACGGTTTCCACGCAATGCTTGCAGGTCATCCCCTTGATCTTCAACTCTATCTGCAAGTCAGAACCCCTTTCTGATAAGCCGGGACGGGACATTATTCTTCTCTTATAGATATCATGGGCGAACAGAAAAACGAACAGCCCGATTACGACTATGCTCAACAACTGATTAAAATAACCGACTTCACCACCGTGTTCATGGTGCATTACCGACGGTGCCGCCGCGATGACGAAATCGAAAAACAAACCGAATACGATACTGAAAACGGCGATCGTAACAAGATATATTATCAGCACGCGTGTTCCGAACGCCCGACCTACAGCCCCCACGGTTGCTATATTGGTGGCCGGACCGGCCATCAAGAACACGAGCGCGGTACCCAGCGGCATCCCGGCGGCAATCAAAGAGGCGGCGATAGGAACTGAGCCGGTGGTGCAAATATATAACGGCAAAGCCAATAAAAGCATAAGCAACATCCCGCCGATTCCACTCACCCAGCTTTTGCCTACCATCAAATGCGGCGGAAATAAGATGGAAATCGCCGCGGCGATGACTATGCCCAAAGCGATCCATCGGTAAATCATCCCGAGCAGATCGAAAACGCCATATCTGAGCGCCTCGACGAATCGAGATTTGACCATGGCAGAATTAGTTTCATGCATTTGGGAGCGCGAAGATTTCGTCGGAACATCGCTTGATCGACTATCGAACATATTGACCAGTACCCCACCGATCAAGCCTGTGATAAAAGCTGCGACAACTTTGAAAATGGCGAACGGCCATCCCAAAAAAGTGGCCGACACCAGAATCGAATCGACACCGGTTTGTGGAGTGCTTATAAGAAAACTGGTCGCCGCTCCCTTGCCTGCGCCTTCCTGTTTCAATCCGATCGCCGCCGGCACGACACTACACGAGCAAAGAGGCATCGGAACCCCTATCAACGCCGCATTGAGTACGCTCTTGAAATCCCTGCCTCCGAGATTATGTTTTATCAAATGCCTGGGCAAAATAACATGAATGACCCCGGCTATCAGACTTCCCAAAAGCAAAGGACCCGAAAGGTCCTGCAATATCGACCAAATCGCTGCGAGATATTTTTCCAACATCAATCTAAGAAAAGCGGGTTTGACCGAGAAAGGTTCCGCAATTTATATGGAAGCCGATGGCTTCCAGCTAATTCCATGAATCTTTTAGGGTTCCGATCTTTTCCTCCACCTCGTTTAAGATAATGTTGCTCCTTACCATTCCGGCCATCGCGTTATGATCGGGGTAAAGCGGCCGATCTTCCTCGAGATGCGAAACCTGTTTGCGCACGACCGCTTGGGCTGCAGTCGTTCCGACACCCTTAGTGAACTGACGGAAATCAAGCGCTTGAGCGGCGGCCATGAATTCGATTCCGATCACACCGTAACCGTTATCGATTATCTGTCTTGTTTTCAACGCGGTATTCATACCCATGCTGACGAAATCCTCCTGATCGGCGGCGGCGGGGATCGATTGCACGCATGCAGGCGCCGAAAGAATCCGCTGTTCGACGATCAGCGAGTCGGCGGTATATTGGGACAACATGAATCCGGAAAACATCCCTGCGCCTTTGGTCAGGAACGGCGGCAGGCCGACGCTGAGAGCGGGATTCAACAATCTGTTGAGTCGTCGCTCGGACAATACACACACCATCGCCACCGATGCTCCCACCATGTCGAGCGGCAGGCTGATCGGGGTTCCCTGGAAGTTGGCGCCGGTCAATACAGTGTCGGAATCGGGCAGAAATATGGGATTATCGGCGACGCCGTTTAACTCGATTTCCAATTGTCGTCGGGCATAAGCCAGATGATCCCGGGCTGCGCCGATCACCTGCGGAGTCGATCTCATGGAATAAGCATCCTGCACCTTCACTTTAAGTTTGCCCGTGAGCAGATCCGAGCCCGCCATGACCCGTCTGATATTTTCGGCCGAAGTTATAGCGCCTTTGAATCCACGCAATACATGAAGCCGTTCATCATAAGGTTTCATATTGGCCAAAAGCGCTTCGAGCGTCATGGCGGCGGCGATTTCCGCCTGCTTAAACAAACGTTCGGCATCGAGAAGTTCAAGAGAGGCGATCCCCGCGATCAGATTCGAACCGTTAATCGCAGCCAAGCCGTCGCGGGCTTCAAGCCCCGGCACGGGGATACCGGCTTTTTGCATCGCGGCGGCGGCAGGCATCCTTTTTCCCTCGAAATAGGCCTCCCCCTCCCCCAACAGAACCAGGGCTATCTGAGCCATCGGAGAAAGATCGCCGCAGGCGCCGACGCTCCCTTTTTCGCAAACCACCGGCGTGACCCCGCGATTGAGAAGCTCCACGAAAGTCTGGGTTATCTCGGGACGGCAACCTGAGTTGCCATGGCAATGGACGTTAATTCTCGATAGCATGGCGGCGCGCACGTGTTCGATCGGGCAGGGGTTGCCGATGCCAGCCGAATGATTATAGATCAAGTACTTTTGAAACTGCCGAACCTGTTCATCGTCGAGAACGATTTCGGAGAATTCTCCGATACCGGTGTTGACTCCATACATGATTTCCCGGGCTTCGATTTTTTTCTGCAGCATGCCGCGGCATTTCTTGATTCTCGCCAGCGCCTCGGGGGCGATCTGGATTTTTCGGCCGTATCTGGCCACCTGTTCGACCTGTTCGATTGTCAAGCTGCGTCCGTCAAGCGTTATTGTCATCAAATAATCCTCCTGTCGCATCCGCCCCAGACGAAAAATCCGGGTGCACTTCAACAAAGTGAATATACGGATATCGAATTTGAATGACAACAGCTAAGAGACCGATCGCAAGGCCGGCACCGATAAGAACCGGGTCTCTACTTACGGCACACCGCAAGCAAATCCAGGCTTTTGTCCACGTCCACATCGTGCACGTGGAAATCTCCGAGACCGAACTGTTTTGCGAAATCTTTCTGGCTCAGGTTTCGAGTTCGCCTGCCTTTGATTCGGGAGATCAGTGTCGCAGCCAGATAATCGATCCTTTCGGGAAGGATTTTTCTTAAATTAAGCCTGGCTGCAATATCCAACAACGGCCCGGTTTTCACCCTATTGTATTCGATTCGTTGAATCGTGTCGTTGCCGCTTATACCCAGAATATCAACGTTTTCGAAATGTCGGCTCAACAAGGCGGCCAATTCGTCGGGGTAATATTCCCTTATGTGGTACCTGTTCCAAGGTTTGCGGCCGGGCTTAAGGCGATATGTCTTGTTCGGCGTTGTCAAGTATGCCTTTCCACCGGTCTTTATCACCCGGGCGATTTCGGAAACGAACCGATCGTCGTCTTCAATATGTTCGATAACCTGAAAACTGATCGCCGCATCGTAAGCACCATCGGGAAACGGTATATGGCGGCCATCGTAGCACCGGAAAGAACAATTGGGTCCCCCGTATCGGGTATCGGCATGGGCGACCGCCTTTTCTTCCACATCCACCCCCACGACATCGGCGCATTTTTCAGCCAAGATGCTGGTTCCGTATCCCTCGCCGAAACCGATTTCGATGACGCGATCAGTGGCCGCCAGAAGATCGCGAACATATATGTAGGCGAATTTATGACGCAGAAATTGGATATAATCTTCCTTGCAATCAAATTCCCTCGGGATCAGTCTTTCGCCCGTGCTTTTCATGGTCGAGGTGAATTTAAGAGCTTTTGCCTATATGTCAATCGATTATGCAAGTATAATGAAATTCGCCGCTTATATCTGCCACACCACTATTTGAGCAAATAATATCCCGGAAGACCCTAAGTCTTCCGGGACAATCTCGGCGGATCATATGGCATAAGAATCAATCCAGGTGCGCGGCGTAATTAATTCGCTGAGACCAGTTTTTTCGCTGAACGATATTGACCATAGGCGTTCCCGGAGGAAGATTGTTGATATCGAGCAGATCGGGGTCGAACGCCCAGTCTCGCAAAGGCGGAGAGTAATAATCACCGCTCCAGCGTCCGGTATTCTGACGCGAATACCATAGATCCACGGCGGATCCTCGCCAGGTGAACCCGACGTTGTTCCAATTTTCCAAGAACCTGATCAAATTCTCGAACCCACCGTTATAAGCATGGCCGGCCTGGCCCGTTTCGGTGTTGCCGGTCATGTAGCAGGCGTTGACCTGCGTTTGGGTGGCCGGCCGATTGTATTTCGATCCCCAGCTCTTGCTGTCGTCCCAGTTGCCCGAGAGGACGGTCAGCGCATCTGTAATCAACGAAGCAGGTTTTTTGCTGACCGTGTTGAAATTTCCCACCGTGTATAGGGGATTGCTGGTGGCGAAAGTCAATGCGCCGGCAAGCTGCTGCCCGTTTTTCAATCTCACCGCCGATACTGTACTCGCATTTTCCGGTAGCGAGGCGTAAATTATTCCGTTGGCTGGGAAATACGACGAGGCATTGAGCTTAGAGATATCGATGTCGAGCGAATAAACATCTTGACCTTCGCGACCATCCCGGAAATAGCCGTTGGTAATCACTCCGCCGGAGATCAAGGCTGCCGTGACGTCCAACCATTCACCGGAAAGTTGGCGATAATAGGCACGGTCGTCGACGAATTTCAAGCCGGCTTTATGTTCATAGCTGTCGTTGTTGCCGGCGCCGCGATCGATCAGATCGGTCGGCGGGCCATCGGCCACGACAGGCATATAGAGCGGAGTGATTCCATGATTACCGTCTTCAACACGCCCGCCCCAGCGCGCCAGCGATTCGTTCACCCAATTGGCTTTTTTCGAATCCAACATAGTGCCATCGGGATTTTTCATCGACCGGTAAGCCCCGCCGGCATCCATGATATAAACGTCTTTGTTTGAAGTCGATAATCCCGAACCCGCCTTCCGTCCGTGGAAAATACTTCCCGCCGCCGTCAAATATGAATTTATATAAAGCGAGTTGTCGCATTGAAGATAGGCATCGTGATTGGTATGGACGCGGCCGCCGAGCGTCATCGAAGGGCCAGGGGCGATTTCCAGGTCGTATTCGTAAAAGACGGCGAACTGAAAAATCGGAATCAAGGCGTCTTCGATCTGCATTCTTAGATCCACACCAGCGTTGCTGGTGGTATCCAGGCCGAGTGAGTTGATCGTGAATGATTTTACCAGACCGTAAAGTCCTTTGTAAGCGCCCGCGTCGAGCTGCCTCACCGAGGCCGCGCCGTTTTCGACAGTGAAATAACCATAGGCGTATTTGCTTTCCGTGACCGTATCGGACGGTAATGGATTTGGAGGGACACCAGCGGTCTGATAACTCGTGGTAATTGCCGCCGCCGCCCGCTCCAGCCCCGATTCAGCCGCGTAAAACGCTCCGGCGGTGCGGATGCTGTTGTCGGCGATTTGCATATCGACGTTGGACGTGCTTATCGAGGCGATGCCGATAAGCGAAAGCATCAGCAAGACCGCCAAGCAGACGATTAGAATCGCTCCATCTTGTTTATTTAATTTAGCCAGCATCGTCGTCTCCTTTATTAATTGTCCAGAACCGATATGAGCAAACAACATACCTTGACAACACAGCCCGGTGGATTTGCATAAGTCGATAATCTATAGTGACTTATGATTATGCTGATAAGGAATTTCGATCGCCGGCGGCGGATCTATGTTTATTATTATTCGAAAAGATCCATAATTATGGGAATTCCCCGATACTCGATAACGCTAATACATTGATGAGCAAGGAATTCCATAACGACAAAGCGATATTTCCGCGTTTACCGTCGTTCAAGGGCGGATTTATTTATGACACAATGTAGATACCGTTTTGGCGATCAATCAAGGCCGAGATTCCTGACTTTCACTCGGGTGGTTAGATTTCTATGGCGATAGTCGGCAGCGAATTCGGTATCCCTCCGAGCCGATCGTGCCGTTATACTGATTATTACTTCCCTGACCATCGACGCCAATGGGGGGACGTCCACAATAGCACCTGATGACAGAACATATTGGAATTGCAAGTCAGTGATATCCTCGGCAAATACCTGAGGGGCCTCGTTCATGACCGAAACCATCAGTTTGGGATGCAGCGTGTCGGTGGTGGAGTCTATAAAATACTTGAGCATATTGATTTTCACCACCTGCGCGCCGACTCCATAGCTTCGCGACAAAGGCATAGTATTATGCTGGATATGCCCCGCGGCATATTGGACTTGAGTGCAGAGAAAAAATTCACCGGTTTGGCTTACCGGGTCATAAATGTAAAGCCAATCGTTGTCGGTGATTCCCGAAAGATCGCCGTCGCAGCGTAATTCCGCCGAGGGTTGCGGCATTGCGTGGTTGAGAGTGACGTTATCGAGGATAGCAGTATCGTAAAGTATCAGGATCGAATCGGGATTGGTATTGCGGGCCACCAGCGGAATCAGAGTCTGCGGCAGATTATAGCCGGCGAGCCTTATCTTGGTCGTCAATTCGTCCATGCTTCCCCGCAACGCCTGCTGCATATCGGAAATCTGCTCTTGGATCAACAATTGTTTATGCTGGACAATATATACGTTGAAAGCGGCACCGATCACCACAATTGAAATCACGGCCGCCAGAACCAGCTCTATCAGCGTGAATCCGCTGTCGCTTTTGCACTTGGCGATTATGGCTTTCATTTTATCACTCGATCATCATATAAGTTATCATGCTGTTCGATCGCACCAAGCCGTCCCGGTCGGGCCAACTAACCAGTACCTCCAACCGCCGCAGGTTCGGTCCCGAATCGACCACCGTCCAGGTGCGGGTCACCAGGCCCAGAGTGTCGGAGCCGGAGATCGGATTGCTTGTGTTTTTCAATTCTTCCATCTTGTCTCGAATCAACATGGAGGCCTCGGTGAAATCACGGGCGACGTCGTTGCCCCGCATCGAAACCGCCATCATCGGCAAAAGCGCCAACAGGCCGAACGAAATCAGCAACATCCCGACCAGAACTTCGATCATGGAAAAACCGTATTTCTCGAAATGTAACTTTTTCATTTCATGAGACTTTCTGTGCAATAATTATGCCCCTAAGATTATCGACACCTTTCCGGCGGCAATTAGCGGCAAGGTAAAAACTTATCGCCGCCGTTTGCGGATTTATCGGCATGAATCGGTGCCGAAAATATGGGAAAGTTCCAATAGTCGAACGACTTGAAACAGGAATCAGAAAGAGTCAGCGGAGGACGAGGGATTCGAACCCCCAAGACCTTGCGGTCGGCGGATTTCAAGTCCGCTGCCTTGCCAGTTAGGACTAGTCCTCCGTACGAAAGCCGATTTCGGGGATATCAGCCTCAGAAAATATATTCAGGGTATCCGGGCAATACAAGCGAAATTAAAATGACGATTCGCCGAGGAGGACGATTGGTATTGACTCTGAAAAACCGGCCGATTATACTTTAACGTAAATGCAGGCGTAGCTCAGTTGGTTAGAGCGTCTGACTGTGGATCAGAAGGTCGATGGTTCGACTCCATCCGCCTGTATTGTCTGATGGCAGAATGCCGCGCACGAATAGTTATAAGGCCGGCGAAAGTTATTATATACCGTCAGCGGACTCCAAAATTCCGCTTGAAACACCGATTGCAAAGCATTATACAAATCAAATGAGTTTTGCACGTCCGATTTTTGGAACAAAATAACTGGAAGGCAGGATAGATAGGACCAATTATGAAAACCGAAGACCGTATCGAGCCTCGACTGCCCCGCGGATTCCGAGATATACTTTCATCCGATTTGGTGCTGCGCCGCCATATGATTGATACGATTCAGAAAATATATTCGAATTACGGTTATATGCCGCTCGAAACACCGGCGTTAGAATATCTGGATGCCCTCGGCAAATTTCTGCCTGACAGCGATCAGCCCGAAGCCGGAGTTTTCGGTTTCAAAATCGAAGAGCAGTGGCTGGCCTTGCGCTATGATTTGACCGCTCCGCTTTCGCGTTATGTGGCAATGAACAAGGATCTGCCCTTGCCGTTCAAACGCTGCCAGGTGGGCCCGGTCTGGCGTTTGGAAAAACCCGGTCCTGGAAGATACCGCGAGTTCTATCAGTTCGATATAGATATCGTAGGTTGCGATACCTCGGCCGGTGATGCCGAAATCTGTATGGCTCTGGCCGATTCACTCCGGGCACTGGGATTTTCGGATAGCGATTTTTTGATCAGAATAAGCAATCGAAAGGTCCTGAACTCGATAGTGGAGAAAGCGCTGTCCGACATGGACGAGGATCAACTGACGCGGTATTTACAATCGCGCCGAAACAATCAGATGGGATCCTCGGCAAATCAAGAGCGGATAAAAACTAACTATATCGACGATATTTTCCGCTGCATCGACAAGCTTGATCGAGTGGGAATAGACGGCGTAACCGATCTGCTTCAGGAAGGCAGGCTGGACGAAACCGGTGATTTTACTCCTGGATGTTTCCTCAAGCGAAATCAACTCGAGCACATTCTCGAATTTTTGCGGCTCGATTGTTCGACGCGCCGTTCATTTTTAACGGAGGCGGCGAAATTGATTCAAACGAAAGAGGGCGGCGAGGGATTGGCTGAACTGGAAACCATGGACTACACATTCACCGCGGCCGGTTACGACGACTCCGTAATCAGATTCGACAGCCAAATAGTGCGCGGGCTGGCCTACTACACCGGACCGGTTTTCGAGGCGACGTTAACTTTTCCTGTCACGGACGAATCCGGCCGCACGATCCAGTTCGGCAGTGTCGCCGGAGGGGGACGCTACGATTCGTTGATCGAAAGATTCACCGGTCAGAAAATTCCAGCGACCGGGGCGTCGATCGGGATCGACCGGCTGCTTGTCGCCTATGCCGGAAGAGCGGTTAATAAAAACAGTGGAGCCGCTCAGGCTCTGGTAACGGTCATGGATAAAACTAAATTGGCCGACTATATCGCCATGGCCGGGGAATTGAGAAAAGCCGGAATCGACACCGATCTTTATCTCGGATCGAAAGGGATCCGGGCCCAGCTAAAATATGCCGATCAAAAAAAGATAGGGGTAGCGGTGATCGCCGGCGAGGATGAATTCGCCAAAGGTCAAATCACTCTCAAAGACCTAAAATTGGGCGCCAGCCTTTCGGCGGAGATCAGCGAACGCGACAAATGGCGTAAAGAACAACCGGCGCAGATCCAGGTTACGCGTGAGCGTTTAGTTGAAGAGGTTAAGGCGATTCTTCGGCGTCATGGCTGAAACGGGGAAATCGTCCTTGTCGAAGCGGCACCTGATTGTTTTTATTCTCTATATAATTCTTGCGCTGATAAACACCTATCCGCTCATAACCGATTTTTCGGCGATGCTCGGCCCACCCGAGGACAATCAGCTTTTCGCGTGGAACCTTTGGTGGTTCAAATTCGCCGTATTCGAACTGAATTCGTGGCCTTTTCATACGACTTATCTTTTTTATCCCGAAGGCGCCGATTTGTACTTTCATACATTCTCCGCACTCAACTGCATTCCGGCGGCGCCGTTGCAGATTCTTATCGGCCTTGAGCCGACTTATAATCTGCTCATATTGTTGACATTCGTCTTAACGGCTTATGGCGGATATTCGCTCTGTCGATATTCAGGTTTCGGTTCGGCGGCATCGTTTTTGGGCGGCCAGGTAATATCATTCAACTCATTTCATTTGGCGCACGCCGGGCATCACCTCAATATCAGTTCGACTTATCTTTTGCCGTTCTTGTTGTTATTCGCACTCAAAGCGGCAGAGTCGAATAAAAAAAGTGATATATTTATCGCCGGAATATTATTCGGTGCTAATTATTTCCTGGATTTCTATATGTTTCTCTTCGGCATATTGATGCTCGCGGGTCTGATTTTTATCAAACAGCCGGAAAAGAGGTTTTCAATCCGTAGGCAGCTGAGCAAAATCGCGCCGATAATGCTGATCGGCGGCGCGCTGGCTGCTCCTCTTGCCCTGTCTGCTCTTACGCAAGCAAA
Source organism: Candidatus Zixiibacteriota bacterium (assembly GCA_037441845.1). Lineage (GTDB taxonomy): Bacteria > Zixibacteria > MSB-5A5 > UBA10806 > 4484-95 > JBBIRK01. Next base: position 251,606 of record JBBIRK010000005.1, read on the forward strand.
ATCGGGCAATTTCAGGCTTTGGACCGAGTCGCCGGAATTCGCCGCCGATCTGGCCGCTTTTATTCTCCCGCACAGTTTTCATTTATTGAAGGGGATAGTCGCCGGCTTGAACGCGAAAATGGCGGGCAACGCCTGGGAATCCGCCGCCTTTCTCGGTTTTATCGCCTTGCCGCTTGCGCTATGCGCGATTGCAAAATCAAAAATCAGGCACAAGGGATATTTTGCGTATCTTGCGCTTACGGGGTTGATTTTATCGCTCGGCGATCATCCATCGTGGCTCGGCAAACCGATCGATTTCATCAAGCTGCCGGGCTATCTTTTCGATTTCATTCCGCCGCTGGATGCAATCCGCAGCCCGGGGCGATTCATATTTCTCACTTATTTGGCCATGGGAGTGCTGGTCGGCGCGGCAAGCGAGATGATCATCCAATCCGTGAAAACAAAAGCGGCCGTCGCAACTCGTTTGATACCGATATCGCTGTCTCTGCTTTTATTTTTTGATTTTTGCTCGGTTCCGTTCGAGCTGACCAAAATTCCGATACCGGAATTTTATAGGACATTGAAAAGCGAGAGCGGCGATTTTTCGATTCTAAATATCCCTTTCACCACCATGCAGGCCTGCGAGCGCCATATGTATTATCAGACTGTCCATCACAGGCCGATAAGCGGCGGATTTTTGGCCAGATTCGACCTCGATTATTATACGAGGCTGATGAGTAAACCTATCAGCAGCGAATACTTCAAAGCCAGAAAAATAAAATACGTGGTGTTGCACGCGGGCTTTTTATCGAAATTCGAGTATGATGGATATCTCGAGCGGTTCGGCCGTGAATTCCAATTGGTGAAAACTGAATATGATCAAACGTTATTAAAGGTTTACTAAACGGCAAAAGCGACTTATAAAGATCCAAGCGTAAAGGTTTTGCCATTGCCGCCGCTTATCCATATAATAACGGATCGATCGGTCGGCTGAAGAAAGGGCGGCTTCGCTTCCCCGATCGTTTGGAATTTATGACCTGGCGCAGATTCATCAAGACAGCTTTCGGCCTCGCAGGGGTTTTCTTTCTCGGTTATTATCTGAATAAAAACTGGGACAGCCTCGGTGATTATGACTGGAAATTCAATTTCTGGTTATTTGCGGCCTCGATGGCCCTGCTGTGGTTGGCGATCGCCGGTTCGGTTTTTACCTATGCCCGGCTGTTGAACATGATATCCGAGAAACCGCTTTCATATTTCAAGGTTTATCGTCTGTTCAATTTGACCAATATCGGCAGATATATTCCGGGGCGGCTCTGGAGCATTATAGGCTTCGTCTATTACTCGGGCGAATATGGGATAAGTCCGAAACGCGCAGCGGTGGCGACCATAATAAACGAGGTCGCAAGCAAAACCGCCGCCCTGACGGTCGGGTTGCTTTACTTCGTTTTTTCGGACGAATACTCCAATTATCTGCCGATCATGCTGGCGGTGCTGGCGCTCGACTTTATTATCATTCATCCGAAAATTTTGAATCGAGTGGCAAACGCGATTTTAAGACTCTTGAAAAAGAAACCGATAGAAATAGACTTTTCTTACTTTGCGGCCTTAAAAATCTGCAGCATGTACGTAATCGTCTGGATTTTCCACAGCGTGGCTTTTTATGTATTGATAGCAGCAATCACTGAACTCGGCCCGATACATCCGCTTCAATTCGCGGCGATCCTTCCCCTGTGCTGGATCATCGGGTACCTGGTCATTTTCGCCCCGGGCGGAATCGGCGTGCGGGAGGCGATGTTGGTGGTGATGCTGGGGAAATTCATGCCGCAAGAGGTAGCGCTGATAATCGCAATCGTGCAAAGGATCTGGTTTACTCTGGTCGAGGCGATAAATTTCGTTTCCGCTTTAGTTATTCCGCTCGGAAAGGCGGCGATTTCCAATGAAACGAGCGTCGGATCGGATAAACTCGATTTATGATAAACATCGAAAACACCGGCCGGCGTCGATACCGGTAAGGAGCAGAAATGGCAGTGGTCAGCAAAAAAACGATTCCTAATCAGGACCTGTTCGAAAATTTCCCGGGAAAGCCGTTGACGTATTACTTGGGGGTCTATCTGATCGTTTCGATCGCTTTGTTCCATGAGGCGATATTCGGTTTCGGCAAGCTCGTCTATGGAACGGATCTGATGGCCGGGAACCTGTTTTTCAGGCAGTATCTGGTGGATTTTTTCCGCTCGCATGGAAGCTGGCCGGTCTGGGATCCGTTCATTCACGCCGGCATGCCGTTTATCGAGAGTATCCATGGCGATATTTTTTACATTCCGAGCTTCTTGATTTATCTGCTATTAGGCGTCAATTACGGGTGGGGGTTCTTGTTCGCCCTGCATGCGTTCGCGGCGGGCGCGTTCATGCTGTTGTTCCTGAAAGAGATCGGTATCCGCGGAAAAGTGGCTTTCCTAGGGGGATTGATCTACATGGTGGCGCCGTTTTTCATCTCTCTGGTTTTCGCCGGCCACAACGGTAAATTTTTCGTGATCGCGTTGACCCCGCTGTTGTTTTTTATATATCTGAAGGCGGCCAATTCCGGAAAACTAATTTATTACCTTTTTCTTTCGATCGTCATGTTTTTGGTGATGACCACACCGCATATGCAGCTTGCCTACTTCCTGTTTTGGGCGCTCGCCTTATTCGTGGTTTTCGACTTGGTCGGACGTTGGCGAAAAGAAAATAAATTTCCGCTGCGGCCTCTCGCTTTTTTCGGGTTGTCGGCGGTATTGGGAATCTTGCTTTCGCTGGTGCAATTTTTGGCACCGTATCAATACCTGAAACAGTATTCCATGCGCACGATACGCAGTGAATCGGGCAAAGGATATGAGTATTCGACATCGTGGTCGATGCACTGGGAAGAAGCCGCGGCCAATTTCTTTCCGGAGTTTTGCGGCGATGACATTTCCGGGCAAAAACAAACTTACTGGGGCCGCAACCCCTTTAAGCTGAATTCCGAGCATGTGAGTATCGTGGCTTTGTTCCTGAGCATTTTCGGAATCCTTTTATGGAAAAAACCTGATAAATGGTTTTTTCTTATCGCCGCGATTATCGCCGGCCTTTTCACGCTCGGCGCGAACACCCCGTTTTTCAAGCTTTTTTATATGATACCGGGTATCAGCAGTTTCCGCGCCCCGAGCCTGGCGACATTCGTGTTCGGCTTTTCGCTGGTAACCCTCGGATCGATGGGGCTCGATGCCTTTCTCGGCCTGCAAAAAGGCGACAAAGAATTGAAGAAAGCCTGGACGGTATTTGCCTATGCTTGTATTGCTTACAGCGCGATTGCCTTGTTTATGATAATTTTCCAGATGGGTTTTTTCGAAATTTGGTTTTCTTTAACCGGATATTCACCGGAGCCTCGCAAACTCGACACCCTGCGTCAAGCGCTGGACAATATCACGATCGGAGCGGTGATCAGTCTGGCTTTCGTTTGGGTGCTTTTCGGACTGTTGCGATATAACCTGGAAAAGAAAATCAGATCGGATATGCTCGTTTTGGTGTTGGCGGCGATGACTGCCATATATATGTGGAGTTTCGATTCGCGTTATATAATGACCATCAATCCGAAACAGCATCTCGGCCGCACACCGATCGTCGATTTTTTCAAGGCTCGCCAGCAATTGGAAGGCCCATTCAGGGTGATGGTTCTACCGCAAACTCTACCGGATTACTATCTGGCCTATCACCATATCGAGGAACTTTCGTTCAGTCAAATGCACGGAAATCATCTTGCAAGTTTCGAAATACTCGCCGGAAACCGGGGCTCTACTTATGGATTGGTATTCCAGCCGGTTCAGGACCTTTTCAATATCAGGTATTTCGTAAGCCGACAGCAGCTGCCCCAACAACGATTCAAAGAAGAGGCAAGATTCGGTGAAATCAAAATATATCGAAACCTGACCGCCTTGCCGCGAGCGTTCCCCGTTTACGATTGGGAAATCCAGCCCGATGAGAACGCGGCGATAGGGATATTGACGGACACTTCTTTTGCCTATGGCACCCGGTTGCTGCTGACGGAACCGCCGCCCGGATTGAATAAACCCGCGGCCGATACTTCGCTCGGGGCACCGGTCGCCGCCAGAGTTTATGACAACGAAAACTCGAGTTTCAAAATCGACGTGGATATGCTGGAAGACGGCTTGCTTTTCTTGAGCGAAAATTATTACCCACCGTGGAAAGTCTATGAAAACGGAAAAATATTGACCACGTTAAAAGCTGACGTGAATTTCCGGGCGATCCCTCTCAAAAAAGGCAAACATACCGTAATCTGCCGTTTCGAGAATAAGACCTACGAAGCCTCGTTCGATATCTGTCTGATCACCTTGGTGGGGATTATAGTTCTATCGGTGTTCAACATAATAAGAAATAGAATTATTGCCAAAAGGGCGGCTTCTTGAGCCGTCCTCGAAAGGCAATTGATTTCCGCAATCGCGCAATGCCGCTATGCGACGATGTGGGCGACTTCTAGAATGATCAACTGCCGGCAGCGTTTCCTGAATCGGCTGCCGGCAACTCGACGATAACCCTTCTGATCCGCTGTCCGTCTATCCTGTCGGCGATAAAATTCACGCCCCCGTAAGTGACTTTGGTTCCTTGTGCCGGCAGACCGCCTACGATATCGTAAATAACTCCGCCAACAGTTTGGAATCTTTCCACGGGCAGATCCAGCGAAAAATAGTCGTTCAATTCGCTCACAGGAAGTCCGCCTCCGACCGAGTATTGCCGCTCGTCGATTTTTCGGATAGGCGGCCCTTCGCGATCGTATTCGTCCTGTATTTCGCCGACGATCTCCTCGAGAATATCCTCGAGAGTAACCAGACCGGCCGTACCGCCGTACTCATCGACGACTATCGCCAAATGCATTTTGTTGGTGCGCATTTCCCTGAGCAAATCACTTAACAGCTTGTTCTCGGGAATCAAGAAAGGCGGTCGGGCATGCTGTTTGCCGATTAACGTATCCGCCGGCAGCCCGCTGATAAAAATATCCTTTACATATATTATGCCGATAATCGAATCGAGTGACTCTTCGTAAAGAGGCAAACGGGAATGCCCGCATTTTTTGACAAGCTCGCTGACATCATGAACACTTACTCCGGATTCGACGCCGACTATGTCCACTCGTGGAACCATGATCTCCTTGGCCGTGGTCCGCGAAATTTCCAGTACTCCGCGCAGCATGTCTTTCAGCTCGCTGCTTATTACGAATTCGTCGGCAAGCCGATCCGGCAGGATATCGATATCACTCGTGCGCTTGTTGTCCGCCGAATCCTCCGAACGGGATTCCCCGGTGAAGACGTCGAACAGACCGGCTAATCGTGACTTACGTTTTTTCTTTTTGCTTTTTCCTCCGGGAGGCTCTCCGCTTGAGCTTAATTCCATACATCGATCCTTTCAAAAGCGATTCCTGAACCTGCCACATCAATTTTCTATCCTGTCTGCTCTTGTCATCGTAGCCGAGCAAGTGTAAAAGACCGTGGAGGCACACCCGTTCGAATTCCTCTTCGAAGCGGACCCGTTCCGCGGCGGCTTGCGATCTCACCTGTGGCAGACAAACATAGATTTCCCCATCAAGATAATTATCCGAGCGTCGTTCCGCAAGATCGAATGCCAGAACATCGGTGGAACGATTCCTGCCCTTGAATTGAAGATTCAGTCTCTTGATTAAGCGTATATCGGTGATAATTATCGTCAGCGAGCCATCGACATGAAAATGCCGGCATACTCGTGCCAGCAGTTTTTTCATCGAGGCATAATCGATTTTCAATCTGCGATTGGTTTTTTGGACTGTGATTTTTAAGATAATTCTTCTTTCTTCTCGGGATATTTTATGCGCCGATGGAAAAAGGCGGTCAATACCCTGACGAAACTGTCCTCGATTTTCTTTATTTCCCTCAAAGTGAGGTTGGAATTCTCGAGGAGACCGGAGTCGAGTCTTTCCATGAAAAGCCGATGGACAAGTCCTCTGATGCGCGCCGGTTTCGGATCATCAAGCGTGCGCGAGGCGGCCTCGACGGCATCGGCAAGCATCACGATCGCCACTTCCTTCGATCTCGGATTCGGTCCCGGATACCGGAAATCGCGGGGGTCGACGCCGTCGCCGAATTCTTTACGCGCTTTTTCGTAAAAATAGGTCATCATTCCGGTGCCGTGATGACCGGTTATAAACTCGATGATTTTTTCCGGCAGACCGTGGCGCCGGGCCAGCTCCACACCCTCTTTTACGTGGGCCTCGAGAATCAATGCCGACATTGTCGGGGCCAGTTTTTCATGTTTGTTTTCGGCCTCCATTTGATTTTCCACGAAATACTCCGGCTTCAGCATTTTGCCGATATCATGATAATACGACCCTACCCTTGCCAGAAGCGAGTTGGCGCCGATCGATTCGGCGGCATCCTCGGCAAGTGTACCGATCATGATTGAATGGTGGTAGGTGCCGGGCGCATCTATCGCCAGCCTTTTCAGAAGCGGACGATTCAAATCCGAAAGCTCAAGCAGCGTGATGTCCGTTGTTATGCCGAAACCGGTTTCAAAAAGGGGAAGCAACCCAATAGTCAGGATAGGCGTGAGGAACCCGTTCAACACCCCGAACAGTACATGATTCAGCAGTAGCGGAGGCTGGGTAAGGCTTAACGATTCGATAAGATAAACGGAACCGGCGTAGCTCAGACACAGATACAATATCGGCCGATAAAAGTCGTGGCGATGGCGGACTTTGCGCACCAGAAAGCAGGCGATTGTGCCGCAGACCACCGTAACCAGGACCAGATCGAAATTAAAACCGGCCAATACCCCGACCAGCATCGCAAGAGAAATATTCAAAGTCAGTCCGACCTGTTCATCGAAAAGTATGGTGGCTAAAATTGCGGCTATCGTAAGCGGGGCAAGATATTTAGAAAGAACCGCCTGGGAAATCACGAGCTCCAAAATCAAGACGGAACCGCCGATAATGATCGCAAACAGCAGCAAATTGCCATAGGAATAGTAGATTTCTTTCCTGAAATAGAACAGGTAAATGGCGAAAAAAAGAATCGGAAATGCCACGAAAAACAATCTGCCGAGCGGAGGCAAAATATATTCGAGCAAACCTCCCCTTATTCCCTGTTGCCGCCTGAATTTCGAAAGTGAAACGAGTTTGCCGTATTGTACTTCGCTGATTTTCTCGCCCGCCCCGATTATTTTTTCTCCTTTGAAAACCATTCCTTTGGTGCGGGGTATGGCATCAAGTTCGGCCTTGCGAAGTTGTTCGGTGGCAGCCGTATCGAACTCCAGATTGGGGACGATACGCTTGGCCACTATGGTTGCGGCGGTCTTCCATATCAACCTATCGCGCGATGACGATAAGCTGTCGGCTATGGCGAAACAGTAACCTTTGGCGGAAATTGTATCCAGTATTTTTTCTCTGATCACGGTGCGGCTTTCATCACCGTTTTTTATTACCACTAATCCCGATCCGGGCATCGGCAGCCTCGAGGGGTCGGCCATTATCCCCTCGGCGAACACACGTTCGGCGATTATAGTCGATGCTTTTTCGATAGCGCGCGCCGTTCGCGGATTTAACATCATATTGACGACGGAATCGGGAATGGTCGTTATTCGTTGCTTTATAGCAGCAATCTTCGGTGCCGCGCCGCCCGGTAATTCCGAGACCGAATCGATGACTGCGAAAAACTCCGCAAGATTCACGGCCGCGCCGCGATAAACGGAGCTGTCGAACCTCACGACCGGCTTGAGATTGGCGATTACGACGAAACGATCGCGTTCCAGCTCTTCGTCGCTCTTGTAAACGGGAAAATCGAAAGGCGCCACTATATCTTCGGAGGCTATCGTCGAGATGGCCGGGGTATCGAGTGGAAGATAGATTTTCTCGAGCGGATACAGGAACGTTATCCCGAGAATCAGCACTGCACCCAGCGCTATCCGATAGATTAGTCCGCCCTGGCCGTTCTGTTTGCCTGACAGCTCCTGGCCGGTGCCATGCAATTCGCGCCCGAGATTTGACAGTCTATGGATTTTTACCGCCTTTCCCGCGAGCTTCGTATTTCTCGTAGGCCTTTATTATAGCCTGAACCAATCGATGTCTGACGACGTCTTTTTCGGTCAATTCAACGAAAGCGATACCTTTGATTCCACCGACGATTTTTCTTATTTTAAGCAACCCCGATTTATTGCGATCCTCGAGATCGATCTGGGTTATATCCCCGGTGACGACCGCTTTGGAGCCTTGTCCCAGGCGGGTCAGAAACATTTTCATCTGACTGTGCGTAGTGTTCTGAGCCTCATCGAGTATGGCGAAAGCACTGTTGAGAGTGCGTCCTCTCATGAACGCCAGCGGCGCGATCTCGATTATTCCGAGTTCCATCAATCGCTTTATCTTCTCGGCTTCGAGCATATCGTGCAAGGCATCATATAGAGGCCGCAAATACGGATCGACCTTCGCCCTGAGATCGCCCGGCAAAAATCCGAGCGACTCCCCGGCTTCCACCGCGGGCCTCGTCAGGATGATACGATTGACATATTTCTGTTTGAAAGCCATTACGGCTTTGGCCACGGCCAGGTAAGTTTTTCCCGTCCCGGCAGGTCCGATCGCGAAAGTCAGATCATTGTTTTCGATCGATTCGACATAAACTTTCTGTCCCACCGTTCTCGGCTTTATCGCCTGCCTGGTGGCAATCGACATCACCACTGGTACGACATCGATTATTTCGCTGTTCGGTCCGAAACCGTTTTCCTTTACCATAGCGATCGAATACAGAATATATCTTTCGCTCAGTTCGCCGGTCGATCGAAGGTGGTCGCAGATATCATCGATCACCTTTGCCGCGGAATTGATGCTTTCCGAATCACCCTCGAGCTGAATCCATTCTCCGCGGGCCGTAATTTTTACCGGGAACGCTTCCTCTATCAAGAGGAGATTCGCCCCTTGATTACCGAACAGAATCCGCTGATCCAGGTTGGTAATTTGAATTTTTTTCTCGCCCAAGACAAACGCTCCAGCTATCATTCATGATAAAGAGAGATTTATTCGACGATTTTCAGCCCGAGTTCGCGCAATTGCTCCTCGTCAATCGGGGCGGGCGAACCATCCATCAATGATCTTCCGCCGGTGGTCTTGGGAAAAGCTATCACATCGCGGATCGATTCGCTTCCGGTCATCAATGCCACCAACCGATCGAGCCCGGGGGCGATACCACCATGCGGAGGAGCCCCATAACGAAGCGCTTTAAGCAAGAATCCGAACATCCGTTCCGCCCTTTCAGCCGACATCCCGAGAATCTGCAGTATCTGCATTTGCATATCGGCATCATGAATCCGGATTCCACCCGAGGCCAATTCGACTCCGTTGCAAACAAGATCATATTGGTTAGCCCTTATCTGCGCCCAGGGATGATTGTCATCGGAAAGGGGCAGCGAAGACTCAAATCCTTGTTGCAACTTATCTATATCCTCAGGACAAGGAGATGTCACGATATTGTGCATGGCATCAAAGCGCTTCAGATCGGGATTATATTCGAACAATGGGAATTTATGTACCCACAGGAATTTCCACGCGCTGCCGCTTTGAAGCTTATGCCGCCTGGCCAGCTCGAGCCTCAATTGTCCAAGGCACTTGAGGGCGGTCGCTCTGCGGTCCGCCACGATCAACGCCAAGTCGCCGGTACCGGCCCCCAACACTGCTTGCAGTTTTTCAAAAAAGTTTAGCGAAACCGCTTTGGACAGTGGCGATTTGATACCGCTTTCTGCGAAAGCCACGGATGAAAGGCCTTTGGCGCCGTTCTTTTTGGCGATTTCGGTAAGCTCATCGATATTCTTCCTCGAATAAGCCGCACCCCCGGCAAGACAGATTCCGGCTACTATTCCGCCGCTTGCGATCACCTGCTCGAACACGCCGAACCCACAAGAGGCGGAAATTTCCGACAAGTCGATTATCTCCATCCCAAATCGCATGTCCGGCTTATCCGAGCCGAATCGGGAAACGGCTTGATCGAATGTCAAACGAGGAAACGGCCGTTCGAGTTCCACTTTCAACAAATGACTGAATAGGCGGCAAACCATCCCTTCCACCACATCAAATACGTCATCGGCGGTGACTAACGCCATTTCCATATCTATTTGTGTGTGCTCCGGCTGACGATCGGCGCGTAAATCTTCATCGCGCAAACAACGGGCGATCTGAAAATACCTGTCGAAACCCGAAATCATCAATATCTGTTTGAAAAGCTGAGGCGATTGAGGCAAAGCATAGAAGCAACCACGGTGCTCGCGCGAGGGGACCACGAAATCCCGCGCACCTTCCGGTGTCGATCGTATCAAGAGCGGCGTTTCGATCTCCACGAAACCGAGGCTGTCGAGATATTTTCTGACTTCGAGGGCGACTCTATGCCTGAATTCGATTTTATCTTTCAAAATCGAGCGACGCAGATCAAGATAACGGTATTCGAGCCTTAGTTCTTCGGAGGCATCCGGATTGTCTTCAACCAGAAACGGCGGGGTCTCCGACCGATTGAGAATCTTTATTTCGGTGGCCCGAACCTCGATTTCCCCGGTCGGCATTTTGAGATTTCGGGCGTTTTGGGGGCGAAGGTGGACCGTGCCTTTTATTTGAGCCACATATTCATAGCGCAACTTCTGAGCACATTCAATCGTTTCGGCGGAACACCAATCGGGATTGAATGTCGCCTGCGTCGTTCCCCAACGATCCCGCAAATCGATAAATACGACCCCGCCCAAATTGCGCCAACCGGCCACCCAACCGGAAATGACCACATTTTTATCGACGTCGACAGCTCGGAGTTCCCCGCAGGTATGAGTTCGATAAGACGTTCTAAACATAAGAAATTCCGCCTTTCAGTTAACCGAACGGATCAAGTTTTCGCAAGACAGGCATTTTAGTCGACGAATATAATTGCGTTTATCCGAATCACCATGGGGCAGAAAACGATTCAACGTGGTACTCTGATCGATAAACCGGAATGATTTCGGGGAATCGAATCGATTCATATCATCGTTTTCGCAGTTTGTCGCTGATAATATAGCCTATTCCGCTTCCTGCGGCAACGCCAATCGAATCGGCCAGCCAATCCCAGAAATTCATATCACGGCCGGGAACAAACCCCTGATGAAGCTCATCGGTGGCCGCATATATTATTCCCACGAGAAAAACGACCCCCAAAATAACCACTGCATTCTTTTCCCTATTCAAAACAAGCCCTGACCTAATCAACAATATCCCGAGAATCAAGTATTCTAAAAAATGAAGCAGCTTATCTTTAATCGTGAAAGGCAAATTGGTTGGCAGCGAGGGAATACTCGATCCCCAAAAAATCAGCCCGGAATACAGAACAACCGGAAGGTGATAAGCCAGGAATATTTTTCGCACCATCATATAATATTCATTATCGTCAGGATTTCAAGTATAAAAGAGCCGCCGTATCGAAGGTTGAAGGCGAATGCAATCGGTGACGCGATCAAGGCCGTTGCACTTGGAAAAGCTCGAAATTTGCCGAGATTTCGCCATAGCCATACGAAAATAAATAAGCCGGCAATGCCGGCTTATAACCATCCCGGTCAAAATTGATTTGACCTATATTTTATCGAATACTTTTCAGCAAGAAATTACTTCTTAGATTTCTTGGCCGGTTTCTTCGCTGTCTTCTTGGCTTTCTTCTTAGCTGGCATAGTCACCTCCTTTCGAACCAGACCATAAAAGGTCTATCAAGTTAGCGGGTTGATAAAAGAAAAATTGTTGATTATCGAGCCGAAAGAAAAGACAAGACAAGTCGAGCGAAGTGCATCGAGCGAAAAGAAAAACTCTTTATTGTAGCCGATAAAAGTCATCACTTGCACATAGAGCAACATTCATGCCAATTTCGGTCAATTAGGTCGATTCACATTAAGGCATTGAATATCAATGCGTTGAGAGGCCGCCGCAAAATTGATTGTGATTCAATAAGATACAAAAAAGCGACATTTCTGTCGCATGATATTTCAAGGTCTTAACTTTTACCCAGCAAGATGGCCGAAGTATGCTGCGACACTCATGTCGCAGTTACCCTTTCAATAGGTCTATGTTTGGTCGGTAATTCTATGTCGATTCAAAATCCGCTGAAATTGACGGCGGTGCATCTGAGCCAATCTGGCCGCCTCGGAGATATTTCCCCGACTCCGTTTGAGTGCTCGCTGCACGAACGATTTTTCAATCGGCCCGAAAGATTCATCGATAATTTTTTTCTTTATCAGCCTGAGTTGATTCTGGCTCCGCGGAATGATCCCATCGGCAAGACCCGCCTGCTCTCGAATCCTTTCAGGCAAATCCTCTATCCCCAGCATCGTCCCCTGACACATCACCACCGCCCGCTCGATTATGTTTTCCAATTCGCGGACGTTTCCGGGAAAATCGTATTCTTCGAGACTGGCCAAAGCTTCATCCGTGATCCCGATTATTCCGCGATTATTCTTTTCTTTGTATTTCTCTATGAAATGCTTGACCAGCAGGGGAATATCACCGGTGCGCTCGCGCAAAAGCGGCATCCTGATATTGATCACGTTTATCCGATAAAAAAGATCGTCTCGGAATCGGCCCTCGTGGACCATCCTCATCAAGTCGCGCTTCGTGGCGGTTATTATCCGCACGTCCGACTTGAGCAATTTGTTGGAACCGAGGGGTTCGAATTCGTGCGATTGCAGAAAACGAAGCAATTTCACCTGCAGGGTCATCGACAATTCGCCGATTTCGTCGAGCAAAATCGTGCCGCCGTCCGCCAATTCGAATTTTCCGGGTTTGCGGCTGGTGGCTCCGGTAAACGCCCCTTTTTCATAGCCGAACAGCTCCGATTCGAGCAGGGTCTCCGGGATCGCCGAGCAGTTGATGGCGATGAATTGGCCGTTTCGGCGGCGGCTGTTGTAGTGTATCGCCTGTGCGATAATTTCCTTGCCGGTGCCCGACTCCCCTTCTATTAGCACCGTCGAATCAGTATCGGCGATCAAAGCCACGGTGGACAACACCCGTCTTAATTCGGACGATTCGCCGATGATGAAAGAAAAATCGTATTTCCGCCTCAATTCATCGATCGCTTTGCGGCTCTGCTCCGAAGACTGTTTGTTTATAAGCAGATTTTCGGCGGCGTGAGCGAATCGCCGGCTGATATACTCGAGCAATTCAATTTTATCGAAACCGAGATATTTCCGATAGGCTCCGAATAACAGAATCCCCTTCGTTCCCGAGCCGAATTTTAGAGGGATGCAGATCAGCGAACCGGGTTTCCCGTTATTGCCGTTTCCCCGAATAATCAGGTTGTTCAAAACCAACGGCTTGCCGCCGTCCTCCACCGTCTGCATCAACTTTCCTTTTATTTTTTCCAGATTGCCGCCGTTGCCGTTCGTGTCCAGTTGTTTTGTATAAACCGGCTGTCCGTTCGAATCATAAAACTCGATCATCCCGAACTGGGCGTTCAGCATTTTACTTACGATGGAAATAAGGCGCCCGACGATTTTATCGAAATCGGCGGAGGATTCGATCAAACGTTGCAGTTCATAAAGTGATTCGTAATACGATGCATGCAATAACGCGGTTTCGAGCCTGCGCCTCAAAATTCCATGATCGTTGATTATGTTATCGAGCGCCGCCGCGGCTGCGTCTTCCTGTTGATCGATAGCCAACATGATTCTATCGAGTTCGGCGATCAGCGGATTACCGCTTTCATTCTCCTGATCGATTTCAAGACGTTCGGCAAGATGTTTTCGCAAACCATCGAGCAGCTTCATGGTGGCCAGTCGATTTTCGTTCATGGCCGCCCGGTGTTCGATAAGTTGTCTGGCGAATTTGGTATTATATCTTTTTAGGTTGATGCCCATATTTATTTCGATTTTAGGCTTCGATGATATTTTTGTCAATTTATTTTTGGCCGAACTGATTTTATTTTCGATCAGTTAAGAAAATTACGACGTTCGGAGATAATTATTTTTGTGCTTATATTACGAGAAGACAAAAGATTCCGCACTCATCACGCCCGAAGTAAAATCGCGCCTATCGAAAGTTGGAGGCTATCCTAATCGTCGATTCGGATACTTAAAATTCTATCCGCCCCGCTGAAATCGCGGATTGTTTCGATTTTGTAATGCGGATATTTGCCCCATACGGTTGACTTCAAGATATCAGCGCGATTGGCCGCAATCTCGAACAAGATGTTTCGCGCCGGCGGCGACATGATCGAACAACCGTCGATAATGGCTTTATAATAAATCAACGGATCATTATCCGGCACGATTAGCGCTGCGCGCGGCTCATGCAACTTGATCTCCGGTTCGACACTGTCATATTCGGATTCGGTTACGTAAGGCGGATTAGAAATCACCATCGTATAATTTTCGCCGGCGGCCCAAGAATGGATATCCAGGCAATCGGCCTGAATGAATTCGATTCTATCTCCCACGCCATTGGTTTTTGCGTTATTTTCGGCAAGTGCCAGGGCATCGCTGGATATATCTATAGCAACGACCTTGACACCCGGAGCGTTGCGGGCGACGGCAATGGCGATACAGCCGCTTCCCGTACCCATATCGAGCACTCGTCCCGATTTATTACCTATTATCCGCACCGCCGTGTCCACGAGAAGCTCGGTCTCCGGTCTGGGGATGAGCGCCCTATTGTCGATCGCCAGCTTAATATCATAAAACTCCACCGAACCGATCAAATACTGAAGCGGTATGCGGGAAGCCCTTTTCTCTATTAAATCGGCATAGGTTGTTTCAAGTCCGGTATCGGCGGTTTCGTTTATAGCGAGTTGTAGTGATACAGAATCTTTATTGAGAATAAAAGCGAGAAGTGACCTTGCCGAAAACTCCGCATCGACAACACCTGCTTGTCTTAGGCGGACTATGCCCGCTCGCAGTAAATCGGCATGACTTTTCGAGGGCATTAACGAATCAGATTCAACCCATATCGGTCGCCTGGACCCTTATCATACAAGGACACGAGCGAGTCGCGGCAGCCGCTTCTCGGCCAATTCCAGTTTGACGATACCGAGTCTTCCGCGTATGATAATCCCGTCGGCTTCTTCCGATCATCGCCCGCCCAGCTCAATCCGGCGGACAGCCCGAGGCCGACTGTAGTGACTGAGATAATAAAATCTCTCCGTCTCATATGATTCCTATCCTGTAATTCGCCCCCGCATAAAAAGAAAGCCCATCGAACCGATACTCTCTTATATTTTCGACATCAAGCCGCTCGCTGGAAAATCTGGCCAGCATATCGAGTCCGAATCCGCTGCCGATATCGAAATCGAAACCGCCCATGAAGTAAATACAGGTTCCTCTGGCCGAGCCGAAACCGTCCTCCCTTAAAAATCCGATTCCTGAACCGGCGCCAGCGACAAGAAACGAGCCACCCGTATCCGTCAACCGGTGCCTAAGTCTCAAATCGACCAAAACATTAACCAGCGAAACATCGGCGGAGAAGGTCGCATCAGGACTGATTCTGCGCTTTGAATATTCAACAGCCGGACCGGCCGAAAAAAAATCGGAAACGGCGAACTCGACGGACGACCTGAGAAAAATGCTATCGTAAAAATCGATCGGATCGTAATACGATATCATCTTGATCGAGCCTACCGGGACGTAGGAGCCTCCGGCCCTGGCGATCAATCCACGGCCGAATGCGCTTGTTTCGGCACCCGCAGACGCTATGTGGATTATAAGAGCGGTGACTGCTATAACGATAAATCGAATCATACGACCGCCGTGCAATTGAAATCTTTTATCAACACAGCCGGGACTCTCATCAGGGCGCCGTATTTAGGAACCACCCGTCTTTCGAGCGAAATCGCCTCGACGTTATTGAACGCTTCCAGCATCGATTGCAGAATCCGCATATCTTTCAGGCGACGGGTGACCTTGCCGTTTTCGATAAGAAATGTGCCGTCGCGGGTGGTGCCGGTTACGGTCGTCTGCATCGGATTCACATAATTCAAATACCAGAAATGCGTGATCCATATCGCTCGGTCCGCTTTCGAAATCAAATCGGCGAGCGGGAGATTTCCGGGCGACATTGACATAGCTTTGGGATACGGTCCGAAACTATTTCCCGGCTGAAGCGCGTTTCCCGTGGATTCGGCGCCCATGGCCGACGCGTAATAGTTATCGTAAACAACGCCCTTGGCGATTCCGTTTTCCACCAAGGCAACCTTCCGGCGAGGAACGCCCTCGTAATCGAACGGCATGTAGGCCATTTCGACATCTTCCGGATCTTCATAGATGCTTACCAGTTCCGACATGATCTTTGAGCCGATTTTATCCACCATGAAACTGCGTTTGGAAACCATCCCTTTTCCGGAAAACCCGAGGAAACCGAGAAACAACAGAAAATCCGCAACCGCTTCAGGATCGAGGAGCACCGTATATTTACCGGGTTCGAGCGCCATGGGTTCGGAAACCATATCGGCTTTATGACAAGCAGCCACCGCCAGCTCTTCAACAGCGATTCGTCCCACATCTCGGGAAAAAGCCTGGGCGAATCCAGCCCGACCTTCAGCACCGGTCAACGTCATCGACAGTCTCGCCTCTGCCACTCGATCTTCTTGAATCGTTCCTAGAGAATTGACCACAGCGAGATTCGTCACCGACGTCTGGAACATTCCTCCGGCGGATAAACCATTTTTTTCGGCAATCGCCACTATCTTGCCGACCGCATCGGCTCTTTCCGCCGGCGGATACGATGCCGTATTCTCATAGTAACCTTTTGACGGAGGCCCTTTGGGAGATTTCCGAAACCCTGCCAGCTGAGCGTCATCCTGGCTCACCAGCGAAATTTCGTGCGCCCTGCGGATAGTCTTGACGATCGAATCGTATTCCAGCTCGTTGGTCCTGGCGATCCCCATCTTTTTGCCGTTTATGACTCTGCACCAAATCGTGCTGTCGCTTCTGCCCACATTTTGATGAATGACGTTTTCGGCGAAACGAGTCAAAAAGAATTCCTCGGCTTCGCGCACCAATTCGGTTTGTTCGGCGAGGGACTTACTTATCGCCTTATGCAATATATCGATAACCTTCGACATTATCTACCAACCTTGATTCTCCTGAACCTTCCCGGCGACGCCCCCTGTCCGGTTCGGGCGTTTTGTCCGGGCTGTCCTTTGCCGCAATTCGGTGTTCCCCAAATGCGCCAAAGCGACGCATCACCCAATCCATCGCAGGAATTCCAAAAATCGATCGTGCTGGATGTATAGGTGGGATTTTTCACGTATGTGGTCAGCTTGCCGCCCTCTATAAGGCGCCCCAGCTGACAACCGAACTGGAAATTTTGCCGCATATCGTCGATAGACCAGGACGATGAGGTTTCCATATAGATGCCGTCATCCACCCCTCCGATCAATTCATCCAATGTATATCGTCCCGGCATCAGGTTCGTATTGGTCATACGAATCAACGGGATATTTCCCCACCCCTCGGCCACCATCGATGCGGATAGCGGCACTGTCGCTTTATCGGCGGTTTCCCTCGATGATAGATATCCAGTTAAGATACCATTAACTATAAGCGGGATCGAAGCCGCCTTCACACCCTCATCATCGTAGCCGAAACTGCCCAGCCCGGTAACCGCCGCCGAATCGCAAATGACGTTTATATGTTCTGAACCGTATTTAAGTTTTCCTATTTTGTCTGGAGTGGCGAAACTCGCTCCCGAGAAATTGCGTTCGCTGCCGAATACCCGATCGAGCTCCAAAGCGTGGCCGATCGACTCGTGTATGACCAGGCCGAGATGTGAACCATCGAGCACTATATCGCAAATCTTCGATGGACATTCCGGCGCGGCAAGAAGGGCACGCGCCTCTTCGCATAAGCGTGGGATGTTGTCGGCGAACGGCTCACTTTCTATCAACTCCCACCCACCGCTGCAAAAAAGTCCTTCATTCGAGGGGTAACTTCGCGAGGCACGTGCTCTGCCCTGCCCGGCCGCGGTAACTGTCATACCCGCCCCGCTTTGAACCAGCTCCTGCCATATCTCCGACCCTTCTGAATCGTAATATAGTTTCGTCGTCTTCTTGAAATCCAGAAACGCTTCCCGGGAGATGGATCCGTCTGCTTTTACCACCAGATCGTCGAGCTGGCGCAAGTAATCCAGCTTTTGCGCAATCGTCATCGTGAAAGGATCGATTTTCAATGGTGTGCGGAAGGAATCGCGGGCTATAGTTTTCGGCGCAAGCCGGATTACCAACTTATTGATCCGCGCCGAGGCTTTGGCGATCGCCACGGCCAGCTCTGCCGCCCTTGAAACTTCCCGCGGATTGACCAAGGAAGAGGAAAAAAAACCCCAGGCGCCGTCTGCGATTACTCTTATCCCGAAACCGCGATCGGTCGATTGTTCTAATTTCTCCGCCGTTCCATCGGCAAAATCGAGCCGTTCAAAATACGATTCCTCGTAGCGAAAATCGGCATATTCGGCCCCGAGCGAGTCCGCCTTCCGCAAAGCGATTCGAGACATTTTTTCGATATCGGCCATGAGCTTCCTTTATAACGAATGTGGTATTAAAAAGGCAACCATCGTTATCAAAAAACAGAACAATATGTAATAACCGTATGCGGTGTTCCCGACGACCGCCCGGTCCCCGCGCAGATAACCGAGACCGACTATCACCGCCACCAACCAGAATAACATGAATACTTCCGTTTTTGTGTCGGTAATATCCTTTCCGATCGGCCAACCTCCCCATCCCTCACCGAATGTCTGGTAGGTGACCACCGGACCTATCAATATGCCTCCCACCAGAGCGCAAAGAAAAACCAACGATACCATATAAAACGCCGTTTTCGGTCGGCCGACTCCCTTGACCAGATCATAGCCGGAGAAAAATGAGAGGAACGCAAACAACACCGAGGCAAACATGAATGCGATATGAGTTATCAAGACGATCGGCATCGTGCGTCCTTTGAATTTCACGAGGTAGCCGGGCTGGCCTATAGGCGGAAAAGATGTCAAAAACCTACCCTCACCCAACAGCTCTATTCGATAATACAGCTTCTGCCCCCGTTTGCCTTCGGGAAGGTTTCCGGATAAAGTTTTCGAATCAATGAAACGCATCTCGGTTCTTCTCGGATTCTCACCAGAAAAATTATAATATATAAAACCACTTCGCACCGGCGATATGTCGCCCTCGAATGAAACCACGACCTGTCTCGTTTCGCCGACCCGCGACTCGGTGACAGTTGTATGCCTGGCAATAAACCCCTCGAACTCAGTAGAGAGATTCAAAGGCGATCTGGTGGAAATTTTTCTGGACACGCCGAGCAACGCCAGAGTCAAAATCAAAGAAACGGCGAATTTTAATCGGAATGACTTAGCCGAGCTCACCGGGTCTTTCCTTTCCCGATTCGACCGATCTCATTCGCTTTTCAAGTTCGAACCTCTTAGCCGATTCAATCAACTCTTCCAAGTCTCCATCCATCACACCTTCGAGAGCGTATATCGTCAAGCCGATTCGATGATCGGTAACCCGATTCTGGGGAAAATTGTAGGTTCTGATTTTTTCCGAGCGGTCGCCGGAGCCTATCATGGTGCGCCTGGTTTTGCTGACTTTTTCAGCCTGTTCCGAACGCAGGCGATCGAGCAAGCGGGCTCTAAGCACCATCATGGCCTTTACCTTGTTTTTCAATTGAGATTTTTCATCCTGGCAGCTGACTACGGTTCCGGTGGGTATGTGAGTTATTCTGACCGCGGAATCGGTGGTGTTCACCGATTGCCCGCCCGGTCCCGAAGACCGAAACACGTCAATTCGCAACTCGTTGGGATCGATTTTCAGTTCGATTTCCTCGGCCTCCGGCAACACCGCCACCGATGCCGCCGATGTATGCACTCTGCCCGAGGCCTCGGTCGCCGGCACCCGCTGCACCCGGTGAACCCCCGATTCGTATTTCAAATCGCCGTAAACACCGTCACCTTCGAGAGAGAAAATAATCTCTTTGAAACCACCCAGCCCGGTCGGATTGGAGTTCATCACGTCGATCCGCCATCCTTTCGATTCGGCGTAACGCGAGTACATTCGGAAAAGATCGGCCACGAACAGAGCCGCTTCTTCTCCGCCGGTGCCGGCTCTGATCTCGACGATGGCGTTCTTCGAATCTTCGGGATCGGGAGGCAACAGCTTGGCCTGGAGCCGTCGCTCGAGTTTTTCTTTCTGCGGCATGAGCTCCTCGAGCTCCTGCCTGGCTATTTCCGCAACCTCGCCATCTGGATTCTCCGCCAGAACGCTCTTGTCATCGGCTATCAAGCGTAAAATTTTTTCGTATTCGTCACCCAAAACCACCAGTTCCTGAGTTCGCGATCTTTCTCGAGCGACGTCGCGATATCGGGCTTGATCGGACAAGACCTCCGGATCGGCCAGCAGTCGATCCAGCTTTTCTAATCTTTCCCGAACCGGCTTCAATAAATCAAGAACGGTCAATTCCACTTGGCTTCACCTGATCTCACATTGCATTATGGATTATTCGACAGACGACTTGAGAGCTGCTATCGCCACTTGAAGCTGCGAGGCATCGGGTTCACGAGTGGTTATTTTCTGGAGCCACAATCCCGGGGCTATAAGCATTCGGGTTATTCTCCTGTCACGTGTTTTTCCCGAAAGCTTCAGCAACTCATAGGAAAATCCGGCTATAAGCGGCAGAAGTAACAAATGGATTCCGAATCGCTGTAATAACCCGGGCTGCCTACCTACAAACACCGCGAAAAGCGAATCTGAAAGCGAAAACATGAAAACTGCAAGAAACGCGACTATCAGGATGAAGCTTGTGCCGCAGCGAGGATGCAGGGTGGCAAATCGCGCTGCGTTTTCGACCGTCAGCGGAAGATCGTTTTCGAAAGCGTGGATCGCCTTATGTTCGGCTCCGTGATATTCGAAAATCCTTTTTATATCTTTGAAAGTGGAAATTATCGCTATATACGCAAGAAAAAAAGCCACCCTGAAAAGTCCGGCCGTCAGATTGAATAAAAACGCCTGTCGATCGAAACCCAGAAGTTGAGTCAAGAACAACGGCAGGAAGAAAAAAAGTGCTATGCCGAAGCCTAAAGCGATAATCAAGGCCAGCCCCAAAGCAACGCCTATTTTCGCCGAGACCGGTCCGCCGATAGCATTCCGCGAATCTTCGGGAGCGGCCGCGATCTCGGCGGAATAATTCAGCGTCTTTATACCGAGGATCAACATTTCGAAAAAGGATATGACACCCCTGATGATAGGTCGGCCCAGCAATCGTTTCTTTTGGGTCAAGGATCTGAACTGTTCGCTGCGGGTGATAATCTCGCCGGTGGTGTGCCGTACGGAGGTGGAAACGCGATCCGGCGACCGCATCATCACGCCCTCGATAACCGCCTGGCCGCCCACGTTTTTATCGACAAACAGAAGCGGCGAAAGGAGATACTTGAAAAACATGGCCTGAATCCATCCGAAACACGCCGAACGCGGTGGCCTCTGCATTGGAAATTTACAGGATATTATTTTTCCTGGCCGTATTTGCGCTTGAACCTATCGACGCGCCCGGCCGTATCCACCAGTTTCTGTTTGCCGGTGAAAAACGGATGGCAATTCGAGCAGATTTCAACCGAGATGCTCTTGACGGTCGATCTGGTTTCTATCACGTTGCCGCAGGCGCAGGTGATGCGCGTTTCGTAATATTTGGGATGTATTTTATCCTTCATTTTTCCTCCAAAAGCATAAATATATTCCTTTTCCATTCAATAGCAAGAATTAAATATCCGATCTCGTTGTCTATCCGCCGCTATCTCAATATCGTGAATTTTAGCGCATTTCCGCCTCCACGCGGCCGAGCCAAATACAGCCCCGACGGCAACATTTCGCCTGCACGATCCCGGCCGTCCCAGTAGAAAGCGCCGCCACTACCGATATCGCTTAAAGTCGCCAATAACCGTCCGCCGATATCGAAAATATCGACCAACATACGATCAGCGGTTTCATCATAGCCTATGATCGGTATCATCAAGCCGCCGTTGGACGGATTCGGATAGGGTCGTCCAAGCCGGATTGCATCGTGACCACCGGCCGATGTTTCGCTGATATCGGTGCGTGAATCATACGCGGCAAGCGAAACCGGTCCTGCGCCCACTCCAAAATTGCCTTGAACGTTTCCATAATAATCGAATTTCGTAACCGAACTGGCGACTTGACCGCTCGAATATACGAATCCGACCGAATCGAGAGCGATTCCCATAGCTCCGGTCGAAACCTGAATCGGGTTCGATTGCCCTCTTATAAGAGTGCGGTTTAATGCATTATAACAGAACACATATCCCGGACCCGTCCACCCGCCCGCACCGATAAATCCGATGCCGAAACGATTTATCACGACCTGGGCCGGATAACCACCGGTCGCCAAAGAATCGATGACGCTATGCGACGACGGGTCGATAAAATAAATCATGCCTTGAATATCATCGTAATTTCCGGTGCAAATCACGCTAAGGATACCATCACCGCCGATAGCCATATACTGCGGATTTTTTCCCACATTTATGGAACCGATGAACGCGCCTGTCGTCAGATCGATCTCGTCAACTCTCCCCTGACCATAGCTGAAATCATCGGGATTGAACGCGGTTATGGCGACATACAAACGCCCGTCGTGACAAAGGACTCCCGCCGGTGACAGTCCGACCGCGAATGTATCGATCACCTGGCGTGTCGACAGATTTACCCTATATACGCTATTGCTAATAAATCCACTTATGAAAGCATGCCCGTTCCAGAAATCGCAATGATAAGGATTCGAATTCAAGGGCAGGGCGATTTCCGCGATCGTGCGCGGCGTTTCCGGTTCGATTACCTGCAAGCTCGCCGAACCCGAGTTTATCACATAAAGCATACCGGCGTATACCGCCACCTGATTGGGCACCGGTCCGGTGACCAGAACGTGATTCTGCACCTCCATGGTGGAAAGATTGATCCGCGAAAGCGTTTCCGAAGTGCCATTGACAATGTACAACCAGTTATCCGCCATAAGCCCGGCTGATAGAAAGAGCAATGAGGCAAAAATCTTTAGCATTTTCATCTGGTGTTCCTCCTAAAATTCGACGCCGACTCCCGCGCCAATGGTCCGGGGCGGCATTGGTTGAAACTCCACGAGTTCATATGTTTCATCGGTGAAATTATCTATCCAAAATCTCACCTCGACCGTCGCGTATTTCCACCGCATTTCCAAACCAGCCTCCAAATCAGCTATCAAATACGGCGCCAGCGCTTTCGTGTTTTCCTCGAGATAAAATCTTCGGTCTGAGGATCGGATTCCGTAATGCAGATATGCGCCGCGATGATGCACCACGGCATCGAGCTTGTTAACCCAGCGAGGCTGATAAACGATTTCTTTTCCGAAATAAGGTTGATTCCACTCGCGATTTCGTGTTATCGATCGAACGCGCGAAAAATCGATAGCCAAAATGTCGCCCGGTGTCTTATATCCGGCGGTCAGAATCAAGCCATGGTAGTCAGACGAATTGATATTGACCGGCTTATATTTCACCCCCTGCGATCTTCGCCAATATATCATATCGGTGAATCGCGAGTCCCGATATTCCATAGTCAACCGCCACTCTCCTTGCAAAGTCAAGCCGGTGATCAATTCCACCCCTCGAGAGGCCGATTTTTCGGGCTTCAAATCGGGATTCGGCAACGAAAATACATCCTCTTTCCAATGCAGATCCGCCAAACCGGGCAGGCGAAAGGATCGCGAACGATAAATTCTGATACCCAGATGCGGAAAATCGCGATGTGAAATCGCCAGAGCGGCCAGCCCTGAAGTGTGATTGTCGAGGCCTACTCTATTCACCCCGGCGCCGAGACTCAATCGGAAAACAAGCCACTTGAATCGGCGACCAAAATCAAGATCGATATCGCCGCCACCGACAGACCGGCTATGGTTCCCCAAGGAATTCGCCGTTCTGAGTTTGTCCCGGCCTGCAAGTGACTCTTTACGATAATACAGGGCGCCTTTAATTTCGATTTCAGGCGAGGGCACTACCTCGGCGAGCAAATCGAACTGGATTTCTTCCTCTTTGTAATAGGTATCGAATTTAATCCAAGAATCGGGGTCAAGATAATGAAGGTTTTTTCTGGTGTGCGAAACGCCCAATTCCATTCTGATCTTCTTTTCGACGAATCTGCCATAATCGGCGCCGATCGAAATCGTTTTTTTACGTTGCGAGGCCGATGGGCTCGGCTGAACCGTTTGTCCCGGCACGCCGCCTTTGTTGTCGTAAAACAGCCCGGAAAAGGAAAGTTTGCCGCCCAGCAGATAGCGGCCTCCCGAGATGGATAAGCGCTCCAGAAACGATTGCGCGTTTTCCCTGGTTTTCAGGTCGCCGAAATAATCGGTATAGGGAAAGTCATTTTTCCTGAACTGGGATTCGGCGTTGATATTGAAATTGCCGAATCGGCTGTTTCCTGCGCCTGCGGTCAAACGATAGTTTTCGAATCCGAATTCGGCGCGGGCATGATCGATACGCAGATTGACGGCCGGTTTTTCCGATTTGGTGATGAAATCGATGGTTCCGGAAAGTCCGGAACCGCCGCCCGTCCCGTCGCGATAAAAGACTATTTTCTTTATGGCCGATAACGGCAACTGGCTCAGGTCGGCCTTGCCGGTCAGGCTCGAATTCAATCTCCTGCCGTCGAGCTGCACCTCGAGAGCCTCAGGACGCGAGCCGACCACCCCGACATATGTCTCGTTTCCCGAAACGATCAACTGCAATTCCGGAATTTCCCTGATGAGGTGGGGGATATCCCTAATACCGGAATCGACATGATAAGTCCGCTTTTCACTCAATAATCCCTGAGCGCTGTCGATTTCAGCGGCGACCGTAATCGGCTCGAGTTGAATCGCATCATCGGAGAAAAAGATATCGCATTCGGCAGGCGAGACGCCGTTAACTCTGACCGGCACCGCCACTCGAACGATTCGGCCTTTGAATTCGCATCTGATTTTGTATGAACCGGTTTCGAGATTTTTGAATCTATAGCAGCCGTTATGATCGGTGATTTCCGGATCGATTTCGGTATCCAAGAAAACAAGAGCGCCCGCAATCGGCCCTGCGGAGTCGAATACTCTGCCCTGTAAGCTGACTTCCTCTTGTCCATAAAGCGGTGTCGGGAGATTGCAAACTATCAGAACTGAAAGCGTATAAAAAATAAACCTCCGGGACATCCGGAGGAAAAGAAGCGTTCGATTCACGCAGCCAACCCTTCCCTCGAAGGTCACGTAACGACTGTCGCAAAGCGGCAGGTCTCCTGACTTACGGCATCGAATTCAGCCCGGCCTTCCCATCCATTCGATAGTGACCAAGGCTTCGGTATTAGCCGTTTACAGTAGCGGGGCTGTGGCGGCCTCTCACCGCCTTCCCTTTATCCACTAAGGATACCGCTCTGCTTTGTTTATGTTCAGTATAAGAGCCTTGTGCGGTAATGTCAACGATTTAATTCGCCCAAAGAAACTGGCGAATAATCTTTTTGATCGCAGGTGCGGCTATTCCACAGTGACGCTTTTGGCAAGATTGCGCGGTTGATCGACGTCACAGCCGCGAAGGACCGCCATATGATAGGCAAGAAGTTGAAGAGGAATTATGGCGATCAGCGGCAGCACGAAATCGTTCGCGGCCGGTATATATATGATATCATCGACAAGAGTCCGGATATGATCGTCCCCCTCCGTGGCGATAGCGATCACGTTCCCCTTGCGCGCCTTTATCTCCTGGATATTCGAAAGTATCTTGTCATAAACGGAATCGCGCGGGGCGATCACCACGACGGGCATATTTTCATCTATCAAGGCGATCGGTCCGTGTTTCATCTCGGCGGCGGGATATCCCTCGGCATGGATATAAGAGATTTCTTTCAATTTGAGGGCGCCCTCAAGCGCGACCGGGAAATTCACGCCGCGTCCGAGGTAAAGAAAATTGTTTATGCCGGCGTACTTTTCAGCTATTTTCCGCACATTATCGCTTGATTCGAGCACCCGGCTAACCAGATCGGGAGTGGCCTGAAGAGCCTTAATCAACTCCTCACCCTTCTCGAACGACATATTGCGCATTCGGGCCAGCAAAATCGTTATCAAGGAGAGAACCATAATCTGGGAGGTGAACGCTTTCGTGGAGGCGACTCCTATTTCCGGGCCGGCGTGAATATATACGCCGCCGTCGGTTTCGCGGGCGATCGTGGAGCCGACGACATTGCAGATCCCCAGGCAGGTGGCGCCGCGGCGCTTGGTTTCGCGCAAAGCGGCCAACGTATCGGCGGTTTCTCCCGATTGAGAAATAACGAAAACTATGGTGCCCGGATTGAGTATCGGATTGCGATATCGAAACTCGGAGGCATATTCCACCTCTACCGGTATCCGGGCATATTCTTCGATAAGATATTCACCTATCAAAGCCGCATGCCAAGAAGTTCCGCAGGCGCTGATAATAATCCGGTCTATCTGATGCAGCTCCTTATACTGGAGATTCAAACCGTTCAGCCGCGAGATACCGTTTTCGAAATCGAGCCGCCCTCGGATCGCGTTCCTCAACGTGGTCGGTTGCTCCATTATTTCTTTCAACATGAAATGAGGGTAACCGCCCTTTTCAATCATATCCAGAGACCATGATACTTCCTGCACCCGCGGGCTCACATGGGTTTTATCCAGCTTGGATATACGGAAGCCCGAGGATTTAATCTCGGCGATCTCCTGCTCGCCCAGATAAACGACTTGATTGGTATGGCGCAGAATCGCCGCCACGTCGGAGGCCAAAAAGTTTTCCCCCTGCCCCCTGCCGATCACCAGCGGGGAACCGTTGCGGGCGGCCACGATTCTATCGGGAGTGTCCAGACAGATTACTCCGATCCCGTAAGTCCCCTCGACCTGGGTCAGCGCCGCTCGCACCGCCTCCATAAGATCGCCTTCGAATTGGTCCTCAATCAAATGAGCCAAGATCTCCGTATCGGTTTCGGTGATGAACCTATGCCCCTTTTTGATGAGGAATTTTTTTAGGGTGGAATAATTCTCGATTATACCGTTGTGAACGACCGCGATTTTGCCGGTGCAATCTATATGCGGGTGGGCGTTTATATCGGTGGGTTCGCCGTGAGTCGCCCAACGGGTATGGCCGACTCCCAGCGTTGAATTGTACTCTTTGTCGCGTATGAGTTCCGCGAGGGCTTGAATCTTGCCGGCCGTCTTCTGGAAAATCATGTTCGAGTTTTCGATAAAAGCCAGCCCCGCCGAATCATAACCACGATATTCGAGCCGTCTCAGCCCTTCGACCAAGATTGGCACTACCTTTTTATCGCCGATATATCCTACTATGCCACACATGACACGCCTCGCTTTTCAGGTTAACATTTTCTCGACGGCATCGGCCAGTTCCTCCGCCTTTTCGGGATCATAACTCTCGGCCATGATTCTTGCGACCGGTTCCGTATTGGAAAGGCGGACCTGAAACCAATAATCATCGAATACCAGTTTAATTCCATCTCTCAAATCTATTTTGCCTGCCTTAAAATTCTTCCTGATCTGTTGGGGATTTATTCCTTTCTTGGGGACCGCGATCTTTTTTTTAACCATGAACGTCCTCGGAAGTTCGCCGGCAATTTTTGATATCGGTAGCTTGCGGGCGGCCATATAGCTTAAAATTATCGCCGCCGCCTGTAACGCATCGCGGCCATAATGGATTCCGGGATAAATAAGCCCGCCGTTTCCCTCACCCCCCGCCACACCGCCGGCTTGAATCAGTTTTTCGGAAACATTCACTTCTCCGACTTTGGTGCGATAGATCTTAACGCCGGCCTCCCGGGCAACCCAATCATTCATCATCGATGATGACAGATTCACCGCCACCGGTCCTTTCTTCTTGGATAAAATATATCGCAAACCGAGCGCCAGCGTGTACTCTTCGCCAAGAGGCTTGCCTGTTTCGTCGACAATCGCCAAACGATCGCTGTCGGGGTCGAACGCGAAACCGATATCGGCCCCGAGCCTCTTGACCTCATGGCAAAGTTCATCAAGATTCTCAGCTGTGGGCTCCGGCGGACGCGGAAATCGACCGTCAGGAACGGCATTGATCAATTTTAGGCGGCAGTCCAGCGATCCGAACAGCTCGGCAGCCACGAATGATGCCGTGCCGTTTACGCAATCGGCAACCACCTTAAACCGAGCCTTTTTGATTTTCTGTTTCGCTACGATATCGAGATCGAGGATGGATTCGACATGTTTAATATCCCAGCCGTCCTCCTGATTCGAACGCCCGTACCTGGACCTCGCTTTGGCCTTCCGCTCGACCACGCGAAGGTATTTTTTGCTTTCGCTTTCGGTCAGAAACATCCCCCGCGACCCTATGAGCTTGAGTGCGTTGTATTCTATCGGATTGTGGCTGGCCGTAATCACAACGCCTCCGGCCGAACCGGTTCGTTTAACTGCGAATTCCGCTGTCGGCGTGGTCACAACCCCGATATCGAGGACGTCACAGCCGGCCGACATCAGGCCGGCCGCCGCCGCCGCCGCCAGCATGGGACCATGATAACGCGTATCGCGCCCGATAACCACTGCTCCGCCTTCGATAAAACGACCGAAACCTCTCGCATAATGCATGACCACTTCGGGAGTCAGGCTTTGGCCCACTATTCCCCTTATTCCGGAAACCGAAATCAATAATTTATCCATCTATACCTCAATCATACGGCTCGGCTGAACACCCGCCGGTATTTTTATAATCGACGAATACTGAAAATATTTCGTATCGGCAATCTTTAACGTCACCCATTTCTCTTTTCATACTGCTTTCCATTCGATAATGGACTGATCATGCGACCTCCGCCGAAAACCGATTATTTTCGGTTAGATTAAACTCATTTCCTCAATCGGCGGTTCATCCGGTGTAAACTGAAAACGAAAAAAATCGAGCCACATACAAACAGCCATAACAAGTGAATCCAGATTCCATCGAGATGAGTTCCGCTGCAGAGAGCCCTGGTAACGTTCACTACATGATATAAAGGCATCATGAACGCCACTTTTTGCGCCCAGGCCGGTAATTGCGTCACCGGGAAAAAAGTCCCGGCGAAAAGAAACATCGGCGTCATTATTATCGTGAAAAAGTAATCGACGTAATTGATCGATGGAATATAAGTCATATAAGACAAGGCGATCGCTCCGTGAACGAAACCGGCGAACAGACACAAGAACGGTATGAAAACCGCCAGCCACGATTTCACCAGGCCGAAAAGGGCGATCACGATAAGTATGGAAGTCCCCTGGATCAGCGCCCTGAATGCGCCGTAGAGCAGCTCACCGGTGGCGACATCTTCGATAGAAACAGGAGTGGAAATCATGGCGTTGAAAGTTTTCTGATAATAAAGCCTCACATACGAGCCCAACGTGTTCTCGAAAAACGGCGCCGACATGATCACCGAAGCCACCAGCGCTGGCGCGATGAACTCGACGTAGGACATGCCCTGGACTTTTACCACCAAGGCACCAAGCCCGTATCCCATGCCTACAAGATAAAACAACGGATCGAGAAAAGGCGGTATGATCGAGGTTTTCCACATTTTCAGGAAAACATCGCGATGCCTGAGCAGAACATATATCGATCGATGCGAAACACCGCCTAAAAGTCTCAACACTGATACCTCCACGATATCCGATTGTTTAATGATACGTTTACCGATTTTGCAAGTCAATACCGCTATTCGCATTTTCTGTGGGTGAGACCTTTGCTTTCGCACCAATGCCGTCCTTGACTGCGGCCGAGCATTGATCTATTATGAACGCATGGAATCTTCGGTTGATCCCTCAAACAGCGAAATCCGAAAGGCTATATTCGCGCTCGCGCTGCCGATCGTCTGGACCAACCTGTTGCAACGGGGCGTCGGCATAATCGATGCTGTTATGGTCGGACATCTGGGGGCGAATGAACTTGCCGCGGTCGGAATGTCTCAGCTCGTCGTCATGTTTCTGATCGCGCTGCCGATGGGGATCGGGATAGGTTCCATGATAATGGTAGCCAATTACACCGGAGAAAATGACTATCTCAAA
Organism: Candidatus Zixiibacteriota bacterium; assembly: GCA_037441845.1. Lineage (GTDB taxonomy): Bacteria > Zixibacteria > MSB-5A5 > UBA10806 > 4484-95 > JBBIRK01. The sequence continues at coordinate 281,684 of JBBIRK010000005.1, forward strand.
CGCAGCCGGGCCGCCCTTACCGGAATGACGATGGGTCTGGTGGTCAGCGCTCTGCTCAGCGTCATTTGCTATTTCCTCAGCTATCATGCCGCCAGAATGCTGGGGGCGGATATTCCCGTGGCTGAATTGTCTCAGCAGTATCTGAAAATAATCGCCATATTCTTCAGTGCCAAGGCGGCGATCTATATAGTAAGTTATATCTTTCAGGGAGCCGGCGACAGCAAGACTCCGTTGAGCGTAATAATCTGGGTGAATATTTTCCATATCGCGTTCGCTTATCCTTTGATCTACGGCCTCGACATACCGGTTTTGGGAATATCGCTCCCATCATGGGGGATAAAAGGAGCGGCTTTCGCCACCGGGATCACCGAACTCGGCGGGGCGCTGGTGCTTGTGCGTAAAGGGATGAAGATCGGGCTGCTCGGCAGACAACTCGAAAAACTCGGCAAGACCTTTATCTCCAAAATCGTGCATCTCGGGACACCGGTGTTTTTCGAGCGGATACTGACCACGTCGATGCAGATGGCCTATGCAAGGATGGTGGTCAGCTTTTCGGTGGCCGCCTACGCCGCCCACCAAATCGGGCTGAATATCGAGTCGCTCTCTTGGTTGCCCGGGTTGGCGTTCGGTCAAACCGCGACGGCCATGGTCGGTCAGAATATCGGCGCCCGCCGGCCCGACAGGGCCCGCAGGGCCGGCTATCAATCGACGATGGTGGCGGTTATTTTCATGACGGGGCTGGGAATTTCCTACCTTCTATTCCCACGACTTTGGGTCCGCTTGTTCACCAACGATCCGGAGGTAATCGCTTTCGGTATCACCTACTGTTACATTGTCGCATTCGTGCAGCCGCCTATGGCCTCGGCTATCGTTCTTTCCGGCGCTTTGCGCGGTGCCGGCAACACCCGTTTCGTGATGGGGTCCACACTGATCGGGGGATGGCTGGTTCGCCTGCCTTTCGCCTTTATCGCAGGCATAGTCCTTAAGGGCGGGATAATCTGGGTTTGGTTGGCTATGATTTTCGACTGGACGGCCCGCACTTTCATCCTTCTTTGGCGCTATCGCCGCGAGATAAAGTTCCGCTATTAGCGGCGAAGATTTCCGTTTTAAACCTATCGACGATACCCGCTCCATGATGACCATATTGGCGAACCGGGGCGTTGTGCTTTATCACGTTGAATTAAATTAGCGGAAAATTCTGCCGAAAATAATTCCAGGAAGAGGCGCTTATGGTCAAGAACCCGACCAAGAAAATATTGATAGTCGATGACAATCCGAACATGTCGGTTCTGTTGTCCGATATCCTAGAGATATTCGAATACAAGGGACAACATGCTCAAGACGGCGAAGAGGCGCTCGAAAAGCTCGATGCGGAACGATACGATATGGTTTTCACCGACCTGCGCATGCCCAAAATGGATGGAATCGATCTGCTTAAAGCGATCAAGGAGCACCATCCCGACTTACCGGTTGTGGTGATCACCGGCTATTCATTGGGGGAAACGCAAAATTTGCTCTTGACTCAGCAGGCGGACGGTTTCTTGAACAAGCCGTTCAAGGTTAACGATATTCAGGATTTGCTTTCGCGGCTGCTCGGGTATTCAGGCTGATTCTGCTCGATTCGATGGGCTAATCTAATTTGCTCGATATAATTTACATTTGCAGTCGCCCCGTTTTTATGATCCGCTTTCGATAATAGACTCATGATTAAAATCCATTTGAATTAACCGTCGCAGATGGTATTTTAAGAATCGCCTGGACAAATCCAGCTGCAACTTTGGCAGGATAATGACGTAATTCAAATCAAGGAGCGGCCGCTGTTAGCCGAACAGGACGAGAATCTGATTCAGAGGGCGCTTCAGGGCGAACAAAAAGCCTATCAGATTCTCTTTGATGAGCATAAGCAGGCGATTTTTCACATTGTTTTCAAGATCGTGCACAGCAGCGAGGAAGCCGAGGATTTGGTTCAAGAAACTTTTATTAAAGCGTTCAGCTCCTTGAAAAGCTACAACCCGAGCTATCGTTTCTCCACCTGGCTTTACAAAATCGCCGCCAACGCCTCGATCGACCATATTCGAAAAAAGCGAATCAATGCCTTCTCGCTCGACAGGCCGGTCGAGACTGACGATGGGGAGGTCGGTATCGAAGTAGCCGATAGCTCGTTCAATCCCGAGCGCGATTTGGCGGATAAGCACAAGCATATTTCGATCGAGGACGCCATTGATTCCCTACCCGAGAAATACAAGCAGGTCATCGTCATGCGGCATCAAGAGGACCAATCTTACGAGGAAATCGCCAAAGCGCTCAGAGTACCGGTGGGAACGGTGAAAGCCCGCATTTTCAGGGCCAGGGAACTGCTGAAAAAGAAGCTGAAATCGCTTCGTTGAAAAGACAATCATGAAATACGCATTAAAAATCGTCGCCCTGACATTCTTGGGGATACTTTTTCATTACGGTTGGGTGGTTTCCGGCCCGCCCGAGAAAGATTATCGGAAAAAGACCGTGAAAATCGATCTGGAGACTGAATCGTTGGAAAATCGGATCGACTCGCTCGGAATCCATGACATCGATCCCCTTCCCAGCTTGATCGATTCGAAATTGAAACGATCGCTGGCGAATCTCGAGTCGCTGAAACTCTCGACTTTCCGGGAAATCATTATCGATGAAGACGGCACGATACGGGTTTACTCTGATACCGGTATGATAACTATAATTGACAGTGTTTCGGACGAGCCGCAGCCGGAGAAATGGAAAGAACGGATAAGCAAGGGCGATGAGGGGATAGTAAGCTGGGGCAAGAACGTCGTGATCGACGAGGATATGCAGGTCGAATCCGACGTCCAGGTTTTCGGGGGCAACGTCACCGTGAAAGGCTCCGTTTTAGGCGACGTCCAGGTGGTCAGCGGCGATATTTACGTTACCTCGACCGGACACATAAAAGGCAACGCCATGGCCCTCGGGGGCAGGATAAAGGTTGATGAAGGCGGGAAAATCGTTGGCTTGAGGATTCAGAGCAAGCTTCCTCTGGGGGGAATCAGACAAAAATCGGTTCAACGGGTCGCTCAGGGCATTTTGCTGATAATAGTCGCTTTCGGGTTGCTTCTATCGGCCTTGGCGGTGGCTTTGTTCCCGGCTCCGTTGGAAAAGATCAGCGGGACGCTTAGGGAAAATTGGCTGAAATCGTTTTTCGTCGGATATGCCGGCTATTTTATCATGTTTATTATCTGGATTCTGCTCTTAGTCTCCGTAATCGGAATACCGCTGGCGATACTCGGCCAGCCTATCGGCCTGCTCATTTTCATGGTGCTGGCGCATGCGGCCGCCACCTTGACGGTCGGCGAGAGAATGATCAAAGACTCGACGCCTTTAGGGAAATATTTCTACGGCTCGCTATTGACGACGATGCCGCCGATTATAATGCTTCTGATAGGGTATTTTACCGATTCGCTGCCGTTGATGGTGATTAATTTCATTCTGCTGGGATTGTTCATTTTTATTTTTCTGCCGTTCGGAATCGGCGCCGGATTGCTGACCTGGATGGGGAAG
>JBBIRK010000006.1:0-257405 GCA_037441845.1 Candidatus Zixiibacteriota bacterium
GAGTGAACACGATCAAGATCAAGGCGACGGATGCGTGTGGTGCGGTGGATTCGAGCATCACTCAGGTGACCATAACCCTTAACAGCGCCCCGATCGCTTCTTGTCCGAGCGACACCACGATAACATTTACCTGCAATTTGGCTCAGGTATGCGTGGGACCGTTCTCGTCATCGGATATAGACAATAACCTGGATACCAGTTACGTGCTGCCGAACGGCTACGGTGGTTCACTCAACGGCACCGCCTATTGTTTCACTCCTGCTGCCGCCGGCACATATGTAATCAGATATGTCGCCCGCGACGATTGTGGCGTGGCCGATACCTGCGCCGTAAATGTGACGATTCAATTGGTAAATAATCCCCCCGTCGCCGTATGCCATGGCGATACGACCATGACCGTTTGTTCTCTTAATCAAATTTGTATCGGCGGGTTCACGGCGAGTGATCCTGACGGCAATTTGGCCTCGGTGACAGCTATCGGCGGCACTTATTCAAGCGGCACAATCTGTTTCACTCCGGTGGCGGGATTGAATACGCTGCGGTTGATCGCAACCGATTCTTGCGGTTTGGCCGACACTTGCATCACCCGGGTGACCGTGATCCTCAACAGCGCGCCATCGGTAACTTGTCCCAATGACACCGTGGCGTTGATAGACAGTCTTGGCCAACAGGTTTGCATAAGCGGATTCAATGCGTCCGACCCGAATAACAATATAGTGAGCACGACGGTGATCGGCGCGACGCTGATTGGCAATACGGCTTGTTTCACGCCGGTGATCGGTCTGAATACGCTGACGTTTATTGCAGTCGATGCCTGCGGTCTTGCTGATACATGTATAACCCGGGTCCAGGTGGCTCAGGCCCACGTCGGTTCGTGTCCGATTATCCAGCAACCTTTCGGCGAAACGACGGCTGTTTGTGTATACGGCGATTTCTGTGACACGATCGACGTTATCGATCCCGACGGCGATGATATTACGGTAACGGTCAGCCTGGGCACGCTGAATCCGATATTGGATGTGCCGGGCCACTGGCGAGGGTTGTATTGTTTCGATGTTCCCGATTCGGCCTGTGGCAACGATTTCGAGTATGAGGTGCTGATCACGGCTACTGATGGTTCCTGCGGAGGCTGCGATTCCGCTTACTTAATGATCGAAGTGCTGGGCAAGATCAGCGTAAGCATACCCGACTCAGTGGGTCTGTGGCCGGGTTATTTGGATACGTTCCCGGTGCTGATCGATGTTCCGGACGATTGTTTCTGCATGGGTGGATTCGAGTTGACTATCACCTACGATGCCTCGATATTCACTATAGTAGATGTTTTCCGCAGCGATCTTATCGACGGCGCGGAGTATTTCTTCGTTAATCCGAATGTATATCCGGCCGGTTGCCCGCTGCCGCCGTCCGGGGCATTCAAAGTAGTAATGATCAATGACCTTAATAACCAAATTTCTGCGCCTTTGATCTGCGATTTCGCCGAGTCCACCTATTATGACGGCAAGTGGTATCCCGGCGACGTTCTATTCTGGGTGGCGGTCATGGCCAGACCCGATTACAATTACGAGAGCAATTTCTGCGTGCCGATCTGTTTCTACGAATGCGAGCCGTTCAATTACAATTGGAATGCGATCACCGACCAGTCGGGTATATATGTATGGAAAACCGAGGGTTGCATCGATACGATCGGCACCACCAATTATCTCGATCTCGATTGCGGGAACCTGAAAATCTGGCTGCCGGGCGATGTGGTGGTCGGCGATATTAACCACAATCTGCAGCCGTTCGAAATCGGCGATGCGGTGACGTTGGCCAACTATCTGATTGATCCGGTACATTTCCCGATTGACTTATGGCAATACTGGGCTTCCGATATCAACCATGACGGCCGGCCGGCTACGGTCGCCGATTTGGTTCGTCTGCTGAACATCGTAAACGGCACGGTGACTCCCAAGATTTCACCGATGCAAGACGTTCCGGCGGAGCTGATAATCGGCCGCGATTCCGATGGATTGACTGCGATCAGGCTCAAGTCGCCGGTTCCGGTCGGAGGTTTCGTTGTCGAACTGCCGGCGGGCTCGAATACTATTGAAGATATACGTATCGCGGAAAATCTGAATATGGATTACAGAGTGCGACTTGATGGCGGCATGCTAAGACTGGTGGTTTATAGCCTCGTTTCGAGCAGTATTGAAGCGGGTGAACACGAAATCGTCACCATGAGAGAATCGGTGGAAATTGATCCGTCCGCGGTCGTCCTATCGGTTGCGGATGCCTCCGGAGAACTGCTTAACAGTCTATCAAAGTTTGACGAACCTAAACCTCGGGATTTTGCGATAATAAATACGTTCCCGAACCCGTTCAATTCAACTACGGCTATCAAGTTTGGATTGCCGAAATCGGATCGGGTTAATCTGAAAATCTACGATGTGGTGGGCAGGTTGGTTAACAATATCGATCTGGGTCGGCTTTCCGCGGGATACCATCAAGCAATTTGGGATGGCAGAAACTCGAACGGCGGCGTTGTGGCCTCGGGGATTTATTTCGCCAGGCTCGAATCGGCCGATTTGAACCTTGTAAGCGATATCAAGAAGCTTGTGCTTATGAAGTAGGTAACTGGGACGAAAATCACTCGGAAATAAGAGGGAGGTGAAAAGCAAACTAAATCAACTTTAATAAGGGTTGAAGTTTTAACCTTTATCGTTTCAATGTGAGGAGGTTTATGTTTAGAAAGTTGTTCGCGATTGCCCTGCTGGGGATGCTGGTTATGACATTGGCGGCAGTTGCCGGACAGTCGAACGCAACGGTCGATCCAACAAAATTGAGGACGGTTAATTCCAATCGATTAATTCCCAATCTGCGTCTGCCTGGCGATAATCCATTGATTACTGCTTCCCCGGGGTATCAGGTGGGAATAACCACCTACGATTTCCAAACAAACGGCTCATCCGGCAACCGTATAGCTATCGATCCTCTGGGCCGGGTTCATTATAACTGGATGCGATCTTCGGGAAATCCCGATATCGGTACCAGACAGATATGGTATGGCCGTAAAAATCTCAATACTCCCTCGGATTCGGTGACCGCCCACAATGTTAGTAACGCCACCGGCCGCGCCGGGTACACCAATCTCGATTACTGGTATGATTCGGCCAATTCTCGCTATGTGGGGCTTGGTTACTGGCATTTCGCGGCCACACTCAATTCGACCGCTGGAGTCGACACTTTTCCTTTCACTACCGCTCTTTTCAAGAACATCGACTTTACCGGCGATTCGGTGACCTATGAGATGCTCTGGCCTTATGGTTGTGTCGATGCCAACAACAACATTCATGTCATCGCTAACGAGGCCAACGACATCAACGTCACAACCTTCCAGACAATAGGCTACTGGCGTTCCACGGACGGCGGAGCCACTTGGTCTGCGCCCTTGTATTTCGATACCTCGGTCACGATCAGCGCTGTCGTTGCGGCATCGCAGACCGGTTCTAAAGTCGCAATCGCCTGGAATAGGCCGAGAAATGAGATCTTCGGCACAGTGGGGCCGGCTCAGTTCGACAACGACGTCTATTACATGGAATCCACTGACGGCGGTGTTACTTGGGGACCCGAGACTAACATTACCAATTACAGCAATGTGCCGAATGCTCCTTATCCCGGAGCATTTACCCGCCGCGCCTATACGGATTTGGACCTGATTTACGATTTCAACGGCAACCTGCACATTCTCTGGAATGCGGCATACCTCGGAATAGATACGACCGGTGGTGCCTGGGATACCACGCTTTACTACCGCACTGGTTTGTGGCACTGGTCGCAGGCGACCGGCGTCGATTCCGTATGGGAGCATCCCACCAAGGAATGGCGCTGCGACATGGGCGCATGGAACTTGCCGATCTGCAAGATGTCGCTGGCGGTCGATGACGACAACAATCTTTTCGCCGTATTCACCGCGTTTAATTCCAATGACGGTTTTGCTTTCGATCCCGACAATCCTCGCCCCGATTATTGCGGCGGCGCTCCGGGCATGCCCTGCTGCAACGGTGACCTTTACATCTGCTGGTCAACCAACGGCGGAAATACCTGGGCTCCCGCAAAGAATATGACTTTCACGATTACTCCGGGTTGCGAAACCGACTCCTGTGACAGCGACAACTGGTCTTCGGCTGCGGAGTATGCTGCGGCTGATTCCATTCATATCCTTTACATCAACGACAAAGATGCCGGTGGTGTCGTGCAAACCGAAGGCGGAATCACGATCAACCCCGTCAACTACATGACTTTCCCGAATCCGGTCACCTATCCGCCGACTTATGAGGCGGTGTTCCCCTATTCCGGAGGATGGATAATCGATTCGGTCACTGAGGGGACGGCCGATAGTTTCGTATTGTTGATAAACAACTTCGGCGATGATTCGTTGTTCGTGGCAGTCGATGATACCGCAGCCTGGCTGACCTATACTCCGGATTCTATGGCTATGGGTCCGCTGGAGGAGGCGGAGGCCTGGGCCAGCGGCTATATGCTTATCGTTTTCGATGCCACCAGTTTGACGGCCGGCACCTACACAGCCGAGCTTAATTACACCACGAACGACCCGACCTCGCCTAACGTCGTAATCGCCTGCACGCTTTATGTCACTGCCGGCGCCCCACCCTGCGACTATGTTCTCGGCGATATCAACGGCGACGGCAACCGTATCGGCGGCGACGTCACGTTCGGTGTGCGCTACTTCAAAGGAACCGGCGGTGTGCCTCCGGATTCATGCTATAACGATTCCATAAGCGGCAACGGCTGGCTTTATGTAGCCGGCGATGTCAATGCGAGCTGCGATTTCAGAGGTTCGGATATCACCAGGCTGGTCGCTTTCTTCAAGGGCAACGCCCAGCTCGAATACTGCCGTTTCTTCCCGCCCCCGATTCTGCGCAGGAGCATTCATCTGCTCAGCGGCCCTGCGCCGGTCAATACCATCGCTACGGTTCCGACCCGCAGAGAGGTCTTGATTAAGTAAGTTCTGCCGCCGCTTATTAAGCCGGGTCCCAGAACGGGGCCCGGTTTTTTTATGCCGCGCTGCGACGGGTCGGAATCGGACTTTACAAGACTTGACACTCTGTCTGTAAAAGGTATATTTAACACAGGGATTTGAATCCCGAAAGGTGGTGAGCTATGTTCAACGATAAGGATTTCAGGATAAAAGTGGGCCTGGCTGAGATGCTTAAAGGCGGGGTCATCATGGATGTCACTAACGCCGACCAGGCCAAAATAGCCGAGGATGCCGGGGCGGCCGCCGTGATGGCGCTCGAAAAAGTGCCGGCCGATATCCGCAAAGAAGGCGGCGTCGCCCGTATGGCGGATCCGGAAATAATCTTGCAGATAAAACAAAGCGTGAGCATACCGGTTATGGCAAAATGCCGTATCGGCCACTTTGCCGAGGCGCAAGTTCTCGAGGCGTTGGAAGTCGATTTCATCGACGAATCGGAAGTCCTGACGCCTGCAGACGAGGAAAACCATATCGACAAACGTAGATTCAAAATACCGTTCGTCTGTGGTTGCCGAAATATCGGTGAGGCCCTGAGGCGTATCGGCGAAGGGGCGGCTTTGTTGCGCACCAAGGGTGAAGCGGGTTCCGGCAACATTGTAGAAGCGGTCAGGCATATGCGGCTCATGGTCGATGGTATCAAGCGGCTGACCGTTCTGGGTGATGAGCAATTGATGGCCGAATCCAAGAACCTGGGAGTTCCCTATGAAATCGCCCGCTGGGTCAAGACGCACAAGAAGCTGCCGGTTCCAAACTTCGCCGCCGGCGGAATCGCCACTCCGGCCGACGCCTCGCTGATGATGCAACTGGGCGCCGAGTCGGTTTTCGTCGGTTCGGGGATTTTCAAATCGTCTGATCCGGCCAAGAGAGCCAAGGCAATCGTGCTTGCCGTCACTCACTACAACGATCCCAAAAAGATAGCCGAAATATCACGTTCTCTGGGTGAACCGATGAAAGGGCTCGATATAAAACAGATACCCGAGACGCAACTGCTTCAGACAAGATAGCGATGACCAGGCCGCTGATCGGTATTCTGGCTTTACAGGGCGATTTCCAAGCGCATGAAAGGATTCTGTGGAAACTTGACCTAAAATCGGCTTATGTAAAAACACCTGCACAATTGCGCGATATCGATTTACTGGTAATCCCCGGAGGCGAATCGACTACCATGAGCAAGCTTGCCCGAGAAAACGGCTTGTGGGAAGCGATCGATCGATTCGAAAGGCCGATTTTGGGCACTTGCGCCGGGGCGATTCTTTTGGCATCGAACATCGAAAATCCCGCTCTGCGAGGTCTCGGCAAATTGAATATCAGAATCATGAGGAACGCATACGGTTCCCAATACAGCTCATTTTCGGCGACCGGCAAGCTTATATCTTCAGGCAGGCCGATAGAAATGATATTTATCCGCGCACCGCGTATCCTCGAAACCGGCGCCGATGTGGAGACAATCGCCTCGCTCGAAGACCAACCCGTGGGAGTCCGCCAAAAAAACGTCGTGGGGCTTGCGTTTCACCCTGAACTTGCCAAAGATATCAACGATTATCGGGATTTCTTGGCTCTTGCCGGGCTCGATTTGTCCTGACCGAATTCACCGTGGCTCCATAAGAGTGATTCCCGGGATGTCGATGCCCGGTGCTTCTCATCCTTGACCAAGACGGAATTATTAGGTAAATTTTCGCATGCTTTATTTGCGAAACGTATCGAAGTCTTTTCGTCCCGATGAAACGATTCTCGATGATATCACATTTACGATCGACAAGGGTGAAATGGCGGTCCTTACCGGGGCGTCGGGATCCGGCAAAAGCACGATATTGAAACTTATTTATGGAGAAGAAAGGCCTGATCGGGGTGAACTTTATCTCGATAAATTGAATATCAGCGCCATGAAGCCCTCGAAAATACATCGCCTTAGACGTAAGATCGGAGTCGTTTTCCAGGACTTCAAGCTCATTCCGGAAAGAAACGTGTGGGATAATGTCGCCCTGGCGCTTGAGGTCGTGGGCAAATCACGTCGGGAAATTTCCGCCCGGGTTACCGAACTTTTATTGCTGGTCGGCCTGATGCAACGGAAATCGTATTATCCGCACCAATTATCCGGCGGTGAAAGCCAGCGGGTGGCGATCGCCAGAGCTTTGGCCAATCATCCGCTCTTGATCCTCGCCGACGAGCCGTCAGGCAATCTTGACAAAGAAAATACCGCGGCGGTCGTCGGTCTACTGACGCAGATAAATCATCAGGGATGCTCGGTGTTGATGGCCACTCATAATATGGAGTTGGCGGCCAAGCTCGAGTGTCGAAGATTGCATCTCGATTCCGGCAAGGTGACCGAGGCATCATGAATTACCTGTGGATAATCTTGAAAGAAACCTGGAGGGCGGTATCTTTCAGGCCATGGTCGATAATCGGTTCGGTCATCACCGTTTTCCTTGCCGCCGCGATAGCCGGGGCTATCGCCGTCACGCTGCTTAACTCATATGGCGTAATCGAATCGATCAGGATGCAAACCACGGTTGACGTTTACCTGAGTCCGGATATCGACAGTCTGGGGCGGGAGAGCGTCCGGCAAGCGCTGGCATCCAATAAAGATATTCTGGGCATCGCTTATATATCCAAAGATATGGCGATGTTCCGCATGAGACAGTTGTTCGGTCCCGAGATGATCCGGGGATTGGGAGCAAATCCGCTTCCCGAGTCGTACGAAATTTCACTCGATCCGGAAATCCTCGAAAGCAACCGGTTTCAAGAGCTGATCGATTCGATCGGGTCCATTCCGGGCGTGGATGATATCGGTTACGTCCCGGACGCCGCGGCGCGGCTGAATACATTGTTCAGGGTGATCAATATATTCGGCCTGAGTTTGTGGTTTTTAGTGATAATCGCCTGCTCATATATAATCGCCAGCACAATCAACGTCCTTGTGGCGAGGCGCCATGCCACGTTTTACATAATGCGACTCGTCGGTGCGCGGGCGATTTTCGTGCGGACCCCTTACCTTTTGGTTGGGTTCATGATATCGATAATCGGGTTCTCGATGGCTGTGATTATGCTGAATTTAGGTATAAATTACTTTTCCGGTCATATCGTAAAAATCGATTTTCTGACCACTCTCGAATCGATCTGCTTTATCGGCGGCGGCGGAGTAATCGGGCTTTTCGGAAGCAATCTCGCGTTAAGGAAATATGGCGAACTATGAAGTCGGCCGCTTATCACATTATTGCCCTGCTCATGTTGATCGTATTTCAGATCGGAACGGCGATGGCCGATAGTTCGAACTCGGATAAAAAATCGATCGAGCAACGAAAGGCCGAGCTGGAAAGAATAAAAAGCGAGCTTGCGACAAAACGCGCCGAATTGAAAATTCTCGAACGACAGGAGGAAAGTCAACTTGCCTATCTTGAGGGGATCGACGAGGAGCTGTCATTGGCCTCCCGCCTGATTTCCCAAATCGACCGGCAGGCGCAGGCGCTCGAACGATCGCTTAAAAAAAGCGAAGCGGAATTGAACGAAAATCTCGAGGAATTTTCCCGCCGCCAGGAGCTGATGCGTCAACGGCTGGTTTGGATTTACAAGCGTGCGAGGTTGTTTTCCTTAACCAATGTCTTGGCCGCGCCGGATTTGAACGAAGCCGCAGGTAGATATTATTTTTTCCAAGTGATGAATAAATACGATCGGCAGCTTATCGATCGCCTGAAATCGGTATCCGATGAGATCGAAGCCGCAAAAGATGCGTTGATTCAAAAAATCGTGGCCATCCGAAAACTCAAAGAGGAAAAGGAAGCGGAGACGGAAATAATAATCCGACATCGACTCAAGCGGAAGGCGCTTTTGGATCAGCTCCGCCTGCAAAAATCGGTTCAGCGCCAAAGCATAATCGATCTGACCGCCGCCCAGGAAAATATCGAGGCGATCTTAGGAGTGCCCAGGGATGAAACGGAAGGTTCGATTTATGTTCCAATCGTAGAATTTGCCTCTTTGAAAGGAAGCTTACCCTGGCCTGTCGATGGCAAAATTGCCAGGCCTTATGGGAGAATCGTCGACAGCAAGTTCAAGACTGCTGTTCTGAATCCCGGTTTGGATATCAAGGCGAAGTCAGGCGAACCGGTGAGCGCGGTCGCCGCCGGCAGAGTTTCCCATATGTCCTGGCTTCGTGGATATGGCAGCTTCATAATTTTAGATCATGGCGACGATTACTATTCGCTTTATGCCCACCTTGACGAGATCGTGGTGGAAACAGGCCAAGAATTGGAAGCAGGGGAGCTTTTAGGCAAAGTAGGCGAAAGCGGATCGATTTCCGGTCCCTTTTTACACTTCGAACTACGTCGAGGAAAAGAGCATATGGATCCGAGCCAATGGCTGAGATAAGCAAATTACCGGGGCAATCGAGAATCACCGCAAATATCGAAAGATTGCTGGTTTCAGGCAAGCGAGGCCAGGCGGTCATGTTCATGGGGCCGCCGGGCTCGGGCAAGTTCGCCGCAGGGATCTATCTCGGGCGTCGTTTCATGTGTCCTGAGGGTGGTTCGGAGGATTGCGGATGTTCTTGCTGCCGCAAGGTAAATTCTTTCAACCATCCGGATTTTCTGCTCGTTTTTCCCTTTCCGAATCTGGCTGGAGAATCCAGAAAGAATACCGTATTCCACTTTTCGGACCCAGTGAATTCCTCCGCCAAGTATTCGGACGAAACGTTGGAAGAAGTAAGAAGGTTTATCGAAGAAAAAGGCGCCGATAATTATCGAGTCGTGACGTTCGAGAAGAAGCAAAATATCCCAGCCGAGGTAGTGCGGGATTTGATAAGGGCGGTGGCCCGCAAGCCGATGCTGGGCGACAAGCGTGTGGTAATGGTTTGCGATGTGGAAAAGATGGCTTTCGGCGCCGCCGATCTGTTTTTGAAAACAGTGGAAGAGCCGCCGGAGGACACGCTCGTGATTCTCACCTGCTCGCGTCCGAACTTGTTGCAGCCCACTTTGCTTTCGCGGGTCATCAAGTTCCGCATGGCGCCCACTTCGGACGAGGAAATAAAAAAATATCTATCGCAACATGAGCTTCAGTTCGCCGAATTCCATATCCGTTGTTCGATGGGGAGCCCGGGTATGGCCCGCAGGGCGGTCGAGGACGAACTCGATAAACGGCGCGACGCCTTATGGAATATCGTGAGAAATTACGTCGAGACAGGCGGGCTTGCCCAAACCATCGAAAAACTGCACCGGCATTTTTGGCGAACCGACTACGAAGATGTCCGCAACGACTTCAGACTGCTGACCATGATATTACGTGATATCTATGTTTGCAAATTTGGGCTTGATAACAGATTGGCTAATGCGGATATTGATTCGGAAATCAAGGCGGTGGCAGGCAAGGCGCCGGAACCCTCGATTTTGCGGAGGTGGATTTCGGCCGCCGTAAGAGCGATGTGCGTTCATGAGGTTAATAATGTTTCAGCCGACATGGCCTTTATCGGGGCTTTTATCGAATTCCATAAAGCCAACCAGCTGCTGGGCCGGGAATCATAGGCCATGACCGAATTTGTAGTTGAGTTCAAAGGCAACCGCCGACAGATATATTCGGCTCCCGACGCTGATGGTTTCGAAGTAGGCAAGTATGTGATCGTGCAAGCCGAACGCGGTGAGGATATGGGGCGGATCAAACGCAAGGCTTTGCCTGCCGAGATCACTCCGGGCGCGGAATACCCGAAAATCATCCGCCTGGCGTTTGCCAACGATATCGAAAGGTTGAAATTCAACCGTCAAAAAGAAAAGGAATCGCATTCGGAATGCCTTAAATTCATCCAGAAGCACGGTCTTAAAATGAAGCTGGTCGATGTCGAATATCAATACGATTGCAACAAAATCACCTTTTATTTCACCGCCGAGAAGCGAGTCGATTTTCGAGAGCTGGTTAAAGATTTGGCCGCGACCTACCGCACTCGGATCGAGTTGCGTCAGATAGGGGTGAGGGACGAAGCACGGCGTTTGGGTGGGTATGGAATCTGCGGCAAGGAGCAATGCTGCTCGAGCTTTCTGACCGATTTCAAGACGATCTCGACGCAGATGGCCCGCACCCAGAATTTGGCCTTGAACCCGCAGAAAATTTCCGGCAATTGCGGCCGCCTTTTGTGCTGTTTACGCTATGAGCAGGAATTTTACGAACAGGTTACTCCCGACTATCCTCCGATAGGCGGCCAAGGGATATTCCATGGCTTGAAATGCTTCGTCGAGAAATGCGACATTTTCAACGAAAAAATTTCGCTTCGACTTGAAGATGAAGGTCTGAAAGTCATCAGCCTGGACGAATTCAAGCGGGCGGTGAAACGAGGCAATTTCCGATTGCTCGGAAAACCGAAAACGGAGTCGGGCGCCGAAAATGACGATCAGGAATTGAAACAGATCGCCGATTAGTCATATTGCGGCATTGTTTTTCGGCCCATGTTGATCGAATAGCGAAATTCCCGGTGAAAATCCCGCGGCTATTACGATATTAATCGAGCCCGTGCATACGGAGGATTAATGGACAAAATTTATCTGACAACCCCGATTTACTACGTCAACGATGAACCTCATATCGGCCATGCCTATCCCACGGTCTTGGCTGATACTTTGGCGAGATTTCACCGGTTGCTCGGCCATCGGACCTACTTCCTGACCGGCACCGATGAACACGGCCAAAAACTTCAGGATTCGGCCGCCGCCAAGGGATATCAGCCGCAGGAATATTGCGATATGATCGTCGAACGTTTCCAGGACGCCTGGAAAAAGCTTGGTGTGGCCAATAACGATTTTATCCGCACGACCGAGCCGCGGCATAAACGGATTGTATCCCGGATTCTCGAGCGCCTCTACGAATCGAAGAACGAATCGGGCCAAAGTCAGATATATATGGACTATTACGAGGGATGGTACTGTAAGTTCGAGGAACGTTATTGGACGGAAAAGGATTTGATCGGCGGTAATTGCCCGGATTGCGGGCGACCGGTGCAAAAATTGTCCGAAAAGAACTATTTTTTCAGAATGAGCCACTATCAGCAATGGTTGATCCAATATATAAAGGAGCATCCGGGGTTTATCCTTCCCGAGAACCGGCGCAACGAAGTGCTCGGATTTCTGAAAAACCCGCTCGGCGATTTATGTATATCAAGGCCGAAAAGCAGACTGTCGTGGGGAATCGAGCTCCCGTTCGACAAGGATTACGTTTGTTACGTTTGGTTTGATGCGTTGATAAATTATATATCCGCTTTGGGATTCGATCCCGATTCCGGCCGTTTCGAACTCGACTGGTGGCCTGCTGTTCATCTCATTGGTAAAGACATCCTGACTACGCATTCGGTCTATTGGCCCTGTATGCTCAAAGCGATCGGTTTGCCTATGCCCCAGACGATTCTGGCCACCGGCTGGTGGCTTCGGGAGGGCGCCAAGATGTCCAAATCGCTGGGAAACGTGGTCAAACCGCTTGATTTGGCGGATAAATTCGGATCGGATGCGTTCCGTTTTCTGCTGTTGCGCGAAATGACTCTGGGGCAGGATGCGGTATTTTCAGAGGAAAGCTTCATCAATCGTTATAATTCGGATCTGGCCAACGATCTTGGCAATCTGCTATCGCGCATTCTGAAAATGATCGAATCTTACTGCGATGGATTTATTCCGCATCCGGATAACGGTTCGTCCGACGGCAAAATGGTTCAGAACTTGCAGCAACTTCGGGCGGACGTGGCCCAGGATATCGAGCATTTCAAACTGAACGGTTGTCTGGAGAAAATAATGGAGTTCGTCCGCTCATTGAATCAATATATCGAACTTAACCGCCCCTGGGATCTGGCGAAATCCGGGGAAACCGCGAAACTCGGACACGTGCTTTATACGGCGGCCGAGGGACTATGGAACGCCTCGGTATTGCTTTCACCGGTGATGCCGCAAAAAGCGGCGGAAATCCAAACAAGCCTCGGGTACTTGCCGGATAAAATATCTTTAAGCCGGCTTAAACCGTGGAACAATCTTCCTCCGGGCTCGAAAATAAAGGCCGGTATACAACTATTCCCCAGACATGAGAAAATCGTCGCCAGCGATACTTTGAAAATTCAAGACAAGGCGGAAGCGGCCATGACGAATACTGTTTCTATCGAGGATTTTGGGAAACTCGAGTTGCGCGTGGCCGAGATTATCTCGGCGGAAAAGGTCAGCGGCGCCGACAAGTTGCTTAAACTTAACATCAAAATTGGCGATGACACCCGCCAAATAGTGGCAGGTATCGCTAAATTCTATGATCCCGCCGTTTTGATCGGAAAAAAGATCGCAGTCGTGGCCAACCTTCAGCCGGCCAAAATCAGAGGTATCGAATCGCACGGGATGCTTTTGGCCGCAAGTAAGGACGGTAATTTAACCATTCTCGTTCCCGACCGCGATATCGATTCCGGCGCCAAAATAAGTTAAGCGGAAATCGCAGACGGTCGGTCGTCGGTTTTGTGTCGGCGTAAATTCAAAGACGGCTCAACGTCGTGTAAGCTCGCTCAATCGCTTCTCGACGATCGCCGCAAGCCGGGCATCCTGGGTTTTTTCGAGAAAGTAATTATAGTAGCGGACCGCCTGTGTCGAATCGGCAAGATGCTTGTCGTAAATGACCGCGATATTGTAATAAATCAACGGGTCGGAAGAATCGATTTTCAGTAGGGCGTCGAATTTGCCTATCGCGCCGGTGTAATTATTCGCGGAAAGCGCAAGATACGCTTCCGCCAATAACAGATTATAACCGGCCTCGTGATGATTGGGTCTGATCGCCAATGCTTGCTGGTAATGATCGATCGCTTCCCGATACGAGTTTTTCTCGCGGTGGATATTGCCGATATTCACCAGAATATCCGCCTTCACCGCATTCGACAACAGGTCGTTTCCGAGAGCGCGATTATATCGTTCGAGTGCCAGCTCAGGCCAGCCGCGCCTGCGGAAAAAAATCCCCAGAGCGTTATCGACCATCGGTGATTCGGCCATATCCGCTTTTTCGACCGCTTTCTTGTATTTTTCGATCGCCTCACCTGTCCTGCCGTTGCTTTGCAGATCCTCTCCCCACGACAGGAAATAATTGGTCAATATTTGTATCTCCGAACTTCCCGGATAATCCGCTTTGTAATCGGCTAGCAGGCTCAATTTGCCCCATGGTGTCATATCAGCGGCCTCCTTGCGGCCGTATCGATAATAAAGGCCGCAACCCTGTAACGGCAACCTGTCATACTTGAACGGATTGTCTCCCCCCCAAATATGCTCCTTGCCCAAACAGGCCGGCCTGGTGGTATTTCCCAGCGCATTCAGGGCCAATTCGGACTCACCGACGATTCCGATAAGATGCTCCTGATTCCGATTGCGGGCAAGATTCGAATACATACTGATCGGGTCGTAATATTCGATATCGGGCCTTATTTTTTCCACGAACTTCAAATAGATGCATACCAGGCTGGCGGCGCCGCCCACCGGTACGAATAGCGCATTTTCGGGAAGTGAAATCATTATCGCATGCCCATAATCGGCCGCCAGAGTGTTGTTGCTTTTGTCGTTGAATCGGTAATTATGGGCGATTGCCGTAATCACTATAACGGCCATAATGACGGCCGGGATCGTTTCCGCTGTCCTTGAATTAAGCCGGCGTTGCAGATGAGCCGATAGCTCGATCGCCAGATAGGCAAGGCCGCAAACCGCACAAAAAACAGCTATCAAATACTGAGGCTCGACATCGAGAATCTCATACATCGCGGCGAATCCGATATTGAATGCGGCCGCCAATAATAGAGGAATACCGAATCGCGGCCTCCTGACCGCAAGCAATGCCAACCCGACCAGGCCGACAAATGCCAGAGGAAATTCCGCGCCGAAAACCCGAACGAATCGTTTTAGGTTTATGGCAAAATTAGCCGGTGAAATGTCTGCCAGAAAACCGCGATACCTGGCGCTGGTGATATGATTGATGAATTCCCCAAATCGCGCCGGATGAGCCCAATCGATTATCGGCCAGTTGGAGGATCTTATAGGGATATAGAGATACAACGTCAATGGTATAGATATCGCCAGCATCGCGATCAGCCATCGGCGGAAATCCATTTTGAAATTCCAAGCCGCGGCCAATCCGAGAGGTAATAACGACATTGCCGTCAGATGATTGGTCAGCGATAGACCGATCAAATAAAATAGAAGAAATATCAGACGATTGTTCAAAGATCGGGCGGTCAGTAGAAAGATAAAAATTATCAGGCAGCATACCGCCATTCCGAGTGCATAAACTTCCGCGGCATTGGCATTGCTCCATAGCGTACGCGACACTCCCCAAAGAACCGCTCCCAAAAACGGCACCACCATATCGTCGCCGGCCCGGCTGTTGCGCCCCAATTCTCGAATGACGTAGAATGCGACGAATGCCGAAAGTGACGCAAATAAGGCTGCGGATAAATTCATAGTCAGTGCCGGAGAAAAAAGAGGAAACATCAGAAGCGATCGGCCAATCAGGGTGTATAATGGGTAACCCGGAGGATGAGCGATTCCGAGCGTATAGGCCACCGTCGTTAATTCTCCGGAGTCTCCGCCATAGACGGTGGGGCATATTGTTCGGATATAAAATGCAAAGCTGATAAGGCCGGCTCCCGCCGCTCCGGCCAAAATTCTTACGCTCCGGGTCATGGCAAACAATAATAACAGCAAACCTTCGCATCGGCAACGGCAAAGTCGATTTTGCCGAATGTCTTGATAATTCGTTTCTTATATTTATTGGAGTCAGCCCGGAAAGTTTTCGGCAGGGTCTATTTGCCGATTTTGCATTGAGCGATCAAGTCGTCGTCGGCCGCGGTTGTGTTCAATTGCCTTGACATGTTTCCGTTGCGGATTCGGATCGTGGCGCTTTCCGCATGCTTGGCATCGCTGTAGCGCACTATGATTCTGGCCGCTTTCTCGATTTCGGGCGGTTCAATCCTTCCGCGCAGAATTCCCACCGGCGAACCGGTATCGATCACTTCCAGAATCGTATCCTCAGGTCCGGCCAATGAAAGTATGGTTTCATTTTCTTTCTGATTTCGCCCGAGAATCAATTTCGCCTTGTGGCTGATCCGAAAATGCCTGCCGTATTTCAAGAAATTGAAATCAGTGAATTCGATTCCGCCTCCGAAGGTGAACAAGTCTCTCAAGCGGGCGGAGTAGTTTTCGTCGGTCAGAAGGCAACCGCCGGCGGGCGTCGGATACGAACGCAATCCGAACTGACGGGCAAGCTCGATCTGGCGCTTTCGGGATCGGCCGCAGATATCAAGCAGCCACTCCCTCTTTATCAAACCATCGATTTCCGGTTTGGTCGGCGGCAGCAGCCTGCCGGAAAGCGGTCGCACCAAGCGGCCGTCGAGATCCGATTCGCGCGATATCATCTCCATCGTCCGCCGCATCTGCGACATCGGTCTTTGAGCCAAAACCTCGCCGGTTATGATGAAATCGGCTTTCGTCATTTCCATATAGTCGCGCGCTTCCTTCAGCATCAGCAAGCGGCAGTCGATACAAGGATTCATATTGCGTCCATGGCCGTATTTCGGATTCCGCACTATATCGACGAATTTCCACCCGAGGTGAGATAATTTGACGTTAAATCCGAATTGCTCGGCCGCCGGATAGGGATCGGCGCCGCAGGACGAGTGATCACCCATATCGCATCCGAAATGGGTAAGAAACTTGACCGCCTCGATTTCGACGCCATGTTGCATCATGACCAAAATCGCCAACGTCGAATCGAGGCCGCCCGAGTATAATGCAACGGCTCTCGGTTTGATGGGTTTCATGGCCTCCGCAGATACTATGAGACTATGCCGTAACTTTGGCTGTCACTTTGGCGAAAGAATAGTATTTCGAGTAATCGATCTTGCCGAGGTTCATATCTATCAGTATCTTGGCGAGTTTTCTCTGCAGATCGTCCCAGAACGGATATGCCGGACAGCGGTCTTTCCCCTTGCAGCCGCTTTGGTCATGCTCGGGCATGTTACAAGAGGCGACGGCGAATGGTCCCTGCATGGCTTCCAGTATGTCAAGAAAAGTTATCTGGTCGCGGCTCTTGGCGATACGATAACCGCCGTTGACGCCCTTGTAGCTGATTAAGAAGCCTTTCTGAGTCAGTTCTTTGAGTATCTTGGCCAGATATTCGCGGGGTATTTTTTCGCTTTCGGCTATTTCGTTGATGCTGCATGTCCTCTGGCCGTTGATCGCCGCCACGTAGATCATGGCGCGCAAGGCGTAGTCGGCTTTCCGGGATATTTGCATTTTTTCACCTCTGTTCCGCTGAATGTTCAGCCGTCGTTATATTTCCGAAGTTATCCTATCGGCCGTTTTCAAGTTGACCAAAACCGCCGAAAGTATCATTGTATATCTATTAAATCCATATTTGGCAAGAATAGTTTCGGAAAATCTTTCTTGGAATTCATTATCGGATTTTATTGTCCACGAACTTATATTTTTCCAGTCTATGTTCGATTCGGTCCGCAGGGCTGCATTCTGGCTGATCGGCGGCTTTCGATTATAGGGGCAGACCAGTTGGCAGAGGTCACATCCGAGAATGTTATTACCGATTTCGCCGTGGTTCGACCGATTATCCGTGTCCTCTATCGTCATATATGAGATGCATTTTCGCGCATCGAGCTGATTGGCCGATATCAATGCACCCGTCGGGCAGATATCGAGGCATTTGGTGCAGGAACCGCACCGGTCTTCCGCCTTCGTGTCATAAACCAGATCGATATCGGTGAAAATCTCGCCTAAGAACAGGAAACTTCCCAACTTGCCGTTTATTATCAGCGTATTTTTGCCCTGCCAGCCGATTCCCGATTCTCTTGCCCAAAGCTTATCCATGGTAGGCGAAGTATCCACGGCGATTTTCGTTTTGGCGTCTTCCTTTATATTCTTGATTTCGTCGACAAGGGATCTCAGTTTTCTTTTCATGACCTCCTGATAGACTTTCCCCCTGGCATAAATCGAAACATAGGGCTCCGATCGCGAATAATGAGGTTCCTGCCAGTAGCTCATCGCCACGCTGATTACCGATTGAGCGCCATTGAGCGTCAATTCCGGATCGACTCTGAGGCGGGGATTCCTTTCCATGTATTTCATCTTTCCCGCGCGGCCGTTATCAATCCAGTTTAGCAGCCTGTCGTGCGCGATCGGGTTATATTCGGCTTTGGCTATGCCGACCAGATCGAATCCGAGGTTCCGCGCGGCAGATTTGATGCGTTCGGTATTCGCTTCGATTACCGACATACCGCCTCTCCATCCGCCGGTCTTGTAGTGCATACTTTTCGTTTAAGCTTGATAGCGATCGATACTATTTGCGGCTATAGTAGGGTTTCAAACCAAGAATCTATTCGGGCGGGTCAGGTGATTACCTCTTTGACTTCAGGGACCATTTGTTTCAACGCGCGTTCGATTCCCATTTTCAGGGTCATCGTCGACATGGGACAGCCATGGCAGGCACCCGTCAATTTCAGCCTCACTATTCCCTCCGGACTGACATCCACAAGCTCGCAGTCGCCTCCATCCGCCTGCAGATAAGGCCTTATTTGCTCGATCGCCTTTTCCACTTTTTCTTTCACTTCCTGCTCCGATCTTGTATTGAATCAAACCTTAAGCGTTCTGATAATCTTTTCGGCGAGAAATTTGAAAATTGCAGGTCCTTCCCCTTTCGTCGATTCGGTCACCGGGATTCCCATATCTCCACCTTCTCTTATCGCCGTTTCGAGCGGAATTCGCGCCAAAAGCGGTTGATTGAGTTTTTGCGCCAATTCCTGCCCTCCGCCTTCTCCGAATATCATCTGTTTTGCGCCGTCGGCAGTTACGAAATAAGACATATTTTCCACTACACCGAGGATTCGAAAATTTGCTTTTCGAGAAAGCTCGGCCACTCTCTGGGCCACTCCGGCGGCCGCCGGCTGCGGCGTGGTTACTATAAGCAGATGCGATTCCTTGATCGTTTGGGCTATCGAAAGCGTTACATCGCCCGTTCCCGGCGGCAGATCGATCAACAAAAAGTCGAGCCTGTCCCAAAACACCTGCGTAAGGAATTGAACTATCGCCTTGTGCAGCATCGGCCCGCGCCAGAGCACCGCCTGATCTTCCTCGACGAAAAACCCCATCGAAATGATTTTGATGCCGTTTTTGATTACGGGGATTATGGTCTCATCGATAACAGTGGGCAGAGCATTGACTCCCATCATGCGTGGAATCGAAAATCCATACACGTCGGCATCCACGATGCCAACCGTACAGCCGGCGTTCTTCAAAGCGCAGGCCAAATTAACGGTGATCGTCGATTTTCCCACCCCGCCCTTTCCGGAAGCCACGGCGATGACGTTTTTGACTTTTACGTTGTCGAATATCGGCGATTTGCTTTGCCCGGTCATTTTGCCGGTCAGGGCCATCCTTTCCTCGGACGACATGACCGAAAATTCGATGTTCACATTTTTAATTTCAGGTATTGCCCCCAGAACCGCTTTTATGTCCCCGTCTATTTTTTGTTTGAGCGGACAACCCGGCACGGTCAGTTTTATTTGAATGCGGACGTCACCGTCGTTTCCCTCGATTTTGCCAACCATGCCCAGGTCAACGATCGATCTGTTCAGCTCAGGATCATTGACCTTGCGAAGCGCTTCGAGAATGGTTTTTTCGTCCACCGATGATTTATTCCTGAAGATCATCCGAATCCCTAACTTTCGAGCACTGTTCCTAAACTACTGCTAAAGATAACCGACTTGTTCCCGCAAACAAGGGAATAATGCCGGCGAAAGACATTAATGATCGTCATTTCAGTCTTCTTTGTGCGAAAGGATCTTTTTCAGCAATTGGATCTGGCCGGCGTGATACAAGTCATGGGAGGCCATTCCGCAGACCAGCTCAAAATAGCGGTATTTCGAATTCGGCGCCCGTTTGAAAAGCGCCGATTCCGGCAGATCCATTATTGCCTGCCGGGCGAGCTTGTGGTGGCGATCGAGCAATCGTTTGATCCGAGTCCAGCTTTTCTCATCGGCCGCCCGAGGGGATTTGAACCAATTACTGCCCCTCAATTCGAATTCGGCTTCCTTGGAATCGGTCAGTTTCCGCCAAATGATGTATTTCCAGTAGGCGGCATGACAAACAAGTTCAAATATATTGTGCCTTTTCGATCCGGGACGCTTTACTACCGTTCCCGCATCTATTCCCCTGATAGAACCTTTAAGATTGGGTCCGTGCCAGGCTCCTTTTGAATAAGCCTGATCGATAAGATGGATAAGTATCTTCGAAAGCTGCGACCGGCGTTGGTTTTCGGCGGCGTTTCGTTTTCTGATGAGCCTTTTTATTTTCATTTTCCTCCCTCAATGATATTGTGCACCCGCATGGCATTGCTTTCATGAATATACCGTTTCCACTTCTGGGGAACAAGCATTTGGCCGAACAAGGCGGCATTTTAATATTAGTGTGGAAACCTCGCATTTCGCCATATATATTTATCATAGTCAAAACGCGGCGGCCGGCGGTGGAATATCGGCCGCGAGGAATGTTTTCGAAAATGATTTCAGAGTCAGCGAATCGGAGGTTTCATGGAAATTAAAAAGATCGGGGTCTGTGGATGCGGGCAAATGGGAGCGGGAATCGCCGAGGTGGCATCCAAATGCGGATTTGAAGTTATAGTAAGGGAAGTGAACGACCAGCTGTTACAGAAAGGGCTGGCGCGAATTCAAAACTCCATGGCCAAAGCGGTCGAGAAAGGCAAGCTCGATGAAGCATCGATGAAAGCCGCCTTGGCGAGACTGACCGGCACCACAAAACTGGCTGAATTCTCCGACTGCGATCTAGTCGTGGAGGCGGTGGTCGAAATCCTCGATGAAAAGATCAAGGTTCACACCGAACTCGATAAAGTCCTGAAAAAGGAGGCGATTCTGGCATCCAACACCTCCTCGCTTTCGATCACCGAGTTGGGGGCCGCCACGCAACGCCCCGACCGATTCTGCGGATTGCACTTTTTCAATCCGGTGCCGGTGATGCGGCTGGTCGAGGTCGTGAAAACGGTGGCCACTTCCGATAGCACTTTCGCTGCGGCCAAAGGGTTTGCCGAGAAGTTGGGGAAAGTGGTCGTAACCTGCGGGGATTCGCCTGGATTCGTCGTGAATCGGCTCTTGGTGCCGTATCTTCTCGATGCCATCCGGGCGCTCGAAGCGGGCGTGGCCTCGAAAGAAGATATAGACAACGGCATGAAACTCGGCTGCGGCCATCCGATGGGGCCGCTCGAGCTGACCGATTTTATCGGACTCGATACGATTTATTATATCGGCGAGATTTTTTTCAACGAGTTCAAAGATCATCATTACGCTTCGCCGCCGCTGTTGAAGTCCATGGTCAAGGCGGGTTATCTTGGCCGCAAGACCGGCCGCGGTTTCTATGATTATTCCAAGAAGTGAGGGATCAGATGAATTATAAAAATCTGCTTATCGACCGCCAACCGCCGCTTGTCATCGTCTCGATCAATCGGCCGGAAGTGCTGAACGCTCTCAACGCCGATACTATCACAGAACTTCACGACTTCTTTTCCGGCATCGAATTCGATACCGAAATTCTCTGCGTGATTTTGACCGGAGGCGGCGAAAAATCGTTCGTGGCCGGTGCCGACATAAAGGAACTGGCCGGAGACGATGTTATCAGCGCTCGCGCCCGTATGGACAGGGGACAGGCTCTGCTGAACAAGATCGAAAATCTGCCCAAGCCGGTCATCGCCGCAATCAACGGATTCGCACTCGGCGGCGGTTGCGAAATCGCTATGGCCTGCGACATAAGATTGGCCTCGGATAAGGCGAAAATAGGCCAGCCTGAGGTCAACCTCGGCATAATTCCGGGTTACGGCGGCACCCAAAGACTTCCCCGCTTGGTCGGAACGGGCATGGCCAAAAAGATGATTTTCTCCGGCGATTTCCTGCGCGCCGATGAGGCATTGCAGGCCGGGCTTGTCGATGGCGTCTTTCCTGCGGACCAGCTCATAGAAGAAGCCAAGAAGCTTGCGCTGAAAATCTGTTCCAAAGGTCCGCTTGCAATTCGGGCGGCGAAAGAAGCCATAAATTTCGGCATGAATACCGATCTTGCCAGCGGTTTGGCTCACGAAGCGGCCCTTTTCGCGGCGATCTGCGCCACCGAGGACAAGGCCGAGGGAACCACCGCCTTTCTCGAAAAGCGGGAAGCCAAGTGGAAAGGCAAATGACGCTTTCGAAATCCAATATAGACGCGTAATGCGGATCGTTGTTGATGAAAATCATTGAGATCAGTTGAGTAAAGGCGTAAACAACCCGGGCGGAGAGTAAAAAATGAAAAACGCCGGCGGTAAATCAAACGATACTTCGTCGCCGTACTCCGAATCGATTCCCCATCTCGGAGCGGCCTACCTCGATTATTGTGTAAAGCAGGGTTGGCTGGAAAAAACCGGTGAGGGGCCGCAAGCGCAATACCGAATGACCGAGCTGGGCAAGAAAAAGATGGCCAATGTATCGTTCAATCTCGACCTCTCGGTTATCGCGGCGCGGCGCGACAACACCAAGAAAAAGCGTAAGCGTCATAAAAAGTAATTCACACGGCCACTTGCCCCCATTGGACATGAGATGTCGTTTTTCGCCGATATAAAAGGCTCGATCACCGGGGGCCGTTATTTCCGGGATATCCTGCTGAGGCCTGCACGACAGGGGCTGTGGTTTTTCGCCCGCCTGCTGATAATCACCGCTTTCGTATCCGCCTTCATTTTCTGGCGATCGTTTCATGACACGTTCAGCGAAACGGTGGCCTTTTTTAGCGGTCATTTTCCTGAAATCAATTTCGAAAACGGTTTGATTGTCAATCTGCCGCCGCAGAGACTCGATCATCGTTTTTCCGGATGGAGGTTGGTAATCGATCCGACTTTTATCGATGAAAGCTCCATCGCCGCGGCAACCGTAAACGACACCACGAGAATCACGACGATATTCGTGGGGCATGCCGCCGCTTTTGCCCGCTACGATTCGCAGATCCGCCGGTTTCAATACCCGCCTCGGTTCAGCTCAGTTGTCAAAGCCTCGGATTTGCAAAAGAAGCGAAATTTGATAAGCCTCGAGGCGTTCGGTTTTTTCATTTTGTTGTTTTTCATTACAAATGCGATCACGAGTGGGTTCTTGATTCTTCTCATCGCCGCCATGATCGCCTATAAGTTCCGAATGGTGAGAGTTTCATATTCCTCGGCGATCAAAGTCGGATTGTATCTGATTTCCCATCAGCTTCTGATAAGCATGCTGTTGGTCATCGCGGATCTGAACATTCCCTTTTTGCTGCTCTGGTTCATACTCTATTATCTCGTTTATGTGAACCTTTTTCTGAAACCCGAATTGGAATCGGGCGCGGAAATCGCTGGTATCGATCATGACACTCGAGAACGGTGATTTCGACCGGCTAAGGAGGACTAATTGAGAATCGCACTGACCGGAGCGAGCGGTTTTCTGGGCGGCGCCTTGGCCCGTGCTTTCCGAAACGAAGGGCATGCAGTGGTGGCACTCGTGCGTTCGTCATCGCGAATAGATGAATTGAAAAAGCTGGAAGTGGAAATCATCACCGACGAGATGACCAACGAAAACGCCTTTTTCAAGTTGCTGGATAACGCCGATTTGGCTGTTCACGCTGCCGCTTTGACCGAGGAATTCGGACCCTGGCACGAATTCTATAGAACCAACGTGCTTTCGACGAAATACTTTTTTGAAGCCGCGCTCGAACATAAAACGCCTCGCCTTGTTTATGTGTCGAGCGTGGCGATATATGGCAACGGCCGCCACCATCGAGGCACCGACGAGGAAGCACCCTACGAGACCCACGTGATCGATAATTATACCCGCTCGAAAATAATGGCGGATAAGCTGGCTTTCGAATATCATCAAAAAGACAATTTGCCGGTAACGGTGATTCGGCCAGGATATATTTGGGGGGTGGGTGACCGCGCGATCATGCCCAGGCTGATAGATGGGATCAAGCAAAAACGGGTCGCGCTGATCGAAGGCGGTGAAAATCTGATGAATTTGTCCCATGTCGATAACGTGGTTCAAGGAATCAGGCTCGCCGCCGAATCCGACAAAGCTGTCGGACAGGCATACAATATCACCGATGGTTCGAGGGTTACCATTAGGCGTTTTCTCGAAGATTTGATCTCCATACTGGGGATCGAATATCGTCTGCTTTCTTTGCCTTATGTTCCTGCGTATAGTTTCGCTTATATGTGCGAGCTTTACGCGCGACTGCGGCGCTACAAGGTTCGGCCGTTGCTTACCCGCTATACCGTTCGTATGGCGAAATACGACCAGGCGTTCGATATATCCAAAGCGATGTTTCAGATAGGTTACAAACCTCGGGTTCGGTATGGTGACGGTCTTGCGGCGATGGCTGATTACATTCGCGCCCTCTACCGCAATAGCTGATTGAAATCGGCCGAATAAAATTCCTGGGCGGTCTTTTTACCATATTTTTCGATATCGGATGGTCCTAATTTGATTGACATCCTCAGGCAATATTTTTATATATAATTGAATTTTGAAGCCCGTCAATGTGGCAGGAACGCATTTTCGAGAAAGAGGGTTTTCAATGGTTGGCATCGTAGGATATGGCGCCTATATTCCGCGAAACCGGATCAGGGTCGAGGAGATCGCCAGGGTCTGGGGCGCCGACGCCCCCAGTTACAAAAAGGGGTTGATGCTTCAGGAAAAATCGGTTCCCGGTCCCGACCAGGACACGATCACCATGGCGGTCGAGGCTACCCGAAACGCGATCAAACGCGCGGGTATAGATCCTCGAAAAATCGGCGCTGTGTATATTGGCTCAGAGTCGCATCCCTATGCCGTGAAACCTTCGGGCACTGTGCTCGCCGAGGCCATAGGAGCCGTGCCCGATTGCCATTGCGCCGATTTCGAATTCGCCTGCAAGGCGGGTTCCGAGGGGATGTTCGTGGCGATGAGTCTGGTGAAAGCCGGTGAAATGGAATATGCTCTCGGTGTAGGTGCCGACACTTCGCAGGGCGCTCCGGGTGATGCGCTCGAATACTCTGCATCGGCGGGAGCGGCGGCGTTCATTTTCGGCGGCAAAAACGTGGTTGCCGAATGCCTTTACACGCATTCTTTTATGACCGATACACCCGACTTCTGGCGCCGCGAGCATCAGTTTTATCCCCGCCACGCCTCCCGATTCACCGGCGAGCCGGCTTACTTTAAACATTCTCTGGGCTGCGCAAAAGCGATCATGGAAAAAGCTAAAATGAAACCAAGTGATTTTGCTTATGCGGTGTTCCATCAACCCAACGGCAAGTTTCCGATGAACGTGGGCAAGATGCTCGGTTTCAACAAATCACAGCTTGAACAAGGATTGCTATCGCCCACGCTCGGAAACACATATTCCGGAGCCTCTCCTATGGGTCTGACGGCGATTCTTGATGTGGCCCGTCCCGGGGATATGGTGTTGATGGTTTCCTTTGGTTCCGGCGCCGGCAGTGATGGTTTCATCTGGAAAGTGACCGAACGAATCAACGAAGTCAGGGATCTTGCTCCAAAGACTCGGGTTATGCTCGATTCACCACGGAGAAAATATCTCGATTATGGGACTTATACCAAGTTCCGGGGCAAGATCAAGAAGCTCGGAAGCTGATCACCGAATATCTGGCATGGGGAAATTATGAGAGATGTAGCAATAATCGGAATCGGAATGAACAAGTGGGGAGAGCTTTGGCAGAAGTCGATTCGCGACTTGATCACCGAAAGCGCCCTGTTGGCCCTCAATGATGCGGGAATCGACCGGGTCGAGGCTATGTATATCGGCTGTATGTCGAGCGGCATATTCACTGATCAGGAGCATCTGGGTGCGATCGCTCCCGATTATGCCGGTTTCTGTCCGGTGCCCGGGACCCGCGTCGAATCGGCTTGCGCCTCCGGCGGCGTTGCGTTCAGAACGGCGTTTGCCCACGTGGCCTCGGGACTGTCCGATATCGTGATGGTGGTTGGCGTGGAGAAGATGACCGACGTCGATGGTGCCAAAGCGACTTTCGCGCTTGCCACCGCCGCCGATCAGGAATACGAAGTATATCACGGGATCACCTTTCCCGGGCTTTATGCCATGATGGCGAATCATCATATGCATAAATACGGCACGACCCGCGATCAGATAGCGCAGGTGGCCGTGAAAAACCACAAGAACGGGATGAAAAACGAACTGGCTCAGTTCAGGACGGAAATAACGATCGACCAGGTGAAGAATGCGGTTATGGTGGCCGATCCGCTTACCATCCTCGATTGTTCACCTATTACCGATGGATCGGCGGCGGTGATTTTGTGTTCGATGGAAAAAGCGAAGTCGCTGACCAAAAAGCGACTCGTCAAAGTAACGGGTTCCGGCCATGCCAGCGACACCATTCAGCTTGCTCAAAGATCCGACTTCTCTTCGCTGAAATCGACCGCCTTGGCCGCGCAGCAGGCATATAAAATGGCCAATCGAAAACCCTCGGATATCAATTTCGCCGAGGTGCATGATTGCTTCACGATAGCCGAAATCATGGTAATCGAAGCGCTCGGATTCGCCGAGGCCGGCAAGGGCGGCAAGGTCACTATGGATGGTCTGACCGCTATCGACGGCAAAATTCCGGTGAACCCCTCGGGAGGCCTGAAATCAAAAGGGCATCCGGTCGGAGCCACCGGAGTCGCTCAGATAGTCGAGCTGGTCAAACAGATCCGGGGCGAAGCGGAGCCCGGCCGCCTCGTGAAAAATGCGAATATCGGCCTGGCTCAAAATATGGGAGGAAGCGGAGCGAGTTCAGTGGTCCATATCTTGGAGGGAGTGTAATATGCCGTCACCGAGATACTGGCGGGAAATACCGCAACGATATCGTTACGAGGCGAATAAATGCACGAAATGCGGAAAGGTCATGTTCCCTCCGCGATTAGTCTGTCCTGCCTGTGGATCAAAGGAATTCGCGCCGACTCATATCGGCAACGAGGGGAAAGTGGTAACTTACTCCGTCATTCGTGTCGCTCCATCGCCATTCGTTGATCAAGCGCCCTATACCGTGGCCATCGTCGATCTCGGAGAAGGGGTGAATATCATGTGTCAGATCGTCGATTGCGAGCCCGAAGAAATGAAAATCGGTATGGATATTCGGCTCGAATTTCGTAAGATCCAACAAGAAGGTTCGGATGGGATTATCTGCTATGGTTATAAGGGAGTACCGAAATAGTGCTGCGGTGATCCGGGTCGGGATGTGTCGTGTTCCAAATTGAGTCGAAAATCGATGTAACTTCATCCGAGTTCAAGAAAAATTACGATCATACCAGCAAAGCGGTTGCTCTTTTAAGGGAGCGGCTGGCTTTGGTCGAACAGGGGGGGCCCGCCCATGCCCGCGAGCGTCACCTCAAGCGTGGCAAACTTCTGACGCGCGATCGGGTGGCCAAGCTGTTCGATAGGAACACCCCTTTTCTTGAATTATCGAGCCTGGCGGCTTTCGATATGTATGATAACGATGCCCCGGCGGCCGGCATAATCTGCGGTATCGGAGTGGTCCACGGGCGGGAGGTTTTGGTCGTTGCCAACGATGCCACCGTCAAGGGCGGAACCTATTACCCGATCACGATAAAAAAACATGTGCGGGCGCAGGAGATCGCTATGGAGAATCGGCTCCCCTGCGTTTATTTGGTCGATTCCGGCGGCGTCTTTCTGCCTCATCAAAAAGATGTCTTTCCCGATAAGGGGCATTTCGGAACCATCTTTTATAATCAAGCCAGGATGTCTGCAATGGGGATTCCTCAAATCGCCGTCGTAATGGGTTCATGCACCGCCGGCGGGGCTTATGTTCCGGCGATGAGCGATGAAGCGGTTATCGTGAGAAGGCAGGGAACGATTTTCATAGGCGGTCCGCCTTTGGTCAAAGCCGCCACCGGGGTGGATGTCACCGATGAGGAATTGGGGGGAGCCGATGTCCACTGCCGAATCTCCGGAGTGGCGGATCATTACGCTCTCGATGACGAGCATGCGCTTGAAATCACCCGCAATATCATCGCTTGTCTCGATCGACTCGTGAAAACAGATATCGGCCGAGTGCCTTCTGAGGATCCCAAATATGACCCGCACGAGCTTTACGGCATAATTCCCTCGGATATCCGCAAGCAATTCGATATCAGGGAGATTATAGCCCGGATAGTCGATGCCAGCGAATTCCAGGAATTCAAGGAGCTGTATGGCCAAACTTTGGTATGCGGATTCGCCAGGATAATGGGTTATCCCGTGGGGATTCTTGCCAACAACGGCGTTCTTTTCTCGGAAAGCGCCGTTAAGGGCGCTCATTTTATCGAATTGTGTACGATGCGCAAGATTCCCCTGATATTTCTGCAAAATATAACCGGCTTCATAGTCGGCAAAGAATATGAACATGGTGGTATCGCCCGCAACGGTGCCAAGATGGTGCATGCCGTGGCCAACGCCGACGTGCCGAAGTTGACGGTGATAATCGGCGGGTCCTATGGAGCAGGCAACTATGCCATGTGCGGCCGGGGCTATAACCCCCGGTTTCTTTGGATGTGGCCGACGGCGAAAATCGGCGTTATGGGCGGCGAGCAGGCGGCTAACGTCTTGCTCATGGTGAAAAAGAAAGCTCTCGAGGAAAAGGGGAAAAGAATGACCGCCGAAGAAGAAGCCGCGTTTTTGGCCCCGATTCTCGAAAAGTATGAAAACGAGGCCTCGCCCTATTTTTCCACCGCTCGGATCTGGGACGACGGCATAATCGATCCCTTGGATACGCGGGCGGTTCTGGGTCTCGGAATCGAAATCGCCCTGAATGCGCCGATACCTGACCAACGTTACGGCGTTTTCAGAATGTAGCCACCGAAAAGCCATCAGATGCTTACCGAAAACTACCGAGCGATATCGATAAAGCCCGCAGGCGAATCGATGACTCTTACGCTCAATCGCCCCGAGGTCAGGAACGCTTTCAATGATACCATGATCTCCGAAATCTCGGACTTTTTCCGTGGTTTGAACGAAGACCCTCGCAGTTATCGAGTCGTGATAATCACCGGGGCGGGCGACTCGTTTTGCGCCGGCGCCGACCTCAATTGGATGAAAAGTATGGTGGATTATTCGATCGAGGAAAACCTGTCGGACTCGTTGAAATTAGCCCAAATGTTTCGTCGGATTTCCGAGTGCCCTCTGCCGGTGCTGGCGCGGGTGAACGGTCCGGCCATCGGGGGCGGCGCCGGGCTGGTGGCCGCCTGCGACTTCGCCATAGCCGCCGAAAGCGCCGTATTCGGCCTTAGCGAGGTAAAGCTGGGTTTGGCTCCTGCCGTCATTTCGCCGTATATGATCCGCAAGATGGGAGATCGTTACTGCCGCGAATATTTTTTAACCGGTGAGCGATTCTCGGCTGCGCGCGGTGCCGAAATCGGGCTGCTGAATAAAGTCGTTCCCGACAACCAACTGGATAACGCGATTGATGAAATGGTAAGGCGGCTGCGGACCAGCGGTCCGGGTGCGATCGCCGCCTGCAAGAGGCTGCTTGCCGCCGGACTTCCTCCGGGCAATCCCGAAACCGATCGATTCATGGCTGAAATCATCGCCCGCCTCAGAATCAGCGAGGAGGCTCAGGAAGGTATGCGGGCATTCCTCGAAAAAAGAAAACCATCGTGGCACGACAAGCATTGAATTATGTTTAAGAAAATACTCGTGGCCAATCGCGGCGAAATCGCAATCAGGGTGATCCATGCTTGTCGCGAACTCGGCATCCAATCGGTGGCCGTGTATTCGGATGTCGATGTCCATTCTCTTTACGTGCGGATGGCCGACGAGGCGATTCGAATCGGCGAGGCCCCTGCCCGCAACAGTTACCTTAATATGGATGCCATAATCGAAGCGGCGCGCAAGACCGGCGCGGAAGCCATCCATCCCGGATATGGATTCCTCGCCGAAAACCCCGATTTCGCCGAACGCTGCGAGAAGGAAAAGATAGTTTTTATCGGACCTTCAAGCGAATCGATGCGATTGGTGGGGGATAAGGTGGCATCCCGCGAAGCCGCCGCCCGGGCTGGTATTCCGATGACGCCGGGTATGACCGGCAAAAGCACCGATAAAGCTCAATGCGTGAAGGCCGCCAAGGACATCGGTTTCCCCGTGATTCTCAAAGCCTCGGCCGGCGGTGGCGGCAAGGGGATGAGGATAATTCGCGACGAAAAAGAACTGGAATCAGCGATAGAAGCCGGTATGAGGGAAGCGTTGTCGGCGTTCGGAGACGCCTCCGTCTATCTGGAAAAATATATTGAAAAACCACGCCACGTCGAGTTTCAGATTCTTGCCGATAAGCATGGCAACGCTGTCCATCTTTTCGAACGCGAATGTTCGGTCCAGCGCCGCCATCAGAAAATTATAGAGGAAAGTCCATCGGTTATCGTCGATGACGATCTGCGGCAACGCATGGGACAAACCGCTCTTAAGGTGGTCGAAATTTCCGGATACTCCAATGCCGGGACGATCGAGTTTCTTGTCGATGAAAACCGTAATTTCTATTTCCTCGAGGTAAACGCGCGGCTGCAGGTGGAGCACCCGGTTACCGAACTGGTCACGGGGATCGATCTGGTACAAGCTCAATTCCGGATAGCCGCCGGCGAAAAATTATGGCTGAATCAGTCGGAACTGCGGCAGCGCGGCCATGCTATCGAATGCCGTATCTACGCCGAGGATCCGGAAAATAACTTTCTGCCGTCTGCCGGCAAAATCATTTTCATGAAAGAACCGACTGGGCCGGGAATAAGGCACGATTGCGGCGTGGGTTCGGGCACCGAGGTGTCGGTTTATTACGATCCGATTTTATCTAAACTTATCGCTTGGGCGGAAAATAGACGACTTTGCTGTAGGAAATTGGCCGAGGCGCTAAGAAATTTCCCTCTGATCGGCATCAAGACAAATATCGAATTCCTGCATGATATAATAACGCATCCGGCGTTCATGCGTGGCGATCTGAGCACCGCTTTCATCTCCCAAAATATGTCCGAGTGGTCTTCTAAAAACAATACGGCTGACGAGGATTTGGCATTGATCGCCGCGGCTGCGCACGAGCTGTTGGTCAAAAACAAGCCAATGGCCGGAACGGTTGCGGCGGCTCAGCCGAGCTGCTGGGAGACTCTCGGCGAGTGGCGGATCGGCGGTCGAGGAGCAAAATAAAATCATGGCTTTGGATCGCGATTATTATATAAACGGCCGAAAAGTACGACTGAAAATCGAAAGGCTAACCGACGACAACGATCTTGCGGTGCAGATCGATAATAGAACGCATCGTCTGACCGCCTATGCCGACGGCGATCATGAAATAGTTATGAAACTCGGCGGAAAAAGCATCACCGCATTCGTGGCAAGAAAAGAAAATACTATCGCCGTCCATATTGCCGGCAAAATCTTCACGATCGACTGCGATACCGACAAACGGAAATTGAAAAGGCACGCAGGGGATTTCCGCACGGCCGACGAAGTGGCTACACCTATGCCCGGCAAAATCGTGAAAATTCTCGCCGCCGTCGGCGATACGGTAAAGGTTAAACAGCCGCTGGTGATCGTCGAATCGATGAAAATGGAAAACGAAATTCGCTCTCCTATCGATGGTATAGTCGAATCGGTGAATTTCGCCGAAGGCGATCTGGTCCAGCCGGGTCAATCCATTATCGACCTAAAGCCCTTGTCGGCGGAGAAATGAATCAGCGCAGCGATAGCCTTGTCGATTCGAATCAAGCCTAAATACAATCCGGGGAATTCCGATAACGATGACAAGATTACCTTTTGATCCAAAGGTGATTTTCATTGACTGGATTATGCTTGATTGTTATTGTTAATCGGGTTGTAGGGAAGGATAAGGCGATTGTTATCATTGACAGCCAAATACGCGTTGCGGGCGACATATCTACTCACCGGCCTTAAAGAAAATGAATGTTTGTTGGCTCGAGATATCGCCAGAAAGACCAACATACCAAAGGCCTATTTGGCTCGGATACTCTCAACCATGGCCAAAAGAGGAATTCTACATTCCCGGACCGGGATCGGTGGCGGTTTCTGCATAAGACCGGAATCGTTGAATGCCACACTTTACGACATCGCTGTGCTTTTCGATGAACCGAACGGGCATTTTGGCTGTCTTTTCGGTTTCGAGACGATCTGCAAAACCGATTTTTGTCCGATGCATGAGCGCTGGGTTGAACTTGATAGACACGCTCAGGAATTATTGAAATCGACCACATTGGAGTGGTTAAGATCCAATACGTGCCGGTTCGATTGGAACAGAATCGATAATTAGATGTTTAAGAAATTATGAAATCGCTGTGGCAGTGAATGCCGATCATGTTGTTAGGGAGGTATGAATGAAAAAGTTGATCACAATGGGGCTGACAGGACTGGTATTGGCCGCTTTCAGTCTCGCCGCATCAGGGCCGCACAAGTATGTCGGTTCGGCCAAATGCAAAACATGCCACATGACCCCGAAAAGTGGTGAGGCTTTTCCGATCTGGCAAAAATCCAAACATGCCAAAGCCTTCGAGGCACTCGCCACCGATGAAGCGAAAAAGATAGCTTCCTCCATGGGAATCAGCGACCCCCAGAAAAGCGATAGATGTCTTTCCTGCCATACTACTGCTCATGGTGTTCCCGACAGCTTGAAAGAGGCAACGCTTACTATGGCTGAGGGTGTAGGCTGCGAAGCTTGTCATGGGCCGGGGGCTGATTATAAGGCGATGACTATAATGAAAGATAGACAAAAAGCCATCGCTGCCGGGCTGCTTATTCCGGACGAGAAAACTTGCCTTGGATGCCATAACGAAAAGAGTCCGACATATAAGCCGTTCAAGTATCAAGAAATGCTGAAAAATATAGCTCATCCCATTCCCAAGGCGGCCGCAGAAGAGAAAAAGGGTTGAAATCGACAGCGATTTAATCCGCAAATCCCCGTTTATGACGGGGATTTTTATTTTACGGGCATCTAATCCGCCCCACTAAGCCACTATAAATCAATAGATTACGGTGAATTTGCCGAAAGAGCTTAAATTTCCCGAATATCGTTCGATAATAACTACTGAGTATCATTTCAACAGCATGATGGAAAATAATAGGATGTTAATCGGGAAATCATTCGAGAAAATGAACAGCTCAT
Organism: Candidatus Zixiibacteriota bacterium; assembly: GCA_037441845.1. Lineage (GTDB taxonomy): Bacteria > Zixibacteria > MSB-5A5 > UBA10806 > 4484-95 > JBBIRK01. The sequence continues at coordinate 33,203 of JBBIRK010000006.1, forward strand.
CAATAATGCCTAAGGAGGGAGAAAGATGAGAACTGTATTACTAACCGCGATTGTCGGGGTAGTCACCTGCGGATTCGCATTCGCCCAGCTCGGCGATTTCGAGAATACGCCGCTCACCCCGGGATTTTACCTCAACGCCTATCCGTCATACTCGACGGCGTCGAAGGTGTTTGATCAGGAAGGCGAAAGCCAGGAACTTCCGGACAACTGGACCGCTTTTGTAGTCGGATTCAGACCCGCTTACTACGGCTTGGCCAACAATCATCGCTGGGCCGTCACCGCTTTGGTCCCATACGCCTCGTTCGATAACGGCGTTTCCGATCCGCAATCGGGAATCGGCGACATGCAGGCGGCGGCCGCGTATTGGTTCCTCGACAATTATAACAAGTGGCATAATCTATCGGTCTGGTTCTGGGCGGATATCCCGACCGGCGATGACGAGAATGGTCTCGGCACCGGTCAAATGAATCTGCGTCCCGGGCTTGCCTATTGCTGGGATAAATATCCAATGCAGATTCAGAGCTCGGTCTACTACAACCTGAGAATGAAAAACAGCGACACCGAATACAAACCAGGCGATGAGCTCTGGTGGAATTTCGCTCTCGGTTATGGTTTCCAGCCTCGCTTGAGCGGATCGCTGGAAATGGAAACCGGCTGGGGATTCGACGCCAAGCTGAACGACGAAACGATCACCGATTCCAAGGAGACCTGGTTCAAAGTCGGTCCCGCTTTCACTTATAATCTCTCGCCGAATTTCGGATTCAAGGTGAAAGGCCTCTACAACGCATTTGGCAAGAACACCGCCCAGTCTATGGATATTTGGGCTCGGTTGACTTACAGTTTCACCAAGTAAGATTCACGGACTCAATCAACTCCCGGATCGTTGGTGACCCGGGAGTTTTTTATTTTTGGACCTCCCGATTTTTCGGGTAGTGCTTGCCCCTGTCGGTATCCCCTGATATATTAGCGCGATACGCGATTGCGGCCGGCGAAGCGAAGGGCCATGATCGTTTGTTCGGTCGTTCGGAAAGGAAAGGGCATGGAGATTATCGCGGCGATACTCGATTTCATCATACATCTCGACAAACATCTCGGCGCCCTTATCCAGAATTATGGGACCTGGACGTATTTGATTTTATTTCTGATCATATTCTGCGAAACCGGTTTGGTGATCACCCCGTTTCTGCCGGGAGATTCTCTTCTGTTCGCCGCCGGCGCCCTGGCCGCAACCGGAGCCCTTGACCCGTGGCTGCTTTTCGGTTTGCTCTCGTTGGCAGCGATCCTTGGCAATACGGTTAATTACTGGATCGGTTATTGGGTCGGCCCGGGAATATTAAGAAGGGAAAAGATAAAATTTTTCAAGAAAGAATATCTAGAAAGAACTCATCGATTTTACGAAAAGCATGGGGGCAAGACCATAATAATCGCCAGGTTTTTGCCCATCATTCGCACTTTCGCGCCATTCGTCGCAGGGGTGGGATTCATGACCTACTGGCGATTCAGCATATTCAATATAACAGCCGGTATAGCGTGGGTGGGGATATTCGCGTTCGGCGGATACTATTTCGGCAATCTTCCCTATGTGAAAAGCAATTTCACGATCGTCGTATTGGCGATTATTTTTATCTCGTTGATTCCTGCCGTGGTCGAATTTCTACGTCATCGGCGCAAAGCGTAAAGGCTCGGGTTGGGAATCCACCGATTTTATTCGGCCGTTTATTTTGGTTTTCTTAATCGATCAGTTCCATGATTTGCGAATCGGGAAAGTCCCAGACGATTTTATGGCTGGGCATAGGGGATCGCGTTCAGGCTCAATTCGGATCGTTCGCCTTTGGCCAAGCGCCAGGCTCCGGCGGCGGCGATCATCCCGGCATTATCGGTGCATAATAATGCGCCGGGCCAAAATACCTCGATCTCTCCCCGCCGCTCTTCGAACAGCTCTCGCAGACGCTTGTTCATGGCTACGCCGCCGGATACCGCCAGCCGCTTGAGCCCGAAATTGCGGCAGGCCAGAATCGCCTTATCGACGATCACCTCGCCGACCGCCTCTTGAAACGAAGAACAGATCGAGGCCAGATTTTCCTTTATAAAATCAGGTTCATGCCCGCGGCAATATATAGCCACCGCAGTCTTGAGTCCCGAAAAGGAAAACTCGTATGAGTCCCGCACCATCATCGCCCGCGGAAATTTCACGAAATCTCTTGCCCCGCCTTTTGCCGCCGACTCGATTGCCGGACCTCCCGGGTATTGAAGGCCGAGCAGTTTCGCCACTTTATCGAACGCCTCGCCGGGGGCGTCATCCCTGGTCTTACCCAGCAACGCATACTTACCCCACGAATCGACACGATAAAGCGATGAATGACCGCCCGATACAATCAAGCCGATAAACGGCGGCTGACATCTTTCCGATTCGAGATAGTTGGAAAAAAGATGCCCTTCGAGATGGTTCACCCCTATAAACGGGACATTTATCGCCTGGGACATCGATTTGGCGAATGTCAACCCCACCAACAACGCCCCCACGAGTCCCGGACCGTTGGTTACCGCTATTCCTTGAATGTCGCGTAGCTCAAGCCGGCTTTGCGCCAATGCGTCATCGACTATTCCGACCAACCGGCGGACATGTTCCCTCGAGGCGAGTTCGGGCACCACGCCGCCGTACTTGCGATGAATCGTTTGCGAATATACTACGTTTGCCAGAAGGTCTCGAGGATATCTTAGGACGGCGGCGGCGGTTTCGTCGCACGATGTTTCAATTCCGAGAACTATCATCGGCCGGCTTGTTCCAGTCGAGCGCAATTGCGATCGAATTTACGCCGACGAAACCCACCATTACTTCGTCCATATTCTCGGGTATAGTGAGATGACGTTTGACCAGCTCTATCGAATAGTTGCCCGGCTTACGGAATTCGGCGAGATCCACTATGAGTCTTATCGGTTTCAGGTAGATCAGATGAAACAACTGCTTGCCGTCGGCGGCGATTTCGAGTTTAACTGTCCGGGGATTTTCGGAAACCAATTTTAGATGCGGATCCAGATTGGCGAATTCAACGTTGACCGTAATCGTCTGTCTGAAATGATTCTGGGTGGTCAAGTGAAACCACAAGCCGAATGCAAGCAACAAACCGACGATTTTCCATCCGATATTTCTCAGGAGATTGATCTTCACGATCCGATTTACTCATTTGTCGGAGAATCTCAGGATCTTGCCGAAAGATACCTCACCATTGTCGATCCTGATCGAAAAACCGCATTCGTGATTGGTGCAGACCCAAGCCTTGTACCGGATTTCAGAACCATCGCGGCCATAATCCGAAAGAGGAATCAATACTCCTTTTCCACATTTCAAGCATTCCGGATATTTTTCCACTTCTGTCTCCCGTGATAGATTTGGTAAATCGATAAATATCACCGCGCCGTGTTCATGTCAAGAGATTAATCGGGCGCAAAGCGAACGGATTGACGCATTCCCAGGAGCTGTTTATTCGATCCAGACTATCCGCAAGCTTTTTCTTTCATTGCTGTTTTCGCCGTAAAAGGCGATAATTTCATGTTTTCCGTCGCCGTTCAGATCCTCTGCCGCAAGCCCGTCGGGGCGCGGCAAGTTTATATTTATCAAGGAATTATCGGCAAATGAACCGTCTTGTTTGTTTCCGTATGCCCTCAATTTCCCTTGGCCGTCGTGCAGCAGAAGATCGCAAGCGCCGTCGCCGTCATAATCGCCCTCGAGGATCATGATATTGTTGTAATCGATCCCCTCGTCGAGCAATACCTCATAAGAAAATCCCTTTTCATAGTCCTGCTTTTCCGGGAAATCCCCCTGGCCGCCCTGAAGATAAATTTTCAGATTAACCTCGATTTCCTTCATCAATAAAATTTTCAGCGTCGACATCACGCCGAGTTTGAACGAAGGCAATGCCAGGTCGAGCGCGCCGTCGGCGTTGAAATCCAAAATGGTCGGGCTCGAGGCGCCGTTGGCCATAGTGAATTCCCAATTGCATTTCGGGCCGTATCCCCCGAGCTGTTTTGCCTTGAATATCGAAATCGTAGTGTTGAACGAAGTGACGGTTCCGGAGTTTTTCGTGGCTATAATGTCCGAAAGGCCGTCGGAATTCAAATCTTGAATCTTGAACGATAAGGCGACATCTCCCGAGAATTCTTCCTCCGCGGTCAACAGTCTTTTCCCGAAAATCTCAACCGGTTGCGACGAATAACCGCCATCGAAATTTCCCCGGTAAATATGCACGAATCTATCGCCCGCGATAAAAATATCGGCCATTCTGTCACCATCATAGCTGCCCATTACAACCGACGGCAATCGGGAGTCGAGAATGAATTCCGCCGGAATGTCGTTGCGACGGGCCGGGCGACCACTGATTTTGAGTCGGTGTCGATATTCGAGCGACTGGCCGAATTTCGGTCCATCTTTTCCAATACGATAAAGATCGAAGCCCCTCGGAGTCGGAATCAATATCAAAGCACCGGTTTGCCCCTGGGAGTAAACCACGGAATTCCAGCGCGCGATTTCGGCCTCCGGCGCGATATTGAAAATCGTCGCAGTCTTCAATCTCTTATTCGTGTTTATATCGAACAATCGGCCGTCGAACGTATGAAAAATCATTCCTTCGGTTCCGCACAACAGCAGATCCTTTCGGCCGTCGGCGTCGATATCGGCGATGTCATAGCAGACGGAGCTTGCCTCTATTTCCAGTACCTGTGTCGGATGAGAATCGAATCTATCGCCGGAATTTCGGTAAAGTGCGAGCTTCCTCTGGAGTCGTTCGCTGCCGGTGTCGACATAAAACAGCAAAGCCTCGCTGATTGAATCTCCATCGAGATCGGCGAAACTGGCGTTGATCAGGTTTCCCGGAACCGATATGACGTCCACTCTCGATTGAAACGCGTAGCTGCTTGTCGGAAAAACGGTGAGGAGCGGCAGAATAGCCAGCAATCCGATTTCTATGCCGAATTTGAGGTTTTCCATGGATACGAAATAACGCTTTTTAGTCGCTGTCATCAAGTTCGTTTCGCCTGAGTTTCAATAATCCTCTGTCGCAACCGACCCAAAAGTATTCGCCGTCCGCGATTATGGAATTAAGCGATCTGCTTGGCAGGCCATCCGTATCGGTCAAGAGCGTACTTGTCTTGTCGCGGATATCATAGCGCCATAATCCGGATGCCGTGGCGCACCATATCATCGAGTCGGCCGCATAAACCTGGCGTATATCCCGGCGGTGCGGCAAGGCAAAATCGCTGGCTACGAAAGAGGCTTCCGTTTGCGAGTCAACCACTACTACGCCGAAATCCACAGCAAAATATAGTTTGCCGCCGCCGCTGAATATATCCGTTGCGCCCGCCGCCAAATCTCCTGCCGGAGTATCGAGCTGTTCAATTTTCCAGGGGGCGTCTGCAAGACGATATACCGCTTGGTTAGTGGCTATTAAAAGTTTCCCGCCGAAAACCGATAAGTCGTTTATCCTCTGGCCAGGCAGCCTATATTCCGCCGGGATGGCGACTGCTGACCCGCTGTCGGAGAGTTCGCCGTTAGCGGGCAATATTCCCAGTCCGTCTGTGGTGCCGATGAAAATGCGTCCATTATACAGGCATAGGGCAAGCACTTCGTCCGACGGCAGCCCCTGAAAGGTCGTATAAAGTCTCATCCGATCATCGGAATCCTTTCGGATTAGGCCGTCTCTGGTCGCTATCCATGTATAATCGCCGGTCTCGACAGCCGCCAGCAATTCGGAGTTTCTCAGTTCAGCGACTGCTGTCTGCTCATAATATTTCCATTCGCCCGTTCGTCGGTCGAATCTGGTCAGCGCTCCGCCGGAAACTACCGACGGGGTTCCCATCCACAAATACCTGCCGACCTCGATTACTTTGGAGATCGCCGAGTTATATGGTCCATACGGCAACAATATCAGATTGCGATAACGGGTATTGATCACTCCCGGACCGAGCCCCCAGGTTCCGATATACATCAGGTCGTTCTGGCCGTCGCGGATTCCGGAGGTGATACGGAAGGTTCTGAAAAACTGGTCCTGTAATACCCCGGCCTGATAACTCAGTCGAAACGGCGTAAACAGGCTCGGGAAAAGCGTCGATTTCCAGTCGTTTCGCTCCAGGCTGTCGGGGAATTCTGATTCCGCATACCACTCGGCGAAGGTCAGGTTATATTTCGCCGGGCCGTTCCGCGTTTGAGCCCACAGTTCGTTGAATTGCGGATCGTAGGCGAGTCTGATAATGTAATTCGAGGGCAGGCCGGCGCCTTCTGTCAGAGGATCGAGCCACCTGTTATAAATTTTGCTGAACCTGACGATCCCGTCGGTCGTACCGAAATAAATCGTCTCCAAATCGGCTGCAATAGAGGTCACGTAGCGAAACGATGAATATCTAATCGAATCTTGAATCCGACTTGCCGATAAAAACGCCGATGTCGATATCAGGATTGCAATGGATGATGCCAGAATCAATCTGCCCATGCAAGAACAATATATCAGGCGGCAGTCATACGCAAATATTTTAACGGCGGCGCAGAGAGCAATTTATCCCGATTGTTTAGGATTATGGCCGCCGACACCGCCGAACATGCGATTTTTTATAGCCTGATTCTCAGTCCGATTTCCGGCCCGCGGACCGTTGCCTCGCCCAGATTTTCCTGCTTGAATCCTGCGAACATTTCAAGCTGTCTGAGGCAATAGCCGATACCGATGCGGTAATCATTCATGTTGTGTCCATTTATCTTGGCAAGGCCGATCTGCAGGTTGGCGATCACCGGTGAAACGGGTGCGATATCCAATTCGAACCCGACCAATGGACTCGTGCCGATATCGATCACTTTGCGGGCGCCGAATTTGATTTCGAGAGAACCGCGCTCGTCGGTCAAGAAGTTCAAAGCCGCTGCGTAGGAATGCATTTTCAAACTCGTTTCCTGTGCCAAATAGGTTTCCTCGAGCGCCACATAGTCGTAATCGAATCCAAAGCCGGTGAAAAGCTTCAGCTTGAGCCCGAGGCTTTTGCCTTTGATATCGTTCAGACCGCTGAAACCAGAGACTTCTCCCACGATATAAACCGGTCTGGATCCGGGGGATCCTTTCACGTATAATCCCTCTTCGTAATAAGGATATTGCGCATAAGCATAGCTAAATCCATCGGGAATGGTATTGATCAGGATATGGAATACCAAATCGCTCCACACGTCATCTTCGTCATCGTTAGTCACCCGTTCTGACTTCTGCTTTTTCCTTTTCAGTTCGTCTTTGGCATGTTCCAATTTTCCCGCTGGTTTTTCGGCGGCATCATCTCTTTTCTTTTCATCGTCCCTGGGCGGTTTTTCCTGCGCCGTCGCCGCGGTCAACGACAGTATCAATGATAATATCAGTGCGCATAGGAGACGCATCAAAATCTCATTTCCGTTCTTGCCGAAATCACCGGTGACTTATCGGTATCATCAAGCCTTTGGGAGATATTCAATCTCAGGAAATCCTCCATTAGAAAGCCGACACCAATGCCGGGTTTCAGCCCCATTTCGGCGAATTCCCTTTCTCCGAATCCTGCTTGGCCGAAATCGGCGAAGACCGCCATGGAAAATTCCTTGGAGAATTTCCAGTAATAGTCGACATTGAGCAGCAACATTCTATTTCCCGCGAATTCCTTGAATTCATAGCCGCGAATCGTTCCCTCGCCGCCCAAAAACAACCAGCGGTCGAGCGGCAGTTCCTGATCGGAGTATGCGGTCTTTAATCTGATTCCCAGATATTGAGAAGGGGAAATCGGCTGATATCGCAAAGCCTCTATTTCCAAGATTTCGTAAGAAAAGTCCCCGCCGAGGCCGCCTATCGACCCTTTGCCTGCCGATTCGAGGAGAATGCCCAGGCGATTCCCGCTCCTGCCGGTTTTATTTTCCGGAAGATCATCCCAGACGACGCGCAAGCCGAGTTTCTTATGTTTTCCGTCCATGCCGATAATCGGGGCCGAATCGGGCAAAACCGATGAATAGTTTTCTCGAAAATTTTTTCCGCGTCCGAATATCGACCAGTTCGTTCGCTTGTCGATCGCTTCATTTTTCTGGACCGTATATTCAATTTGGATAAAATCGCCGCGGCCGAGATCGGCTCCGATATATCCCTGCCAGCCCCGGCGGAAATAAAAATCGTGGAAATCTTCCTTGAACAGGAGTCCTGCCAGAGTGTTTTCGCCATAGGTGAAATTGGCCAGGTCGGGGGTGAAAGCACCCCGATATGTTCTTGCTCCGAAATACGGCCGGCCGATAGCGCCTATCGCCTGTTTGAATCCGAATAAGAGATCCCACCGCTTCAAAGCGAATGCGTATCCGAAACCGGATTCGATTTCGGGAAGCTCATTTTCCTTATCGGCGAAATCGACCTTAATCAACGGAGTAAAACCCTCTACACGATTATATCTGAACGAAAAATCGAGATTCAGCGTTCTGGTTTTTTCCACTTGATGATTTCGGCCGATACACTGTCCGGAAATCCGGGGTTTGTCATAAGCGAATATTTTTCCGAATGGGGCCACCACGTTGCCGCCTATGGAACTGCCGTCGAACAGGTAGATATCCCCGAAAAGCGAAACGACGTCCTCGGTTATCTTGCCATAAACTTTTATATCACCGGTGACAGCAACCGCGTTACCTTCGATCACCTCGCCGCTCGCGATAGTCAGGTCCGATACGGAAACCTTGGTGGAGGGTTCCTCGAGGTCGATATCGGCGACGGTAGTCTCTTTTTTCCTGAATTTCTGAAACGGAAGACCGGCGCTGATCGTGACTCCGTATTTACCGGAACGCGTAACCCTGAACCTCTTGACGTCTTCGAAAAAAAACTGCTTGCCATCGATTATGATTTTGTTCCCATCTATTACCAGTTCGTTTTCGATATTTGCGCCGGGAATGCCGGTAGTTATGATTTTCGGAATCGAATCGATCGCTGTTTTGAATCCGGTTCCCGGCCGATCGTCGATCGAAACCGTGATCGAATCGTTACTCAAAAAAATTTTCAGCGATGATTTTTCCGGCGGTGCCGCATCCACCGAAATAGAGGATAGAGATACCCAGGCGAATGCGAATATGATTATAGCCGTATTGGTTTTCATAAAATACTCCCGGTTATTTTAGGAAAGCCCATCAAGTTTCCGTTATTCAACTATTTCTACGCGGTTTTGAAATTAGAGTTACAATAAAATTCGGAATGAATGAGGCGGGGAAAACGTCTTTTCCCCGCCCGCTCGGCCTTTCGTATAATTATAGTTATTTCAGGAATTTTCCGTTTTTGAAAAACAATCGACCGTCGGCATATATGGCGCCGTCGCGGCGCAAATCGCAGACCATATCCCAGTGAAGTGCGGAGGTGTTTTTCGAACCGCATTCGGGATACCCCTTGCCGACCGCCAAATGAAAAGTCCCGCCGATTTTTTCATCGAATAGGATGTTGCGGGTAAACCTATCGATACCGAAATTGGTTCCCAGAGCGACTTCGCCGACGTATCTGGCGCCCTTATCCATGTTCAGCATCGTCTCGAGGAAATCGCCTCCACGGGCCGCCTTGGACTTGACGACCTTTCCATCTTTGAATTCGAGTCTGACGTCCTCCACTTCCCGGCCGCCGTATATCGCCGGAAAGGAGAAGCGGATACAACCGTTGACCGATTTCTCCACAGGCCCGGTGAAAACCTCACCGTCGGGGAAATTGGAAGAGCCGTCGCAATTAATCCACTTGCGCCCTTTCACCGAAAACGAGAGATCGGTGTCGGGGGCGACTACGCGGATTACATTTTTCGTTTTAAGATAATTAATCAGTTTCCCGTTGTAGGCCGAGACTTTTCGCCATTCTGAGATAGGGTCCTTTTTATCGAGCATGCAAGCTTTGTATACGAAATTTTCATACTCCTGCAGCGACATTCCCGCATCCTGGGCATACGCGGTCGTCGGGTAGAGCGTGGCGACCCAGCGTAATTCGCCCTTGGCGGCCCGTTGGTAGAATCTCTCCATCAATTTGGTCTGCGCCTTGCGCACCGTTGCCATTCGCCCGGGGTCCAGCGATGTCAAAAATCGCGTATTGGCTGATGCTCTGACTCCAACATAGGCGTCTATCTTGTTGATTTCCAGCCATTCCATGGGCGGAATAAACGTCAACTGGTCTTTACTGGCGTTTCTCAGGAAAACCTCCTCAATCTCTTCTGCGCTTATTTTCGAGATCGGGTAGGCTCCGATTGCCAAAGCCTCGGCATAAAGTTCTTTAAGCAACGGCAGCGCCTGCACGCCGACCATTAGCCTTACTAACTGTTTAGGTTTCAGTTTCAGGCAGTAATGCAGCAATACGCGCGCCAACGATTTGATTCTCGGATCGGTCATTAAATTTTCCTTTCTTTATTTATTCCGAAAAATAAATGACCGTCCTTCTTATGTCAATCAGGCATTTGGCAATGCCGATGACAGCCCGGCATCGTTATGGAAACATATCGATCGAAGCAGAATGCCTGTCGCAGTGTCATCGTGTCCGGCGGCCTGTTCCGAAACGGTTTTATGCTCATCAGGGACGGCGGTCTACCCGGGGTAATTACGGTTCGAAAATTATCTCATGCTTCAATTCAGCCGATTTATTGACGATAGCGGAGATCGAGCAGTATTTTTCCTGCGAAAGCTTGACCGCCTGGTTTGCTTTCGCCTTATCGCCGACACCGAAAATTCGATAGGTAATTTTGATCCATTTGTAAATTTTCGGATGTTCGTCCACCGGTTCGCCTTCGATTTCGATCTGCAGATCGCGGAACGGCACGCGCATTTTATTTAGGATACTGACCACATCCACTCCGGTGCAGCCGCCCAAAGAAATGAAAAGCAGTTCCCCGGGCGTCGGGGCGCTGGCGTCGCCTCCCGAGGATTCCGGCGCATCCATGATAAGCGCCCTGCCGGAATTGGTCATTCCGGCGAATCTGAGTTTTTCGATCCATTTTACACGAGCTTTGCGGATATCCGGGGCCAAGTATTTCTCCTGAATTTTCGTGTTGTCTTAATGCTCAATATGAATCACAGAGGGATTTTCAGCCCATCGAAAGCAAGCAGGGCCTTTTCGATTCCCGCTTTGCGGGCCTGCGAAAGCAGGTTGCGTCGATCCGCCGGGAATCTTGCGGGCAGATGAGTGAAAATCAAACGCTTGACTCCGCCATCGGCGCAAATTCGGCAGATCGAACCAATATCGCCGTGCATGCTTTCCACTATGGCGGTGTGGACTCCGGGCACCAGTCTCCTCAGGTCGAACTCGTCCTTTATATCCCCCGAGTAAAGAATGGTTTTCTTGCCGACGACGATCTTGAAACTGTACGATTGCATCTTGTTCGGGACCCCGAGATCGTCGATTATCCGGGCGTTGCTTTCGAGATGCTTATTGGGGAAAGCATAAATCGCTAAGCCTACTTTTCGATAAACCGGGCCGGGTCGAATCGGTTTAAAACCATAAGAAAATGGCATTTTCTGCGGGAAAAGATAAAACATCGAGGCGGCCTTCGCCAGTCCGTCAAGAGCCTCCGCAGGCGCGAATATTTCGAGCCCGGCTTTTCGTTTTGCCAGTAACATCATCTGAAGTTCAAGAAATATGCCGCAGGAATGATCCGGGTGGAGATGAGAGATGAAAATTTTCTCGATTATTTTACAGTCGATTTTTCTTTTTAGCGCCGAGCTGGAAAAACCCTCCCCGGCGTCGATCTGATACAGCCTGCCCGATATATTAAGCAATATCGAGGAGCAGGCGCGGTCGGCGGCGGGGTATCCCGATGACGTTCCTGTGAACAATATCGAGCTCATCGCCTTACGATCTCCCTGAAATATGCCGCGGTTTCTTCGAGCCCTCTTCTCAAATCGTACCGGGGATGCCAGCCCATGCATTCGTTGATTTTCTTGTAGTCAATAACGCTTCTTCTTTGTTCTCCGGGTCTGGCCGGCTGGTAGATTCGGGGTTGTTTCGATTCCGAAATTTCGTTTATCAGATCGAACAAGGTATTGATATCGGTTTCGCGTCCGGTTCCCACGTTGAACGCACCGCAACCGTCATATTCGAGCGCCGCCAGGTTGGCGCTGACGACATCCGCAACGTATGTGAAATCGCGGGTTTGTCGGCCGTCGCCGTAGATGACCGCCTGCCGGCCCGAAAGCAATTTATCGAAAAATATCGATACCACTCCCGCTTCACCATCGCCCCGCTGCCGTGGACCGTAGATATTGGCATAACGCAGGGCGATAAAATCAAGCCCGAATTCCATCTTGTAGAAACCGAGATATTTTTCAAAAGCGAGTTTGGAAATACCATAGGGCGAGCAAGGATTCAACGGATGATTCTCATCGGCCGGGAAAGCGATCTGCTCGCCGTAGATCGCGCCTCCGGTTGAGGAAAAAACCACTTTTTTCACGCCGTGGTTCTTGCAGGCCTGAAGCAGATTTATGCCGCCTAATATGTTGGCCTCGGCGTCGAATATCGGATCGGCGACGCTCTTGCGCACGTCCATCTGCGCCGCCAGATGAAAGACCACGTCGTAACGGCCGGCCGCGAAAACGTCATGAATTTTTTTATCTCTGATATCGAGGTGATGGAAGACCGCATCCGCCGGCAGATTCTCTTTCTTGCCGGTGAACAGATTATCGATTATCTCGACTTTCAGCCCCTTTTTCAGCAGGGCATCCGCTACGTGCGATCCGATAAATCCCGCCCCGCCGGTAACCAGCGCCTTCATTTTCAAAAATCCCTTTCGGTTATGCTTTTCAATCCGATCCTGATCGGTATTACGATCGTCGCAGCGTTCAGCAGCAGTAGTAAAATGCCCGATATAATGAACTCCCTGGCCGGGAAATCAATCGTTCCGTCGATCGTATAAACGCTGTAACGGTATGCCGGCAAGGCGATAATTATCACTGCCAGACATACGTAAACGAGGCTGATCACGGTGGTGATCGTTCCGCCCATCGATGAGGCTATTCGGCCGGGATTGCGTTCATCGAATCTCGGAAAAACGGCCCCCATTCCAACCGACAGGCTCGTCAGCGCAACCGACATCAACAATATGGAAAAAAAACTTAGGATCATCATATATCCGGTCAAGCCGAGCATGATGTTTGATATAAAAGCAAGAATCTCGGCAAGCAACGCAAAAATGATAAACGCAGAAAAAAACTTTTCCCAAAACAAACGTTTAATCGGCATGGGAGAGCTGGCGATCGCCCAAAAAGCGCGGCCCTCGAGACTGATATTGGGATAAACGAAACGGACGGCCAGCGTGGCCAGAATAAATCCGGTGAAGGCAAAATTGGCGAAACTGATTATCGTCCGCCAGAATTTGTCGGTCATGTTGCCCGGAAAATGCCGCAAATTGATCAGATAAATTATCAGCAGGACCAGCAAAATCAAAAACTGCGCCCACTGGGCCGGTTCCCTGATAAAAAGTTTCAAATCCTTGGCCAATACACTCCGAAAATCACTGGGCAGCCATTGGGGCAGACCGAAAAATGCAGGCAGACTGAACTTGCGCACGGCCTTTTTCGGTGTCGTGGCATGTCCATAGGAGTTTTGCCAGCTGACATAATAATATCTTTCGGCCGCGCGAAAAAGCAAACGTACCGAAACCAACATCGTGCTCAACAGCGCAAACGTGTATAGCAGCAAGTCGATTCCCGGCTTGCCGGCGAGCTGTCGCAATGTCTGACTTACCCAAAAATGCGGCATGAACGGAAACGACGTCGCCGAAAGCGAACCCAGAAAACTGTTAAGCACTCGCCAGTCGCCGAGTATGTTTCTCGACAGCGTCGATGTTTGTCCGATGTTCAGATAGATCACGATAACCAGCGACAACAATGCCAACAGCCCAAGCACAACCGTTCGCGGTTTCAAATGGCCCGAGGCCAGATATACGAATATGATGACTCCCACACCCAGGCAACCGGGGATCACGGTGAAAGGCAACAGAATGAAACAAAACTCGTACAAGTATCCCCACCAGGATATGCCGCGTACTATCCCGTAGGCCAGAATGATCGGAACCCCGAGCACCAAAACGCCCCAAGTGGAATATAGAAGGTTATCGAGAAATCTGGCTATAAATAGTTGCCGATGCGGCAGCGGCCGGTGAAATAAATCTGTCGTTTCGCCGGACCGGTATAAAGTGGATATGGCGGTGATCGTATTCGATATGACGAGCATCAGGAAAATCGCCAGGAACCCGAGGGAGATGATCCTATCCATCAACAGAATGCCGATCTCCCTGATTTTCGACAGGTAATCGAAAAGATACCAGAAAAAAAAGAGGGCGCCGAAAAAAAACAGGGCCAGCACCGTCGCCCCGACGATCGTTCGAATCCGCCTTTCAACATCCATCCCTCGAAAGAATGCGAGCACACCGATGATCCTGAAACGCAGAATGTGGGTTACGAAATTCACGGTTCCCTCAATTATTGATCAATTTCAAGAAAAGGGACTCGAGGCTTGCCTCCGACTGTTCCGACAGGGACCTTAATTGCTCCAATTTGCCGGCGGCCACCAATCTGCCGCCGTTGATAATCCCGATCCGATCACAGAGTTCCTCGGCGATCGAGAGGGTATGAGTAGATATGAATACCGTATTGCCTGCTGCGGCATATTCTTTCAGCAAATCCTTTACGATTCGCGCCGATTGTGGGTCGAGACCCACCATAGGCTCATCGACGACCAGCGTCGGCGGGCGGTGAAGCATGGCGGCGGCGAACACGACTTTCTGGCGCATTCCGTGAGAGTATTGCTCGCATCTGCGGTCCACCCACCCGTTCATTCCGAACAAATCGAACAGCTCTTCGGCTCGGAGGTCGATTTGCGGCTTGGATATTCCATACAGACCGCCTATGAATTCCAGATATTCCCGGGCTGTCAGCCGTTCGTATAAGTAAGGCGAGTCGGGCACGTATCCGATCAGCGTTTTCGCCCTTTCCGGTTGATTCTGGATATCGATTCCGTCTATTTCTATTCTCCCCGACGTCGGTTTTAAAATCCCGGCAGCCATCTTGATAGTGGTCGTTTTGCCCGCGCCGTTCGGACCCAGAAATCCGAATAGCTCACCCTGTCCTATTTCAAGGTTCAAATTTTCCACTGCCGGTTGTTGGCCGAATTTCTTGGAAACCTCGATAAATTTAAGCATCAAGAACCCGCCGAATCGTTCCTCGACCTATAATCCAATATTTTGATGTTCAGTTTCCCGACCGCCCGCATCAGCCCTACGAGCGAATCATGACTTCCCTCGAGCAGCTTGATATGCGCGGCGTCTGCCGACTCCTGTCCCAGCGTCGGGTCGATAGGCGTCCAGCGGCCGCCGCTATACACCGCCGGCCAGGCATGATAATAAAACAAGCCGTCTTTGTAAACGATCCCCAGACATATCTTCGTCGGTATTCCCAGCGAACGCGCCAGCGCCGTATAAAGCGCCGAATGCTCATTGCAGTCTCCCTTTTTGACTCTGAGCACATCGGAAGCCGAGGGCAGAGAGATGGCGTATTCCTTTTCGATATTTTCGTAAACCCAACGATTCAATGTCAGTATCACGAGATTTTCATCTTGCAAATTGCCCACTATCTGTTTTGCTTTCAGCATGATCCTCGAATCGTCGCTCTGAATCATCGGCTCGGGTTCGATATAGTTTCGCGGCGGAACCGGGCTGTTTTTGAATCCCTTGGGGCTTATCTCGATTACCAGCGGCGATCGGGATACAATCCTCTGAAAATCGTCCTCGAGCTCGAACGCGGTGCCTTCTATACCGCTGAGTTCGATTTTCAGATATTCGCATCCGCGGGCGTTCTCGATAACACCCTCCGAACGAACCGCCAGCAATTCGAGAATATCCCAGTTCTGCACCGATTCGGGCACATCGAGCGCCTTGTTTTTAGTCGCCATAGTCATGGTCATTCCGCCGGGTTCGATTTCCTGAATCACAGCGCCGTCGGAGCTGACAAAAGAGGTTACCGTGACTCCCGCCGTGGTAGCCTGGATTTTATGGCCATCATACTCTTTGCCGCCCACCTCGAACTTTTCCCGCCCGCTGACCTTCAGATGCAATGTGGAAATCGTCAAACTTACCGGGTCGATACAGGGCAGGCTGAAATCTCCCTCGGGAAAACCCTTATCGGCCATTATCAGAGGAATCGTCCCGGGAAGATAAACGCCATCGGGGCAATCGAGAATTATACTGTTGATTTCGCCGCCCGATTGTATTTTCAATTCGATCCTGCCGTCCTTGACATGCCCGTAAACGTTGGTGGAATATTCTTCGCTGGAGATTCCGAAAGTCAGGTCTTTAAGGGAATAATCGGTGTCGACGACTGCATAAAAATCCATCAGCACCTCGCGGGTGGTTCCTCCCATAGGCAGCCGTAGAAGGGAATAATCTTTGAAAATCCAACCCAGCGACGAGCGTTTGAACGAATTCATGGCATACCCTATCTTTTGCCCGCTCATGGCCACGTCATACCAGTATTCGGTCTCGCTGCGGGGCTGCCCGCTTCCCTGGAGACCGGCAAGTTGAACGTTGCCCCCGGCCGGAAAATGGTTGAAATATAGCAACGCCATGCTTACCAGCCAGATTGCGGCCGCCACAATATCGAAAAAAATCGAGGTTTTTCTCATACGGTTCGATTTTTCCCTGTTAAATTTATTATCGGCCGAAAACAGTCGGAATTTCAGCTATAATCGATGACTTCGTTTATAATCCCGACAGCCGCATCGATATCGGATTCGTCGACATCCAGATGCGTAACCGCCCGGACTAGATGCCGCCCGAATCGCACCAGCAATAGGCCGCGCTTGGCGCAGTTATCGATAAACGTATCCGGTGGCTTGCCTACATCGAAAATCACGATATTCGTCTGCACGTTCGATAAATCGATTTTGATTGACGGATTATGCCTCAACCCCTCGGCCAGTTTTCCGGCAAGACGGTGATCTTCACCTATTCGAGCGCGGTTATGATTAAGCGCGTACAAAGCGGCGGCCGCTATGATTCCCACCTGGCGCATTCCGCCTCCCAGCATCTTGCGGACTCGGCGGGCTTGCTCGATATTTTTTTCCGATCCGCAGACGGCCGAGCCTATCGGCGCACCGAGGCCTTTGGAGAAGCAAACCGATACCATATCGAACGGCTCGGCGAGTATCGCCGGTTCGAGCCTCAACGCCGACGCCGCATTCCACAGCCGCGCCCCATCGAGATACGTTCGTATAGAGTGACTTTTTGCCAGCTTGCCGATTTCGTTTAGATATTCCGGGGACAAAACGGCTCCCCCATGGCGGTTATGGGTATTTTCAAGGGCGATAAGGCGTGTGCGCGGCGCGTGAATATCGGGCCGCCTGATCGCTGCGGACGCTTTTTCGATCGGAATTTGACCCCGGATGCCGTCGAGCGGCATCAACATTATTCCCGAAAGCGCAGCGGCCGCCCCGACTTCATCATTAACTATATGCGCCAGCCGTTCGCAGATGACCTCATCTCCCGGTTGGCATAGCGTCCGGAGCGCCACCTGATTGGCCATGGTTCCCGAAGGAACGAAAAGTGCCGCCTCCTTCCCCAGAATTCTCGCCGTTTCTTTCTCGAGCGCCTTGACAGTCGGGTCGTCGCCGAATACGTCGTCGCCGACTTCGGCGGCCGCCATCGCCTCCCGCATTTCCGCCGAGGGCTTGGTGACCGTATCGGATCTCAGATCGATTGTTTTCGGCAAAACGAACCCTTACAATTGATATTGTTTATGATCGGGAAAGCGGTGTATGGATTCAGCATACTCTTATGACATTTATCGCCTTGTTACCGTCCGTCCGGTCTATTTCGAACAAAACGTCATCACCCTTTTTCAGCGTGCGATAGCCTTCCGCGCAGATTTCAGTAAACCTTACATACAGCTCCCGCGGAATCTCCATTGAGGTGATGAACCCGTATCCCTTGAGGTCATTGAACCATTTTACGGTTCCCTTATGCATCATGCCTCCCGCGTTTTGGTGGCAACAAATGGTATTGTCGGGCTTGACTTGCCGTAATCGCTGGAATTTCATCTTTGCCTATCGATTCGGTCATGACTTAACTATTCCGTATCCGCGATTTTGTTCCGGGGTATTCCACCCGGAGATTCTTTTTCTATGAAAGTTTTTAGACCTATCGATAGTTTCCCCGACCGCTTCGGGTTTACAGATACATCATTTGCTGATTCAGTAACAATTGCATGATGCCGCCGGCGACCAGCGGAACGGTTATGTTATCGTCTATCGGCAGCGGCAGAAGCTCGGTTATCGCGCCGACGATTACTCCCGCCAAGGTGATTTTCCAGTTCAGCCCGGGTACCATCCTTATGGCCATCAAGGTGAACGCAAGAAAAGCGATCGTTCCCTCGAGCGTTTTATAGTAGATCCTGAATTTGCCGATAGTGCGCCCGATAATCGCCGCCGCCACGTCGCCCACCACGATTATGACCATGGCCGCCGCGGCCACGCGTCGGTCGTAAAAAAGAAACACCAAAAGACCCGCCAGAAGAATCGTGGTTGATCCCGAAAAACTTCTCACCTCCCGCGGGCGCAGCATGAAACCGAAATTGATCCCCATGAATTTTTTTATGGACTCGTTGCCGAAAAATCGAAGAAGGTCGAAAAGGACGCTTAGAATCAAAAGGCAGGATAATATGGAAATCACCTGCCTCGGATTGAATAAAAAATACCCCAAGGGGATCAGCAGCGAACAGAGGTGTATCGCCTTACGCCAGAGCTCGCCTTTCCAGCTCAGTGATGCTTCATTCACGGCGATACCGGCCCCGGTCAATTGAATCAACTCCCCTGATTCAAATTGATTGGTTTGACTACTTCCGGAAATTCGTATTTCTCGAAAGTCCGTTTCTCGATTATTATGCTTGCCGACTCTCGCCATTGTTCGAGCATTTGCTTTTTGACTGCGTTATCGGCGCTTTTCTTTAATGCGTCCCGGATACCCGGTCTTACTTGATCCAATGATTTATCCTGCCTTTTGTCCACGAGTTTGGCTATATGATATCCCCAGACTGTTTTTATGGGAAGCGAGATCTGTCCCACCTCGAGCTGCTTTACCGCCTCGAAAAAAGTCTGTCCCATCTCCTGCTCGGAAATATAGCCCAGATCGAAAGCGATCTCCCGTATTTCTATTTCTCCCGGGTAATAGCGCAAAGCCATTTCTTTGAAATCGGCTCCTTGCAGCAATGAATCTCTGATGACCAAAGCTAAAGCCGAATCCTGGAATATGATATGCTGAACCTTCAGAGGTTTCTTTTCCCGGTAGCGTTCCTCGAAATGGCTGTCGTAGTATTCCTTTACTTCTTCCTCGGTCGGTTGATAGATCGAGTCGCGCATTATTTGGTCGAGTTTGAATCTGGCCTCGCGATCGGTGAATTCGATGCCGGCGCTGATAACTTTCGGATTGTCATAATACCCCAAAGTTTTGCCTGCCGCCCGCAACAGATTGTTGACCGACATATCCTGCAGCAGCTCGCGTTTCACCGCCGGGGTGGCCTCCGTATATTTTTTCAAACGCATGAATTTCGGCAGATTCTGCAGAAGGCGATCCGCGAAAACCGTATCTTTTTCGTTTACGATCATGACCCACTGGTCGGCCTGGACCAAACTATCAGGCAGATCCAAAATAGGCTCGTTGAATTCATAATGCGCAGCCGATTTCAGCGAATCGACGAATTTGTCGGCCTTTTCTTTTTCGTGATTGCGGAACAGCGAAGCCCTTATCGTGCCGCGCAATTGCGAGTCGAGCGGTTTCAAGGCCGGCATTATATGTTCGCTTACTTTGATTATATGGAATCCTCGAATGGTTTTGGCCGGACCGACCACCGAACCTATTTCGGCGGCAAAGGCCAGCGAATCGAACTCGTCACCCATCCGCCCGCGGCTGATAAGACCGATATCCCCACCCTTTTGGTTCGTGTTTTTATCCTCGGAGTATTTGGCGCAAAGGCTGTCCCAATTTTCGCCGCTTTTGGCTTTGGCCAATATCGCTTTGGCTCTTTTGAGCGATTCCTTTTCATTGGCCGCGATTATCTTCTCTTTGGCTTTCGCCGACTTTACGCCAGCGGTTTCGGGTTTGGGGGTTGAGATCAGTATGTGAGCCACCCGCACTTGTTCCGGCGTCATGAACTGTTCGGGATGCTGCGAATAGAAAGAGTCGATTTCCGATGAATCCATCTGGATTTTGAACGTGATTTCACCGTCGAACATGAGCCTGAACACGTTGTTGGCTATCTCCGAGTTGCGTCTTTCGATGAACGAACGGTCCTGTTCGAGAAGGGCTTTGATCGAATCCACGCGGATATCGATCAATTTTAGATCTATGAGACTGTCCAGAAGATTTTGTTTCAACAGCTGAACGTCGGTCGTATCGCTGATAATGATGTTCTTCGCGCCGGCGATTGAATCCATCTCGGCCGCGGTAATGGGACGGCCGTCCACCCTACCGAGCACCACTTGGCTCTTATCGACGAACTTATGCCCACCGGCGCATGCCAGAATCGCCGGGATGCAGCACAACAAAACCGCATGAAATACTTTCATCTCTATTCTCCATAACTGGTTGTAAATCTCGTTCACAGGCTTGGAAATTACCTAAGCCGGTCGAATCTGTCAAGCCCTAAACACCGAAACAGACCGCCGCTTACAGGTTCGCCTAATCCAAAAAATCGATTATCGTCCCGGTGACCGCCGCTGGTTCTTCGAGATTGACCATATGGGCGGCCCCCTTTATGATTTCCAGCGATGAATTTTTCAGATGGCGGGCGAAGTATTTCGCCGCATCGATGAACTGCGCATCCTGTGCTCCAGCTATAACCAGCGTCGGTTGATTCAATTCCGAAATCCTTCGCCGCCAATTTCCGTCCGGTTCGGCGGACATCCTGCCGCGCAACATCGCTTGAAGATAATCCGGATTGTGGCGATTGAGTATTTTCGTCCATAAGACGCCGATTTCCGGGTTCCTTTTGAACATATTCGCCACCAAGGGGCCATTGCGGATACCCGTTTTTTCAGCCCATAATTCTACGCCGCCCTGTCTCAGCAGTTCCAATTCCCGGCTCATCGCCTCGATACTCACCTTTCTTGTGGGTTTTCCCGAAGAAGGCAAAATCGAGGAGACGAGAATCAATTTCGAAATCCTGTCGGGGCGGCTTAAAGCCACGCGAAACGACACCGGGCCGCTCATGGAAAATCCGAGCAAAGCGGCGCCGCGGATATCCATTTCGGCGATCAACCCGAGAATATCCTCGGCCATCACCGCCGTTGACCAGCGCGGTCCACAGGACGACTTTCCGAAACCGCGCAAATCCACGACGATCGTCCTGTAGTTGCGGGCGAATTCCGGAATCTGAAACTCCCACATGAGCCCGTTCAAGGCGTATCCGTGAAGCAATATCAAAGGCTGGCCGTTGTCGCCGAACTCCTCGTAATATATGGCAGCATCGCCGGCGTCGAAAAAAGGCATCTATTCTTTATCCCTATTTGAAAAGACCGCGCGCAACGCGGCGTTTATCGTCTCCCAATCGAAACCTCTGCCGTAAAGCAGCATTGCCAGCCGCTGTTTTGCCTTAAGCTGCGGCACATCTTTCAGGCTTTTGATCTTTTTCCGCACTATATCGATGGCCGCTTGCAGCTCATCGTAATCTTCCAGCTCCGAGGCCAGCGCCTTATCGGCCACCGCCTGAGATACTCCTTTTTGGCGCAATTTACGTTTTATCAGCATCTTTCCCTTAGCGCCGCCTATCAACGTGGTGTGAATCAACGCCGAGGCGAAGGCCGTATCGTCGATATATCCGAGTTCTTTGAGCTTATTGATTACCGCTTCGGCATGCCGGCCGTAGATCGGCGTGTATTTCAGTTTGTTGAACAATTCCTTTTCCGAATGACGCCGCCGGGCAAGTAGATCGAGAGCTTTCCGTTTAAGATACTGAAACTCTCCCTCGCTCCGCAGTTCCGTCAATTTGTTCCGGGGCAACTGAATTCCAGAACGCAATCCGTATTTCAGAATCAACTCTTCATCTACAGGAAAAGCAGCGCCTTCATCCGCCTGCAACAGATAGAATCCCTTTTTCCGTTTTATTTTTTCCAAAGACAGGATAGCAGGCATGACTCGGCCTCCACAAAGGAAATTCCATGCAAGCTTTCAACCGCATGGCCGCCGCGGTTTCGGATCATATTCCTTTGGCCAGAAGCTCCACTATATCGACCACGGCATGCGATTCGCCGCAATCTTTCGCCTTGATTCCATCCTCCAGCATCGTCATACAAAACGGGCAGGCTACACCGATAGTTTTCGCTCCGGTCGCTATCGCTTCCTCGGTCCTTTCGATATTTATCCGCTTGCCGGTCGTTTCTTCGAGCCACATTCTGGCTCCGCCTGCCCCGCAGCAGAAAGAGTTATCGCGGCTTCTTTTCATCTCGATCCGCTTGCCGACGGCATCGATAAGATATCTCGATGGTTCATACAGGCCGTTGTGGCGGCCAAGATAACAAGAGTCGTGGAAAACGATTTCGTTTTGTCCATCTCCTGAGGCGAATTTCGCATTGTCGATTTTCAACCGGCCGCTTTTCAGCAGTTCCCCAATAAGCTGATGAGTGTGCCAAACCTCGTAATTACCCCCGAAATCCGGATACTCGTTTTTCAGGGTATTGAAACAATGCGGGCAATTGGTGAAGATCTTCTTCACGCCTTTGCTGTTCAGCAGTTCGACGTTGGCTGCTGCCAATGTCTGGAAAAGATATTCCTCGC
Source organism: Candidatus Zixiibacteriota bacterium (assembly GCA_037441845.1). Taxonomy (GTDB): domain Bacteria; phylum Zixibacteria; class MSB-5A5; order UBA10806; family 4484-95; genus JBBIRK01. The sequence goes on from JBBIRK010000006.1 coordinate 55,994, forward strand.
CCAACCTTCTGGCCGAGTCGCCGGTGCAACTTTCATCGGTGCCGAGAATCGCGAAATCGAGCCCGGCGGCGTTCATTATATAAACTGTGGCTCTGCTGACTTTGATATTGCGGGCATCGAGAGCGCCCGCGCAGCCGACCCAGTATAACCACTCGTATCGAGGCTTATCGGCGACCAAATTGATTTCGAGGTCCTTATACCAATCAGCTCTCGCCGCCTGCCCCAATCCCCAGGGGTCGCCGGCTTTTTCCATGTTTTTCAGCGCTAGACCACCCTGCGGTGAAATCGCCCCTTCGTTGAGCACCAGCGACCGCCGATAATCGATTATTTTCGGCACATGTTCGATTAAAAGCGGACAAGCTCTCTGGCAGGCGTAACATGTCGTGCAATCCCAGATGACCTCCTCGGTGATTACATCCTTTATGAGATCCTCCTGAAATTTCTCATCCTGGCCGGCGAAAATGAATTTCCCTTTGCTTTCGGTATGACGACGCAATTGCATTATTATATTTTTCGGCGATAGGGGCTTGCCGGTATTCCAGGCAGGGCAGGCGTCCTGGCAACGGCCGCATTCGGTGCAGGAAAGGCCGTCGAGATAATCTTTCCAGGAATGTTCTTCGACTTTCGAGACGCCGAACGATTCGGAATTTTCGAGATCCGGTTTTCCGAGCTTGGTTCCCGACTTGGGGTAAGCCAGAAATACGTTGAAAAGCGACGTGAAAACGTGCATGTGTTTTCCCAAAGGAACGTAATTCAACATCGCCATGAATGAAAGCAGGTGACCCCACCAGAAAAGATGCGCCAAGAATCCGGCGGTTTCCGATCGTGTGTGCCAGAGCAATGCGGCCAGGAAATTGATTAAAAATCCGCCTTCGACAGGCGTTTGTTGGCTGACGATATTGAAAGCATCGGAAAATAGATCGAATAGCATGAGTGCGGCGATCAAGACCAGTATGAGGGCCGCTCCGGGACTCTGAGTCAGCCGCTTGGGCCGGATTACATATCGTTTTACGGCGAAACCGATTACTCCCAATATCACCAGGAAACTGAAAAAATCCAGCAGGAACATGAACGGAACCCGCAGAGAGTCGCCCAAAATGGGGATACTGAATCGCTGACTGAAACCTTTGCCGAAAAAATTGATGGTGCCGAAACCGATGATCACGAATCCCCAGAAGACGACGAAATGTGCCAGACCGGAAAAGGGATCATCAAGCAACCGTTTCTGGCCGAAAGCGAATCGAGCGACCCGGCCCAACCCGCCGATTATATCGATTCGACGATCCAATTTTCTGAATCGTGCCAGCAATCTGATATAGCGGCTTATTATGAATGCAAAAAGCGCGATTCCCCCGAAAAAGATAAGATAAAACGCGATTCTTTCCAGACCTTGCGGTGTTATTTCCGTTAATTGTTCCATTGGGCGCTCTCCGTTTCGCGGCCGCGGATCCTGGATTCCTCGAACGGTTCCCGGCGATTTTCAGCTATCATAACAGGGTGGTTTTGCCGGGTCAAGCGAAAAGCCCCGCTTGAAAAACCCAAGACGGCTGACCGTGATCAGGTAGCCTCAACATCGCTTTCTTTATATGACTCTTTTGATGCGCTTTTGAATCAAAAGGCAGGCTCATTAAACGATTGACTATCAGGCGAGGCCATAATAACTTTCCCCGTTCGTATGGAATTGTCATTGGAAAAACTCAAGGCAAGGGAGATAGGGGCGTTAATCGCAGCCGGCGATTGCACCTGCGCCGAGGTGGCCGAATTCTTTTTGAACCGCATCGAATCGCTCAATCCCAAGATCAACGCTTTTATAAGTTTCGATCGCTCCGCCGCCATGACCCGAGCTGAACGGCTCGACTCGTTACGGAAATCCGGCAAATCCAAGTTGTCGCCGCTTTATGGCGTGCCGGTCGCTTTCAAAGACAATATGCAGTTGAAGGGACAGCCCACCACCTGCGCTTCCAAAATCCTTACCGGACACATAGCGGTTTACGATGCAGGCATAACCATCAAGTGTCTGGATGCCGGCATGATCATAGTAGGCAAAACCAATCTCGATGAATTCGCGATGGGATCATCGAACGAGAACAGCGCCTACGGCCCGGTCCGCAATCCGATCGATCCTTCCCGAGTCCCAGGAGGTTCGTCGGGCGGTTCGGCGGCTGCGGTGGCTGCCGGTATGACCCCTTTGGCGTTCGGGTCCGATACGGGAGGATCGGTCAGGCTGCCTGCGGCTTTCTGCGGCATTGTCGGTTTGCGTCCTTCCTACGGACGTATTTCCCGCTACGGATTAGTGGCTTTTGCCTCATCGCTTGACCAGATCGGGCCGTTCGCTCTCGACACGAAAGATATGGCTCTGGTCTTGAAGGCGACAGCCGGATACGATCGTTTCGATTCGACCTCCGTAAATCAGCCCGTGCCCGATTATTACGTATCGCTCGAGCAAGGGTTGAAAAATCTCCGCATAGGGATTCCCCGAGAGTATTTCGGGGAGGGAATCGAAAAAGCGGTGATGGAGGCGATCGACGACGTCATCAGGGGGCTGCGCTCCGAAAGGATCGAGCTTGTCGATATTTCTTTACCTACCACGAAATATTGTATAGCTATTTATTATATCGTGGCCAATGCCGAGGCCTCATCGAATTTGGCCCGCTATGACGGCGTAAAATACGGTCTGCGGATCGACGCCGATTCCCTTATCGATATGTTTTGCGCCACCCGAACGAGCGGTTTCGGCTCCGAGGTTAAACGGCGGATCATGCTCGGCACGTATGTCTTATCGGCGGGTTATTATGACGCGTATTACCGTCGAGCGCTGAAAGTGCGTTCCCTGATTCGCGCCGATTTCGAGGAGGCTTTCAAAAAATGCGATTTGATCATATCGCCGACGTCGCCCTCCACCGCATTCGCTTTCGGTGAGCGAACGGATGATCCGCTCAAAATGTATCTGTCCGACGTGTTTACGGTGGCCGCGCCTCTGGCCGGGTTGCCCGCGATATCTTTTCCCTGCGGCACCGATCCGTCCGGCCTGCCGATCGGACTGCAGCTTATGGGACGGTATTTCGATGAGGAAAGTTTGCTGCGGGGGGCATATCACATAGAAAGGATGCTCGCGCGTGGCTGAATACGAACCGGTCATAGCCCTTGAAATGCATGCGCAGCTGAAAACCGCCTCTAAGATGTTCTGCGCCTGCTCGGCTTCTTACGGCGGTTCGCCGAACAGCCAAGTTTGTCCCATCTGCCTCGGGATGCCGGGGACACTGCCGGTTTTGAACAAGCGGGCGGTCGAATTCGCTATCAGGCTGGTTTTAGCCACCGGAGGCACTGTTCATCCGCGCAGCATTTTCGCCAGAAAGAACTATTTCTATCCGGACTTGCCGAAAGGTTACCAGATTTCCCAGTATGAGTTTCCACTGGCCACCGGCGGCAGGATCTCTATCGACACCGAAGCCGGACCTAAAGATATAGGCTTGATCCGGATTCATCTCGAAGAAGATGCCGGCAAGTCGATTCATCAAGAAAATGGAGAATCGACGCTCGTTGATTTCAATCGGTGCGGGGTGCCCTTGATCGAAATCGTGTCGAAACCCGACCTGAGAAGCCCGGCCGAAGGTCATCTTTTCCTTCTGAAATTGAAGCAACTGGTGGAATATCTCGATATATGCACGGGCAACATGGAAGAGGGTTCACTTCGCTGCGACGCCAATATCTCGATCAGACCGAAGGGCGCCGAAAAATTCGGCACTCGCTGTGAACTGAAAAACATGAACTCTTTCCGCGGCGTCGAAAGGGCGTTGAATTACGAAATCGAGCGCCAGGCGAGAATTCTCGACAGCGGCGGGACTATCGTGCAGCAAACCCTGCTTTGGGACGAAAAAGCGAACGTCTCGATGCCGATGCGGTCGAAAGAAGAATCACACGACTACCGCTATTTCCCTGAACCCGACCTGCTGTATCTCGATATCGGCGCCGATTGGATCGAGCAAATAAAAAGCAGTATGCCTGAACTTCCGTTGCAGCGCCGCCTGCGGTTCGTAGAACAATACGGCCTGCCGGCTTACGACGCCGACGTGCTGACCTCGAGCAGATCGTTGGCGGATTATTTCGAAGCGGCCGCCGCCGTCTCCGCGGACCCGAAGCTTACCTCGAACTGGATCATGACGGAGTTGATGAGGGAAATCAAGGAAACCGAGATCAGCAAAATAAAGATAACTCCGGAGAATCTCGGGGAATTGCTGCTGATGATCAAATCGGGAGAAATTTCCGGTAAAATAGCCAAGGATGTTTTCGCTGAAATGGTCGTATCCGGAAAACAGCCCAAAGCCATAGTCGCCGGCAGCGGCCTGACTCAGATATCTGATGAATCGTATATCGCCCAGATTATAGATCGCGTCATCTCCGCCGATCCCGATAACGTTAAAAAATACCTGTCCGGCAAAGAGGGTCTGTTCGGATTTTTCGTGGGGCAGGTCATGAAAGAGACCGGCGGCAAAGCAAATCCGACGCTGGTCAACAAACTGCTGAAGGCGGCGTTCGGTCGGCTCGGGAAAAAGTGATGCTTCGAATCAGCGTTTTCGTTTCCGGCGGCGGCACCAATCTGCAAGCTATAATCGATTATACCCGCAGCAATCCCGATAAAGCCGTGGTCGCCGCGGTCATTTCGAATAATTCAAAAGCGTTCGCCTTGCAACGGGCTGCCAACGCCGAAATTCCGGCCTATCACGTCAGCCGCGGCACTATCCCCGATGATATCGGGTATTGCGCCGCCATAATGGAGATATTGGCCGTTCATAGAACGAATCTGATAGTCCTGGCGGGATACATGAAATTGCTTCCCGCCGAAATCGTGCGAAACTTCTATGGCCGCATAATTAACATTCATCCGGCCTTGCTTCCTAAATACGGTGGTCCCGGGATGTACGGGGAACGCGTTCATAAAGCGGTACTGGCGGCAGGCGAAAAATATTCGGGGGCGACCGTGCACATGGTCGATGAGAAATACGATCACGGCCCGATTCTGATTCAGCGGCGGGTGCCCGTTCTGCCCGATGATACGCCGGAAAGTCTGGCGGCGCGCGTGCTTCAGACGGAACACCGGATTCTTCCCGCAGCCATCGAGCTGTTTATAAAATGACCAAACGTTACTTTCCGATTCTTGCCGCAATCATCGTAGTTGCCGTTTTTTGGCAAACGGCGTCTCCATCGTCGCAGCATATCCGCAAAATTCGGATAAATAGGCTCAACGTTTTCGACAACGAATTACAGGGGAAAAATCGATGGTATTACCGACTGGCAAATCGATTGCATTTCAAGACAAGGGAGTCCGTGATCCGCAGGGAACTGACGCTTGGCGAGGGCGACGCTTTCAACGACGCCGATTTGGAAGAAAGCTTACGCAACCTCAGGCGACTCACATTTATCGGTGAAGTCAAGGCGGATATTCAAAATCACACTCCTGATACGCTCGATCTGATTATTCAAACCGAAGACCTTTGGACCACTGTTTTCGGGGTTTCCGGCGAGGGCGGCGGCGGCAACTGGGAAATAGAGTTATACGGCGACGAAAAGAATCTGGCGGGACTCGGAATCGAGATCGGCTGTCTGCTGCAACTGAATTCGGATGAGAACAACGGATGGGGGATATACTTCAACGACCGACGGTTCGCCGGTTTGCCGGTGGCCATCGAATTTACGGGTGAAAACTTTTCTTTATCCGATAGATATTACGCGCGGGTCGCTAAACCGGTTTATAAGCTCGCCGACCGCTGGGACATTTCGGCCGCGTTCGAGCGGGTCGATGTCACCAGACGTTTGTATAGCTCCGGAATTGAGCATTTTCGCTTTCATCAAAAACAACGCAGTCGTTCGATCATGGTCAGCCGGGTGTTTGGAACCGATAATCGGGCGATCCCCCGCCTCGGCTTTCAATATGAAAAAGACGTATATGATTCTATCTCATCGTCGCCGCTTAATTCCACCTACCTGCCGGATAACGAAATTCAGGCCGGTCCCGGCGCCGCCTTTCGTTTCGCGCGACTCGATTTCGATACCGTGCGATACCTTGACGAGCCGGGCAACACCGAGGATATCCAGTTGACCTGGTCGGCCGAGGTATCCGCATACTTTTCCGCCGAAGATTTCGGGGGGAGTTTTGATGCGTCTTTTTGGAATCTGCAATTCAGCTCCTTGCGGCGAATCTCGAAAAAAACCTATTTGGGGGTTCGAGAGATTTATTCTTATCGCCTTTACGCCGGCAGAAAAGATCGCATTCTAAACAACGCCGAGGCGGTCCTTTATTTCAAACCGCGGCCGCTACATACTCTTGCCTTGCGCGGATTGTCGGTTTTCGCCTGGAGACAGAAAAGCGATTACCAAATGCTGCTCGGCGGTGCCTCCGGGCTACGCGGATATCCCGATAAATACTTCGATGGCAGCCGTCTGTTGTTATTCAACGCCGAGTATAGATTTTTCGCGCCGATTAAAATCCTGACCGTGATCCCCGGGGCGGCGCTTTTTTTCGATGCTGGCAATGTTTGGGATAACGATCAGGCGATCGATTTAAGCAAGCTGTGGAGGAATTTCGGTATAGGACTGCGTTTCGGACTTACCAGATCATCGACCGCCAAAATCATTCGAATCGATCTGGCGCGTGGAATCGACGAACGCTCGACCTATATTTCATTCGGAACCGGCAATGTTTTCGATCTTAAACCATTTCAATAGTTGCCGGCGGGGGTTCTGGCTCTTGTTCGTAGGGCTGGTCCTCGTCCGACTGATAATGGCGCTGATAGTGGATCCGGCGCCGCAGGAAACGTATTATTGGAATTACTCCCGCCATCCGGCGCTCTCGTACTATGACCATCCCCCGTTCGTCGCCTGGCTTTTGCGCGCATCCACCTCGATTTTCGGGGACAACGCTTTTGCGCTTCATTTGCCTGCGGTGGCCATCTCTTTGCTTCTGACTTTCGTTTTTTTTCGTTTTCTGTCCGGCTTATATAACGAAAAAATCGCGTTTTGGGCGGTCGTGCTATCCTGTTCGATATTGCTGTTTTCGATCGGCTCGCTTATCACGACACCCGATGTCCCCTTGCTTTTTTTCTGGCTCCTTTTGATTATCGTTTTTCATCGAGCCATGACCGAACAAAAGATGATATGGTGGCTGCTGACTGGCGCAGTCGCCGGCGCGGCCATGCTTTCCAAATACACGGCCATTTTCGCGATTGCAGGAGCGGGGTTGTTCTTGATAATTTCCCCTGAAAGACGAAAACTGATTTTCGGCGGCGGTCCTGTTTTGGCAGGTTTGACTGCCGCTTTGGTATTTTTGCCGGTCATCATTTGGAATGTGCATCACGGCTGGGCCAGTTTTCTTTTTCAGACCGGTCGCCGGGCCGCCGAATCCACGGGGATCCGGCTCGACTATTTCGCCGGATTTCTCGGAGTGCAATTCGCGGTAGGAGGGCTGTCGATATTGCCGTTTTCGCTTTATGCGATTTTCGCCGCCGCCCGAAAACCGCGGAACGAATCGGAGCTGTTATTCGCTTGTTTGGCGGTGCCGATGATAATCGTTTTCGGCGTGGTTTCGTTTTTTCATTATGTCAAGATGAATTGGCTGGCTCCGGCCTATCTTTCCGGCGTGGCGCTGTTGGCTTGCCGTCTGCCGGAGCAGCGCCGCCCGTTCTTCGGCCTCGTTTTCCGAATTTCGCTTGCTCTGGCCGTCATTTTTGCGATATTGACGCACATGTTGGTGGCGATACCCGCCGTGGGCATGGGCCGTGCCGATTTGATTTCAGGGTGGGATGAATTGGCTGCGAAGATCGACCCGATACGCCGCGAGATTGCGGATTCGGGTCCGCATTTCGTCTGCGGCTACGATTACAAGACCGCCTCCCAGCTCGCCTTTCACCTTGCCGACAAGCCCGAAGTCTATGCCAACAACATTTTCGGAGAAAACGGGCTTGCCTATAATTACTGGGTCGACACGAATGACCTGGTAGGTTTGAATTGTATTTTGGTTATCGATTCGAGAAGCGGCTACCGCAACGCCCGCCCGCTGACCGATTATTTCGAAAACATCTCCTCACCCGAGCTGATTACGATAGCACGCGCGGGCAGGAAAATCACCGATTTTACGATTTATCGTTGTTATGGCTACAAAGGGGATCTTCGATGAGTTTGATTAAAACCGGGATTCCGGTGATTCCTCTTCTGAATCGCGGCAAGGTGAGGGATATTTATGATCTGGGCGAAAACCTGCTGATAGTGGCCACTGATCGGATCTCGGCTTTCGACTGGGTTTTGCCCACCCCGATACCCGGTAAAGGCAAAATTCTAACCTCCATGTCCGCCTTTTGGTTCGCAAAATACGAGAGCATGATTCCCAATCATTTGCTTACGACGCGCTTTGCCGATTTCCCCGAAAATCTCAAGCCGTATCGAGAGCAATTAGAGGGTCGCTCGATGTTGGTTCGCAAGGCGAAGCGGATCGATATCGAATGTGTCGCTCGGGGTTATTTGGTCGGCTCGGGCTATAAAGACTATCTTGCCCTACGCCCGAACGCCGATGGGTTCTTGAATCTGCACGATAATCTTTTGCCGGCCGGCTTGAAATTAGCCGAACGATTGCCCGAACCGATTTTTACTCCTGCCACCAAAGAAGAATCGGGTCACGACCGGAATATCGGCTATTCCGAGATGGTCGGGATGGTCGGCGAAGAGCTTGCCATTCGCATGAAAAAAATCACGCTCGATATCTTTTCGGCGGCAGCGAATTACGCCCTGGGCAAAGGAATCATAATCGCCGATACGAAATTCGAATTCGGCTTGCTGGGCGAAAAGCTGATATTGATCGATGAGATTTTATCGCCCGATTCCTCGCGTTTCTGGCCGTTGTCCTCGTATAAGGCAGGTTCCAATCCTCCCAGTTACGACAAGCAGTTGGTAAGGGATTGGCTCGAACAAACCGGATGGGACAAACAGTCGCCGCCACCGGAACTGCCAGCCGAAATAGTGAATAAGACCGTCGAGATTTATCGGGAGGCTCATCGCCGATTGGTGGGGAGGGATATTGATTAAACGTGCCTTAATATCCACATACGACAAAAGCGGGCTGGAGAAACTAGCCGGTTTTCTTCAAGAGCGCGGGATAAAAATGATATCGTCGGGCGGTACCTACGATTTTTTAAGGCAGATCGGTATCACCGTCAGTAAAGTCAGCGAAATCACCGGATTCCCGGAAATCCTTGCCGGCCGAGTGAAAACGCTTCACCCCGCAATTCACGCCGGAATCCTTTGCCGGGCCGATCAGGAGGCCGAACTTATGGCCAACGGATTCGAAACTATCGATCTGGTCGTCGTCAATCTTTATCCATTCGAGGAGGTCGTATCGGCGGGAGTCAATCTCGACGAAGCGCTCGAAAATATCGATATCGGCGGACCGGCCATGCTGCGCGCAGCCGCCAAGAATTTTCCTCGAGTCACCGCCGTCTGTTCGCCCGATTATTACGACGACCTTATGGACGAAATGAAAACTCATGGTGACGATACCAGTCTCGAATTCAGGCGGAAGATGGCCCGCCTGGTGTTCGCCGGAGTCAGCGCCTATGACAATGCCATAGCTCAATACTTGATCGGCGGCGATTGGCTTTTCCCGGAACGGATAAGTATCACGCTGCAAAAGCAAGCAAATCTTCGCTACGGCGAAAACCCTCATCAGCAAGCGGCCCTGTACGGCGAACCGGCTTTCGTTTCATCGTCATTGGTTAATTCGAGAATTTTATCGGGCAAGGAGCTTTCATTCAACAACATATGGGACCTCGAATCGGCTTTGCTCATGGCTTTGGATTTCGAACAGCCGTTTGCTGCGGTGATCAAACATACCAATCCCTGTGGCGCCGCCGTGGGCAAAACCTTGGCCGAGGCCTATGCCAAGGCTCTGGCCGGCGACCCGCTCTCGGCGTTCGGCTCGGTGATTTCGTTGAATCGAACCGTGGACATCGATACCGCCCGACTATTGCATGAAACGGAATTCATTGAATGCGTGCTGGCGCCTGATTTTTCGCCGGAGGCACTCGAACTGATGAAAAAGAAGAAAAACAGGCGCTTGGTCGCCGTCGGGCAGTTGAAACCGCCGCCGGAAAGTCATTTCGAGCTGCGCATGCTTTTGGGGGGTGCGCTTGTGCAAACCCGAGACAATCGCGAAATCAAGGCCCAGGATCTTCGGCTGGTGACCTCGATCCAGCCGACCACCTCGGAAATCGAAGATCTGCTGTTCGGCTTCAAACTGGTCAAGCATGTCAAATCGAACGCCGTTCTCATTTGTCGCGATGGCGCCGCCGTCGGCATAGGACCCGGGCAGACAAGCCGGGTTGACGCCTCGCTTATTGCCGTGCGCAAGGCCGGTGAACGGGCCAAGGGGGCGGTGGCGGCCTCCGATGCTTTTTTCCCGATGCCTGATGGGCTGGAGGTTTTGGCGAATGCCGGGGTCCGGGCGGTAATTCAGCCCGGTGGAAGCAAAGGTGACCCGGAAGTTATCGCCGCGGCCGAAAGGTTTGGGGTTGCGATGGTTTTCAGCGGTATCAGACATTTCCGGCATTAGCGTCGCTTGCCCGTTGTGATAAAGCAGTGCCCGAACCCATTCTTTTATAGCCTAAAGAGCGCCAGTTATAGCAATCACCCGATGATCATGACTCCGGCCCTGGGGTTTTAGGCCACGATAAGTAATGAGAGGAATCATAGAACATTGGGTATAGAGGCTCCGGGAAAATCTGTGATTACGGCCAATATCTGATGTGATCGTCTATCGGTACCAAAATCATGCCGGTCGTGGAACAGCCTCGGGGCTGGAAACGCCAACTGTCCCATCTTATTTTAGAGTTGTCAGCCACTTGCGAGATCGGAGATTTAACCGCCTGTTTTGAACCTCCTCAATTTGCCTGACACATCAGTATGGCATCCTTGGTGAGGGATGGTCGATGAGGCCGATGATATTAATCATGCCTTCTTTATCGTAATGATTATTACGTGACCGGTATCGGCAATTTAATGAGCGGGACCGACTTCCCGACATGTTTCACGAAATAGCAGTTGACATGGACCCTATTTTATACTTTAATATATCCGCTATCGATGGCTGATTATTTTCGGCCATTTGCAGCGATATATCTAATTTTCGGCTTGACAAAAAAGCGGGTTAGGCTCTATTTTTAATTTGTGAAACAGTTCACAAATAATTGCAGAAGCAGAGAATTCAAATGGCTAAATTGACCAGAAAAATCTCCGAATCGACCATTCATCGCCTCTCCATCTATTATCGCGCCCTGGTCGCTCTCGAACGGGACAACTACACCACGATTTCCTCGAAAGAGCTCGCCAAGCGCGAAAAACTTACTCCGGCCCAGGTCCGCAAAGACCTCTCATTTTTCGGTAGTTTCGGCACCCGGGGCCTTGGGTATCCGGTGGTGGAACTGAAAAATAAAATCGCCGAAATACTCGGTTTGACCCGCCTCTGGAACGTCGCTTTAATAGGGGTGGGAAATATAGGCTCGGCGCTTGCGCAATACAAAGAATTCGCCAAACAAGGGTTCAATATCAAATTGGTGTTCGATAACGATCAGCGCAAAATCGGTTCCAACCACAAAGGGATAATCGTCTCGGATATCAGGGAATTCAGGAAACTCGCCCAGACCGAACAAATTGATATCGTCATAATCGCCGTTCCGGCACAGGCCGCCCAGGCGATCTGCGACGAAGTGGTCAGCGCCGGCATAAAGGCGATTCTCAATTTCGCACCGATAAACCTGAAAGTCCCGGACGACGTGATTCTTCGCAATCAAAACATGTGCATCGAACTCGAGCATCTCGCCTTCGCTCTGTCAAATCCGGGCAATTAAGCGGATTGAGCTATCCCGAGACAATGATTTTAATAGAGTATCGCGATCAATTACTGATTGAAGGTATGGAATGGAGATTCCGGAGAACAAGAGGGTTTCGATATGGGGGCGGAAATAATCGATATTTCGCTTGACATTATGGACCCCGTTAAGTTATTTTAGTAAAGGAATGTGTAAATCGGTGGGCAAGGAATGAATGTGAAGAATATTTCGGTTGCGTTTTTATTATTGACGATATTGGCCGCTGGAGCAGTCGCTCAGGAACTATTGGGCACGGCCTGCGAGCCATACGGCTCGGTCACGATGCGGGGTGAACCGGCGGCCGATAATCTGCCGGTTGTTGCTTATATCGATGGTGTTGAGATGGCCCGCGGAGCGACTTTGGGCGGTCAGTATCTTCTGCTGATACCCAAAGATAATCCGGAGACGACCGAGAAAGACGGTTGGGCCGAGGGTGACGTCATCATCATAAAGGTCAACGGAAATCATGCCAATCCGGCGTTTGCCGCGGTAGCCGGCAGAATCCGGGTTGATCTTAGTATCAGCGCCCTTGATGTCAGATTGGATACCTGGGGCAAGATCAAGGCGCTATTCAAATAAGTCTTTATATCCTAACTTACCCGATATTTTCGAAAATTAAAAACCCGGTCGTTAGAGCGGCCGGGCTTGGTTTTATCTTTGCCGTGATTATATAATTATGGCCTTGCATAGAAACCCCGGACAATGTAAACTTGTTGTGGAATTGATATCAATTACAGATTTTCGTCAACGCAAGGAAAGGGAGTTGGCAAATGAAGTTATCTCATAGAGAAACAGAAGGCGTGATCGTCCTCGAGCCGAAGGGGAAAATCATGGGTGGACCCGATGCCACCATGCTGCATGATCTACTACATGAGTTTATCGATCAAAACAAGAAAAAAGTCGTAATAGATCTATCCAAAGTCGAATGGATGAATTCCACCGGGCTCGGTATCCTGATATCGGGCTTGACGACGCTTCGCAACAACGGCGGCGAATTGAAGCTGGCGGGAGTTACCGAAAAGATCGAATCGCTACTGACGATAACCAAACTCATCACCGTTTTCGATAATTACGATAGTGTCGACGAGGCCGTGAAAAGCTTCAAATAGCGGCTCCTTTTGCGTCAATCCCGGCATGGAGGACGGCAAAAGTCCGCCCGCGACGCCGGCAAAAACAGCTCGCCGCAGGCGAAGCCTTTAATCTGGATAGCCTATGGATAAACCGGAGACCTCGGGCAACATTATCAAAATTCCTTCGGAAACCAAATATATTGCCGATGTCGATGAGTTTATCGAAAGCAGGCTCAAAGACGCCGGTCTGAATAATTCGATCGTCGCGGATCTGGCGATATCCGTCACGGAAATCGTCAATAATGCGATAGTGCATGGCAATGGGGGAGATGCCGGTAAAATCGTCCAGGTTCAATTAAATATGACCGCCGACAAAGTGGAGATCAGGGTCAAAGACCAAGGACGTGGATTCGATCCCGATAAAATTCCCGATCCGCTTGCCGAGGCGAATCTGCTCAATGTCGTTGGGCGGGGGCTGTTCATCGTAAGATCATTAATGGATAGCGTGGAGTTCAATTTTAGCGATAACGGAACCGAAATTGTTTTAATCAAATCGATCGATAAATAGTCCCGCCTTGCCGGCAGTCGCATGGGAATAGAATTCTTAATATCGCTGATTTATCTGGCCTCAGCCGGAGTTTTATTCCTGACTGCCGGTCTGATTCTCAAGGAAAACGTCAAATCTTTCAATAACCGGGTTGCCGCCGCCATGTTTTTTTCCGCCGGTGTGGCTCCTTGCAGCGTGGCCATCTATAAAACCTTTCTTATAGACAGTCAGGCATCGCCGTCTCTACTCAATCTTTTTTACGTTTGGGAGTTGTTTTTTCCGTTTTTGCTGTTGTTTTCCATGGTGTTTCCACACCCAGGCGCATTTTATAGACAACACAAACGACTTATCCAGTTCGCTTTCGTCCCCCACATATTTCACGTTATTTTGGTTATATTTTTCAACGATCCCGACCGGTTGTTCGGGCTTTTCGATTTCGACACTTCGATTCCGCTGGTCGGCCAACTGCTCAGTTTCCTTGAGACCGTTCTCAAAATCCTGGCGGCGCTGATGGGCATCCTGTTGATTTTTCATGTCAAGTTCTTTTCGCTCATCAATCTGACTTATGTGGTCGCCGCAGTATATTTTCTGAATCTCGGTTACAAGGCGATAGACAATCGAGCGCTGAAGATCCAGGTCAGGGTGGTAATTATCGGTATCGCCGCCGCCATGGGGCTTTATGTGTTTTCGATCATAATCCCCGCGATTTTGTCGCTCCGTATGCCATCGGGATTGCGCGAAACGATGATTATACTGGCGTTGATCGTCGGACCCGGGTCGATCGCCTGGGCCATAATCAGATACAGATTCATGGATATCGGGCTCTTGGCCCGGCAGAGCCTCGTTTACACCATCAGCACCGCTATCGTAGTCGGCGGCTACCTATTGATTATCAGCGAACTTTCCTCGTTGTTCGCCGAGGCGTTCGGCGTGCAATCGCGGCTTTTGGATGTAATCGTGGTGGTGATCCTGCTGCTGTTTTTTCAGCCGCTTTATAACCAGGTCGATGATTTTATCCGCCGTATATTCATAAAAGGCCGAAGCGATTACCGCCGCCTCATGGAGGAATTCTCGAGGCAGCTCGTTACCATTTTCGATATAGAACAATTGGCCGCGGCGGTAAGAGAAAATATGAACAAAGAGATGTTTATCGAGCAGACACATATCGCCTTGAAAGCCGCCGGCGACCGCTTTTTCAGGTTCATAGGCGAGCCGGTGGAATATACACTCGAGGAAAAATTGGCGGCTTCATTGATTCAACGCCGGCGCCCAGTATTTATCGCCGATTTGCGCTCGGCGCTGGAAAAAGGCAAACTCGGAGGCCGCCTGCTCGAAAAAGATTGCCAGCTCCTCGTCCCCCTGATGGATCGCGACGAGCTGGTCGGAATCATGGCGCTCTCCGCGAAAATCGCCGGTTTTCGCTATACCTACGAGGATTTTTCGCTGTTGATGGTCGTCGCCAATCAGATCGTGGTGGCGCTTAACAACGCCAGACTTTACGCTGAATCATTGGAAAAGCAAAGGCTCGAAGAGGAACTCGAGATAGCCCGCAAGATCCAGATGAATCTTCTGCCGCGCCGACTGCCCGAACATCATCGCTACGAATTCGCGGCATTCAATTATCCCTCTCGGCATGTCGGCGGCGATTACTATGATTTCATTCATCTGGGCGACGGCCGCCTGGGCGTAGTGATCGCCGATGTTTCCGGTAAAGGAGTCCCGGCCGCCTTGCTGATGGCCAGAGTGCAAGCGATAATTCAAGCCCAGAAGGGGCAGGGATTGCATCTTGAGAGCATGCTGACGCGGCTGAATGATTTTCTGGTCAGCTCCAGCTCCCCCGACAGATTCGTAACGATGTTCTACGGCGAACTGGACCTTGAAACCGGCCTGTTTCAATTCTGCAACGCGGGCCATAATTATCCGTTCGTGATCAGCCGCGACGGTGAAATCAAATACCTGGTCGAAGGTGGGTTGATACTCGGCGCTTTTCCCAATCTGAACTATGTCTCCTCCAGGATAAAGATTTCCAGCAACGATGTAGTGGTTATGTATACCGATGGTCTTTCGGAGGCGATGAATTCCGCCGAGGAAGAGTTCGGCGAACGAAGATTGGTGGAGACGGTAATCCGCGTGCGGGGCGAATCGGCCCAGGTTATTTGCGGAACCTTGATTAAAAATATCAGGCAGTTTGCGGCCGGCGCCGAGGAAGCCGACGATATGACCCTGGTGGTATTAAAAGCGAAGTAGGTCGATTCGAAAGCGCTTTCGATAAGGGGCATTTTCGAACGACCGAAATTATGTCAATCGTTTCACGAGGAGAACGCATGAAATTGACACCGGAATCGATCAACAAATTGAATCCAGGCCAGCTGCAACTGCTCGATGAGCTCGGCGATCTTGCCAGAAAGGAAGCCGAACTCAATGCGATAATCGAAGCCAACCGACATCAAGCGGAAAAAGCGGGCATCGGCCGGGACCGGGAAAACCTGAAAAGCATTATCGACGATCCTGAATACGACAACCTGATTTCGGTCAAGGCGATCAAGGAGCGGGAGCAGGTGAAGGAAAAAATCAGAAGTGTAATGCAATCGCTTATTGAAGCCGGGTTGGGCGAGCTTGAAATATTAAAGCGGCAAGCACCGAATTACGGGCTGAAAATCGACCGGTGAATCCGGCGGCGAGACGATCATGAAGAAACCGGCTTCCAGGCGGCTGCCGCAGGTTCTGGCTGCAGCCATGTTGCTGATATTGGCGGCCGGGTATATCGGTTCGTTTCGCCGATTGTCAGCTCCGCTCAGCTGCGCCGAATCCCTTTCCATCGATGCTATCGAGACCAATTGCGCCCTGGCCGAATCGCTGATGAGTATAGGCGATTATGAACAAGCCCGGAAGTATCTCGAGCGAAATCTGAAAATAAGGCGCCATCATCCGCATACTCATTTTCTGCTGGGCGAAATTTATCGCCGCAAGAATACCATCTTCGACCGCCGTCTTTCCGCCGAAAACCTGAAACAGGCGGTGATCCGCGATCCGGACAATTATCGATATCGGTATTCGCTCGGATTGACCTATCTTGAGCAAGGTTTTATCGGTAACGCCTTGGCCGAATTCAAAAAAGTCGTTCGCCTCAATCCCGACCATGCCGATGCCCATCGACACATAGCCCAATTGTATCGCCAGCTCGGTCTGCGCTACGATGATCGCGATATGCTGGCAAGTGCGCTTGACCATGCGGCCGAAGCGGCGGCCGCCGAAAAAGACCCGCTTGATTATCTCGAACAGGCGGCTTTGCTGGTGATGCTCGAGTTGTTCGATGCCGCTATTGGGAAAATCGATACCGCAATCGGCCTGGAACCCGATTCTTCGCTTGCCAAAAAACTGCTGCTTGCCCGCGGCCTTTGCCGCCTGCGCATGGGCTTGATAGATGAGGCAGCCGCTGATTTCGATGCGGCGATGAGTTTGATGAACGAACATGAACGTGCGGAATTCGAGGACGTCAGATTGCTAATGCCACCCCAGGAATACGCCCGTTTGTTGTCAATGAGTCGTTATCGAAGACAGAAAGCGATAGCCTCTTTCTGGAAAGAACTCGATCCCGATTTAACCACTGCTTTCAATGAAAGGCGCCTCGAACATTTCGCCAGACAAATATACGCCGAAATGGCGTTCTCGATTCCCGAAAAAAACATAAATGGCAAGAATACCCGACGCGGCGAAACTTACATCCGCTTCGGACCACCCGAAAGCAAAGTGTTCATTTTCGGTGATGCGCTCGCCAGACCGCCGGAGCCATCCAGCTGGATTTGGGAATATGTCATAAACGGAAAGCCGGTGACTCTTCGCTTCGTAGATATTTATCATGACGGCGATTTCACGTTTCCGTTCACCGACCTGGCCGATCCCACGAGCCGCCGGCGGGACGACCCGGAATTTATCGCCGATCGGCTCGCCCGGACGATCGGTCAGCGCTATCAATTTTCCGCAGGCAAACCGCTGGCGTTCAAATACGGCATCTACCAGTTCAAAGGAAATCGCGGAGCCACCGAGCTGGAAATTTTTTTCAACATTCCCCACTCGGAGTTGTCGTTTTCTTTTGCCGACGACATGGCCGATGCCGAAATCGATATACGGGCCGCTCTCCACACTCCCGCACTGGTTGAACTCGATTCGTTCGCCGCGAAACGCACCTATTCCGTGCCCCCGACTCTTATAGAGAATCCGCGGTTGTCCGTGTGCGACAATTTCAAGCTTGCGGCGCGGGCGGATTCGGCTGTGGTTTCGCTGGCTTTCGCCAATCGACTGGCCGGCAGCCGTGGTATGGCCAGGACTCAAATCGCCTTGCGGAATTTTTACACCGACAGGGTGGAGATATCGGATCTGATTCTGGCTCGCCAGCTCCAACGAATCGACGCCGAGACGCCGATAAACAGAAATTCTCTCCATCTGTTCACCAACCTCGAAAACAGATATTTCGTGAGCGAGCCGGTGGTTGTCTATTTCGAATTTTACAATCTCGAACTCGACGCGGCGGGGCGGACCGATTATCAGGTCAGGCAAACGATCGCCCGCTTGAAACGCCCCAAATTGATCGGCGTAATAACCGGATATCAGGTGGCCGAGGAGGTTACGACAGTTTTCGAGGGCGGCGGCCCTGAAACTTTCGAGCACCGTCTGCTGACTCTCGATTTTTCGCGATTCAAACCCGGCAGATACAGGATCACGATCGAAATAATCGATAACGTAATGGCCGATTCGGCGACCGCGGCTGCGGAGTTAATCCTGTATGAATGATTCCTCTGGTGGTCCAACGTGGGCCTGTCGAAATCCGGCTGCGGCTCGTCCGGTTTCGCCCCGGAGCCGAAAAAAGTGAATCGGCAGCCTAAAATATATTGCAATGGCCGACCCGGTGATTTAATATCTGCGTTGCTTATACCCGAGCATGAGGAGGAATAGCGGATGATTATTCCAAAAAGAATGTTTCTGACAAAAGGTGTGGGCACCGACAAGGAACGATTGTCTTCGTTCGAGCTGGCCCTGAGAGCAGCCGGTATCGCCGGCTTCAATCTGGTCCATGTCTCATCGATATTTCCGCCTTACTGCAAATTAATTCCGAAAAAAGTTGGTCTCAAGGAGCTTAAACCCGGGGAAATCGTTTTTTGCGTAATGAGCCGAGCCGATACCAATGAGCCCAATCGGCTCATCTCCGCTTCTGTGGGGTTAGCCATTCCTCAGGACAGATCTCAATACGGATATCTTTCCGAGCATGAAGCCTACGGCATGACCGAACGAAAATCGGGCGATTATGCCGAGGACTTGGCCGCCACCATGCTCGCCTCGACACTCGGCATCGAATTCGACGTCGATAAGTCGTATGACGAGAAAAAGGAAATTTATAAAATTTCCGGGAAAATCGTCCGCTCGACCAATATCACGCAATCAGCCGAGGGCAACAAGCGGGGACTTTGGACGACCGTGGTGGCCGCCGCCGTATTTCTTTGTGATTGAAAGTCACTCAGTTTTCGCTTTGGTCGATTGCATTCATCACCGAGCTGCGCCGTATTGCCTTTTTGCCGTTAATGTTCGAAAACGTCATTTCCTAAAATGAACCGAGGGATTTGCCATTAAGCGGAAATTCCCCGAATCCGGATCGCGGCTGTATAATGATTTCGCCGCATATTACGACATGCTCGGCTGGAACGAGTTCGCAGCCGAATGCGCCGAACGGATCAAAACCATCCTCAAATTCCGACTTCCCAAAGCCCGCTTTCTGCTCGATTTCGCCTGCGGCACGGGTGAGCTCGAATATCGTTTGCGAAATGCGGGAATTTCTCCGATCGGCGTGGACATATCGCCTGCCATGCTTAAGGTCGCCCGAAAGAAAAATCCCGGAGTGGAATTTATCGTCGGCGACATGATTTCGCTGAAACTCGAAAGAAAATTCGATATAGTCTGTTGTTTTTTCGACAGTGTGAATCACCTCCGCTCGACGGACGAATTGAACCGTTTTTTCGGCAACGTCGCCGTTCATCTTCGGCCGGGTGGCCTGTTCGTTTTCGATACACTCAGCCCGGCGGGTCTGGCCAAATGGGAATTCTTTGACTTGAAGACCGCACCCGATTATACTGTTATCACGAGCGGCGATTTTGACGAAAATAAAATTAAGGCGCGGATTACGATCGAGGGATTTGTCAGACGGAAATCCGGACTCTACCGCAGGTTCAGGCAGGAGATCGTGGAAAAAGCATTCGCTTTCAAGACCATTTTGAGATCATTGCAAAAGGCCGGTTTCAGCCATATAGCCGTTTCTTCGTTTGATCCCGCCGAGTCGATCGAAAAAAGCAGCCGATGGTTCTTGCTTGCCAGGTCGACCCGATGAGTACTGTCGCCCATAACTTCCTAGGTCTTTCGGAAGAACGATCCAACTACGCGACGGCAAAGGCGGTGGTATTGCCGATACCCTATGATCTGACCCTGTCATATCTGGGAGGGGCCCGGCATGGCCCGGCGGCGATCTTGGCTGCTTCGAAACAGGTCGAGACGTTCGATCATAAGCTTGGGCTGGACCCTTCCGAAATCGGGATCGCCACCATGCCCGAGTTGGAACAGGTAGCCGCATCACCCGAAAAGATGCAAGAGGCGATTTTCGACGCTTGCGATAATTTTATCGGTGATGGCAAATTCGTTCTTGCTCTGGGCGGCGAACATTCGATCACCGCGGCGCTGGTGGCTGCCCATGCCCGACATTTCGAAAATCTATCCGTGCTGCAGATCGACGCTCACACCGACCTTCGCGATAGTTATCAGGGCAGCCGATTTTCACATGCTTGCGTCATGGCGCGGGTAGCCGAAACCGCTCGTTTCATGTCGGTGGGGATAAGAAGTTACTCCGGCGACGATAATGAAAAAAAATTTCAGGAACGCTTGATCACCCCGGAGCAATTTCGCAAACATGCCGGAATTTTCGAGAAAATCATGGCGGGTTTGACCGAAAATGTTTATATCACCGTTGACCTCGATGGTTTCGATCCGGCGGTGGTGCCTGCGGTCGGAACCCCGGAGCCGGGCGGGTTGCACTGGGATGAGGTTATGCTTCTGCTGGAAAGTTTAGCGAAAAACAAAAGGATTGTCGGAGCCGATGTGGTCGAGCTGTCTCCTCGTCCGGGATTCGAATATGCGGATTTCACTGCGGCAAAGCTGTGTTACCGTTTGATCGGTCTTAGCTTTTTCGGTAAGTAGTCATGGAATGGTGGCAGAAATATTTCACCGAAGATTATCTGAAGCTTTACGGCCATACCGAACAGCGGGCCCCCTCTGAGGTGGCGGCGGTTTTGCGCATGCTGCAGATCAAACCGCCGGCCAAGATACTTGATCTGTGCTGCGGTTTCGGACGGCATGCGATCGTGCTCGCCGGCGAGGGTTTCGATGTCACCGGCATCGACATTTCCGAACGGTTCTTGCAGATGGCGCGCAAGCGGGCTGACCTGGTAGGCGTCAAGTTGAATCTCGAAAAGGCCGACATGCGGAATATCCAGCACCTACACGAATTCGACGCCGTCATAAATCTATTCACGGCGTTCGGCTTTTTCGAAAGCGAAGCCGAAGACCTGATGGTGCTCGAGGGCGTCGCCCGTTCCCTGAAAAGAGACGGGCAGTTCATCATAGACACGGTGAATCGCGATCATATAATCCATTCCCTTCAACCTAAAAGATGGACGATCGATAACGGAACCGTCGTGCTGGAAGAAAGATTTTTCGATTATTTCAAATCGAGGCTTGAAATTAGTCTCGAACTGATCGATAAAGATAACGGCAACCGCCGGCTGGAATATTCTTTCAGACTTTATACGCTGACGGAAATGCTTAACCTGTTCCAGAAAGTCGGCTTGAGCCTGACCGAAGTGTACGGCGATTTTAATGGATCGCTTTACTCGGCGCAATCGCCTCGACTGATAATGGTGGCGCGTAAAATTGATTGACGCCGGATTTTCTCTTCTTACCCGCCCCCCTCGTTGGGTAGCGGGATTTTCGTGTTTATGATTTTGCGAAAATTGCTGCAAGATTTCTCGAATCTCGAATCGACTCGTTCCCTCGAACAGCTCTTGAACAGCCAAGATAATAGAGTGATAACGATTGCCGGTCTATGCGGCTCGGCCAAAGTTCTGCCGATCGTCCACTCGTTCATGATTACCGGTAGGCCGATTCTGGTTATCTCCCCCGGAACCGAAGAATCGGAATCGCTCAATGATGATATAAAAGAGTTTATCGGCGATGACAGTTTGGGACATTTCCCTTCGTGGGGAATCGCCCCCTACGAGATTCGCGCCCCGCGTGCGGACGTGATCGGGCAAAAGATACGGGTGTTAAGTCAGCTCGGCCAATCCCGACCGGTGGTGGTGACCGCCTCGGTCGAGGCGATCATGGAGCCTACCATCGATCGGGCGACTTTGACGGAGAATAATCTCAAGTTGGAAGTGGGGGCGTCCGCGGATCCGACGAGCCTGATCAACCTGCTTGAAAGATTGCAATTCGTGCGGCGGCCTATGACCGAAGCCATCGGCGAATACTCCGTCCGAGGCGGCATAGTCGATTTCTTTTCCCCGACACATGACGATCCGATTAGAGTCGAATTTTTCGGCGACAAAATAGCCTCGATCCGTACTTTCAGCGTGCTTACGCAGAAATCCTCCGCTCGCATCGCCGAAGCTCATGTACTGCCCAGGCGGGAATTTCTCATAGATCAAAGTTCGCTCGATCGACTGAGCCATGAGCTTCCCGAAAAGAAAGCCCAAGCCCTGCATGTGGCGTTGGGAGATTACGGTGATTACGACGGTCTCGAATTTCTTTGGCCGATGCTTGACTGCCGCCGATCGAGTATTTTCGATCACCTTCCGATGAATACGATAATTTTTATCGATGAGCCCGGCCTGGTTTTTCAGCATGCCGCCGCATACGGCGAAACGGCCCGGAAACGATTTGAATCTGTCGGTGATTTTCCCGCGGCCCCGCCCGAAAGGATTTATTTCGAAGAAAACTTCTTGCGATCGGCCATCGATAGACATAAAGCGATGATGCTGCATCTTGCCGCCGATCCCGATACCGCCGACTTGATTTATCGGACTTCGCCCCAGGAAAATTTCGGCTCAAACCTGTCGCATATCAAAAGGCGTCTGAAAGAAATGCTCCAGGAGGGGAATCGAATCGCCGTTTTATGCGAAACGGCTACTCACAAACAAAGCCTCGAAGAGCTCGTCGATAAGACGGAAACACCGGTGGAATTCCATCTCGGACGCCTGTCTGCCGGTTTCTGTTTGCTTGATTTGCACTATTGGTATCTTGTCGATCATCAAATGTTCGCAGGCCATCGCCCCAGGCGAACGTATCGACGTTTTCGCGAGGGAGTGGCGCTGGCCAATTACGCAAGCCTCAATCCCGGCGATTACGTCGTTCATGTCGATTTCGGGATAGGTCGGTTCGAGGGGTTGCAGACCTTGGTGGTCGACGGGCGGAAACGAGATTGTCTTGCCTTGATCTATGCCGGCGACGATCGACTTTACGTGCCGGTTGAGGAATTCCATCGCGTTCAGAAATACTCCGGCAAGGACGGTGAACCGCGCCTGTCGAAACTCGGAACCGCCACCTGGGAAAAAACCAAGGCCCGCGCCCGCAAAGCGGTGCTCGAAATGGCCGGTGAATTGATTTCACTTTACGCCGAACGGCAGGCTTTTCCGGGATTCGCAGCCAAGCCCGATGGCGAATGGCAGCATCGGCTCGAGGCTTCGTTTGCTTTCGAGGAAACGCCCGACCAGTTGAAAGCGATGGAGGATATAAGAATCGACATGGAAAAACCAGTTCCTATGGATCGGCTGATCTGCGGTGATGTCGGTTATGGCAAGACCGAGCTGGCGATACGGGCGGCATTGAAAGCGGTCGATTCAGGCAAACAGGCGGCGGTTCTTGTGCCTACCACGATTCTGGCCGCGCAGCATCTGGAGACATTCACCGAACGATTGGCCGAATTTCCGGTGAAGATTGCGCTGCTGTCGCGGTTTTGCACGCCCAAACAGGCCAAAGAAACCAAGGCGGGTCTTGCCTCCGGAACAATCGATATTGTTATTGGAACCCATATGCTGCTTCAGAAAAATATAAAATTCAAGGATTTGGGTCTTCTCATTATAGATGAAGAACATCGGTTCGGCGTCGCCCACAAAGAGAGATTGAAAAAATTCCGTAGTCAGATCGACGTCCTCACTCTGACCGCAACTCCGATTCCTCGTACCATGCAACTCGCATTCGCCGGCGCCCGCGATATGTCGATAATCAATACGCCTCCACAAAATCGGCTGCCGATCGTCACCGAGGTCGCGCCCTTTTCCGACCGCCTTATAGTGGAGGCCGTCAACCGCGAGCTGGCGCGTAACGGGCAAATTTACATTGTTTATAACCGCGTTCAATCGATCGACGCTTTTTACAAATATCTGAAAACCCTTCTGCCGCTGGTAAGAATTGCTGTCGCACACGGCCAAATGAGCGAACGAAATCTGGAAAAGATTATGAAGGATTTTTACAATAAAAAGTACGATGTTCTTCTTTCCACGACGATTATCGAATCCGGCCTGGATATCCCCGCGGTGAACACCTTGATCGTGGTGCGCGCCGATCGACTCGGCCTGGCCCAACTATATCAATTGCGGGGGCGCGTGGGCCGGTCCAATTTGCGTGCCTACGCTTACCTGTTGATCCCCCCTCTCAAACTTCTCAACCAACAGGCTCGCAAACGATTGAAAGCGATCGAGGAGTTCACCGAGCTCGGTTCGGGATTTCATTTAGCCATGCGCGATCTGGAAATCAGAGGCGCGGGCAATCTGCTCGGTCATCAACAGCACGGATTTATCGAGGAAGTCGGTTTCGATCTCTATATCAGGCTCCTGGAGGAGGCAGTCGCCCAGCTGAAAGGGAAATCTCTCGATGAACATCTTGCCGATGTGAAAATAACCACCGACCTTGATCTTTTCCTGCCCGAAAATTATATAGCCGATTCTCTGCAGAGAGTCGATGTATACCGAAGATTTTCCGCCGCCGTAAGCCAAGCGGAAATAGACGATCTTTTGCTGGAGCTGGAGGATCGCTATGGTCCTGCCCCCGAATCGGTCGGTAATCTGGCGGCGGTGTCGGCGATCAGGCGACTGGCAAGAAAGCTGTCGGTGGCTTCTCTCGAGTTGAAAGGTCAAAAATTGGTGATGGAATTTTCCGAACAGACCAAGTACGATCGGACCAATATACAAAATTGGGTGAAAGCGGTTCCCCATCCGATAGAATTCAAATTCGACGGGGCCCTGACTATGTCCGTAACCCTTCCGGATCTCGAGACGAGGCCGTCGGAAGTGAAAAATGTTTTGCAGAACATGGTCGGTTGAGCTAAATTAAAAGACGGAAATCTGATGAATAAATCGTTACGGATTGGAAGGATCGAAAAGCAAATGCGCCTTATCGGAAAATTCACGGTCGTCGTCGCTATGGCGATCTTGCTGGCCGGCTGCTCTCCCACCCGAAACATCGACGATGCGGTGATATTGAAGGCAGGCCGCCTGACCTATACCCTCGGCGAATTGAACAAACGTTTTTCCCAGACTGGGTTCGAAAACGAGGAAGACGAGTTTCGGCAAAAAAAGAGTTACCTCGAACAACAACTCGACAAGATGCTGCTTGCCGACGGCGGGCTCGAATTAGGCTACGGCGATTCTGTCGTGCTGGACACCGCGGCTTTGTCCAATTTGATCGGCAACATCGTTTTCGACCGGGAAGTGGCCAGCAAAGTCCCCGATGGCACCGATGATGCCGAAGTCAGAAAATTCTGGAATTACTACGGCGGGACGATTCAGATTTCCCAAATCGTAACCAGGGATAAAAGCACCTGCGACAGCCTTTATGAAATTCTGACCGCCCACCCGGAAAGATTCGCCGAGCTGGCCGCCGCCTTTTCCATAGATTCGACGACCGCTGCCAAAGGCGGTGATATGGGCACAATCCGCGTCGGTACACTCATACCCGAAATTGAGAAAAAGGCTTTCGGGCTCAAGCCGAATCAAATGACCAGGCCGTTCGAAACAATCTACGGATGGCATATCGTGAAAATGATAGCCAGAAACGAATTCACCGAGGCCGATTTTCAGGCGCAAATCAATAGATACCGCAATCTCTATATCAACAAAAGCAGAAAGCTGGCCCAAAACGCCTTATATGATAAGCTGGCCAGAAAATTCAATCTGCATATCAATCAATCAGGCCTGAAAATGCTTTCGGCTAAACTGGATAGTATCCAGAGAGCCGAACGCCAACAAAACTTGACCCCACGGCCTTTTCTCAAGTCTGCCGATTTGAATGCCGAAGAGTCGGCGATGCCCCTGGGCGTTACCGACGTCATGACATTGACCGCCAGTGATTTTCTGCGGCATTTCGAAACTTACCGCAATGAACACGGAATCGATTTGACGAATCAAAAAATGGTCATGTATGTTCTTTCCAACAAGCTGGCGCCTATTTTGTCGATCGCCTACGGCCGGGCCGAGGGGATTCAAAACGACCCGGAATATCAACGTATAATCGATGATACCAGGAACGCTCAGGTATTTAGATATATGCAGGCCAAGATCATGGCCCCGGTGCAAGTAAGCGACGATGAAATCAGGGCGCGCTATCGGTCCGACAGCAGCCGCTTTATCGACGATTCCAGCGGCAAGCCGGTGCCAATGACTCTCGAACAGGCATGGAATATCATTCAAAATGAAATCCTTCAGGAAAAAAGGGCTCAGGCCAGACAAAACTGGATCGACGAGCGTAAAAGAAAAGTTGAAAACTATATAGATCTTGAACTGTTAAGGGCCAATTTGGTTACCAGAAAGAAGAAGTCATGAGAACAAAGTTCGTAATTGTTACATCAATGTTGATTTTCGTCGCAGGTTGTTCCTCCAAGGCGCAGGAAGGCAAAGTAGTCGCCGAGGTAAACGGCCAAAAATTGACCGAGGAATACTTGCTTGCCCAATTTCCTGCCGAATACCGTGCCAACCTGACTTCCGAGGATCTGGATAAAGCGATTCAGTCATGGGTGGAGCTCGAAATCCTTTATCAGGAGGGGGTACGGCAGAAGATAAATGAGGATCGCCAGGTATTGGACCTGATAGATCAAGCGCGCAAAACCATCATCGCCAGAAGATTCCTCGAATCGGCTATCGGCCCGAGTATCAATGTCACCGACAGCGAAATGCATGCCGCATATGAAAGGGAATCAGCCCGTTTCACCAGCAATGAAGAAGCGGTCAACCTGAGCCATATCGTATTGCGCAGCGAGGGTGCCGCTCAGGCCGTTTATAAAAGACTTCAAGCCGGCGAGAATTTCGCGCAGCTGGTTATGGATTATTCCGAAGACACCTCCAGCGCCAAGCGTGGCGGCGATATCGGATTTATGCCGGTCGCCGCGCTCGAAAAAGCGATGGTCGACGAAATTGCACATCTGCCGATCGGCAAATTCACGAAGCCGATAAAATCTCAGGCCGGGGCATACCACATATTTTTGGTGAAGGATAGGCGATCCAGCGGCTCCTCCATTCCTTTCGAGGAAGTCAAGGACGATATCGCTCAGGCCATTTTGGCCGAGAAGCAGCAGATCGCCTTCGATTCTTTGGTAACCGCTCTCAAGAATAAAGCGAAGATCAACATTTATCCTTTGGGTGACTCCATTGGCAAAAAGTGAATCTGCCTTTACTTTATGCGTGATTCTTTTTCTGGTCCTAACTGCTCCGGCCGGTTGCTGGGAAAAGCTGGACGGTGTGGCGGCGATCGTCGATGATCGGATAATACTGATCTCCGAGCTCCAATCGCAAATACAGCTTGCGGCGATGCAATTTTCTCTCGACATTTCCGACTCGGCGCGTATAGACAGCTTGAGAAAAACGCTACTGCAACAGATGATAGACGACAAGCTGGTGTTAATCGAAGCAGAAAAAGATACCACTATCAAAATCACCGGCAAACAGATCGAAGAAGCGCTCAATCAACAGATAGAAAGATTGAAATCGCAATTCCCATCCGAAGACGCTTTCATGAGACAACTGACCGCGGAGGGTCTGACTCTTAAGAGTCTGCGTCTGCGCTATCGGGAACAGATTAAGAATCAACTTACCAAAGAAATGTATCTCGATAAATTGTTTTCCAAAATCACGATCTCATCGGGCGAAACCAAAGAGTTCTACAATACTTATCGCGATAGCCTGCCCCGGTTGCCGGCGGGTTATCACCTAGCCCAAATCCTTCTCGGGATTTACCCCAACGAAACCGTTCAGGATTCTCTGCGGCGATTTGCCGAGGCTTTGAGGCAAAAAATAGCAGCCGGCGAGGATTTCACCTTGATGGCGCGTTCCTTTTCCGACGACGCCAGTTCCGAAGAAGGCGGCGAACTCGGTTGGTTCGGAAGAGGGGAGATGGTCCCCGAATTCGACAGCGCCGCTTTTTCTCTCGGTCCCGGTGAGCTATCGGGTGTGGTGCGGACTCGTTTCGGGTTTCATATCATCAAATGTCTCGAAAAAAAGGAAGACAAAATCCGGGTAAGTCATATCCTGATCGGCTTCAAACCATCGCCTGAGGATATCCTCGGCAAGAGAAATTTCGCTGATTCTCTGCGCGATCTGTTGACTTCCGGGGCGGATTTCGGCGATCTGGCCAGTAAATATTCAGAGGACGAAGGGAGCAGATTTTCCGATGGCGATATAGGCTGGTTTTCACTGCCGGAAATGCTGCCGGAATTCCGAGAGGTCGTCGATAAGCTTAACCCGGGTGACATATCCCCGCCGATTAAAACGGACTACGGCTGGCACATCGTAAAAGTACTCGAAAAGCAAGATGGACGCCCGGTTGACTACGTAAAGGATTACACAGATATCGAAAAGCTTGCCAGACGCTATAAAACCCAAAAAGAGCTTCAGCAATGGCTCAAGACCGCCCGGGAAAAATACTATGTGCAAATTGTTCAATGAAACGACCACCGAAAGCAAGGAAGAAACTGCGGTCGTATAATCTGCCTATCATTCGATCTGTGCCGCGTTTCTTTGAATTGATTCTATTCGGCCGGCGGCCGATGGGGTCGCGTCTCCGTCTCGCCGCAACATGATTGCGACGTTCGATATTTCGATAATAAATGCGTCTTGACGTTTTTCTGGCGAAAGCCCGCATATTAAAAACCAGATCGCTCGTCAAAATCGCTATCGACGAGGGGATGGTATTCATCAATGGCCTTCAGGCCAAACCGGCCTCGACGGTCAAGATAGGCCACATCATCGAGGTTGACATCCCCAGATTTTACCTCAAATTGAAAGTGGTCTCATTGCCATCGAAAAATCTGAAAAAATCCGAAGCCCGCTCGCTTTTCGAGACTCTCGAAAGCAGGCGGAAGGAGCTCATCTGAAAAATCATTTCGTCACCGGCAAGATTCGAAAAGACCGAGTGCTACTGGCCGCTTTGAGGACTCCGGGGATCCGAGCCGAGGAGATCAACGATTCGCTTCAGGAGTTGGCGGCCCTCTGTCGATCCGCCGGAGGGGAAGTCGTCGCTGTCGTCAGTCAGAATCGCGACAGAATCGATCCGGGTCATTTGTTCGGCGAAGGCAAGCTCAAAGAGATAAAAAGGCTCGCCGAGGAATTTGACGCCAAGCTGATGGTGTTCGACGGTGAATTGACCGCGTCGCAGCAGGAAAAAATCGAAAAATTCCTCGATATGGCGGTTATCGACCGCCCCGCGCTCATTCTCGATATTTTCGCCCGCCACGCCAGAACCCGCGAGGCTATCGCCCAGGTTAATTTGGCGCAGCTGCAATATCTACTGCCGCGGCTGGCTGGTCACTGGTCTCACCTGGAACGCCAGGAAGCGGCGATCGGAACCAGAGGCCCCGGCGAAACCCAGCTCGAAACCGATCGTCGCATGGTGCGCCGGAAAATCGCCGAACTGAAACGGGTTCTGAAAAAAATCGACAGCGAACGCGAGGTTCAACGCCGCCGACGCAGCACGAAAATCAATTTCTGCCTGGTCGGTTATACCAACGCCGGAAAATCGAGTTTGTTCAACCGGCTCTGTAATGATTCCGTGTACGTCGCGGATAAATTGTTCGCCACGCTCGATTCGACGACCCGCCGTTTACCCTTTCATGGAAGAGCCGAGATCATGCTCACAGACACCGTTGGATTTATACGAAAATTGCCGGTGAATCTAATCGCTTCGTTTCGTTCGACACTTAAAGAAGTGAATTCCGCTGATATGCTTATCCACGTGGCCGATGCCTCATCGGGAGATGTCGAGGAAAAAATCGTTTCCGTCAGCCAGGTGTTGAGCGATATCGGAGCAGGCGGGATCCCCACCCTGCTTCTATTCAATAAAATCGATCTGGTGAAGGATAAGGGATATCTGAAAAATCTATCGTTGAATTACCCGGATAGCATGCAAATTTCAGTGAAAACAGACGAAGGTGTCGAGCAGCTGATTTATAGATTGCAAAAGCTGGCTCTTAGTCTGTATATCGAATTGGAAATCAGAATTCCGCAGACGGAAACCCACGCAATCAAATTGGCCTCCAAGTTGATGCAGATTGCGTCGGGACGTCTGGATAACGGCTTTCTTGTTTTTACCGGCAAGATATTGAAACACGAAGTTCCATTGCTGGAAAACGCGGGGATCAAAATCGATGGTCAAGCGAAATAAATTCGCCGGAATGCGAGCACTGGTAACCGGCGCTTCATCGGGGATCGGAAACGCTGTCGCCAGGCTGTTTTTGCAATCCGGGATGAGGGTGGTAATCAGCGGCCGCAACGAAAATAAGTTGATGACGCTGGCCGGCGAATTCAAAGAAGCCGTGATCGAGCCTGCCGATCTGACCGATTCTAACCAGACGATCCGACTGGCTTTGAACTCACTCAAACATTTCGCCGGCCTCGACGTTCTGGTCAATAACGCAGGCATCGGGATCAATCGCAACGTAATCCAGATGGATCTGAGCGAATTTGATCTTACGCTGAATCTGAATCTGCGCGCGCCCTTTATTCTCAGCAAGATAATCGGCGCCCACATGGCCGAATCGGGCGGCGGTCATATAATAAATATCGGCTCCGGTGCGTCCTATACCCCGATCGCCGGTTATGCAGCCTACTGCGCCTCCAAATACGGATTGCTCGGCTTTTCCGAGAGTTTGGCGCTCGAGCTGCGCCAAAAAAATATCAAGGTCTCTATCGTGATGCCCGGCAGCGTAGCCACCGCTTTCGGAGGCGGAACCCCCGAGCAAAGATTGAAATCCCGCCCGGGAATTCTTTTGCCAGAGGATGTCGCCCAGGCGGTGATGTTTTTACTCGATCAGCCGGCTCATGCCTGGACTTCACAGGTGAATCTGCGCCCATTGAATCCTGATAAGAAATGGTCTTGAACCTATGACAAGGAGGAAAAGATGAAAACGTTATCGATCGTAATCTTATCATTGGCCTTGGCTGCCGCAGGAGCCGATATTTTCGCCCAAGAGGCTTCAAAGGGCGGCGACAGCACTGAGATCAAGCTTGAAAAAATCGCCTGCGGCAGCGGTGTGGCCGATCGCGAACTTACCGGACAAGATACGGTCTTCTCAGTCGAATCAGGAACGATCTATTGCTGGACCTTATTTACCGGTGGAGCGCCGGGTAATTCCGTAACTCACGTCTGGAGCCTCGACGGCAAAGAAATGGCTCGCGTATCCTTGCCGGTGGATTATCCGAGAACCAGAACCTGGTCCAGCAAGAAAATTTTCGCCGGTGCCGAGGGAAAATGGCGGGTCGAAGTGGTCGATTCGAGGGACAGCGTTCTGGCCGCCGTCGAGTTTGTCGTCAGATGATTTTCACCGCCGAGTCGGTCGATGCATAATGAAGCGGAAAATCCATCGGGAAAATCAACCGAACCTTCTTTGGAACTCGAATTCGCTCTGACACGGACCGATTTGCTCTGGTATAATTTCCATTTCAATAGACATCTGTTGGTAATAGCCATATGCCTGATCGCGCCGCTCGCCGTGGTAATCCACTTTCTGGCGGTTTCAAGCGGCGATGACAGCCGGTTGTGGCTTTTTTGGCTGCTGGCGGGAATCCTGCTGGGTATCGGCTATTGTATCGGCTCATTGCTCATAATAGCGGCGCAAGTATTTTATTCGAATTCGGCCTCGGTAACGGCGTCGCTGGAACCGCGAACCTACCATATCGATCGCACTGGCCTTCAGGTCAGATCGGGCGACAAACAGTGGCGGCGGACTTGGGCGGAAATCGGGGGAATCCGCAAAACCAGACGGGCTTATTATCTGTTTACCCCGGGACGCGGCTCGATTATCATTCCCTTAAATCGTTTGAGCGACGATAAGGAGAAGGCGTTGTTGGCCGACCTCTTGCCTTGGCATCGATAATATCGGCACCGCCCCGCCCGATATTTCTTATTCCCAAAAGTTATTCGAAATCTTGCCCGAAACCCAAAAAGCGTTATATTGTAAAATTGGCCGAAAATAATTGACCGGCGGATACTGTTCATTATAATAGTGAACATATGTAGATTAATATGGGGTTGAAATGAATACGAATTACTTGATAATCAAAGGTGCCCGCGAACATAACCTCAAAAATATCGATGTCACGATCCCGCGAAACAAGCTGGTGGTCATAACCGGCTTGTCCGGCTCCGGCAAATCATCGTTGGCGTTCGATACCCTTTACGCCGAAGGACAAAGGCGCTACGTCGAATCGCTCTCCGCATACGCAAGGCAATTCCTCGGCTTGATGGAAAAGCCGAACGTCGATTTCATCGATGGCTTATCGCCCGCGATTTCCATCGAGCAGCGTTCGGCGGCCAAAAACCCGCGTTCCACGGTCGGCACCGTCACCGAGATTTACGACTACCTGCGTCTGCTTTACGCCCGTGTGGGGATCCCTCATTGCTGGAAATGCAAAGAGCCGATAAAACAGCAGACGGTCCAACAGATTGCCGATTCCATTCTCGAATTGCCGATCAACAGCCGGGTGAATATTCTGGCGCCTGTGGTCAGGGGGCGTAAAGGTGAGTTCAAGGAGGTTTTCGATGATATACGGCGCGAGGGGTTCGTCAGGGTGCGTGTCGATAAGGACATGATAGAGATCGACGAGACGCCCGACCTTGACAAGAACAAAAAACATACCATTGAAATCGTGGTGGATCGCCTGATCATAAAACATGATATCGGGCGCCGCCTGACCGATTCACTGGAAACGGCCCTCAAGCTCGGTTCGGGACTTGTGGTCGTCGATTCGCCGGGAAAAGGTGAAAGGCTGTTTTCCGAACGGTTCGCCTGCGAAAAATGCGGCCTGTCATACGAGGAACCATCGCCGCGCATGTTCTCGTTCAATTCCCCCTACGGCGCCTGTCCCGATTGCTCCGGTCTCGGATTCAAAATGGAACTCGATCCGGCTTTGGTGGTGCCCGATCCATCGCTGTCGATAAATCAGGGAGCGATCGCCCCTTGGGGAATACCCCGCGGCGGCTATTATTTCAGCATGTTGAAGGCGATCGCTCAACATTATGGTTTTTCGCTGGCCGCTCCTTTTGAAACATTATCGCAAAAAAACAAAGACATAATCCTTTACGGTTCAGGCAAAGACGAAGTCAAATTCGTCTGGAATCACTCCGACGGTCGCGGTGTCTGGGAGCGTCGCGATCGTTTCGAGGGCGTGATCAACAACCTCCGCCGCCGTTATCACCAGACGCAATCGGCCGCAATACGAGAGTGGATCGAGCAATTCATGTCGATAAAGCCATGCGCTTCCTGCGATGGGGCGCGCCTGAAACCTGAAGTGCTGTCGGTGATGATCGACAACTACTCGATCGCAAGAGTGAGCGCCATGTCGGTGAAGGCCGCGCGGGCTTTTTTCGCCGGGCTGAAGCTGGATAAAAGGCGGGCTTCGATCGCCAAACAGATCCTGAAAGAAATCAATCAGCGACTGACTTTTCTAATAAACGTCGGTCTCGATTATCTAACCCTCGACCGAACCGCGATGAGCCTTTCCGGAGGCGAAGCGCAGCGAATCAGATTGGCGACCCAAATCGGCTCCCGACTTGTAGGAGTGCTGTATATCCTCGACGAACCTTCGATCGGCCTCCACCAACGAGATAACCGTCGCTTGCTGAACACCTTGATTTCTTTGCGCGATCTCGGCAACACCGTAGTGGTGGTCGAGCACGATCGGGAAACGATCGAAACCGCCGATCACGTGATCGATCTCGGGCCCGGCGCCGGCACCAAAGGCGGTTATGTCGTCGCCGCCGGAACACCTGCGGCGATAAAGCGCTCGCCGAAATCTATAACCGGTAAATATCTTTCAGGAAAGATGTCGATACCGGTGCCGGCGGCAAGAAGAAAAAGCAGCGACAAAATCATTATCAAGAATGCGCGCGGCAACAACCTTAAAAAAATCACCGTCGAAATCCCACTCGGAATCTTCACCTGCGTAACCGGAGTTTCCGGCTCCGGGAAATC
Organism: Candidatus Zixiibacteriota bacterium; assembly: GCA_037441845.1. Taxonomy (GTDB): domain Bacteria; phylum Zixibacteria; class MSB-5A5; order UBA10806; family 4484-95; genus JBBIRK01. The sequence goes on from JBBIRK010000006.1 coordinate 90,068, forward strand.
GACTCTCGTCAATGAAACGCTGTTCAAGGTTATGGCTCAGCGGTTCTATCACTCCAAGACTCAGCCGCTGCCCTGTGACTCCGTTCTCGGACTTGAAAAAATCGATAAAGTCATAGATATAGATCAATCGCCCATCGGACGGACCCCCCGTTCCAATCCCGCCACCTATACCGGCTTGTTCACTCCTATTCGAGACTTGTTTTCCCAATTGCCCGAATCCCGAGCCCGGGGCTACGGCCCCGGACGATTTTCTTTCAACGTTCGGGGTGGGCGTTGCGAGGCCTGCGAGGGAGACGGCATCATAAAGATCGAAATGCACTTTCTGCCCGATGTTTACGTGCCTTGCGAAGTTTGCAAGGGTGCCCGTTACAATCGAGACACTCTCGAGATCAGGTATCGAGGAAAATCGATCGCCGACGTCCTGAACATGACGGTCGATGAGGCGCTCGAGTTTTTCCATAACATTCCGACCATCCAACGCAAGCTGGAAACGCTGGCTGGAGTCGGTCTCGGCTATATCCGCCTCGGCCAGCAGGCCACGACCCTTTCGGGCGGCGAGGCGCAAAGGGTAAAATTGTCGACCGAGCTATCGAAAGTGGCAACCGGCAACACCTTCTATATGCTCGATGAACCGACTACGGGGCTGCATTTCGATGATATCCGGCAGTTGCTTGTCGTTTTGAATACACTGGTCGATCGCGGTAATACCGTGCTGGTGATCGAACATAACATGGACGTGATTAAGACTGCCGATTGGATCATCGATTTGGGCCCCGAAGGAGGCGACGAGGGGGGATACGTGGTGGCCGCTGGCACTCCGGAACAGGTGGCCGCCAATCCGAAAAGTTATACCGGCATGTTCTTGAGAAAGGAATTGGGCTTGGAATAATCACCGGAAGTCCCGGGAAAAATTCCGTTCGTAAATGATCGGCAACTGAATTTTGGCAAAAGGGGAACCCGAAGAAACATTGACTGATTACTGGCTAAACCGTCGTAATTTCCTCCCCACTCGAGAATGGCTGATCATGCCTCCTTGCAATGCCGCCGCCTGGGGTCAATATAGGTAGCGATTTTCATGATCAAAAGGATCCCGGGTAAAACGGCGAAAACATCCGGGATTGCAGAATGTTGTATGCTGCCGAACATGGCTCCGGCATAGCAAAACATTGACATGGCGATGGTCGTTTATTATTTTGAAATTTCGCGAAAATTATACGGGCCTTTGGAGGAAAGATGAAAGAGCATACGATCGATAAAATTCGGAATGTAGGATTTGCCGGCCACGGCGGAACCGGCAAGACATCGCTTGTCGAAGCTATCCTGTTTGCCGGCAAGGTCACCACCAGGCTCGGCAGCACCGACGCCGGCAACACGGTAACCGATTACGCCGAAGACGAAATCAGCCGCAAAATCTCTATCGGTCTTGCTCTGGGTAACCTCGAATGGAAAGGCTGCAAATTCAATTTGATCGATATGCCCGGTTACACCGATTTTTTCGGTGAAGTAGTAGGCGGCTTGAGAGTTTCCGATATCGCCATGATCACGGTCAATGCCGTCTCGGGTATCGAGGTCGGAACCGATATGGTTTGGCGTCAGGCCGTAAAATACGATATAGCCAGGGCGTTTTTTATAAACCGGATGGACAAGGAACACGCGGATTTCGGCAAATGCGTCGCCGCCATTCAAGAAACTTATTCAAATCATGCCGTGCCCATAACGGTTCCTATGGGCGAGGGATTGAGTTTCGCCGGAATAATAGACCTTCTCAGCATGAAAGCGGTCATCGCCGAAAAGGACGGTTCGGCGAAAATCAAAGATATCCCGGCGGAGTACAAAGATTATGCGGCAAAATGGCACGAAAAAATGGTGGAAGCGGCCGCCGAAAACGACGAAGCCTTGATGGAAAAATTTTTCGATCAGGGGAGCCTCTCCGAAGATGAAGTGAAGATTGGTCTTGCCAAAGGTATAGCCGACCGGAACTTATTCCCGATCTTTTGTGGCTCGGCCGTGACCACCGCCGGTGTGGCCACCATGATGGATATTTTGGCAGCGATCGGACCAGCGCCGAATTATAAGCCGGAAATCAAAACAGTCGTCGATGGCAAGGAAATCGCGCGCAAAATCGCGGTCGACCAGCCGACGGCCGCGCTCGTATTCAAGACGATTTCCGAACCGCACGTCGGAGAGTTGTCTTTTTTCAAGGTGTTTTCAGGTTCCGTAAAAGTCGGCGACGATTTGTTGAATATGACCAACAGCACGAACGAGCGAATCGGGCAGATATTCACTCTGAACGGCAAAGAACGTAAAGAAATCGACGGCATAGCCGCAGGGGATATCGGAGCCCTCGTAAAGTTGAAGGCGACGCGCAGCGGGGACACACTGGCCGACAAAAATTCGCCCATAAAACTCCCGCCGATAGAATTTCCCAAGCCGGTGATAAATATGGCGATCAAGGCCAGGGCCAAAGGCGATGAGGAAAAAATCGCCAGCGGCCTTTCGAAATTGCGCGATGAAGATCCCACCATCCAAATGGTGGTCGACGCCGATCTCAAGCAGACTCTTATATACGGCCAGGGCGAACTTCACCTCGAGGTCGTTATCGATAGGCTTAAACGAAAATTCGGAGTGGAGGTCGATCTATCGAAACCGCGCGTGCCTTATCGGTCCACTATCCGCAAAAAAGTGGAAGTGCAGGGCAAATATAAACGGCAAACCGGCGGCCGCGGCCAATACGGCGATTGTTGGTTGAGGCTCGAACCGTTGCCGAGAGGACAGGACTTCGAATTCGTCGATGCTATCGTAGGCGGGGCGATTCCCGGCAAATACCTGCCTTCCGTCGAAAAAGGAATTCTCGAGGCCAGGGAAGAGGCCGGATTGGCGGGCACCAAAGTCGTCGATTTCAAGGTCACCTGCTTCGATGGCTCCTACCATACCGTCGATTCTTCCGATATGGCATTCAAAATCGCCGCCTCAATGGGATTCAAAGATGGATTCGCCAAGGCCGATCCCTACCTCCTCGAGCCGATATATAATATAGAGGTTCTGGTGCCCGAGGAATACATGGGAGATGTCATGGGCGATATTTCCTCCCGTCGCGGCAAAATCCTCGGAATGGGCGCAGACGGCAAAATGCAGAGAATAAAGGCCCAAGTGCCACTCGGCGAGCTTTATAAATATTCGACCTCATTAAGGTCGCTAACGCAAGGACGCGGAACCCACACCCGTGAATTTTCCCATTACGAAGAAGTCCCGCGGGAAATCGCGGCGCGAACGATCGAAGAGCTCGAAAAAGAGAGAGCAGAGGAAGAAAAAACCCGCTGATTCGCCGGAACTTATACTTATATTTTGCCTGCTCTTGGGCTGCCTTACCGGCAGCCCTTATCATTTATATATGCCGAAAAAAATCGATCGATTTTGACTCAGGTCAAAGCCTTTTTTCGAAACGGCGCCGAAATTACTCTTGAAGATACCATTAAGATCGGAGTGAAAATGGCAATCAGGAAAATAATCGAAATCGACGAGGAAAAATGCGATGGTTGCGGTCTGTGTATCCCGGGATGCCCCGAAGGCGCACTCAAGATAATCGACGGCAAGGCCAAATTGGTGAATGAATCATATTGCGATGGTATGGGTGCTTGCATCGGAGAATGTCCGAGAAATGCCATAAAAATGATTGAAAGAGAAGCGCCGGAATTCGATGAAGAGGGCGCTAAACACAATATCGCCTTGATATCGGCTCGGTCGGCCCAGATTAAAACTTGGCCGGCTTGCCCCGGGTCGGCAGTGCGGAATTTCGATGATTCGACTGCGGCGCCGCCATTACCGGAACGGCTGTCTGTACCGCGGCTGACCAATTGGCCGGTGCAATTAATGCTGGTGCCGCCTGCCGCTGATTACCTGCGCAATGCCGATTTGCTGATCTGCGCCGATTGTGTCCCCTTTGCCATAGCCGATTTTCACGACCGCTACCTTTTGGGCAGAAAAGTGTTGGTAGGGTGCCCCAAACTCGATGACTTGAATTATTATTTTGAAAAATTAAAGACGATATTTCAAACGGCCGAGCCGAACAGCCTGCTCGTCCTGAAAATGGAGGTGCCATGTTGCAACGGTATCGCCTCGGCCGCCATGGCCGCCCGCGATGCCGTAATGCCGCATTTGAAAATGGATGTTCAGACGATCGGGATTCAAGGCTCGATCATCACCGGTGATATTAAAAAGGGAAAATTGCCGTTCGGGAATCGCAATGCCTGACATCAAGTTCGATATCGGCATAGCCAAAAGACTGAGCCGAAAGTTATTGCAAAGGCCTTTGACCGGTGTTTCCGGTGCAGGAAATCGATTCAGATTCGCAGTGCAGCTCGGTTTCCTTCTGCTTTGTCTTTGGATAGGCCTGGAATTTCATCTATTTGTCAAATATCTCGAAAGCGGCGGGACCATCGGCTCATCTTTTCGCCCACCAGGCGTCGAGGGTTTTCTGCCGATCAGCTCTTTAATGGCCGCCTATCTATTCGTCCTCACTGGTGAAATCCATCCCGCCCACCCGGCAGGGCTTTTCATTTTGTTGGCGATTGTTCTGGTTTCCATGATCTTTTCCAAATCGTTTTGCTCATGGATATGCCCGGTCGGACTGCTTTCCGAATCGCTTCATAATCTCGGGCAGAAATTGATCGGCCGGAGATTACGGTTGCCGCGGATTATCGATAGCATCTTAAGATCGCTGAAATATCTCTTGCTGGCGTTTTTCGTCTATTCGATCTTTTTTCTAATGGACAACGTTTCCCTTAAAGCGTTTCTGGATAGCCCATACAATCTCGTCGCCGATATAAAGATGTATTATTTCTTCGCCCATATCTCCAGGCTTACGCTTTACGTATTGTTCGGATTGATTTTACTGTCGATATTCATACCGAATTTCTGGTGCCGTTATCTTTGTCCTTATGGCGCACTTCTCGGAACGCTCTCGCTACTTGCGCCGGCGAAAATTCGGCGTGATCAATCTTTATGTATCGACTGCGGCTTGTGCGCACAGGCATGCCCCTCAATGATTAAAGTCGATAAACGCAGGACGGTGATATCGGATGAATGTACCAGCTGTCTTAGCTGCACCGATGCCTGTCCGGTCGAGGGCGCGCTCTTATACGGCACCGCCGGAAAAAAGAGCTATTTAAGCGCGCCGCTTTTAGCTGTTGCCATTGTCGGCATATTCGTGGCCGTAACCGGATTGGCGATGATTTTGGGACATTGGCATAATCGGATCACGATTGAAGAGTATTTTCGGCATATGCAGAATATAGAGTCATACGACCACCCGCGTTGATGATCACGCTGTTTCGTTGTATTATAGATAGTCAACGAATGTAATCGGCTTGCGAATCAGTCCCCATAATTTTTAAAAAATGCTTGACAGGGGCGCGCAATATTATTAACTATCCGTATAGTTAAACTAACGATTTAGTTAATTCGGACCGCTGATGGAAACCCGGGACTCGATAATCGCCTCCGCCAAAAACGAATTCGCCCGATTCGGGTTCGAAGGCGCCCGGGTCGATAGAATCGCTCGCCTTGCCAAAGTCAATAAAGCGATGATCTATTATCATTTCGGTTCGAAAAAACGGCTTTATCGAGCGGTCATTGAAAATCAATTATCCACCAAAGCCGATTTTATAGAAGCCATCTTGCGGCAGGACTTGACCATAGACGAATTCGTTCTGCAACTTGCGTCATTTTACGCCCGGGTTTTTTCCGATAATGAATTCCTTCCCATATTTCTGCGTGAATTGGCCTCAGGCGGAATTCAAGTCAAAGAGATTATTCTGAAAACGATCAGCCAGAAAAATCTAACCGCCAAATTAAGAAATTATTTCGAGGCCGAAATGGCTTCCGGCCGAATTCGCCGGGTCAACATTGAACATGCAATTATTTCGTTTATCGGCATGAATGTCTTTTATATCGCCGTCGCCTCAATCGCAAATCAAATCTGGGAGATAGAAAATGTCGAGGGTTTCCTTTCCGACCGGCCGCGCCAGGTGGCCGATATCTTTCTTAATGGAATTAAGGCCAAATGACCGGCTGATACTTATAAGCTTGGTCATGGTTTTTGCGATTGCCTTTTCTACGGCGGTATCGGCTTTAGAGCTGACGATCAAGGAGGCGATTTCAAGGGGAGTCGATCGTTCTTATTCGATTAAATCGTCCATACAGGATTCACTGGCCGCACGTTTCGAGTATTTATCAGCTCGAACAGCGTTCTGGCCGGTTTTAAGTTTGAACGCGACCGGTTTTTACAGCAACCCTATCCAAACCATACATACGCCCTGGACGGAGATCGGACTCGGGCAAAAGGAAAATTACCTGGCGGATTTGAAAATTTCTCTACCTCTTTATGCCGGCGGTCGTTTGAGCAATCGACTGAAAATGCAGCGCGCCTTGCTCGATATGAGTGGTCTCGATCTGGAAGCCAAAAGACTGGACATTGCGCGCGCAATCCGAACCTTGTCGTTACAGTTTTTGATCGCCGAAGCTTCGCTGGCCTCCGCTGAAGCTTCGCTTGCCCGGCTGAATTTGCTGGCCGAAGATGTGCGCAATCGTTTCGACAACGGTTTGGCCGATTCAATTGATCTGCTCGAAAGCGCCTTGTCCCTCAGTTCGGCCCGTCGATCGGTTTTGGACAAGAGTACGGCATTAACCGCGGCTCGTATCGCTTTGGCCACTCATCTCGATCTGCCGGAAACCGAGAAAATCGTCTTTGTGGATTCTATACCGCCACCGAAAAATCCTGCGGAAAACCCGGAATCGTATCCGATGCAGGTGGATAACCGCCCCGAACTGAAAGCCGCTCTGAGCAAGATAACCGTATCCGAATTGACGGAAAAATTGACCAGAGGAAATCTGCTTCCAGGCCTCACCGCGTTTGTCGGTTACAGCTACGGAAAACCCAATCGCGATCTCACCGGCGACAGCTGGAACGAATCATACATGAGCGGCTTAACCCTGCATTGGGAATTCAATCTCGGCGCTGGAGACATCAAAAATTTTCAGGCCGCCAAATCCAGGACTGAATCATCATCGCTGGCCAAAGAAGATATAGCCGAATCATTCTCGACCGCCGCTCGAATAGCCTGCCTCGAGCTTCAAAACTCTTACGATCAATTCCTGCTTTCTAAAACCGAATTTTCAATTGCGGAAAATAAATATCGCTTGGCTCTCGAAAAACAGAAAGCCGGATCACTTGCGCTCAATCGGGTCTTGGAAAGCGAAAAAGAACTGGCCGCCAGCGAACAACAATACCGTCAGGCGATACTGTACTATTATCTAAAAGAAACCGAATACTTCTATTCTGTCGGCTCCAGCAAAATCTACGGAGGGTTGAATTGACTCGGACTATTCCTTTGGCAGGGTGCGCTGCGGCGTTGATATTGTCGGCTTGTTCGAACAATCATTCCGGGCCGTTGGGATCCGGTTTGGTGGAGGGAACTCAACTTGTCATATCGGCGGAAGCGACCGGACGACTTCTTGCCCTCTACGTTGACGAGGGCAGTAATATCAGCGAAGGGGACACAATCGCCCTGATCGACACGGTCGATGTGGCTTTAAGGCTGATGCAGGCGAGGGCTGCCAAAAACGCGTCAGCGGCAAAATTAAGAATGGCCGAGCTGGCGGTGGATCAGGCCGCTATCGCCCACGATTTGGCGGCCAAAGAGCTGCGGCGGATCGAACAATTGATGACTTCGGGCACCGCCAATCAGCAACAGCTGGATATGGCCGAACATGCGTTTGAACAAGCCGGGCTTGCCCGTAACCAGGCGGAGGCCTCGCTGGCCGCCTCCAAAGCCGAACTCGAAAGCGCCACAGCGGCGGAAAATCTGCTGTTTCGTCAATTCGAAAATTGTTTCCCGACCGCCCCGACCTCGGGATTGATTTCAAAAAAGTATGTCGAATCCGGCGAGCTGATCGGTCCTGGCAGGCCCCTTGTCGAATTGATCAAGCTCGACACCGTTTGGGTGAAGATTTATTTGAATTCCGCCGATATCGCCACAATAAAGCACGGGCAAAAAGCATTCATCGATATCGAGGACGGATCGACTCCACCGCTTGAAGGGTTCGTCACCTGGATTTCCGATCAGTCCGAGTTCACTCCAAAAAATGTGCAAACCAAAGAGGCGCGCGCCGACCTCGTATTCGCCGTCAAAATCACGATAGCCAATGCCGATGGCAAATTGAAGATCGGGATGCCGGTCTCGGTCAAAATTCCGTGAGCTCGATCGAGGTAATTTCTCTTTGCAAAAAATACGGCTCGAAAACAGCCGTCACCAATTTCGGTTTCACCGCCGATCCCGGCGAAATTACGGCCGTTATCGGTCCGGACGGCGCCGGCAAAACCACGCTGATGCGTGCCTGTTGCGGCTTGATCGAGATCGACGACGGGACTATTCGAATCCTCGGGCGCGATATCAAGCACGACCTGAATCTGATCAAGCCCGATCTCGGGTATATGCCGCAATCCTTTTCGTTATATCAGGATTTGACGGTTGAAGAGAATCTGTTTTTCTATGCCGGTCTATACGGCCTCGATAAATCGGATTTCGAGCTCAAGAAAGAAGTGATATACGATTTTTCGGGTCTCGGAAGGTTCCGCACCAGGCGCGCCGGAGCCCTATCCGGTGGCATGAAACAAAAACTCGCCCTCGGCTGCGCCGTCGTTCACCAACCCAAAATACTGATACTCGATGAACCGACCACCGGAGTCGATCCTTTATCTCGGCGTCAGTTTTGGGATATATTGAAAAATTTGAAATCCGCAGGCGCCGCCATTTTAGTCTCCACTCCTTATATGGATGAAGTGTCGCTTTCCGACAAGGCGGTCTTCATGCATGAAGGGGTCAAGCTCGCCGAAGGAACTCCATCCGAGCTTATCGATCGATTCGGCGGCCTCATTCTCGAAATACGGATTCCGCCTACGCCGGAAATTATGAATCGCTTGAATTCCATCGAGGGATTGCTTGCGCATCGGTTCGGATCCTCGATACACGTTACAATCAAAGATAACGATTCACCCGATCGATATATCGAGGCTTTGACTTCCTGCGGCATCGAACGATCGAACATAGGGATCATAAAACCGAGTCTCGAAGACTTGTTTATCGAACTGGTGCATGAGGTAGGCGATGGAAACGGTGGCAGCCGATAATCTGACGAAAAAATTCGGACGCTTCACCGCAGTCGATGGGATTTCGCTGAACATTTCCGCCGGCGAAATTTTCGGATTTCTCGGGGCTAACGGCGCCGGCAAGACGACCGCGATAAGAATGCTTTGCGGCCTGCTGAAACCCACCTCCGGTTCCGGACACGTCCTCGGGTTGGACATTTATCGGGATAGCGAGTTGATAAAGAAAAAGATCGGCTATATGTCTCAGAAGTTCTCTCTATACAAAGACTTGACCGGCCGCGAAAATCTTTGGTTTTACGGTTCGATTTATGGACTGAAAAATACCGAAATTCGTTCCCGGACCGCCGAGCTGTCGGATTTGCTTGACCTGACCGAATTCATCGACATTCAGACCGGGCGGCTGCCGATCGGCTGGAGGCAGAGGCTGGCCTTGAGCGCCGCTCTGCTTCATCGACCCGCCATATTGTTTCTCGATGAGCCGACTGCAGGCGTCGATCCTCTTTTCCGACGCCGCTTCTGGGAATTGCTTTACCGGCTGGCCGATCACGGAACCACTCTTTTCGTGACCACGCATTATATGGACGAAGCGGAATATTGCCGGAGGATTTCGATAATGCACCGCGGCAAAATAGTGGCGATAGGATCGCCCATGCAGCTTGTGGCTGATTACGGCCGGGCGAATCTCGAAGAGACTTTTATCGGCCTTATAAGCGAGGAGTACCGATCTGAAACGGATAAGACTGATCGCGCTTAAGGAAATACGGCACATTTTTCGGGATCCCGTATCCTTGATTATCGCGGTTTTGATGCCGATCATGATGACCCTCATCTACGGCTACGCCATAAACCTCGATATGAAAAATATCGAGCTGGGCATCATCGATCTCGATAACACCTCGCATTCGCGCGATTTCGGCGAAAGCTTCTATGTTTCCGGATATTTCCTGAAACCTTCCCGGACGGTATCTCCGGCGAAAGCCGATGAATTTTTACGGGAGGGCGAGGTTGACGCCGTCCTGACGATCAAGCCGGGATTCGCCAAGGCGCTCACAAATGCCGAAAAGTACGAACTCGGTTTGCTTATCGATGGTTCGGATGGCAATCAGGCCGTAGCCGCCTCTAATTACGCCGAAATGATACTGGTCCAATACGCCCTGCGAAACGACCCGGCAGCAGCGCAACGCGGCGTGAATATGTCGGTGCAAGTCGCCTATAATCAGGATTTGAAATCATCGCATCATTTCGTTCCCGGCTTGGTGGCGGTCATTCTGATGATGATCTCGGCGCTTCTGACTTCGGTGACTATCGCCAGGGAAAAGGAAACCGGCACGCTCGAGCAACTCCTAACCTCGCCGGTTGCGCCACGGGAAATAATTGTCGGAAAGATATTGCCGTATATCGGTCTGGCTTTTTTCGATGGTTTGCTGGTGCTGTTGTTCGCTCTGATTGTGTTCGCCATTCCCTTCAACGGTTCAGGTCTGCTGCTTTTGTTTTTCGGATTTATCTACGTGGTTACCGCGCTTTCGATCGGAGTGTTGATCTCGACTTTGGTTTCGACCATGCAGCTGGCTATGATGGCCTCGCTTTTGGTCACGCTTCTGCCCTCGGTGATTTTATCCGGATACATATTCGATGTCCGAAACATGCCTTATGTTCTGCAACTATTATCGCGCCTTGTTCCGGCGAGGTATTTTATCGTCATAATAAGGGGGATCATGCTCAAAGGGTCGGACTTAACGGTGCTTTGGGTCGAGGCCGCCGCTTTGATAGCGATCTGCCTTACTCTGCTTATCTTGGCGATAAAGCGATTCAGATTGAAATTGATGTAGGCCATGCTGCGGATAATTCTGGCGATAATCAAGAAGGAAGCCGTTCAGGTCTTAAGAGACCCGATGATGCTTCGCATAATCATAATGATGCCGTTGATACAGCTGTTCGTAATGGGTTATGCCGTCAATTTCGAGGTAAAAAATATCCGCCTGGCCGTTTATGACCTTGACAATAGCGCCGATTCCCGGCAGTTGCAATCATCATTCATTGGAAACGGGCTTTTCACCATCCGGCAGGCCGAATCCAAGATTCTCGATATCCACCGAGGTTTTCGGGAAAACATCCATGACGCCGCGATCATAATAAAAAACGGCTTCGCGAGGGATATAGCCTCCGGAAAAGCCGGCCGGATCGGATTCGTGGTAGACGGCGCCAACGCCTTTTCGGCCTCGGTGGCGATCGGTTACGCCAGCCGGGTGGTTTATCGTTTCAATCAACAGCGAATGGGACTGGACATCCCTCTTTCGATAAGGGAAAAGAGACTTTATAACCCGGAATCTAAAACGGTCAATTTCATGGTCCCCGGAATAGCTGCGGTCCTGCTCACCATGATCGCCATGATGCTCACCTCGATGGCGATCGTGCGCGAACGGGAAAGGGGGACGCTCGAGCAGCTGATGGTTACGCCGCTGCCCGTGTCGGCCTTGATAATCGGAAAAGTAACCACGTTCGCCCTGCTCGGTTTTTTGGAACTGTCCATATTCCTGCTCATCGGTTTCAACTGGTTCCGTATTCCGTTCGTCGGTTCATGGTGGCTTCTTTATTTGCTGTCGTTCGTATATCTGTTTACGCCGCTGGGGATCGGCATGCTGATTTCCACGCTGGCGCGCACCCAGCAACAGGCGATGTTTTTCGCATGGTTTTTTTCGGTGTTCGCGATGTTGACCGGTGGATTTTTCACCCCGATCAGCAACATGCCTAAGGTCGTGCAGTATATTACCCTGTTGAATCCTCTGCGCTATTTTCTTACTATAATAAGGGGAATTTCCATGAAAGGAGCAACGGCGACGATGCTGATTCCGGAAACCCTTGCTCTGATAGCTTTCGGCACGGCCATGTTGGCTCTTTCTTACCTGAAATTCTCGAAAAGAGCTGACTGACATCGCGCATGAATTTAATTGGAGGCGAAAAATCCGATTGGAGAATCGCCAGTCCATCGGATTTTTCAAACAATTAGACGGAGTTGGACATATTATCTATATGGCAAGTGATACGATGACCTGCACTATAGAAACCGGCTTGACTTTAATCAGGTTGGAACATATGTCGATATCAAAGTAAAGAGGTGATAAATGTCCGGGAAAAGCATATTGGTCTTGGCCCTGGCGGCCTTCTTGATAGCGCCGGGTAATCTTACCGCGCAGAAAATCCTCATCCCGATGGATTTCAGCCAGACTGACCATCTGAAAGCATACGGCGTGGCTTACTGGTGCCTAAGTAACGAGACGAACGTCGAATGGCTGCTCAACTACCGCGGCGGTTCGTTTCTCACCATATCGCTTCCCCAGATTGAGGAGCTTTGCCGAATAAGAGGAGTCCGATACCAACGGATCGACGGGGCCGCCGAGGCGGCGATCAAAGCTGAAATCGAAGAAAACAACATGGAATCGATATTGCTCGAAAAAGCGCCGAGAGTGGCGATTTACGCCCCGCCGTTCGAAAAAATCGAGCAGTGGGATGATGCTGTGGCCCTGGCTCTTACCTACGCCGATATCCCCTACGATGTTTTATACGACAAAGATGTGCTCGAGGGCCGTTTGGCCGATTATGATTGGCTGCATCTTCACCACGAGGATTTCACCGGCCAGTATGGCAAGTTTTACGGCGCATATAGAAACACGGCTTGGTACAGGCAGATCAAGGCATTGTCCGAAACTCTTGCCCGAGAGCTCGGATTCAGAAAAGTGTCGGCGCTCAAACTTCGGGTGGCTATGGCTATCCGTGATTATGTGAAAAACGGCGGCTTCTTGTTCGCCATGTGTTCGGCCACCGATACATATGAAATCGCCCTTGCCGCTCACAATACGGATATAGTGCCGGCGGAATACGATGGTGATCCTCCTGATCCCGGCTGCCAGAGCCGCCTCGACTTCTCCGCCTGCCTGGGTTTCGAAAATTTCCAGGTTGAGCTGAATCCGGTGATCTACGAACACTCCAATATCGATACCAGCCCCACCCGCGGCCTACGCGGACTCGGTCCCGAAAGCGACTATTTCACCTTATTCGATTTTTCGGCCAAATTCGATCCCGTCCCGACGATGCTGGTGCAGGACCATGTTCCTGTCGTAAACGGATTCTGGGGACAGACCACCGGTTTCAACAGAACGACTATATCCAAACACGTCATTATCCTTGCCGAAACGCGAGTGCCGGGCGAGGCTAAATATATCCACGGGAATTTCGGCAAAGGCACTTTCACCTACCTGGGCGGGCATGACCCCGAGGATTATCAACACATGATCGGCGATCCGCCGACCGATCTGAAACTGCATAAAAATTCCCCGGGTTATCGACTTATCCTGAATAACGTTTTATTTCCCGCAGCCAAAAAACAGGAAAGGAAAACATGACTTATATCGATCTGCGCCCTTTCCTCGGTTTCAGCGAATTCTCATCGCAAACCTCACCGAAAGAGGCGGCGGATCGATGCTTGAGGCTGGGGCTTGCGGCGTTTCAGCTAGTCGGCGATTATCCGATTAACTTCCCGGAATTCACGCCGCCGGCATTTCGAAAAGAAGTGAAAGAATATATTTCCCAGAAGGGGTTACGCCTTCATTTTCACTCTCCCCACGATATTCCTCTTGCCTCCCGACACGACCGCATACGTCAAGGCGGGATCGAGAGAATGAAGGAATATGTGCAATTGGCTGTCGATATGGGTGCCTCTACGTTCGTAATCCACCCAGGAAGATTCGCCGTTTATAAAATGAGCACGGGCAGCATCGTGCTCGACCAAAAAATTATCCCGAAATCATATTACGATCGCTTCTCCAATTCCTTTTGCAATATCGTCGAATTCGCCGCCGGCCGATTGTCCGTTCTTCTCGAAAACACTCATGGCTATTCCGATCAATTGTGTCAATTGATCGACGGTTTCCTTGATCTTGACGGCGTAGGGTTGGCCTGGGATATCGCCTATACGGCGAAAATGGATTCGCTCGATCCGAACCGGGCGGCGGAATTCATTTCCAAGAGGCTTTCCAAAGTGAAGTTGATTCATTTGCACGATTACGCCAAAGGACGCGGCCATTTGGCTCTCGGAACCGGCAAGCTGAAAATCAAACCCTACTTGGACATAATAGCCGAACTCAAAACGGATACCATAATCGAAGTATTTTCAGAGGCCGATCTCGTGCGGTCGATCGCTTATATCCAATCGCTTTATTCGGGTGCGCAATCGTGAAAACAGTAGTTACGATCACTTTAGGCATGGCGATCGTCGTGACCGCGGTTTTCGCCGACAGCCCGCGTTGCTCGATATGCAATCAGAATATCGAGGGGAAATACGTCCGTTATGCCGATGGCGATCTTGTCTGCGAAAATTGCATGAATCGCGTACCCCGATGCGATATCTGCGGCAAGCCCTCTTTACAAAACTCGCTTATCGACGGCAAAAAAGTCTGCCGGAAATGTCTGCCGAAACTGCCCGTCTGCGGGGTTTGCGGAAAGCCGATTGCGGGGGATCATTATCGCGGCCAAGGGAACACCGCAATTTGCCCGCAATGCTTTCTTAAAGCGGATCGCTGTTTCGTGTGCGGGGCGATAGGCAACGATTTGGTGGCCGCCGGTAGTAAAAAAGCTTGTCCGAGCTGCGCCAAGCGCTTGAATTTTTGCGATATTTGCGGCGAACCGATTTCCGGCACCGGCTTTTGGTTCGAAAACGACAAATCCAAACAATATTGCGCCGATTGCTGGAATAAGTTTCCTCATTGCTCGAGTTGCGATGCTCCCGTCGGCCCCCACGGAATCGATCTCGACGACGGCCGTAGCCTTTGCCGGAATTGCTACAAAGCGGCCATTTTCCAGCCGGAAACGGTGACCGAGATTAAGCTTGAGGTTTTGGCGTTCTTGGGATCAGAATTGGGAATGGAGCTGATGCACAACGTCGCATATTCGTTGCAAGGAATAGATTACATTCGTTCGAAAGCCGGCGAAAACACCGGAGACCTTTATGGCTTATTTCAACGCGAGGGGGATGATTTCAAAATTTACGTGCTTTACGGATTGAACAGAAAAATGTTTTATCAAGTATTGGCCCACGAAATCGCCCATGCCTGGCTGTCCGAAAGAAGAGCCGACGAACCCGACCGGCTGACCAACGAAGGTTTCGCCCAATGGGTCGCCTATCATGCATTGATAAAATTCGGCTTCACCAAAGAGGCGGAGAAGCTTCTCGACCGCGTTGATGACTACGCTCTCGGCCTGAGGAAGATGCTCGATCTGGAAAAAAGAGACGGACGAAAGGAAGTTTTCAACAGGGCTCTCGCTATAGATCAGGATCGATAAAGATTCCGCGTTCAAATCTAAGGATTCACAAGCCGACCCTTGCGACCGATAATCCTGTCAAA
The DNA here is from genome assembly GCA_037441845.1 of Candidatus Zixiibacteriota bacterium. Lineage (GTDB taxonomy): Bacteria > Zixibacteria > MSB-5A5 > UBA10806 > 4484-95 > JBBIRK01. Next base: position 105,632 of record JBBIRK010000006.1, read on the forward strand.
TATATAAATCAAAATCGAAACGCCCAAGCCGGGATAAATGGGGTCGATCGTTCCGGGGTATCCATCCCTGAACCGACCGAGCGCGAACCAGCCGATTACGGCCAGCGCGCTGGCGACTATGGCGATCGCGGCTCCACGCGAGCTCATCCGCCAATTACTGGTGAACGAACTGGAAACAGGCAGCAACAAAGCGCCGGTGCTCAGGGTGCCGAAAATGTACCAGATCTCGATAACCGATCGCAAAAGCAAGGCGATCAGCACCGCCATCGCCGCCGAAAAAATCAGGCCGAGCCTCGTGTAAAGATTTATTGTCCTGCCTTCGGGATTGCGTCTGCTCAACCGTAGTAATATATCTTTGCCGATAGTCGTCCCCGACACGAAAGCGTAACTGTCCACCGTGGACATGATCGTGGCGAACAGCCCTACCAGAAATATCGCCTTGAACAGCCCCGGCAGAACCATCGCTCCCAACGCCGGATACGACATCATCGGATCGGGCAGTTCGGGAAGCAGAGCCCGCGCATACATGCCGGAGAATGTGGTCATGAAATCGAATACCGCCCAGAGTGGAATCGATAGCAACAATCCTCTCCGCGCAGTCTGTTTGTCCCGGGCGGCGAAACATCGCTGGTAAAAAGCCGGTTCCACGAGCGCCGAAAGGGCGATGAAATACCAGGCCAAAATATAAGTCGCCGGTCGATCGCCTTTCCAACTGAAAAATTCCGGAGCAAGTCTGGATTGCAGAAATCCGATACCGCCGAAATTGAAAAAAAGAAATATAAGCATTATGGCGAACCCGACGAACATCAAGATAAACTGTATGATGTCGGAATAGACATCTCCTCTGAGTCCGCCGGAATAGACATAGACAACCGAAAATACCGCCCCGGCCACGACTCCTACGGCCAGCGGTATCCCGAACACGTATTGCGCCAGCACGCCGACCTGCAGAATATATGCCGCCGGCGCCGCATTGATAAACACCAGCACCGCTCCGGATACCGCCGCGGGTCGGCCATACGCCAGCGCCAGCTGATCGGGGATAGTGTAATGCCCGCTTTGCCTCGCCCTACCCGCCAGAAATATCGCGAATAAAAACGCCGCAAGATAATACGGCAGGCCGAACACCAGCCAGTTGGATATTCCATGCCTGAAAGAATACTCGCCGACTCCCAATATGCCGCCGTACCAGGTGGAGACCGTGCTGGCAACGAACGCGGGCAAGGTCAGCCTTCGCCCCATCAACAGATATTCGTCGGCGCTGTCCCTGTTCCTCGAAAAAAGTCCGTAGCCCAGTCCAAGCAGATAGGCAAGGTAAATCCCCAAAAGAATCAGGCTGTATATGTCATAGCCGGGATTCATTAAAAGGCCGCTTTAAGCGACAAATATAGATTTCGTTCGGCCGCCGCCATATATCGAGGCAGGCCGTCGTCCGGCTCAATATACGCCGCTGCCGCGTATTTACGGTTGCCCGCATTGTTTATCCTGAGCGAAAGGACATATTCGCCGTATCTGTCCGGCAAAGGCAGTTCCGCGGTGAGATCGCCATCGATGACCAAATAGGAATCGAGCCGATACTGTTCCGCGTTATCGATAAATTGGCTGCCCACGAATCTACCCTGTATTCCGAACGTGAATCGGTGCGCAGATACGGTCCCGCGAAGATTGGCGATCATCCTAGGATAGCCGCCGATCCGATTGCCGGACCTATCCAAGGTATCGCCGTAGTAATCGTATTCGATGTAATCGATGAATCGATCGTCGTTGAAACAGAAGTTGCCGTCCAGCCCGAACCATCCGGTTTTCATCTGCGCCGATAGCTCGATTCCCTGGTGAAGCGTTTTTTCCGCGTTTCCCGATATCGGCAAACCCATATCATCGAGCTGCCCGGCATAAGGAATCAATTCGTCTCGGATTTCCATGCGGTAAAGATTGACCGAGCCACGCAAATTCCAATCGCCGGTTCCGTAGGCCAACTGGGCGCCGAGTTCGTAATCGAGCAATTTCTCCGGCTTCAGCTCTTTGCCGATATAGCTCCAGCCTCCCGGTATCCGCACGAAATTATCCGGCCGCATCGGCGGGCTGGACCAAAAATCGGTCGGGTCGTAAATATCTTTTAACGCCGGCTGCCGCGATGCCGTGGCGATTGTCGCGAAAGCCGATACGTTCTCGTTGACCCGGAAATTAATGCCGCCCCGGGGCGATAAATAGTCGAAATCGCGCTTGAAAGTCACGCCGAATCGCCGGTCGTCACCCATATCGTAGCGATGAAATTGATATTGGACATTGCCTAAGAGAGAGAATTTTTCGCTTAACTGGTAAGATTCTTGGATGAATGCAGAAAAAGTTCTGCTTTTCACGCGATAATCGTAAAAGCGGAGGTTCGGCCGTTCGTTTCGCGGGTAGATGCTCGCCCAGATTATTTCGCCGAAATGCCGTCCCGCGTGAATCCTCATCTCGCCGCCGAAAGACAACTTGTTCCTGCCTTTCTCAATAGTCAATCTAGGTATCCAACCCCAGTCATATTCATCTACCGTCAAGCGTTTCACGATATCCGATTCATAAACCGACAGCGGATAATATCCGGTCGAGTCGGGCAGAGGGTTGCCCAGCGAGTCGCGGTTGACGTAAAATTCGGCCGGGAAATTATTTCCGGTTGAGTCATAAAGCGTCCAATCGGCCCCGTAAAAAGCGCCGAGATCGTATTCGGCCAAATCCTTGCCGTAGCGAAGCTGATTGTAATATCCCTCGCCCTCGAAAAAGTAAAGCGTGTTTTCCAATCTCGAATTTTCGCCTATTTTCCAGTCGTGAATCAACTCGTAATGCGGCTGATTGAAATGGTCTATTTCATTGTCGTATTGCAGTTCGTTGAATTTCCTGTCTGTCCGCAACGTCGCCTCATCGATCCCCTTATAAGCCAGATGGGATTCCTCTGGACCGCCGTATGTGTTAAACTTCAAAGTGTAATTTTCGCCATAACGTGCGATTCCCAGAAAATAAGCGAACATCCGCGTCCAGGACTTATCACGATAACCGTCCGTCTGCAACTTGGAAAACCGACCATAGAACACGTATGAATCCTTTATCAGCCCGGAGTTGCCCGAAATCGATACTTTTCGCGTGTTGTAACTTCCCAACCCCAGCTCCGTTTTCAATTCCGGAATCGCCGGAAAATCATGGGTTACCAGGTTGACCGAACCACCTATCGAGGACGGTCCGTAATGTGAAATCCCGACTCCCCGCTGCACTTGAATATCCTGCAGGCTCGAGGCGTAATCGGGAAGATCGACCCAAAACACCTCGTGCGATTCGGCATCGTTGAGAGGTATTCCGTTCAGCATGACCGAAATCCGTTTCTGGTCGAATCCGCGGATTCTCATGTAGGAATAGCCGACACCCGAACCGGCATCGGAATAAGCAAATACATTCGGCAGAGATGACAGCAACACCGGCACGTCCTGAGCCCAATAACGATCCTCGATATCGCTTCTGCTCATGTTGCTGAATGCGATCGGGGTTTCGCCGATCTTGGCACGACTGCCCGTTACCACCACGTCCTGGCCCTCGAGCAGACGCGGAATCAACCGAATAGTCAGCGGACCGGTGCCTACGGCCTCTACCGAACGCACGGCCACCTCATAACCGATAAGGGTGACCACTATGGAGAATTTGTCGGATGGTTGTATCGGAAGGCTGAACCGCCCGTCACTGTCGCTGACACCGGTTATCTCGCTGCCGATCACTTTCACCCAGGCGCCGGGCAGAGGCTCTCCACCTTCGGCGCTGATTATTCTGCCGGTTATCGCCGCATTTGCGGTGGAGACGATAGCCGCCAGAGCCATAACGATGGTTAGAATTGGTTTGAACATCGATTGCTCCTTTCTCCTGTGAAGGATTACGGGAGCCGGCGGGGGAAACAAAAACCTCCCAGCTTCGGGAGGATCGCTTGATAATTCCCTACGCTGGCATTACCCAGTTCAGGTTCAAAGGGTTTGATCTCAGGCCCCGTTTCCGGGACCACCCCTGTATAATTTCTTGGCGCAATATGATGATTTAGGCTCAGCGGCGCAAGCAAAAAAATCGCATTTTAATCGATTAAAAAAGACAGAATGCTCCATCGGCGGGGATTAAATCATCCCGCTGAATTCGATGATTCCAATATGCCAAAACCATCAGCATGGAGAAAAACGACTGGAGCCGATACCCCTCGTCATCATTGCTTCTTATTCTCTTCCGCATTTTCTCTCCGCAAATCCACCACCGTGGCGCCCCAGCCGCCGCCGGAACCTTCTTCATGACGATAATCGGCCACCGCCGGGTGCCTGGCCAGAATCGTCTGAACGATCGCCCGCAGGGTCCCCGTCCCCTTGCCGTGGATGATCCTTAGCTGATAAATCTCTCTGGCCAGACATTCATCGATATAGTCGGGGATCAGTTGTTTGATTTCCCCGGGCCTGAATGTATGCAGATCGAGTGTTCCGTCAATCGGCAACGGATGCGGCTCATCATCGCGCGTCATTTGAGCAATTTAAATGTTATGATTGGCCTGCGCAAAAAAAATCCCCGCCGGAGGGGTAGCGGGGATTCTTGGGGATCCTGGCGTCGGTTATTCGTCTTCCAACTGCTCGTCTTTGAAAGGATCGTATTTAGTGAAGTCCTCGCTATCGTATAATTTGAACGACGCGCCCATGGCCTCGGCCTCCGCGCGCCGGTCTTTTTCGATCAAGTATTCGATAAACCTGTTTTTCATATCGTCCTCCCTTCAACAGGCTGATAAACAATAATCAGGCCAATACTCACGCGTTCGGTTGTCTATATGTTATTTAATGCCGGACAAGGCGTTAGCGAAAAAAATGGATACTGTCGAATCCCCGAAATGTTTCAATATTCACTTGCAGGCACAATCTATGTGAATCGACATGCACAAAATTCCGGCACTTATTTCAAGCCCATCGCCGGCACTCGATTCACTCGCCCCTCGTTGGCGAGCGCGGTTGTTTTTTCGACGATGATGTTATATATAGGAACAATTCGCTGTTTATAGCATAAAGCTGAATGATGTCGGAAAGGAGGCGAAATAAATCGACGGAAAATGTCGTGCGGCAGCCGTGATTTGAGCGCCGTCGCCGATCTAAGAATCCAATATAATTCGAATATAATTCGAATCATTATTTAAGGAGTAGGATATTATGGATGAATATCTAAGGCGGAACGCCAATGAGCGGGTGATGATTTTTATCGACGGGAATAATCTTTATCACAGCCTTAAACATGTGATCGGTCGCACCAATCTCGATTTCGAAAAGTTTTCCAGGAAACTTGCCAACAACCGTCATCTGATCAGAACCTATTATTACAACGCTCCTTTGAATCGGGACGACGACGAGGAGAAGCATCGACTGCAGCAGTCCTTTTTCGATTCACTCGATTCCGTGCCATACTTTACTAAAAAGTTCGGCCGACTTGAAAAGCGACTGGTCCGACAGACGCTTCCTGACGGCACCTATATTTCCGTACCTACCTATGTCGAAAAAGGTGTCGATACTCATATAGTAATCGATATGTTGACTTTCGCGTTCAAAGACACTTACGATACCGCCATCCTCGTTTCCGGCGACGAGGATTTCGTGGTGCTGGTCGAAAGGATAAAGGACTTAGGCAAGCATGTCGAGGTCGCCAATCTCGGCGGTTCGTTCGCATTACGCCAGGCGGCCGACAAGTACGTTCTGATCAATCAGGAATTTCTCGATGGGATCCAGCAAGTTTAATTCTTTGGAATCGTCAACGGCCGCGGTATGGCGTCTCAAAGAATCGCATCTGGGGGGATCGTGTCCATAAAACGGCTTTCAATTTGCTCGATTCCGGGTTATATTAACGTAGCGGTAAACGACCGGTGATATTTTGCCATGAATGACGACCACTTGCCGGCCACCGAAATTTCGGTGCAAGTAGATGCCTCCAAAGAGACTTCGTTAACCGAGAAAAAAATCGTACTGCTCTATGCCTCGTCGGGAAAAGGCCACAAATCAGCCTGTCGGGCGATCGAAGAGGCTTTGAGGAATGCCGGTTATGACGGCGCCCTACTGATGGTCGATATACTCGATTATATGCCCTCGCTGGTGGCCGATCTTTTTTCGCGCGGATACGTCTTTGCGGCTTCGCGCCTTCCCTGGCTCTGGTTCATAATCTATGAAATCCAGAGCAATCTGTCGCGCTTTCGTCCTCCGCCGCTTTGGCAAAAATCGCTCTGGAAAATTCTATTGCGGCGATTGAACCGATTCTTAAAATCGGAAAAACCGGATTACATTATTTCAGCCTACTTCACCGCAAGTTGGGCCGCCGGACGCTATAAAAAAGTTCACGATCCAGCATGCCGGGTGGCCACCGTGATCACCGATTACGGAATGCATCCGGTATGGCTTGCCCCATCACAGGACCGATATTTCGTGGCCACCGAGGAAATGAAATTCGAGCTGGCGGCTTTTTCTGGTTACACCTCGGTGCCGAACGAGATGATCGAAATAGTGGGCATTCCGATAGAGAAGAGGTTCGCCTCCCCGAAAATCAGAGCCGAACTGCGTAAGCAATATCGCCTCGACGATGACCGCTTTACCGTATTGGTTTTGGCCGGCGCCTATGGGCCGCATCACGTGGAAACGATCGTGAAAAAACTTGCCGAGTGCCGAACCAGGTTGCAATTGCTTATGGTGGCGGGCCGAAATTTCCCGGTCAGCGATCGCCTCAGGGAATTGCTTGCCGCCCGCGATATACCCTATCGCATTTACGGCATGATAGATTTTATGCACGATCTGACCGCCCTGGCCGATGTGGCCATCACCAAGAGCGGGGGATTGACAAGCAGCGAATGTTTCTCCTCCGGATGCCCGTTGTTCATATATAAGCCATACCCGGGTCAGGAGGAGCGTAATTGCGCCCTGTTTCTCGAAAAAGGAGCGGCTTCCCGCATTTATCAGCTCGAAAGCCTGCCGATGAAAATTGACAAACTCGCGGCGAATCCCGATCTTTACCAGCGGATGTCCAAAGCGGCCATGCGGGTGGCCAAAGGCGATGCCGCCCAGAGAATCGCCGCTGTCGTGCTTGATGATTTGAGGAAAAATCGATGACCGAAAAACGATCGCATCAGTCAGTATCCGCCGCCGAGTTGATCGATGAATTGAGAAAAACCCTAAAAGACCGGCTTAGCTCTTATGAGGAGATATCCGATCTGGCCAGGCGCAAAATCGCCGGAGAAATAGATCATGTTTTGGCATGTCTGGATATACTCGATAAGAAAACGAAAGATTCCGCGGATCTGCTCACCGAACGACGCATGTCGCGATTGAGCAAATTGATCATCAAGCCGGCCAAATCGGGCAGATATAAAAATCGTTTCCGACGTTTAAGCGATATTGAGGAAAATTTGAGTAAGATTGAGCGCCAGATAATAGAAATCCTGGGGGAAAGCCGCCGCTGAATCCAGGATTCCCGTAACCTCAAGGAAATGAAGGTGTTGACGGAAACGCTGACTTTTCATCGAGTTGCTGAAAAAAAGATGGTATGACTTGACAGTCACGGCTGCGGCGATTATATTTGCCGCCGATGGTTAATCGGCCGAAACGGCTGTGAGCAAAACGAGTGCCCCGCCGAATTCAGCCGCAAAAATCGGAAAGTAAAGGGAGGAACAGATGAGAGCTGAAATAGACCATGATCTTTGTTCGGGAGATGGGATCTGCGCCGAGCTCTGCCCCGAAGTTTTCGAAATGGATGGCGACAAGGCAAAGGTCATTGTCGATGAAGTGCCTCCTGATGCCGAAGACGCCTGCCGGGATGCCGCCGATAGCTGCCCCGAAGGCTGCATCAGCATAATCGAATAAAGTGACCCGGTTCAGGCGTGCGGAACAATCCCCGCCCTGAAAAACAGAACGCAGATTTTCAGGCAACGATCAAGATCGTCGTTGCCTTTTTTAATCGTTGAAGCCCATTCCGGGAAAAAGTGAAAAAAACCGCACCGTATGGGCCTAATTCGAGTATAATGTCGGTATGCCGGAAAATTATCGCAAGTTCCTGGATCCATTAATCGTCAGCAAACTGGCCACGCTCGAACTAAAAGCAAGATTGGTCGTCGAGGGCTTCATAGTGGGGCTTCATCGCAGCCCTTATCATGGGTTCTCGGTCGAGTTCTCTGAACATCGGCAATATATGCCCGGCGATGAGATCAAGCATATCGATTGGAAAGTTTACGGCAAGTCCGACCGGTTCTTCATAAAACAATTCGAGGAGGAAACGAATCTGCGCGGCTATATTTTACTCGACTGTTCCGCCTCGATGGCTTATCGGTCCGGCGGTGTCGGAGGAATCAGCAAATTCGAATACGCATCCTACCTTGCGGCCGCCCTTGCCTACCTCATGTTACGCCAGCAGGACGCCTGCGGGCTGGTCGTTTACGACGAACGAATCCAGAATCTCATTCCGCCCCGAGGCACTCGCTCGCATCTTTATAATATCTTGAAGGCGATTGAAAATTCCAAACCATCCAACCGGACCGATGCCGCCGTGACTTTTCATGAAATGGCCGATAAGATTAATCGCCGCGGATTGATAATAATCATCTCGGATTTATTCGATGATCCCGAAAAAATGTTGGGAGGATTGCGTCATTTCCGCCATAGAAAACACGACGTCATAGTGTTCCAGATCCTCGACCCGTTCGAAAGGCGTTTTTCGTTCGGAGCAGAGGCCAGATTTCGCGATCTGGAAACCGGCGAAATGCTGCTGACCAATCCCCATCAAATCCGTGATGAGTACGTAAGAAGGCTTGAATCGTTCATCGAAAGTTTTTCGCGCCGCTGCCGGGATTCGATGATTGATTATCATCTCATGGATACATCCGAACCGTTCGACAAGGCGCTGTTCGGTTATCTTGCCAAGCGAAGCAGGCTCGGATAGACCGCCGATTTATTTTAGCCGAAATCGATGAAAGCGGCCGGGTCTATTTTGTATTTATCTCCGTCGATTACGCTCTTGATATACAGCCCCGAAGCCTCCTCTTTGGAAAGGTCGATGACTTTTATTTCCGTTTTCGGTCCCTCGCGATCGGCGATGACCTTGACCTCGGGCTTTTCCAGCATATCGGCGTTCGTTCTCGATACGATGGCGATTTCGTCGTTGTTGAGCCGGACCACGCTTCCCACGGGATAGATCCCGATCGTGTTTATGAACACCTTTACCAGCAGGGGATTGAAATCCGTTCCGGCCCGATTGACCAAATTGGTGATGACCTCGTCGCCGGCCATTCGCCTCGCATGGTAAATCCGGCCCGACATCATGGCGTTGAACGTGTCGGTGATCGCCACGATCTGGGCGAACAGGCAGGGGATTCTTTTTTGCAAGAGCTCGGGATAGCCGCCGCCGCCATAGGCGATATGGTGTTCGTAGGCGGTGGCCATGGCTTTTATCGACGATGGGTCGGTGCCGCGCGTTTTTAGTATGGCCTTGACCCCGAAAATGGGGTGCATCCTCATCTGTTGCCAATCCATGTCGTCGTATGCGGTCGGCTTGTTCAGCAATTCGATCGGGAGATTGATTTTGCCGATGTCGTGCAAAAGCGCGGCCACCCCGAGATCGGACAATTGCTTTTTGTCCAGTCCCAGGTGAACTCCGAGAACCAAGGATAGAACGCAAACATTTACCGAATGCACATAGGTGTACTCGTCGAAATCGCGCAATACCGTGAGTTCCACCATGATCGATTCGTTTTCGATTATCTGATCGACCATGGATTGCACCGTCCTTTTCACCTTTGCGATATTTATCCGATTGCCGGATTTGGCGCTGTTCACGATATCCTGAACCGCTCCGATCGCGCTGAAAAAGGTTTTGCGCGCCTTCAACTTCAGGTTTTCGATCTTGTCTTTCGAAACCATTCGTTGGCTGTGCTTTTCGGCAACTTTTATGGGAGTAATATTCTCTATTTGCAATTTTTCCAGACGCTCTTTGAACGCCTCGAGCGCCTCCTCGTTGTTCTCCGGCGGTTTGAAATGGACGAATCCGAAAATGAATCTGTCGATTTCCCTTGAATCGGCCTTGGAATATATGTTGAATCCCGAGATGGACAACGAATCGAACTTTTCCTTGAAATAATCCGCTGCCTCGTTGTCCGTCGAATCGAGCCTGATCCGCATATCGTTAAGGAAAAAATACCCTTCCTTGAAAGCGAACACCAGATTTGACTCCTCGGTGAATATCTCGGCCACGAGCTGCCGGAATTCGGTCGCCTGCTCGATATATCTGTTGTTGTTGACCTCATAAAGCGAGGCGGTTTTCAACAGCGAATAGAAGCTCCGGAAAAATTCGTAACCTATTTTGGATTGTTTTTCCTGGATATCCGGGCTCAGATTTGTCGATTTTTCGCTCATTTCTGCTCCCCCTTATCCATCGACAAAGCCTTGGTGGCGATGCTGGCCATCCTGCTGTCTTTGCTCGAGGCGAGTTTCCTGAGCATAAGCACAGCTTCCTGGTTGTTGATATGCCCCAAAGCAAGCGCCGCATAATGCCGCATTCTCTCGTCGGAGGACGAAGCGAACATCTTTTTGCCGAGAAGCGTTTTCAGATACGGCAAGGCACGCGTCTGCCCGAGCTCGGCGTAGGCCTCCAGGAACTCCCGAATCAATTCCGGCGGTCTGTTCTTGAATGTCTTGTCCTTGATCACGTTCTCGATAGCCGCCAGAGCTCTCTTATAATTATGCTTCATCATATATTTCAAACTGAGCGCTTGAATCTTGAAATCGGGGTCGGACAACGCCAGAACCATGAAGTCACCGGCCTCCTCGGCCTTAACCCTGGCCGCCGCGTTAAGCGTTTCATAGCGAACCCGATAATCGGGATGGCGAATCGTTCTTTTCAAGTAATTGATTATTTTCGGGTCGCCGATTTCTCCCATGATCCAGACGACATTACGCACGACATACCACTTTACATCATCGAGACCTCTTGCCAGCAGTTCTATGTGATCGCGGGCAAGATCCACAAGCACGCGGCATATAATCTGGCGCGCCCGATATTCCTCAAGTTCCCCTAAAGCCGTGATCAGCGGATCTATTGCCGCCCACGGGAGTTTGCTCATGTAAAGCTGCAAGTTGCCCAGATCTATCTCTTTTTGTTCGTTCAAGGCTTTGGTCAAGAGCGCTATTTTTTCCTTGGAGGCGCATTCGAACAAGAAGGCTTCTATCTTTTCCGCGCGCGGATTTTTCATCGATTTCAAGACGCTCGACATTTCCTGCAACCGTTCAAGCAACGCGCTGGCTCCCGATAGATTTCCAGCGGCGATGAATCCATCCAAAACTTTTCCGACGAACCCGAGCACCTCGGTGTAACCGGCCAATTCCTTTTCCATGCCCATTATCTCGAAAATCATCATAAGCAGATATTCGGTGTAATTGGTGCCCGCATCCGCCGCCAGCAGCTCCGCCAATTCCTTTTTTTCCTCGGCCGAAAATTCCGATATTCGATTCAACATCTGATGAGATTTTTGCGTAAGACGGGAATAAGCCGGTCCGCGGAAAGGAGTCGTCTTCGGGTCCTTGCCGGAATCCTCGGATAGTTCGGATAAAGAAATGTCGCCTTCATTCAAAAAATATTCTTCGATATCTTTCGAACCGAACAATATGCTGGGCTTGAACTTATCGGTTGAATACTCGAAAGTTTCGATTTCCAGTCCGTCGTCTATCAAATCATATTCGATATTGTCGAAATTCTCCTCCCAAAGCAGGGTGGCCATATCGTTATCGACATATATCGTTCGCATCATTTTGGCCAGCAAATCGACGAACCGGCCGAGCTCATCGGGCGCGATCCCCGACAAAAATCTCAACCCCGTAACCCCGTCTCTGAAAAATACATGGGCGAAATTTTCCGCGCGGTTGGAATTTTCGTATATCACGTTATCTTCATAGCTGATCGTCGAAGCCGTGATTTTGAAGCCGATGCCGTTGGCTTCCTCGACCAGCTCCTTACCGCGTTTACCAAATTCCTCCCTGAACTGCGTCGGCAATTGCGAATTTGCCGGATATACCAGTTTCGCCTTGACAGCTTTGATCATTAGATTGAGAAATTCTTGGGCTGCCTTTGGGTGTTGCCTTTTCAGGTCTTCGATTTCGTTTTCGAGGTATTTAAGATCTTGCGATGCGGTCATGATATTATCCTGCCGTCTCTTCCGAAGGCGGTCGGCGATCAGGCCTATATTGCATTATCGGCACAAATAAGCGGTTCTTCATGCAACGCGGATAACGGCAAGCACGATGTCGGAGTTATAAGTCGTTTTATTGATGCGGCATTACAGCCGATCGATGCGGGTCAAAGATATGCGGCGACGGACCTAATTATATTGAATCGAGTTCGATCGCCTTATACACAAATCCCCCCGCGCGCTCGAGTCGTGACCTTGCCGCCGATAGATCGCAATTCAACTTGCCCATGATTATGGCCAATTTTACGTTTCCCCGCGCCCGCTCAAGCAGATTTTCGGCGGTCCGGTAATCGCAATTGACGGCGCGACTAATAACGCTTTTGGATCTTTCGATCAATTTTTGCGATGTCGCCTGCAGGTCAACCATCATGTTGCGGTAAACCTTGCCCAATCGTATCATCGTCGTCGTGGAAATCATGGTGAGGATCATCTTCTCCGCCAGTGCCGCCTTCATTCGAGTCGAGCCGGTCAACACCTCCGGTCCGACCACCGGATTAATTATCAAATCGTAAGGATATTCTTCAATAAGCGGATTACAGGAAATCAATATGGTCTTGGCCTTTTTGGCATGCGCCCGGTCGAGACCGCCTATTACATACGGCGTTCTTTGTGATGCGGTAAGTCCGATAACCGTGTCTTTCTCGGAAACTCGGATCGTTTCGATATCCTTTCCGCCGTCGTCGTAATTGTCTTCGACCCCCTCGGCGGATCTGATCAGAGATGGCGGCCCCCCGGCAATGAGCCCGATAATTTTATCAGGCGAGGTTCCGAATGTAGGCGGGCATTCGGCGGCATCAAGCACTCCCAGGCGGCCTGAGGTCCCGGCGCCGATATAAATAAGCCTTCCTCCCCGTGAAAGCGAATTTTCGACCATCTTCACGGCGAGGGCGATTTTGGGGATTTCCCCGCGTACGATCAGAGCGACTTTCGCATCTTCGATGTTTATCAGTTCGAGAATCTCGATTGTCGCAAGTCTGTCGAGATCAATGCTGTCGGGATTGGGCGATTCCGTAACTAATTTTTGAAGATAATCGAACAGCTCTTTTCCTGAACGGGGAGGCTGTCTCATCGCATTAAAATGAAACGAATATGGAATCGCGAAGGCATATCCGCCCGTAGCCGACACTTCCTCGGGGGCTGCTCAATTGACTTGCTGGGAGGGAATCCGGCAACGGAATCCACATATTTTCGGCCGGCAGGAAGCCGCGCGTAAACGCTCCGACATATACGTAGTAAATATCGAATCGGAAAGAACCCAACTGATCCTGAAATGCGGTTTCCGGTATGATATAGCTCGGATTAATGCCGGCATAAAACGATACCGGCCTTACCCCAGTTATACGATGATTTTTCCCTACGACGCTGACGAAATAACGAGTCGTTTCCCTTGCCGCAGGTCGTGACCATTGCACCAACACGGCCATCCCCGAGGGGTTATTTCGAGGCGTTATCGATGTAATCGAAAAACTGCCGGGCATTTCGATAGATATCGAGCTGCTGTATCTATCCCGCGATGAGGCGAAGACGATCGTCAAATCGCCGTCTGGAATGGTGAATGACGGAGAATAAGCTTGGTATTTTCCTGATCCCGCCGCTTGAATCTGTTGACCCGCGAATAGTATGGTGGCGCTGTCATAGGGATTGCCGTTTCTGGTAAGAACCGCCTCGAACAAACTGCCTGACGTGTTGTCATCTTTGATCGCCGTCGCCTCGACCTCAAAGAATGCGACGGGCGTATTCGAATTTAGTGTGCGCCGATTATCGCAGGCGATCAGAAGCAAGCAAATCAGAATGATGGCAGTAGATTTCATCAATATAATTTACATCTCTACCGCTTTTTTGTCAATGATATGTAAGAAATGAAAAACGGTTCGCTTTCTTTGAAATATCGGGCTTCGTCCGGCAAATAAGCCTTGTTCGATTCGATGGTTCTCGATCTCACGGCCGCGGCCGCCGGTTCATTTTCAGAAACATCCCGAAGGCGGCCAAATATAAATGGAATTGCCGCCGGGAAAATGATATTATAATTACGATGAGTAACGGCGAAAAAAGCATAGCCAGAATATTTTCGGGCATAATACTGGTCATTCTCGGCCTGTTCCTGCTTATAGGGGAATTGGCGGAATTATCTTGGGGCGAGCATTTCTGGCCGATTTTTTTGCTTTTGGGCGGAATGTTGTTTTATTCCGGCTATTTTTCCGTCAAGGCGCGTCGGTCCGGCAGCGAGGGGTTATTGTTTCCCGGAACTTACCTGATTATACTCGGAGGACTTTTCCTTTTGCTGAATTTTATCGGTTGGGAATATATGCGATATCTCTGGCCGACATTTGTATTCGGCGTCGCCGTTTCCCTCTGGGTTGTGCGTTCATCTATGCCGATCGAAAACGCCGCGAGAAGAAAATCGCTCAAGTCGAGCATCATCACTCTGTCGCTGATTTCAGCCATATTCTACTTGATGGCGCTGAAAGTTGCGGTTCTCTGGCCGGTGGCCATAATAGTGATCGGCATAATCATAATCGCCAAAGGTTTGACGAAATTCTGAAGAATCCCGGCCGAATCGATTTTGCGAGGTTTTCCCTCTATAGAGATCTCGAGGTCACCTCGCCGGCGGCATAAGCCCTGATACCGTCTTTAGATTTTATTATCAGACCGCCGTTATCATCAAAACCTATCGCCTTGCCGGTGACTCTTTTCTTGCCGCATTGCAAAGTTATATTTTTGCCCACCACCGCCGAATGTGCCACCAGCTCCGGTCCTGCGAATTTCAATCCATGCCGGCAATAATTGATATAAAGTTTTTCGAATTCGCGCAGAATCTCTTGAAGAATTTTCACGCGCGGAATCGGCTTTCTATAAATCATCTCGACCGAGGCCGTTTTTTTGGCCAGACTACGGGGAAAATCGGCGGCCTTACCCAAAACGTTCACCCCTATGCCGACAATTACATACTCCACCCGGTCCAGTTCGGCCTCCAGCTCGACCAGAATTCCGGATAGTTTGCGCGACCCATAGAGCACGTCGTTCGGCCATTTGAGTTTCAATTCCACTCCCGTGAGATTGTCGATCGCCCGGATCACGGCCAATCCGGCGATCAGGGATATCCCCGGTGTCTGAATCGGCGGAAGTTTCGGCCGGAGGACGATCGAAAAATAAAGGCCGCGCCCCGGCGGCGAATGCCAGCTTCTGCCCAATCGGCCACGCCCTCTTGTCTGCGTATCGGCTATCACCAGAGTCCCTTCGGGAAACGACGCTTGGGCCAATCCATGCGCCGTTTCGTTGGTCGAAACCAGCGATTGGTAGGAAAATATCCGGCAGCCGAAAATATGGCAATCAAGCCCGGCGGCCACCTCCACCGCCAAGATGGTGTCGGGGATTTCGCCGAGCTCATATCCGCCGGCATCGGCTTTAAGATCATATCCGCAGCTTCGCAAATACGATATGGAATCGTAAACGCGATGCAGCGATATGTTCAGCGATTCCTTTATTTCCCGAGCCGAGACGACTCTGCCGGAATGCGCTTTCAGATACGCCAGAATCTGCGCTTGCACCTCCGGAATACCATTAGCTTCCGAAATGCTGTTCATCATACTCCAACGAAAAATCGACTATCGGCGCGGAATGAGTCAACGCCCCCACCGAAATATAATCCACTCCGCAATCCGCTATTCCGGCGACCGACTCGAGAGTCACCCCGCCGGATACCTCGATTTTAATTTTCTTGCTCGTTTGGCGGATCT
The DNA here is from genome assembly GCA_037441845.1 of Candidatus Zixiibacteriota bacterium. Classification (GTDB taxonomy): domain Bacteria; phylum Zixibacteria; class MSB-5A5; order UBA10806; family 4484-95; genus JBBIRK01. The sequence continues at coordinate 121,613 of JBBIRK010000006.1, forward strand.
GTTTCACCGCCTTTTTGATCATTGCCAACGGAAAATTGTCCAGCATTATGATATCAGGCCGATACCGCAGAGCCTCGGCCAAATCGGCGAGATTTCCCACCTCGACTTCGACTTTCCGCTTTACGATTCTTGTTTTGGCGAGTGCTGCGCCGATTCCTCCCGCTGCCGCAATATGATTGTCCTTAATAAGAATCATATCGTATAAACCGAATCGATGATTTCCACCGCCTCCGTGTACAACCGCTTTTTTCTCCAGCCAACGGAGAGCCGGCGTCGTCTTTCTGGTATCGAGAATCCTGGCTCGACTGCCTTTGATTCGAGCGACATACTGGGAGGTCAACGTGGCGATCCCCGAAAGCCGGCATAACAAATTCAGTGCCAGCCTTTCACCGGCGAAAAGCGATCTTGTCGGCCCCGCGATACGCGCTATTTTCATCCATTTCGCAACCGGCATACCATCCCGGACAAGAAACCTGACTGAAATCTTTCGATCCACCAGGCGATAAACATACTTGAATGCTTCGGAACCCGATAAAATCCCCGGCGATTTTGCGACAACGAAAGCCGATCCCATATGTTTGCTCGGCACAATCAATTTCGAAGTGATATCCCCATTGCCGAGGTCCTCGCAGAGAGCCAGCTTTATTACGGATCGGCAAATTTTATCCATGTGCGGAATTAATCGAAGCAATCCGCTTGCTGTCAATTAAAAATGTTGACTTTGGTGGTCATTGCTGGTATTTCCTGATCAAGGATGGTCGGTTATGCAGCCCGACAATTATTGCCTATATCCTGAATATCACCACAAATCTTGTTTGATCAGCATTTTTCGGAATCCCGATGTCGATATCGCGGGCGTTCAAGATGACATAACCGTATGTTACGGCTGCGAGAGATTCAAGAGGATCGCCTCGCGGGGAATCGGCCGGCGCGAGGCCGATCAGGTTATCGGCGATACGGTGATCAAGCTGATGCAGCAGCTCGCTTATAAAAACGATAAGTTAAAGCAGACCGCCGCCGAGCTGAAAAGCACAGTGGAACAGCTGACGCTGTTTAAGAGTATCGCCGATGCCATAGCCCGCAGCCCGAGTCTCGATAAGAGTCTTCGGATTATGCTTACCGGCGCCACTTCAGGGGACGCCATCGGATTCAATCGCGCCGGAGTGCTGCTGGTCAACGAATATACCGGTACCCTCGAGGGCAAATGCGCGGTCGGCCCGATCGATTCAGCCGAGGCGCAGGCAATTTGGGCGAAAGTCTCCGGAGTCCCCGTAAAACAACTGCTCGATAACATACTGGCCGATAATATGAATGCCGAATTCACCCTCGAATCTTTTATAAGACGCGCCAAGATACCCCTTTCCGACAAAAACAATCCTTTGGTGCAGGTGCTTGTTTATTCAAACAGCCAAACGCTGCAGTTGCGGGCCGCGGATTTCGTCGCCTCCGATATCTCTTGGTGGCCTAATATTTCCGATATAATGGCGGTTCCCTTGAAATCGGAACAGCGAGTTCTCGGACTGGTTTTGGCCGACAATGCGATAACCGGCAAACCTTTCACCGATGAATCCGCCGAAGCCTTGAAATCATTGGTGAACGCCTGCGCACCCGGTATCGAGAACAGCATCCTGCAGCAGGAGCTTTTCCTTAAATTAAAGGAATTGGAACGGGTTCATGATTTGCTCCGGGCCAATCAGAAATATCTGGTTCACCATGAGCGTTTAGCCGATATAGGAATGCTGGCCACCAAAGTGGCCCACGAATTCAAAATCCCGCTGGTGACGATCGGCGGTTACGCCCGACGCCTCAAGGCCCTTGCGTCAACCGGCAGGATCGACTCCGCTTTAATCGAAATCATCATTTCCGAAATCGATCGTCTGCTGACGATCAATTCCGAAATCCTCGAGTATTCGCGGGCGCCCAAATTGAGCCTGAGAGAATGCGATTTGTGCGAACTCTTGACCGATGCGATTGCACAGATGAAAGACAGGATGGCCGGTATGGCGATCGAAACCGGGATCGAGTTCCATAAGAAAAAAATGATGATTAAAATCGATCCCGAAAGGATGCGGCAGGTGGTCTTGAATCTCGTGGCCAATGCCGTCGAGGCGATGAAAAAAGGCGGACGCCTCACGATTCGCACCCGCCAGGACAACGACTACGTCGTGATAGAAATCCAGGATACGGGCGAGGGAATAGCGGCGGAAGAGATGGACAATCTGTTCCGGTTGTTTTATACGACAAAATCTAATGGATCCGGCCTCGGCTTGCCTGTTACCAAGAAAATTATCGATGACCACGGCGGTTTTATAAATGTCCGCTCGAAAAAGGGGGAAGGCACCACTTTCTATGTCCATTTGCCTGTTGCGGAATCGAGCGAAAAAAAGAAGAAAGATTCGACCGCATAGATGTTTTCATGCGTATGAATAAATAAGAGGAGGGAAATTGATATGCCGAAAGTGATGGTTGTCGAAGACGAGAAAAATCTCTTGAAACTTTATAAGGATGAACTCGAAGACGACGGTTTCGAGGTCATGCCGGTCGATAACGGCAGGCAAGTCTTGTCCGCCCTTGAGCAGTTTCGACCGCAGCTGGTTGTGCTTGATATAAAGCTTGGCGATGTCGAAGGATTAGAGGTTCTCGAACAGATAAAGCAGTTCGACCGGGGATTGCCGGTGATTCTCAACTCCGCCTATTCGTCATACAAAGCCAATTTCTCGAGCTGGATCGCCGACGATTATATCGTTAAGTCGCCCGATCTTACTGAACTGAAAGAAAGTATCAGACGACATCTGGCTAATTGACCGGATTTTCCTTTTCACCCGATCTTTTCTTGCGACGATTACCCCAACCGCTTTTATGGCAAGGGCTCGGGCCGTTTCCATCGTCAGGTTCTATCAACATCTGCGGATCAAAGCGCCATACGGAATATTTCGATTATTCCCGCCTTGTCGATCGGCCTCGGATTATCCAGAAAGCTTTTGCCTGCGCCGTAAATCCTGATCGCATCGTCGGCCATCCGTTCGAATTTTCCATCACCGATGCCGAGATCGGAAAAGTGTAGATGTCGATCGATCGTCACCAAAAATCCGATCATAGCCTCTATGGATTGAGCGGCCGCGTGTTCCATATGCTCGCTTTCGAATTTCAAACCGAACACGTTGATTCCCATTTCAATATATTTCTCCGGTCGGGCTGCCGCAGTGTATTTCATGAGAGGCGGCAGTAGAAGCGCCAGGCCCCGCCCGTGCGAGATATCGTAGTGTCCGGAAACGCAATGTTCGAGCGCATGCAGCGGATAAGAACCTCCGCGACCCAAGTTGACCACGCCCGATAAAGCCACCGTCGAGCACCACGATAGATGCGTCCTCGCCTCCAGATCTCCGGGGTTCTTGGCTGCTTTCGGCAGATAGTTGATGACCGTTTTGATGATCGATTCGGAAAATCTATCCTGTAGATAGGAGGTGCTGGTCCCGGTGAAATATGTCTCGATCACATGCGAGATGATATCTATCCCACCGTCGAGAGTATATTCGAGCGGACAGGATATCGTAAGTTCGGGATCGACGATGGACAGCGTAGGGAACAGCGCCGGGGAAAAAAGGCCGGCCTTTTCGTTGGTGTCGTCGTTGGTGATCACACCGCCGCGGTTCGCCTCGGAGCCGGTGGCCGCTATTGTCGGCACACAAACGATCGGCAGTGCCTCGCGCACCGGAATATAAGTCTGACCCTCGCCCGAATAGATATGGTCCCAGACCGGTCGATTGGACTTGGCCACCGCCGCTATCCCTTTTGCCGCATCCATCGCCGAACCGCCGCCGAGACCGATAACGAAATCGCATTTTTCGGAGCGGACCACGCGTCCTGCCTCATCCACGGTTTTCGCCCGCGGATTGGGCTCGATTTTTTCGAAAAGCACTGGCGTAATGCCGGCGGATTTCAGCAGTTCAAGCACCCGGTCGAGTATACCCGTGCGGCGCATAGCCGAACGCCCGGTAGCCAAGAGCGGCCGGCTGCCGATTTTCTTGCATTCCTTACCTAACTTTTCAAGCTGTCCGGCGCCGAATAATATCCTTGTTGGCAAATTAAATTCGAAATTGAGCATATCTTCTCCCGTTGCTTTCAAATTATGGCTCAATTTATTCAAGCCGATTATCGGTTGCAAGCGGGGATTTTATCGATAATAGCACTTTAAACAAGAGCAGCCGAGTTTCCCTATAGTCCTGACCTTCGAACCATTTATCGATCGAATCATCGAAATCAAATTACGCTTTCGCTTGGCTATCATAAATTTCCGGCCATTCCCCACCACATCCCTATCCCGGCCGCCACTGCGACATTGAGCGATTCGACTTTGCTGGTCTGTTCGATTCTCGCCAGATGATCTGCTGCTTTCCTGATTTCGTCACTGATTCCCCGAACCTCGTTGCCGAAAACCAGAGCCATTTTTTCTGTTTTGGGGATTTTCGACAAAGGCATTCGGGATTCCGCATCGAAAGCAATTATTTTGAAGTCACTCGGCAATAATCTGCGAAATTCGCAGGCCGAATCGGCCTCCCAAACGGGTATTGCGAACAGACCGCCTTGAGTGGCTCTGATCACTTTCGGATTATAGATCTCGGCGCAATCGTTCATACAGACGAATAAATCGAATCCGAATGCAGCCGCCGTCCGGATCATGGTTCCGAGATTGCCCGGGTCGGCGATACCATCAGCAACCGTGATTCTCGAAGCTCCGGCAAGCCTTTCGGCTATTGCGACCGGTTTCTTGACCTTGACCACAGCCATGATATCCTGAGGAGTTTGCGAATCAGCCAGCCGGTTGAATTCCCTGGTTGCCAGGCTGTATATTTCGCCTTTGAATCCTGCCGGTATTGATTTCGCGGCGTCCGCCGAGGCTTTAAGGATTATTTTATCCACCTGCCAATCCGAATCGACTGCCGCCGCAACCGAATGGTCACCTTCGACCAAAAAAAGGCCATGTTCGCGGCGACATTTTTTCTGCTTGAGGGAATAAATCAGTTTGAGCTGCTTGACCGTCAATTTTGCAACCGTTCTTCCGCTCTTGATTTTGTCTCTGCTCATCTGGTATATTTTATTGCAAAATGAAAATCCCGGGCGTAATCTTTTTCATCCTTCTGCTCTTTATTATTTTCTGCGAGCTCGCCATATGCGATACCCTGATTATAAGATTGGATAATCCCCCTTTTCAATCGGAAACGGCAGAGACAGACGGAATTTATGCCGGGCGGCTCAAAGACGGCATCGCTCTCGCCTTGTCCGGCGGCGGCGCGCGGGGATTGGCGCAGATTGGTGTATTGGAAGTTCTCACGGAAAACGATTTCCCGATAAAATTGATCGCCGGCACGAGCATGGGAGCGGTAATCGGTGGGTTGTATTGCGCAGGTTATTCGCCGCACGAGCTTCATCGGCTCGCCCTCTCGATCGATTGGTCTGAACTGTTTTCCTCCGCTCCCCTGAGATCGGCGATACTGGTTTCAGCCAAGGGGTGGCCGGAAAAAGCCTTATTGAAACTCGGAATCGAAAATTGGCGGCCGGTGTTGCCCAAAGCGATCACTTCCGCTCAAAAATTATCGAATCTTTTATCTCGATTGTGCTATCGCGCGGGCGTGAGAGCGAGCCTGAACTACGACCTGCTCGATCCCCCGTTCCGAGCGACCGCCACTGATTTGGGAAGCGGCAGGCTTGAGATAATTTCGAGAGGCGACTTGGCCGAGGCTTTGAGGGCGGCCATGGCTTTTCCGGTCGGTTTCACGCCGGTCTTGTCCGATGGACATCTGTACGTCGACGGCGGTTTGGTCGATCCGATTCCCGTCGATATCTGTCTCGAGCTGTCCGGACGGCCGGTGGTGGCGGTCAACACAACCTCGCCTCTGCTTCCGATAGACGACATAGTTGACGCGATCGATATGGCCAATCAATCGACCACGGTGATGTCTTTGCCCCACTTGAGTCGTTCGCTCGAGCAATCCGATGTGGTAATCACGCCGGAAATCGGCTTTCACAAGGCAAGCGATTTCACCGAAATAGATCGGTTGATCGAGGAAGGCAGGCAGGCGGCACTGCGAGCGCTGCCTGCTATCAAGAGCGCTCTAATGAAGAAGGGGCGGCGGCAAGGTAAGCGCTTTTACGTAGCTGCTTCTGAAATCGAGGGCTTGAATTGGCTGCCTCGATCTTTTTTCGAGAGGCATCTCTCAATAAATGGATTAACGGACGAATTCGAAATAAAAGCCAGGCTTGAAAAGGTGATGGCCGGAGGTTATTTGCGCGATGCTCGAGCGGAAGTTGTGCTCGAAGGCGATACTGCGCGGGTTGTTTACCGATTGGAGGATTTTCCACGTATAGTGAATATCGATTTTGTAGGAGTCTCGCTTTTCGGTCGTCAAATTCTGCTCGATTCGCTCCAAACCAAGGTCGGGCAGGTGGCCGATATGAAGCGGCTCACCAAGGATTTACGCAGGATCGAACGTCTTTACGCGGCGGCGGGATATTCGCTTGCCAGAGCCTGGCTGATCGATATCGACCGTCAGTCCGGCCGAGTGGTGATCGGAATCGACGAGGGAAAGATAAACGGCATTCGTATCGAGGGGAACCGGCGCACGCGCGATTGGGTCATAATGCGCGACCTTCGTTTTCGCGTAGGCCATCATTTTTCGGAAAAAAAGGCGGAGAGAAGTATCGATGATTTATATGCCTCCGGACTTTTCGAGTCGGTCAAGTTGCTGGCCGAGCCAGATTCGGTGGGGATCAGGCTGGTTGTGAAAGTCGAGGAAAAATCATTCGATTATATCCGGGCCGGCCTTAGATACGACAATGAATATCATACGCAAGGTTTCGCCGACATCGTTTTTTCGAACATCATGGGGGCAGGCAACGAGTTCAATATATCGAATCAATTCGGCGAAAAAAAACAGGCCGTATGGTTGAATCTCAAAGCCGACCGCATTTTCAAAACCTACGTCACCTACAGGACTTCGGTTTTTCATTCGATTTTCGACAGAAATTCATACTCCGACCACCGGCGTGTCGGTGAGTTCGATGAAACCTCAACCGGCGCGGAATTGGAACTCGGTCAGCAGTTCCCCCGTCTGGGCAAAGTATCGGCAGTGCTGTCGTATTCGGGAATCAGGTTCGACTCGCCGCAACAGGATCGGCGATTCGAGAAGATCGCCTCGGTTTCCTTTCGTTCTTTGGTGGATACGTTCGATGATATCCCGTTCACCAAAAAAGGAAAATATCATTATTTCGATCTCGAGTTCGCCGGCGACCTGCTCGGCGGCACGCTGGTTTACACCCGATTCTATACGGTGCTCGAAGCGCATTATCCACTCGGCCGCAAAACGAATTTTAATCCGAGAATCGCCCTGGGCCTGTCGTATCGACGGCTGCCGTATTTCAAATATTTCGATCTCGGCGGACGCGACACGTTTTATGGTCTGTTCGATCACGAGATAATGGGGGAGAAGCTGCTGAACGGGAACCTGGAAATCAGGCAGGAACTTCTCGACGACCTGTTTCTTTCGGCAAGATACGACGTCGGCAACGTTTGGGATAAAAACGATTCGATCAAGCCGCGCAGCTTACGGCATGGGGGCGGACTTTCCCTGGCAATCAGAACCCCCATAGGTCCGTTGGGAATTGCTTACGGCCGCATTGACAAGGGAGATGACGCTGTATACTTCTATGTCGGCCATGATTATTGATCGGCGGTCATTTCAAGACTGAAAGCTCTGCAGCCGCTTCAGCATATATTCGTGTAGATTGTTGACTAAAGCGACGCCCGCGGCCACCAGACTTCCACCGATTACTATGCCGGTATAAAATGGCTCTCCTACGGCGACATGGCCGGTGATCACCGCCACCAATGGCGTCACGAATGCAATCATCGAAACCCGGGTCACGTTTTCGCTTTTCAGCAAATGATAATAAACGACGAACGCGACAGCCGAACCCAAAATCGATAGAAACGACAATGAAATTATCGCCTGCGCCGTCCAATCAAATCCACCGACTCCTTCCATCAGATAGGCGAACGGTGCCAAACTTGTACCCGCCAAAAGCATCTGCCAGGCGGTCAGCTGGATCGGTTCCAATCCGGTGAGCCTCCTTTTGTGGATAATCGTCCCGATCGACGAAAAAAGCGGGGAAAACGCCGAACATATCATCGCATAGAAACCGAATCGGCCGTAAATACCGATATTATCTTTGAACAAATATACGATTCCTATAAAACCGACGACGATTCCGGCAATCTTTGTCGGATTGAGTTTGTCATCCTTTACGAAAAAATGGGCCAGCAATGCGGTATAGAAAGGCATTATCGCGAAAAGCACCGATGTCAGTCCTGAGGAAATATGCTGCTCCGCCCAGTATATCAGCACATAGGCAAGACAATACAAGCATAAGCCGCCTATAACCACATCCGCCCGAACGTAATTCAGCGGTCTCGGCTTTCCTTCGCGTAATACCGCCACTCCCAAAAGAACGAGGCCCGCACATATGAAACGAATGGAAACCCCCCATAACGGGGGAATGCCGCTTAATCCGATTTTTATGGCCAGCCAGGTATTTCCCCAGATAAGCGCCAGGATCGCCGTCAACAGGCCGTTGAACAGGTGCCTATTGATCAGTTCCAGACGCTCCTGAGAAACTCATTCAGCAGGCCGGCGTCCACGAAGTAATCCACGGCTTCCTCGGTGCTCGATTGGTCCATTCCCCAGAGAGAAACCACCCGCGCTTTTTTGTCGGTTTCGAGTTGTATGAAATAACGGTCTTCATGGTTGTGATAGATCGGCAACGTCTTGAACAGGCGGGCCGCCGCGGCGTTCACACCGGGGCCGCCGATACATATAGTCGGGCAGACCTGTATTATTTTATCTCCCTCATAAAGGGAATCGGAAATCACTATACATTTGCGGAAAGGCAATTTCCCATAGGCGGGATAGCTTTCGATTCGGCGTTTGAGTTTATAGGCGATCGGCCGATCTTTTTCCTCCGGCTTTATATCGGAGCCGACCACGATAAGTATCGTTTGATTGATATCCAATTCCTGCATATATCCCCAAGATAACCCTCAATCGCGGCACCCTGATTCGACATTTCCCAGCCGCATAGCCGACGAACGTTCCCGATTGATCCGCGGTTCCCTGCGGGTCGGCTATTGATAAACTTTCAATATCTGCCTGGCTTCCATATCTTCGGGATGATGCCCCATCCACCAGGTCAACAATTGCCGGCCTTTGTCCTTTTTGTTGGTGGCGGTGTATAGCTGCAACAGGAAACGGAAAGTCAGGCTGCTCGATGGGTCGAGCTTTAAGGCCGCTTCATACGCCTCTATAGCTTTCTCATAATTCCGATTGGCGAAATGCACTACTCCCAGAAATTGGCGATACAGCGTTATCTCCGGCCAGGTCTTGACCGCAAGTTCGAGATTTTTCACCCCGGTTTCGTAAGCTATCCGCGCACTGTCGGCATAGGCGCTGTCGGAATAAAGCATTCTTAAATCGACGAAAGTTTGATAGTAATACGGAAATTTCTCCACGCAATCCCAGTATGTTTGTTTCGCTTTTGTCGTATCCCCCGAATCCAAGTAATATTTTGCTAGATCGACGAACCTTTCCGGATAAGTCGTGGTCAACCCCACGTTGTTTTCGTCTTTGTAAATTCCCAAATCGCTGACCCCGCGGTAGCGATACATATCATACAGGAAAGAACGAGTGGCCTCGGCATCGATAGCAGGATTCGGTTTTTCCGGCATAATCTGCAGAACCATTCCTTTTCTTAACGTGTAATCCGAAAGAATCCAGCGGTTCGATGTCGGCACCGAGGTCGAAAAATAGATCGGGTATTTCCATTTGTTGGCCCAGACGATCCGTTCGATCATTTGATCCTGCACCCTGATAACATTACCGGTCTTGGAATCCTGAAACGGCGCCAAATATCTGTTGATTCCCCTTATCGGGTCATAATAAGGTTTAATCGGGCGATAAATTATCACCTGCCCGCGACGATCGAACGGTTTCCAGAGTATCTGCTCGTCCTCGAGTTCCACCGGTACGTTCATGAAATGTTTCAACTGGTAGATGTACCAATCGGTGTTTAATAACGACAGATTGACGACCCGCACGTCCTTGCGGACGCCTTCCACCTCTTGAAGGTACCATAGCGGAAAAGTATCGTTGTCGCCGTTGGTGAAAATAATCCCGTCTTTTTCGCAGGAATTGAGGATATTATAGGCGTAGTCAGGCGGCATATAATCGCCCGTGCGATCGTGCGTCCGCCAGTGGTAGCTGGCGGTGTCGATCGGCAATAAAATCACGATGACCGCGGCGGCCGCGAACACCGCATTAGCCGCATTCCCGATTCGCCCTTTGAGCCAGTCTATTATTTTGCCGAGAATCACCGCCAAGCCGATTCCGATCAGTATCGCATAAGTCATGAAGCCTTGGGTCCAGAAATAGTCGCGGTCGCGCACCTCCAGATGATCTCCGCGGGTGCCGTCCGAAAAATTCAGGTACAAGATCAACCCGAGCGAGGCGATCAAGAATATCAGCGTAATCAGCGTTCCATTATTGAAATTTCTCTTTATCGACCAGTAAATCCCCAGCAGGCCGATTATGAACGGCAAATAGCGCAACGCCCCCCAGTCCTTGTTGTTGTATTGATCCCGGAAATAGCCCCAGAACCCCATATGCGGATAAGCGCCGAATTGGTGGGCGAAACTGCCGCGCCGCTTGAACATTCTGGTCACCATCGATTCCTGACCATACTGCTTGCGCGCCATGTAGTCCTCGAACCGATTCAAGGTTGCCGGGTTATTCTCGTTGATCGCCGGATTTTGCGCCGCTCGTATGGGGATATAAAGATGGGTCGAAAATCCGGCCAGGGCCGCCACCAACAACGCAAAACAAAGTCCCCATGCGGCCTGAGTCTTTCCGGATGTTCGCAAAAACGCGATCAGGCAGATCACCGCATAAAGAACAACCAGCGTGAGCCAGGTCAACGTAGGATAAGAATTGAGCCCCGGGAAAAACACGAATACCAAAAAGTGAAGCGGCATGGCGATCGAAAAAAGAATCCCCCAACAGATCCAAAATCGCCAATCTTTCAGTTTGTTGCTGTCAACGAGCATGAAATAGATAACCAGAGCCGGTGTTATGAGAAAAACCGTCAGGTGGATTCCTATTGATAAGAACAGCAGATAAGATATCGCCACCAGCGCCAGATCGCCTCCGCCGAGCGGCTTTTTTTCAGCCCATTTGATAGCGATAAAAGGAATCAGCAATGTCAGAAACGTGGCTAGGCTATAGACCTCGGTCTCGACCGTGTTGAACCAGAAAGTCGAAGAAAACGCCATAATCAGGCTGCCGCTCAGCCCGCCGATACATATCCCCAAACGCGCCAACAAGGTCTGCGGCTTGACCACGACCGCGGCGATTCGCACAATCAGCAAATAAGCCAATACCACGGTTGCCGCCCCGGCAAGAACGGAAATGAAATTCGTATTTTGAGCAGGGGTCGGCATTATCCCCAGAAGCATGAAAAATTTGCCGATCAATATGAACAACGGAGTTCCCGGAGGATGAGGGACACCCAAAATATAGGAACAAGCGATAAACTCGCCGCAATCCCAAAACGAAACCGTGGGAGCCATCGTTTTCAAATAGCATATGAAACTTATCAGGAAAGCGATGATCGCCCCGGCATAAAAAATCAATCTGGCAAATTTCTGATTTTGCTCTTGATCGCCCATACTCCTCCAATCGTATCAAAACGTCATAATACCCATTTTCGTATCGAATGTCAATTGCGCAGAGATTGATTTTAGCCGATTAGGCAAGATTCTTTCGATCGGCGGAAATGCAATTCAAATGTCGGGCGGGATCAAACGCTTGAGTTACCGGTTTTTGTCGAAACTATGGCTCTCTCCAGCGCCTCGGGTCGCTGCGATCCTATCAGGACTTTCTTCCCCTGGGTTAATTCCAACTGAACCCCTCGATTTCCTTGCACCGTGTTGGCCATGCCCCGCTTTATTCCCCAACGGATTCCCCAGCCGCCGTATTCCAATATCGGCCGATAATCGCGTGCCTTACGAGCCGCTATTTCATCTTTTTTAATGCGACGCCGATATATCGAAAAATATTGCACCGTCAATCCCTCGGCATCCACAACGGTGGTCATCTTGACCGACAGCAAAAAAGCCGGTATCAGCAAGCCCCCGCTATGAAGTAGATCCAAAAACCTGTTTCCGATCCGGTCGCCGAAATTTCCGTGTCTTTAAGCAAAACCGCCTTGACAAAAAGATACCAGGCCAACGCAGCCATAATAACGATAATCAGCCAAATTCACCATTGCCGAGGCCTTTGAATCTCCTTAAAAAAGGGCATTTGCATTCGACCGGTTCAGCATTGACTGCATCTATCATTCGCCGGATTGCATGAAAAGGATTTAATTCGGGTTTGGCCGCTTGCTGCGTGTCATTTCGCCAACGTCAGTTTCAACGTGCGGCTTTTATCGGCTATTTGCAGCCGGGCGAAATAGATCCCCGAGGGGTTATCGCCGGCCTCCCAGACCGCCCGATAGACCCCGGGTTGCCTGCTCTCATCGACCAGCGTCTCCACCTGCCGACCCAGAATATCGAATATCTCCAGTTTCACCGCCCCGGCGTTGTCGATTCCATACTCGAATGCAGTCGAAGAGTTGAACGGATTGGGATAGCATGATAAATTTAATGAATTCGGCAAGGCGGGAATCACATCACCTATGCCGGTTTCCGATAGATTCTCCACAGCAGTCAGAATACAATGATCGTTTACAACCAAATCGTCATCACCGTCCCCGTCGAGATCCGCCAGATCGGAGTAAACCAAAACCGGGCCGGTATAATCCGCAAAAACGCTCGGATCATATGAAAAAAACGGTGCCGATGGTGTGCCCATGTTTATGTATGCTCTGAACGAGCCGGCCGTTTGCCCCACGAAATCCACGAGTGCATCGTCATTAAGTTTGGCTTTTCGTACCCTGATGTTGACATCCCTTTCGATTCCCCTGATAAGGGCTGGATTAGGCGACCATTGCGGATTCCCGCCGCCGATATTTTCATAGCTTTGAAGCAGTCCCCATTGATTGCGAACGATCATATCCAAATCACCATCGCTGTCCAGGTCAACCAGCTCCGGATAATGATTGGGCCCTGCATCATTTAATTGCTGGAAACAGGAGGAATTCAATGAATAGCTTGTTTCACCGATCGCAAAAGCTGCGCCAAGAAGTCCATAGCGTTCATAAGCAAGATCAGGAAGGCCGTCTCGATTTATATCGCCGGAGGTTGGAGACAAACTGCCATTCAAACCGAATCCCATTCCATTGTAGAGATGCGGCAGGATTGAAAATGGTCTGAAGTCGGGCGCGCCCATAGCGCCTTCGTTGATAAAAGCCATCCAATAAACATAATAATCCGGCCACATAAAATAGTTCGACAAAGTGAAAGTCTGCGCAATATCGAAAATGCCATCCGCTTGATGGTCCCATAAAGCCAGATCGTCGCCATGATTATGGATCGGTCCCAGCCAGACCACCGGGGCTCGGTAATTGGGAATATACATCGTGCCGATGTTTGGTATGGTTAACACACTCTTTTCCCGAAGCCCCAATATAAGATCTTTGTCCCAATCCCCATCGATATCGCCGCAACAGAGAAAAGGATGGATTCCGGCCTCGCGGCATTCAATCAATCTCGAGTGATTTATCGAAAAATCGGGATTTTCGCTGGACCCATTATTCAAGAATATGTCGAGTATATATAGAGGATTATCGAATTCAAGCCATAGCCTGATTATATCGATGACTCCGTCATTGTTTAAGTCCGACGCCTCGAATTGGGGATAATTGTATGCGACCGGCAGCGCCGCCGATACCAACGAATCGTATTGCCAGAAAGCACTATCTATGCTTCCCGCATTGCGATATAGATTGCAAGTCCACGGATACTCCCCCCAGCTCCAGGCGATAATGTCCCAATCCCCATCATTTTCCCAATCAACGAATCTCGGCGCGACAATCGACCAAGTGGGCATATTATAAAAACTGTTAATCCGAACCCAGTTGGGTTGCCAGGATGTACCGACGTTTCTGAATACGAAAATTGAATCGAATCCCGTTTCGTAATCAGCCGTGTCCCGCCTTTGTATTACCAGCTCCACCTGGCCGTTGTTATCGAAATCCCCCATTACCGGCATCAGGGCCCAGCCCGGGAAGTTTATCTGAGCAAAATAACTGGTATCCTGCCGCCAGCGCCGAATTTCCGGGTAGCCATCGTTGTAATACAGCCAGATTTTGCCCTGCCGATGCCCGATAAGCAGGTCCTGATCGCCGTCGTTATCGACGTCATAGAGATAAGGAGCATTGACACCAGGCGCCTTGATTCCGCTCGGATTTAGTAAATCCTCGTTTACCCGCCACGTCCAGTGTGTCTGGCCGAATGCAAACGAAAACGCATATAGCCCGAACGCCGTTATAGGAATATGTTAGATTTTCACGCCCTCCGATTATATGCCATTAAAATGTAAAGCATTGTCCGGATTATGTCAATAATTTATTATATTTCGGGCTGAATTCCCCGGGCAGCGGCTTATTTATCTCCGCCGTCCGGTTTCGGTGTCGGGCCGTAGACGATCAAATCGACCCGCTGATCCTCGGTGCCGTGCTGTATCACGACCGCTTCCGAGCGCACGCAATCGGAGGCGACATTCAACCGCAAACGCAGACGATAACGACCGGCAGGCAGGCCGGCCGCTCCGGTATCGTAGTAGGCCTTACCGGACCGGCAAATCACCGGCAATAGGGTTATGAATCGCCCGGTCATCGACTCGATCACCACCTGATCGCTGATGGCGCCGCCGGCACATTCACATCCTTGATAGCTGATCTCACCGTATAGTCTATGCTCGGCGCCTGCCGCGGAAACTAGGGTTGTCAGCGCCGCCAAAATCATCAAAGTCTTCCAAAGCATATTACCGCACTCCTTCATTTGAGCAGCGACATCCGGATAGCCCGCTGCTGTCGGTCGTTTTTCACGACTGCCAGATAGACGCCCGAGGGCATATCATCGGCTTCCCATTTGAGTCTGTGAATCCCCGCCGGTTGTCGTCCTTGGAACAGATCGGCCACCTTTCTGCCGAGGATATCGTAGATATCCACGCACACCCGGCTTTCCGCGGGCAGACCGTATTCGATAACCGTGACCGAATTGAACGGATTGGGATAGTTCGGCTTGAGAATGAAGGCGGAGGGGATAGGCTCTCGGTTATCTGCGATAGAGGTGACGTTGTCGACGAAATTGTAGTTTTTGGTCAAAAGACGATCATGGGACACCATCGGCCACTGAGTGGTTGGGCCGGTGGAGTCGGGGAAAATGTAAAATTCGACATAGGCGCTGTCGACATTTGCCCAAGGATCTTTGGCTTCAGTGAATAGGGTCATGTAGAGACGATTTAATTCCGGGTCGAGCGCGAACGCCGGAGGGTGCCAGAAATTGCAACCCCCGATTACCAGCGGATAGCCGGGCAGAAGATCACCCAGGTGGTCGACTCCGTAAAGGTAACTGTAATAATTCGTGTCCGGCCCTACGATGTCGCAATAGAGTGCATTGAAGTCGGAAAAAATCTCGCAGTCGTCATCACCATCAACATCGACGACGATGAAGTCCGAAACCGGCAGCCAGACGGCTACGTCGGGAGCATCGTGAAAACGAGGCCAGCCAGGCAAGTTATCACCCTCGATATCGATAGCGTAAAGACTGTCTGCCGAAAACAACATCTCGAGATCGCCGTCATGGTCGATATCGGCGGCCACCGGCGACTGAAACGGCATGCCGTGAACATATTTCGGCCAGCCGGGTTTCATAACTCCCGTATGCTCATAGACCGCCGCGAAACCGCGCATGTTGACATAGTTGTTGTCATCGCCGGTAATTAGGATCTCCGGGTATCCGTCGAAATCGATGTCGGCTATTTCCGGACCATACCAGGGATTGAAGAAGAAGGTGTCGGAATTGATTACCTCTATGGGGAAACCGGGCTGTGTGGTGCCGTCAAAGCGAAAGCAATATAAGTGTCTTTGTCCTTTCAGAAGATATTCGAGATAGCCGTCCATATCCAGGTCGGCGATAGCGCCCCCTCCGCCGATCGAACCGGATACCCACGGTTCAAGCGGAACCGGCCATCCGGGTTGTGTCTGGCCGAAACGATCGACACAGAAGATAAGATCGGCGTCGATATCGAAGGCGATGATTTCATATTCCCCGTCGTTATCGATATCGGCCACATTGGGTGGAGCGGCCTTAGGGAAAATAAGAGGAAAATCGGGAAATATCGAGCCGTCGTGGTCGATAAGATAAAGCTCGGAACGAACATAATGATTCTGCTCATCCCGCCGGAATCCCGAGACGGCGAACTCGTCGAAACCGTCATGGTCGATATCTACGACCACGCAAACATCGCCGAACAGCACCCGT
Source organism: Candidatus Zixiibacteriota bacterium (assembly GCA_037441845.1). Classification (GTDB taxonomy): domain Bacteria; phylum Zixibacteria; class MSB-5A5; order UBA10806; family 4484-95; genus JBBIRK01. Next base: position 138,147 of record JBBIRK010000006.1, read on the forward strand.
GGGAATATCAAGGGGAATCCGGGGAAAAACGAACCATCAAGGTGGAACTTATCGATATCCCATGTTATGTTACTCGAATACAGTGCGGATGAATCGTCGTCACATTCCGGCACGGGAACGGGCACCGTCGTTGTCGCCCAAATCTCCGTTCTTGTCAGGTATGGCCAGCCCGGGACCATTTGCGGGATCTGGCCGAAAGCTTCTCCGATAGCCAAAAGCAATAATACAAGTATCAGATACATGTTTCACCTCCCCAAAAGAGGTTTATGGGGTGTCCACAAGGGACACCCCTAAAAATTAGGTCGCCGCTTATTCTTCGGATCCGTCCGGTTTCGGCGTCGGGCCATAGACGATCAGATCGACCCGCTGATCCTCGGTGCCGTGGTAAACTCTAACTATCTGGGAAAGGTCACAATTTGATCCTCGGCCCAGATCGACATAAAGCGTATATAATACTCCGGTGGATAGGTCGATGCGCTATTATAACCGGGCTGTGTCCACCTGCAACTTACGGCCGCCCATCCTTCAAAGCCGCCCACTGCTTTAATTATAACCTTATCACCGTAAGCCAATTCTTGGCAATCGCAGTTTAGGTAAGTAATTTCGCCATAAAAGCCGCCATCGGCCACGGCTGCGGAGGCCGCAAAAACAGCCATAATAAGCATGGTTAAGAATACTCTACCGAACATGTGCCCATCCTTGTGAATGATTTACGGATATCAATTGCTTAAAAAACTCAACCCGCAACCATTTCGGTGGACCTCTTGTCCGCAATTCCCCCTAAATGGGGGGGTAATCCACTATGAATCGCAGGAAAATGCGGCATCATTTCCGGCGCTTTGAAAAAGATTGTTCGGCCTATAGTTCTTGGATCGTCTTCTGATAAATTATAAAATTGCTTGCTTTTGCTGTCAAGTATTTTTGCAATACGGTCGGCGGATAAAAGGAGGATGATACTACATGCTTTTCGGCTTTCGCGTAATGAAATTGAATTTACTCAGCGGATAAGGCCGGTCAGCGCAGCTGCATTAGGAATTGCGCCTCGCTATCTTTCCTCAGCGGAAGTTCCCCATCGACATGTCGTTTCCGCCTTGCGCCAGTTCCAATGCCGATACCCTTTCATGCCTTACTGCGGTTTGTTATAAGTCGCCCGGCCGTTCAATTCGGTCTGAACCACGAACCAGACTGCGGGGGAGAATACCAGCCAGAGCAGGAAAATTATCCAGCGATTCAAAGATTCGGAGCTGATTTTCTGAAACAACTCAGCGTGCTTGTACATGGCATAGAAATTGACAAGCGGAATTAACATCAGCACCGTCCAGAGCGCCGGACTGACGGAGGGATCTCCGGCAAGCCCTTTCATTTCCTTGACCGTTTGGTAAAACCAATAGATCGCGTAGATGCCGATAGTGATTATGAAAAGCCCTACCTGTCCCCACATGTTTCGATATTTCACGGTCGTTTCCATCGCTGCCTCCTCGGCATATGCGTTTTCATCGTCTTCGTTAAGCGAACGGTATCGGTTGTTCAGGAGGGCGGAAACTCCGCCCTCCGCATCGGTCTTTACTTGGACGTGTATTCGCTTTCACCGAGCGCCGCGTGAGCCGCCGCCAGCCTGGCGATCGGCACTCGATAGGGCGAGCAGCTGACGTAATCGAGCCCTAAGGAATTACAGAACTCGATCGATTCGGGATCGCCGCCGTGTTCACCGCAGATACCCAACTTTATCTGTTTCTTTACCTGCCTTCCGAGGTTGACCGCGGTCTCCATCAACTTGCCCACGCCTTTGCGATCGATCGAGACGAACGGATCTTTCGGCAAAATTCCTTTTTCCAGATATATTTTTATGAATTTGCCGGCGTCATCTCGCGAAAAACCGAATGTCATCTGAGTCAGATCGTTGGTGCCGAACGAAAAGAAATCGGCCTCGCGGGCTATCTCATCGGCGGTGACCGCTCCCCGCGGAATCTCGATCATGGTTCCGACCAAATAGGGTATTTCGACCCGGTACTGCTTCATCACTTCCTCGGCCACCCTGACGATAATACTTTTCTGATTATGCAGTTCCTCGACCGTGCCCACCAGCGGCACCATGATTTCGGGGATCGGCGGCCGTTTGCGGGGATTCTTGGCCAGCTCGCAGGCGGCCATGAAAATCGCCCGCGCCTGCATCTCGGTGATCTCCGGATAGGTGATGCCGAGACGGCAACCGCGATGTCCCATCATCGGGTTGAATTCGGCCAGCTGTTCGATACGGCGGAGGATTTTCTCTTTGGCTTTTATTTCGTCCTCCCAGGCGCCCGAGGCTTTCAGCTTTTCGATCTCTTCCATGATCTCTTTTTTGTCCGGCAAAAACTCGTGCAAGGGGGGATCGATCGTGCGGATCGTCACCGGTAAACCCTGCATGACATCGAAAATCTCCTTGAAATCGGCTTTCTGGAACGGCAGCAGCTTATCGAGCGCCTCCCGTCTTTCGATTTCGTTGTCCGCCAGGATCATTTGCTGGACTATCGGGATACGATTGGCCGAGAAAAACATGTGTTCGGTGCGGCACAGGCCGATCCCCTCGGCGCCGAACGAACGCGCGGTTGCGGCGTCTTTGGGGGTGTCGGCGTTGGTGCGGATTTTGAGCCGGCGGACCTCGTCGGCCCAACTCATGAATATCGCGAACTCGCCGGAAAGTTCGGGTTCGATCGTGGGCACCTTGCCGAGCATCACCAGTCCTCGGGAACCATCGAGCGTGATTATATCGCCCTCCGAGATGACCGATTTGCCGGCGATCATCTTGCGATCGACCTCGTAAACTTTGATATCCTCCGCGCCGGCCACGCAGCATTTGCCCATGCCTCTGGCGACCACGGCCGCATGCGAGGTCATTCCCCCGCGCGAAGTCAGGATCCCCTCGGCAACGTTCATGCCGGCGATATCATCCGGATTGGTCTCCTGTCTGACCAGAATCACCTGTTTGCCGGCCTCGGCGTAACGCACCGCATCCTCGGCCGAAAACACGACCATGCCGCTGGCCGCGCCCGGCGATGCCGCCAGGCCCTTGCCGATTATCACCGGTTGCGCCTGCGGGTCGATCTGCGGGTGCAGAAGCTGATCCAGCGATGCCGGTTCCACTCTCAGCAACGCCTCTTTTTTCGAAATCAGCTTTTCCCTGACCATATCGACCGCGATTTTGACCGCCGCCGCCGTCGTTCGTTTGCCGGTGCGGGTTTGCAGCATGTATAGTTTGCTTTCCTGAATGGTAAATTCGAAATCCTGGACGTCGCGGTAATGTTTCTCCAGCTTGGCGGTGATTTCTTTCAGTTCGCGATAGGCTTTGGGCATTTCCTTGGCCAGTTGCGATATATGTTTCGGCGTGCGGATTCCGGCCACCACGTCTTCACCCTGGGCGTTGGCCAGATATTCGCCATAAAATTCCTTCTTGCCCGTCGATGGGTCGCGGGTGAAACCGACCCCGGTGGCAGATCTTTCGCCCATGTTGCCGAATACCATGGCTTGGATATTCACCGCCGTGCCGAGATCGGCCGGTATATTGTTCAGTTTGCGATAGGTGATCGCTCTCGGATTATTCCAGGAACGGAAAACGGCGTCCCGGGCCATTTCGAGCTGGGTTCGCGGATTCTGCGGGAATTCGGCTCCGGTTTTTTCCTTTATTTTTTCTTTGTATTTTTTAATAATGTATTTAAGGTCATCGACCATCAATTCGGTATCGAGTTTAGCCCCGGATTTTTTCTTGCGGGCTTCGATAATTTCCTCGAATTCGTGCTTGTCGATACCCAACACAACGTTGCCGAACATTTGAATGAACCGCCGGTAGCTGTCGTAAGCGAATCGTTCGTTATCGGTCTTCTTGATCAATCCCTCGAGTGTTTGGTCGGTAAGGCCGAGATTCAGCACTGTATCCATCATCCCCGGCATCGAAAACTTTGCTCCGGATCGCACCGACAACAACAGCGGATTATTGACGTCTCCGAACTTCATGCCGGTGTGCTTTTCTATATGCTCGATTCCTTTCTGGATCTGAGGAATTATCTCTTTGGGGAGCTTCATGTTGTTTTTATAGTAAAGCTTGCAGACCTCGGTCGTTATAGTGAAACCAGGAGGAACCGGGATGCCGATATTGGTCATTTCCGCCAGACCGGCTCCCTTTCCGCCGAGCAGGTCTTTCATCTTGCCGTTGCCGTCGGCTTTTTTGCCGCCGAATAGATACACGTATTTTCCGGAGGACACCCGGATCGAACCAGTCTCGGCCAATTTGGCTGCCGTCTTTTGTTTTTTATTGCCTTTTGATGACTTAGAGGCTGCCATAACGGCGCTTTTCCTCTTCTTTTGCTTGCCTTCTTTGCCTCTTGTTTTCCCTTTTGCCATCGAATTCTCCTTATATTAAATTGTTGCATTCTTGCTCGAACGCGCTATTATATAAATCATATCGGCACTTGGCAAGTGGATTAAATCCGCCAATTGTTCAGCAAACCTAACAAGTTCGAGGTTGGGCGGTTCGATTATAATCGATAGGGAACGCCCGACGGATCCCCGGATCGGTTTTTCGAGAAGGCCCCGAGTCATGTTATCTTAACAGCTTAATTATCGTCTCGCCAACCGTTTCACGATTATTTCGGCCGATTCGAACCAGCCGGACGCCCGGCAACCTTTTTAACCGATCGCAGAACGTATCGGGTCCGAGCATTATCGAGGCCAGAACATCGTTGCCGCCGGTAAGCGCCTTTTCCACGAGTTGTCGGAAAGCATTCGACAACAGCTCCATTCTGCCTATTTCGTCGATAACGATCAAATCGTCCTTATCCAAACCTCTTGTAAGTTCGGTTACGGCCAATTTTTCGAATTCCTCGACATTAACCCCATATTTGCCGACGCGCGCAGAGGTCTTGATGCCGACATGAGCCAAAATTCCCGATCGCCGCGGCTCTGTCAGCGTTTCGATCGCGAATCCGAGCCGGCTGTCCGAATCCCTGATTTCACTCGTGCAAAAACCGCAGCAGGGCCGGTTCAATCCGGCAATCGTCCGCTTGATGACCGTCGTCTTGCCGCAACCCGGCCGCCCGGTCAGTAGAATTTTGGTCATCTCACTTCCTTGTCAAGAACGAATGAATCTCGGTCGGTCTCAATTTCTGCTCGATTGAAACTCGTCTTCGAGATCCTCCAGAAATTCGATCGCCCTTCTCATATGAGGGATCACTATCGACCCACCGACTATCAGGGCCACACCGAATACCTCGACCAGCTCGTTTTTGGAAACGCCCAGCTCTTTGCATTTGGTGATATGGTATCTTATGCAATCATCGCATCGCATCACCATCGAACACGCCAACCCGAGCATTTCCTTGGTTCTGGTCGGCAACGCCCCTTCTTGATAGGTGAGCGTATCGAGCGCGAAAAATCGCTTGATCACGTTGCTTTCGGTTTCGAGAATTTTGCGGTTCATTCGATCCCGATAAGCCGCATATTCGCGATAGATTTTTCCCATGTTTATTCTCCTTGATCGATAATAGGTTGGTTTTCCGTTCGTTTTCCGAGGAAAATAAACTCCATATAAGACGGATGGCGTATCCGATCCCCAGCTCTTTATTCTTTCGGTCTTATGTATGTTTGTTTCATTTCCGCCGAAAATTATATTTCGTCTCTTTTGGCTTTTCAATCTAAATGAACCGAGGACGACAGCCGATGATTGAGGTTGTCAGGAAAAATAGATTGTCAGGCAATCCCCGCGGAGTTATAATTAGCGGGTCTGGAGAGGTGGCCGAGTGGCCGAAGGCAGCTGCCTGCTAAGCAGTTGGTCCTCACAAGGGGCCCCCGGGTTCGAATCCCGGCCTCTCCGCATGTCCTTATTACCAGCTACAATGTTTTATCTCAGTAATGAATCGCTTGGAATCAGTTTAGCCTAAACCCGCTCGCTCCGATATCCAACGGAAATCGATATGCCGGGCTGCGCGAGTTTCACCTGATGATCGGTCAAGATGACCACGGCCGCCGATTTAGACGCGATGCCGATCGAGGATAGCCGAATCGCCCCGACGGCCATCAGGTGACGGCGGCTTTCGGGCCATTGCGAGTTCGGTTTGCGATTTTAGGGACATGCCGACAAGCGACGATCAAACATGGTTACGGAGCATCAGCTCTTTCGGATGCGGGTTCAGATAATACTGGTTATCGATATATTCAATTTGATACTTGCGCACGAAATGCCGCAGCAACGTGATTGGAACGATTAACGGCACCAGTGAAGTCCGGTAATCTTCGATAGCCGCGATTAGATCATTTTTCTCAAGAGGAGTGAGCCGATCTTTGAGAAATCCGGCGATGTGTTGCAACACGTTCGTATTTTTCCTGACGGTGGCCTTGAACTTCAAAGCCTGCATAAACAGATGCCGGTAATTATTTTTGAATTCTTCCGGTCGGATCTGTTTCACCTGCGCTGTCAATTGACCCAATTTGCGATGATGCTCCGGGCTGTGGGCCAGCAGCAAAAACTTGTGTTTTGCATGGAAAGCGATGATTGCGGCTCGGGAGTACGGCTCGGAGAACATGTCCTGAAGACGATTATAAGCGAAAACGCGTTCGATAAAATTTTCGCGGATCGCGCTATCGGCAAGGCGGCCTTCCTCCTCGATCGGCAGGTCCGGAAACCTGGCCGATAAAGAGGCGGCGAACAACCCGGTTCCTGTCTTTGCGATTCTATTCGGCTCGACATAAACATTGACACGTTCCATGCCGCACGACGGCGATTTGCTTTTTAGAATATAGCCGGAGAGCGAAATCAAATCTTTTTGTTCAACCCGCCATTCGGCGAACCTAAGCATTCGATTCGACCAATCCTTGCCCGAACGAACGCCGATCATTCTCGGGTTAGCCGGATTTCCTACCAGGCGAACCGCCTCCCGCGGCACGCCCATTCCTACTTCAATTTCCGGGCACACCGGCACGAACTCGAAAAACCTACCGAGAACGTCGGTGATATATCGATCTTGCTTATGGCCGGCGTCATATCTCACTTTTTCGCCCAGCAGGCAGGAGGAGATACCGATAAGAATCGAGGTTTTGTTTTTTTCTTTCATTATTGTGCCATTTTTCGGTTATATATAGTCATGTTTAACCATAGTTGCCCATGATTTTGTTTTATTATCGATCAGCCTGGAATTGGTTTATATTAACCTAAGTTCGACTTGATTCGGCTTTTCTCGTTTCCACCCCGATTTCATTCGAGCCGGGAAACGCGCATGATATACTTATTCACGTCGAATTTGCGTTTGCACCCCTCAAAACTCATATAGCGTATCTTCCCGAAAATCTCTCTTTCGGACCAGGCTCGATCATGCAGGCCGCCGATCGACCAGGCGATTCCGGCATAACCATTAGGGTCGTTGCCATCGAGCTGGTATTTATCATTAAGGTAGATGGCTGTCTCCAAAGCGGTCTCCGGGTCGGGCGACCATTGGAGAATTTTCTTTGCCCAATACATGCGCATAAAACCGTGCATCTTTCCGCTTTTTACCATTTCCATCTGAGCTGCGTTCCATAAGGGGTCCTCGGTTTCGCCTGCTTCCAGTTGATCGAGACGGTAAAGCTCCGGCCGTATATCATGGCGATGTTCGTCGAGCGTTTTCCGCGCCCACGCAGGAAATCCTGCCACCGAATCATAATGCTCGTTATAATGACAGAAGTTGTCGGACAACTCTCTTCTTACGATCAACTCTTCCAGAAACGATTCCTGGGATGCAATATCGCCGTCGAATCGCTGTGCCTCCCACGCAAGCCGCCCTGCAGCAAGCTGGCCGAAATGCAGATAAGGAGACAGCCCCGATTGACCGTTCAGCACGGGATTATTGCGGTTTTGAAAATAGTTCGGCAGGCCGGTTTCAAGAAATCGGGTCATCGATTTCAATGCCTGCGTTTCCCCCGGGGTGACCGCAGTAGGCAATAGACCGAAGCGACGATGCGACAAAATGAAGCTTGCCGCTGACCACCCCTCAACTTCCAGCGGTTTTGTCGAGACAATCGGCTGTTTTTCGATTTTCGGAAATGGAGTTAGAAATTGGAGAAGTAGTTTGTGAATTTTAGGCCGGATCGTGTAAGCGGCATGCTCTTGTTTGTCCGAGGTTTCCCAGACCGGCACGATGTTATGGCTATCGACTTCGAAGGAAGGAACCGAAATATATTCAGATAATTTCCTTTTCCATAGGCGGCTTTCCCTCAGGGGCGAATAATCGGTCACCACGGCCGTCGGTTTTATTTTTTGCAATAATCGATGTAGGTTTTCGGCAGAGTTATCTTCGCTGACCAGTAGGTCGATGTCAAGCCGAGCCAGATTTCTTTCCAGTTCTTTCAAGCCGTGGATTATGAACGCCTTTTGCCTTGCCGGCGCCTTCGGATAGTCGATCGCTATCGGTAAAGCCACTACTACGGATTTTTTTCTTTCGAGGGCGTATTGTTCTGCATACAGCAAAGCCCAATTGTCATTGACCCGTTGATCGCGGGCCATCACATAAACCACCGGACCTTCGCCCGGTATTCCTTGGCGAATGAGCCTGATTCTGCGGGTATCTACGATACTCGATATCATTGAAATAAAATCATTAACCAAGAATAAATATGGTTCTGAGGTTGATCAATAGGGTTTATCCTATAGAGCATTAGCCGATCGTTTTTCGCCGTCTTTTTATCGCTGCAAGACAAATACGGGCGGGTCTATCGGCTGCCGATTCGGGCGTCGTTGAAATCGTTGCCTCGATCATGCGGCGGTGCGGCCTGCGCTCAGCGCATATTATATGATTACTTAAAGGATGTGAAAAAAACATCGGCATTCACGATCGATTAATTGCGGGGATTCAATCATAGCCAAGGAATCGTCCGATTATTCAATATCGTCGAGATGGAAAGAGGCAAATATCTACTTCAATTCATCGTCCAATTTGCGCAATTCCCTGAGAATATTGATCGCGCTCGAGCCGGTGGCCAGTTCGGCGATTTTGCGGATTCTCTCCTGATTGTGCTCGAATTTCTTCTTCCACCTGGCTTCATACGCCTGTTTCAGCACCTCGAGGAGTCTATCGAGCTCGTACGGTTTCGGCAGATAGCCGAATGCTCCCAGCTTGGTGCATTCGACCGCCGAGTCAAGCGACCCATGTCCGGTTAGGATAATAACCTCGAGGTACTTATGTTCTTTTTTTAAGGATTTCCAGCACCTGTTTGCCGTCGATTCCGGGCATTTTCAGATCCAACAAGGCCAAATCGAAAGAGCCGGTGCGGGCCGGCCTCTATGGCCTGAGCCCCGTTGCTTGCCTTAGTCACCTGGAAATCCCTCAATTCGAGCCTTTGGGCAATCGAGTCGAGAAACTTTATCTCGTCATCGACAATCAGCAACTTGATTTTTTCGGGCATATTCTCGTCCTTTTTTATTCGAAACCGTTTCTTGTCTCAATTAAACTGGCTCGATCTGCTTGGTCAAGCAAAGATTAGTGCTTAACTCTGCCCCTCAGCCGACAGGCTTTTCATTGCGCCGGTTATTTCATCGAATAAATCCGAAAGCCTGAGCAGGCCGACGACTTGTTTTTGTCTTCTACGAGCAACGACAGTGCCTGAGTTTGTATGAACCGATGGATAGCCTCTCCCACCCCGGCCGAGGCATCTATACTTTCCTTCACCGGACTCATAATATCTTTCGCCTTGATATTGGCCGCCCGCCGGCACAGCTGCCCTAAATCCGCGTCGTGAAGCCTGAAACTTTCCATCATCGAAGACAGATATTCGGCGCTTATGCCGACTTTAGCCAGCGCTCCGCGGTCGCTGATCGCCTGATATTTCGGTTCCAGCGCCTTCAAGAAAGCGAGTTGACCGATCTTGCCGATGACCTTTCCGTCCTTGTCGATAACCAGAATCGCTCGGTGTGGCTGCTTTCCGGAGGCCAAATGCTCCTGTGATCTATCCAGAGTTAGGATCGCCTCAAGCAACGTGGAGTTTTCATCGACCACCGTGTAGTCATCGAGAGGGACCATGATTTCTTTCACCTTTTTTATATTCATCCTGGCCTCCTTAGATACTTAAGATGCCTAAGCGAAATCCGGCCGCATGCTTTAGCCTGCTTTTCGACACATGGCGTCTGTCCAATGGTAGTAAGCCGTTGTAGTCCGCATCTCTGAATCGGCCGAATTTTATCAGAGTGGATTTCACCGAGTTCATGCATATACCGGCAAACAATTGTTTCTGTATCCATATTACCTTTATTATGCTTTATTGTCAATCGATGATAATCGATCTTGTCAGCGGGCTATAAATGAATAGATGTATTTGACCGATACTACTGCCACCGAAACTATCAAAATCACCTTGATCAGTTTTTCCGGCAGGAATTGTTGCAACCGAGCCCCCAAATAAATCCCGAGCAGTCCGCCTATCCCCATCGATAGCCCAAGCAGCCAATCGGGGGCCACGGGGATATGCTCCGGGGTCAACAGCGGCATGAAAAACTGGTAAACCAGGATTCCCGCTGCCGATGTCACCAACGTGCCCATCAGCGCCGCGCCGGCGACCGTGTAAACAGGCAATCCGAAAATCGCCACTAAAAAGGGCGAAATTATCGCTCCTCCGCCTATTCCGTAAGCTCCGCCTATAACGCCGACTATCAAGGCAAGCAAGAACAACGAAATCGAAGAGATACGATAATCCCGTCCCTGAAAATCGTAAATGATCATTTTCCAATCGGCGCGCTTTACCAAAACCTCTGATTTTCCGTTCTCTTGGCGTATATTATCCATTTTCTTCCCGGATACCAATCCTTGGCTCAAACGCAATCCGACATATCCCAGCACCACGCCGATGAACAACTTGAATACGCGGGGATCCGAAAACAGATAAACGCGCACGAACGCCCCGAGCAGCAGGCCGGGGAGAGTGCCTATTATCGTGGTCATGGCGATCGGCCAAACCATTCTTTTTTCCTTGATATATCGATAAACGCCGCCCGGGATAGCGAACACGTTGAAAATCAGATTAGTCGGGCTTACGGCCGGCGAATTGAATCCGAGTATGCTTATTTGAAAAGGCAACAGCAAAAAAGCGCCGGATAAGCCTCCGGTCGAGGTGAAAAACGAAATTACGAACGCCACCAGGCCGGGAAGCCACCAGTAAGTCTCAACTCCGCTTACGGGAAATGTAATCATCGCAATCGGCAATCCGGGAGGTTGATTCCCCTCGTAATTGCCCCGAAATAGATATTCAAATCGGGCATCACAGTCAAGTATTGTCGGCGTGGATTTTCCATTCTAATGAAACTGCTCAATGGCCTTAACAGGCTGCAGCAATGCCTGGTTCCGGCTTTGCTATAACAAGTTTAAGATGGAAATCGATCAGCGAGTAATGACCGGATCGATCCGGCGGCGGCGATTGAAATCGACTGTTACTTTCGTACCGACGCCCAGCTCCGATTCCATTTTTATCGCGCCGCCGTGTTCCTGAACTATTTTATTGGCGATGAACAGCCCGAGACCTGTTCCCTCGGCCCCCTTGGCGGAGAAAAAGAGGCTGAATGCCTTGTCGCAGGTTTCCCGATCCATACCTATGCCGTTGTCGATTATCTCGAACCGAAGTTGATCTTGCCGGTCGATCGCCCTGATCGTCACTTCATGCGATTCTTTCGCCTTGTCCACCCTGCAAGCGTCGAGCGCGTTTTCCAGCAGGTTCACCATCATCGATCGGACCGCCTTGAGATCGGCCTCGAAATCGCCGATTTGCCCGTCGGTATCGATTTTCAAGTCGATTCGATGATCGGCCATTTTGGGTTTGATTATCGATTCTATTTCGCCGAGCAGCGTCCCCACGTCGATTAAGGCCCATTCCGGCTCGCGGTCTTTGGCGTAGTAAAGAATATCGAGCACCATGCTGCGGATGCGGGAGATATTTCTCTGGGCTATTTCCCATCCCTGACGGATCCTTTCGCTGTTGTTCTGCTCCAGTCCCTTGTTCACCAGATAAGTCGCCCCGTCGAGGCCGTTCAACAAACCGCGGATTCCGTGCGAAATCGAGCTGATCAACAACCCGGTCTGGGTAAGCTTATCCTGGAGTTCTCTTATCATCGTGATATCGGTGCTCATCTCTATCACGCTTTCGATTTCGCCGGATTGATTGCGGATCGGAGCCGTCACCACCAGCACGTTCATCGGTTTGCCGTCCTGCGAGGTTACGATTTCCTCGCTCGAATGTGGAAGGCCGTCGGCGAACGTTTCCTGGACCATGCAGGGCGTACATTCGCGTTGGCGATGCTTATAGACCTTATAGCATTTTTCGCCGTAGTGGCAGCCGAAAGATTCCCGATGCAAACGGTTCGCCTCGATTATCCGCAGCTGGCGGTCCTGAATCGATATGAAGCACGGAACTTCCTCGAAAAGCTGCCTCAAGCGCTCCTGGCTGAATCTCAACTGATTCTGAAGCGAATGCAGTTCGGTGATATCGGTCGACATTTCCATCACCGCGACTATGTTGCCCGAATCATCGAAAATCGGAGTGGTGTTCACCAGGACCCAGATCGACCTGTTTTCGAGATTGGTGACCAGCTCCTCGCTTTCATGACTTTGACCATCGCGGAACGTTCGTTCGATCGGGCATCTTTCGCATTTGTCCGGCCGCCTCTTATACATCTGGAAACAATGGCGCCCATTGAACTCGCCGAATTCCCGGACGAAGCGGTCGTTGGCTTCGATTATGCGGAAATCGCGATCCTGCACGGTAATGTAGCAGGGCATCGATTTGAAATATCGCTGATACGATTCCATCCTATCAATCGTCGCCGATCGCCTTGTTTACGAGCGATGCGGAATGTTGAGTATCTTGCGCACGGTCAATAGCAGTCTTTCTTCGTCTATAGGCTTATCCGCATACCCTTCGGGGGGAGCGAATGAGTTATCGTAAATCAATTTTCGCAATTCCGGCTGTCCGCTGATAACGAATATCGGCAAGCGCGTCAGCTTCTGATCCCTCCGAATTTCCTCGAAAACCTCCACGCCGCTTTTGCCGGGCATCGAAAGATCGAGCGTCATCAAATGAGGTTTTTGGCGTCTGAGAGCGGTGAGCGCCTCGTCCCCGTTCGATGCTTTTATGACCGTTCCGCCGTTATCCTCGAACACCGCCGAAAGGAAAGTCACCATGTCCGGCTCGTCATCGACGACCAATATGGTGTATCCCTTGAGGAACGCATCGCCCCTGACAACCGGCACCGCCACTCTCGGCTTCTTTTCGATGACCACGGCATTGGCCACCATTTCGCCCACCAAGGATACTTTCATGTTCAGCTTGTAATGACGGATCAAATCGGTGAGAGCATCGACGCAATTATGACAGGCGGTGGCCACGATTTTCGCCCCGGTCGCTTTCAGCTGCTCGGCTTTGATTCTTGCCGCCTCCAGGCGCCTTTTGGAATATTCCGACATCGACATGGCGCCGCCGCCGCCGGAACAACACCAATTATCGGCCCGATTGGGGTACATCTCCCGGAATTCCATCACGCTTTGCCGCAGCAGAAACCTCGGTTCCTCGGTAATTCCGCCGCTGCGGGCGTAATTGCACGGGTCATGGTAAGTCACGGGCTCCTTGTTTCTACTTTTATCCAGCTTCAACCGCCCGCTATTCACATAATCGCAGACGACTTCCAGAAAATTAAGAATGGGTTGTTTCATGATAATCCCGGACCAGTTCGGCGACTCCCACTTCGTAGATCTGTACCCGTGTCCGCATTCGGATGTTACCAGCATTTTCCCATTCAATCGTTGCACGTTTTCGAAAACCAGTTTCCCCATGTGGCCGCCCAGAGCGTTATCGCCCGAGAACAGACCGAAGTTCGTATTGTCCCACCCTTTGGCGGGCAACGTCCAGCTTTCATCGACCGCGTAGAATATCTTGGCCGATGCCAGCAGACTCATAGGCGCATATTTGACCTCGCGCGGATTTATCGCATAAACGATATTGCAATCGGGAATATCCATCGGCATTTTGGCATCCGGATCGCCCAATTCGTTTTGCAACTCCTCCGAAAGCCAGTCGATCGTCTCCAGGTATTCTTCGTCGCTCACTCCCATCTGATTGCCGACTTCCCACTGATCCTTGTTGACATCCAAAATCCCCTGAGGCGCAACCTTGAGCTCGGTCAGTATCCCCCTGGCGGTGCGGATTATCAGCGCCTTGTCCACTCCCATGGGACAATTGAAAGTACAGCGGCGGCACATGGTGCAACTTCCGAAACAGATATCTTTTAATTCTTCGAGATCCGCATCGGTCGAGATATCTTTCGCGCCCACCCATCCTGGCAATACTCTGCCCAGCCAATCGAAATGCTTTTTATAGATTTTCCTGACCTTGTCGGCTTTATACGACGGCGACATTTTGGGATCTTTGGTAGCCTGATAATAATGACAGGTTTCGGTGCAATTCCCGCAATGAACACAAACTCCCATTGATATGATCGCCTGACGATTCATCCTTTTTCGGAAAAGCTCGATCGCCTTGATGGCCTTGTCCGATTTTATCGATTCCGATCTTGACGCCATGATTATACTCCCTGATTGATTGCATTTGTGACTTGCCGGACGCTGCGCTCACTAATTTTGGGGTAAACGCCTCTATGCCCCAGGTGTTTTCCTAAATAGTAACGAGCGAACGGCCACAACAAGTAATGCGAAATTTTGCTGAACGGCACGTAAATTAAAAAGAAGGCCGTCAATGCGAAAAAGCCGACCAGCATCCAATAGTTATTGTTGGCAGCCGCCCAGAAAGCGAAGAACAACCAGACTTCCAACAGGAATAAAGAAAAATAATCATCGGGAGAACTGATGACCCGCATGGAGGCGAAAGCTATCCGACGCACGATTCTTATCAGCCCGGCGATCAGCGCCAGCCCGATAATCGTTCTGGTCAAAAAAACCACCGCCGTGCTTTCCATCACCTGCGGCCAATAGGGGATGATGAACGAGATCAAGATCGCAGTCAGCACACCCAGATGAAACAGCGCGAATTCGATATACTTGTACGGCTTTTTTGAACTGCTTTCCATCGACCAGGGCATGGCTATTGTCGCGAATGAATAGGCGATACCGGCCCTATGGCTTCCCTTGGCCGGAGTCTTTTCCACGAACGGCTTGAATCTCATGATCCAAATGACTTTCGAAATATAGACTATCGCCATGATCGACAGGGCGACGATCTGCACTTGATCTTCCAAAATTTTGAGAAATTCATCCATGTTGCAACCCTTCTTTCGATAATTTGAAAGTCAAAACGTCTTTACAGCTTCCTGTTAATCGGCCTATTCGTTTTGCTTCCAACCCGTCAACAAATAGGTCAGATCATGGGGATCGAAATCTCCCTCGAGAAATGCGAAGACCCGCTTGTCGCATTCGTCGGGGAACTTCTTTTTATTTCCGATAATGATGATTTTGGCGAACGGTATCCGCGGATCTTCTCCGATATGCTTGGTCAATTCGTAACAATTGATCGATGACGAATCCGAATCGATCACCACGAAATCCGGACGAAACGTCTCGATAAGCATCGAACAACGATACTCGCTGTTGGCCAAAGCGAGATTGAAATCGATCGTTTTTTCCGCTTTGCGTATTGATTCCTTTATTTGCCGGCTTTCGGTGACCACCAGGATATTCGGTCTTTGACCATGGACGACCCGATAGTAATCGCATTCCGCGCAATCCTTGTTACAAAACAACCCGGCGAAACCGGCGTTTTTCGGTAGATCGCGCATCTCATAGCAACGCAATGCCCGCGAACGAAAAGCGATGCATCGCTGGCAGCCCTTTTTGATTTTTCCCCCGACGGAATAATAATCCCAACAAAACTTGTATGATTTCCCCGGCTTTTCCTCGGCTGATGGTACCGATAATTCGCCCGACTCGATTATCGACATCAAAGCCATGCGGTGTATCCGGAAATGGCCGCCGGGGGTGCGGCTTGCCGG
The DNA here is from genome assembly GCA_037441845.1 of Candidatus Zixiibacteriota bacterium. Lineage (GTDB taxonomy): Bacteria > Zixibacteria > MSB-5A5 > UBA10806 > 4484-95 > JBBIRK01. The sequence continues at coordinate 154,126 of JBBIRK010000006.1, forward strand.
AATCCTTCCGGCTTTGACCCATTTCAGGACCGCATCGGGGGTGACCGAGCAGAGTTCGGCCGCCTGTCCGGTGGTGATGAATTCTTTTTGGATCTTTTCCGCCGTTTTTAATTTCTGGATTTTATGCATTTTATCGATTCCAGAGTCAATATTATTGGTCAACAAATCCTTGTCAAGTTATTTTTTTCACAATATAGCTGTCCATTTTCCGGGCCCCTGCAACCGATATTATCGCTGCCAAAATAATGAGCATCGCCCCGCCAAAATCGCTTGATATTTGTCCGCCGACTGGATAATTTCGAATCGTTAACTGGCAAAGGAGAAGTGGATCATGGCCAAGAGAATTCTGATTGTCGACGATGAAGCCGATATCCGGACTTTCTTATCGGTTTTTCTGGGTGATAACGGCTATCAAACCGAAACCGCCGAAGATGGCGATATCGCTCTCGAAAAGGCGAAAAAGACCAAGCCGGACCTGGTTACCTTGGATATAATAATGCCCAATCAAACCGGCGTTAAATTCTATCGCGAACTTTGCAAGGAAAAAGAGTTAAGCAAAATACCGGTCATAATTCTGAGCGGCGTGACCAGATATAAAGAGCTGTTCGCCCGCGATCATGCGACCATGCCCAAGCCGTTCGCCTTTATCGAAAAGCCGCTCGATCGCGATGAGTTGCTGAAAAAAATCAAGCAGGCTATAGGCTAAGGTATTTCCGCCGACATCGCCTATACTTCGACATAATCCGGCCCTGAAAATTGTGCCGTTCGAAACGGTTTGGCTTAGGCAATAATCCTTAGAATTTAACCTCGCAATATATATGTTATTTTTAAGTCCGGAACGAAAAATACCTGCGGAATATTGACTGTCATTGTGAAAAAAATAACGAAATCTATTGACTTTCATCGCGCCGCGAAATAATATTCCATTGACAGCGGCCGTTTGATTTCGGCCGTTTTCGGGGAACCGTTTCAACAAGGAGATCGCCCGTGGCTCAAAGCAATATCTTGGAACCCGATCTGAATTTCATAAGGGAGATCAAAAAATCAGGCGGCGCCACCCTTAAAAAATGCTACCAGTGCGCCACTTGCTCGGTCGTCTGCAATCTTTCACCGACGGATGGTCCGTTTCCCAGAAAAGAAATGATCTACGCCCAATGGGGCCAAATCGACAAACTCGTCGGCGATCCCGACCTTTGGCTTTGTTATCAGTGCAACGATTGCTCGACTCGTTGTCCCCGCGGCGCCCGTCCCGGCGATGTGCTGGCCGCGATCAGAACCTATATATACAAGCATTATTCCTTTCCCCGTTTTATGGGTAAAGCTGCCTCGAGCCCCGCGGCGTTGCCGTTGCTTTTAATCGTTCCCGCGCTGGTCATTACCGCCTTGATGCTTGCCTATACGGGCGCCGATTTCAGTTTTATGAATCGGCAGATCAGGTTCGGGGATTTTATCCCCCACGGCTGGATCGAGGGGTTGTTTATCAGCGGCAACGTGCTGATTTTCGCTTTCGCTTTCATAGGTCTTCGACGATTTTGGAACGCATTGCAGAAAAACAGCTCGACCCCCCGGCGCAGCTCGTTCATATCGAGCCTGATCGCGACTATCATGGGTATCATAAGCCACTCCAATTTCAACCGTTGCGAGGCGAACCGGCCGCGCTATATCGCTCATATGCTGGTGTTTTTCGGATTCATTGGGGCGATGGCCACCGCGGGCCTGGCGTTGCTGGCGATGGTTTTCATACATCTTGATCCTCCTATTCCTCTGTCTCACCCGATAAAATGGCTGGGGAACGCCTCGGGTTTCGCCGGTGTCGCCGGTCTGGCGATAATGATCGGCAGACGGCTGTCCGGCAAAGACAAAGTCGGAGCCAATGGCTATGCCGATTGGCTTTTCCTGATTATGTTGTTTCTAGTGTTCGCCACCGGACTATTGTCACAGTTTTTCCGATTGGCCGAGACGCCGATATCGGCTTACTCCATATATTTCGTTCATTTGCTCGTAGTGTTTTTCCTGCTCTGGTATGCGCCTTATTCGAAATTCGGCCACATGTTTTATCGTTCAATCGCCTTGGTGCATTCCCACAGTATCGGCAGGAAAGCGAAAACGTAGTCGATTCTGTTAATTAATCGACCGGAATTCACTCTCGACGACCATTCGCTGAAGTTGCTCAGAGACACCCGCCTTAAGCGATTATTAACGCCTACCTGGCCTGCTCACCGCGGACGCAGGGGATCGAAGTCTCTATCGAATGCGACTCGCAATCGGGCCATGTGCGCATAAGCGGCATGGCGCCCCTCGTGGGGACCGATACCTGGGCCAACGATATCAAAGAAGTGGTTATGAAAATCGATGAGGTCCGGCATGTGGAAATAGTCAGCAATGCCTGACCGGTTTTGCGCCAACCTCGCTCGACCCCCGATAACTTATGTTGAATATTGATTAATCGGTTTCAGAATCGAAACCGGCTTTGCCTTTGATTTTTTCCACGGGATATTTGCGTTCATTGAGGTCTATTTTGGCCTCGATCGCTTTCGTCAGATCGAATCCGACCACTTGGGACATTCTGATCGCATATATCAAGACATCAGCCGTTTCTTCTTGAATTCTTCTTTTTGCCGAAAGGGAGAGGTTGTTCGCGGCCGCTTCCTCGAGCGTCATCCATTGGAATATCTCCATCAATTCGGCCGCTTCGACAGCCAGCGCCATGCTTAGATTTTTCGGGTTATGGAATTTATCCCAATCCCGGGCGGCGCAAAAGTCTTTGATTCTACGGGCGATGTCGGCAATTTCATTTTCCATATAGAACCGCGAACCTTTCGAACGCCCGCAGCGTTTGTTTCAGTTGCGCCGCACCGTGCGCCGTGCTTACGAACCAGGCCTCGTACCCCGAGGGCGGTATGAAGACGCCGTTATCGAGCATGACGCCGAACAACCCCGCATAAAGTTTCATATCCGTACGTTGAGCCGCCGCGAAATCGTCGATATTTTCCCTCGAAAAGTATAACGTGAACAGACTGGCCGCGCGGTTGATTACCAACGGAATCCCCCGACAGCCGGCGATAGTCTTCAGCGATTCCGTCAGCTCTATCGCATAATCTTCGAGTTGCCGATAAATCCGCTTGTTTAGACGCTTAAGCAAAGCCGCTCCGCATGCTGCGGAAATAGGGTTCCCCGACAGGGTGCCGGCCTGATACACAGGCCCGATCGGTGCAAGCATCTCCATTATCGCCTGCTTGCCGGCGACCGCGCCTATGGGCATACCGCCGCCCAGAATTTTTCCATAACATGCAATATCGGGGATGATTCCATATAGCTCCGCCGCTCCTCCCGGCGCTACCCTGAATCCGGTTATTACTTCGTCGAAAATGAGCACCGACCCGCTTTCTGCGGTTTTCGTCCGCAACAATTCGAGAAATCCTTCGGCTGGAGGAATCACTCCCATATTTCCCGCCGCCGGTTCCACGATCACCGCCGCTATATCTTCACCATGTCGGTCAAAACAATTTTTCACCGCCTCCAAATCGTTATAGGGGATTGAAATGGTTAACGTCGAAATTTCCGAAGGCACTCCGGCGCTTGCGGGGATGCCGCCGGTGGCCAGGCCGGAGCCCGCCCGGACGAGAAACGAATCCGAGTGGCCGTGGTAACCGCCGTCGAATTTGACGATGAGCTTCCTGCCGGTGAATCCACGCGCAAGCCTTATCGCCGTCATGCAGGCCTCGGTTCCCGAGCTCACCAGCCGCACCATATCGATCCAGGTAATGTGTTTTTTCACCAGATTGCAAAGCTCGAATTCCCCCCTCGATACCGTCCCGAACGAGAGGCCGTGTCTTGCCGTCCGGGTGATCGCTTCGATCGACTTCGAAAACGCATGTCCAAACGGGAGAGGCCCCCAGGACATCACGTAATCCACGTAGCGGTTTCCATCGATATCGTAGATATATGCCCCTTTTGCCTTGGTCGTCACGAACGGTTTCCTGCCGACCGCCCCGAACGCTCTGACCGGAGAATTGACTCCACCGGGAATCAAGCGCTTCATTTTCTCAAATAGCGCATTCGATTTTATCGATCTTCGCATGCCGCTTTACCGTGCTTATTATCCGCCGGCGATCCAGCGGGCGATATCGAGCGCATGATAGGTGATTATGATGTCGGCGCCCGCCCTCTTGATGGCATGGATTATTTCCATCACCAATTGCTTTTCGTCCGCAGCACCTGATTCCGCCAATAACTTGGCCATCGTATATTCGCCGCTGGTATTGTAGGCCGCCAGGGGAATCCCGATCCCCGAGTTTTTCGCCCTCCATATAATATCCAGATAAGCCAAAGCCGGCTTGACCATGACTATATCGGCCCCCTCTTCGATATCCAATTCGATTTCCCTAAGTGCATCTCCCGGCCGACGATAGTCGAGTTGATAACCGCATCTGTCGCCGAACTTGGGGCTCGATTTCGCCGCCTCTCGAAACGGCCCATAAAAAGCCGAGGCAAATTTGGATGAATAAGACATGATCGCCGTTCCCGTGAAACCGGCCTCGTCGAGCGCCCGACGTATCGCCGCCACCTGTCCGTCCATCATCGCCGATGGCGCCACGATATCGGCGCCGCACCGGGCGTGACTTTCCGCTTGTCGGGCAAGCATTTTCAAGGTGGCGTCGTTATCGACCTCGCGTCTTTTCACTATCCCGCATTGCCCGTGATCGGTATATTGGCAAAGGCAGACATCGGTAATTGTAATCATTTCCGGACAAACGTACTTGACTCTGCGGATCGCCTTTTGCACGATACCATCTGCCCTGATCGACGAGCTTCCCATGGCATCTTTCTTGCGCGGAATACCGAATAGCAACACCGCGCCGATCCCCAGATCCGCCGCAGCTTTAACCTCGGCGCCGATGCTGTCAATAGTATTTGTCTTTATTCCGGGCAGTCCCTTGATAGATTGGGGCTTGCCGATAGTTTCGCTGACGAATAACGGATAGACAAGATTGGCGGGGGAGAGGTCGATTTCTTTGCACAGGTCGCGCAGAGATTTATTTTTCCGTAACCGCCGCGGCCGAATCCTTAGATCGCTCATTTTTCCGATTCTCCCGTTTTTCCGCTGAACGCCGCCAACAGTTCCTTAATCATTCCCTCGATCGAATGATTTTCGCATTCGCGTGCCACCGTCAATCCCCTTTGTCTTATCCGCTGCGATGTCGATGGTCCGATAGAGAATATCATGGCTCCACGGGTGAACGATTGGATCTCCTTTTCGCTCAATATTTCGAACATTCCATCGACCGTCGAACCGCTGGTGAATATAATCGCATTGGGCGGCGTTTCCAGCAGTTTTTCCTTGAATCCAGCCGGCCAACGGGGAACCGATACCGAGTATGTTCGCAGCGGCGACACTTTCGCCCCCGCTGCCGTCAAGACATCTTCAAGCATGGCGTCCCCCAGATTGCCCTTTACCCTTATCACCACCGCTCCGCGCAAGTCGAATTTTTCGGTTAGTTGCGTTGCCAAATTGGCCACAGTCGCCTTACTGGGGATGAAATCAGGATGAAGCCCCGTTTCGCGTAATTCCGCCGCAGTGCCCTCGCCCACGGCTGCCACTTTCAAACCGCCCAAAAGTTTGATATCGCTTTTTGCTTTCAACTGCCCGATAAAATGCCGAACGCCGGCTTGGCTGGTGAAAACGAGCCATCCGTCGCGATCGCCTCTCCTGTTGTTAAGCAAAATTAACATTCTGTTCCAGGCTTCTTCGTCGCGATGTTCCGATACGGCGATCGTGGGGCAGGGGAGAACCTCGGCGCCGAGTTTCCTTAGCCGCCGGTATAATGGAAAAGCCAATTCTACGGGCCGGGTAACCATAATCCTAACGCCGAAAAGCGGTGCTTTTTCGAACCAAGCCAGCATCGGTCGCAGCTCCACCACTTTTCCGATTACCACCAACGACGGCGGCCTGATTTTCTTTTCGATTGCTTTCACGGCCAATCTTCCCAATGGTGCGCCGACGATATGCTGCGTCGGCTCCGTTCCGCGCTCGATAATAACCGCAGGAGTATCGGGGTCAAGGCCGCTTTTTATCAGCCTCCCGCTTAACGATTCAAGTTCCTCCACGCCCATATAAATAATCAGGGTTCCGTTTCTCAACTTCGCCAGCGATTCCCATGGAACATCCGATATTTCCTTCGTTTTCGATTTGTGCCCGGTGGCGAGAACGGCATACGAGGAATATCTTCTATCGGTGATCGGGATTCCGGCATATCCGGGGACCGCCGTTCCCGCCGTGATGCCGGGAATCACCTCGAAATCAATCCCGTTTCGGCATAGATATTCGGCTTCTTCACCGCCCCGGCCGAATATAAAAGGATCGCCGCCTTTCAGCCGAGCCACGTTTTTCCCCTCGGTTGCGAGTTTAACCATCAATTCGTTTATTTCGTTCTGCTCCGTGGAAAAATGTCCTCCGCGCTTGCCCGCAAAATATATTTCGCAGTTTTGTGAAACCCCGATAATGAGTTCCAGGGGCGTAAGGTAATCGTAAATCAACGCATCGCATTGCTCGAGGATCGCTTTACCTTTGACCGAAATCAAATCCGGATCGCCCGGTCCTGCGCCTATCAGGTAAACTTTTCCTTTTCCTTCAGCCATCGATATCGCCCAGTAATGATTTCACGTTATTTGATTCCAATTTGGCCGCGATCTTATCCAATAAAATCGAGTCTTGTTCATGCAAAGGAATTCTTTCCTCCAGATCGATCCGCTTTCGGCCGTCGCGGGCCAGCGCCGCAATCGTGACCGCGAATTCGCCGCCCATTGGCCGCGCGTAAACGCCGATCGCCGCCCCGCAACCGACGGAAAGCAGGTTGAGAACCGCCTTTTCCAACGAGACTGCCCTTCGCGAGATCGGATCATCGATCGCCGCCAGCATCTCCATCAACCGATTGTCGTCCCGGCGCACCTGAATCGCCAGAGCCCCCTGGCCGGCGGCAGGCACCAAATCCGTCGGCTCGAATACTTGGGTGATTTCATCGGCCAACCCGAGCCGCTCGAGTCCGATTCGGGAAAGGACGATCGCCTGTAATCGGTCGTAATGCAGTTTTTTTAATCTGGTCTCTACATTTCCCCGCAAATTTTCGATCGATAAATCCGGCCGGCGGTTGAGCAGCATGGCTTTCCGTCTCACCGAACCGGTGCCGATGCGGCTTCCCGGCGGAAGCCGTTCCAGCGTCAACCCTGATTTGCTGACCAACACGTCCTCGCAATTATCCCTGGGGGGTACTGCCGCGATAACAAGTTCCGGAATTTCTCGAGAAGGCAGATCTTTGGCCGAATGAACCGCCATATCTATCATGCCGGCGATCAGTTGCCTTTCTATATTCTTGGTGAACACGCCCGGCTCTGGCATTTTATCCAGCGGTGTCCCCGTATCCGAATCGCCCGTGGTCGTAATACGCACGATCTCCCAAATCGCTTCATTACATTTATCTTTGAGCAAGGCGATGACTTGATTGGTTTGGGCCATGGCCAGCTTACTGGCGCGCGTTCCAACCCTGATGTGGGAATTCATTCCGTGGTTTCGCCGGTTTTTGTGGGTTCGAGCATCTCGACGAGCATGTTTTCGATTCTACGATCATCGCCCGATTCCAGAGCCGATTTCCAGTCGGCCATGAGAAATCTTTCGTAACAGGCGGTTTTATTGGCCAGATCGTCTCCCCATCTTTCTCTGGTCATCGTCCTGAAATGCGCCGCCAGAGCCGCGATTTTCGACCAGTGCGGCTTGAACATGCCGTCGAGGACCATTTTCAGATGGCCGGCCAGAAACGGCGCCTGACCATCGGTGGAAATGGCTATCGACAGGTTATCTCGCCTTAATGTCGCCGGGAATATGATGTCGCATTGATCGGGGTTGTCCACGGCGTTGACCGGAACCCCGGCTTTCCGGCAGTCGTCGCTGACAGCCCTATTGATTTCGGGATCCTGGCTGGCGGCGATCACGAATCCATAAGCCGCCGCCTCCGGCGATATATAACTTCGCCTGATCAATTTCACCTTTTCCTTGTCGGCGAACCATTCGATTTTATCGACGAAAGCCGGTGATATCACGGTTATATCGGCGTGGTAATCGATCAAAATTTCGATTTTGCGAAGCGCCACTTGCCCGCCGCCGATTATCAACACCGGCCTGTTTTCCAACGAGATCCCCACCGGCATGAATTTATGAGCCATAGTTTTTTTCCCTTTTGTCGATCAGGTTTCGGCGTTCGACTTGAGCTTGAGCAGTTTCTGCGTATATTTCTTGATCGCTTCTTCGAGCTCGATTCGCGAATGCTCCGGCAATCCGGAAATGATCGGCGACAGCTCGCTGTTCATCAGCTCATCCGCTTGCCGGGCCAGGCCGTTATAAGCCGGTTCGAGACGCGCGTGATCATACCAGTAGATAAACTCGTCCAATCTCCTTTCTATTATCTCCTCGGCTTTGATCACCGCCTGCTGCTTTGCCTGGTTGGCCGCTTTGATAGATTCTCTCACGTCGTCGAGATCGAGCACTTCGACCTGCCGCGCATAATTTTTGGGAACGTCTATATCGCGCGGCACGGCCATGTCCAACATGATCAGCTTCCTGCCGCCGCGGGATGATATTAATCGGTCTATCATTTTTTTATTTATCAACGGCTCTCTCGCAGAGGTGCAGCTGATAACCACATCCGCTTGGCGAATCAGGTTTTCGAGCTCTTCCAGCGGATATCCGGTTCCCTGGTATCGCCCGGCGAGTTCTTCAGCTTTTGATTTGGTTCGATTGACGAAGCTGAGCTTGGAATAACCCAGACGGTTCAACGCGGAGGCCGCCAGCGCTATCATCTGATTGACGCCGATCAGTACGATCACCGGATTCTCCAATTCTGCAAGCCTGCTTTTCAGCAACTCGATCGAGGCGCTGCTGACCGAACAGGCTCCCCGTCCAAGTTCCGTATCCGTACGTGTCTGTTTGCCGACACGAAAGGCCTGATGAAAAAGTCGGTGCAGTATTTTCCCCGCGGCTTTGACGTTGCAGGCCGAGGTGTACGCCTCGCGGACCTGTCCCTGTATATGATTTTCTCCCAGCACCATCGAATCGACTCCGGCGGCGACCCGGAAGAGGTGATCAGCCGCATGCCGATCCTTTTTTATATAAAAATGCTCTTTCCACCTGTCGATTGAAACGGCGGAAAAATCGGCATAGAAATGCTCGATAATCGAGAATGGATTTTGTCTGTTTTCGGTTACCAGATAAAATTCAATCCTGTTGCAGGTGGCCACGATCGCCGATTCCAAAACGCCGTCCTGCCTGCTTAATATCATATTCGCTTTGGCCAGTTCCTCCCGCGTTATTTGGAGTGGTTGGCGGATCTCCACGCTACCGGTGCGGTGATTTATTCCGCATACTATCAAGCTGACTCTACCGGACATAAATTTCCTCGGATCGTGCCCTTTGATATATCAATCTAATGCCGCTTGGACTCCGCCGCCAATGATTTTCAGACTGCTGAATCCTTTTTCCCGAAGAATATGGACAGCTTGGTAGGCTCTCGAACCGCGCTTGCATATAATCGAAATCGGGGTGGATCGATCGAACTTGAGCTCGGCGTTTTTCAACTGGCTTAACGGTAAACGGATAATTTCCCGATTTTGCCGTTCGGGAATAGGCTGACCGGAACTTTCCGATTTTTCCCGCACGTCCAGCAGCACTATCGCCGAATCGGCCTCCAGATCTCCGGGATCGGCGATCGAAATTCCGCGGTTTCTTGATAGCGCCAACGTCGCCAATTGATACAGCGGATCGAGCGCCTCGGCGAATGGCGGGGCATAGGCATGTTCGAAAGCCAATAGATCATGGATTGTCGAATATTTACGAAGCAGTGCCGAAAATACGTCGAGACGGCGGCATATATCTCCGTTGCCGGCCGCCTGCAACCCCAGCAGTCTGCCCTCGGTTTTGCCGAAGATCATCTTGAGAACGAAACTCTTTTTCTCCGGATAATAATCCGGTCTATCGACGAACGAGCCCCAAACACAATCCGGATTCAATCCGGCCGCGGCCGCCTTTTTGAAACTTACACCGACCGCACCGGCATTCAAATCGAATATCTTCACAATCATATTGCCCAATACCGGCGGATTTTCGGCATTTCCACCGGCAAAATTTTCCGCGATAATCCAGCCATGCTTATTGGCAAGCGAACCCATCGGCAAATAACATGGTTCGCCGGTTATCAGGTGCACGGACTCGATGCAGTCGCCGCCGGCGTAGATATCGGGATCCGACGTGGCCAATCGGCTGTCCACCTTTATCGCCCCCGACTTTCCGAGAGTCAACCCGGCTTGGGTAGCAAGTGCCGTATTCGGCTGAACCCCAAGCGCCAGAAAAAGATAATCGGCTGAGATTTCGTCTCCGCCGGCAATTGAAACGGCCGGTCTTCCGTCCCTGTCGAAAACACTGCCGATATTCGCTCCCTTTACGACTCTCACCTTTTTCCGTTCGAGCTCGCGCTCGACAACGGCTGCCATCTCCGGATCGAACATCGCCGGCAGCAATTGATCGGCCTTTTCTATCAGCGTCGTTTGGATACCCCAAAGGCCTCCTACAGCCTCGGCCAACTCACAACCGATAAGACCGCCGCCTATTATTATGGCCGATTCTATTTTCCCGGATTCGGCCTTAGCTCGAAATTTTATCGCATCTTCCGGTCTGGTGAAATACGAAATCGTCTCCACATCAGGGACCGGAAAGGGGGAAGGTATCGGCACGCCGCCGGTGGCCAAAACAAGTTTACCATAGCGATGACAAGTCGGTTTATCTTGATTTTTCGAACGCAGGGTTACCGTTTTCGCGGTCCGATCGATAGCGGTCACTTCGGTATCGGTATAAACATCGAACCCTTTGACGTCTCTGAAAAACGCCGTATCTCTTTCCACTCCATACGGAGTCATCTGCAGTTCTTTGAATGTTCCTACATCGCCCGAGGCGAAATAGGGCAGGCCGCACGAGGCGAACGATATGTAGTCGGATTTTTCGAAAAGAGTGATCTTTGCTTTGGGCAAACGTCTGGCCAGCGCCGAGGCGGTTTTCATTCCTGCTGCTGCTCCACCGACAATTACGAAATCCGAGTACTGATTATCAATAAGCATCACCGCGTCCTCCTTCAAACGACCTCCGGCCGGCAATAAACGCAAAAGGGTCCGGCATGCCAGACCCTCCTGTTTTATTCCGCTTGTTTCCTCTGGCGGATCACCGGAATGACCTCGCTGTCATCTTCAAGCCATCGCCTCTTCCTTATACGACAGAGCTATTTTGTAGAAGATAGTAACCAAGAAGAAGCCGATCGCATAGACGCCCAACGATATCAGCAATTCCGGAATAGTGGGGGAATATTCCGTCACATGTCCGATAGGCGAGGGCACGAATCCGGCTACCACCATCCCCAGCCCTTTGTCGATCCAAATGGAGCCGAAAACCATCAAACACGCCGCAATCAGCAGCCCGTTCACACGCCGCAATTTCGGCACTATCAATATCACCAGCGACAGCACCGCCAGAAACACCGAGGTCCACATCCATGGCACCAACCGCGATTTCCCCTCGAGGCCGAAATACAGATACCGGAAATGCTCCAGATGTTCCGGAATATTGCTGTAAAACGCGGTGAAAATCTCCATTAGGATAAAGAATACATTGATACACATGGCATAAGTTACAATCTGCGTCAGCTTGCCTATCGCCTCCTGCCCGGCGTCGAATTTGGTTAGCTTACGGATAATAAAACACATCAGTATCAACAGGGCCGGCCCCGAGGCAAAAGCGGAGGCGAGAAAACGCGGGGCCAATATCGCGGTCAACCAAAACGGTCGAGCGGCCAAGCCCGAATACAGGAAAGCGGTAACCGTATGGATACTTATCGCCCACGGAATGGACAAAATTATTATCGGTTTTATCCAGCCCGGAGGGGCGATCGCCTTGCGCTCGGCGTTTAATGTCACTCTGCTGATTATCACGTTCAATAATAGGTAGCCGCCCAGGGCTATCGAATCCCAGAACATCAACGAATGGGGCGTCGGATACAACATGACGTTGGGAACGCGGGTCGGCTGTCCCATATCGACGAAAATGAACAACATGCACATCATCACCGCGGCGATAGCCAAAAATTCGCCCAGAATAGTTATTTTCCCGAACGCCTTGTAATTATGCAGATAATAGGGCAATACCACCATCACCGCCGAGGCGGCCACACCGACCAAGAAAGTGAATTGCGCGATATAAAATCCCCAGGTGACGTCGCGGCTCAATCCGGTGATACCCAGGCCGTAGGCAAGCTGTTTCAAATAAAACAAGAAGCCGATGAAAATCACAATTCCCAGCAACGTTATCCACAGCCAATATCTTCGATCTCCGATTAGCGCTCTTTCCAGCATATTTACCTCAAACTATGTAATAGATTTGCGGTTTGGTGCCGAGTCCGGCCTTGCGGCGGATAGTGAAATTTTCGCTGAGGATCCGCCTTACCTCCGAATCCGGATTTTCCAGGTCGCCGAAATGCAGCGCCTTATGTTTGCAGGCTTCGACACAGGCGGGAAGCAATCCCTTGGCCAGCCGCTCCTCGCAGAAAGTGCACTTTTCGACCACGCCGCGGCTGCGCGTCGGAAATTCCGGGCGCAGTTCTTTTATGAAAGGACGGGGATCGCGCCAGTTGAAACTGCGCGAACCGTAAGGACAGGCGGCCACGCAATAGCGGCAGCCGATACACCTGTGCCAATCCATCATGACGATTCCGTCTTTGCGGCGCCAGGTAGCCTTCGTCGGGCAGACTCCCACGCAGGGGGGATTGTCGCAATGGTTGCAAAGCACCAATACCGGCTTTTCGAGCACCTCATGAACCAAATGCTCATGTTCTAAATCCGGAAACGCCCCCTCGAATTTTTCTTTCCATATCCATTTGATTTCGTCTTTCGGATTATCGAACCGGGGCACATTATGGGTCAGATGACAGGCCTCGATACAATCGCGGCAATTATCAACCTCACGGCATTTCCGAAAATCGACCACCATAGCCCAGCGGGCGGCGGTCAGCGGACCGCTGGTTTGCGGCGGATTGACGATCAGCGAATCCTCGCCGGCTATAGCCCGCAAAGGGAAATTGATTGCGCAGCCGAACGCCGCCGCTGAACCGGCCAAACGCAAAAATTCCCGCCTATTTACTGACATTGCGCACCTCCTGCGGTTCCAGATGGCAGTCCCAGCAATAAGGGCTGACGCCCACGAAGGTATGGCATTTGTCGCAAAAATCGGATTTGTTGGAATGGCAGTTCATACAAGTATTGGTCAGGCTCATTTCGATCTCTTTTCCCGTAAATGTCGTGTAAGTCCTGATTCCCCGACGAACTACCGAGTCGCGCCACTGATTGAGGAAATCCATGTGTGCGGCAGTCATATAATCTGTCGGAGCCACACATTGTTTTTCCGCTGTCACCAATTTCGGTTCCGGACGATAATCCGCTTGGCCGCTTATTAGAGCGTTATACCAGAACGGCACCGTGATTATCGCCAGAAATATGATCAGTCCCGTCAAAATTTTACCAGCATCGTACATAATTACCGTTCCTCCCCCGGTGAAAACGGAGTTCCCCGCAGATCGACCTCCCGCTTTTTTTCGCCTTTCATTACCAACGCATTGCCGACCAGCTCATGCACGCCGGCAACCTCGACACCCGGCACCCAATATTCGAGCAGCGGCGGTAGCGTTGCTTTATCGATAGCGCAAATACAAGCCAGCAGATTGACGCCGTGCTTTTCACTGACGAACTTCACAGCGTTGGCTCGCGGCAAGCCTCCCCGAAGCCGCATTTCGAGATTTTCGTCGGTGCCCAATCCCGATCCGGAACCGCAGCAGAAAGTTTGCTCTCTGATAGTGTTTTCCGGCATCTCGTGGAAACGATTGCAGACGTTTTTCAATATATACCGCGGTTCCTCGAGCAACCCCATCGCCCTTGAGGGATTGCACGAATCGTGAAATGTCACGTTCCAATGGTCGTTGCGGCTCGGATCAAGTTTCAACTTTCCGTGCTTAATCAGGTCGGCGGTGAATTCGCAAATATGCACCATCTTGGTCGATTTGGCGTTTTCGAATCTGGTTCCCGTAATCGGCGAAACCGGCGGCTCGAGAAAATCGGCCGGACCGTTTATGGTGTCCATATATTGGTGAAGCACCCGCCACATATGCCCGCATTCGCCTCCGATTATCCATTTCACTTTCAGGCGGCGCGCTTCGGCGTAGATTTTGTTGTTCAGCCTTTTCATCATCTCGGCTGAATGGAACAGGCCGAAATTGCCCCCTTCGGAGGCATAAGCGCTGAAAGTATAGCTCAATCCGATTTCGTGGAACAGCGCCAGATAACCCAAGAGCGTGTAATAATGAGGCGTGCCGAAATAATCCGCCGACGGCACCACGAATAAGATGTCTTTACCTTTCTCGTTGATCGGAGCGTTCACTCGTATTCCGGTCAATTCCTCAAGTTCGTCGACCGCGAATTCGATACTGTCTTTGAATCCGTGGGGTTGAATTCCGAGATGATTGCCGGTGCGGAAACAATTGGCCGCCGGAGTGGTAATCCAGTCGATCCCGCAGCCGATCAGATTCAACAGCTCGCGCACCATCATCGTAATTTCCGCCGTGTCTATTCCATAAGGGCAAAAAACCGAGCAGCGGCGGCACTCGGTGCATTGATAGAAATAATAGAACCACTCCTTCACGACTTGCTCGGTCAATTCTCTGGCGCCGGCCATCCTGCCCATTATCTTGCCCGCCAAAGTGAAATCGTTGCGATAAACCGAACGGAGCAGCTCGGCGCGCAAGACCGGCATGTTTTTGGGATCGCCCGAACCGATGAAAAAATGACACTTGTCGGCGCAAGCTCCGCAGCGCACGCATATATCCATAAAAATTTTCAACGAACGGTATCGGTTCAGACGTTCTCGCAGCCCGTTCAAAATGATTTCTTTCCAATTTTCCGGCAACTTCCAGTCGGCGTCGGTCGGTTGCCATTTGCGGACATGGGGCAAGCCGAGATATTCAGCGCGCTCGGGAACCGCCGCATAATTGTATGTTCCGTGGCGGAATTCGACCGCCGGATCCATCCAGCTTTTTTTCGGAGGATTATAATCTATGCGCCCGAGCTCTTCGGGTTTAGGTGTCTTTTCAGCCATCACTTGTCCTTTTCCATAGGCAATCCAGAGGCCTTGATCTTGTCGGCGAATTCTTCTTCCCACTCCTCGTAAGTGTGCACTTTAACCGGATAATCCCACGGATTGATATGCCGCCGGCTTCGGCTGTCATTGGGCATATTGCGCGTAGGGGATAAGAATACTCCGCCCATATGCATCAGTTTGCCATAAGGGAAATACGCCACCAATACACAAACCAAAAACAGGTGCAAGTAAAATAAAACTCCCAACCCGTCCGGCACGACCGGATTGAAACTGACAAGCCCCATCGCCAACTCTTTGACCGCCACGATATCGGTCTTGAAAAAATACCTCATCAACACTCCGGTCACCGCGATCGATCCGATCAGAAGCAAGGGAAAATAATCCGCGAAAAGGGAAAAATACCGCAGTTGAGCCGAAAACAACCGCCGCAAAAACAAAAAAGTCAATGCCGCCAGCAGCGTGATATTAGTGATATATATAATCGGCACCCCGATCTGGAAAAAGCCGTCGATACTTTGCAACAGTTTGACGAATCCCGGCACGGGCTCGGCGAAATAACGGTAATGACGCAGAAAGACGATTAAAAACGACCAATGAAAAACGAGTCCGCCCAACCATAACCACTTGTTGGCGCTGTAGGTCAATTTCGGTCCCGTCCTCAATTCGGCTTTGGTGTTCCGAAACAGCGAACGGAACAGCAGCACTTCGAGCGCCATGCGGACTATTACTCCCAACTTGGAACTCGGGTTGTCGATTTTATTCGATTTTATCCAGGGAAGGGAGGTCTGCTGGCCGCAAGTGGTTGTGATTTTGAACGGCACCGGCGATTTAGACCAGCCGATCACCCGATAGACCACACCGGCAAAAAACGCCGCAATCGCCGCATAAGGGATTACCACCCCGAACAGTGATTGCAATCGCAGCATTCCCGACCCGATCAAAGCAATCGCTATCAAACCACCGGCCGCCAGAAAAGATACGAAGGCATTCATGGTCCGACGACCTTTCTTCTGGGGCGATTTGGAATTTCAGCCATACGCTTATACCTCGTCTTGAATATCGTTGCTTTCGAGAAGACACGCTCTATCGAGCAGTTTCTGATATCTGCGCTTGAATTCGTTTATTTTAATCCGACCCAGCTGTTCCCGGCATTCCATGTAAATATCGAAACAATTCAGCGCGATTTCGTCGATCTTTTCGGATATGCGGGCATATTCCTTCCGGGTTTCGTGATCCTCCAGATCGACCGCAAGTTCCTCGCTTATTATTTTTTTCAATTGAAATATGAAACCGAGCGCCCGCGATGGATCGAAATCCTGCACCGCCCTGATCTTGATCAGCTCGATCGGCAATTTCCCGTCGTGATCGCCGCTGTCCAACAACCGGTCGTAAATGCAGGCCAAGTTTTCTTTCATGGTGTGACCGACCGGATTCAGAAATCGATCGCGTTGATTTTTAAGGTGCGCCCTGGCGCGCGGCTCATAAGTGGCCACGACACTGTCGGTCCATTTGTCGAGAATCCCTTCTCGGCGTTGCCGCAGCAGATTCAAAAGCGACATCGCTCAAACACCGCCCTTTCGGCCCGATATCGACCTGTTAAAATGGGGTTTCCGGGAAACTCCATTTTAACCCGAAAACCCCGCGAAATTACAAGCAGCGATTAAACGCAGCCGGTCGGTTTCGCCAATCCGGCGACCTTGCAGGCTCCCTTGGCCGGTCCCGAGGGAAACAGCTCGTAGATCTCTTTCAGCGAAAATCCGGTTTCCTTGCAGAGCTTGCGGATCATCGGCGCGATACCGAATTTCTGATAATAATCGCGCAGATAGTTGACTACCTTCCAGTGCTTTTCCGTCATTTCGGTTACGCCCTCGGCACCGGCGAGCGCTCTGGCTACATCCTCATTCCATTTATCCATTTCCTGGATAAACCCGTCCTCATCAACCTCGATTCTCACGTTTCCTGCTTCGAAAATCGGCATTTCATTCCTCCATTCTTTTTATTTTTTATCTTGATTGTTGGCTAATGCATCTCGATATATCCACAGGGACAATTCTCCGCGCATTTCTTGCAGCCGTTGCAAAACTCGAGTTTGAATTTATACTCCTGCCCCCGCACTAAAGGCTTAACGATCGCGTTGTCCTGGCATAGACTCCAGCAGGTTCCGCAATCGAAACAAAGGCCGCAGCTCATGCAACGCTTCGATTCTGCCACCGCCTCCTCGAACGTCAACGTGCTGGTGATCTCGGCGTCGAGGCTTTTCAGCCTTTCTTCAACCGGAAGCTGTTTCGCTTTGACCGGGTGCGCCTCGGGGAAATAAGTATGAGCCATCTTGTCCAACGTTATCAAATCCAGCTTTTCCGGCACGCGGATCGGGTTATTCGAAATCAATTCGTCGATCGCCAGCGCCGCCATCCGCCCGTGATAAATCGCGGTGATCACCAACCCCAGTTCGATATCGTCTCCGCCGGAATAAGTCCCAGCGTCCCTGGTCTGACCCTTTTCGTCAACCTTGATCCAATCTTTTCCATCTATCAATTTGTCCAACCCGGTGAAATCCGGCTCCTGGCTTATCGCCGCTATAAGAGTGGAAAATTTCAAGTCGAACGTGTCACCTTCGATTGGAACCGGCCGCCTTCTTCCCGATGAGTCAGGTTCACCCAATTGCATCCTCTGACATTTGGCGCCGACCGCTTTGCCGTTTTCCTGATAAATTTCTATCGGAGCCGCAAGATATTCGATAGCCACGCCCTCTTCCTCGGCGCCATCGATTTCCTCGCAGATCGCCGGCATCTCCGCTCTGGTGCGGCGGTATAAAATCGTGGCTTTGGCGCCCAATCTGCGGGCTACACGAGCGGCATCTATAGCGGTGTCACCGCCGCCGATCACCACCACATGATCTCCGACATCGAGCTTTTCGCCGGTGTTTATCCGGTGAAGAAACGCCGTTCCCGTAAAAACGTTGGGGGCATCTTCACCCTTAATCCGAAGTTTAATCCCTTGATGCGCTCCGATCCCCACGAAAATCGCCTTGTAATCTTGTTTCAGCTTATCGTAGGCGATATCTTTGCCGACGATGGTGTTCGTTTTGAGTTCCACTCCCAGGTCGACTATCCGCTGTATTTCGGCGTCGAGAACATGCTGCGGCAGGCGATAGTCCGGTATCCCGTAGCGAAGCATACCGCCCGTCTTCGGAAACGCCTCGAATACCGTAACCGGATAACCGCGGCGGGCAAGCTGGTAAGCGCAAGACATACCGGCGGGGCCGGAACCGATTACCGCTATTTTCTCGGCCTTTTTCGTTTCGCTGATCAGTCTGGGCTTGAGGTTTTTGGATAATCCATAGTCGCCTATAAATCTCTCGATATTATTGATCCCGACCGCGCCTTCTTTATCCTTGCGATTACACTGGCTTTCGCATGGGTGTGGGCAAACCCGGCCGCATACCGAAGGGAACGGGGTCGTTTCGAGAAATATGTAGAACGCTTTCGCCAGGGTTTCATCGTAACTCTGACCGAAATCCTCGGTTCTCGAAATCGCCGTGATCATCTCCCGAATTCTGTTGTGATTCGGACAGGTATTTATGCATGGCGGCATCTTTTCCACCAGCTTGGGGCGCAATGGGGAGGTCTCTACGCTCGAGCCCCCCGACGATCGCGAAAGACTTCGCAAACCGGTTTTGGTTTTTTTGACTATTTTAGCCATGATCGACTCTCTTTATTATAATGCTTTTTTTAACGCAGGTTTATTTTCACTGTTCAGGCGGTTCGCAGCAGCTGCCTTCTGCTTATATTCAATCGCCTTTTGCACGAATGCGGGCGCCCACGATTTGACACCTTCGGCATGGATATGCAGATAACTTGCCATCGAGTTTTTGAAGACGATGCCGTCGCGTTTTCCCCCCAAGCCGGTTCCGATCTTCAGCCCCAGGCAGGTTGTATACTCATTATTCGAAAAATCCAGCGGATATGTATAATGAAATTCATGTCCCTTGATTATAGTGCCCCGCTCGTAATAAGGATTATCTTTATCTACGACAGCCACCTCATAGCCGTGGCCGGCCGGTTTATCGCCGATACCGAGTCTTAAATTCAAAATCGAGGCCATCGGGTAACTCGCATGGTCCAATTCCAAGCTTTTTGATAGATAAATAAGGCCGCCGCATTCGGCGTAGATCGGCATGCCGCTTTCCGCCGCCTGTCGCACCGATTCCATCATGCTTTTATTCGAGGCCAACCGCGCGGCGTGCGTTTCGGGGAATCCTCCCCCGATATAGAGGCCGTCCAGCTCCGGCAGACGGGGCTCGTCCAAAGGCGAAACCGCAATGAGTTCGGCTCCAAAACGCCTTAAAGCCTCCAGATTTTCAGGATAATAAAAGGTGAAAGAAGAATCCGCGAAATAACCGATTCTTGCTTTTTTCGGAATATCTTCCGGAATTTCCGCGAAAACGTTGTGTTTGATCTCCATCGCCGGCGCCTGCGCAGCCACCTTGATCAATTCATCGATCTCTATGAATTCGCCGCCGATTTGCATTGTTTTTTCTTCCAGTTTTTCCATCTTCCCGAATTCGTCCGGAGGTATCAGCCCGAGGTGCCGCTGAGGAATCAAATGATCGTGTTCGGTAAATGACGGGATCGCTCCCAGAACGGGGATTCCGCAATACTTGGCTATCGATTCCTGGATTACCTTACGGTGTCTGGCGCCGGCCACTTTATTGAGGATAACCCCTTTAATCTGCAGTTTTTTGTCGAAATCGAGACACCCTTTCAGCAGTGCGGCGATGGTTCTCGTGGTTTTGGCGGCATTGATCACCAGAACCACCGGCGACTGAATCAGTTTGGCCAGCTCGGCCGTGCTGTTTACCCCCGATTCATCTCTGCCGTCGAAAATTCCCCGGTTGCCCTCGACAACCGCGATATCGCAATCGCTTGATCTCGAAACGAACGATCTCCATACCAATTCGGGTTCTGCCATGAAGGTGTCGAGGTTGTAGCAGCTTCGCCCGGCGATTTTACCCAGCCAGGCTGAATCGATATAATCCGGCCCCTTTTTGAATACCGCCGTCCTCAGGCCGCGGCGACGCAGAGCCGCCACGGCGCTGAGACAAACTATCGTCTTGCCGGAATCGCCGGACAAACCGGCGATCACCAGCCGGGGCAATTCAAACCGCATCGAGGAAATCCTCCGGAACGATCCGGATTTAATCGTTGGCCGCGCCTTCTTTATGCGGCAATTCGATAAAACTGCCGCCGAAATAAGTGTAAACGCAGCGGCCGGAATTCATCAGCTCTTTAATGGCTTCTTTGCAGAGCTGTTTGTCGACCTCGTCGCCGTAGAGCTCGATCATGGCCTTGGTCAGATCGGTCGCTTTCAGCTTCTTTTGACCGGTCGATTCCTTGACCAATTTGTACATCGCATCGGCGATTTCACTTACGGTTTTAGCCACTTAAATTACTCCTCAAAAGGTTAAATGCGTCGAACGCTTAAAGGTCAGGCCGGCATGCTTGAAATCATCGATATGCTCTTTGCGGAATTCTATTCCGGCCATCCTGAAAAAGCGCGGCCAGCCGATACGCTCGATCCATTCGCCCATGCGTTCGTATTTCTTGGCATTCTTGGCCCAGAGCTCGACGATGTTCTTGACTGCGCTGGTAACCTCGGGCCAACGCGGCGGATTGTTGGGCAAGAACGGTATCGCCAGCTTCGAAAACATCGGCTCATGTCTGGCATTGGACACTTTGCCGCCTACCCAGATAGATACGCCGTCGTTGAGCGGATCGTTCAATTTCATGGCCGGGCAGACGGTATAGCAGTTGGCGCAGAACATGCAGCGCTCTTCGATAACCTCAACCGATGGCTTGCCGTTCACCGTCGCCGGTCTGATCGCCGCCGTCGGGCAGGAGGCGCTGACATTGGGAATTTCGCAGATGTTTTTCAAATTGTCATGGTCTATTTTCGGCGGCCTGCGATGTATCCCGAGAATCGCGATATCCGAACAATGCACCGCGCCGCACATATTGAGGCAGCAGGCGAGCGCGATCCGTAGTTTGCCGGGCAGCTTCATGTTCTCGAAATAGTCGATCAATTCGTCCATCACCGATTTGACGATGCCCGAAGCGTCGGTGGCGGCCGAGTGGCAATGGATCCACCCCTGGGTGTGCACGATACTCGAAATCGAGTTCTGAATTCCGCCGACCGGATGGCCGAGCGCTTTTACTTCTTTGATCAATGGCTCGATATTTTCCGGCTTGGTGAGCAGAAATTCCACGTTATGCCGGCTGGTGAAACGCAGATAGCCGTCGCAGTATTTATCCGCCAGATCGGCATACATCCTGATTTTCTGAATGCTCAGCAACCGCGGCGACCCCACCCGAACTGAGTAAAGTTTATCGCCGCTTTCGGCCACATGGACCATCACCCCGGGTTTTATGACCTCATGATATCTCCATTTGCCGTAATTCTTCTTGATAATGGGCGGCAAAAATTTCTCGTAATGCGGCGGACCAATATCGGTTTTTCTTGCCTGTGCTGTTTCTGCCATGGTTTACCTCTATTTTTATCGCTTTCCTTCCTGTTTATTACTTCTCTTCTTCGCTCTCGTCCTCTTCGAAATACTCCTCATAGAACACATAGGGGTTTTCGCGTGGATGAGCGACCATTTCGGGGATCGGTTCCACCCCTATGGCCTCGAGGAAATTCCCCATACCGACGCGTTGGATGAATTCCCCGACACGCTCCCGGTTTTTCCCTTCCTCACTCCAGATCTCCCAGATTTTGGCCAGAAGTTCCTTGATCTCGGTGTAGGGCGGCTCGATCTTTATAAAGGGGACTATCACCGATGACAACAGCGCGCCTTCGATAATGGGTGCCTTGGAACCGAGCAACAGCGCCGCGCCTCTGTCTTTTCCCGGCCGAAGCGCTTTGGGCATGACATTTATGCAGTGCATGCAGCGGCGGCAGTAGCTGTTATCGATATGGAGCTCCTTGCCGTCCCAATCCATGCACTTGGCGGGGCAATTATCGACCACTTCCGAGCGGATATCCATTCCTTTGGCGGCATATTCTTTAACCGCTTCCTTATCGACCTGAATGCTGTCGCGCCAAATCCCGATCACCGACAAATCGGCTCGGGCGATCGATGCCACGCAATCGTTCGGACAACCCGACATTTTAAGTTTGAACTTATAGGGAAACGCCGGCCGGTGAAGCTCATCCTGAAAAGCCATCGTTAGGTCGTAAGTCAACGCCAGCGTGTCGTAACAAGCCCATTCGCAGCGGGCGGGACCGACACAGCAACTCGGCGTCCTTACATCTGACCCGGAGCCGCCCAAATCGAATCCGGCCTGAGTCAATTCGGAAAATATCGGTTCCAACTCGGCCGTCTGGGTGCCCAGGAAAATAATATCGCCGGTGGAGCCGTGCATGTTGGTCAATCCCGAGCCGTGTTTTTCCCATATATTGCAAAGCGTGCGCAGCGCCTCGGAGGTGTAAAACCAACCCGACGGCTGATTTATACGGATCGTATGGAAATGTGAGATGTGGGGGAACTTATCCGGCAGATCGGAATAGCGGCCTATGACTCCGCCGCCGTATCCCATCACGCCCACGATCCCTCCGTGTTTCCAGTGCCCGATTCGCTCGTTGTATGATTGCTCGAGCTGGCCGAGAAGATCGGTCGCCATCGGGCTTTTCTGGGAGGCAAGCTTGATTTCCTTGACGAAACTCGGCCATCGGCCTTTCTCGAGTTCGTCAAGCTTGGGTGTCTTGTAATGATTATCGGCCATCGTTTCTCCTTACACCATTATGGTTGATTCTTTATTATCTTCCGATTTCTTCGAACAGCGCCCGGCAGCGGCCATGTTCGCCTCCTCGGGCATAAATTGCAGATTTCATCCTGTCCGCTCCGCTCTCCGACCGGCCAACCGCCTTCCAATCATAGATAGTTAACCCGACGCCGCCAGTCAAGAACTATTTGTGAAATTTTTCATTATCTTATTTCGGCTGCGACCCCTTTTCTCATTCATAAGATTCGCTATTTTTGGCTTCAACGTTTCAGCCAGATTATAGCATCTAAACATGGACAATCAAACTTATTTTTATCCCGATACGACCGCCGATCACCATTTGCGTTGACTTTCCATCGTAACTACATGCCTTTATATGGATTAGGCCCGATCTTGTCAATCTCCTCGAGAAATCCGTCGAAAATCTCCGGGATTTTCCGATAGTCGCTTATAGCCAACTCATGCAGCCTGACCCGTTCCTCCTCCAGCACCAACTGCTTCAATTTCTCCCGTACGTTCGACATCCGCGTTGCCGCCAGCTCGCTTCCCCTGATAAAGTGGCATTGGTAATCATCGCCCTTTTTGCAACCGATAAGCAGCACGCCGTCGAATCCGCTGGCCAAAGCATCGCTGACCCAGACGGTATTCATCGAACCCAGGCATCGCAAAGGGATTAATCGAATCATCGCATTGTAACGCAATCGCATCAATCCGGCCATATCCACCGATGGCAAAGCGTCGTTTTCGCAGATAAAAGCCAAAATCCGCGGTTTTTCCTCGAACTCGTCGGGAATGTGGATCGATTTGATCATCTGCGACATCATGTTCACGTTGTAGTTCTTGAACGAGATTATCCGCTCGGGACAGGCGCCCATGCAGACGCCGCAGCGCCGGCAACGGAATGGATTGGGAAGCGGTGTTCCTTTTTCGTCCTCGTCGAGAGTCCCAAAAGGGCACTCCTCAGTGCACCGCTTGCACTGGGTGCATCGCTGCATGAAAAATTCCGGAAAACTTGCATCTCCCGACCGCGGATGCACGGCCAGCCCCCGGGATACCGCCTCGACCGCCTGAATCGCTTTCAACGCCGCCCCGTAGGCATCATCGCGGCTCTCGGCGAATCCCATCGGGGCCCGCACCGCCCCGCAGGCGTAGATCGCCGTCCGCCTGGTTTCATAGGGAAAACAGATATAATGGGAATCGGGAAAGCCGTATTTGAGGGTGGGGAGATCTGTTCCTTGACGGTAAGTCAAATTGATTATTTTCGCCCCCTTCTCGGCGCCTGCCGCTTCCTTTTTGCCATCGGCGGTGGTGGCTGTTTGATCGCCTGCGGTATCGCCGACGGATTCCTCCTCGAGCGTCTCGACTTTCGTGGCTGGAACCATCCCCGTGGCCAGGACTACCAAATCCGCCTTGATAGAAATGCTTTCCCCCAAGAGCGTGTCAGTCGCTGTAACCAGTATTTTCCCCGAATTATCTTTGGCGACTTCCTTGATTTCGCCTTTGGTGAAAAATACGGCGTCATCGTCCTGAACCTGCGCATAAAACAGCTCTTGCTGGGCAGGAGTCCGCATATCCTTGTAAATAATATAGATTTTTGTGTCGGGATAGCTTCGCCTTATATACAGGGCCTGTTTCAAGGTGACCAAACAACAAACCGACGAACAATAGGGGAGATGGTTCTCGTCGCGTGAGCCGGCGCACTGAATGAAAACCACGCTTTCAGGTTTCTTGCCGTCCGATGGCCGTTTTATTCCCCCGTTGCCCATCATCCGCTCGATATCGACGTTGGTCACGACGTCCGGGGAAATTCCGTAACCCAGATGCGTCAGTTTGCCGGGGTCGTAGGCGCGCCAGCCGGCCGCCAAAATTATCGCTCCGACCTCGATCTGTTTGCCGCCGGATTCGTTTTTCAAAGTAACGGCGAATTTGCCGGGCTGCCCGCTGGTTTTTTCGACGACGGTTGACGTGTAAACTTGAATGTTTTTGTTTGAATTCACCTTTTGCAGAAGGTCTTGCAGCCCGGTATCATCGAGGTTCGAATAAGGGGAAATACGAGGGTATGATTTCGTAGTTTTCGCCGCCCAGCCGCCGAGCTCTTTTTCTTTTTCGATCAGCACCGCCTGATAACCGGCCTCGGCCACGGCCAGAGCCGCCTGTAAACCGCTCATTCCGCCGCCGATCACCATGATCGATTTGCTGGTCGGTTCGATATACGGCTCGGGCGGTTCCGAATTCTGCAGCCTGGCTATTCCCATTCTGATATAATCCTCGGCCAGCATCTGCGTATCTTCGTCGTTGGGTGCATGAGACCAGGCTACCTGTTCGCGCAAACTGATTCTATCGGTTAAGACATCCTTACCGAAATCAAACAGTTCCGTAAATACGCGGCCCGAACAGGCGGCGATCGCCACCCGGTTGAGATTCTCGGCCTTGATATCGTCCTTTATCGATTCGACCGTTTCTTTGGCGCACAGAACGGCGTGCGATTTGCAAACGGCGGCTTTTCCACCCTTGGCCGCCTCAGCGACGAGTTTTTCGATATCGATTGCTTTTTCGATATCACAGCCACGGCAAATATAAACTCCAATTTTCGTGTCCATCTTAATTCCTCCCCGCAGTCACATTTATCGCTTTGAGCGCCGCTCCGGTGGCATCTCTTACCGAATCGGCTACGTCCGCCGGCCTCAAAGCCGTCCCGGCGCCGATTATCCCCGACTTTTGCTGGGGCACGAAAAATCCATACGGGTCGATTTGCAGATTAAGCGCCGGTGCATCTGCGGCGGTATTAGGAACCATGCCGACCGCCAACACGGCCATCTCGACCTCGTAATCGCAGGTACTGCCGGTTAGTGTGTCTTCTGCCGTCAGCACCAGATTTCCGTTGGCATCGTTGCGGGTGATTTTGCCCACCTTGCCGCGGTGAAAATGCAATTTCGGATCCTGTTTCGCCTTGGAGTAGAAATCCTCAAGACGTCCCGGAGATCTTATATCTATGTAAAAGATATGAATATCCGCTTCCGGATACCGGGCTCTTACGTACGATGCCTGTTTCATCGAGGCCAAGCAGCAGACGGCCGAACAATAGGGGAGATGATTCTCATCGCGGGAACCGGCGCATTGCACGAAACCGATGCTCGAAATCTCCTTGCCGTCCGATGGCTTTACGATTTTACCGCCGTAGGGACCGTTTTCCGAGGCAATTCTTTCCATCATCACGTTGGTGATGACATCGGGATATTTGCCGAATCCGAGATTGTCCAGCCGTTTGGCGTCATATGGCCTCCAGCCGGTCGCCCAAACTATCGCTTTGGCATTGACCGTTATCTGAATCGGCCGCATGTCGAAATCGATCGCGCCGTATTCGCATACTTCGGCGCATTTCCTCACTCGGGGATCATTGACATAATTGCCGTCGATAACATACCTGAACGGATAAGCCATCAAGTGCGGCAGATAAATCGCCTTGGTTTGATCGAGGCCGTAATTGAAAGTGTTGGGAATGCTTACTTCGCAGGCCTCGGCGCACTTGCCGCAGGCGGTGCATTTTTCATTAATATAGCGTGGATTTATTTTGATCGACGCCTTGTACGAGCCCGGTGCACCCTCGACCGATTGAATCTCCGTCAATGTCAGGACCTTGATGTAGTTGCTGTTTTTGATCCTTTTCAGATTGATCTCCAATCCGCAGGTGGGGGGGCACATTTTCGGAAAGTACTGATTGGTGGCGGCAACCCGACCGCCCAGCGAGGGCTGCGATTCGATCAACAGCGCGTGATGAAACGTCTCCGCCAACTCGATCGCCGCGGTGATCCCCGCAATGCCGCCCCCGACTATCAACGCGTCGGTGTTGATTGTTGAGCCTGATTTTAGTTGATTTTCATGGATAATTTGGGTCATATAATTCTCCTTAAACCCTTATTCCCGCAACAAATGCTGGTATTCTCCAAACCCGAAGACTATACCGCAATTTGTGAAATAATTAACAATACCGGGCAAAAAAATCACCGTAAGGTTCTGCAGATTTTCCATAGCCGCTTCAAATTAACAATCGCTAATTTCATATGTCAAGCAATAATCCGATTTTTTATCCCGATCATGGTCAACTTATATCATATTAGGAGATTCATTTTTTTTCTTGACAGGCTTTGTGAAAAAAAATACATTTCCCCCAAGAAATGAAATTTTGGGGAAATCGGCGCCGAGCTGGATTTTTTTGGTGATACATTGTGAAAAAAATAACAAGAATATTGGCCGCTCAATCTTTCTTTTCCCCGGTTTTCACGCCGATCCGCTTGCTCGATCAATCGAATTTATTCCATCGATATTAATCGAAACAACTAAAAGGTGACAGGAAGGCCTATGCAAAAAACAAAATTAATATCCCCTCACGGAAGCAAGACGCTGAAAACGCTTCTGCTCGAGGGCAAGGCCAGAGAGGATGAACTTAAAAAAGCGCAAAAACTGCCGAAAGTAACCATCACCTCGCGGGAAACCGGTGATCTGATAATGCTCGGTATCGGCGGTTTCACCCCTCTCGATGGCTTCATGGGATATGACGACTGGAAAGGCGTCTGCCAAGACATGAAAATGACCAACGGCATTTTCTGGCCGATCCCGATTACCATGTCCCATTCGGAAAAAATCAGTCCCGGAACCGAAATCTGCCTGATTTCCGAAGAAACCAAGGAAATCATGGGCACCATGAAAGTCACCGAATCCTACAAAATCGATAAGGACTTCGAGTGCAAAAACGTCTTCCGCACCAACGATCCCGAACATCCGGGCGTGAAGATGGTGGCCGAGCAGAAAGAATGGAATATCGCCGGACCGGTGAAAGTTCTATCTGAAAGCTATTTCCCCACCGAGTTCGCCGGTATCTACCAAAGACCGGCCGAAAGCCGGAAAATCTTCGAGGAAAAGGGATGGAAAACCATCGCCGCCCTCCAGCTCCGCAATCCGATGCATCGCTCCCATGAATACCTCGCCAAAATCGCCATCGAGGTTTCCGACGGCCTTTACATTCACCAACTGGTCGGCAAACTGAAACCGGGCGATATACCGGCGGATGTCAGGGTCAAATGCATAGATACCCTCGTAAATCTTTACTTCGTTAAAGAACGCGTGGTTTGCGGCGGTTACCCGCTGGATATGCGTTACGCCGGTCCGCGCGAGGGATTGCTTCATGCCGTTTTCAGACAGAATTTCGGCTGCACTCACATGATTATCGGCCGCGATCATGCCGGCGTCGGCAATTATTACGGCCCATTCGATGCCCAAGAGATATTCTACCAGCTCTGGGACGGCGCTCTCGAATGCAAAATGCTCCCGATCGACTGGACTTTCTGGTGCTACAAATGCGGCGGAATGGCTTCGATGAAAACCTGCCCGCACGGCAAAGAAGATCGGCTGCTTTTGAGCGGCACCGCGCTGAGAAAAGGCCTATCCGAGGGCGGCGACATTCCGCCCGAATTCAGCCGCAAGGAAGTGCTGGATATCCTCCGCGAATATTATGCCGGGCTGACCGAAAAAGTCGAAATCAAACTTCACGGCCATGCCACCGGAGAAGCGGATACGAAGAGAAAATAAATCGATAGCTTAAACGATACAGGAGGTTTGAATGCCGAGTTATGTGATTTTCGACAAATGTGATGGTTGCAAGGCGCTCGATAAAACGGCCTGCCAGTATATTTGTCCGAATGACTTGATGGTGCTTAACAAAGAAAAAATGAAAGCCTACAATCAAGAGCCGGAAATGTGCTGGGAGTGCTATAGCTGCGTGAAGATCTGCCCCGTCCAGGCGATCGAAATCCGCGGCTATGCCGATTTCGTGCCGTTGGGTGCCAGTGTCACCCCCATGAGAAGCAGCGATTCGATCATGTGGACCGTCAAGTTCCGCAACGGAATGCTGAAAAGATTCAAATTCCCGATTCGCACTACTCCGGAGGGTCAGGCCAAACCGGACGGCGGCTTTGCCACCGCTCACGACGATCTGAACAGCCAAGTCCTGGCCCAAGAGCCCGAGGCGCTGAGAACCAACGAAGTTTACACCATTAAGTAATAAGTCGGAGGAAGCTGAATATGTCTCAAAAATTTGAAACCGTAAAAGTAACGACAGATCTGCTTATTCTTGGTGGTGGCATGGCGGCATGCGGCGCTGCGGTCGAGGCCTCATACTGGGCCAAGAAAAAGGGCTTGAAAGTAACGCTTGTCGACAAGGCGGCCATGGATCGTTCCGGCGCAGTCGCCATGGGCTTGTCGGCGCTCAATCAATATGTCGGCCTCCACGAGGGCAAAAATACGGTCAAGGATTACGTGGATTACGTGCGTATGGACTTGATGGGCGTAGTCAGGGAAGACCTCGTCGCCAATATCGCCCGCCACGTCGATTCGACCGTCCACCTCTTCGAAAAATGGGGTCTGCCGATCTGGAAAGACGAAAAAGGCGGCTATGTCCATGAAGGACGTTGGCAGTTGATGATCAACGGCGAATCCTACAAGGTCGTTATCGCCGAGGCGGCCAAAAACGCGCTTGCCCAAGCCGGCGGCCAGTATTTCGAACGCATCTTCATCACCGAACCGCTGTTGGATGGCGATCGCATTGCCGGCGCCATCGGTTTCAGTGTCCGCGAAAACAAATTCTACGTGTTCAATGCCAAGGCGACAATAGTGGCCATGGGCGGCGCCGTGCATGTGTTCAAACCACGCAGCACCGGCGAGGGTCTCGGGCGCGCCTGGTATCCACCCTGGAATTCGGGTTCGAGCGCTTACTTCACCATCAAAGCCGGCGCCGAAATGACCAGCCAGGAAGTCCGCTTCATCCCCGTTCGTTTCAAAGACGCATACGGACCGGTCGGTGCCTGGTTCCTGCTCTTCAAGTCGAGAGCGACCAATGCAATGGGCGGCGACTATATGGTCGAGCGGGTTGACGAATTGCAAAGATGGAAACCTTACGGCCTGGTGAAACCTATCCCGG
The DNA here is from genome assembly GCA_037441845.1 of Candidatus Zixiibacteriota bacterium. GTDB lineage: Bacteria > Zixibacteria > MSB-5A5 > UBA10806 > 4484-95 > JBBIRK01. The sequence goes on from JBBIRK010000006.1 coordinate 184,112, forward strand.
CCAACCTGCGCAATTGGCTCGGCATGATGGATACCATGGAAGGCAAAGGCCCGATCTACATGCGCACCGAAGAAGCGATCAACAAGATAGCCAAGGCTGCCGGCGATGAAAAAGAAGCCAAGAAAAAACTCAAAGAGCTGGAAGCCGAAGCTTGGGAAGACTTCCTCGACATGACCATTTCGCAGGCGATCCTCTGGGCTTCAACCAATGTCGAGCCCGAGGTGAAGTCATCCGAAATCGCCGCCGCCGAACCGTATTTCATCGGTTCCCATTCCGGCGCATCCGGCGCCTGGGTCAGCGGTCCCGAGGATCTCCAGACTCCCGAAACCAAGAAGGAATACTTCTGGGGCTACAGCCACATGTCCACCGTCAAGGGTATGTTCTGCGCCGGCGATGCTTCGGGTGCCTCGTCGCATAAATTTTCCTCCGGTTCGCATGCCGAGGGCAGAATCGTGGGCAAAGCGGCAATCAAGTTCATCGTCGAAAACAACACCCTGCCCAAAATCAACGACGCTGAGGTCGAAGCATTGAAGGCCGCGGTTTACAAGCCGCTGGAGAATTTCGAAAAATTCAAAGGCGCCACCACCGATCCCGATATCAACCCCAATTACATCCGGCCGAAGATGTTCATGTTCCGCCTGCAAAAAATAATGGATGAATATGTTGGCGGCGTCTCGGCTCAGTTCTCCACCAATAAGGCTTGCCTCGATCGGGCGCTCGAATTGATCGGCTATCTCAAGGAAGACAGCGAAAAACTGGCGGCCAAAGACCTTCACGAACTCATGCGTTGCTGGGAAAACGTCCAGAGGATGTGGCAGGCGGAAGCTCACGCTCGCACCATTCAGTTCCGCGAGGAAACAAGATGGCCGGGCTATTACCGCCGCGCCGATTTCCCCACCATGGACGAGAAAAACTGGCATTGCTTCGCCAACTGCCGCTGGGACCGCAACAAAAAGAGCTGGGAAATGATCAAACGGCCGATGCTTCATATCTATCCCCAGCCACAAGAACACGAGTTGCTTGGCGGTTAGATTTACGGTGCTTGGAAGGGAATCATTCCCTTGGTGAATGGAGAATCCTCCGGTGGATGCCGGAGGATTCTTGATTTTTAGGCGGACCTTCATCGGAGGCCGAATCGCCGGTTGGCGGAAATGCCTTTGGCTGAAATGAGCGGCGATTCCCGATTGTCTTAGGTGGGCCTGAAAGGCGATGTTCGGTGTTTTTTCGAATCGGTTTCAAGACCGATGATTGACTTTGACCGCCGATTGACTATATTGTTTACGATCGCCCCGGACTTAAATTACGATGCCTTGATTTAGGGCCGATACCGGAGGAAGATGATGACGAACGATAGCAAATTGAATTGCCCGCACTGCGGAAAATCGTTGAACAAATGGATGCCGCCCATTGAATCATCTTGGGGTCAAAACCCCCAGTACGTATGTTTCAACGACGAATGCCCTTATTATGTCCGCGGCTGGGAGTGGATGAAGAATCAATTTCAACAACATGCCTCTTACCGTCACCGCTATAATCCGGCCAACGGGGAGGAGGGGCCGCTGCCCGTCTGGTCGCCCGAGGCATTGAAAGACGGAATCATCAAATAAATGGATAGAACATGGAAGAAATCGAAAAACTGAAAAAAACGATACTCGCCGAGTATCCGAGATTGAATCGCGCAAACGAGTTTTCTTTCAAATGCCATCCCGGGGTCAGCTGTTTCAACGTTTGCTGCGCCGATGTCAATATCTTTCTGACCCCTTACGATATCCTGAGGTTGAAACATAATTTGGGCATCTCCTCCGAAAAGTTCCTTTCGGACTATACGATCTCTCCTTTCGACGAAAAGCTGAAATATCCTATCGTGATGTTGAAAATGGAGGATGACGAACGCAAGAGCTGTCCCTTCGTCGGCCCGGATGGCTGCCGAGTATATGCCGATCGACCCTGGGCCTGCCGCATGTATCCTTTGGGTCTTGCCTCGCCGAAAGAAAACAGCGGAATAGCGGACGATGAGTTTTATTTCTTATTGCAGGAGGATATCTGTCGGGGATTCGAGGAAAATCGCCGTTTAAGCGTGGCTGAATGGATCGACGAACAGGGAATCGCCGAATACGACGAGATGGGTAAATATCATAAAGAGCTTACCCTTCATGATTTTTTCCAAAAAGAAGGAAACAACCTCACTCCGGCCAAAATAGAAATGTTTTTCCTGACTTGCTACAATCTCGACCAATTCCGGGAATTCGTTTTCGGCAGCAGTTTTCTGGAAAAGTTCGATATCGACACGGAGACCCAAACCACCATCAAAGACAATGACGTCGAGCTGCTGAAATTCGGATACCGTTGGCTGAAATTCGCTCTATTCGGCGAAAAAACCATGAAAATAAAAGATGAAATAATTTCAAAGATAAAGTCGGGGAATTCATGATTTCCGGCGGTTCTAAGTTAGGTGATTAGATAACGCCATCGGCCCTTGCTATCTGACCCGCAATCCCGCTATTTTCACCGCACCTCTATGATAACCGTCGGGGAACAACCTTTCCATATCCGCCAAATCGATCTTATTATCCTTACACGTTTCATAAATCGTCGGCACGGTTTTATTTTCGGCGTATTTCTGCCTTAAGTAGGTTATCACTTTCCAATGTTCCTTGGTGAGAGGGACTTTCATCTCATAAGCGCGGTTGACCGCGAACACCTCGTCCCAATCTTTCGGGTTGACCAAAAATCCCCGGGAATCGATCCGATAAGTTTTGGAATCGTATTCCGATTCGAAACGTTTGTAGTTTTCTTTCAGCCAGAAATGTTGAATATAGGCTTCCCGATAAGTGATGCCGGCCAGCCTGCAGGCTCCGCGCAAATAACCGGTGGGAAATAATTGCTGCAGTTCCCCCAGACCGAGATTGTTTTTTTTGCAGGCGACATATACCAGCGGGCAGCTGTTCATCGTGGCGAATGAATTCCGGATAAAGTGGATCACTTTCCAATGGCTGTCCGTCAAACCGACCGTGATTTTAACCGCCGGCGCAAGGGCTCTGGCGAAATCCTCATCCCATTTGGAGGGGTCGATCAGATAACCTTGCGCATCGATCGGATACCTCTTCGACTTGAAATAAAGATATTTGGGTTTGGCCGATTTCTTTCGAACGCTCATACACCGATTCCACGAAACCCCGTCGCCTTTTCACCGCAGGCCTATTCCGAAAACGCTTTTCCACCGCTTCACAAGTAAGGCCGCACATTCGAAATCAAGCGTAGGGATACATCCCCTTCTTGATCTGCTCGAGATTTTTCAAAATCTCGCTGTGCTTTCTTTCGTCGATCAATAGGTAATCCAGAAGATATTCCTGAACCAGCATCTTTTTACCGCGCAGTGCGGATAGGGCTTCCTCGGCGAGCTTGATCGTCTGGCTTTCGAGTTCGATATGATGCGCGATCATGCTCCATACTTTGGCGACTTCGTCGGGAGAAAGCGCCACCGCCTTGCCCTCAAGCGTCGAGGCGATGAACTCCTGCACTCGGTAATGCATCTGCGAATCCCGCTGGATAATTTCCATGATTAACCTGACGATCGGGTTGTCCGTTTTTTCGATAATGTTGCCGGTCGAGGCTATCGAGGCGTTCTCGATTTTCTGCCAGCGTTTCATGTTGTCAAGAATTTGCTGTTGCACTTCTTTGGTTGACATATTTGAGTCCTTTCCTTGAGATTGCTTTGATAAAAGATTTCCTATTCGGTTTAATGCCATTCCCAGGTGAGGAACGGCTCCTTTATATCGGTCATGGCGTTGACTATCAATTCCACCAGCCCGCCGTATAAGATGTTGCACTTTTCGAACACCCCGTATGCGGAGAACAACTCACGAATCTGTCCTTTGCAATTTGAGCACGGCGCACAAACGTATTTTTTATGCTCGGGGCCGATTATATCCTGGAACACATCCAAAACTTGCTTCAACTTCGCCCTTCCCGCAACGCTGTGCCGCCAGTCCGGGAAATTGGAATTGGGCATGATCGCAAATCCGCTGCCGCCGCCGCAGCAATAATTATATACTCCATGCGGCGTCATCTCCCTGAAATTGGGGCAAATCGCCCGCAGTATCTCTCTTTGCGGCTCCACGATTCCCATCAAGCGGACCACGTTGCAGGGGTCGTGTAAGGTGACGTGAAAATCGGCGTTCCGCTGCGGATCGAGTTTCAATTTGCCGCTCAAAACGATATCTCTCAACAAGGTCAGCGAGCTTTCGCGGGGGATATTCAAATCGCCGGCGAATACTCTGTCGGCGACCACCGTCATCGCCTTGTGCGAATGGCCGCATTCACCTATCACGATCTTTTTGACTCCCAGCTTCTTGGCCACTTGGGCGTGCCGGATCGCCACTCTCGAAAACTGCACATCGTCATACCAGACGCCGTAATTGACACCGTCGTAACCCAAAAGATCGCTCGACAAAGTGTAGCTTATACCGGCGGCCTCCAAAATTATGGCGAAAGCCTCCGGATTCTCCGGCCAGGCGAGAAGTTCGCCGGCATTGTGGATTAAAAGCAGCTCCGCTCCCTCTTTATCTATCGGCCACTTGAAATCCATGCCGGTTTTTTCGCGAATCTCGTCTTCCATGAATTCGATATTGTCTTTGAACGCCACTGGCGTCATGCCGGTCGATGATCCTTTGTCGAGATGCTGAACCGTTCCCAACTCGTGTACCTGCTTCGGCGCTATCCCCATCTCCTGGCTGAATATTTTGCGCAGTTCATGAGTAACCAAGCCGTTGTCGGCGCCTATCGGGCAGGTCTGGGCGCAACGGCGACATAGCGTGCAGCGATACGACAGCTCGATCAATCGAGCGATCATTTCCCACGATGCCTCGATATAATCTCCGCTCAATCGGGAAAGAAATGCACCGCCTTGTTTGACATACCGCTTGTAAAGCTGCCTTAAAATCTGCGCCCTGAATGTGGGTCTATAGATTTCTATCTCTCCGGATTGTTGAAATATCGGGCAGGCCTGCGAACAGGTCTGACAGCGCGCGCAATACTCGACTGTCAAAAGCAGCGGCTGTAAAAACGTCCAGTTGTTCTCTTTGGAAAACAGCTTGGACAAACCCGAAAGGAATTTCTCTACCAGCTGCCGTTTCTCGTTTTCGTCTTTCGGTTTGGGCAGCAACACAGCCGACACGCCATCCAGACCGCATTCGTATTTGCTCATCTGGTCTGCGGATAATTTTTTGATCTTCGGCTCGAGCTCGAGCTTGTTATAGGGGGGAGGAAGCGGGATGAATCCGGCCGGATCGAGTTCGACCAATTGCTCCACCGGACTATTCATGTCCTTCGGTGTGATATTCCTGTTGTCTTTCATTTCCCGTTGTCCTTTTTGTCCTGACCTGCGGCTTCGGTGGCCGCCTGCGCCCAGGTCTTGTTTTGCCCTATATGCGGGGCCGCCCAAGTCAATTTATAGCCGAGCGCCCGGGTGACCTCCGCTTCTATTTTACTGCCTCTAATATTAGGTTCGTCTTCCCATCTGACGGTGTGATAAGTGAAATACTTGCCGATAAAGTGAGTCATGTGGGTGAACGGCAGATAAACGAAAAACAAGGTCGTCAATATCAGGTGAAGTTGGGTGATCGTCGGCAAAGAGGGCGTGGCTTTCAAAGTAATCATGCCGCCGGCGAAAGAACGCAGATGCCCCAGCGATGAATCGGCCGTAAGCCACGACAAAAATCCGGTGACGAAAATCGCCAATAAAAGCAGCAAGTTGAAATAATCCGCTCTTACCGAAAATTTCCTCAGCTCCGCTCGAAAGATGCGACTTAAAAACAATCCGAACGCGCCGATCGCACCCAATACCCAGCCTGCCACCCCCGTAATGATCGTGAAACCGTTAAGCAACCTTCCCCAGGTGCTTTCCGATGCGCCGGAAATCTCGATTCCCATGGTCTGCAGGACCCCTCCGATAAGCAACAAAAAGATCGTAGCCGTCAGCAAATAAAGACCGAAATGAAACGGAAACGAAAAATACCAGAGCTTGCGATTATTGCGATACAGCGATTGAATCGCCAAAATCTCGCGCCCCATTTCCGCTATTTCGCTTCCCACGGCGATCTGACGGGGCTTGGTCCACCAGTTTATCTCCTCGAAATACGAACCGCCGTAATGTTCCTTGCCCTTTTCGTGGGGAATAGGATAGAGCTCCCATCTCACGTGCAAAGGCATTCTGGCGATCCGGATCGCTCTAATAAGACATCCTACCACCAAAACAATCACCGCAAAGTAGAACACGAATTGTAACCAATTCATTCACTTACTCCCTTGCCCTTTCGCCGGTTTCCGGCTTGCGTTCGATTGCATAAGCGAAACGGCTGATATTTTCGCCGCGCCCGATGGCCGCAGTTCCGATTGATCGCAGGCGATCGATTTCCATAAAATATATTGTTCAGTAGATGATATTCTATCCGAGATTGAGAAAAATTTCTCTAAGTTTTCCATAAAAATCGGGTCTGAGTATTGAATCGACCCTTAAACTTATCGACAAAATATATATATGTATTTTATGCAATTCAAGTAATATTTCGCTTGTTGTTTCAAGATTTTATGTGATTTCATTCACATGATCGTCCGGTTTTGATTTTCGTTGCAAGACAACCTTGCCGGCACCGCTTTCAAATCCGATTCGCTTTGCGGTATCCTGCGCAATTATATTTTTTGCAACAGCTTGCGATAGTGGATAAATCACCCGCCGTTAGCTTTTCTGATCGCCGCCCGAGCGCATTGATCTTGACTGCATTGTTCGTTTTAGGCTATATTTTTTGATTAAATTGGTGTTGGGTCAAGGAATGGTATAGATGCTTCAATGGTTTGATCATTCGAAACGCGAAAGCCGACAAGATCCAGCTTTTTTACTTAAAAAATTCCAGGGAAACTTCCAGCAATTCATCAGTCTGCTCGAAAAAAACTACCAGGTCCTGAAGACCATGACCGAAATGGAGGAAAGGGCACAGGGGAATGCCCATTTCGATCTCAATTACGTTCGCAATTCGATATCCTCGATCCGCAGCGGACTCGTGGAGATGATCGACCTGTTGATCTCCATCGGGGGGGAAAAATACTCACCGCTGTGGAATCGCCTTCGCCTTATCGAATCGGAAATCGAAACTCTTCTGCCGTCGATTCAAACTATCGAGGCCGACGATTATGTGATCGAAATGACCGATATCGATCGCTTCCGCTCCGGCAGCGTCGGCAACAAGATGGCTCAACTCGGCGAAATCCGTTCGCGGATAGGGTTGCCCGCACCCGATGGGTTCGCCATTTCCGCCTGGGCCTACAAGTATTTCATGGATGCCAACAATCTCGGCGATAAAATAGCGTCGATGTTAGGCAAGCTTAACCTGAGGTCGTTCTCCGAACTCGAACGAACCAGCGCCGAAATAACCGACCTGATCGTATCCGCACCGCTGCCGAGCGACCTCCACGAGGCGATACTCGTCGGCAGCGCTAGGCTGCTCAATCGGCATCCGGGAGCGAGATTGGCCATTCGTTCGAGCGCCACCGGTGAGGATTCGTTTTTCAGTTTCGCCGGTCAATATGCCACGTTTCTTAACGCCGGCCACGAGGAAATCGTCGATTGTTATAAGAAAATCATCGCCAGCAAATTCAGTCCGCGGGCGATCTACTACTGCCTCAGCCACTCCTTGTCCGAACTCGACATGGCCATGGCCATCTGTTGCGTGGTGACGATCGACGCCAAAGCGGCAGGCGTGATTTATACCCGGGATCCGATCAGTCCGAGCGCCGATTGCCTGTTGATAAACTCGATCAACGGATTGGGCAAACTGCTGGTGGACGGTCTCATCACACCCGATTGTTTTCGCGTTTCCAGGTTGGACCGTTCGATTAAAGAAACGAGGATCTCGACGAAAAACAAATATCTGACCTTGTCCCCCGAAGGCGGTATAGAAGAACGTGTTGCCGATAAGGAACAAGCCGAATCGCCCTCCATCAACGCCGAGGAAATAGCGCGCCTGGCGGACTTTGCCCTTAGGATCGAGGATCATTATAAATGCCCCCAGGACATCGAATGGGCCATCGATAAGTCGGGGGAAATATACTTTCTGCAAACCCGGCCGCTCCGACTTTCCTTTCAGCCGGACGAGCCCGCGTTGCCGGATTTATCCGATCGCAAAATTATCGTCAAAGGGGGGACGACCATCTGCCGGGGTATCGGATGCGGCCCGGTTTTTTTCGCATCGTCGGTGGCCGATCTGGAAAAAATGCCCCACGGAGCGGTGCTTGTGGCCGCCAATCCTTTCCCGGGGCTGGTCAGCGTTTTCAAAAACGCGAACGCTCTGATAACCCGTTTCGCCAGCGTGGCCAGTCATATGGCGACTCTGACACGGGAATACCGAATTCCCACTCTCGGCGGAATCGAATCTTTCGACGGATTCAAACCCAACGAAACGATCACGGTCGACGCCGGCAGCCGGATGGTGTATTCCGGGCCTTGCCCGGAAACGCTCAAAGAAAAGCAAACGAGCCGCGGCCTGTTCGACGGTTCCGACAGCGTTATCCTGCTTCGCAATATAATGAAATTCATTTCCCCGCTTAATATGCTGCACCCGAACGATCCCGATTTCAATACGGACAACATAAAAACGTTTCATGACATAATCCGATTCGTTCATCAAAAAGGAATCGAGGAGATATTCGCAGGAGCTCAGAACCTGCACGGCCGGGAGAGGATCAGCGCGAATCTGAAAAGCCATATTCCCCTCCAGATCAGCATCATCTATATCGATCGGGAAATCACTGGAACGCCGGAGCAGCCCGCCGAGATCGACGACCGGGTCATCGGTTCGAAGCCGATGCAGGCTTTATGGAACGGCATCCTGACCGTGGGCTGGCCGCATCCCGTCAGTCCGGCCAAACGGTCCCCAAACGATGAATTGATCTCGACCTCGGTCGCCGGCCTGGAAAACAGCGAGTATTCCGAAAAAAGCTTTGCAATAGTGGGAAAAGAATATATGTTGCTCGGGTTGAGGATGGGTTACCACTTGACCACTATCGAAACCATGTGCACGCAAATCCCAAACAAAAATCATATCAGGATGCAATACAAAGACGGCGGCGCCGCGCTCGACAGGCGAATCAGACGGGTCAAGCTGATCGAATACATATTGGGCAGGCTCGGTTTCGAAAATAAGAGCCGCGGCGATTTTCTCGATTCGAGTTTCGACGGAGCCGAGGAAACCGTAACCCTGCACACTCTTTTCCTGCTGGGCAAGTTAATAATGATGACCAAGCAGCTTGATATGGCCCTCTCCAACGACGCCGTCGCCGAGTGGTATCGAGATGAGATTCTCGAAAAACTCGGCCTGAAACCGGATAGGAAATGAACGACCATGGACCACCGGCCTAAATCGTCTGCAAAATGAACCGTAACTGTCGCGAGCTCGGCGATCTCTTGTAATCGGCCGCATTCGCGCTTTTTGATCAAGGAGAGACCGATGGAAAAACTAACTGCAGCCGACATAATGATACCGCTGGATAAGTACCCCCATATTCCTTATTGGTACACCCTGCGGCGCGCTATAGTGGAGATGGAAAAATCCGAAATCGATATCGGCGGAAAAAAATCTCTTCCCCGGGTCGTCTTGATTTTCGACGAGAAATACCAACTTTTGGGGATGGCGCGCCGCCGCGATATCCTCAGAGGCCTCGAGGCCGAATTTTTGGATACCGGCTCGGCCGAATCGAAAGGACATGCTTTCGGGGTCAAGACCGATCCCAACCTACTGGAGATCTTCTCCGAAAAATGGATTCACGGCCTGAAAGAGCGCGCCGAACGACCGGTCAGCGACATAATGCTGCCCATAACCGCCACCGTCGAACACGACGACCATATTCTGAAAATCATCTATAACATGGTGGATAAAAATCTGAGCCTGATCCCGGTTGTCAAAGACAAACGCATCGTCGGTGTGGTACGATCGGTCGATGTTTTCCATGAAGTCGCCAAGTTGCTTATGTGATGACGTCTATAGCGAAGTTAAGGAATTGAATGGTGTTTGGGAAAAAGAAAAAAACCGGACAGAAAATGTCCGGCAAAGGTGATTTGCCGCCGCTTCCAAGCGAAGTCTATCTTGCACCGCAATCCGAACGATTCAACTGGAATCGCCTGATTTTTATCCTTCTCGGCCTCTTTTTATTCGCCGTTGTCTATCTGGCGCCGCCCATGCCCAATGCGGTCGATCCCGCAGGAAAACATTTCGCCCTTATGCGCGAGGGGAAAGCGGCGATCGCCCTGTTTCTCCTGGCGGGAACTTGGTGGGTGTTCGAAGTCATTCCGATCGGTGTCACCGGAATCGCCATCGGCGTCATTCAGGCGCTGTTTCTGATCCGACCCGCCAAGGCCGCATTCACCGATTTCATGGACCCTTCGGTTTGGTTCATCTTCGGCGCCCTGGTTATCGGAAGAGTCTTCACCAAGACCGGTCTTACTCAACGTATGGCTTATCGCATGCTGTTGATGGTCGGAGAGCGAACCAGCATGATCTCATTCGGCTGTATCGCAATGACCGCTCTGCTTACGCTCATCATGGCTCACACTGCAGTGGCCGCGACCATTTTCCCGCTTTTAATGGCGGTTTATGGACTTTATGATGAAACCGGAAAACCCTCGAAATTCGGCAAGGGCCTTTTTATCGGCATGGCTTATGTGGCCGGCGCGGGAAGTATTGTAACTTTGTTGGGTGCCGCGCGTGCCCCCGTCGCCATCGGATTCTTCAAAGACATGGCAGGAAGGGAAATTTCGTTTTTCGAATTGACATACTTCATGTTGCCGCTCGGCTGGGTCATGGTGGTTCTGATATGGGTCTTGCTGAGATTGATTTATAAACCCGAGAAGGCGAAAATCGAAGGCTTAAGGGAAAGGGTGGCGATGCTTAACGACAGGCTGGGGCCGATGTCAAGAAATGAAAAAATCTCGCTCTTGATCGTCTTCGGGGCGATCTCGATTCTCGCGCTCAGGTCGTTTATACCCGCGCTCGCCCCGCTCGATAAGAGCGCCATCATTCTGTTATCTACGGTTTTATTTTACCTTTTCGGAATTCTCGACATTAAGGATCTCGAAGAATTGCCTTGGAATATCGCGCTTCTTTTCGGCGGCGCCATGAGCATCGGTTTCTGTCTGTGGCAGACCGGTGCCGCCAGTTGGCTCGCGGTGAATTGGCTCGTGCTGTTCCAGAATGCGCACTGGCTGGTTTTCGTCCTCGGAATCGCGGTCTTCGTTATGCTGATGACCAACTTTATCATGAACGTGGCGGCCATAGCGATCAGCCTGCCCGTAGCTCTGGTAATCGCCCAATATCTGGGAGTTGCCCCGGAAGTCGTATTCTATTCAGCCCTGGCCACGGCTGGAATGCCCTTCTTGCTGTTGGTTGGAGCAGCCCCCAACGCCATCGCCTACGAAAGCAGGCAATTCACCTCCGGCGAGTTCTTGTTCACCGGTATCCCCGCCAGCATTATTTTGACCGGGGTACTTGCTCTTTTCATTCTGGTCGTATGGCCTTTGATGGGGATGCCGATTCTCGTCCGTTGATTTCGGCGCGACAGATGCGTCCGGACTACTCAAGCATGAAATTCGGCTTAGTTGTTTTTTAAAAACTGAATGAGGTTCGTACCCTTATTCGCGATACCGAGTTTCTTGCGGATCATTTCCCGATGTTTACTGACCGTTCCCAGCGTCAGCGACAGCGAACGGCTGATCTCTTTGGATGTATAACCGCTCTTGATCAGGCTGCAGATTTCCGCCTCGCGCGGAGTCAATTTCGAATATAATCTGCCCACGCCGCCCGCCGAAGAGGCCATCTCCTGCAATTGATTCTGGAGCAGCTTGTAATTGGCCATGTTTACGCTGCCGTCGTTGTTCAAAATCCTTTTCAGCGTGGGCAGCAATACCCGATCGATATCGTCGGCGAGCTGCTTTTTAATTTCCTTCTTTTCTTTCTCGATAAACGACAGCACCTCTTTCAAGGCTATATTGGCCTCTATCAGCGCCTCGTGTTCTCTCGCCAATCTTTCCCTGCTGATAATCTCACGTGTTTTCTTGCAGACTATATCGATCACTTCCTCGAGAAATTCGGCCGCCGCCCGATCGGGACGAGTCCCGTCGAATGGATCATCCACCGAAAGCCACCCCTCGATATGTCCGCTGTCGTCGAGTATCGGCGAAAAGAATTCATCACCGGAACGCCATGAATTCTCTTTGCCTGCCGGATTTACCGCCTGCGGTATGAACCTGCCCGTTGCCTTGAAGTCGAAACCGGCCTCCTCAGGAATGAAGTATGATCGGCTTATCTTGAAACGTGCATCGGTTATCGCTTTCGAAATAGAAAGATCGGGCGCCGGTGCTCTCCTTGCCCTTTCCACGACCTCCTTATCGAGCCCGACTTGGCCCAAATTCGTAATTTCCCGCTTTTCGTTATGGAATGTCATCACGGCGCGGCGAAATTGTCGGCCCTCGTAGATCGCCCGACAACCCAACTCGAGACAATCATCGATAGTCTTGGCGGAACGCAGATTATTCAATAGATTCAATCGCGCCTGACCGATAATCCTGCCCTTCACCAAACCGGTGATGTCGAGAATCGCGCCGAAAGCGCCGGCATAACGGCCGTCGGAGGCGATCCTCGGCGAGGCGGATACCAGAATGGTCTTGCGGTTGCCCTTAGCCGTCTTTATCGATAATTCGTATTGTGAATTGATCCCTTTTCGACGCACCGCCGTTTGCTGTCTTATCAATTCGAATTGGTCTTCGTCCAGATATTCCATCAGCGATTTTCCCACCATTGCCTCGGGGCTGTTTTCCTCGAAAATTCCGGCGAATGCGGGGTTGCAAAAGCTTATCACTTCGCGGTCATCGACTACGCCGAGCCCTTCGAGCACCGAATTGAATAACATGTTATAACGATGTTCGGATTCGGTGATCGCCCGCACTCCCTGCTTCTGCCGGGTGATATCGTCGGTATAAACGACGACCATATCCTCCGGCGCGTAAACATACGTGACCGCCAAGTCCTTTACCTTTCCAGTCGATTTATAGCGGTGTTCGTATTCGCGTTTTACCGGCGATTTCTTATTGTAACATTCCCACAGATCGGCCACTATATTGGGCGAATCGCGGTATAACTCGTTTAAGGAAATTCCCAGATAATCGGAGATTTTTCCCTCGGTGATGTTCACCGCGGCATCATTGAAATCGATAAGATAAAAATCATCACACTTGAACTGCCAAGTATAAGTCGCCATCGGGAAAGCCTTGTAATGCGCCCGCAATCTTTCTTCGCTTTCCCGCAAACTTCGCTCCGCCGCGATACGCTCGGTGGCGTCGATTCCCACAATCCAGTTGGCCCAGCCCGGTATTTGTTGAAAACCCGAGATATTCCACCACTCGATAACTCTTTTCGAACCGTCCTTCTTGCTGATCGGGCAATACCCCACCCGATAAGCGTGATCCTCGCCGCATTTTCCTCTCAGCACCTGTTCTCGATGATCGGCTTCGACAAAGAGCATCCTCAACGCTCCTTTATTGCCGATTATTTCGTCGGCCGCATAACCGGTTATTCGATGACAGGCTTCGTTCCAGGCGATTATGTATTCCTCCCGATCGAACGCCATGATTAAAATCGGCAGATTATTGAATATCCGCCCCAGTTTTTCCTGAAATGCGTGGTGGGATTTTTCCAGCTCCTTGCGCCGGGTTAGGTCGCGGGTCACCCCTGCGATCTCCTTTATCGTTCCGTCGGGTTCCCTGATTATAGTCAACTTTATTTCACATTCCACCAGATGCCCGCGCTTATGCTTCAACTTATACTCGAGAGTCCTGATCGTATTTTGCGCCGGGCCGTCCGCAAAAGAGCGGCTTTTCTCGTTCTCGAGTTCTCGCAAGGCGTCCGCGTATGACTCCGGCGAAAGCAGTTCCGCGATTTCCATCGCGCAGGCTTCTTCGGAAGTATAGCCGAGTAAACTATAGACCGAAGGGCTTACGAACGTGAGCCGCAAATCCGGACTTATGGTCCACAACACATCGGATAGGAATTCCAGCAGTATCGGATCGAAATTACGCCGGTCACGCGAATCGATGCCGCCTCCGTTCCAATCGCCCTTTGTCGCCTTGCCGGCATTTTCGGCTTCGTCGTTATATGGAATGTTTTTCATTTTGCGCTCCATGTATGCGCCCGCCGGCACGGCTTGAGACAAGTCAACCCAAGGATCGCCTTGCTGCGATATATCACAATTAAGATAATCGCTTTTCTTCGTTTTACAACTCTAAAATTCGGCGGCTTGCGGTCAAGCATTGTGCCCTGTATCATGTGCCCATGTCTTGGCTTGCCCGAATCATGCCTCCGCTTCAGCTGCCAGCCGAACGATGATACATCGTACGTTTGAAATTTCGCTTGTCTAAACGATTTCTAACCCCTAATTACCCCCTGATGCGATTGCAACCCGCCATGATGGGCATAGCCATTGGAGTGTTCGCGATTATGTCATGCGCCGAGCGTAATGTGCACAGCCTCCACCAGCGGGCGATCGTGGCCGATATGCACTGCGATACCGCTTTGAGGCTTTTGCGCGGTCACGAACTTGCCCAAGCCGATTCTGTCGGCCACGTCGATCTCGATAAACTGAAAAAAGGCGGGATTGATTTACAGGTCTTTGCCTGCTGGATTCCCACCGATACTCCGGCCGACAGCTGCAGATCCAGAGTCGATGAAATGCTGGATACGCTTTACCGCCAGATCGAAAAAAACGCCGACCGAATTGCTGTCTGCAAAAACGCCGCGGAGGCTTCCGCCATTATCGCCGGCGGAAAAGTGGCGGCGTTGCCCGCTATCGAAAACGGGGTGGCAATTGAAAATAATCTCGATAATCTGGATCACTTCTATCGCCGCGGCGTTCGCTGCATGACATTGACCCATACTTCGTCGAACGATTGGTGTATATCGTCGGCCGACACGAATCCTTCTTTCGACGGCCTTACGCCGTTCGGCCGCCGGGTCATCGAGAGGATGAACGAACTGGGGATGATAATCGACGTCTCTCATGCTCATCCTTCGGCCGTGCGCGAGGTTTTGCGGCTGTCGCGGCATCCGATAATCGCTTCCCACTCCTGCGCCCGCGGTATCTGCGACCACGACCGCAATCTCACCGACGATCAGATAAAAGCGATCGCCGCCGCCGGCGGGGTCATCGGCGTCAATTTCTTTTGCGGCTATCTTTCGCAACAATGGAGCCAGGTCGTCGATTCGTTCACCGCGGCTCATAAGGCGGAAATCGATTCGATTAGGGAACGTTATAAAAACGATCGCCGCGAGCGGCACCGGGCTATGGCCGGAATTTTCGCGGCGATGGATTCCGCCGTGGCCGGTATAAAAGTCGATGTGGCTTTAGTGGTCGATCATATCGATTATATGGTCAAACTTGTCGGCGCCGATCATGTCGGCCTGGGTTCCGATTTCGACGGTGTATACAGATTACCGCAGGGGCTTTCCGATTGCTCGATGATGCCCAACATCACCGCCGAACTTATGCGGCGCGGATATTCGGATACCGATATCGAGAAAATCCTCGGCGGCAATTTTATTCGCGTATTTACGGCCGTCTGCCGGTGATTGCAGCCGCACTCTTGTCGATAATCAGGCTTCGCCCAGGTAGGCTTTACGCACTTCCGGGTTTATGGCTATCTCGGCGGCTGTTCCTTCCAGCCGGATGAGTCCGGTTTCGAGAACATAAGCATAATCGGCGATACTCAAAGCCATATGCGCGTTCTGTTCCACCAGCAGAATTGTGGCCTCAAGGCGGGAATTGATCTCCACTATCTTCTGGAAAATGGTCTTGACCAAAATCGGGGCGATTCCCAGCGACGGTTCGTCGAGCAGCAGCAGTTTCGGACGGGCAAGCATCGCCCGCCCCAGGCAAAGCATCTGCTGTTCTCCGCCCGATAGCTTGCCTCCCGGCTGTTTCAGGCGCTCTTTCAGACGCGGAAACATGCCAAACACGAATTCCATGTCTTTTTCGATTTCGCCTTTGTCTCTGCGCAGATAAGCGCCCATCGCCAGATTCTCTTTTACCGATAGATTGGCGAAAATCATCCGCCCCTCGGGACCATGTGAAATCCCCATCGCTACTATCTCGTGCGCCGGGCGATTGGTGATATCTTTGTCGCCGAAAATGATTCTTCCCTCGGCCACTTTTACCAACCCGGAAATCGCCCGTAGCGAGGTCGATTTGCCCGCCCCGTTGGCCCCAATCAGAGCGACTATTTTCTTGCGAGGGACATCGATCGAAATTCCTTTCAAGGCCTCGATCGCTCCGTAACGGACGCGGACATTTTTCAATTTCAACATCAGTTTTCGACTCTTTCGCCGAGATATGCTTCGAGCACCGCCGGATTATTCTGAATCTCCCGCGGGCTTCCCTCGGCGATTTTGATACCGTAATCCAACACGGCGATTCTTTCGCAGATTCCCATCACCACGCTCATGTCATGTTCGATCAACAAGATTCCGCAGCCATAGAACCCCCGCGCCCGGCGTATCAAATTCATCAACTGATTTTTCTCGGATTGATTCATTCCCGCCGCCGGTTCGTCGAGCAATACCAGGCGCGGTCGGGAAACCATCGCCCTGACTAATTCCACTCTTCGCTGCAGGCCATAGGGAAGCGATAGAGCGGGTTCGTTCATTATCTCGCGAAGGCCAAAAAAATCGAGCGCCTCTTTTATTTCGCCGTCGATCCGCTTTTCGTACCTGTGGAATTTAGGCCCCTGAATCGTCGCCCCCATCAGGCCGTAACCCGCCTGATAATGGATTGCAGCTTGCACCGTTTGGTAAACGGTGAGCGATTTGAACAATCTTATATTCTGGAAGGTCCTCGATATCCCCAGTCGGGCGATCTGGGGAATTTTCAGCCCCAAAAGCGATTTCCCTTCGAATACGATCGATCCCGCCGAGGGTTTATAGACTCCCGTGATCAAATTGAAAACGGTCGTTTTGCCGGCACCGTTCGGTCCGATCATGCCTACTAAACATCCTCTCTCGAGTTCGAGATCGAGCTCCGATACGGCCGCCAGGCCGCCGAAATGAATGGAGCATTTTTTTATCGAAAGCAGCGTTTCCATGTTATCTCGCCGCGCTTGCCGTCGCTTTTTTCCTCCCGGATCCGAACGCGAATAAACCTCCGGGACGGGCGATCATGATAACCACCAGCAAGAGCGCATAAATCACCATCCGATACATCGCCACCGCCCGTAATGCCTCCGGAAGTATGGTGAGAATCAACGCCGAGAAAATCACCCCGGTTATGCTTCCCATACCGCCGATCACCACCATGACCACGATCTCGAAAGAGCGCAAAAAGCCGAATTGCGCCGGATTGATATATGTTACGAAATGAGCATAAAGCCCGCCGGCGATTCCCGCGAAAAACGCCCCGATAATGAACGCGCTGACCTTTATCCTGGTGGCGCTTATTCCGGCGGATTCCGCCGCGATCTCGTCGTCGCGCACGGCCAAATAGCCGATACCGTATGTCGAGTGCAGCAAATTATAAAGCAGATAAATCAGCAGCGCCGCGATCGAGTAAACCCAGAAAAAATCGGTCATCTTGGCGATTCCGGTGAATCCCCGGGCGCCGCCCAGAAAATCGAGATTCTGGATTATCACTCGGATTATTTCACCCATGCCGAGAGTCGTAATGGCCAGATAATCCCCTTTCAATCGAAGCGTGGGGATACCTACCAACAGCCCGCACACCGAGGCGGCCGCACCGCCTCCTGCCAGCGCCGGTAAAAAAACAAGCGGCGTAGGTAATCCGCCTCCGGCGCCGATTAAGCTCGTTATCAAAGCCGAAGTGTAAGCTCCAATCGCCATGAAGCCCGCATGTCCCAGCGAAAATTGACCGGCGAAACCGTTTATCAGGTTCAAGCTCGAAGCCAGAATGATATTGATTCCTATGTAGATAATGATCTGATAATAGTAGGGGCTTATGCTGCCTTGTAGCTTTCCCAACAGCCAGAATACCGGCAAACTCAGAATCAAAACCGCTTTCGGTTTGTGATCCCGAATCATATTCCAGACGATACCGGCCAATTACCTTACCCCGAAATGCGAATTCTTCCGCCGTTTCCCCATCGTTTCAATCGAGGCCTATACTTTCTCGGTTTCATGTCTGCGCAGTATCCCCGACGGCCGGAAAAGCAGGATCAGAATCAGTATTCCGAATGCTATCGCATCCCTGAACGCGGGGGAGATGTAACCGGTTACGAAAGTCTCCGTTAAGCCGATTATCATCCCTCCGATCGCCGCCCCGGTCAGATTGCCGATACCACCAAGCACCGCCGCGATAAACGCCTTCAATCCCGGAAATATCCCCATAAGCGGATTTATACTCGGATAAACCGAGGCATATAATATCGCCGCCGCCGCCGCCAGGCTCGAACCCAAGACGAATGTCAACGAAATCACCCTGTCGATATTTATCCCCATCAATCCGGCCGTTTGATGATTGAATGCGACCGCTCTTATGGCGGTGCCCATGCGCGTGCCGAAAACGATGAATCGCAATATCAGCATTAACGCCAAGGCGGTCGTTATGACTATTATCGAGTTGGTGTTTATCACCAGATCGCTCGAGTCGATTATGGCCGCCGAGGGAATCAACTCGGGGAACAACTTCGGATCGGGTCCGAAGACCAATTGGCCGCCGTATTCGAGAAAAAGCGACACGCCGATTGCCGTTATCAGAATGGTCAGTTTCGGCCGCGAACGCAGCGGGCGATAGGCTATCTTTTCGATCGTCACCCCGAGCGCCGAACAGACGATCATCGCCGCGAGCATCACGGCCAGCCCGGCTGGAATCGTCGCCTCGCCGGTCAGAGGCATTATCAGCGGCCCCAGATAATACCCGACGAATGCGCCCACCATGAATACGTCTCCGTGCGCGAAATTGATGAAACCGAGGACACCGTAAATCATGGTGTAACCCAGGGCGATAAGGGCGTAGATACTCCCCAACGACACCCCGTTTATCACCTGTTGGAAAAATTCACTCATCGGATCAGGATCAGGGCTGAATGATCTCCCGCAGGCTCATTTTATTGTCGTTGACCGCAATTATCACCGCCGGCTTGCGCGCGTTGCGATCGGGCCCGATCGTGATCGTTCCGGTCACCCCCCGGAAATTCTCGGTCTTGGCCAAAGCGTCGCGGATACATTCGGGCTGGGTGTTTCCGCAACGCTCGATCGCATCGAATAGTATCCGCCCGGCATCGTAGCCCAGCGCGGCCATGGCATCCGGCGTCTCCCCGAAAGAATTGCGATATCTGGCGACGAATTTCTGAACCATGGTGTCGGGATCATCGGCCGTATAAGCGGTGCTGAAAAAGGTATTGTCCATCGCTTTCCCGCCGATTTCTATAAGTTTCGACGAATCCCAGCCGTCGCCGCCGATAATCGGCATGTTCATGTTCAATTCCCTGGCTTGCTTTGCTATCAGGGCGGCCTCGGTGTAGTAGCCGGGCAGAATTATCGCCTGAGGATCGGCCGCTTTCAACGCCGTCAGCTGCGCCTTGAAATCGACGTCCCCCTCGCTGTAGGCCTGGGTGGCCATGACTTCCCCTCCGAGTCGCTTGAATGCGATTTCGAAAAACTGTGCCAGGCCGATACTGTAATCGTTGCGAATATCCTTGAGCAGCGCCACCTTTCGCAGTCCAAGCGAATTGAAAGCGAACCTGGCCATCACCTCGCCCTGAAAAGGATCGATATAACAGACACGGAAAATGAAATCTCCTTTTTCGGTCACCGCCGGGTTGGTCGATGCCGGACTGACCATGGGGATACGATTCTGTTGGCATATCGGCGCTGCCGCCAGGCTGCGCGAGGAGGACACCTCGCCGATAATCGCCACCACGCGATCGCGGGTGATTAGTTTGGTTACCGCGGTGGCGGCCTCTTCCGGTTTCGATTGGGTATCCTCGGTGAGAAGTTTAATCGGTCTTCCGAGGATTCCTCCCGACCCGTTGACGTCTTCCACGGCCAAAAGCAGGCCGCGATGGGTCGATAGACCGAAGGTGGCGGTTGTGCCGGTCAACGAAGAGTATTCGCCGATTAAAATTTCGTCGCTTTTTTGTGATCCGCCGCATGCGGAAAGGATGGCCAAACCGAGAATGGTCAACGAAATCATTAATTTCCCGCGATTATTCATGGTGTTCTCCTTTTCCTTTTTCCCTATGATAGAAGCAATTCAGCGACATTGTCAAGGAATGTATGATCACCGCAGATTCCGCGCCCTCGGCCGGCGACAGAAAAGCCGACGCGGTGAAAGTCCCGCATCGGCCGTCGATCCTTCGTTGCCTCAATATCTACTGCAAATGTTTTTCCAGGAATTTTTCCATCGCCTCGTAAAAATCGAATCGGTTTTCTTCGTTGGCGAATCCGTGGCCTTCATTGTCTTTTACCATATATTCGACTTCTACGCCGCGCTTTCTCAAAGCCTCCACTATCTGATTTGATTCGTCGATCTTCACCCGCGGATCGTTTGCCCCCTGGGCCACCAGAAGCGGTGCCTTTATTTTTTCCGCATGAAATACTGGCGATCTTTCAACGAAACGGGCGCTGTCCTCGGTCGGATTGCCCACCATTTCATACATCATGTCGAGGTAAGGTTTCCAGTAAGGGGGAATCGTTTTCAAGAACGTGAACAGGTTCGATACCCCTACGTAATCGACTCCGCAGGCGTATAACTCCGGTGAAAACGCCAGCCCGGCCAGCGTGGCGTAACCGCCGTAGCTGCCTCCATAAATAGCGATTCTTTTAGGATCGGCGATCCCCTCCGCGATCAACCACTTCACGCCGTCGGTTATATCATCCTGCATCGCGCCGCCCCACTGCTTGAACGACTTCATCCAAAATTCCCGGCCGTATCCGGTCGAGCCCCGGAAATTGATCTGCAAAACCGCATAGCCGCGATTGGCCAAGAATTGCACTTCGGGATTGAATCCCCAGGTGTCGCGATACCAGGGGCCTCCATGAGGATTCACCACCACCGGCAGATTTTTTGGTTCCTTTCCCAGCGGCAAGGTCAGATAACCATGTATCAACAGCCCATCGCGCGCCTTGTAGCTTATCGGCTTCATCGGAGCCAGCTCGTTTTCGTTGAGCCAGGGATTGCGTTCGGCCAGCTTCGTCAAATTGCCGCTCTCTTTTTCGTATAAGTAGTAGGCGCCCAAGGTGCGGTCGCTGAAAGTCCTGACTATGAGTATATCTTCTTCCTTATTGTTGAACGTAACCGCCACCTCATAGCCGGGGAGTCTTTTCCTCAGATCGCCGTAAATCATTTCCGTTTCCTTATCCAGAAACTTTTCTTCGGGTTTCCAGGTGGTGTAATTGATCTGGGTCAAGACTTTTCTCTTGCGGGAATAAGCCATCGACTCTACGTCCACCTCCGGATGCTCGAATATGACTTCGATTTCCTTTCCCGAGGCTACATCGTATTTGACGATCGCCATCTTGTCCCTGCCCAAATTCGAGGTGGCGTAGATGTTCTTGTTGTCGAACGTGAAAAACAACGGCGAAAAAGAATCTTTGAAATTGGTTTGCATCAACGTCCGGAACGGTTCGGCGGAATTGTCTCGATAAAGTATCGACACATTGACACCGTCCGTCGCCGTCGCTATACGGATATTGCCGTCGTGGTCGGTCATCCAGCTGACTATATTGCCGGGATTTTCGGCTTCCATCCGTAGCTCGCCGCTGGCGGTGTTCAACCGATAAGCATCGAAAATCTGGGGGTTGCGCTTGTTCATCCCGATTAGCACGTCCGTCGGATGATCGATCAAGTCGTCTATCAAGCGTACCTGAACCGAATCGAACGGCGTCAAATCCACTTCACGGGTTCCATCGATATTGACCGCGAACAGATGGTAATTCTCGTCTCCGCCGAAATCTTTCAGGTAGAGAATCCGGTCGTTCCCTTTCCAGAAATAAGCTGATATATCCCTATCGGTCACCGAGGTGACCCTCGTCGCCTTATCCGTTCCCCGCCGCTGAACGAAAACGTTCATTCTGTTTTCGTAAGGTTGGGTGAACGATATATGATTGCCGTCCGGAGAAATCTGAAAATACGCCTTCTCCGGGTTCCTGAAAAAATCCCGCAACGGAATCCGCCGCGGCGTCTGCGCCGACAAATGAGTTGCCGCCATCATGAATAGCATGATACACAGCCCCGAGGCCAACAATTGATTTTTCACCATCGCATTTTCCTTTCCGAAAAACGATTATTGAATATCTTCAAATAAGCGCATGATCACCGGGGCGACCTGCATCTTCTTCGCAATAAGCCGTCCGGCGCAGTCGTTGTGTAGTTTGAGAATCTGCGGCGGAAAGTCGCCTGCGCGCCGCCGATATCATTCTATCAGTCCCAGCTCCCGAAGTTCTTTTTCGTAGCGCACCCTGACCATGTAGGGTATCGTCTCCGTATATTTGCCAACCGAAGTATGCTGGAATTTCCCCTCTTTTTTGCATTCGTAATAATGTTCTTTGCTCCGATAGCCGATAATTTCCGCCGGATTGCCGAGAATTATGGCCAAGGGCGGAATGTTCTTCGTCACCACCGATCCCATTCCGATTATCGCCCCCTCGCCGATCTCCACGCCCGGCATTATCATCACTCCCGCTCCGATCCAGACGAATTCGCGGATTATCACCGGTTTGAGCTCGATGATTTCATCGAACGGAATCGCCTTGGCGTTGCGGTAGTGATGTTGAACCGTGAATATCGTGCAGTTGTAACCTATACCGGTGTTCTCACCGACATATAGACCGCCGCTCGAATTGATCATCGTGCCGTCGTGGATAAGAACCCGGTCTTTCAAAATAACCCGCTGGGGCATGTTGATTGAAACCGAACGGCCTATGCAAACGTCTTTGCCGTACTCGCGGAATTGCTCGGGAATGTACGTTCGCCGCATTTCCTCCCGATAGCATCTGCGCAGCCACGATATGAATCGTATCGGCGCCCAATCCTTAATCAGCCGTTTCAGCTCCATACTTTCCCAACCAGCAATCTTGACCGTCCCACGAGTCGATATGATACGATAACCGATACCCGGTTACAACCGCAAAATCAAATCAACAATTCTATGAATTTTCATAATTATCGGTAGCCCGGGTGGGATAATAACAATAAACCGCCCCTTCCTAAGTATCCGTAAACGCCGACTTTCCAGTAAAATATATGTTTTTGTCGCCGTTTGCAATATTTCTTGATATCCCTTAATTGGTAGATTATCCTGATCCGCACGAACAGGTTGCTTTCTTTTGTCAAAAATGACGTTTACAATCATCGCGGATTTGCAAGACCGCTGGAAAAAGCAGATCAAGCATCCAGGTATCGCTTATCGCGAGCGGGCGTTCGGACGCACTCCCTATTGAGGAACTTGCTGCGTGCACGAACTGGGAATAGCGGAATCGATCCTCGACACGATCCGCCTAAAAAGCAAAGAGCTGAACGGGGCCTCCATAAAATCGGTAGGCCTCAGGATCGGCGCTCTTTCGAATATCGTCGATGATGCCCTGCATTTTGCTTTCACGGTGATCGCCAAAGACACCGAATTCGCCTATGTCGAACTCGAAATCGAGCGTTGTCCGGTGCAGATCGAATGCCTCGATTGCGGCAGGCGTTCAGCGGTCGCCGATTTGCATTTCAGGTGCGACAAATGCGGTTCCGGCAGAGTGGAAGTAATTCAAGGGTACGAATTGGAGATATCTCATCTGGAGATCGAATCCAATAGCGCCGAAAAGTGATCAAAAAACATTCACTCAGGATATTTACTTTGCCATAAAGGAAAAGACCCATGACCGAAAAGATCCCGGTAAATCAAAAACTCCTCTCGGAAAACGACCTGATCGCCGCCAGACTCAGGGAACAATTCGATCTGAGGGGAATTGTGGCCCTTAATCTAATCAGTTCGCCGGGTTCCGGCAAGACCACCCTCCTTGAAAAAACCATCGGGGCGCTTAAAGATAAATACAGGTTGGCCCTGATAGCCGGCGACGTGCAGACCGAAAACGATGCAAACCGCCTTATCCGCGCCGGCGGCTCGATCGTCCGGCCGATTGTAACCCGCGGCGCATGCCATCTCGATGCCCGCATGGTCGAGCGTGCCGTAGATAGCATCGACCTCGACGAAATCGACCTGCTTTTCATCGAAAACGTCGGTAATCTCGTTTGTCCCGCCGGATTCGACCTCGGCGAAAAAATGAAAGTGGTTTTAATGAGTACGACCGAGGGGCATGACAAACCGCTGAAATATCCCGCCGTTTTCCGAAGGGCCTCGGTTGTCGTCATCAATAAAATCGATCTTCTCGGCCTTTCCGATTTCGACCTCGATTGCGCCCGCCGCAATGCGCAGGAGGTAAATGCAGATCTAACGATTTTCGAAATCTCTTGCCGCGACGGCCGCGGTCTCGAAAAATGGTATGGCTGGCTGACGACGCTGATCGAAAGCGGACGCAATCGCTGATCCGACGAATCGATTGTGATCGATTTCCATTCGGCCGCCGCAAGCCCGACTTCGGCTCGATAATGATTCGAAACGAAAGGAGGAAAGGCGGTGCCCCGCCGTGGCGCCGATTCTTTTCCCGCCTTCAATCATGGTTTATGCCCGCCGCTTTACCGCATTAATAAGTCAATAGTCGCTTGACAATTTCGTGAACTTGACTCTATAATTCAAAGGCGGATTTCACCCGGGATTTCTTGGAGAGAGGACTCGCAGTTAAGAATATGAAAATCGCTATCGGCGCGGATCATGCCGGTTTCGCCTTAAAAGAAGAACTCAAGAAACAACTAAGCGGAAAAGGTTTTACGATCGACGATTGCGGAACCTACTCCTCCGATCCGGTCGATTATCCGATCTATGCCCACGCCGTCGCCGTTCGCGTGGGACGGAACCAATGCGACCGAGGGATCATCATCGACGGTGCCGGAATCGGCTCATGTATCGTGGCCAATAAAATCAACGGCGTGAGAGCCGCCTCCTGCCACGACTTGTCATCGGCAAGAAACAGCCGCGAACACAACGACACCAACGTCCTCACCCTCGGCGCCGGATTAATCGGCCTCGAGCTTGCCCGCCAAATAACCGATCTCTGGCTGTCGACCGAATGCACCGCGGAAAGACATAAAAAACGGGTGGCCATGATCACCGAAATCGAAAAAGGCAACCCCCCGGCTGTGATCGCTCAGGCGGCATCGCCTGCCATACCCGAGCTCGGTCAGGAAGATATCCGGAAAATAGCCGAGAAAATCCAATCGCTCATAGGCGGTAGTTGTCGGGTCGTCGATAATGACATCGTCTGTTCTTCCGGACAGAACATTTTCATTCATTACGGCCACCCTACCAAGATCGATCCCGATTCGGTCAAGCATATGATAGACGCCGGCGCCGGAAGAATCGGCTATACTCCCGATGGCAACGATGTGCCGTCCGGAATCACCGAGCTGATCGACCACACGCTGCTCAGCCCTCAGGCGACACCCGACCAGATCAAAAAGCTCTGCGAAGAGGCCGTCGCTTACAAGTTCGCCACCGTTTGCGTGAATCCCTGTCATGTCAAGTTATGCTCACAGTTGCTGCGCGGCACTCCGGTCAAGGTATGCTCGGTGGTGGGCTTTCCGTTCGGGGCGAACACCTCCGAGATCAAGGCGATGGAGGCGCGCCGGGCGATTCGCGACGGCGCCCGTGAGATCGACATGGTGATCAATATCGGAGCCCTCAAAGCCGGCGATGACGAAACCGTGCTGAAAGATATCATGGCCGTCACCGAGGCCTGTCGTGACGGCGGCGCGTTGTCGAAAGTTATTATCGAAACCGCCATGCTCACCGATGACGAAAAAATACGCGCCTGCAAACTCGCCAAAAAAGCCCGCGCCGATTTCGTAAAAACCTCCACCGGCTACGGCCCGGGAGGCGCCACCGTGCACGACGTGGCCCTGATGAGCGAGGCCGTCAAAGGAACCAAGATGGGTGTCAAAGCCTCAGGAGGAATAAGAAGTTTCGCGGATGCCAAAAAAATGATCCTGGCCGGTGCCACCAGAATCGGCGCCTCGGCAGGGGTCAAAATCACCCAGGAGGCCAGGGAGATCACCGTCTCCGAATAGAAACGCATCAAATTACCCAAGCCAGGAGAACACTTTGCCCGATTTAAGAGCTTACGTCTTTCTCGATAGCATCCAGCCCCAATATGCCGCATTTCTCGGAACCGTGGCTCAGGGGTTTTTGCCGATAGCCGGCATGGCCTCGCTTTACGTGGAGATTTCCCCGGGGATTGAAATCAACCGCATCACCGACATCGCCTTGAAATCCACCAAGGTCACCCCCGGTATGCAAATCGTCGAAAGGCTCTATGGTTTGCTGGAAATCCACTCGGAGTCCCAGGCCGATGTCCGCCAGGCGGGCAAGGCGATTCTCGATGCTTTGGGATTGCGCGAGGAAGACCGCTGGAAACCGAGAACGCTGTCAAGCCAGGTGATCAGACGTTTGGATGATCATCAGACGCAGCTGATCAATCGCATGCGCCACGGAAACATGATAATCGCCGGACAAACCCTTTACGTCATGGAGGTGGAACCCGCGGCTTATGCCGCATTGGCCGCCAATGAGGCTGAAAAAGCCGCCGAAATCAATATTCTCGAAGTAAGAGCTTTCGGTTCGTTCGGCAGAATCTACTTGGGCGGTGAAGAAAAAGATATCGATGTGGGACATCGGGCGGCGATCAAGGCTATCGAGGGCATCTCCGGGCGGACCATGACGAAATGAAATCGGCTGAATCCGAAATGGTTCGCCGGGAAAACGCAAGGTCAATTTCGAATGCAATGGCAAGTTACTTTTATCCTTATGGAGGTTGATTAAATGGCAGACGCACTGGGCATGATAGAATGCCGTAGTTTCGCGGCCATGGTCGAGGCCGCCGACGCCATGGTCAAGGCGGCCAAGGTCGAATTGGTCAGTTACGAAAAAACGGGCGGCGGCTATGTCACCGCCGTGATCAGAGGCGATGTAGCGGCCGTCAAAGCGGCCTGCGAGGCAGGTCATGCCGGAGCTTCGAAAGTCGGCGAGGTTGTGGCTATGCATATAATCGCCCGCCCGCACTCCAACGTCGATGCGGTCATTCCGCTCGGGCGCGGTCCCGTATACGAGGAGCAAGCCGCCAAACAAACCAAAAAATGACCGCCCGGTTCGGGCCGATGGCGCGGCGTAAACCGCAATTGTCTTGATCGTGAGCTTTCGGGTTCAATACCGCCTGCGGCCGCCTGGCCGCCCGGCCGAACCCGATCGACCGAACCGGTCGCAGGAGAGGATAACATGCTTCTGGCAAAAGTGATTGGAACCGTCGTTTCCACTCGAAAAGAAAAAAGCCTCGAAGGCGTCAAATTCCTGTTGCTGCGACCGGTTGACCTCGACGGCAAAGAAAGCGGTGCCGGTGTCGTGGCTATCGATGCCGTCGGCGCCGGAATCGGCGAAATCGTGATGTTCGCCACCGGTTCATCGGCCCGCCAGACCGTCATAACCGACAAACGCCCCTGCGATGCGGTGGTGATGGCGATTGTGGATAGCTGGGAAATCGAAGGTGCCACCAAATATAAAAAAACCCAAAAAGAACCGAACGTGGATGAAATTTAGGCCGCTCCGATCGTAATCAGGCGGAAAAATCATCATGGCCGAACTGGATGAAAGACAAATCGAGGCGATAGCCCGCAGGATCGTAGAGCATCTTTCGCTTGCCCGTAAAATGGAATCGCCCGGGCCGATCGTCCCCGATTTGGGTGACGGGATATTCGCCGATATCGATTCGGCAGTTCAGGCCGTAACCGCCGCCCAGCGCCAATTTTGCAATATGCCCCTGGCCAAACGCGATGAAATAATCTCCGCCATTCGCAAATCGATGCTGGAAAACGCCGAAATCCTGGCAGAGGCCGCTCACGCCGAAACCGGCCTGGGACGCGTCGAAGATAAAATCCGCAAGAACAAACTGGTAACCGAAAAAACGCCGGGCACCGAAGATCTCTATCCGACCGCCCGCACCGGCGACCGTGGTTTGTCCCTTTTCGAAGCGGCTCCTTTTGGAGTCATCGCCGCAATCACGCCTATCACCAACCCGACCTCGACAATAATCTGCAACACTATCGGAATGATCGCCGCCGGCAACGGGGTCGTTTTCAATGTTCATCCGGGTGCGCGCAAGGTGTCCATTCAAAACGTTATTTTGCTGAACAAGGCGATAACCGGAGTCGGCGGCCCGCCCAATCTGGTGGCGGCGATCGCCGAACCTACCGTCGAAAGCGCTCAACGACTGATGCAACATCCCGGGATAAGGCTGATCGTGGTCACCGGCGGCGAGGCGGTCGTGCATTTCGCCATGCACAGCGGCAAAAGGGCGATCTGCGCCGGTCCCGGCAACCCGCCTGTGGTCGTCGATGAAACCGCCGATATCCCCAAAGCCGGAAAAGATATCGTTCAAGGCGCTTCGTTCGATAACAATATAATCTGCACCGATGAAAAAACGACTTTCGCAGTCGAATCGATCGCCGTCGACCTGCTCCACGCAATGTCCGACAACGGCGCCTTGGTCTTGAATACCTCTCAGGCCGCCCAGCTCGAACGATTGATTTTCGAAAAAAACAACGGCCCCGGGAAACCGGCGGTCATGAATAAATCGCTGATCGGAAAAAACGCCTCGTATATCGCCTCGAAAATCGGCCTGAATATAAGCGACAGCATAAGGTTGTTGGTTATCGAAACCGACAAAAACCACCCGCTGGTCTGGACCGAGCAGATGATGCCGGTCATGCCGCTCGTCCCGGTAAAATGCGCCGACGAGGGCATCAATCTGGCCAAATTGACCGAGCGAGGATTCCGCCATACCGCCTCGATGCACTCCCGGAATATCGCCAATCTTTCTCGTATGGCGCGGGAGATGGACTGTTCCATTTTCGTGAAAAACGGCCCCAATTACGCCGGTCTCGGCATGGGCGGCGAGGGTTACTGCTCGTTTTCGATCGCCTCACCCACCGGCGAGGGGTTGACCAGGCCGCGCAGTTTCACCCGTGAACGGCGTTGTGTTCTCGTCGATCATTTCCGGATCGTTTGATATGGCGCAGACCAAGAAAAATACGCCTGATGCAAATACCGATTTTCCCGCTGTCGCTTTAATCGAGTTCTCCAGCATCGCTGTCGGCGTTCTGGCCAGCGATGCCATGATCAAGAAAGCCCCTCTGACGATGATTAAATCCGGCACGGTTCACCCGGGGAAATTTCTCACCATGATAGGGGGAGAGGTCGCGCCGGTCGAGGAGTCGTATCGCGAAGGACTGCGAATCGGCCGATCCGCGGTTATCGACCATGTTTTCCTGCCTGATATTGCGTCTCAAGTGATCGCCGCCGTCATGGGTGAAAAAACTGAAAGCGAAGCCGAATCCTTGGGAGTGATCGAAACCTCGACCGTCGCCTCCAATATCAAGGCGGCCGATGCCGCCGTCAAGGGCGCCCAGGTGACCATCCTCGAAATCCGCCTGGCCGACGACCTGGGCGGCAATTCGTTCACCTATTTCAACGGCAATTTGGAAAATATACAGGCGGCTATTCATATCGGCTCGGAACGCCTAAATGGAGACGCAGTGCGATTGCACACGGCCATTATCCCGCGAGCCGACTCGATGCTTTTGACCGAAATAAACCGTAGCAGCCGATTCTGGAATCAAACCGCAAGATAGAAGATGTAATGTCGATATGATGCTGGGAAAAGTCATAGGCACCGTGGTCTCCTGCGTGACCTATCGAGGTTTGGAGGGGGTCAAATTCCTCATTATCCAGCCGCTCGATAAACGTCGCGAACCGGCGGGCAGTCCGTTTGTGGCTGCCGATGCCACCGCGATGGCTGGTCCCGGCGAATTAATCTATTACGAGGGAGGCCGCGAGGCTGCCCTTGCGTTGCCTACCTCTTTCGTCCCGGTTGATCACTCGGTCATTGGTATCGTGGATGGTGTTGATTTGGAAAAGTAGGGGAAACGATGCTTATCGGCAAAGTCTGCGGAACCGTCTATTCCACGATCAATCATCCCTTTTATGATGGCAAAAAGCTGATGCTTATCGATAAGCTGTCGCTGCCGGACATGACCCCCTCAGGATATATTATTGCCATCGATTCCGTGGGCGCCGGCGTGGGGGAAACCGTCCTGGTCGTCGATGAGGGAAACTCGGCGCGTCAAGTGGTCGACGATCAAAAGGCGCCGCTTAGGTCTGTGATCGTAGGAATAATCGATCAAGTCGTGGCGCGGTCGAATTGGGCGGCAATATAATTTGCCGTATACAATGTATACAGTCACATATTCAGGAACAATTATTTGAGATTTTAATTGACAATCAAATATTGATAGTATACAATGTATAATAAATGCGGGGCGGGATAACCACTATGGCCAGCAACACTCAACAATCCAAATGAGGCAACTTCCTTTGGGAAGCGAAAACAGATCCGTCGATCCACCGTTCTTCTGGAACGCCGAAAACAAGCGGCCCAAACCCGCAGATAATAATGTCGATAACGAGTGGGATTATACCCCTATCGCGCTGATTAGCAAAACCTCCCCGCGAGACGGCAGCCGCAACGCCGCTCGCGCCGGCTTGAAGGAAGGCTGGATACGCGCCACCTTCATAATCCGCGAAAACAACCTGAAAAAGCTGAAAGAACTCGCCTATTGGACAAGAAAAGATCTCAAACAAGTCGCCGATGAAGCTATAGCCGCCTACCTCGCCGCCCATGAATCGTTAATCGATAAAAACAAAAATAAAACATCATAGCCTATTTTAATACGCCCGCTGATATCCTGATACGCTCGCTTCATTTTTTGCCTTTGTAAACGGCACCCGAGGAACAATACACAGGGGAAAATAAGTATTATCTGATGTATTTGAGCAATCAACCGAATGTGGAAAAAGTGAATGATGAGGCAATTTAGCGGAAATATTCAGGTTTCAGCCATCGTTTTTCTGGCTGTTGCTGCCTTCTGGTTTGCCGAAGGACAATCATTATCGGCCGATGACCAGCCAAAAGAGGATAAAATGAAATTCAATGAATTATCGCCCCAAGAAGAATGGGTGATCGTCCATAAAGGGACCGAGCCTCCTTTCAGCGGCAAATACTACAAACATTTCGAAAGCGGGACCTATGTCTGCCGGCGTTGCGGCACGCCCCTGTATCGATCATCCGACAAATTCGACTCCGGCTGCGGTTGGCCCAGTTTCGATGACGAAATCCCCGGCGCCGTCAAACGCAGCCGCGATTCCGACGGCATGAGGATCGAAATCACCTGCGCTAAATGCGGCGCTCATCTCGGTCATGTTTTCGAGGGCGAGGGGTTGACTCCCAAAAACGTTCGCCATTGCGTCAATTCCATCTCCCTTGATTTCGTGCCCGCCGAATCGACGACCACCGAAACCGCCTATTTCGCGGGCGGCTGTTTTTGGGGAACCGAACACCTTTTGAAAAGTATGGACGGCGTAATCTCTACGCGCGTGGGGTATATGGGCGGCCGCACCGAATCACCTACTTATGAGGATGTTTGTCGAGGGAACACAGGCCACGCCGAAACCGTGGAAATCGTTTTCGATCCGACCCGCACCAGTTTGGAAAAACTGGCTCGTTTCTTTTTCGAAATCCACGATCCCACCCAACTGAACCGCCAGGGACCCGATGTCGGCTCACAATATCGCTCGGCGGTTTTTTATGTCAATGATGCCCAGAAGAAAATCGTCGCGCAATTGATCGAAATCCTGAAATCACGCGGATACAAAGTCGTCACCCAACTCGCACCGGCCGAGAAATTCTGGCCCGCCGAGGACTACCATCAAGATTATTACGAAAGGACCGGCAAAGCTCCTTACTGCCATTTCTATCAGAAACGGTTTTAGGCTCATGCCCATCTTCCAAACATGAGTTCGCTTGACTACGCCGGCGAACGATAAGGGAGCTGTCGAGATCGCCCCCGAGCAGATCGATTCCATTAAATACGATAGAATTCCGCAACTGAAATTCTATAGTTGGAATTACCTGAAGCCGATAACCGAGGATAGGAAATGCCGTGTTCGCCACCTGTCTATCCGTCTTATTTCTTTGAACATGCCCGTCCCCAAAAGTACCGATAGAAATCCACCAGATATCCGGGATCCACGATCGCGGAATTTTCCGAAAATAACTTGACACATTATGAGCATATGCTTATTATATCGCCGAAAGGAATTATCCAATGGCTCGGCCGCAATGCCCCCGCATCATTAAGAACCTTCCCAATGTGGCTTATTACAAGCCCCGGGCGGTTCCGCTTTCCCAGCTTGAAGAAGTCATCGTTACTTTCGATGAATATGAGGCGGTGAGACTGGCCGATCTGGAGGGGCTGTATCATGAAGAAGCGGCATCCAGGATGAAAATATCGCGTCCTACTTTCGGACGCATTATAGAATCAGCCCGCAAAAAAATCGCCGATGCGCTTATTAACGGCAAAGCTATAAGAATCGAAGGAGGAGTGATTAAGATGCCACCCAAGAGACTGTTTCAATGTTTCGATTGCGAACACGTATGGGAAGTTCCTTTCGGGACCGGCCGCCCCCAATCCTGCCCGCAATGCGGCGGAGTGAATTTCGGCAGAGCGGACAAACAAAGGGGATTCGGGCATGGCGGCAAAGGTGTCTGCCGCCATAAAGGCCCCCGAATGCGGATTACTGCCGGCAAGGAGGACAAATGAGAATCGCCGTGGCCACAGATGACGGAATTTCCATAGCCGAACATTTCGGCAGATGCGCCGGTTTCGATATTTTCGACGTCTCCGAAAAAGAGACGATAAAGATAGAACACCGTCCCAACGTTAACAGCCACCATCATCGCAACCAAAAAGAATGCGATCACAGCGGACATCATGCAGGCTCGCATAGCCACGAATCGTTCCTGAACGCGCTTTACGATTGCGGCGCCGTGATCTGCCGGGGCATGGGACGCAGAGCGGTAGCTGATTTGACCGCCAAAGGGATAAGACCGGTGATGAGCAGCCAGGATGTCCCGGTCGCCGAAGCGGTCAAGTTGTTCGCGGCGGGACGCCTTATCGAGGCGAAAGATTCGCCTTGTTGTTCGCATTAAAATCCGGCGTTTGATTTTCGAACCGGATACCTGCGGTTTGTCGATTGCCGGAAAAATTCCGATTCGCGAAACGCCCGAGATCGTAATCAAACAGAGGGAATATGAATAACGATGCCGATCTGCACGAGCGGTTGCTGAAATTTCAGAAAAACGAAATAACCGAGCATCATATCTATGCCCGGTTGGCAGCCTCTACTCGATCCGCCGAAAACAGAAAAATTCTCGAAAATATCGCCGCGGACGAACTTAGGCATTCCCGAGTCTGGCAAAAACACACCGGCGAAGATATCGGGCCCTCGCGGCTCAAAGTGTTGGTGTATTATTGGCTGAGCCGATTGTTGGGTTTAACTTTCGGCATCAAGTTGATGGAGCGCGGCGAGGCGGAAACTCAAGAAATGTATGAGCTGCTGAACGGCGTAATCGAGGGCGCCGAGCATATAATTCACGACGAAAACGAACACGAAAAAGCCTTGATCGGCCTTCTGGACGAGGAACGGCTTCGCTATATGGGCTCCATCGTGCTCGGGTTGAACGATGCTCTGGTGGAACTCACCGGCGGCCTGGCCGGCTTGACACTGGCATTGCGCAATACCAAGCTGGTCGCCCTGAGCGGGTTGATCGTCGGCGTTGCGGCGGCGCTTTCGATGGCGGCATCGGAATATATTTCCACCAAGACGGAAAAATCTAAACGGAATCCGCTGCGATCGTCGGTTTACACCGGCTTAGCTTACATTGCGACGGTTTTGGTGCTGATATCGCCCTATTTGGTTTTTTCCAATTCGTTTCTCAGTCTGGCTTTCACGTTGGCGGCGGCGGTTCTCGTAATCGCCGCATTCAATTATTACATCTCCGTGGCGAAAGACGAATCTTTCGGCAGACAATTCGGAGAGATGGTCATAATCAGTTTGAGTGTGGCCTTTTTATCGTTCGGTCTGGGACACGTCTTGCGCGTATTTTTCGGCGTGGAGGTTTGATCGAAATGTCCTTGCCGCCGAAATTACGCAAACGCGGATAAGTTTTATTCCGCCGAAGCTGGACGAAAAAAAAAGAAGTCGCAAATGAATAATGATTTATCCGACATGAGCGCTCGACATGGTCATGTCCGCTGTTTGCTCTGCGGAAATGAAAATCCTCTATCGCTCGGGCTTAACTTTCGGCCGACCGGGGACGATTCCGTTGCTGCGGTATATCAGCCGCCCTCGAATCTGCAAGGATATGACGGATTGTTGCATGGCGGCATGGCGGCCGCACTGCTCGATGCGGCGATGACCCATTGCCTTTTTCACCATGAAATCAGCGCTTTGACCGGTGATCTGCACATTAGATATAAGCATCCCATACCGATCGATACGCCGCTGGAAATCAAAGCCAGGCTCGTTCTGGCCAGACCTCCCCTTTACCGCCTGCGAGCGGAAATCGTTCGAGGGGATTTTCTGTTCGTATGGGCCGAAGGCGATTTCTATCAAAGGCGATCCACCTGAAAAGCGGAGCAAGATATGATAATCTCGACGCAACTCCATGCCATCGGAATTATCCACACTCCTTTCAAAGAGGCGCAAGGAACGCCGATTCAGCCTATTTACGCCGATGCCGCCGAGGGGATAATCGAAATTTTCCCCGAATTCCGCGAGGGGACCGCCGATCTCGACGGGTTCGAACGGATTTGGTTGATTTATTGGTTTGACAAGACTTCGCCGCCCAAGCTCAAAGTCGTTCCATTCCGAGATGACATGGAACGGGGTATTTTCGCCACCAGAGCTCCCTGCCGGCCGAATCCCATCGGATTGTCATCGGTCCGACTCTTGGGTATCGACGGCTCGAAATTGCGGATCGCCGACGTTGATATACTCGATCAGACGCCCTTGCTCGATATCAAACCTTATATTCCCAAAATCGACTCGTTCGGACAATCGCGCGCCGGTTGGTTCGATAACTCCCGGAGCGCTCGCGAAAAGGCTGACAAACGCTTTGAATAATTCGTTGAATTTCGATGCCCGCGCGCGTACCTTTGAAAAGCAAAATCCGCTTTTTTCGGTGATTTTATGGAAGATTCACTCAAAGATTTGAAATTCTTCAAGGTGATTCTCAGCTCCATCGCCGATGGCGTCTTCACGGTGGATAGAGACAGAGTCATCACCAGTTTCAATCCCTCCGCCGAAAAAATCACCGGCATCGCCGCCAGCCATGCAATCGGAAGGCATTGCTATGAGATATTTCACTCGGATATCTGCGAGTCGGGATGCCTGCTCGAAAAAACCCTCAAGACGGGCATCGAAACCATCGATCAGCCGGTCAATATAGTCAACAGCAGCGGCGAAAAGGTCCCGATTACGATCTCGACCGCGGTGTTGCGCGAAGATGACGGACGAATCCTGGGCGCGGTGGAAACTTTCCGCGATATTTCGGCTGTCGAGCAGTTGCGCAAAGAACTGCGGAAGAACTACTCGTTCGAAGATATTATTTCCAAAAGCCCGTTGATAAACAAACTGTTCGCCATTCTTCCCGATGTTGCCGAGAGTGAGAGCACGGTTTTGATTCAAGGACCGTCCGGCTCCGGCAAGGAGCTGTTCGCCCGGGCGATCCATAATCTCAGCCCGCGGGCAAACAACAATTATGTAATCATAAACTGCGGAACGCTGCCGGTTCAATTGTTCGAATCCGAACTGTTCGGCTATGTCAGGGGAGCGTTCACCGATGCTAAGCGCGATCGGCCGGGTAAGCTTTCCGCCGCCGATGGCGGTACCGTTTTTTTCGATGAGGTCGGCGAATTGCCCTTTCAAACCCAGGTCAAATTGCTAAGGCTTCTACAACAACGAGAATACGAACCGCTGGGAAGCGACGTCCCGATCAAAGCCGATATCCGGGTGGTGGCCGCCACCAACCGCGATCTGAAGGAGTTGGTGGCGCAGGGTAAGTTCCGTGATGACCTCTATTTCCGCCTGGCCGTGGTAAAATTCGATCTGCCGCCGCTGCGTGACCGGCGCGAGGATATACCTTATTTGGTTGAACATTTCATCAAGAGAAACAACGCTAAGCGCGGCAAAAACATAATCGGAGTTAGTCCGGAGGTAATGCGGATTTTTCTGGAGTACGATTTCCCTGGCAATATCAGAGAGCTCGAAAATATAATCGAATGCGCATTCGTGCTGTGCCGCAATTCGATCATCGGAAAAGATCATCTGCCGGCGGAACTTCTGACATTATCCCGCCCGGAAACAGAAACTGCAACGACGAACCCCACGCCATTGACGAAAGTCATAAACGAACAAGCGAAAATCCGCAATGCCCTCATTAAACACCGCGGACATCAAACGAAAGCCGCGAAAGAACTCGGCATAGACAGAACCACCCTCTGGCGGAAATTGAAATATTTCCGCATCGATCCCAAAGATTTCCAACAATAATACGGCTGGATTCTTGTTGCAATAGTGGGAAAGTGCAACAATATATCGCAACAATGCAACGCATATTGTTGCATTAATTGCATCACCGCATCCTCCCTGATTCTTATAAGCCCTTACGATTCAAACCAATAACCCATTCTCCAACGTCGGCACCCGTATTGCGATTGCGGTTCTTTGATGGGAACCTTGAGACCATG
This sequence comes from Candidatus Zixiibacteriota bacterium, assembly GCA_037441845.1. GTDB lineage: Bacteria > Zixibacteria > MSB-5A5 > UBA10806 > 4484-95 > JBBIRK01. The sequence goes on from JBBIRK010000006.1 coordinate 220,952, forward strand.
ATAATCGCCGTCCCCAAATACGGAAAGATGACCGCGCCCTGTTTCGAAACAGCGGGCAATTTCCTGATAGCCATCGCCGAGGATGGCAAAATTATCCTTTCGCGATTGGTATCCTGTAGTGGATGCCGTGGATTTTCCAGGGTTAATCTACTCAAAGAAAATAAGGTCGACGTGCTTATTTGCGGCGGCATAAAATCGTTTTACCGAAATCTGCTCTCTGCCGCCAATATAACCGTCATGTCGCCGGTGAATATCGAAGTCGAAAAGGCTATAGAGCTGTATCTCGACGGGACCCTGCAACCGACAATGACCGCCGATGATGAAGAAGGTATGCCTCCGATCCCTCTGGACGATCTTATCTGTTGGGCAAAAGAATTATTCACGATAAACGGATTCCGCATCATTGCCAATTCCCCAAACGCCGCATTTCCGATCGATTTCGTCGCCGAGATCGAATGCCCGGTGTGCGGCAAGACGATCACCACCGCCGTATGCTGTGGAGCACACCTATATCGTTCCGAGTTCGAACTCAAGGAATTCGAGCGGGCAAGCCGCCTGCCCAAATACCATGCCAGGGTTTATATCCACCCTTGGACCAAGACGGTGGCGGACTTTTGCAGTGACTGCGCCATGGAACTGATCGATCCATTCAGCGAGTCGGTTGATGAATCCTCAGCCATGAATAAAGCGATTCCATTGCTGAAAACGCCCATAATCGGTCACGAACGGGCATTTTCCATCACGGATAATCATACGGAGATTCAATGAAAATCAGCAAAATCACGAATGAAGAGAAAGCGCGGGCATTCGCCACTATGAAAAAACCGGAGGTAATGGAAAAGCAGAAGCTGCCGGTGCGCTATCATGTAGAGGATTATGACCCGACGGACCGCCCACGCCGTTTCCTCGAGGCGTTCGCCGCCATTTTGAAACATTCAAACTATCGTTTCGCTCTCGATCACTATATCCGAATCAGCGCCAAATGTTCACGTTGCGCCACCCAATGTCAGGTTCTGCTTGCAACCGGCGATTCCCATGACGTGCCGTGTTACCGCTCGGAACTGCTTTTAAGCGTTTATCGACGCCATTTCACCATGGCCGGGCTTATTAGGGGAAGATTGACCAACGACGCCGGCCTCACCGACGAAAAAATCAGCGAAATGGCCGAGTCGTTCTACAACTGCACCGCCTGCCGGCGCTGCGTAAACGAATGTCCGGCAGGTATCGATCACGGACTCATCACGCATCTTGCCAGATACATCCTAAGCGAAATTGGAATCGCGCCCCGGGCGTTGGTGGTAAGCGTCAGGGAGCAGCTCGAGGGCAAAACCGGCAACACCTCGGCGATTCCGGTGCCGGCGCTTATCGATACGCTCGACTTTCTCGAGGAAGACATGAAACAGGAAAAAGGGGTCGACATAAAATTCCCGCGCGATGTCGTTGACTGCGATTATATCTTTTTCCCCGCGGTAAGCGATTATCTGATGGAAGCCGAGTCCCTGATGGGGATCGCCGCTGTTTTTGCCGCCACCAATGACAGCTGGACTATCGGCACGGGTTATTACGATGGCATCAACTATGGTCTGTTCTACAGCGATAGGATGCTCGAGCGGATCGTCAAGAAGGTTGATCGCGAAACCCGCCGCCTGCGGGCAAAGAACATCCTTATCGGCGAATGCGGCCACGCCTCGCGTTCGGCCAAATATTTTATCCCGACCTACTGCGGGGGTGAAAATGCGCCGCCGGTGCTCAATATAATCGAATACACCTATCGAGCATTGCAAGACGGCCGGATTCGTCTCAACCCCGACGTTATCGTCGATCGGGTGGCTTATCACGATCCCTGCAATATCGCCCGGCAGAGCTGGATAATCGAACAGCCGCGGGAAATACTCAAATCGTTCTGCAAAAATTATGTGGAGATGACCCCCAATCGTGAAAACAATATTTGCTGTGGCGGCGGAGGCGGCACGGTTTCGATAGACGAAATCAGACCATATCGAACGCTTGTCGGCGGCAAAGCCAAAGCGGAGCAGATCAAGGCCGCCGGATGCAGATATCTCGTGGCTCCGTGCGCCAACTGCAAGAAGCAGTTGCGCGAGCTTGTCGAGGATCAAGGAATCGATTGCGAGGTCGTCGGTCTGCACGATCTTATTTACAAAGCCATCGTTTTCGATTGAACAGGCAGGAGGAAGTGCAATTGGAATCATTGCTCGATTTCGCCGGAGGGCCTCTATTCAGGCTGACATTCGCCCTAATGGTGCTGGGACTCTTGCGGATATTCGTACTCGATCTTTGGGGAATGTTCGAAGCCTATCGAAAGGCCGGTGATAAAAAATTCCCTTGGAGCCAAACGATACGCCGGACGATCGTATGGCTCTTGCCGGTCAAGAAAATTCCCAACAGCAGGCCATTTTACAGCATCATTTCCATATTGTTCCATCTCGGTATGATAATCGTGCCGATATTTCTTTACGCCCATGTGCATCTTTGGAAAAATTCTCTGGGCGTAGGTTGGATTACTTTGCCTCAAAAGACAGCCGATACGCTGACTTTGATGGTTATGGCACTCGGCTTGGCTCTTTTGCTCGGCAGGTTTTTCGATAAGAACGCCGCTTTTATCAGCCGCAAGCAGGATTTCCTATGGCCGGTCCTTATTCTTATCCCTTTCATCACCGGATATGTTTGTTCGAATGTCGCGTTACCCCCCAAGACCTATCGATATTTCATGTTGGCTCATGTTCTATCCGCCGAATCGATATTCGTCCTGATACCGTTCACCAAAATCGCCCATATGGTCCTGCTTCCGTTTTCCCAATTCGTCTCCCAGCTGGCTTGGCGCTTTCCGCCGGAAACCGATGAAGCGGTCTGCTCTACATTGGGCAAGAAGGGAGCGCCGGTATGAAAGCCATTTTGACCGATGTCACCAAATGTATCGGCTGCCTGGAATGCGTAGCAGCCTGCAAGAAAGCGAATGGACTGGAAATTGATGTCCCGCGCGAGTGGCAGAAAAACGACGGCCTTTCCGCCTTGAACTGGACCTCGATTATAAGAAAACCGAACGGCCATTTCATACGCAAACAGTGCCGTCATTGTATCGAACCCGCTTGCGTCGCTTCATGCCCGGTGGGCGCACTGCACAAGACGAAAGAAGGTCCAGTAATCTATGACAGTGGCAAATGCCTCGGTTGCCGCTATTGCATGATGGCTTGCCCCTACGGCATACCCCGTTACGATTGGGATAAAACCGTACCTTACGTGCGCAAGTGCACCATGTGTTACGAAAGGATCGTCGACGGCGGAGAGCCCGCCTGCACCGCCGCTTGTCCTACGGGGGCCACCATCTTCGGCGAAAGAGATGCATTGCTGAAAATCGCCGCTGAAAGAATCCGGCGGGAACCGCATAAATACATTCAGACCATATACGGTGAAAAAGAGATCGGCGGCACCTTGGTCTTATACGTTTCGGATATCGATTTGGGTTTTCTCACTTATGGCTCTCGCCCGGACACCAAACCGTTGCCGCGAACTACCGCGCCGGCGATGAAAGCGGTGCCGTTCACTTTCCTGGGCATGGGAGCGGTAATGTATGGCTTACATTGGATCATCGGTCGCCGGCGGAAACTCCAATCCGAAACCGCTGCCGGCGGGGTGGATAAAAATGAATAGAGCGTATAAACTAAAAACCGTGCTTTGGGCGATAGTCGGCATGGCGAGCGCCGCGGTGTTGGGGCGATTCGTTTTCGGGCTGGGGGCGGTCACCAATCTTTCCGATTCGACCCCGTGGGGCTTGTGGATAGGTTTCGATGTCATGGGTGGAGTGGCTCTGGCGGCCGGCGGGTTTGTGATCACCGCCATCGTTTATATTTTAAGGCGCGAGGAGTTTCGGCCGATCGTCAAGCCGGCCGTCTTGACCGCGTTTCTCGGATATCTCGCCGTAATCGTGAGCCTGCTTTTCGATCTCGGCCTGCCCTGGAATATCTGGCACATGATCGTATTCTGGAATCCCCATTCGCCTCTGTTCGAGGTCGGATGGTGCGTGATGCTTTACACCACCGTTCTGCTCTTGGAGTTTTCTCCGGTGCCGCTCGAGGAAAGCAGCCGTTACGCCAGAGTCAGGAACCTGCTGATGAAATTTCGATTTCCTCTGGTACTGCTGGGGATCATGTTTTCGACGCTGCACCAGTCATCACTCGGTTCGCTGATGCTTATCGTGCCGTTCAAACTTCATCTGCTATGGCACACCAATATCTTGCCCGTGCTGTTTTTCGTTTCCGCGGTCGCACTGGGTTTGAATATGATCGTGCTGGAAAGCCTGATCTCTTCCTATATTTATTGCCGTCCGCCGGAAATTCACCTGCTTACTAAACTGGCGGCGGCGGCCAGATGGGTTTTACTTGTCTATGTGACGGTCAGATTAGGCGATATCGTTTTCTCCGGCAAAGGATCCCAGCTTCTCGGCGGAAATTGGGAGACAATTATATTTTACATTGAATTGGCGATAACCGCCGTTGCGCCGATCGTCTTGTTTTCTTTCGGAAGGATCCGCGGAAGCGTCGGCGGCCTGTGGATAGGTTCGATCTCGGTGGTCGTTGGTTTCGTATTCAACCGGATCAACACCTCGGGCCTGACCATGCTGCGGGCGGTGGGCGAGCCGTATTTCCCCTCCTGGATGGAAATTATAACCAGCGCGGGCGTAGTATCCGCCGCGGCGCTCGCATTCATGTTCGCCGTGGAAAAGTTCAAAATATGGGAAAGCAAACCGATCGACCCGGACGAGGCCGCTTATGCACCGCCGCGATTCGACCGAGCTTCGCTGGTTTGGCTGGGAACACCTTCGCAAATCCAAAAAACCAAGAATTCGTTGATTTTTGTCCTATTTGCGGCGTTGGGTCTTGCACTCATTCCGTTCAGCAGAGCAGACAGGACCGGTATTCTCGATATCGTGACCGCCCGCGCCACCGGCGGCGACACGTTGTTCGTGGATGGCAACCGCGATGGCTTCGGCGTGCCTTTCGATCATAAATCTCACCAGCAGAAAAACGGCGGCGAAAATTCCTGCGTAATCTGTCATCATCTTAACCTTCCGCTGGATCGTCACAGCGGTTGCTACGCCTGCCATAAAAATATGTACGATGTTTCCGAGGCTTTCGATCATCGATTGCATTCGGGCGGCGCAGCCGGTGATATTCCCTGCGTGGAATGTCATCCCCAGGGACGAATTAAAAGCGCGGCAACCGCTGAGAAATGCGATAAATGCCATAAGGACCTGCTGCCGTCAGGATCGAAAATAATCCCCATCGATTATTGTGCTCCATCATACGTCGATGCCATGCATAAATCCTGCGTAGGATGCCACAAGGGAAAGGCGGGGCAGTCGATCGAGAATAAAAATCTCGGGCTGTGCACCGCCTGCCACCGCGATATCGCCCAGCCGGACGAAAGCCCTAGAGCCAAATTCGCTAATAAATCTTTCAATAAAGTCGTAATGCCGCGGGGAACGCATTAATAGCAAGGTCAATCCGGGAATGCAGGCGATTAAAAAAAACAGCCGAGCGGACAAAGGCGATCTCGATTTAAGATGGATCCATCAGGAACTGTTCAATCAAATTCCGTTCAATGCGGCTGTAATCGACCGCGATTTCAATATCATCGAAGCCAACCAGGCGTTCATACGATATTTCGGACGCTGGAAAGGGAAAAAATGCTACGAGGCCTATAAAAAATCCAATCGCCCATGCGCTCATTGCAATGCCATGGAGGTTTTCGAAAACGGCCGCTCGAGCGTGACCGATGAACTAGGGATCGACCGCCGGGGACGACCGGCGCACTATGTCGTGCATATCGCTCCGCTGCGCAAAAAATCGAGCGGGAAAGTGGATTACGTCCTCGAGATGTCCACCGATGTCACCGAAACCAAACACTGGCAAAAAGAATACCAGATCCTATTCGACCGCGTGCCCTGCTACATTTCCGTAATCGACAGAGATTACCGCATCACCAGAGCCAACGAAAGTTTCCGCGAAAATTTCGGTGATTTCGATCATCGTTATTGCTATGAAGTATACAAGAAAAGGGATAAAAAATGCGCACGCTGTCCGGCCGCATTGACCTTTCGCGACGGCAAAACCCATAAATCCGAACAGGTCGGACTCAGCCGAACCGGCGAACGAACCCATTATATCGTCACTACCACCCCTCTGTCCCGAGGTGAAAGCAAGATCGAGCATGTGATCGAAATATGCACCGACATCACTGATCTCAAAAAAATCGAAGAAAGCATGATCGAGGCCGAAAGACTGGCCGCGGTCGGGGAAACGGTTGCCGGTCTAGCCCATAGCATCAAGAATATTTTGATGGGCCTGGAAGGCGGCATGTATATCGTCTCCCTGGGTATGAAAAAAGACGACCGGACGCGGATCGCCGAAGGCTGGGAGATGCTCGAGCGGAATTTCAAAAAAACGACTCAGTTGGTCAAAGATTTCCTGAATTTCGCCAAAGGTCAATTGCCCGATCTCGACTTGACCGATCCCAACGAAATCGTCGCCGAAATAATCGAATTATACAAGCGGAACGTCGCCGCAAAAGGAATCCGGTTGACGGCCGAGTTAGACCGTTCGGTCAAACCCGCTTTCCTCGATCGTAAAGGTATACACACTTGCCTTACCAACCTCGTCTCCAACGCTATCGACGCTTGCAACATGAGCGATGCCGGCGATAAGTTCGTGAAAATCAAAGTCGGCGACGAAAATGGAACGCTGATTTTCGAGGTCATCGACAACGGCTGCGGTATCGATTGCGAAATAAAGAAAAAAATATTCACTACGTTCTTCACCACCAAGGGCGGAGAAGGGACGGGTCTGGGATTGTTGACGACAAGAAAAATTATCAACGAACACGGCGGCAAAATCATGGTCCATTCGCAAAAGGGCCAAGGCGCGCGATTTAGAATAGAGCTGCCGCGGAAGAGGCTGGAACTCCTCTATAAAAAAGGACGCGAGGGAAAATAATTATGGCCGAAAAAACGAATCAACGCCGGAAAATCGTCCTCGTGGTCGATGACGAGGCCGATATCAGAAAATATCTGGCGACGGCGCTGCAGGAAGCCGGTTTCAAGGTGCTCGAGGCCGCCGACGGCGATGAGGCATTGATCAAAGTCAAAGAAAATAAGCCCGATTTGATTTCGCTGGATCTGATCATGCCCAGGAAATCGGGCGTGAAATTCCACCGCGAGCTGCTGAAAAACAAAGATTGGGCGAAAATCCCCATAATAATCGTCACCGGCCACGCCCGCGATGACCTCGGTCGAGCAGATCTCAAAGAATTGACCATGAGCGGGCCCGGGCTTTATCTCGAAAAACCGGTGAATCCCAAAAGTTATATAGTCGCCGTAAAAAAACTCCTTGGGGAAAAGGTCAATGAGTCCGAGGAAACGACGCTCGAGAAAATCAAAATTCAAAACGAAATTAAAGATCTGATGGAAAAGGCGGATTTGAACAGCCTCGAAAAAATAAAGTCGCTGCTGAAAAAAAATAACGACTCGAAAACTTAGCTCGTTTGGCTATGAACCCCACGAATGATAACATCCGCGGCAAGAAAATCTTGATCATCGATGACGAAACCGACACCAGAACCTATCTTGACGCATTGCTGACCGAAAACGGCTACAGAACCAAACAGGCTTCCGGCGGCGAAGATGCTTTACGGGTTATGCGGGATTTCACCCCGGATTTGATCACGCTCGATATAATTATGCCCCACAAAACCGGCCTTAAATTCTATCGAGAACTTTGCCTCGATAAAAAATATCGCCATATCCCGGTAGTCATTTTAAGCGGCGTAACCCGCTACAAAGAGCTTTTCACCAAAGATTACGCCGCCTTGCCCAGGCCGTTCGCTTTTATCGAAAAACCGATCGAAAAGGAGAATTTTCTTTCCGTCTTGAAATCCGCTCTCGAGCGTTAATCCCTTTTGCACTGTTTCAAAGCCTTCGACAGGGCCGCTCCTATTCTTGCCCATGGCCGGTAGATGGCATCCGGAAATAGCAGTTTAATTCTCTCTATCTTCTCATCGACTCCGTCCGCGAAAATTATCGGCGTCTGCCGCAAGCTTTTTCGGTTGCGAAGCTCCATCGCCGCCTCGCGGCCGTGCGATGGCAATCGGCTCAGATCGATCACCACGGCATCGGGGGGGTTTTCCGCCAGTTTCCTCATGAATTCATGGCTGTAGGAATGCATGGGAATCACGGTATGCCCGAGATTTTCGATTTGTTTGATCCGGGCTCCGGCCTCGCTTGTGTTCCAATGAATCAATAAAACTCTGTCGGTTTTTTTGCTTTTTTCTTTCATAGAATACCATTCTATGTCAAACTTGCCTCGTCGAAGGCAACTTAATATTATCGGCTCGGCTGATCCAAGGCGCAATGGGAAAATACGGCATCCTTGAATTTCCTGTCTTGTGATTGTAAAATCCATGAGCCGCAAGCCGGAGGTAAAGATGGCCGTTGCACCAAAATACGATATGTTATTAGCCGGCGGCCGGGTTTTCATCGAAGGAAAACTGTGCCGATCGGATATCGCCGTAAAAGGTGATAAAATTTCCGCATTAGGCCGCCTCGATAACGTCGCGGCTGTAAGGCGGATCGATTTATCCGGCAAGTTGGTGTTGCCCGGGATAATCGACGCCCACGTGCATTTTCAATTGCCTGTCGGCTCGATTACCTCGGCGGATGATTTCCAAAGCGGATCGACAGCCGCCGCCTGTGGTGGAGTTACTACCTTCATAGATTTCGCCATTCAGAAAAAAGGCCAACCGTTGATTGAGGCGATCAAGAATCGCCGCAAGGAGGCCGAAGGCCGGGTGGCGATCGACTTCTCGCTCCATGCAGTCCCCACCGACTGGACGAAAACCACCGTTTCCGATTTCGAAGCCGCGGTTCGCTATGGCGTAACTTCGTTCAAAATCTACATGACCTATAAAAAGCAGGGACTTTACAGCGATGACGCCGGACTTTACACCGCTCTGAATGCAGCCGCCAGAGTCGAAGGACTGGTCACCGTCCACGCCGAATCGGCGGATCTCCTCGACCATTTCGTGAAACGCTATCATGCCGAATCGGCAATGAAAAAATACGGCGCTTACGCCCATTCCTTGTCGCGGCCGGTCATCGTTGAAAGCGAGGCGGTAAGTCGAGCTGCGTTTCTTGCACGCAACCTCGATGCCATGCTCTATATAGTGCATATGTCCGCCGGAGACAGTATCTCAATCGTAGAGTGCGCACGAGCTGACGGCGTTTCCGTGTTCGCCGAAACCTGCCCGCATTATTTGCTCTTCACCGACTCCGTTTTCAAGCGCCGCGACGGTTTCCTTTATGCCACCGCTCCTCAGGTCAAAGCAAAAAAGGATCAAGATGCCCTATGGCGCGGGTTGGCGGAAGGAGTCGTTTCGGTGATCGCAACCGATGATTGCGGCTTCAGCACCAAGCAAAAATCACGATGGAAAGGCGATTTCACCAAAATCCCGTGCGGCCTGCCCGGTGTGGAAACCATGTTGCCTCTGATTTACACCTATGGAGTGAAAACAGGCCGGATCTCACTTAAAAGAATGGTTCACGTGCTCAGCACGAACCCGGCCAGGCTATTCGGCCTTTATCCGAAAAAAGGGGTTATCGCCGTCGGCTCCGATGCCGATTTGGTGATAATCGATCCGAATAGCAAAAGCACGATTTCGGCGAAAAACTTGCATTCGAGATGCGACTGGTCGCCTTACGAGGGAAAAACTGTCTGGGGAAGGCCGGACATTACGATCAGCCGCGGCAAAATTATCGTTCAAAACGGTCGATATATCGGTTCTCCGGGTGACGGAAAGTTCATAAAAAGATCACGGCCTTTGGCTCCGATCTGACCGATACAATCGTTGCACGGCCCGGGTCAGCCTATGGGCACGCTGCCAAATTAGCTTGCATGACAACTGACATTTAACGTAATTTTAGCTTGGTGTTATTGCTTGAGTCACCGCGGTCAAAACGACCGGACCTTACCATGAGTTGGATGGAGCCCGCACATGACAATTGATTTACAAGGAAAAGATTTCATAACCACCCAGGAATGGACGAAAGAGGAAATCGAAACCGCGATCGCCAAGGCGATCCAATTGAAAGATAAGAAAAGACGGAATATCCCCCACCGGATTTTGCCGGATAAGACACTGTTCATGTTTTTTTTCGATAAATCGACGCGCACACGCAATTCTTTCGAAGCCGGAATCACACAGCTGGGCGGTCATGCTCATTTCATAGAGGCCGGCTCGTCGCAAATCGCCCACGGCGAAAGCCCCAAGGACATGGGAATAATACTTTCATCTTACGGGCATGCGATCGCCATCAGGCACGATCTCGTTCCCGGCGAGGGGAACAGTTATATACGCGAGGTCGCCCGACATGCCTCGGTGCCGGTATTCAATATGCAATGTGATATCGATCACCCGTTCCAGACGCTTGCCGATTTGATGACGATGCGAGAGATTTTAGGCGACGACCTGAAAGGGAAAAAGATCGCCGTCAGCTGGGCCTACGCACCGAGTTACGCCAAACCGTTGTCGGTGCCGCAGGGGCTGATCACGCTTTTGACCCGCTATGGGATGCATGTAACGCTGGCTCACCCGCCTGAATTCAAATTGATGCCGGACCAAATTGTTCTGGCCGAACAAAATGCTAAAAAGCACGGCGCCCGTTTTGAGATCACCGACTCGATGGAGGAGGCTTTCGCCGACGCCGACGTGGTTTACCCGAAAAGCTGGGGAGTGCTCGAATTGTTTTCCCGGCCGCAGGAAGCACTGAAGCTGGCCGCCGATTACAAGCATTGGATTTGCGATTCGCGGATGATGGCTTTGGCCAAGCCGGGCGCGATTTACATGCACTGTCTGCCTGCCGACAGGGGAAACGAGGTCACCGACGAAATTATCGATGGTCCGCAGTCGGTGGTGTATCAGGAAGCGGAAAACCGGTTGCACACCTGCAAAGCGGTGATGGCCCTGACTATGGATGATTCCAAGACGGAGCCGAAGTGAGAAGGAGCCGGTGCCGGGATATCGCCGCAGTCATTTTGGCCGCGGGCGAGGGAAAACGTTTCGGAGGAAACAAGGCGCTGGCGAAATTCAAGGGAGTGAGTTTTCTCGAAATGATCGCCGGTGATATCCAACGCAGCGGATACGATCCGATAATCGCGGTGCTGGGAAGCCAGGCCGATTCGGTTATGGCTGAAGCCGATCGTATCGGAATCCAATACGTGGTGAATCGCAATTGGTGCGATAGTCAATTCTCCTCACTTAAAACAGGTTTGGCAGCAGTCACCCGAGAAGTGTGCGGGGCGCTAATCGCTCTGGTCGATCATCCATTCGTGCGTTTAGAAACATACACCGAATTGAAAGAAGCGTTCTCCGAAAATCCCAAACGGATTCTCATACCGGTGTTCGACCATAAAAGAGGGCATCCGGTGGTCATTCCTTACAAAATTATGCGTGAGGTGATGGAATCGCCCGAAGAAACGAATTTGAAAGTGATAATCGGAAAACATGAGAAAATGATGAAGCTTTATCGCACGAACGACCCGGGCGTAATTCAGGATATCGACACCATGGAAGATTTAAAGCGGATTTCGAGCCGATGAGCGTTATCGGGAAAAAAGTGGTACGCCGCGAGGCTTCGGCAAAGTCGAGCGGCGCCGGTTTGTTCACCGACGATATTAAAATCAATGGGATGCTCCATGCTGCGGTCGTGCGGTCGCCGGTCGCCCGAGGCAGGATAATCAGGCTGGAAAGCGATTCAGCGCGACGATTAGCCGGATTCGAGGGCCTGTTTACGTACAAGGATATTCCGGGGCGGAATTCGGTTCCCATAGTCATAGATGATCAGCCGTGTCTTGCCGAAAACAAAGTCAATTATATCGGTGAGCCGGTCGCCGTGGTCGTCGCCCGAACCAGAGAAACGGCTCGGAAGGCGGCCCAAATGGTCAAAGTGGTCTGCCGCGAGCAGCCGCCGCTTCTTGATCCCGAAAAGGCTAAAAATCACTCGAGGATTCATTTGTTCGGCGATGACAATATTTTCAAACACATGAGAATCAGACGCGGAGACGTCGAGGCGGCGTTTCGCGATTGCGACGTGATCGTGGAAAATGAATATAAAACCCCTTATCAAGAACATGCCTATATAGAGCCGCAGGCGATGATCGCCGTCCCCAATCCCGATGGGACGATCGATATCAGCGGTTCCATGCAGTGTCCCTTTTACGTGAGGAAAGCGGTCACAACGGTTCTCGGATTAAGCGACTCCACCGTTCGGGTGATTCAATGCGCCACCGGAGGCGCGTTCGGCGGCAAAGAAGATGTGCCGTCTCTGGTAGCCTGTCAGGCCGCACTACCTGCCTGGTTGCTCAAAAAGCCGGTGAAAATCGTCTATGACCGCACCGAAGACATGATTTGCACTTCCAAACGGCATCCGGCGATCGTGCGATACAAATCGGGCGCCACCAAAGATGGTATCCTCCGAGCGGTGGAAGTCGAATACATAATCGATGGCGGCGCTTATGCCACGCTTTCGACCGTTGTTCTTTTTCGGGGAACAGTTCATTCTGTGGGACCATATAGATGCGAAAACATCAAAGTGGATAGCTACGCGGTGGCCACCAACAAAGTTCCGGCGGGCGCGTTTCGAGGATTCGGATCGCCTCAGGTTTTGTTCGCGGTCGAGTCGCAGATGGATCAACTCGCCGAAAGACTCGGACTCGACCCGCTCGAATTCCGCCGCCGTAATATTCTCAAACGAAACGACCTCACGGCCACAGGGCAAAAACTCGAATACAGCGTGGGTTTGGAGGAAACGCTGGAAAGGGTGGTGCAGGTTTCAGGATGGAAGCCCGGACAGGAAAAAGAAAATGATACAGGTTACGGATTGTCAACCATATTTTACGGAGTTGGATTGGGCGCCGGAGGAAAACATCTGGCCAGAACCGGAGCCGCAGTGATATTGAACGCCGACGGTTCAGCGACCTTTTCGGTGGGCACCACTGAAATCGGTCAGGGGATGACTACCGTGCTGTCGCAAATCGTGGCCGATCAACTCGGCATCCCGCTTGAATGGGTTTCGATGATCCCAACCGATACCAGCCGAGTGCCCGACTCGGGACCGACTGTTGCCTCGCGATCGACCACTATGTCGGGCAATGCATTGCTCGACGCATGCCGCAAAATACGAAGACAGCTGGCCGAGGAAGCCGCGTCGCGGCTGAATTGCCGCCCCGAGGAAATCACCATAGACGATGGGTTTGTACGGTCGAAAACGAAATCACTGCCCATCCTCGAAGTGATCAAATCTTGTGTCGCCCACCGAAGATGTCTTGCCGCCGACGGCTGGCATGTATCGCCGCCCACAAGTTGGGACGATGAAACCGGTCAGGGCGATGCCTATGTGGTCTATTCGTGGGCGACGAATCTGGCGCTCGTAAAAGTCGACCGCGAAACCGGCGAGGTAGATGTGAGAAAAATCTGGGCTGCTCATGATATCGGAAAAGCGATCAATCCCGCTCTGGCCGCGGGGCAAATTGAGGGGGGCGCGTTGCAAGGACTCGGCTACGCCTTGATGGAAGAAGCGGCGGTCGATTCGAACGGGAGATTGCTCAACACCGAATTCTCCACCTACATCCTGCCCACGGCCGAGGATCAACCCGAAATAATTCCGGAAATAGTGGAACATCCCTATCCCGACGGCCCCTATGGAGCGAAAGGATTCGGCGAACAGCCGCTGATGGGAATCGCGCCGGCCATCGCCAATGCGGTTTACGACGCGGTCGGTGTAAGAATAAAAGACCTGCCGATCACCCCCGAAAAAATCTGGCGGGCGTTGCACGATAGGGGAAAATCGTCGCCGCAGGAAAGCAAAACAGGCAAAAACCGATGAAACTCACTTTCAAACTAAACGGCAAGAAGACGTTGATCGATGCCCCAGGAAACATGCGCCTGATCGATCTGTTGCGGGAAAGGCTCGAATTGACCGGCACGAAAGAAGGATGCGGCAAGGGCGAATGCGGCGCCTGCACTGTCTTGCTCGATAATCAGGCGGTATGCTCGTGCTTGGTGTTGTCGGCGCAAATCGACGGCCGTTCGCTGATCACTATAGAGGGGGCGGAAAAGATGAAGGAAGCGGAAGCGTTGCGAACGGCATTCGCGGAAACCGGCGCTATTCAATGTGGTTTCTGCACTCCGGGGATGATTCTTTCCGCCGCGGCGCTGCTGAGAACGCATAGAAAACTGTCAGCGGCTCAGATCAAACGCCACCTCGCCGGCAACTTGTGCCGTTGCACCGGATATTCGAAAATTATCGAAGCGGTGGAAGCGGCCGCGATTAAATTGAAAAACGGAAAACGAAAATGATTAGGTCCGAAACAATCGTTCCGCGTTCCCTCGCCGATGCCTTGCGGGTGCTGATCCGGCGAGACGTCATCCCGATCGCCGGAGGCACAGATATTTTGGTGAAATTGCATGATCGAATCGATCGACCGTGGCCCCAGCTGATCGTGCTCGATAACATAAAACAACTGAAAAAAATCGATGTCGGGCGTGGTCATATCGATATCGGTGCGATGGCCACATTTACCGATATCGAACGCTCGAAAATTCTATCGAAATACGCGATGCCCCTGGTGACGGCCGTTTCCTTGGCCGGTTCGGTGCAGATTCGTAATCGTGCGACAATCGGCGGCAACATAGCCAACGCCTCACCCGCCGGCGACACTATCCCGCCCTTGTTCGTTCTGGATGCTCAAATTGAATTGCGGTCGGCCAAGTCGGTTCGATTGGTGAAAATCGCCGATTTTTTCAATGGTCCGGGCAAAACGATCTTGAAAAGCGGTGAGCTGATAACCAAAATCCGCATACCACTGAGCGACTATCCGGGGTTCTTTCTGCGCTTGGGCACCAGAAAGGCCTTGGCCATAAGCAAGGTCTCGGTTGCAGGCAGATTCAAAATAACTTCAAACAGCATAGCCGAGGCAAGAGTAGCGCTGGGAGCGGTTGCGCCCACGGTGATCCGCGCAGCCAAAACCGAAAAGTTCCTGAACGGAAAAACGTTGGATGAGGCGACGATTGAAAAAGCCGCCGAAATCGTTCGCGATGAAGCACGACCTATCGATGATATCAGGTCCTCCGCTGAATATCGTAAAAATATGGTCGGCGTGCTTCTGAAAAGGGGATTGCGCGGATTGATGAATGGTTTCGTGAATGCCGACTGACCGGTCCGCTGCTGGCCAATGATTGAATCCTGATAATAGGACAAAAAAGCAAACCGAAATAAGCCGATGAGTGACCAAGCCGAAAACGACTATTCGATAATCGGTAAGGATGTGCCGCGGGTCGATGTCATCGACAAAGTCACTGGACGCGCGAAATACGGCGCCGATTATTTCGCCCCCGGACAATTATACGGGGCGACCCGCTACACCGATTTCCCGCATGCGATCATTAAAAAAGTCGATATCGCAAAAGCCAAGTCGCTTTCGGGGGTCAGGGCGATTCTCACGGCGGACGACATTCCCGGTCGGCCGCTGTTCGGGGCGGTTATCGCCCACCAACCGGTTTTATGCAAAGACCGGGTCAGATTCTACGGCGACGCCGTAGCTATCGTGGCCGCCGATACCCAGGAGATCGCCGAATACGCCGCCTCGCAGATCGAAATCGACTACGAGCCGCTGCCGGTGATCGATGATCCGGTCGCGGCCATGGCCGATGATTCGTATAGAATTCACGCCGATTCGAATATCTGCACCCACCACAAAGTGCGAAAAGGAGATATCGAAAAAGGATTCGCCGCTTCGGATTTGGTGATCGAACGCGAATACTCGACACAGCCGATAGAGCATGCCTATATCGAGCCCGAGGCTGTCTTGGCGGAACCCGGTGAAAACGGGGGAATCACCATAATCGGCAGCGTACAAAATTTGTATAACATTAGGCGGGCGGTGGCATCAGTGCTCGGTTTTCCGCTTAACCGCACCCGGATAATTCAAGCCACTCTGGGCGGTTCTTTCGGCGGCAAAGATGAAGTGATGAGCGCCATCTGCAGCCGCGCCGCCATGCTTGCTCTGGCGGTCGGCAGGCCGGTCAAGATGGTCAACAGCCGCGAAAACTCGATGCGCGAATCGTACAAGCGTCACCCTTATAAGATGAAATATAAAGTCGGTGTAACCCGCTCTGGAATTTTGCAGGCGATGGAGATAACCATTATCGCCGATGCCGGAGCCTACGCTGCAATGTCGCCTTTCGTAACCTGGCGATCGACCGTCCAAGCGACCGGCCCATATGTCGTGCCGAACGTTAAAACCGATGTCTATGCGGTTTATACCAATAACTGTTACACCAGCGCCATGCGGGGTTTCGGATCGCCGCAGGTCTGTTTCGCTACGGAGTCGCTTATGGATGAGCTAGCCGAATCGCTTCAGCTCGATCCGCTCGAATTTCGTTTGCGTAATATTTTGCGCGACGGCTCGATTACCGCTACCGGGCAAAAGTTGACCCATAAAGTAAGCGTGGGTCAAGCATTGCAGGCGGTGGCCGATCATGCTGATTATGTCGAAAAGTATAGGGCTAATATAAACCAGACGAGTGCATGCAAAATCCGGAAGGGTATAGGCATTTCGTGCAGTTATCGCGGCGTTTCTCTTGGAGCCGAAGGCACCGATGCCGCGGGAGTCGTTGTCTCTGTTCAGACCGACGGCACGGTGGTGGTCTCATGTGGACTGGTGGATATGGGGCAAGGAGCCGCGACCACAATTTCGATGGTGGTGGCCGAAGAGCTCGGAATCACCACCGACAGAATCAGATTCGTCAACGCCGATACCACACTCATCCCGGACTCGGGACCCACCGTGGCGTCGCGAACCACCATAATGGCAGGCAACGCCGCCCGCGACGGCTGCCGCAAACTGTTGGCAAAAATGAAGCCTGTCGCCTCTACTTTGCTCGGCTGTTCCGAATCGGAGCTGATAATGCGAAATAATTCCATCCGCTCGGCGCCCGACAAATCCAGCGACTCCAAAACTCTCGGGTTTTCCGAACTTGCAAGAATCTGTTTCCAGAAAGGTATTCCTCTGTTAAGCCATGGTTGGTATAAAGCCCCCTCCACCACTTGGGATGAAGCCACCGGCCAAGGCGATGCTTATTTCACCTATGTCTATGGTGCGAATCTTGCCGAAGTCGAAGTCGACATGGTGACCGGACAGGTGCGGGTTGTAAAGTTCGTCAGCGCTCACGATCTGGGCAGGGTGATCAATCGCAGCGGTGCGCTGGGGCAGGTGTATGGCGGCGTGGCGATGGGTCTGGGATATGGTTTGCTGGAAAATTATGCCGAACGTAAGGGAAAACCGGCACTGGAGAATTTCGATGAATACCTGTTGGCCACCTCCTGCGATATGCCTGAGATGGAAGTGATTTTTATCGAAAATCCCGATGAATTGGGACCGCACGGAGCGAAAACGCTGGGAGAACCTGCCTGTGAACTGGCGGCCCCGGCCATCGCCAATGCAGTCGCGAACGCCACCGGCCGCCGCTGCCGCCATCTCCCGCTCACTCTCGAAAGAGTGCTTCTTGGTGTAGACCTTAACCGCGATGAAGATAGGGAATCGGCCAAATCGAGGAATGCATCGCAATGATAAACGTCATTCAATATATCCGCCCACGCAATATCGACGAGGCGATCGAACGAATGGCCGCCGATGAGCTGGTCCCTATCGCGGGCGGCACCGACCTGATTCCCCAACTGCGGCGCGGCCGAAGTTGCCGTTTGCTCGATATCGGCCGGCTGACTCTCGGCTTCATCGAAGATATCGGAGATTGGATTGAAGTAGGAGCGGCGACGAGTCATGCCGAGATCGCCCGAAGCAAGCTGATAGGTAAGTGTCTACCGTTGTTGGGGCGGGCCTGCGGTCTCATCGGATCGGCCCAAATACGCAATCGGGGGACGATCGGCGGAAATATCGCTAACGCCTCGCCATGCGCCGATTCCGTTCCGGCTCTGCTGATTTACGACGCCGAGCTGAAACTTCTCTCACGCTCCGGCGAAAGACGCATTAAACTGGCTGAATTTATCAGCGGACCCTACCGAACGAATCGCCGCCCGGACGAATTGATCGTCTCGATTTTATGTCGTAAAAACATCCCGACCACCGGAAACGCATTTATCAAACTTGGGAGGCGCCAAGCGGTGAATATCTCGCGGATGAGCATAGCCGCGATAATCGAAATGGGCGCGGATCGTATTATCGGATCGGCGCGGTTGGCGGCCAGTTCAGTTTTCCCTGTGTCTTCCAGAATGCCGGAGGTGGAAAGAATGCTTTACGGAGCGACCGCAACGCCCGAACTTTTCCGAATAGCGGGTGAGGTGGCCGCGGAAACCATGGTAGCGAAATCCGGCAGGCGCTGGTCAACTCCATATAAAGAACCGGTGTTGATCGGCTTGACTGAAAGAGCTTTAACCGAAGCCGCGGATTTGTAACCCATGTCGTCCGTGACCGAGCAATCCAAGTTGACAGCCGCACCATCCATAAAGATCGAATTTCGGCTGAATGGGATTCCGCAGAAGCGCGATGTCCCGGTCAACTGGACTCTGCTACGACTGCTACGCGACGATCTGGGTTTTCTGGGCACCAAGTGCGGCTGCGAAATCGGAGAATGCGGCGCCTGCACCGTGCTTTTCGATCGACGTGCCGTGAACGCTTGTCTGGTTTTGGCTCCGCAAATCGATGGCGCCGAAATCTGGACTATCGAAGGGTTGGCTGAGCCCGGAGCCGCGCGGCTGCACCCGATTCAGGAGGCTTTTATAAAATACGGCGCCGTGCATTGCGGTTTCTGCACCCCGGGTGTGGTGATGTCCGTCTTGGCGCTGTTGCTTGAAAACAAGAATCCCGATGAAGAAGAGATAAAATCCGCTTTGGCCGGCAATCTTTGCCGTTGCACCGGCTATAAGCAGATAATCGATGCCGTAAAGTCGGCAGCGGAATCTATCGGCGCAGAGGATTTGGTAAAATTCGGCGTAAATGCGGGAGGCCGGAAATGAAAGCCTTTTTCGATTTTGCTGGCCACGGAACATCCTATAAGAAAGAAATTTTAGGCGGGATCACCACTTTTTTCGCCATGGCATATATTATCGTGGTGAATCCGGCGATTTTGGCCAACGGCGGTATCCCGAAAGAGGCGAATTTCACCGCGACGATCCTGGTGGCGATTATCGGAACGCTGCTGATGGGCCTCTATGCCAAAAGGCCGTTCGCGATCGCCCCGTATATGGGGGAAAACGCCTTCATCGCGTTCACTGTCTGTTTGAGTATGGGCTACACCTGGAATCAGGCGTTAGGCGCCCTTTTCATAAGCGGGTTGATATTTGTGGTCATAACCGCGCTCAGGATTCGTGGCTGGATAACCAGAGCCATCCCCGACAGCCTTAAGCGCAGTTTCGCCGCCGGTATCGGATTGTTCATCATCTTCGTAGGATTGAATGAAACCGGTTTGGTCAGGCTGGGAATCCCCGGGGCTCCGGTGAAAATCGGTGATCTGTCGAGCGCCGGTCCGTTGCTTGCCATGTTTTGTATCCTGCTGGTATCGGTTCTCATGATCCGCCGGGTGGCCGCCTCCATCATGATTGGTTTGCTTGTCACCACCGCTATCGCGTTCGTCACGGGTCACGCTCGACTGCCCCAATCGTTTATATCGCTTCCCCCATCGCTTGAACCGGTTCTATTCAAGCTCGATATCACAGGCGCTTTGAGTTTGAGCTTTCTGCCGGTGATCTTGGTGCTTTTCATCATGGCGTTCGTGGATACTATGGGAACACTTATCGGTGTCTCGGCTCGAGCGGGTCTGCTCGATTCCGACAATAATCTGCCGCAGATCGAAAAGCCTATGATGGCCGATGCGCTGGCCACGGTATCGGCATCGCTTTTGGGAACATCGACCGCTGGAGCGTTTATCGAGTCGGCCGCCGGTGTAGAGGCCGGCGCCCGAACCGGATTCGCCTCGGTGATAACCGCAATCATGTTTATGCTTTGCCTTTTTCTCGCCCCGATATTAGTGGCCGTACCCGCAGCAGCCTATGGAGCGGCCCTGATCGTTGTCGGTTTTCTTATGTTGGCGCCGCTTAAAAATCTGCCTTTCAACGATTATACCGAGTTGTTTCCTGCGATGGCCACGATTTGCATGATCAGCTTCACCTACAATATCGGATTCGGCATGGCCTCCGGATTCGTGCTCTACCCGATCTTAAAATTGATCTCCGGCAAAAATAAGGGGCTGGGTGTCGGCATCTGGATTTTATTCGTGCTTTCTTTGATGTTGTTCATATTTTACCCCTATGATAAAACCTGATTTCGGGAATACACTCGGATGCTTTCGACTGACGCAACAACAACCGGCCAATATCGTTTCGACAAGCTGGCCATAACCTATGAGGCCGAACGCTGCCTTAAATGCTTCGATGCGCCCTGCCAGGCGGCTTGCCCGGCCGAGGTGCCTATTCCCGAATTCATTCGCTCACTGGCGGGCGGCAACTTTCGCAGGGCGGCCGAGCTGGTCAGATCGGCCAACCCGATGATCGGCGTTTGCGGCGAGGTTTGCCCGTCCGAGACGTTTTGTCAAGCGGCCTGCACCCGCAACAAAATCGATCGCCCGATCGATATCAGAAATCTGCATGCCTTCGCCTCGAAATTCGATCCCCCTGTTTCAAAAACGGTGATTAACGGGCGGCCAAAAGTGGCGATCGTCGGTTCCGGCCCTGCGGCGATATCCTGCGCGGTCATGCTGGCAAAGGCGGGATACGAGCCGATTTGTTTCGAACGCAGCGAAACGGTAGGCGGCGTCCCGGCGTCAAGCATTCCGCGTTTCCGCCTGCCCGATCAAATCCTGCGTCATGACATCGAGCAGGCCGTCGCACTCGGCGTCTTTTTCCGCACAAATATGCCGATAGAAGATCCCGTAAAACTGCTGCAATCCTATAAGGCAGTTTTCGTAGCTTCCGGATTACCGTCGGCCAAATTGACCGGGATCAAAGGCGAAAATCTGTATGGTGTAATCGATTCGCTCGAATTTCTCCGAAAAGCCAAAATGGGCGAAATCCGCCCTTTGACCGGCAGGAAAATCGTAGTAATAGGCGGCGGCAATGTTTCTTTGGATGCGGCCGCCGTCGCGGCGGATTTGGACGCCGCCCTGGTAAGATTGCTGTATCGGCGCGGCCCGCTCGAAATGAAAGTATGGCGTTCGGAACTCGAAAACGTTCAAAAACGCGGAGTGGTTATCGACTTCCTGACGGCGCCGCTTGAATTTATCGGCGAAAACGGCAAAGTAACGGGCTTGGTCTGCGCCAAAACGACGCTTTCGGATAAGCTCGATTCGAGCAGCCGCAAGACACCGGTAATTGACGAATCATCGGCGTTCACGATTGCCGCCGATATCGTAATAATATCAATCGGACTTTACAGCAGCTATTGCCCCGAAATAGCGTTCGAACATGATACCACGTCATCCATCGCCGGGCTGTTCGCCGGCGGCGACCTGGTGCGGGGCGAGGGGACGATAGTCGAGGCGGTCAAAGACGGCAAACTTGCCGCGCGGCGGATCATCGCATATTTGACGGAGTCCGGTCGATGTTGAAATGTTCGAACCGACTCGAAACCGATTTCATCGGCCTGCACCTGGAAAACCCGTTTCTGCTTTCCGCCGGGCCGTCGACCGATGCCTTGTCAATGGCGCGACGCGGTCTCGAGGCCGGCTGGGCCGGGCTCATACTCAAAACGACATCCTTGAATACGGCTAAAGTCAATCTGGCTTACCCGATGATGAGCCGATTCGATAGCTACGGCCGATTCGCCGGTATGGGGAATATCGATTTGATCAGCATCCATCATATCGACGAAGTCGCCCAGCGGGTGAAAATACTGAAGTCGGCTTTTCCACATAAAATAATCGGCGCCTCCATAATGTCCGATTCGATCGACGGTTGGCGGTTTCTGGCCAGGGAGTTGAAAGCGGCCGGAGCGGACCTGATCGAGTGCAGCTTTTCCTGCCCTCAGGGAAATATGGGGGAAGACGCCGGCAAGATGCTGGCGCAAAGCGAAAAAGCCACTGAAAAGATCGCCCAAGCGGTGAAAGAGGCCGCCGGTGATCTGCCGGTGTTGATCAAAATCACGCCGCAGGTGACCGATATCGCGGCTATCGCCAGGGCCGTCAAATCATCGGGATGTGACGGGGTAACCGCCTCGAATTCGATCCCCGCTTTGATGGGAATAGATATCGAGTCGATGGTTCCGATTCCGGTCGTGGGAGGGAAATCGACCTACTCAGGGTTGTCGGGTCCGGCCATAAAACCGATTACCTTGCGCACTATCGCCGAAATAGCTCGTCATGTGCCCGATCTTCCCGTATCGGGCAACGGCGGCGTGAGGAACTGGCAAGATGCGGTCGAGCTGATGGCCGTAGGCGCAGGAACGATTCAAATTTGCACGGCGGTGATGTTGCATGGATTCGGGATAATCGAAGATTTGGTAAGCGGGCTTGACAATTACCTCGAATGCAAGGGATACGACTCGGTTATGCGGATAATCGGCCTGGCGCTGCCGCATATTTGCGACCACGATTCTTTGCCGAGACTCAGACCACGAAGCCGTGTGGTCGAAAGCAGATGCGTGGGCTGCGGCCTCTGCTACGTGGCCTGCCGCGATGGCGGACACGAAGCGATAAACTGGAACCAATCGACCCGTTTGCCGAAAGTGGATGTCGAAAAATGCGTCGGCTGCGGGCTATGCCTGCTGTTGCAGCCGGTCGAGGGGTGTCTTGAGCTCGTCTTCGCCGACAATCAATCAAGCAAGGGGAAATCATAACTATGTCAAGCAATCCATTCGCACGCCGCTCCACCAAGGCTATCAAAGAACTGATAGAGGTGTCCTCGGGAAAAAAACCGGCCGATTTCAGCCTGGATAACTGCCGCATAGTCAACGTCTATTCGGGTGAGATCGTGGAGGGCAGTATTGCGATTTTTCAGGATCGGATAGCCGGGGTCGGGCCGCGTTACAAGGCCGCCAGACGAATCAATATCGGCGGTCGTCTCGTGGCTCCAGGCCTGATCGACGGTCATTTTCACGTCGAGTCGTCGCTTGTGACTATACCTGAACTCGCTCGGGTGATCGTGCCGCGCGGAACGACCTCGATAATCGCCGATCCTCACGAAATTGCCAACGTGCTCGGTTACGATGGCATCCGCTATATGCTCGAATCGTCGAAATATAATCCGCTTAACGTATTCCTGACGCTGCCTTCTTGCGTCCCCTCAACCGATCTCGAAACCTCAGGATCGACCATGAAGGCTTTCGATATCTTCCCCTTTTTCCGCGAAAAATGGGTGGTCGGCCTGGGCGAGGTGATGAATTATGCCGGAGTCATAAGCGGCGAGGATGATTTGATCGAGAAAATCTCGATCACCGAGGGCAAGCGGGTCGAAGGGCACGCTCCCGGATTGAGCGGAAAAGAATTGGCCGGGTATATTTCCGCCGGAATATCTTCCGACCACGAATCGACGACGTTGGCCGAGGCGAAAGAAAAACTGCGATTGGGGATGCACGTGATGATCCGCGAGGGATCGGCTGCCAGAAATCTTCGGGAACTTCTGCCGCTCGTCAATGAATCGAACAAACATCGATTCATGCTGGTCACCGATGATCATAATCCGAGTGACATACTCGATTCGGGACATATGGACGGCGTAGTGCGAAAGGCGATAAAGTTCGGCCTCAAACCGATAACGGCGATCCAGATGGCGAGTCTCAATCCCGCGCTCTATTTCGGTCTTAAAGATATCGGCGGAATCGCCCCCGGCATGGTGGCCGATTTGATAGTGATCGACGATTTCAAAAACTTCAAAGTGACGGAGGTGTTCAAGCGGGGGGTAATGGTGGGTCGTGAAGGCGTAGCCGTCTATGATGATATTCCGCGCCCCAAGCCTTTAATAAGAAGCACGGTCAATATCAAGTGGCTCGACGGCGATGAATTCAAGATTCCCGCCGGAAAAGGCAGTTGCAGGGTCATCGAAATCGTGCCCGATCAATTGATCACGTTGCACAGACTTTTCCGGCCGAAACTCAACGGGCGTGAAGTAATCGCGGATACCAAACGCGATATACTCAAACTATTCGTGCTGGAACGGCACACCGCCTCCGGCAGAATCGGTAAGGGACTGGTCAAGGGTTTCGGCATTGCCAAGGGAGCCGCGGCCACGTCAATCGCTCATGACTCCCACAACATCATCGCCGTGGGCGCCTGCGATTCGGATATTTTCAAAGCCGTGATTCATATAAACAAAATGGGCGGTGGTATGGTGGTGGTCGCCGATGGCGAAGTGTTGGCTGAAGTAAGGCTGCCGATCGCCGGATTGATGTCCGACAGGCCGCTGGCGGAGATCGCGGCTGATGTGGAGCAGTTGAATAGGACATTATCCGATCTCGGATCTAAATTGAACGATCCGATAATGACCCTGAGTTTTCTCGCCTTGCCGGTCATTCCCGAGCTTAAACTGACCGACCATGGCCTCATCGATGTTAAACAATTCAAGATAGTCGATTTGTTCGTCAAATAATATGCCCAAACAAATTGTAGCCGGTGCGGCGGTTTACAGCAATGACGAGAATGGATCTTTTTACGATCGAGGAGCGATCGTATTTGATCGAAAAATTATCGCTGTAGGCCCGGAAGATTCGATCCTCGAGTCGAATCCCGACCTGCAGCCGATCCGACTCAATGGCGGACTGATTACGCCGGGATTGATCAATCTTCATCATCATCTTTATTCCGCGATGGCCCGTGGTTGGATAGCGGACACAGGCGATCCCGAAAATTTCAAGCAGATACTGGAAAAAATATGGTGGCGTCTCGATGAGGCCTTGAGCCTGGATGATATCTATTTTTCCGCCGTCAGCGGAATCTGCGAATCGATACGCTCCGGAGTAACTGCAATCGCCGATCATCATTCCAGCCAAAGGATGGTCAAGGGATCATTGGGAAAAATCGCGGAGGCATTGACTTTGGTAGGAGCGCGCGGCTCGATCTGTTTCGAGCTCAGCGGACGCAGGGGAAAGCGTATCCTGAATGAAGGTATCGAAGAAACGCTCGCCGCATTTGAAAGATATTCCGCCGATGGCATGGTTACGCCCATGATCGGCTTGCACGCCTCCATGACCCTATCGGATGCCGACCTCGAGCTGATCGCTGAGCGCACCCTTGGACCGCGTCCCGGTTTTCATTTTCATCTCGCCGAGGCTGAAATCGATCAAATGGAATCGCTGAAAAAATCCGGTATCAGAGCGGCGGCCAGATTCGCCCGTTTCGGCTTGCTCAACGAAAAAAGTCTCGCCGTCCATGGAGTCCATCTCGAACCGGCGGAGGTCGATCTTCTCCGATCGAGCGGAACCACTCTGGTGATCTGCCCGCGTTCGAATCAGAACAACGCAGTGGGATGCGCGCCATGGTGGAAATACGAAAACCTGAATGTGGGAATCGGCACCGATGGAATCGACTCAAATATAATTCAGGAAGCCAGGGCGGCACTCTATTCCGCCCGCCTGTTGACCGCCGACCCCAACTTCGGCTTCGATAAATTGAAAACGATGCTCCTTGAAAACGGCGTCCGGGCGTTCAGCGGAATTTCCGGAGTCGGTCTGGGTGGCATAGCGGTCGGCAACGCCGCCGATTTCGTTCATTGGGATTACCATCCGCCGACTCCGATCGATTCGCGAAACATTTGGGGACATTACCTATACGGTCTGGGCGATTGCCGGGCGGATTCGGTTTGGATCGACGGCAAGCCCGTGCTAAAAAACGGCCAATTCGTCAACTTCGATTACGAAGCGGCGATGATCGAATGCCGTAAGAGAGCCGCCCGGCTTTGGGAGCGCGCATGAAATATAGACTTCGCTGCGTCTCTTGCCAAAAGGAATATCCGGCCGACCCGATGGCGTTAACCTGTCCGCAATGCGGCCCTTTCAAAGGCACTTTCGATGTTCGTTATTCCCTGGGTAAAACTAACTTGTCATTAGAATCATTGGCGCAGGCCTTCGGAAGAATCTCGATATTCGAACTTTTCATCGACATATTTCCCTTTGAAAATACGAACAGCCTACCCTCGCTTTCCGTGGGCGGCACACCGCTTTTCGGTTCTCCACGGTTATGCCGCTATCTGGATACGCCGGGACTCCTGATAAAAGACGACTCGCGTAATCCATCGGCCTCGTTCAAGGACCGCGCTTCGGCAATGGTTCTGGCCATGGCCCGCGAAAGTGGCGCGAAAACCATCGCCGTCGCCTCCACGGGAAACGCCGCTTCATCGCTGGCGGCATCGGCGGCCGCAACCGATATCCGAGCGATCGTGTTCGTTCCCGAAACGATCCCTCGCCCGAAACTGATCCAGATCATGTTTCATGGCGCAAAAGTAATCAGGCTGAATTGCAATTACGATCGGGCCTTCGATTTATGCAACGAATTTTGTAAACGCAATCGCTGGTATAACCGAAATACCGCGATAAATCCATTCACTGGCGAGGGGAAAAAAAGCGCCGCTCTCGAAATCGTCGTTCAGTTGGGAAAATCTCCCGAGGCGGTCGTCTGTCCGGTGGGCGACGGATGCATAATAAGCGGACTTCACAAAGGTTTCAGCGATCTTGTCGAGCTGGGATTGATTGCCTCATCGCCGCGCCTTTACGGCGTTCAGGCGGAAAATTCGGCCCCTCTGGCCGCCGCATTCGATACCGGTGGTGAAATTCGGCCGATCACTGATCCATCCACGGTCGCCGATTCCATTCGCGTGGGTTATCCGAGAGACGGTTTCAAAGCGCTAAGGGCGGCCAAAAACAGCGGCGGCGCCGTTATAGCCGTCGAGGATCGCCTGATCCTTGAGACGCAAAAGCTGTTGGCCGAAAAAGCCGGCATTTGGGCGGAACCTGCGGCGGCGGCGTCGCTGGCGGGATATATACACCTGATCGAGACGAAAATTATCGACCGACGCGAACAGACCGTGATTTTGATTACGGGCCACGGTCTGAAAGATATCGAATCGGCGGCGCGAAATTCGGTTGATTTGCCGATTCTCGTCGAGCCCGATATCGAAGCGATAGAAAATCA
This sequence comes from Candidatus Zixiibacteriota bacterium, assembly GCA_037441845.1. Lineage (GTDB taxonomy): Bacteria > Zixibacteria > MSB-5A5 > UBA10806 > 4484-95 > JBBIRK01. Next base: position 248,147 of record JBBIRK010000006.1, read on the forward strand.
TCTGGCACGCGATCATTAACGGATAATATAACGGAGAAAAAAACGATGATACGATGGAATCATAATGGCAAAATCGCGAAAAGCATCTTCGAAACGATCGGAGCCACGCCCCTCGTAAAACTGAATCGCATTCCGCGAATGTTCAACGTCGATACGGAAATACTGGGCAAGTTGGAATACTTCTCGCCCTCGGGCAGCCTCAAAGATAGAATTTATCTTAACATTTTCAATCGGGCGGAAAAAGCCGGAAAGCTGCGCAAGGGAATGACCGTGCTCGAATGCTCGACCGGCAACGCCGGCATCAGCTGCTCATTCGTGGCCGCGGTCAAGGGCTACCCCTGCATAATCGTCATGCCCGAGGGTATGTCCGAAGAGCGAAAAATGCTCGATATCGCCTACGGGGCGCAGATGGTTTACACGCCGGGCGGGGAAAGCGATGTCGATCTGGCTTTACAAAAGCTCGAGGAGATCCGCGCCGCCGACCCGCGCAAATACTGGGTGCCGGCCCAGTTCGATAACCCCGACAACGTCTCGGCCCACTATAAGACTACCGGACCGGAAATCTGGGAACAAACGCGAGGCCGCTTTGACGCCTTCGTCGCCACCCAGGGAACCGGTGGGACGTTAACCGGGGCGGGACGTTATTTCCGCCGGAAAAACAAGAAAATCAAACTTTACGCAGTTGAACCGGCCGAATGCCCACTGTTATCGCAGAGGCGGTGGGGACCCCACGGCATCGAGGGGATCGGCGATGGTTTCGTGCCGCTCAATCTCGATGTCTCGATCCTCGACGGAATTATCACCACGACCACCGATGAGGCGATCGATATGGCCCGGGCTTTGGCCTCGAAAGAAGGGATATTCTGCGGCATTTCCTCAGGCTCCAATGTCGCCGCCGCAATCAAACTCGCTAGGGCTCACCCCCGCTTGAAAAGGATAGTGACGATGATCAACGACACCGGCCAACGCTACTTCTCGACCCCCCTGTGCGGCGTCCAAAAGCAAGTCGAAATCCCTGACCGTCCCCATCCGATGGATGAACGAACCAGGAATCTGCTCGACAAGTATCAGGCGCGATGGGAGATTATCCAATGAGCATGATAGATCCTCGCGGGATATTGAGCCGTGCGCATGACCTGAAAAATTACGCCGCGCAAATCTTGAGCCGTTTGATATCGATTCGCTCGCTTTCGGGCGCCGAAAAAGAAGTGGCTCTTTTCCTGAAAGAAGAATTCGCCCGATGCGGCGCCGAGTCGGTGGAGATCGATCGATTCGGAAACGTCATCGCCTCCATCGGCTCCGGCAAGCCGGTTATCGCATTCGATGCTCATATAGACACCGTCGATATCGGCGAACCTTCGCTCTGGAACATCGATCCGTTCGGCGGAAAAATCAGCGGCGGCAAGGTTTGGGGGCGCGGCGCATCCGATCAGAAGGGCGGCATGGCGGCTATGTTGACCGCACTTAAAATACTTTCCTCGTTGAAAACCCGACTGAAATCCACCGTATACATGGTTGGCTCGGTTCTCGAGGAAGATTGCGATGGTTTATGCTGGCGATTTTTGATCGAAAAATCAGGCCTGCGCCCGGATTTCGTTATCCTGACGGAGCCCACCGACGGCAATATCAATCGTGGTCAGCGCGGAAGAATGGAGATCGAAATCGTGGTCCACGGCCTATCCTGTCACGGCTCGGCGCCTGAGCGGGGCGACAACGCCATCTACAAAATCGCTCCCATTATTGAGGCGCTACGCCGGCTCAACGACCGTTTGCCCGAGGATCCATTTCTCGGCAAGGGGTCGATCGCCCTATCGCGGCTCCGATCGAACTCGCCCTCGCTTTGCGCCGTTGCCGATATGGCGGCGGTCTATATCGATCGCAGATTGACCGCGGGCGAAACCCCGGAATCAGCCGCTGAACAGATAAAAACGCTCGATGAAGTCAAATTGTCCGCGGCTGAGGTCGTCATTCCCTTATTCGAAAAATCGAGCTGGAACGATTACCGATTTCCGGTGCCCAAAATTTATCCCGCTTGGACGCTTCCGCAAAACCACCCGCTTGCGGAGAATTCCTGCCGAACATTCGAAATTCTCTTCGAAAAGAAACCGGTTCTGAGCAAGTGGACATTTTCAACCAACGGCGTGGCTACCATGGGGATGTTCGGCATTCCGACTATCGGCTTCGGCCCGGGCAGCGAATCACTTGCCCACGCCCCCAACGAATTCGTGGAAATCGACTATCTGGTGAGATGTTCGGCTTTATATAGTTTATTGCCTTGGCTTCTGACGTAGCCTAAAATCCGAAATTCCCATCATACCATCCGACTTTTTCGGTTCCGATCGGAATCTCCCGTAGAGGGCTTTCTTATTTCCTTAATAATTTCAGCCGCTATTGCCAAGGCGATTTCGTATGGTCCCTCGGCCCCGATATCGAGTCCGATCGGAGCATGAATCCGATCGAGCAATTCCTGACCCAAACCCATTTCTTTCAGGGTATTGAATGTCCGCGCCACCTTGGCTTTCGATCCTATCATACCGACGTAGGCGAATTTCCCCTTAATGACCTTTGCCAAGACGGAAAGGTCGTTCTTATGACCATGGGTGACTATTACTACATAGCAATTTTCATCGATAGCGGGGAAATTTTTTTCATAAAGTCCGTCGGTGAGAATCGTCTCTGCGGAAACACCAAGATTATCGAGCAAATCGGCACGATCATCGACCACCACGAGCTTCATGCCGAGGCCGACTGCAAGACGTGATAGTTCCCGGCCGATATGCCCGGCACCGAATATCACCAGCTTCTTGGCTCGGCCGTATAATTCCAGAAAAACGTCGGCCGTTCCGCCACAATGCATACCGGTGGCATGCTCGCCAGTTTCCTCGAAACGGTAATGTTTAAGTTGGCAGCGGTCAGCCTCTCTAAACATGGCGCGGCAATCGCCGATCACTATTTTCTCGAAATTGCCCCCGCCGATAGTCCCTTCAATCGTGCCATCGGGGAACACGATCATCTTGGCGCCCGGATCGCGGGGGACCGAGCCGGTCGTTTTCACCAAAGTCGCCAGCACAAACGGCTTGCCCGCAGCCATTACCTCCGCCAACCGCTTGTGGATATCCGCATATTCGACCATTCGATAAATTACCCTCGCCGACCGGCGACTTCAAGTTTTAATACGGACCTCTCTGCTTTATTCATTCGACTGTCGATTCGGCAAGTTTATCGTTCCGGGCAAAAATCTTTTCACGAGCCGGTCGGCGATTGCGGCCACATCCCGATGACTGAAATTGGGAATTCCTTCCAAGCGGCTATGGTCGGAGACCACCGCCAAGAGTTTTATGTCGTGCTCGAAAGCCGGCCGATTAGCAGAGCCGATACACTCGATCCGAGGAAAATCCGCGCCGCCGTGTCCTTCCCAAAGCACGAAAACAAGGCCGCTGAACATCGTTCCTATAATTTTGTCGATCGTTGGCTGATCGGATTTTTTCGCGTGCATGACGAACCCGCCGGGGGAGAGGATGAACGTCGTAACAGCGCCCGCTTTGCGATGTCTCCAGGAATCGGTCTGTGGGCGGTCGAAATCGTGATCGTGAGAAGTATGCTTTACCGTGCCCACCTTATAACCGCGCGCTGTCAATTCTTCCACAAGGCCGACTATCAACGTCGTCTTGCCGCTTTTTTTCTCGCCGACGATTTGTAGGCGGATCGGTTCACTCATTTGGGCAATGCTCGCAGTTGCCGGGGCTCGTTTATATTCAGCAGCGCCGAACTTCCCTTATCCACACGAACCAATCCACATCGGAGCCCCATAAGTCCTTCGCTTAGCTTTAATCTTCGCCTTTTGAGAAGATAGCGCCAGTAGGGTGCGGTCGCGGCACGATAAAGGCCGGCCAGCGGCTCGGGCCGCCCGTCCGAGGTTAAGGTCAATACGTCGAACCCGCTTCGGTCGGCGTGTAAAAGACGAAAAAGCTCATCGGTCGACAGATACGGCAAGTCGACCGCCGCAATCAACGCCCATGCAGACGGACAAAATTCCAAAGCGGCCACCAGACCGCCGAGCGGGCCGCAGTCGGGTGCGGCATCGCGCAAACACGAGCTCGTATCCTCCGGAAAATTGTCTCCCACGAGTATCGGTTCTTTCCCCAGGGTACTACGGAGAAGGTCCCGAGTCCTCTCCAAAAGCGTAACACCGCCGATCGTAATCGTGCGTTTATCGATACCCATGCGGCTGCTCCGACCTCCTGCTATAATGAACCCGGTTACATCGACATTGGAATTGCTTACAGCCATTCAGTGTAAACCTCGGTTCCGGCCGGTACTGTCTTCGTGCCGCCGTCGATAAAAACCCAACCGTCGATACCCTGAATCGATGAAAGACGATTGCTCTTTTGGCGGATTGACGGATACGAAATGAACCGCCCTTCTGTGTCAACCTCTATTTTTGTTCCCACCAGACAAAGGCGATCGCCGTGAATCGATACGTCATGTCCGAGTATTGTCCTGCCGCCGCGCGGTTTATACGGTGTTCCCATCAACCTGGCGAGCGTCCTTCTGACGAAAAGATGGTAACCGACTGCCACGCTTACGGGATTACCGGGCAGTCCCAAAAGCCATCGAGAACCGAATCTGGCCAGCAAAACCGGCTTTCCCGGCTTTATAGCGACTTTGTGAAATATGATTTCACCGCCGATATCCCGCACGACTTTGGGTATGAAATCGAAATCGCCCATGGAGACGCCCCCTATCGTGATAATCAGGTCGTGCGAATCCAAACACCCAACCAATTCCGCCGATATCGCCTTGGGATCATCGAAAATCACCCGCTTGACCGGATCGAGGATAAATCCATGCTGACGCAGCAGTGCGCGCATCACGATATTGTTTGCATCATAGATTTGCCCCGGCTTGAGCGGAACGCCCGGCTCCACTATCTCGGAACCGGTGGGGAAAAACGCTATTCTGGGTCGGGGGATTATTCCGATTGAGGTCATTCCAAGCGAAGCAAGAACTCCCAGTTCAAACGGCCCGAGGACCTCTCCTTTCTTGAACAGCACGTCTCCCTTTTTTATGTCATCGCCTGCTGGACGCACATGATTCTCGCCGCCGTCGGTTTCGAAAATCGCGAAATCATTCTCGAATTTCACCTGCTCCACCGGAACGATTTTGTCCGCGCCTCGGGGCAGCGCCGCCCCGGTCATGATCTTGACGGCATAACCCTCCCGTAGCGGCTCATCGATTTCATCGCCCGCGCCCACCGTGCGCTGAATCGGAAATCTCCACGGGCCGTTGCCTATTATATCGGCGGAACGAACCGCTATCCCATCCATCGCTGAGTTGGCGAATTCCGGGACATTGATCGGAGCGACGACATCGCCGGCAAGAACACAACCTGCGGCTTCCAGCAACGGCGATTCGACCGGGTCCAACGGCCCGATGTTCGAATCGATCAACCTCCAAGCATCAGAGAGCGTAATCATGTCTTCACGACCCGGATCGGGTCTCCCTCTTTTAAGTGTCCTCCGCTGATAACCCGTGCGAAAATTCCCTCGCGCGGCATTATGCAATCGCCGGCCAGCTCGCGGATAATGCAGCCATTGTGGCACTCTTTTCCGATTTGCGTTATTTCGATTTCGATCGTTTCCCCCAAAACCAACCGGGAGCCGATTCTGATATTCGAGAAATCGAGTCCGATCGTGGTGATATTTTCGGCGAAATCACCGGGGTTCACTTCCAGCTTCGGATGGCGCAACTTGCCGAAACTTTCCAGCGGCAGTAAGCTTAACGGCCTGACACTGTCGGAGTGGGCGTCGCCTTCGATGCCGCGCCCCGTGATTATTACTGCCGAACGGACGTTTTCCTTTTTCTGCCCCTTCGCCGGCGAAATCGAAATTCTATAAACGATGGCTTCACCTTTCATTTCGAACCCGCCTTTCGAATTTTCCAATGCCCGGACCGTCCTCCTTTTTTTTCGATCAGCCGGATATTTTCTATCACCATGCCTCTATCGATCGATTTCCCCATATCGTAAATTGCCAGTGCGGCGACACTGGCGGCGGTAAGAGCCTCCATTTCTACACCTGTCCTATAAGCAGTGCGAACGAATGTCTCGATAACGACACTGGCTGGTTTTTCCTTCAAACTTATATCTATTTCCACCTCCGACAACGGCAATTGGTGACAGAGAGGTATCAGCTCGGCGGTTCTCTTGGCCGCCTGTATGCCGGCGATACGCGCGACCGCCAGGGCATCTCCTTTGGCCAGGGAATCGGCTTTGAGTTGTTTCAACAATTCCGACGAAATCAGCACTCTGCCCGTAGCGCGCGCAATTCGATCGGTTACTTCTTTCTCGGTGATATCCACCATTCGCGCTTCGCCTTTGCGGTTCACATGGGTCAGTTTCCCGTTTCTCATCCGCCGACCGCCTTCATGAATGGTTTGAAATTCGAAATCGAGACCTTGCCGGGTTCTCGTCGGAAATCCTGTCCAACGACCATGGCCGAAATGTATTGTGCTATTTCGCCGACACTGGCGCCGTCTCGCAGCAGGCCTCTCAGCTCGCGCTTGTCATCGCGGAAAAGACAGCCGACTAATTCTCCATGTGATGTCAAACGAAGACGGTTGCAGGCGTTGCAAAAACTTCTGCTCACCGCCGAAATGAAACTTACCCGGCCGGTAAATCCTTCACACCCGTAACTTCCCTCCGGTCCGGGGCTGACCGAGTTTTCCGAAAGTGGAATTAGCGCCAAACCTATTCGGTCGCGCATTTCGGCCTCGCCGATAAACTTCTCGATGCTCCAGCCCGATTTTTCGGTCGGCATGAATTCGATGAAGCGGATTTCGATGCCCAAATCCAGCGCCCATCTGGCAAGGCTGCTCAGCTCGTCATCGTTCACCCCGCGCATAACCACCGTGTTTACTTTCACCCGGTCGAAAGCCCCGGACGATACGACGGCCTCGATAACGGAAATCACCCGTCCAAGCCCATCCACGCCGGTTATCTGCTTAAATTTATCTCGCTTCAAAGTGTCAAGACTGATATTGATTCGATTCAAGCCGGCGTCTATCAGCTGATTCAGATTTTTCTTCAACAGCAAACCGTTGGTGGTTATCGCAACGATAGATATTCCGGCGATCCTTTTCGTTTCAGCGACCAATTCGATCAACCCCCGTCGGAGCAACGGCTCACCGCCGGTGAAACGGACCTTGTTGATTCCCAGCGAAGCGAACGCTTTGAACAGTGTCACAAGCTGATCGTTGCCAAGCTCCCCCCGCCCCGAACTATTACATGCCGCCGAGGAATAGCAATAACCGCATCTCATATTGCATTTTTCCGTTAGAGAAACCCTCAGATAGCTGATCGAGCGGCCGAAAAAATCAACCAGGCGGGCAGACTCGGAATTCCGTTTCATGGATCGGGCCTCCTGCCGAGGATAAGTTCTATCGCATGATGCAAAGCCGAGGCGATGACATTGAAATTTTCTATCGCCCCAGCGGGGTTGCCGGGAAGATTTATGATCAAGCTCCGGGCTGCGCATCCGACCACGGCGCGTGATAACATCGCATTGGGCGTGATTTTAAGCGATTGCTGTCTCATAGCCTCTTCCATACCGGGAATACGTCTCTCGACAACTTCCAGAGTCGCCTCCGGTGTTACATCGCGTTGACCCAGGCCGGTTCCTCCCGATGTCAAAATCAAGTTGATTTTTTCCTCTAAGACCCATCGCCGCAACAATTCCACTATAGCCGATTTGTCATCGGGAAGAACACTGCAAAAACGAACCCGAAAACCGGATTCCTCCAAACGACTTTTGAGCAACCCACTGGTGCCATCGGGACGAATCCCCGCCGCGGCACGGTCGCTGGCAATCAAAATCGCAGCAGTGTAATCGCCGGTTGAATTATCTTCTCCCATAGGCATCTCGATTCTCAACCACGAGGACTCTCTTAAAACAGCTTGCTAAATAGGGAGCATTACAGCAAAACTTGCCCGGTCTATTGTCTCCGGCATAACCAGACATCGGCATCGTAATTGCCGGCATTGTCGGATAACACATGCACAAAATACAGCAACTGACCATCGGCGGTAAGCGATGGCTCCCCGGCTAGGCCGCTAATGACCAATTGAGGCTCTCGCCAATAACCTTCTTCGTGAACTGCTCGATATATGGCCATTCCAATCAGCGGGTTTCTTCCCGATGCAAAATACATTGTATCGCCATCGGGAGTAAATGCCGGCTGGTAATCATCTGCGGAGGAATTGATGGGATGCCCCAGATTTTCCGGCTGGCTCCAGCTATCGCCATTTCGGACGGAAACCCAAATATCGGTGGCGCCCGTTCCGCCGGGGCGTTTCGAACCAAAGTAAAGGGTTATTCCGTCGGGATGTATGGCCATTTCGCCATCGGGGTAAGGCGAGTTGACCGGTTGACCGAGATTTCTTCCCGGACCGGGCAGACTATCGATTAAATCGGCCACATAGATATCGAGAAAATCGTCGGTTGGAGGATTTTGTTGATAGCCAAGATTAGTCGAACGCAACGAATGGAAATAAACCTGGCGGCCATCCGGCGAAAAGCTTAATTCACCGTTGAAAGATTGGTCGATACCTTTGCCGAGATCGTAGAATTCGGGATCGCCGAATTCGTCGGGCCCGCCGATTCGCCTGAGACGATAAGTATTATTATGGCGCGACAAAATTTGTTCAGGTGTCATATTACCAAGAATATCCGAGGTGTACATCACATATAGATACGCGCCGTCGCGGGATATCTCGATCGCATCCTGTGGGCAGAGCGTGTTTACCGGCTCGCGGAGGCGTTGCGGCTGTCCCCAGTCAGCAACCATCGAGGTTGGCGTGTTGAGATCACTTCGCGTGGTATCGTTTTTTCCGCAGATAGGAATCGGGATTTCTGGTTGCTCAGGGTTGGATGGCTTATCTTTACAGGTAATATTCAAAATTATGAAAGTTGCGCAAAGACTCGCGACGGTCAAGAAGCTGATTCGTGTTATCGACATAACTAATCCTCGTTAAGAATACTTAATTTTATAGATACATCATACGGCTTAAAAAATGAATGTCAAGGGGGTGATTATTCTAAATTTGCCTGAGATCATATTTTTGTAGAGACGATGCCTTGCCCTGTCCCTACGGATAAGGGAATTTTATTCGCAACCCCGCTGCTCGGGTGCCGGGCCTTAAGAAAGGCAGATGACTATCACCGCTGTGTTTCAATCCACGCCCCCGCGTGGGGGGCGACGG
>JBBIRK010000007.1:0-34474 GCA_037441845.1 Candidatus Zixiibacteriota bacterium
TCGCTCGGCGAATAAGCATCCGGCGGACCGTTCAAACTCACCGTCACCTGAGTGATGCTCGAATCCACCGCACCACACGCATCCATGGCTTTTATTTTTATGGTGTTTACTCCGGCAACCGGAGTAAAACAAACAGAGTCGCCGACTAAAGTCCCGCCTATTACAACCACCGAAGTGACATTGTTATCGGGATCGATAACGCCGAAACCAGGCAGACAGATCTGACTTAAATTGCAGACAAAAAGAGTAGTATCGACAGGAGAGTAGGCATCGGGAGGAGTATTAACGACAACCGTGATGGTTGTTGTGCTGGTATCAGCCAACCCGCAATCATCGATAGCAATAAGTTTGACCACATGGGGGCCGGGAGTGGCATTGACACAAGCCGAATCCCCGGAAAGATAGCAGCCGACCAAATAAACGGTATCCAAGTTATTATCGGGATCATAACCATAGAACCCGGGTATACAGACGTCGCCATAGGGATTACACCGAAATACCGTCGTATCGTTGGGAGAAACCGCCACCGGCGGACTGTTCAAACTCACCGTCACCTGAGTGATACTCGAATCCACCGCACCACACGCATCCGTCGCCTTGATCTTGATCGTGTTCACTCCCACCACCGGAGTGAAACATACCGTGTCACCCACCAACGTCCCATCGGTCACCACCACCGAAACGATATTGTTGTCCGGATCGGTCGCCCCGAACCCCGGCAAACATAGCTGACTCAAATCACACACGAACAGGCTCGTGTCGCTCGGGGAGTATGCGTCAGGGGGCGAATTAAAGCCGACCGTGACGACCGTCTGGCAGGTATCAGCTTTGTTTTGAGTATCGCGGGCGATCAGCTTTATGGTATAACTGCCCGGAGACGAAGCTGTGAAACAAACTGAATCGCCGGCAAAAGTTCCACCTATCGCATAGACCGTATCGAGATTGCCATCGGGATCATAGGCGGAGAAACCATGTAAACAGATAGTGCCCGGGCCGCAGCGGAAAAGGCTCGTATCATTCGGACAGGAGGCCACCGGCGGACGATTGCAGAACATTCCGACGATCATGTCGTTATGGTCCATGTTGGCCGAGGTGTGATCATCATCGATATAAATCAAGTAATCGAAATCACCGGTGGTGCTGAAATTTTCGGTGAATGTGTAGAAATCGTAACTGAAACCCATACCTTTATAAGCGCTGACATCGTAGGCCATGAACCACTGATGTTCATTGCTCGACGATCCGGCGGTAAGCGCCCTTTCCGAAAACAGGTAGGAATCGTTGCCGTTGAAAATGGTATCGTTGTTTATATCATTTAGCATCCAGAGCCCAATTGAACTGCTGCCGGGTATCGAGGTCATCAGCGATTCGCCCTCGTTGGCAGGGCCGCTGAAAACCAACTGGCGACCGGTGCCAGTTCCAAGACCGGTGTAATAACCGAACCGGTTCACGTTTTTCCAATTGGAATACTCTTTCAATAACCGCCAGACCTGATTGCCCTGGGGAATGGGAAGAATCAGATCGGCGTTGCTGGCCGCCATCGGGGTCAAAGTATCGCCATTGACCACCAGATAAGGCAGATTGGCGGCAATCAATCCGTCTTCGTCATGATTGAACTCGCCGTTGTATATTTTGACCTTGTGCGGCCTCAAAAACACGCTCGTGGAAAAGTCGATTTCGGAAACGTCATCGCCTTTTGAATAATAATTGTCATTATCATAATCGATAAATCCCCATGCCCGACAATCCTGCGATATTTCGGCAAGCAGAATGGTCTTTTCATAATATTGAATTCCATCAAATACGAACGATTCGGACCAGCCGGATTGCTTTCCCAACGGATTACCCAAATTCCATAGATGATATGGGGCTGTTCGTCCATAATTATCTTGCGCCGAACCTTGATACTGGGTGCGATCGGCGGGTTTTCCATCAACCAAAGGCGATATGATACCATGACCGGAAATGCCGAAAATTACCGCACGGTCGTTTAGGCCGGTCGCGGGCACGAAAACGGTGATCGCTCTGCCGCCGTTGACCAAGCTGCCGGCTATATAGCCATATTCCCCTTCAAGAGGACGGAAAACGGCGGTGAAATTATTGGCGATCGATAACGAACCGTCACCCCTGGATTTCAGCAGGCCGTCGGAATCGATATATAATGCGGCGGGATCGTAATAATATGAGGCATCGCGGGCGGCTACTATGGGACCGGTTGACCCCGATGCGGAAACGGTTAAAACCAACATGAGGATCAAAATGACGGGGTAAATACGAGGTGACGATTGCCGGATAGTCCTATAGCGATGGAATTTCATAATCCTCCTTGGCCGGGTAAAGACAAATCGACACGTGTAAACCTGACATTAAAATTACCTTGCCGGTAATAAACTATGCAATTCTATTTTAAAACGTATGGGGACCGCCTTGCGGCGAAAACCTGATTCCTTGATATCCCCAAAGAAGTTAACCGTATTTTGCTGTTGGTTAAAATATATTTTTTCTGATATCCCCTGTCAAGGAAAATAATTGATTTACGATATTAATTTTAGATGAAAGTCGACTTTTGCCTAACCATAAAGAATGGAATAATAGCCGACCGCCGGATAGATTATTTCCAGCTTTCGTGGCATGAGGATCTCACCCCTCTCGAGCTTGCCGGAAGATTCAATCGTTGGCTGTATGACGATGAATTTCTCAGGAGAAATCTGCCCGATCTGCTTCAGGCAGGGATCTGCACTCTCTCTATAAGCCCTTCACATTAAACATGTTACAGGTTTTCCGTGGGTTTTAAAAAAGCCGATGGAGGGATCGTCTTCAACCCGAGCCCGTCAAGATCCGATTTGATAAGCAATAAAAACGATATCGATTCGACCGCCCCCGGCAACACGAAACATCCTTTTTCCTGCAATGAAACCTGACCTATACGCTCCATTATTATGGATTTAATCCGGCTTATCTCATCGCCCGCTTCAATAAAATCGCTGCGCCGAAATATCCGCAATCCGGTCGAATAGGCAAGCGAATCGGCGAAATCAGCCGCGTCATTGCCGTAAATGTAATCCAAATCCAGTTCGGCGGCCGCGGCGATAATTTGCCTGATAAGAGATCGATCCTGCCGCCCGCTCGATATCAATGAAATCGCTTTGATCTTCGGCACCTGTTCCAATATCGACTTTATAGCTTTTTTGTCCGGCAAGGACCGTGGAGGCAATTTCACATTTCTTGTTTTCAGTATAATATCCCAGTTGTCGGTATCGGTCGGAACCTCAAGTATGCACTCCCCGCGGCTGCCCTGTAAAATTTTCGCCAATGCGGCATCCGGGAATTCGCCGAGTTTCAGGAAGAATCCGAAAGCCATGCCGGTTTTTATCAATTCGGCTATCGTTTCCCGCTTTATTTTGGCGAACTTCTCTATGGCGAAACCAATTTTTCCCGCTTTCATAGCAGCACCCTTTTCGACCGTGATTCGCGCAATGTTTTCGGCGCCGGCCATAATCTGCAATTCCGCGACCCACCCATCTTTATTTTCGATCCCTATGCAGACTAATCCTCCCGTCTCATTGCAGACCGATTGAAATGCTTTCATCAGCCAGATCGGGGGAAGATTCCGGGGCCACTCAAGGACATATTCGAAACGCCCGGCCGCCGTTCCGCCTATAGACCGTAGAGCCCCCCCACCGATTCCGCATCGAGCTCTGAATCTGCCGAAAAGCGAATCGATCGCTTCCGGAGTGGCTTTGAAAACAGGTGCGATAGAGGAATTGTCCGGTTTTCTTTGCACGACTTCGAAAAGGATATTTTGAAACAATATCCCCATGATCGCAATCATCGCGACTAAAACCATCGCGGCAACGGCTTTAACCCACACCGGAAAGATTTTTTTTCGTTTCTTTCTCGGAATCCAGTCAGTCATTTCGCATCAACGCGATCGATTGATCTTCCCATATCCTTATCCGCATATTGGCATCGGCCGAACGCCGCATCCGAAACACCGCCCAGCCGCTGGCCTCGAACTGAATGTAATTGAAATCGCCGGAAATGTCCCGCAGCGAGAGATGAAAATTGACTTCCCATCTTTCCCAGATTTCCCCCGGATGCTCCGTCGAATTGCTGTCTTCGGGAAACTGTCGGAAAGGAACCCAGGTATCCAGTCTGATTTCGTCGAAGGTTTCGAACAGCCTTCGGGTGCGATAAATATCGCCCGAAATGCCGTCGCGCGGTATCTCGACTCTTTCGATTTGACCATGACGATCCTGATCTATGTAAATAAAAACGAATTGCCGATCAAGACAGGTCTCGTAAACGTCTATATCGTTGTTTTCGTAAGCATATTTGAAATTCGAAAGAACGTTGAATGCGGCTATGGAATCATTTCCGTCGTTCTGCGGCAGCACCGGCGCAAGAAAGCGCGACTCGGCTTCGGGAGGCGCGAAAGGATTGTAACAGGAACAAATAAGCCCAAAACCAACGGCGAACAGCATCGCAAACAAGACCGCGATGTTCTTATTGGTATTCACACTATCTCCTATACATCGCCTTGAACTGTCCCCAGCTCAATCCACCAGGTTGAGCGGGAATATCTTTCCATGAGTCGATTGTCCAGAAACTGAGCATGGCTTGGCTCAACCTGAAAGTCGCCAGACCGGTCATTGTAGTGGTATCTGCTCCGAGCGAATCGATCACTATGCTGCGGAGAATATATTCCCGATAAACAACCGCCAAAGTATCCCCGAGGCTGTCGGGATTATCGAAACTTTCGGACATTATCAGGTCCAATTTCCGGCCGGGAACGTTGAAAGTCGAAAATATGTTTTGGGCGGTGGATATCTCCACCGACTTGTTCCAATCGTAATAAAGATACCCCGATCCCTGCGCCTCCGCTCTGATTGAATCCTCGGGCGATGAAAAATAGAAATTCTCACCCAGACACGATTGGAAATTTTGGATGAACATTTCGTTGTAGGAAAAAAGCAGGTTGCGGATCACCGCCTCGGGCGAGGCCGGCGTTTCCCAGGTTCCCACGATACCGGCGGGCGGCTGCCCCGTGCGCGTTGCAACAGGATTCTTGAAACAACCGCCGATCGCCAGCACGATAAGAAACAGGAATACGAAAATTTTTTTCAAAATATATACCTCACTGCGACATTGAGGAAATCGCCTATATCCCGGCTGCGTCCGGGGGCAGTCCAGACTCGACGATTGTAAGACGCCGTCAGATTCTGTTCGGCGTCGATTCTCCAGGTAACTGCCAAGGCCGTCGTTTGTTTGAGATCGCGGCCGGCGGTTTGCCTTATTATCCCCCCGGGGCCGCTATCAGCGGGAGCGAATACGTAGTTGTAGTCGTTTTTCGACTCCCAGATATATTGCGGCTCGATTTTCAGCCATGCTGCGGGCGAATATTCCATTTTCGCCTCTATTCTATGGTATCGTCTGTCCCAGCCGGTGGCTTGCTGCCAGTTGTTCTCGACCCAAAACAGCTTCCCGTAATCCTCATAGCGGTATAGATATCCCGGCCTGATCGTCAGCGACGATGAACAACGGACCTCGATTCCGGTGTTCCAACTGGCGCGGCGGAAAATCCGATTACGGGTATTGATCGTTAGGCGGTCATAATCATAGGAGATGTAATTCGCTTGAATCTCGAAATCCTGGATCAATCGCACGGGTTGCAGGATCGTCCAGCCGAACCGTGATCCGAGAAGATAGGTCTCGTTTCGGTTGTTATTGGCGGAACTGATCGAATTAATGTAAAGCTGATGAAACAGGCTGTAACCGGTTCTCATCTCGCCCCAGAACTGCCGATTGAAAATGCGCTTGTACCGAAGATTCATTATCATGGTCCGCTGGTCGCGTTCGTTTATCGTGGGACCGTGAAGACCGTAGAACGAGGTCACTCCGAACAGGCAATCGAAACCGACGCTGTCTTTCGAGGCTATGAAAGCGCCGGCTTTTATCAAGACCTCGCCGAGCTCCGACCATAGATCAAGCAGATTGCCGAGAAAATCTTGCTTGTCCGATCGCCATCGGTAAGCGGCCGATACGAAAACCTTTTTTTGCCAGTCTTTATCAATTTGGACGGCATAGTTATAACTTTCACTGAAATTATCGCTTTCTGAAAGCAGCGGATGGGAAGAAGCGTTGTCATAATAATAATTCGATCGCCCGGCTCCGGCCGCAGCCCTGATTACGAACAGCCTGCCGGCGGTCGTTCTCGACAACCAGTTCGCCCCACGTTCGACTTTGACCTGGCGAACCAGGTTTTCGTCCAAGCGCGATCCCGAATAGTATTTTTTTACACTTTCCGAATTTTCGAAATTCCACTGTAGGGTGTCGCCGTTTTCCCATACCTTTTCCGTGCCGATAGCCGCCCTGAACTGAGAAAAGGGAATTTTATCGAGCGCGAACGAGGAATACGACGTAGAAACGCGCAGGGGATACCCCTTGACCGAGATTCTACGAAGGTCGGTTTGCAGACCGAAACTCGGTCCCCGGTTTATTTTATCGCCCGATGGTTCGACGCTTTTGCGCCATAGATTGCCGATAAAAGGTTCCGCCCGGATGAATCCCAATCCGGAATAAGGAACAGCGATCTTGAAATCGGAAGAATAAATAATGCGATCCTGTAAAGCCGCCCGCGAATGACTCAGGGACGGCGAAATATGCAGATTTTCCAGCAGTCTATATCGCCCCTCGAAACCGGCGGTGAGATTTTCCTGCCAGCGTTTTCCGGGCTTTTTGATTAGTATGGAATAACCGTCAAGACCGATTAGAGCCGAAAAGCGCCTTGACTCCAACCGTCGGTTGTATCTGCTTTCCCAATTGTAGGTGTTATTGTTGCGCGAAAAAACAAAATATAAACCATCGACGGCCTGCGAAAAAACCGGTGAATAAACCGCGATAATCAACAGCATGGTTATCTTCAATCGCGACATTCGGCCCGCCAGACGAAGAACAATTCGCGAAACGTATCCAAATCGAGATCGGCCGCCCGAACGGCAGCGTTCCTCGAATATCGAGCCACCAAAGACTCGGCCTCATTCTTCGACAATTTCAAGGATAAACACAGGGAATTGATCAGCAACTTTCTCGGAGAGAAAAAACAGGCTTTCAAAAATGACCTGAATTCATCGCTGTCGCTATCCCGGTTATGATGCGGCTTCAATTTTACTACGGCCGATCTCACTTTCGGCGCAGGCGAAAAAGCCCCGGGATGGATCGTAAACAACTTCTCGCACTCGAAAGCGGTGGCGGTAAGCACCGTCAAAAGCCCGTACGCCCGGCTTTTCGGCCTGGCCACGAGTTTTTCCGCAACCTCGGCCTGAACCGTGATTATTCCCAGCTCGATCGATTCAACCAATTCGATAAGGCGCCCCAGAATGCCCGCGGTTCTATTGTAGGGGATGTTCCCGATCACTTTGAATCGCGCCGGAAGCAGATTTTCATCGAAATCGAGAAAATCGAGATTCAGAATCCGCAGGTTGTCGGATTCTCCAAATTTATTCCGCAGCCGTCGACAAAGCGCTTTATCGATTTCGATTACCGTCAATTTGCGATCATCTCCGATAAGCTGCTCGGTCAATGCACCCCGCCCGGGACCGATTTCGACGATTTCATCACCCGGCTTTATATCGAGCCGAGCCACGATCTTCTCCGCCAGCGATTGGCTTTTCAAAAAGTGTTGACCGAACCGCCTTTTAACTTGAACGATCGACATATTTACGTACTCTTAGCGGAATATTCATCGAATCGGCGATTTTCTTGCATGCCGCAAGATCGACCTCGGGCAGGTCGACCACGCTGAATATGGTTTCGACCCCGAGCGCCCGGCAGCCGCCGGCGAATTTCAGCATGGCGGCATAGGCGCTTTCGCCGAATTGCGGACGGCAGATTTCGCTGTACGTTCGTGAGTCCTGCGCGTTCAAGCTCACGCTGACTATATCTATCAATCCGCGTAACTTACGCGGGAGATCGGTCTTGTTTATCAGACTCCCCTGCCCGTTGGTGTTCAATCGGATCGGCACGTTTTTGCTTTTCAGCTTTCGGGCGATCTCGAGCATCAAATCCGCCCGCAACGTCGGTTCGCCGATTCCACAGAATACGATCTCGCGATAGTCCGAAAGTTTGTCGAGCTCCAGTATGATCTCGTCAAATTCGGGTTCGTGGTCGAGCAGAAGATTATGGCCGGCGACACGCATGCGGTTTTGACGAAGACAAAAGCGGCAATTGTTGGTGCAACGGTTGGTAAGATTGATATAAACGCTGTCTCCGATTTCATAGATTATTTTGGGGGGATCCGCCAGCGGCAGAACTAACAACTCGGCTGCATTTCTGGAGGTAATTCGTTCGATATCGCGATAAGAATATCGGGGGAAGACTTCGGCGAGTTTCTCTATCACATATTTGACGTTGTCGGGACGGTTTCGCTTTCCCCGGTGCGCCTGAGGGGAAAGGTAGGGACAGTCGGTCTCGACCACGATACGGGACAACGGCACTGCGGCGGCCGTCTCCGGTCCTCGGGATTTCGGATAGGTTATCGGCCCGCCGAAAGCTATATGGAAACCCATGGCCACTCCCTCGAGGGCTTCGTTTTTGTCGCCTGGGAATGCATGCAGTATACCCCGCTTGACAGGGCTTTTTTTCAGGATATCGTAACAATCCTTCATCGCCTGACGGATATGCAGTATGACCGGCAATTTTAAGCTGCCGGCGAGTTCGAGTTGTTGAATGAACGCTTTTTTTTGTATATCAGCCGGCGATAAGTTGCGATAATAATCGAGCCCGATTTCGCCTATGGCGACCACTTTGGGGTGGGCCGCCATGATTTCGATTTCTTTCAATTTGCTGTCGTCGAGGTCTTTGGAATCGTGCGGATGGAAGCCGACGGCGGCGAAGATGAAATCATATTTTTCGGCCAGCTCGATGCTTGCCCTCGACGATTTCATGTCCACCCCGATATTGACGATGAATTCAACGCCATGATCGCGGCATTCCTCTATCAGCCTGTCTCTATCGCTGTCGAATTGCGGAAAATCAAGATGAGCATGCGTATCGATCATTGATAAACTCCGCTTTGAATATAAGACCGCCGTATTCAAAATGCAATCACGGCGATTTTCTGAAGATGTTCGTTGAATCGGCAAAGACGACACATTCCGCTTGCCTATCGATTCGATTCCGGTTTATTTTATGAAATGAAATCGCCGAAGGCATCGGGTAGGAATTTTTCACGAGATTAAAGAGGAATCGACCGATGGATAATCAGATGAGATTCAATATCGCCGAGAAGCGGTTGAGGTATCATGCCACCCCGGAAACAACTTTGTTCGACAATGACTTTCTGATCGGATTCAATCACCGGCATAAAAATGTTCTGGCCAATTACGAGCTGCAACTTGTATCCGGCGGAATAATACCGATCGGAGGGAGAATCAATAATCGCTCGAATCTCGGCGCGCTGCGCAATCGCCAGTTGCGAGAATCAGTAATCCTGGCGGCGGCGCTTTCGGCGGCGGCGGTCGCTCTGAGAGGAAGAAACAGCCTGGCGTCTTATCCTCCGGATAAGCGGACACCGGCCTTGATCAACGAACTTAAACGAAATAATGATCGGACCGCCGCGCAAATAATGGCCGAAGTATTGCAGACCACCACCGAAACATTGCCGGTGGGCGAGGAAGTGTTGATAGAATCGACGATCACCGAGGGTGCTCGCGCCAAGCCGGGCAAAGAACCGGGAGGCAACCCGACGATCGCCGTAGGAGCCTTGTTCGGCAAAAAAGAACACCGTACCCGTTACGGTCTGCCGATGCCCGAACACGTGGCGCTTTTATCGATGGGAAGCGACGTGATCGAGGGAACCACCAAATCGGTAAAGGGAATACACTCGAGCTTGACCGCCCTTTTCTTGACCGAATCCGGGGTCAAACGGCACCTTCCCGACGTTTATGTTCAGCGATGGATGGCCGGCGTTCCGTTCGAGGAATTCAATCCACGCGAGGCCGGTCTGCTTGATGCCGCCGAAATCATAATCGACGCCTATGGATTATCCAGCGCCGACCGATTATCGGCTTTTTTCCTCGATCGCAAGCGCCATTATCCGGCGATGGACATCCTGAACAACGCCGGCGTGATAACCCCTTTCGACTACGACGGCGATCTATTCCCCTCGCTGGTGCTGGGTCTCGAAGATTTACAGTTCGCCGACGGCCGTCGCCTGCTGGCCATGATCGGCGAAATAGGAGGTTCGGCCGAATGGGCGGTGGGGGTATTGCCGCTGGTCTGGCGCGGCGGCCAAGCGCTCGGCATGCTGACGAGTCAATCCGCTCTCACCCGCGAAAATATCGATCCCCAGCGTCTCTGGAAAGAAAGATTCCATTTCACCGAGGAAGAATTCATCCTGATTCAAGACGCGAGGTTCGAACAAAAGCCGTATTTCACCATCCAGGATATTCTCGAACGACCGTTCGCCGGCGGCATCAGCGCATTCGGGAGTATAACCGACAACTGTTATCTGCCGTACCTCGAAGGAGTCCGAATCGATGCCGAATCGGGCGAAATAGGAACGAACGTTTTCGTCATAAATTCCATGGGCATCTGCGAAGTATGGCGGCTGATATTTTCCTGCAATTCCGATATCGACCGCTCAAAAGCTTTATTCGCCTGCCCTAAAGACTCACTGGTGCTCCTTTCCGGGCCTCACCTCGAAAAAGCGATCGGCGAGCTTTTGGAAGACGAAAAATCGGCCAAGCGTTTCCGGTTGTTTTTCAACAACGAATACTATTCGGCGATCATTCCGATACGCGATAAGCTGGTCATGCTCGACGGCGTCATCGAATCGTTAATCGCCCGGGAAGCGCTCACCATCAAAGACCGCGAGATAATCGCGATCACTCGGAGACTGGCCCCTTATTGGTTCGTAGGATACGATTGACAGCCGTTATCAACGCATATCCCGCCCGCCATATTCATCAGCCATGCCCTACTTGAATTGGCCGTAAAAGCGACGCGGACCAAATCGCTTGACTACAACTAGGCTTTCGCTGATATTGACCCCTGTTGGAATAAGGATTGAAAAGCGAGTTTCGACTTTGACAGTATCAGGAGGTCATAATGGGTAATTATAAAGTCCCTTTTCCGGTCAATGAACCGATTTACTCTTACGCTCCGGGTTCGCCCGAACGCGATAAATTAAAAGCCGCGATCGAACGACTGAAAAAAACCTATATCGAAGCTCCAATGATAATCGACGGCAAAGAGGTCAAGACCGCCAACAAGGCGGAGATGACGATGCCTCACGATCATAAGAAATCGCTCGGGCAGTATTTTATAGGTGGAAAAGCCGAGGTGGAATCGGCTATCGCCGCCGCTTTGAAAGCCAAACCCGACTGGGAAAACATGAGGTTCGAAGACCGGGCCGCCATCTTTTTGAAAGCCGCCGAGCTTATCGCCGGGCCTTATCGTTACGAATTCAGCGCCGCCACTATCCTGGCGCACGATAAAAACGTCTTTCAATCCGAAATCGACGCCATCTGCGAATCGATCGATTTCCTGCGCTATAACGTCTATTTCGCGCAACAGATATACGACATCCAGCCCGGCAACGATCCCCAGATGTGGAACCGTATCGAATATCGCCCGCTTGAGGGGTTCATCGTGGCGGTTACCCCGTTCAATTTCGTTTCCATCGGAGTCAACTTGCCGACCTCGGCGGCCCTGATGGGGAATACGGTCGTCTGGAAACCGGCATCGAGCGTGGTTTACACGGCGCACCATTTCATGAAAATATTGAAAGAAGCAGGCCTGCCCGACGGCGTCATCAATTTGGTAACCGCCAAAGGCGCCGATATCACCAATACCGCTTTCAAACACCGCGACCTCGGTGGAATCCATTTCACCGGCAGCACCGAGGTATTTCAAAACATGTGGAAAGTGGTGGGCGACAATATCGCAAACTACAAGAGCTACCCTAAGCTGGTGGGCGAAACCGGCGGCAAAGATTTCGTTTTCGTGCACGAATCAGCCGAACCTCACGAAGTCGCCACCGCGATATTCCGCGGCGCTTTCGAATATCAAGGACAGAAATGCTCAGCGGCATCCAGAAGTTACATTCCCAAATCCCTCTGGCCGGAAATCAAAGATATTCTGGTAGGTTTCGCCAAAGAGGCCAAAATGGGGCCGCCTGACGATTTCTCCAATTTCATAAACGCGGTGATCGACAGGAACGCTTTCAATTCGATAAAGGCGTACATCGACTATGCCAAGAAATCGAACGAGGCGCAGATAATTTTCGGTGGCAGCTGCGATGACTCGGTCGGCTACTTTATCGAGCCGACATTGGTGTTGACCACTAATCCGCATTTCAAGTTGATGGAGGAGGAGATATTCGGCCCGGTGATGACCGTTTATGTATATGAGAATGCGGAATTCGAGAAAATGCTCGAGGTTTGCAACACGACATCGCCATACGGCTTAACCGGAGCGATTTTCGCACGCGATAGAAAAGCGATAGTCAAAGCATTCAACGCTTTGCGCCACGCCGCGGGCAATTTCTATATAAACGACAAACCTACCGGAGCGGTGGTCGGAAGACAGCCGTTCGGCGGCGCCAGAGCCTCCGGCACCAACGACAAGGCCGGGTCGATGTTCAACCTGCTGCGCTGGATCTCGCCGCGGACGATCAAGGAGAATTTCGTGCCGCCTCGGGACTACAAGTATCCGTTCCTCGGATAAAAATAGGAATACAGGTGAAGAAATAAGGCTGGGAAATCCCCGGCCTTTTTTGTTGGAATGAATGCATACGGATATGACGACACGGTTGAAGGTTTGTTCATATTATCTGTCATTCCGGATTTACTCGATCGTCGTCGGGATTGATGTGGGATTTATCACTTATCATCAAGGAATCGAACCGGATTCCCCTCCGGCCGTTCCCGCGCAAGCGGGAATTTGCTTATGGGCGTTGGCCGATGCGTCATCTCCGCCGACGATAGTAAGCGACACAGGAGGATATATGCAACTGTCCGGTTCACCTTTATGGTCGCAAAAACCTGTCATCAAAGCAAGGTGCCAATTGCTGTCCAACTCTAACTCTTTATAAATCCGCCCCAAGAATTCAAGGAGGGTATCCTTATTTTCGAATCTGACTAATGGAAGCGAATCAACCACAACAAGAAATATCTTTTTGCTTATTTTAGTCTCAATAGAACTACTCTCGAGTTGTTGGCGCTTTTCCTTGAACACATTAGTATAATATTTGTAGAATTCATAGGAATTATTATTATATTTGTAATTTGCTAAATCTCCAATAGAACGTTGGGCATCCTTGGACGAATTGCGTACTTCCACAATGTAAGGGCAACCTTTCAATTCAAGTTTGAAATCGGCGTGTGATTTTCCTGATTCGATTGGAGAAACGTTTGTGAATCCCCATAAAGCAAATTGATTAATGGCTCTAAGCATCGCAAACACAGCGTCCAAATTTTCCTTCTTTGTATCGGATATATTATAATCCAAACCCCCAATTAGTTTCTCCGGTGACATTTTGCAAGTTTCAGCCGCGGCGTAAATAATTACTTTGCATTTGTGCCAATTCATTCCTATATTTTCCGCCGAAAGCTTTAACTCATCGAGAAAGTCTTTCGAGCCGGATACGTTCTTTTTTATTTTGCGATGGACAATCATACGATTTCGACTTATCCCCTCATTTACACCTCGAATACCCGCAATTGGGACAACTGATACAGCCGGATTCGGCGACCATACGGCCGGCGCAGTCCGGGCAACGAATCGCCCCGATATCGGGTGTAGCCTTTGCCGCCTTACCGTTGCCGAAATGCTTGCGCAACACCTTGGCGATAGCATCGGGAACCGACCGAATCACACCGCCGGTGGCCATAACCTGCGAATCGCCGCCGATCCCTTGCAACTGCTCGATTATTTCCTCAACCTCGACACCAGAACGCAAAGCCAATGAAATCAGGCGGCAAATCGCCTCGGTGTCCGCCATCGTGTCGTAGCCAGATTTGCCGATCTGGGCGAAAACCTCGAACGGCTTACCCTGACTTATATTTATCGTGACATAAAGGTTGCCGAAACCGGTCTTGATCTTGTCGGTTATTCCGTGAAGTGTCTCCGGGCGGTCTTTAATCCGCGGACCTTGCTCGGATTGCTGGCCGGTGGCCTTGGTAGAAAGGACCTGCATCGGCCTCGAACCATCGCGATAAACGGTGACGCCTTTGCATGACAACTCATAAGCAAGTTCGTAGGCCCGACGGACGTCATCAACGGTAGCTTTGGCCGGAAGATTGATCGTTTTGGAAACGGCGTTTTCGGTATATTTCTGGAACGCATCCTGCATTCGTATGTGATATTCCGGATCGATATCGTGGGTGGTGACGAAAACACGGCGGATATTCTCGGGGATCTCCTCGATATCGGCGATCGAGTTCTTGCGGGCGATTTTCTCCATCAACTTTTCCGAATAGAAGCCGAGTTCGATAGCCTTCTGCTGAAAAATCGGGTTGACCTCGACCAGCCGGGTGTTATCCATCACATTGCGTTCGTAGCAGATCGCAAACAGCGGTTCTATACCTGAAGAACAACCGGCGATAATCGAGATGGTGCCGGTGGGGGCGATCGTGGTTACGGTCGAATTTCGCCGAGGAATCGAGTTTTTGCCTTCGGGATCGCAGAAATCGCTCTTATGCCAATTGGGGAAATTGCCGCGCCGGATAGCGAGATCTCGCGATGCCAGATCGGCTTCGGTCTGGATAAACGACATCACTTTTTCGGCGAGATTCAGCGCCTCCTCCGAGTTATAGGGGATTTCGAGCATCACCAACAGGTCCGCCCAACCCATGACACCCAGCCCTATACGACGATTGGCCTTGGTGCTTCGGTCGATTTCCGGCAAGGGGTAGCGATTCGCGTCGATCACGTTATCGAGAAAGTGCACCGATAGATTAACGGTCCGGCGCAACTTTTCCCAATCGATCTCATATCGGAACAGATCGCCGTCGGGAGTCATCCCCACCGTGGTCTTGATCATACGCGCGAGATTGATCGATCCCAGATTGCAGCTTTCATAGGGCAACAACGGTTGTTCGCCGCAGGGGTTGGTCGCCTCGACCAGTCCCACCTTGCGGGTGTGCTCGGTGGCGTTGATCTTATCGAGAAACACCACCCCAGGTTCACCGGTCTTGTGGGCGTGCTCGACTATCAGGTTGAATACCTCGCGGGCTTCGAGCGTCTGCGGCTGGCCGTCGACTATATAAGGGCCGCCGGTGCGTGGATCGATAATGCTGTAAGGCCTGTCCTCCTTGACCGCCTTGATGAATTCATCGGTTATCCCCACCGAAATGTTGAAATTCGTGATCTCCCGGACGTCATCTTTGCAGGTTATGAATTCGATTATGTCGGGGTGATCGATCCGCAGGATCCCCATATTGGCACCGCGGCGGGTTCCTCCCTGCTTGACCGCCTCGGTTGCCGCGTTGATAACTTTCATGAAAGAAACCGGCCCGGAAGCGACGCCGGAGGTCGAAGCCACCATCGAGTTGCGCGGCCGTAAACGCGAGAACGCGAATCCGGTTCCGCCGCCCGATTTATGAATCAGAGCGGCCGCTTTGACGGCGTCGAATATCGATTCCATGGAATCCTCGATCGGGATCACGAAACACGCCGATAACTGGCCCAACGGTCTTCCGGCGTTCATCAGCGTGGGAGAATTAGGCATGAACTCGAGCGAGGAGATCATGTCGTAAAAATCGTTGGCCGTCTTTTCCACTTCAGCCTCGTCGGCTCCGTATTGACTGTCAGGCGCGGCCACCGCCCGAGCAACCCGCCAGAACAGCTCCTCAGGGGTTTCGATAACCTGGCCGTTTTGATCCTTGGCAAGATAGCGCCGCCGCAAGACCGCCAGCGAATTCTCGCTTAGTTCCAGTTTCTTGCCGATCGCTTTCAATTCCATATCTCCCTCCTGATATTTGAAAATTCGGGCGGTCAGCTTTCGATTTCGCCGACAGCCGTCATGTTGTTCGAATCGATCGTAAAATCCCAGAATACGATCGGGGCTTTTTCTTTCATGATCTTGAGCATCTCGATAGCGATTTTTCGGATTTCCCAGTGCGCCCGTTCATTGGTTCTTACCCAGAAAAAATGGCGCAATTCGCGGAAATTCGCGGTTATCACTATTTCCGAGGTGGTGGCGTTGGGCAGGATATAACGGGCATCCTCCGGCGGAACCCCATGGTCGAGCATCTGCTCGTATAACTCGAAGCAGCGATTGGCCGCTTCGATGAAGTCCGACAGAAAATCGCGGGGCCCTGCGGCAAGCGACGGCGGCGCCACGATTCGGAAATCGCGCGTTTTCTTGCGGCCGGGCTTATCGGCATAGCAAACGTAGCGCTGACTCTCCTGCGATGGTGAAATAAAGCGATGCCTGACCAACTCGTGAGTGAACACCCGGGAGCCGCCCTTTATCCGAAATGTGGCGCACGCATGTTCGAGCACGGAATGATGCCTTTTACGTATCACCTTTTGGATCAACTCTTTAGTCGATTCCGGCGGCTTGTGCCGGTTGAACGACAGGTAGCACGTGCGGCAAGCCCGCTCGATCAATTCCTCCGCATTCGGGGTGATCGCTTCCAGGGTCACGGTTGGACCTGAATCGAGGATTGTGTTCGTTTCAGGCAATACTTTCCCCTCGCTAATAGCAGCCATTTTTTCGGCTCCCATCATCAAAAAAATTGACTATTAAATTGTCTTTTTTCTAATCCCCTCAAGTCGAGGGGCAGTCATATTAGCCCTTATATCAAATGCTGTCAAGCCGGAATTTTCGTTTTTTTTAAGAATTTTACAAGTGTAAATTCTTCATTAAATTACAATGAGCGATTTTGATGAAAATCACATTTCCCCAATGTAATTCTAAAACCCATGAATCATAATGCTATTACAAATTATTGATAATCAGTCGGTTACATGAAATCGAATTATGTCGGAATCGGCCATGCTATACTTCACCTCCTCAAAATTCCAGACATGGACTTGAAAATGCGCCCGAAATGTGGCATTATTGGCGAAAACAAAGCTATCGATAATTCAAGACCACGGAGTATGCGTTCATGCAATCGGAGACGCCGCGCAATTACAAAATAATAGACAGAAAGTCAATTACGAACGACACGATTTCCCTCTTGTTCGAACTCGAACCGGATGAACAACTGAGCTTTTTCCCGGGCGATCACATGCATGTTCATTACGATTTCGACGGCGAAGAAATAACCCGCCCATATACGCCGACCTCTACACCCGATGACCGAGGATTTTTCGAGCTCATCGTAAAAAGATACCCATCCGGCGTTGTTTCGAGTTACCTTCACTCTTTGGCGATCGGTCAAACGGTTTACATGTCGGGGCCGCATGTGGGCGGCCATTTCGTCGATGGCATGGCTCGTAAGGTCGGAATGGTGGCAGGCGGCGTCGGGATCACCCCGATGGTGTCGATGATAAGGACGATAATCAGACGTGGTCTTGAGGTTCAGGTGAGCCTGCTTTATGCGAACAAGACAGAGGCTGATATCATTCTGCGGGACGAATTCGAGAACCTGGCCGCAGGTCACGACAATTTCCGTTTGTTACTTGCTCTTGACACAGTGCCGCCCTACTGGAACGGGCATAGAGGATATCTCGACGAGACCGCGCTGGCGCGATTTTTGCCCTCGCCCGCTGCCGATACGGTGGTTTTCTTGTGCGGTCCTCCGATGATGGAATTCAAGCTTCGCGAAAAGCTGCTTTTGCTCGGCTACGGCAGAAAGCAGATCATAATCCCGTAATTATTCCCAGGGAACGATTACGTTTATCTTCCGCCCATAGAATCCCAACAGTCGGCGGCCGTTACCCTGATCGATAAGCATACAATCGTGCAGTTTCATCAATCATAATTTCAATGGGAATGCTCGGTCGGATGTAGATGCGGCAGGACCGAAATCGGGATACGCCAACGAATGCAAGGGAAAAGATGCGCCTATTTTTTCGCTATCCAATACAGCCGCGAATCCAGACGCGACAAATCGAGAATAAGGCCGTTTTTCAGATCGGCCGCCGTCGAGGTGATATTCTGATCCGCTAAAATATCCACCAGCTCGATTTTCGATTGGCGGATACCCGCACGCGATAAATCGGCGGCCACGACCACTCGCTTGACTTGCCGCTCGGCCTGCCCCATATCGGCATTAATTATGAACAACGCCGCTCCCTTGTCGTTGCTCTGAAGTATGACGTGAACCGTGGGATCGGAACTCGATACCGGAGTGGTGATATCGTTTTCTTCGAGCAAAGACTTGATAAAGCCGAGCTTCCCCGGTTCTCCCCTCGCCGATAAATCATAGGTGAAAAGATAATATCTGCCTTTACCGGTTTTTCTGAAAACCCCCACCGTTTTTCCATCCGCTCGAGCAATCGGACGCGCCGAACCTTTGGCCGAGACATAACCATAGGTGATCGCTCTGAACGAAAAGCGATCGGTCACCACCAATGACGGATTATGCCATGACTTAGTGTCCACGCCCAGCGCCCTGCGCAACGTTCTCGATTTGTCGAACGACAAATTATATTCGGGAACCAAGCCGATAAATACGACGATTATGCCTTTGGCGATAAGTTCGGCCAGTCTTTTCTGCACGTTGTCGTCCATGAATCCGCCGATCGGGACGAACATTATTTTCGTGTTTTCCAGATTACCCAATTGTTCGAGATCGCAAATATTGAAATCATAATTGAGCTGGCAGAAATCCACCGCAAGGTTGGCCTGGGTTTGCTGAATCAATTCGTGCATATACGAAAAATCGCCCACCGCCGGAATATCGTTGAAAAACCGATAAGGCCTGTAAACTCCGATCGCCGTCCTGGCCGTGGATTGCAGCGTATTCAGCCCGATCGCCTCGACCGCCACATTCAAGCGCCTTATGACTTCGTAAATATCATATACGGTTCCATCGGAACCCAAAGGCGGTCCTGCCCAGTGATCACGCCCGACGAACATGTAATAGTTCAACCCTTTAAGCCCGGCGGATAAAGATGACATGAGGATATGTTTTTGACGTACCAATAAGTCGGCCTCGACGGTTTCAGGCGACCTACTGGGGTAACCGACGGCCACCTGCGGCGACCAGCAGTAGTTGACGTAACTCTTTACCTCCCTTACGCGCGAGGCGATTTGATAATAATCGTCATCGAAGTTGATCGCCGGCCCGACGAGCGTTTTCTCCCCGTGAATTTTATCCCAGGCTATGGGCAGACTAAAATCGACGGCCGCCGGTGTGACCACCGAAAACATACAGCCGACCCCCAACGCTTCAAATCTATCTTTCAGGAAATTATAGTGATCCTCGATAAGTTTAGCCTTGAATTCGAGCCAATCAAAATAGGGAGTCAGTTGTTCGTTTTTCTTGAAATGAAAATCGATCGGCGGGGCGATGCCGATAAAAGACTTCACTTTCGGATATCCGGGCGGCAGATCCTTTACCGTGCCATATTTCGATTCGAGGTAAGCCGGATATAAAACGGTCGTAACATGATTGTTATAATCGGATTCGAATATGCGATGATTGCCCCCGAATAGATGCTGATCTTCGAGTTGAAGCAGAAAAACGGGACCTTTGGGAAAAATGTAATTCTGAATGGCATCGACGAGGCCTGCCAGATAGCGTCGGATGTGGTTTTGATATTTGGGATGCGAATACGATGGTTGATAACCTGATTTAACCCCGGTATCGACCCTTGCGGTCAGCAAGCCGCCGGATGCGTCTCTTGCGATAAGCGATTCATCGGCAAAAAGATAACGCGGCAAACCGCCGTCCGGCCATTCGGCCTGAAAATAGGGACCAGGCTTAAGTATTATTTTGAACCCGAACTCTCGGGCAAGTTCAAGAAACACTATGAGATCGGTGAACGGATTGGTGATACCTTGGAAATCGAAAGCGCCCGGTTTTTCCTCATGAAGATTCCATGGCACATAGCTTGAGATGATGCGGAAATTGGCTTTTTTCAAGCGATCGAAACAGATAGACCAGAATCTTTTCGGCACTCTGAAATAATGGATTTCAGCGGAGAAAGGCGAAAATTCGTCGCGGCCGATAAGGAACTTATTTTGAACTAACCCGAGCAATTCCTACTCTTTAAAATAACACCAAATGCCATAACGATCCGGAATTTCACAGGCCGCAACGTAAACAATATTTCACAATTTGTCAATAGTTTTTTGATAAGACATTGAAATATAAGGCACTACAACGATATTTCGACGTTTTTTACAAAAAGGACGGTGCACAAAAAAAGAGCGTGGCCGCCCTTTTCAGGACAGCCACGCTCGAGACTATCGACTTGCGTTTTAACGTGTCATTTCCGTGGGAATGACATTAATCCTAAGAGGAACGTTAGTGCAAGCGGGATAGCTGGTTTGAACAGGAGCAACCGGCGGATAGTCGCTGCAAGCAGCCGGCGGCGCCGCTGTTCCTTTGAAGTAGGCTACCAGCCTGGTGACGTCGGAAGGCTGCAGAGCGCAGTTGCCGTTGGCGTCACCCGAGGCGTAGAAGTTCGGCGGAGCGATGACCGCACCAGGATTGTTGAATTCGCAAGCAGGGAAGAATCCCTTGAAGTATCCAACCAATCTGGTGACGTCGGCACCGCTCACCTGCGGCGGCCACGGCGCAACACCCATGTTGGCATCGCCCGGCAGATATTCATAGCCCATGAGCGGACCCATGAACTTGAACGTGCCGATCTGAGTCCCATGCTCTTCAGTATAGGCGTCAGAAGCGAAGTCAACGCTGAGCGATATCGTCTGGCCGGCGTAGGTCCTGAGATCGAACAGCCTGTAATGCCACGGCATATAGCCGGTGAATCCAGGCTGCAACGACATCAACGGACACAGGTTGCCGGTGTTGGTATCCACGCCCGGATAGCCCAGAATCGGAGCCAGAACGTTCCAGGTCGAGCCGCCATCGGTCGTTATCTTGACGTTGGCGAAGTCCCAATCCAGCTCGTTCTCATAGGCCAGATCCAGCAAGGCATACCCTCTCCAGGTCGGATCCAGGGTCACGGTGCGGCTGACAAGCGGGCCGCAGTCGTTGGCCTGATACGGTCCGACCATGCGGGCGCCCCACCATCTGGTTCTGCCGCTGAGCGGCGCGCCGAAATACGGATCAGTGCCGAATGCCCACGGATTACCCGTTAGTATCGGCGGCACGGTGAAGTCGGTGCTGTCACCGAGCTGATCCATCACATGGCTCATTACACCAAGAGTGTCGAAGGTGAAGGTCTGGGCGACGATCCGGTTGTCGCAGGTGTCGCCTTCGCCGGTGACCAATACGATGTCGATAGTGTAGTAGGACGTATCAAATCCCGGAGTCCAGGTTCCAAAATCGATCTGGGTGAACCCGCCGGCCGGGATAGTCACTCCAAATACCGTATCGGCATACGAATCAGGACCGGTGATGGATAGGTAAGCATCGGCTCCGGAAATCGCAGCCAAACCGTCGTTGTAGTAGGTAGCTTTGACAGGAACCGGCGTGCCGAATGCAACACCATTCGGCTCGTCGAGCGAAACCGCCACGGCGTCGATATAGGTCGACGGACGGTTGTCGTAGTGGACATACCACTGCATATAGAACGGCTGTCCGAAGGCGGTCGAAGCCCTCATCCAAGTGCCGTCCTCTATCAGCGATGAATCACCCATGCTGCTGGCAAGACCGAAGTAGAATTCCTGAGTACCCTGAGTGAGGAACAGCGGTCCGGTATAATCGGGAGCGCCCGCACCATTGCGATTCCAAACCATCAGCAAGAACGTATCAGGCAACGAGGCATAAAGCGCCGGGCTGATATCGATTCTCGTGTAATTCGGATAGTCGCAGGTGACATAGAACGGTCCGGCGATCCTGGTGGTGCCGGTGTCGGCGCCGCTATCGTAGCCGAATATCGACCAGCCGAACTGCGGCCGCGGAACCGCAACGCTCTGCAGAGCAAGCAGGAAGTGATCAATCGTGCCTACCGACGGCTTCACGTAAAGGTGACCCATGTGGTATTTGCCGGACGTGTAGTAAGTGCTTCCGCCGGTGAAATAGCTGGCGTAAGCGCCATAGCCAACGGTCAAGCCGTAGCCATTGGTGTTGTTGCCCGGGACTTCGTCGGTACAGCTGGTGGGCGTTACGGTAGCGATGACCGTGTAATCATCGGAGCAGCCGCCGGTAACGAATGGATCGAAACCGGTAACCAGGACCGTAGCGCCGGCTCCGAACGAAACGCCGGTAACAACGTCGGAGTAAATCGGGCCGTAGATGGCGCCGGTGATGGTGATGGTTACATCACCGACCGAGCCGACGACCGCGTTGTTCCTGACGTTGACCTCAGGATTGATCGTCGAGCCGGGCGTAACCACCGAAGGCATCGAGCCGAAATCAAGCAGCTCGAGGTCGCAATTAATGGCGGTCGGATTGACCTCGACGTCATCGACATACCATTCATCGGAGTAATTGCCGGTGTATTGCAGCGCAATCCACACCGTCGAATTGCCGGCATAAGCGGTCAGGTCGAACGCGACCGGGGCGCCGCCGAAGCCGTTGATGGTGTGGTTGGCGGGCGTGTGGTCGGCCAACAGAGTCGCGGTGGCCGGATCGAAACACGGTCCAGTTGCGATATACATGCGGTGATGGTCGCCGTAGCTGGCCCAATAGGTCTGATCTTCATAGAAGCTGAACCTGGGGGAAGTCGCCGTGGTGAAGTCCATCGGCGGCAACACCAGCCATTCGTCCTTGACCGATGAAGAAGGATCGTCATCGACGAAGGCCGAATTCGGAGAGCTTCTGAACATGACGGTGCTGATCATCCAGCCGTCGGCCGTGGCGTTCCCGAAATCGAGAACCGTCCAGCCGGCAGGCGGGAACACGCCGCCGTCGAAGTTTTCGGCAAACGGCAAGCCGGCTGCCGTGCGGATAGCGCGACCTTCGGATCTGCTGTCGTTAAGCGGATTCGAATCGCCGGCCAATACGGTAGTGACCGTCAAAGTGTAATCGCCGAAGACAGGCGACCACGCCGTCGGGCAGGCGACCAAGACGCTGTCGTTGCCCGGGATGCTGATGCCCGGGGCCGAGCCGATCAAGTTGACGCCTTCATAGAAATCAACCTGAGCACCGGTTACAGCCGAGGAAGTGAAGTTCTTGACGTAGGCCGTGATCGTGTAAGAACCGGCAACGGCTATGGCGCAAGGATCGACGATATCGGTGACGCCAATGTCGTTGTTGATAGCGATCGCGCCGAAATCATCGATATACATACCGGCATACTGAATCGACGAATCGCCGGCCATGTCGAATCTCAACAGAACGGTCTGGCCGGCATAAGGGGTCAGATCGATCGTAACCTGTACCCAGCCGCCGGACTGGCCGTTCCAAACCTGCTCACCCAGCATCGGGTTGGTGCCGGCGGTGATCGTCGAGTTATACGGACGAGAGGTAGTGATCACCGACCAGGTGGCGCCGCCATCGGTCGATATCTTGACGTTGCAACCGTCGTATCCCGAACCCTCGGTGTAATACCAGAGCCAGAAGCTGGCCTGATAAACTGCACCGCCGGTAAGGGTGATCCCCTGCGATACCAGCGTGTTCAGGGTTGAGGCGTCGTAGGTGTTATCGAGGTCGGTGCCCCAACAATTAACCCCGCTGTAAGCGGTAGCCGGGCCGCTGGCGTAGGTCGGGGTTCCCCACTCCCATTCGCCGGCAGCAGGCAAGAAACCGCCGTTATTCGCTTCGAAATCGGTGAAGAACGGCAAACCGGTTACGCCATAGACCACCACTCCTTTGGAGCTGGCGTCATTGGCGGGGTTGCCGTCGCCGGGCAGAACCGTGGTGGCCATAATGGTATGAGGTCCGATTAAGGCAGGCCACGGCACCGGGCAAGCAACAGGAACCGAGCCGAACGGAGGCAGTGGGATTCCAGCAGCCGTGCCGAGCAACAAGGCATCGACGTAGAAATCAACGTTCACCACCACTGGGGTTGCCGTGAAGTTGGTCGCGGTCGCCCAGATGTTGTAGATACCCAGCGGAATGAAATTCGTCGCAGGTGTGTCAATCGAAGTCACGCCCACATCGAGAGCCGGGGCCGTATAGTAGAACTTGACGGCCAGGCCGTCCCACGGGTAGTTGCCCAGATCGGTTTCGAAGAAGTACTGCAAACCGGTGGTGCCGGTCTGGTTCTCGATACCGATGGTGACGTCGGTCTGCATGTTGGGCGAAATGTTGTTGTATTGATAGGTGATCGTGCTGTCGCCCCAGTTGATGATGACCTGCATGTCGAGATCGAGCGCATTCTGGCCATAGTGTATGATGCTGTCGTATTCCACCACGAACCGCGAATTGACGGCATCAA
Source organism: Candidatus Zixiibacteriota bacterium (assembly GCA_037441845.1). Classification (GTDB taxonomy): domain Bacteria; phylum Zixibacteria; class MSB-5A5; order UBA10806; family 4484-95; genus JBBIRK01. The sequence goes on from JBBIRK010000007.1 coordinate 24,418, forward strand.
CCAGATACTTGATGCTGCCGACGCGGTTGTTCATATCGTCCCAGTAACCGGCGAGAATCGTATTAGGCGTGCCGGCGGTGGGTATAGCCGCATTGGCATCGGGCAACGAGGTCTGGGAAACATCGAGAGTCAGTATGCCGTTGGCGCCGATTTTGACCGAGTCATACATCGTGCCATAGAAATAGAAGGAGCCGCCCAGCCACTTGGCGGTGCTCACGCCGGTATCGTAGCTGGAGAGAGTGCACACCGTAGCCGCGGACATATCGACCCAGCTGAAAGTCGGACCGCCGGGTTGGGTGTTGTCGATCCAGCTATACAGCCCGGCATCGGGGCCGCCGGTTCCCGCATGCGGATAAACCGTGAGCGTGGAATTGAAGGTGTTATCGCCGGCTGCTTCTTCACCCGGGTTATCTGCGTAGAGCGTGAAAGTAACCGAGCCGGGACCTGCGGCGGCGTAATTGTCGAAGGTTACGGTAGTCTCGGCCAGCGAGGCCAACGAAATGCCGAAGACCGTATCGACATAGCCGTCGTTCGTGGTCATTATACCGTCAAACGTCTGCGCCGTGGTGCCCGAATTACGGAATCTGCCCTGGACAGTATAAGCTTTAGCGTCGTTCAAGAAACCGCTCGGCGCGGGAATCGACATTGCGGTGATGTCGTCGCTCCAGCTGTCGATCTTAATGGCGACACTATCAAGATACCAGGCCGAAGAAGTAGTAGTGGTACCGTCCCAGTGGTTCTTATAGCGCCAGGCGATCTTGACGTTGCTCTGGTAGTTGGCCCAAGATTGGATGTTGTAGGTGCGGCGGTGCGGCGATGAGGTCGTGCCGGAGTCAGCGCCGCGATAGGTCGCGATAGCTATCGGCCAAGTAGCGCCGCCGTCGGTGGAGCCCAGAACATAGGCCGTATCCCAATCGCCCGACCTGTCGTCGTAGACATGTTTGAAATACAAGTCGATAGTGTCAAATCCTGCGGAGAAGTCGAGAGTCGGAGTAATCAGCCACTCGTCCTGATTTTCCTGCGGCCGATAATAGACCTCAGCGCAGGAATCACTGTTCAAGACGTATTTGACCCAGTCGTTGTTGTCCCACATCTGATACTGGCGATCCTCGATGGTCCAGCCGGCGGGTGGATTGTCTCCATAGGGACCCCATCCGCTGAAGTTGGTCGAGGCGGCCAAATTGCCGTCGCCCCAGATGCTGATATCATCGAGATAAGAATACCAGCCTCCGTCAGGCGCTATATGGACAAAGGCAACCTTGAAGTTGCTCTGCCCCGCGGCAACGGCGGAAATATCGAAGAACAATCTCGACGAAGATTTAGTGCTGCTTCCCTGATCAGCTTCCTGATAAAAGGCGATGGTATGGGGCCAGGTGGCGCCGCCGTCGGTGGAAGCCATCACCTTGAACGAGTCCGCGCGGCCGAGATAGTCGTCGTAAAAGAGGTAGAAGGTCAACGAGCAGGTGGTCGCTGCTGAGAAATCACAGGCGGGGGAAATCAGCCACTCGTTTTGATTTTCGTAAGGCAAATAGTAAGCTCTGGCGACAGTGTCCGCCCAGCTCGAGTAATAGTATTTATACCAATCGTTGCAGTTCCAGACATATACCATCGTGCCGCTGTCGACGATCGACCAGCCGGCGGGCGGGTTGTCGCCTCTCGGCCCCCAACCCTTGAAATCCTGGAACAGGAAATTGGTGGTGGTGACCACCGGCGGCTCGTTTTGTTGGTCTATCTGCCGACCGTAGACGAGCTGATACAGCTCCTCGGAGCGCTGGTTGTCCATCGCTTTGAGGGCTGCTTCGTTCATCTCCTCCGGATTTTCGGCCGTGGCCGCGATTTCGGCCTTGGTCGCTTCCAGCTCGCGGATGCGCTTCATCTCTTCCTTGGCCGCGATAACCGCTTGATCCTCGGTCGATTCCGTGCGCATTTCCGTCGGTGCCGGAGTCGATTTGGCCGGTGTGGCGACTTTGGCCGGGGTTGCGCCTTTGAAGGTGACTTCTTTGTCGGTGGCGACACGGCCGTCACCTGCTTTGGCGATGGTCAGATTCTTGCCGATCGAGGGTTGTCCCGCCCAAGCCCACAACAGGCCGACGGCGAGAACGAGCACCATCGTCAACAATAAAGTTTTTCGCATATCATTCCTCCATAAGCCATTTGGAGAACTCTTTTGTCCTGAATCGGATTCAGGACTCGTTTCGTTTCGGTCTTTCCTGATTTCCTTGACCGTTAAAGGTTAATCGTTTGATACGTGAGAAACTTGAGTGAACCAGATAAAAAGTTTGCTCTCTTCTCTACTCCTCCTTTACATCTCGGTTATGGGTTGAACTTGTATTTCCATTTGTCAAAGTCCCGTGCATCTTGCCGGAGCGGAGCCGCCCTTGAAATAGTTGACCAGATATGTGACATCGGACCCCTGCACCTGGCAATTTCCGTTGGCGTCGGCGCGTAAAAGCGGCGGCGGCGGCGGATCGCCTATCCCTTTAAGGTAACGCGCCAAATAGGTGACGTCGGCGCCCTCGACACTGCCGTTGCCGTTGACATCGCCGGCCACATACGCCAAAGGCGAAAGCGAGGCGAAACAGTTGATGCGGCCGGTCCCCAGCATCCCGGCATAAGCGGGATTGAGGTGGTCGATGGTGTCGGCATAATTCTTTATATAATTGGTTATCGAATCAGGCGTGAACGACGGCTTCAGAGCTTTGATCAATGCGGCCAGTCCGGCCACTATCGGCGAAGCCATCGAGGTGCCGCTTTCGGACGAATAATTGTATTGACCCCAGGTGGTGTAGATATTGGTTCCGGGAGCGCTGACATCGACCCAAGTGCCGTAATTGGAGAAGTCTGCTTTGTGATCGTAATTGTCGGTGGCGGCCACGGCCAACACATAGGTGTAGGCGGCGGGATAGTTGACATACGGCGGCGTCCAGAAATCGTCGTTTCCGGCGGCGGCGACGACCAACGTTCCCTCGCTGCGAACGTGGGTTACGACATTCTGCTCGTATTGAGAGTAGCCGGGAGATCCCCACGAACAATTTATGATTCTGGCGCCCATATCGGAGGCGTATAATACACCCTGCCAAACGGCGGTCAGGTTGCCGGAGTTGTCGGCGCCCTTGACAGCCATGATTCTCGCCCGGAAACCGATCGCCGCACCGCCGACACCGTTATCGGTGACCTCGGAGGCGCAACCGGCAACGTGGGTGCCGTGCAACGGCGATGGTTCGGCGGGATTATTATCGCCGGAGCCGAAATCCCAGCCGATTACGTCATCGATATAGCCGTTGCCGTCGTTATCGATATTGTTCAAATCGCCGGCATCCAGAGTTCCGTTATGATTCAAGTCTTCCAAAGCATTAACCCACATATTGGCGGCCAAATCGGGATGATCCCAATATACTCCCGTATCCACGATTCCTATTATAGAATATCGGGTGGTATCTCCATGGATTAAGTCCCATCCGGCGTAAGCCTGAGTCTTAGTGAGATGCCATTGGACGGTTCGGTAGGGGTCGTTCGGCGTGTAAAATGCCACCGGAATGGAATATGGTTCGGCCAGTTCGATATTGCTGTCGCCTCTGAGAATCGCGGCGGCATCCGCTAAACTGATGTCCTCGGAAATGAAGAAAACATACATTCTATCTGCGAGGCTTCTAAGGTTGGGGCTTCGCAAAGGATATTTATACCATTTTTCGATGCGTTCGATATGGGCCATAGCGCAGGTGCGGTCGAGTTCGACCAATCCGGTGGTTGCGGGTTGATCCTTCTCGTAGAGATTAAGCTGGGGGGAACCTGGATAAAGCGTCACAACCAGACGATCATCGAAACAACGCCGGCCGTCCGGCAGCTCGATAATCCGCCCCGACTGCGCCCCCTGAACTGCGGCGTACCACAATACGGCCATAAACAACGTCAGGATTCCCCGACCTGCCCCCTCTAACTTTGCAGGCTTTCGGGTCATTTGCTTCTCAATACTCGGCTACTTCAGATATTGCAGCCTTACGACTTTCTCCTCATCGCCTATATGCAGGCGGCAAAAGTAAACGCCGGTGGCAACGGTATTGCCCGACAAATCCCGGCCGTCCCAAATCAATGAATGCTCCCCTATTTGCTTTTCACTCTCGGCGACAACCGCGACCCGCCGGCCGAGTATATCGAAAATTTCCGCCGATACTCTCTCGATACGATCGATTCCATAGGCGATCGTAACCGACGAATTGAAAGGATTCGGATAAGCCACAGGTTCGATTCTTATCGGCAATTCACCCTCGATATCGCTGTAAACCTGTTCGTCTTCGAGAGGAACGGCAAGACGATAAGCGGCCGTCGTCGTGTGCCCGTGAGCATCCGAAAAATCGGCCGAAATGACTTTGAAGTCCTCAACGTTCAATCTTCGAGACGCCTCCACCTGAATATCCACCGCCTTAAAAACTCCCGACGGTAGATCGACCGCTCTCATACTATAGCCGGCGAACTTTAATAAACCCTCAGTCTCACCATACGCCAGCAGAAGATTGCCGGCAGCTTCTCCCAGAGCAAGGCCACAAACCCGATCAATATAATCGGGTAATATCAATGAGAAAGCAAAGCCGCCCAGAGGCTCTTTACTATCCAAAAATATAGAGATCATTTGATAATTGTCAAGTATTTTCGCAGGCTTTGCGGTCGCCGCAAGCAGTTGCTGGGCCAACTGATCGGGATCAATAGGTTCCGGCGGAGCAAAGAGTAGAGTATCGGGGTCGCCGTTGATTATCCGCAGCATGTAAACGAAATCGGCGATAGTAGCCTGAAGGTTGTCGCGATTGCAGTCGGAGTTGGCCATCTGGCGCGGACTGAAATGGATTGCTCCGGTGAAGAAACTGACAAAAGTAACCACGTCACCGACTTCAAAAGGATCGCCGTTCAGATTCAGATCACCGTAAAGTGGTCTGAAAATAAAGAATTCCCCTCTTTGTAGGACCAGCTGCGGGGGAATGATGAAATAGCCGTTCGACAGCAGCAGGAGATTGTCCGGATAGGGCGTATTGACGTCCTCGATGAATTCGATAAAGGTCCCCATGTCGCGTCCGAGATCATTGACGATGACATCCATGGATATATAAGCTACTATCGTATCGCCGGGGGGAATCGGAGGCACATACGGAGGCGGGATTAGATCTCTTTCGAGCTCCACCTCGATCCGCCCTGGTGTATTGATATCGAAACTCGCCAGCTGGAAAAATATCGCCGGAGCCACCGAACGCGGTCTGATCAAAGAGGCGTCATAGGTGATGATCAGGTGGATATATTCGACCGGCTGCGAATTATGCAGGGCTATCGGAACCGCCACATTCTGCTGACCCACGTAGGCTTCGACGTAGGAATCGCCGAAATAGACGCGATAATCTTGGGCAAACGCACCCGTGGCCGCGGCCAGCAATAATAAGGCGGCCACTACCAGCTTAGGAGCGTTCATATCAATTACCTCCATTCGAATACGCATTGCCCAATTTAATCTGCCTCGGCTCGGAACCGATTAGCAACGGCGGTGGCGGCGGTCCCAGACCTTTGAAATATCTCACGAGATAGGTAACGTCCGCGCCGCCCACGAAACCATCGGCGTTGGCATCACCGCGCGCCAGAGGATTCGGCGGCGGGTTTACGCCCTTGAAGAAAGCCACCAGGTAGATGACGTCTGAACCACGCAATTGCCCGTCGGCGTTGGCATCGCCCCTGATGAAAGTGATTACGTTTATCTGCACCTGCATCGAATCGGATAATCCTGTGGTATCTGCGGCGATAAATGTCAAATTGTAGGTACCTGCCTGGTCGACTGTCGGTGTCCAGGTGAACGATCCGCGCCCGTTGCCGGAATCGGCGAAAACGGCTCCCTGAGGCAATGTGCCCAGGTAGCTGAAAATTATTCTGTTGCCGTCGGGATCGGTCGCCTGGAACGGTATGGTCAACAGCGAATCGGGAGCGGCATTATACTGGCTTGGCGCGGCGGCGAACTGCGGCGGATGCATCCCCGAGGAAACGACCACGATGCGTACCACTTCCGAATCGAGTATCGCGGTGTTGAGGCTGTCTCGGGCAAGGAAAGTAACGAAATGCGTTCCGATCTGAGCCAATCCCGGCGTAAATTGGAAAGTGCCGGTTCCATTGCGATTATCCACGAACGTGGCTTGCGGCGGCAACACCCGCACCGCCAGCGAGGGTGTATTCAAATCGGGGTCGGTGGCGGTTATCGTATAGGTGAGAATGGTGCCGTCGACTATGGTCGTATCCAGAGGTATCGGACCCAAGACCGGCGGACGATTGACGTTCACCACCGTGATGGTTACCGAACGATTGGTGAATATAAGGGTATCCTCTCTATCGATCGCCCGGAAAGTAACGGTTCTTATACCCGATTGAGTGTAACTGGGACGGAAAGTAAATAGCCCGGCGCCGTTGCCCGAATCGACGAACGAGGAGTTCTGTAGCGCGTTCACTTGAATCAGGCGAGGCGGTACCAGGTCCAGATCGCGTCCCTGCACCACAAATTGCAAAGTGTCGCCCTCGTTGATCGTGAACGGTCCGATCGAATCGATGGTGGGGATCTGATTGACGTTGTTGACGATTATGGTAACGAATTGGGAATCCGCCAAATCGGCATCCTCGGCGTCTATAACCTTGAAGATGACGCTGTAACTTCCGGCTTGAAAATTATTGGGGGAGAATGTAAATAAACCATGACCATTGCCGGAGTCGGTGAAAGCGGCGTTGGCCGGCAGATTGAGCGCCGTAAGATGCGGAATGGTCGAATCGGCATCGGTTCCATAAACCGGGAAAGTCAGTGTTGCCATTTCATTGACCGTCCGCACGGTCGTCAAGGGCACAAGTGCGGGTCGCTGGTTGCCGGCTTCGATCACGGTGACAGTCACCGCGTGCGAATCGGCGGCTCCACTCGGATCGACCGCCCGGAACAACATCGGGTAAACTCCCGCCTGATTGAAAAACGGCGTGAATCGGAACAGCGCCGTCCCGTTGCCCAGGCTCACCAATGAGGAATGGGCCGGAGCGTTATCGACGAAGAGCTGACAAATGGTCGAATCGGGATCGGTGCTGAGGATCAACACCTGCAACGACTCACCTTCGACGATCGAAGTATCGTCGAATGCATACAGCGTGGGCGTTTGGTTACCCAGGTCTTGGACATATATATAAGCGGCCTTAACGTCGCTGTCGATTCCATCGAATGCCTTGATATTGACTATGAATATTCCGGCCTGAGTATAATCGGGGGCGAACCGGAAAGTGCCGCTGTTGCCGCCATTGTTGAGCACCACGCTGTTGCGCGGCGGCGGCGGATAATCATATAGACTGAAACTGACGCTATCCCCGTCGGGATCGGTGGCGGATAAAGCCACCGTAAGGGTTTCGGCTTGGTCGATTTCATAGGCCGACAGCGGAGCCATGGCCGGAGGCCGATTGAGGTTCAGGATAACGAAACGAGCCGTCGTCCTTCCCTCGAGAGGTGGAGACCCCAGGTCAAATACCCGGAAAACCGCCGAATCCTGAGTGGCGGTCGAATAAGGAGGCACGAATACGAACGAACCGGTGCGGTCGTGATTATCTGTGAAAGAGGCGCCGGTGGGAAGATAGATCGCAGAGATGTAAAGGGGACCGCCGGAACCGTCGGTCGAATCGTAGGCAAAAACCGTCCCGCGCAAGGTATCGCCCTCGAAAACGATGGTATCGCCGCGATAATAAAGAGTAGGGGCGATATTGAATTCCACGGTCGTGAGCAGCACGAGCAGCGATGACCGCAGACCCAGCTCGTCGGTGGCGATAAATATCAACGTATCCAATCCGCTGTCGTAATAATTGGGCCGATATTGGAAGATACCGCTGCCGTCGCCGTTGTCGGTGAACTGGGAGCGAGGTATCGGATTTGCCAGCACCAATGTAGGTGGAGTCGAGCCGTCTGGATCGGTGGCGGTGACCGTGAATCTTATGCTGTCACCTTCATAGACGCTTTGCGGAGGAATAGCCACGAACACCGGCGGCCGATTGCCCGAGGAAATGACGCTTACATAGAAATTCTTGGAAACGGAATACCCCGGATCGGAAACGATTACATTTATTACATAGTCGCCTACCTGCCCCAGCGTCGGCCTGAAATAAAACAGCGCGGTGTATCGCGTAAGCTGCACCAACCCGGCGTTAAACGGTATGGCGCTGCCGGAGGTGAACGACAACGAATCGCCGTCGGGATCAATCGCGGAGATTATAATCGCCAGACTATCCCCCGGCAGTATGGTGAATGTCGAATCGATGTTAAGTATGGTGGGCGCTTGATTTCCGGCTTCCAGAACCGTGATAGTGACGATTTCGCTGTCCCGCGCGGCGCCGTCGGATACGAAAACACCCACGTTATAGACACCGCTTTGAGTGAAATCCGGGAAGAAACGGAATTGGCCCGAGGTGCGATTCAGGTTTATCACCGAGGCGTTTGGCGGCAAGTTGGTTCCCGTGAAATAAAGGCTGTCGTTATCGGGGTCGCTGGCAATCAAGGTAAACACCAAACTGTCTCCTTCGATAACCGAACGTGAGCCTATGTCCCCGAGCACGGGCGGACGATTGAGATTCAAGACGGTTATTTCAACGATTTCGGTATCGGCCAAAACCCCATCGCTGGCGATAAAACTGACATAATAAACTCCGGCCTGGGCAAAACTCGGATTGAAGACAAACCTACCGGTTCCGTCACCATGGCTTTCGAAAGTCGAGTTGGCAGGGATATTTACGGCAGAGAGGATAGGTATGGTTAGGTCGGGGTCATGGGATACCACGTTTATTTCCAACTGTTGTCCCTCGACAACGGCCCGCGGTCCGATCGAATCGATCACCGGGCGTTGATTGCCGGCATCGAAAACCGTAATGCTCACGATCTCCGTATCGATCAAACCGCCATCGGAGGCCAGAAACAACAGGTCGTAAATTCCTGATTGAGTGAAATCGGGAGCGAAACGGAAATGCCCGGAACCATTGGTGGAATCGATAAAGACGGCATTGGCGGGCAAATTGGCAACCGATAGGGTCGGGATCACCAGATCGGGATCATAGGCAGAGACATTAAAGGTCAATATGGTCCCTTCCATAACCGACCGCGGAGGAATGGGATTCCAGACCGGGGCGCGGTTGCGGTTGATCACGGTTATTTCTATAATTTCCGTGTCGGCCAGCACGCTGTCGGAGGCCACGATGGTCGCCGTATAGAAACCGGCATCGAAATAACCCGGAGCAAAATAAAGCAGGCCGCTGCCGTTGCCGCTGTCGAAAAAGGTGGCCGTCGGCGGCAACTCGATCGCCGATAACATCGGCGGATCATCGTCTATATCCGTGGCCACTATCAAGAGTCGTAACGTATCTCCCTCATAAATTATCTGCGCTCCGGGGGAAATGATTGATGGAGGTAGATTGACATCGGCAACTTCGATAGCAACATACTGGCTGTCGGCAGATTCGCCATCGCTGGCAAAGAACAGAACGGAGTAGTTCCCGGATTGGTAATAGCTGGGAGTGAACCGGAACAACCCGACCCCATCGCCCGAATCGATAAAGGCCGAATTAAGCGGCGGCGCATCCACGAAAAGCGACGGCGCCCCATCGGGATCGCTTGCGGTAACCAAAAACTGAATCGTATCACCCTCATTCATGCTGATTGGAGTGGTGATCGAGTCGAGCGTTACCGGACGGTTGACATTGACAACTATTATTTGCACCCATTGGCTGTCGGTAAATTGCGTGTCAGCCGCCGCAAAGAGAACATCATAGATGCCCGCCTGGAAATAGTCGGGAGTGAACGTAAATTGACCGGTGCCGTCGCCGTTATCGATAAAGCCGCTGTTTGTCGGCAGATTGGCCGCCGTTAGAATCGGTATCGTGCCGTCGAAATCCGATGCCGATATGTTGATCACCAAAGTTTCGGCTTCGTTGACTGTCTGCGGGCTCGCGATAGAGTCCAAAACGGGCGGAAGATTCACATCCGTCACCGTGATCGCCACCAACTCGCTGTCCGCCAACCCACCGGTGT
>JBBIRK010000007.1:34574-216823 GCA_037441845.1 Candidatus Zixiibacteriota bacterium
ACAAACACCGCATTGGCCGGCAGATCCTCCACCACATAATACAAACTGTCACCGTTGATATCCGTCGAACTGACCACAAACTCCAAATGACCACCCTCAGCCACGCTGCGGGGTCCAATAGCAGCCAACACCGGAGCGTCGTTCACATCCGTCACCGTGATCGCCACCAACTCGCTGTCCGCCAACCCACCGGTGTCAACCACAATGAAACGCACCGAATACAAACCCGCCTGACCATAACCAGGATCGAACACGAACAATCCCCGACCGCCGCCGCTGTCCACAAACACCGCATTGGCCGGCAGATCCTCCACCACATAATACAAACTGTCACCGTCCACGTCCGAAGCGACAGTGACAAATTCGAGATGACCCCCTTCATTAACGCTTTTATCGCCGATTGAATCTAAAACCGGCGCATTAAATTGACCATGAGCAGCAGCCCCCAGAGCGAAAATGATCAGCGGAATCGCCGTTAGTATTACTGATTTGGGTTTCATTTATTGCCTCATACCTTGTCGCAGCGGCCGCCTTATAAAAAGCCGATTGGGACAGCCGCGCGGGGCCGATTTATTTTACCAGAACCATCCTCTTCGCCTTGTCGAAACCATCCCCCTGAAGCCGATAAAAATAGATACCCGAGGTTACCTGAACCCCGCGGTCGTCAAGTCCGTCCCATATCAATCGATGACTGCCGGCATCAAGGTAACCATCGTGCAGAGTGCGCACGGCCTGCCCAAGCAGATTATAGACTTCGAGTTTGACCGACGCCGCCTGAGGAATATCGAATTGAATAACCGTGCTCGAATTAAATGGATTGGGATAATTCTGATGCAGTTCATAAGCCAGCGGAAGCTCGCCGAGAACCTGGACGTTGAGAGTCTTGGCGTTGATATCCACAATCTGAAAATCGGTGATTCTGATCGCCTTGCCCGGCTCTTCCATATCTCCGATCGATTCGACATCAAGTTCCAGCAGATTCCCCTGGCCGGGACCGAATTCCGAAAGATCGAAGTCATAAACGACGCCCAGGATCCGACCGCCGATATCTTCATAATCAAGATGCAACCCGCTGATCATCGGGCCGGCCGTAACGCCATGAAAAGCGATCTGATTCGGATCATAGTCGATAGCGAATTGGACACCCGCCCCTTGTATATCAAGCGTTACCCAGAGGGGCAAATCGGCCCTCTGTCCATTCGAAAAACCATCGCGAATCAACTCGACGTTGCCGGCGATATATGGCAGCGGCGGCGACAATATGGTGCGTCCGAGGATCATATTGACCAGCATCATGAGGTCGGCGATCCGCACCTGTCCGTCACGATCGACATCGGCGGCATCGGCGGCCCTCAAACCGAAAGTGAGGCGCTGCAGGATACTGGCCACGATCGCCACGCAATCACCCACGTTTATTACACCGTCGAGATTGGCATCGCCCAGGCGATCGATTGTATAGACGCCGTCGCTGAAAACCACGTTTTGCGTGGTTCCGATCGAATCCTGCACGGAAGTGGCCGAATCGAAAGTGACGACCTTAGGACCGGGTGCGGCATTCATCGCGATATCTATATTGAGCGTGGCAATCGGCCCATTGCCCGAGGCTATGGTTTGGTCGCCGAACGAAAACATCATTATCCGATATCGCCCGTCGGTCATCTGCTGCGAAAAGAACGCCATCTGTTCGGCCCGCGGCGACGGTGTCGCCGATCTTATCGTGATTATGGATGGATCATAGATGAGATCGAACTGCAATCCGTAGCATCGCTTTGAATTTACGAACTCGATTACCAGGGTTCGCCCCAACGAAGCCGGCAGGGCTCCCTGGCCTGATGGGATTCTCAATATATCGTTTGGAGCATCCAGTATATATATGGTGACGGCCGCCTGCGAAGACGCGTTGTTGATATCCTGGGCGGTGAAACTGACGGTTATCGTGTCCGGCCCCTGGCTGAAGTCCGGATCGAAACTGAAAACCCCCGAAACGGCCGAGTCGCCTTGGACCGTAGGGAACGAAGAATTGGCGGGAAGCCCGGAGGCCTGCAAAGTCAAGATGTCGCCGTCGGGGTCGTATGCGCGCATGGTGAATTCGAGATGATTCCCCTCGGTCACGGTCTGGGCGCCCACCGATAGAATGACCGGAGCCCGATTCGAAGGCCCTCCTGTGGTCACGTTGATAGTTACGTTTTGGGTGACCGGCGGATTGATATCATCGGCAACACGGAAAGTGACCACGTATGTCCTCCCCGCTTGACTGTCAGCCGGGGTGAACGTGAAATTCGTCGATGCCTGCCTGAACCCGCGAGTGGTGGCGAATGTCGCGCCGGTCGGCAAATTCTGGGCGCTGAGCGTGATCGAATCGTTATTGGCATCACTGGCGCTTACGGTGAATTGCAACAAATTTTGCGGAGCCACCGATTGCGGGGTCGAGGGGATTTGGGTGAACGACGGCGGCGAATTGGTGGCCGCTCCCACAATGACGTTGCCGTTGAATAATTGAGGCACGATAGTAACCGATCCCAGTCGGTTGGACCACGTGTTATCGTCGGCGGTCAAGCTGTCGAATCGCACCGGATAATAGGCATCGGGCGCGGTGGGCAGTATCCTGAACCTTATGACAACCGCAGGATCGGAACCCGGCAGCATTGCCATACCCACAAGAGAATAGGCAAGTATTCTTACCGTGCCGTTGCCGATCGTATCGTCATAGGAATTGCCCGGAGTGGCAAAGAAGGCAGCCCTACCGATAGGATAGGTACTCACGGCCTCCAGCCGTAATGGGTCGTATCTGACCATGATCAAGAAACCGCCTACGGAATCGGAATGGTTGGCGAAAACGATGTTCATCGATACAGTGTCGCCTCGATTGCCGTTTACGTTCATGATCACCATCGAGTCAACCGGGCTTTGCGCCATCAATTCGGCCGACATCACCAGAAACGCCATAGGCAGCAATAGGAGATATATCCGCCTGCTATATGGTTTTTCCCAAAAATTACGCATACTTACGTCCTCTTCATCTCAGAAGGATCATCCTGTTCGACGCTACGGGTTTATTATCCAAATACAAAAGGTAGCAATAAACGCCCGAACGTACCTCCCTTCCCAGGTAATCGAGCCCGTTCCATACGGCTGTATATCGGCCTGCGGCGGAATGCTCGATCTGCAGGCGATTTATCCTTCTGCCTAGAATATCATATATTTCAATTTTAGCTTCTTTCTCGAATTCGCCGGAAAACCTGATCACGGTGGAGGAGTTGAACGGATTGGGAAAATTACCGAGTTCGATCCGATCAGGCAATAAAGTGACCCCGCCGTCGATCTCCGTCTGACCCAATACCATCAGCGTATCCGGAATTAGAACGGGAATGTAAATATGCAATCCCATATTGTCGGCCAGCGAATTATCACCGATAAACGAATCCACGAAGGCGAACGGGATGCCCCCCTCGGGTGCCAGCGGCTGGACATTGAAACGAACGGCGGCTATCAAGCCCCTGCCCGGCGGCACGTAATTCTGCGCCGGCGACGGCCCGACGGCAAAGTAACGCACCACGCCGGCTTGGGTCGAATCGACGCCGTTTATGCTAAGCATGCCGGCCCGAGGCAACAGCGAAACCGACGACAGATGCAAGCGCCCTGGATCATAGGTTATCCGAAAAGAAATCCCCCCTACATTAAAAGTATTGACCATATCGATCAAAATATCAACGCTGGTCCCCGCCTGCGCCGTGTCGGCGACAATCCGCAACGTGTCGGTCGATGAATATATCTGGGCGCTCGCCGGCATAGATATCAAAATTATCACGAAAACCGGCAGACTAAGCTTTAATCCTCGCGATAACAACAAACTAAACAACCCTCACTTTACAAGACACATCTTCTTGGTTTGAACGAATCGCCCGGCGGTCAACCGATAAAAGTAAACCCCCGACGGCAGAGATGCGTCATGCTCTCCCCGTCCGTTCCAGCTTATGGCGTGTTCGCCCGCAGGCAAGAAACCCGAATACACACGATATATAAGTCTTCCCGTTATATCAAAAATGTCGATATCGGCCATTGCCGGTTCGGCAAGACTAAACTTGATCTTTGTCTGCAGGTTGAAGGGATTGGGATAATTTCCGATCAATTCGAATTTCACCGCCAAAGGATCGTCATCGATGGCTGTCGGCCCCAGTATCTGAACGCTTCCATTAATCGTGGTCGGGTAAATAACATGCAGACCGGTCGAATCGGTAATAGCGCACGGCCGACCATCGGAGGGGACGAAACGGATGGCGAAAAGCGAATCCGAGGGAGCCCCAGCGTCGACGTTGACGATCAAATGACCCACCAAATGATTTCCCACCGGCAGCGGCGACACCCGGGCGAATCCGGGCATATCGGCAACCGCGGTAATCCGTGCCGTGCCGGCGCTGATCCGGGCGTTGAAATACTCGAAATTCGCAAAATCGATCCCGGTGTCGAAAGCCACGAATGTCATGTCCGTCGAATCGCTCGCTTGTAATTCAAAAGTCAGTCCGCCTATCGGGAAACTGCCGTTTTTCAAATATATTGAAACCATCGCCTGCGCACCCGGCCAAGCGCTTATAGAGTTTGCAAACAGAGTATCAAGGGTTTGACCATAAGCGGAAATGCAAAGAGGCAGGCATAAAACTACTAATAAATACGTCTTCCTCACATATCCCCCTTTATCCAAAAGACTATTCATCCGTTATCTAATCAGCAAATACTATACCTCCTTTACAAACAGCCTCTTGGCTTAAGAAGTCAAACAACCTTAATCGCTTATATACTTAATCCCGATATCACTTTTTAATTCATTCAATTTATATAAAAAGTTACTCAATACCTCGTCCGCAATCAGATTATTCCGGATTAAAACGCCTTTATCGCAGTCGAATTCATACCTTTTGCAATATTTCGTAACCTCTTCATAATTATAAGAGTAAGAGAGGCCGATCGCCTCTCTTACCCAAGCTCCTCCGAGTAGGAGAATCGCTTGCCGAAATTACTTCAGCAAGGTCATCTTCATGGTTTCGGAGAACTGACCAGCGGCTACCTTGTAGAAGTAAACGCCGCTGGAAATGTTGGTGGCATCCCATGTCACCGAGTGCTCGCCAGCAGGCAGCTCACCAGCATCGATCGTCTCGACAACCTGGCCGGCCACGTTGTAGATCGTAACCGTCACATTGGAGGTCGTCGGTAGAGCGAATTTGATGGCGGTCTTGGCGTTGAACGGGTTCGGGAAGTTCTGAGCCACGGAGAATTCGGTCGGCACCACACCGACAACACCACGAGCGTTGAGCAGGTGGCCGATATTGTCGGAAGCGGAGACTTCACCGAGCGTGACTGAGCCTTCGCCGTTTACCGGCACGGTGAACAAGGTGTGGGTGCCGGCATTGATCGTGCCGTTATAAACCAACACGGTCATAACGCCGTTGGCATCATGATACTTGAGCTCCATACCATTGGCAACCGGAGCACCAAGCTCGACGCCTTCATGATTGATCGTCACCAGGGCGCCGCCCACGGCCACGTCGGAGGTCACGCTGACAGTACCGTTAGCATAGGTGATGGTAGCGGTAGCATCGAGCGGAGCCAGCTTCGGACCAGGCTGGATGGTGCCGTTGATGATATTGATCAACATGATCAGGTCGGCGACTGTCGCCGGACGGCCGTCGTGGTTGATATCAGAAGCCCAGAGCTGCCACAGATCCAACGGATTGTTAACCGGGTCGATCAGGTAGTTGGCAAGCGTAACCACGTCGCCGATTTCATACGGCTGCAAATTGTGGTTGACATCGCCAACGACCACATCGCCGGGCTGGTAGATCTTCAGGTTGCCGCATTCCAGCACGAGCAGATAGGTCGAGGAAATGGTATCCTGGCAACCTTCGGTCTTCCAAACGTTGTAACCGGTTTTATTGGTCACGGCATTCCACCAGAAGTTTTGGCCGCCGAGATCATCATAGCAGATGTAGAAGCAGATCGGCACGCAGAAATTGCTCGGATAATTGAAATCCGGTCTGGCCATGACATGGATCCAGAACAGAACCTCATCCTCAACACCGCACAACGGCGGGGCGGCAACCTGGTTGTTCAGATCGTTGATCATGACAACTTTGAAAGCGCCCGAGAACGGAAGTTCAGGGCAGCCGGCGGGATTGACGTTGGGATTGACGAACCAGTATTCGGCACCGGCAAGGAAAGCACCTCTGGTAACACCAGTGATGGTGAAGATCGAGGCGTCGTAAACGACGGTCAACTCAAAGCCGCCGAGGCAGAAGCATGCGCCGGCATCCATGGTAACCGGGAACGAATCGACATAGCCCGGCCAGAGACCGACTGAATCGGGCATGGAGACCGTGATCACACCGATCGCCTCATACGGACCGGTATCGGAAGCGGTATCGATGCCGTCGTCAGCGGTAACGGTTATAACGCCCGAGTTGGTAAGGCCACAGCTGGCATCCACGCAAACCTTGCCGTGGACATAGCGGTTGCCATCGGCGCCCACCGAATCCGCGGTGATGGTCAAGGTTCCGACATCGGCGGTGATGGTCAGAGGATCGCCGTCATCGTCGAAAGCGAAGAAATCGAGGCAATTGTCATCACCAGGAACGCAGATCGAACCCGTCACGTCGATCGTAGGCGGGGTATTCGGCGAATAGTAGAAGCAGGCGAAGTTGGTTATGCACGGGAATCCGGCGCCGCCCAAGGTGTCGCCGGCAGCCGGGCCGCCCAAGGTCGAGCTGACGCCGTTCTGCATGACGCCGCAGATCGTATCACCCAGCGTATCCGGCAAAACCAGAGGCAGGGTGTGCACGACAAAGGTCAAGCAATTCGTCGGGACGGTGAAATACAGTCTCGGGTTGGGGCCGCCGCCGGTGTCATGGAAGCCCAAGAACGAACGGCTGTGCCAGCCGGCCGGGTTCGGCGGCGATGTTTCGAACGCATTCAGGAACGAAGCGTCATCCCAAGCGGTGAACGGATAGCCGTAGCTGCAAAGCGACTGCGGAATGGCGTCGATATAGATATCGTTCACGCCCAACGGCAGGTGAATATCGGCCACATAAGCACCGGCGGTACACATGATGTAAACCGGTATCGCATTGTCGGCGTTCTCGGCCACAATCTGGATATTATTCCAGTTGTAGCCGCTATCGAACGAACCGCCATACCAGACATACACCGTGTCCTGCGCCGAGGCGGAACCGATTAAGAGAATCATCGCCAAAAGCGACAAGCCAAAAAGTCTTTTCATAAATTACTCCTTACACGTCACATTGGAAGTCGGATCAAATAACCTCCAGGAAAAATAGTACGAGGAAATCCCTTTCCTCAACCCCTCTTTCGTAGTACCTTGGTTTTTCTTACTACTACATCACCTCCTTCAAGGAAATCAGGTCAAAGGTTTTATCAGGAAAGCAATTGACCATTATTATCGCCATGGGCCGACCGCCGATTATGCCGGCGGCGGCGGTCCGAGTCCTTTGAAATATCTAACCAAATAAGTAACGTCGGAACCGTTGATGCGACCATCTGCGTTGGCATCGCCGGCCCGCAGGGCACAAGGTTCAACCTGAGTGCCCTTGAAATAACCCACCAAATAAGTAACGTCGGAGCCGGTGAGCATACCATTGCAGTTGGCATCGCCTCGACGGATACCCGTGTAGTGAATATTGATCTGGCCGTTATAATAAGCAACGTTACGCACCTGACCGAATTGATCGGTGACCATCGCCCGGTCGAGTCGAATCTCCACCGCGGTGTCGATCGTCGAGGTCGGATTGAACGTATCGGGGAAGGCGAACGTAACGTTGAAAATCGTCCCGTAACCGGAATCAAGCGGCGGCACGAGCAACGGGTTCAAAGGCCAATCTGCGATAGCGGTGACGAACAGGCTGTCCGGGTATAGCGCGCCTTGATTGGCGAGGAAATACTGCCAAGACAACTCACCGCTGACTTCGAGCGTATCATAAGTGACAGTGGTATCGCATACAACTATCGTATCGTGGATCTCCAACGTGTCTATATAGAAAGAATCTGGCGGTATCCAGAAAGTGTCGATCACCACGGTATCGAGATACGAGGTATCGCAGGCGATCGTAGTGTCGTAATTCGCATGATAAGTTTGCGTGTCGATAATACCGTAGTTCAAACGGGAACCGATCGTATCCGCGCCGGTGCCCACAAGAATTCCCGGAGCGCTGGTGGTAAAGATGAAACTGAACCCAGCAATCGGGCAAACGTTCCCCAGATAAACCGGGATTCTGATTTGACGGGTGTCAACGAGGGTCGTGTCGAAAAGGTATATCGTGTCGGCGCAATTTTGCGCCAAAGCCGCCGAGGCATCGAGAATCATGGCTATTAAGATTCCAAAGAGCGTCAAGAATGCTTTTCTTTTCATGAGCTCCCCCAGCTCCTTTCCTGGCGTTGTCAATTTTACATTTGTTTTTACAATATCCTTAGCGACGGAATATTATCAAATCTCCTTTGACAAACGTCCAATTAGAGGAACCGGTATGAGCGTCTCGGCAATTTTGTTCGGGCAGACAACAATTCGCTTTCTCTCCTTAGTTACCCGTCCACCAAAGCGGCGGAAAATTACCTGATGATCATTTGCTCTTGATTAGCGCCCTGTTATGAATATCTAAAATCTCCTCATCATTCAGAGCACTACTATCGACCTACTACGCATTAATGTTTTTTCTTTTCTGACTCTCCAGAAGCTACATAGCCAGAAGCCATGCGGAGTCACTTCAGGCACAAGTAAATATAAGACAAGCTGCAAGGTTGTCAAGAAAAAATTTTCAAAAAATTTCCGGCGAATCGCCACGAAGAAGTCGCTTTTTAGCGGGGGCATCGAAAGAATAAATGGACTTTGATTTCCAGTAATTTTGAAACCATAGCGCGCGGAAGTCCATTTTTCTCTTGACAAGCAATTTCGGCTGTATATTTTTATGAACATAGTTCATCGTATTCGATACCGAATACGCAAAGCGCCAGGTGGTAACCCCTCAAACGAAAGGAGGACTGGTGGAAGTTTTCATGATTGAGGAATTGGAAGAAAGGATTGCCCCAGCGGGCTACATCGGATCCGGTTCCTAATCTGTCTCAGATTGACTATGAGATGAAAACCGCCCTACCCGGGCGGTTTTCTTTTGGATAGGGATCCCCTAAACCCGCTGGGGACGATTTTACCGCATTCTTCAGCTCGATATACTTATCGACCCCCGCAAAACCAACCGGTGATTCTCGACCCGATAACGCAACATAGTTCGCAGAAAGTAACTTGAAGATCGATTCGGCTGATTTGATGGCTTTGAAAAAAGTCTTCGTTTTGCCGCAACGACGATAGATTCCCGCCTCCATCAGATTGCAAAGAAACAAGTCCGGCAGGCAACCCGATTTCTCCGCCAGGGAGCGCGAGCGCGCTGTCCGGTCGAGGGCGCGATCGAATTTTTCCAGTTCTATATATGCGGCGGCAAGGGCAATCTCAGCGGCGATCCTGGTCGTTATCCCCGCTCCAGGCGCGAGGGCGTTTTCGAGAACCTGCGCCGCCGGACCGGCCTCACCCGCCGCGATATAAAGTTCGGCCACTCGTATGGTGCTCAACAGAAGAAGATCGTCATATTTCCCCGAGGCGGCTGAGAGTAAAAGCTCTTTGCACTTATCGATAACGTCTGATGACTTTCGATTATCGGCGAATTTCAAGACCCAGTACCGTCTTTGAAGGTTCTGATAGACGGTCAAATTGTCGAATCGGGAGATTTGGTCTAAAAGATCGCTGGGGGCTTTTTCCAGCTCGGTTTTATAGGAAAAAAGGATTTTCATCAGAATGATATCAGCCGCAAGTTCATTATTTGAGATGTCCCGGGACAATCTTTCGGCTTCCCGCAAAGCGTTAAGGGCGAGTTTATAATTTCCCAAGGCAAGACAATCCCTGGTTATCAGGAGGGCGGCTCTGGCTCCCGCCATGCTTTGTTCCAGACGGCCCGCCAGATCCAGCGTTTCCTGATTGTAATTGACCGATTTCAGGAAATCGCCGAGTTCATGATAGGCCCAGCCGATATTGGAAACTATATCCAGCTCCAGCTGAGTCAGGCCGCTGGCGTGTGCTATCCGCCGGCTTTCAATGAAGTAATTCAGAGCAGTCTGAGAATCACCGGAATTCAGATGAAAAAAGCCTATATTATTGAGGACAACCGCCTGTCTTTCGAGATTGTCGGTCTTTCTGGCGCAATCGAGGGCCAACTCGAATTGCTCGAGCACCTCGGTTTTGCGGCCGGTGATATCGCGGATGATGCCGATATTGCTGTGAAGTTTAGATTGCTCGACCAGATTGCCCAGCTGACGATTGATTTCGAGCGCCTCGATAAAATGCGACTCCGCTCGGTGGTAGTCGCCCAGATTCCAACTGGCCAGCCCGATATTATTAAGGCAGGCCGCCTGCATCGCCCTATCATTGGATTTTCTATAGTAATCGAGCGCCCGGTTGGAAAAGATCAACGATTTTCCGGTCTTCTGCATAATTCGATAAAGATCGCCGAGGTTCTTGTCGATTAAGGCCAGACTTCCCGGGTGGTCCTTTTTACAGATAGCGGCGGCCCTAAGATAGTAAGATTCCGCGGAGATATGGTCCGCCGCAGCCTTGGCTATGTCTCCTGCCAAAATCAAGGCGGCGATTCGGGATTCCTCGCTCAGATTTTCAGGAAATCCGGACTCGATGATTTGAATCGATTTCGCCGAATGCCACTGCGCCCTGGGCAAATCGAAAGATCCAAAAAACGCGGCTGCCGCTTTTTGGGAGAAATCGAACGCTTTCTCCCAAGAACAAGCCTCGTAATAATGCGTGGCTATGGCATCCAAAGAACCGGGACTGCGGTTTTCGAGATATTGCGCTAGTCTCAGATGCATCGCCCGGCGGTCTTTCTCGGCGATCCGCTGGGCTATATATATTGATAAGCTGCGGTTCGTAATCCGAAAACCGTTTTCATCGCTTTCGATTGTATTTTCCGATACCAAGGATTGCAGGCTCGATTCGATATTCGAATATCCGACGCCCTCCAGTTCGGCAAGCGCATCCGATTTCAACCGGTCATCGGCCACTGCCAGCCACTCGAGCAGTTTTCGAGCCTTAAGGTCGAGTCTGGCAACGAATTTTTCATGCTCGCTTGCGACTTTGGGCGGGATAAGCGTTTCATCGAATCCCCCTGCATACGACCAGCCTTTGTTACCATAAACAAGCTGACGCTCGTCGATCATAAATTTGAGATACATGCGGACCACCGCCGGATTTCCCTTGCCGAGATGGCGCAGAACAGACTGCAATTCGTCGGGCACAGAATGTTTTTTCAGGTATTGAACGAGCGGGTCGGATGGAGAGGATTTCGCTTTTGACTGCTCGGGGATGAATGCCGGAACGGCGGAATCGAGATAGGCATCGGCATTGGCGGCTATCAAGTTCGTCAACTGTTCCTGCCAGCCGAAAAGAGCGGCAGCGGCAAAAGGCGAACCCGGCCGATCGGCGGGATTGCGGGATATCATGGATCGAATCGCCGCCTTCACATTGTTATCGGAAATGTTCAAAGGTGGCGGTTCGGATTCCGAAACTATTTTCAACAATTGATCGATATTGTCAGCATCGAACGGCAATCTGCCGGAAAGGATTTCGTAAAAACAGATGCCCAGCGAATAGATATCGATGGCTGGGCTCATGGATCCGCCCTTGAGCAATTCCGGGGCTAAGTATTGAATCGTGCCGGACGGGATATCGCCGCTTTCGCATTCAGGCGTGACCAAATTGAAATCGATGAGCCTAATCTGTCCGTTTGCCATGAGCAGAAAATTGGCCGGTTTGTAATCGGAATAGATATATCCGCAATGATTAATGAATTGGGCGATTTCGAGCATTTGCAGGAAAACGGACTCCAATTGTTTATCATCGAGCTTTCCGCACAAGGCGGCCAGCGGAGAACCCTGGATAAATTCCATAGTGAAACCGGGACCGTCCGGAGTTTCCCAGTATCCGCCGATAACCGGCAGCTTTGGATGTCGGTGCAGAGATAGAAAATGATATTCACGTTGAAGTGCGTCCTTGGCCGCGGGGGTGTTTATATTGAGTCTCTTGAAAGCCTCGACTTTTCCGGTCACGCGGTTGCGCACGCGGTAAATGGTGGCCAGACCACCTTCGCCGCAAACGTTCAAAATTTCATAATTATTTTCGAACCGGGCTTTCATTGGGCGGCAGCGGCCAGTTTTAATTCTATCTCGAAGACCGCCCCGCCTTGAGGATGGTTATAGGCTTTGATTTTCCCGCCGTGATTGTTGATTATCCTCAGGCAGGTGGAAAGTCCCAGGCCATGCCCGGCTTTCTTGGTGGTGAGATGGGGCTCGAAGAGGCGTGGCAGAATTTCGGGCGCGATGCCGGGACCGTTATCGGATACGGTAATCAAGGCGATTCTTTTTTCGTTATCGGCGGTCGCCGTTATCGAAATCTGACCCTCCCCGGAACAATACTCGGCGAATACGTCGGCGGCGTTGTTAAGAAGATTTAACAGCACCTGATGAATCTGGCCGATGTCGATAAAAAGAGGAGGCAGGGTCGAAGGAACATCGACATTGAACGATACACGCTTGAATTTCGGCTGGGGCCTGACCAAAAAGATGATTTCCTCCACCAGCCTGCTGAAATCATAGGCCACGGGCTTGGATTCGAGTGCTGAAAAATCCATCAATCCGTCGGTAAACCGCTTTATTCGATCGACATTTTTAACGATGACCTCGATTTTGTTTTTCAAATTGTCATAGTTTCCATGTGAAAGATTGAGAGCGGCCAACTGAGCATTAGTGGAAATCACCGTCAGATAATTGTTGAGTTCATGACCTATGGCCGCGGCCATTTCACCCTTGCCGATCAGTTTTTCCGATAGGATCAGATATTGTTCGAGAACGACTTGATCGGTGATATCTTCGATCAGAATTATGTGCCCGGTCATATCGCCGCGATAGTTTTCGAATGGACAGAAACGCAGCCTGAGGATGCTCTCCTCATCGTGAAAACAGACGTTGAATCTCGACACTTCCACCGGTTTGGCGTTCTGCAAAGACATATTGTCGAGGAACACCGCAAGATATTTCTCGGGCACGATATCGCTTATTTTAAGATTCTCGAATACGGAGTGGTCGGATATATGGCTGATCCAGCCAATCTTCAGGAAAATTTTTTGGGCCGCCTCGTTAATTGCGGAGATGATCTGGTCCTTGTTCACTACTACCAGGCCGATCGGGGTATTGGCGATTATGTTCTGCTGATATTTCTGCAGTTCGAGAACTTCGGAATAAAGTCGGGCGTTATGAATCGCCAGGGCCGCCTGGGCGGCGAACATCTCGAATAAAACGAGATCCTGTTTAAGAAAGATGTTGGCTTGAGAGGAATTATCTATGTAAACCACGCCGATTATTCGGGTCTTGATACGCAGCGGGACGCACATCGCCGATCGAATATTCAAAGCGACGATCGAGGCTTTCTTAAGGAACCGCTCGTCATTGAGAGCATCGGAGGTGTAAATCGATTGGCCGGTGCGAACCACCATATCGGCGATGGTGGTCGATATGCGCAAATCCTCCGAAGCCAATTGGTCTTTATTGATATTATGAGCGGTCTTGAACTGCAGCTTGCCATGGTCGTCAAGCAACATCAAAAAGCCCCGTTCCGCATTGAACAAAGCGACCGACTTGGTCATCACGATGCCTAAAATGTCTTCCAGAATAAGAGTGGAGTTGACCGCTTGACTGATGTCGTAAAGCGCCGCCAGATCTTCATATTCAAGGTTCTGGGGAGGACCCTCCGGGGTGGGGGTGCTTTCGGCGGCCTGTTTCTTGAATTCCGCAAGAGCCGCGGCGATATTGGCGATATCCAATTTATGTGTCGATTCAGAATCGAGCATTGGCACTCCCTCAATGGGCGCTATCGATAAAACAGGATCGGTCCTTTACTGATTATATTATCGGCTGTAAATGATTGCGGATAAGCGCCGAGGCAATAAATTCTTTTTGATTCTTACTGATTGCAAGACGAAAGTCCGAAAAAACCGCCCCGAAATCAGGCCAGGGGTTGCTTAACGCCGATCGAATCCGCTGGGCGAATCAGTAAGCGGAGACTCGATACGATATGAACGTTCGAGCACGAGAGGATTATAGACCGGGCATACCTCTTTTTGAACGCATACCGGGCAATTGGAACGCCTGTAGTATCGGCGATGGATCGCGATCGCCGCGACATAAATGCCGAAAAGGCCATCGGGAACAAACGCGAAGCCGTCCAGAAGGCCCAGCAAACCCACGCCCAGCGGCAGCGCCCTTGCCAGCCAAATCGGCAAGGTCAATGCATATCCGGAACCGAAATACTTCGGGTCGCCTTTCTTGAAAGCGAAACCTGCCAGCAAACCCCAGCCGGTATTGCATCTTTTCCCGAAATAGTAGCATTTGGTGCATCGCAGCAGGGGAAGAAACACAAAAAGCGATACGCCCCACCAAGCGGCCAAAAACAGCCCGAGGTTTTGCGAAAATCTCATTACCAAGAAAAGCGATAAACCAATCTCGGCGGCACCCAGAATCCAGCGCGGGATGATTTTCCGCCAGGGATACAATTCATAAAGCGGGGTATGCCGACTCATGATTATAATATATGGACAATCAGTTGGAGGGGCAAGTTTTCTGTTTACAAAACAGCATAAGCTGTAACAATATTGCCGGGGCAATCGTAACGATAGTGGGGCATAAGGCAGATGAAGTCTTAGTGGAAGGAGCGCTATGAAAAACCGCAGAACCGGATTGATCATGGTTGCGGCGGTGATCGCCGC
Source organism: Candidatus Zixiibacteriota bacterium (assembly GCA_037441845.1). Taxonomy (GTDB): domain Bacteria; phylum Zixibacteria; class MSB-5A5; order UBA10806; family 4484-95; genus JBBIRK01. The sequence continues at coordinate 49,445 of JBBIRK010000007.1, forward strand.
TTTCGCCTCTCTGGCAGAGGCCACCATATTCATAAAGGGGCATAATAAAACTTTTCCTCCGGATTCGGTATATACCGATGACGTTTATGTCGGGCTCAATAAAAGCAGGTTCGAATCGACCGTAAAAGGAGATTTGGTTGGAGCCAGCCAGGAATTGGCGTATTCGGGGAAAACCGATGGCAACCTGATTTGGGGCTGTCGCGCCATGAGCATCAATGGGCCGGTCGGCGGAACTTTTATCGCTTTCGCCCAGGATGTGGAGATCAATGCCCAGGTGATGCGAAACTTCATCGCCTTCGCTTCGAAAGTCATCTCCGGGCCCGCCTACTCTGTGGCTCGGGATATGACTGTTTTTTGCAAAGAATTGGCATTCGACGGCATCTGCGGGGGCGATCTACGGGCATTCTGCGAATCCGCCGAAATTTCGGGAACAGTCAAAGGAGATGTAAGGGTCAAGGCGGATAACCTGGCTTTCGGATCGAATGCAGTGGTGGACGGCGATGTGTATTTCGAAGGGCCGACCATGGCGAAAATCCCCGAGGGGGCGAAAATCCAGGGCGAAATCCATTGGAAAGTGCCAAGCCCGAAAGAACGCCAACCCTCTTACAAGGCATTTCTGCCGATAATTATTTCAATGGCGGTATATATTGTCTTCAATTGGATATTCACTTTAATCGCGTTTCTATTGGCAATTCTTCTGAACAACATAGTTTTCACCGCGCTTACTTTATTAGCCATGATAGTGAGCGGTATTGTGGTGATCGCCCTATCGAAAAAATCGGCGATGAAGGCGGTAAGCGCATTGGAGACGCAAACCTGGACGTCACTCGGCCTCGGTTTCGTATTGCTGCTGCTGTTCCCGCCGGCCGCCGGCCTGGCCATGCTGACCATAGTCGGGATTCCATTGAGTCTGCTGATTTTATTCGGCTACGGTATCGCCTTATTCGCCGGATCCGTTTATGCTTGTCTTTACACGGGAAGGCTCGTGTGCCGACTGCTTAGGATCGAACGTAAGGAACCCGGCTATTTATGCTATATCCTCGGCGTGGCGATTATCGGCGGGTTGGCATTGATACCGATAATCCGCTGGATCGCGATTCTGGCGGTCATGATGATGGGTATAGGTTCGGTGGTTTTGGCGACCGGGAAATTGGGTCGGAAACTCCCCTTGGAAAAGGCCGCATCCGAATAATCATGCAAGAAAAAGGCACCCGACAGAAGCCGGGTGCTCTATTAATTACAATCCGCCAAAAGTCGATGCTATTCGGATGAACGGGACAAGCTTCCCGAACTCGGTCCGGTGGCCGCTCCGGATTCGTTGCGGTTGACCGGTATCAACTTTCCCTGCGGATCCAACCCGAGCGCGAAACGCACCACTCTCGGCAGCAATGCGGCGATATTGTAGCCGTATGTCCAGGCATGTTCGAGCGGCTGACCGGTCATCACCACCCACCCGAAGCCATAGCTGTACGATATCAATGTCGGTAGGCCGCGGCTGTCAACAGTATACGATATCGTCCCGGGAAGAAGTTCATAAAACGCCTGGTGCGAGGCGTAATTGCCGTCAAGGGTGCTATCCAGACCGCCGACAAGTTGTAGCTGCGAAGAGGTTATGTAGTTTTGGGGATCATATAAGGCTGAATCCTTGACCCCCCCGGGGAGAGTTATTTCGGCGTCATCTTTCGAACCACCAGCCCAACCCAGATCGCAGGCCTCCCAAAAAACGACTCCACCATTATATATGAACGAATCGATCCTCGCCTCATAAAGGTGGTAATTGTCATAGAAGGCCTGGTTCTGGTCGTTCGAGATGATCACCAGATCCACGCCCGGAATAAAGGTCACGGTGTCGAACGATTCGGAAGTGAATATTTGATATTCATTATCGCCGGTGCCAGGAGTAAATCCATTCTGCGCCAACATGCTGTCCATAGCATCACTATTCCACGGAAGGTTATCGCGGAAAAGCTTGATCCTGGTCGCTGCTCCGAAACCGGCTTGAGCCACGTCAAGGGTGCAGGCGAATGTGCCGGTCGGTATATCGATGATCAGCTGAGCCCAGAAAATAATGGTTGCGGTGCTATCGTAAAACTGGATAACGAAATGTCTGTCATCACCCTGAGGAACCCTCATGGCCATGTTGAAATCATGATTGGGCAGCGGATTGGCGACTCCCACGGAATCCCTGATCGGGGTGGCGATTCCGGCGCCGGCAACATTGGCGATCAGATATTCTATTTCCGTAATCAGGGGGTCATCGGGAAAAGCGAGGGTTAGGTTGACATTGGGCGGAGCGGGTTTGGTGCTCTTCTTGGAACAGCCTAACATGAGTGCGGAGAGCGCAATCAGGCTGAAAATAAAAAAATACTTTTTCATTCATCCTCCTTCAGGATTGTTGTTTTACGGGCATCGGCAAAACGTCGAAAATCTTGACAAAATTCATTATAGCGCCGAATAATATCGACGTCAATAAAAGTTCCTGCTTTTTTTCGCTTCTTTATTACACTCGGGAATAAAAAAACCGTCGCGGCGGGGCGACGGTTTCTATCAGCAGCCGTCATATTACCGCTTATTATTTGCCGAATAGTTTCCCATAGATATCCGATACCTCGAATGTTTCGAGATGAATATCGGCGGCGTTGCCGGTGAAGGCGAACGATAGAGGTTGGTTATCTATCGGAGTTCGGCCGTTTTCGCCATAGACTATCGCGCTCAACAATCCGTTCTTATCCGACCACTGAATTTTTAATCCGGGTTTGGCGACAATATCGGAAATCTCAACGCCTTCATGTCTGATTCTGAGTAACACGCCAGCGGCCTGGTTTTCAGCGCTTATATTTACTCGGGCACGATTGCTTGCGATATCCAGCGTCACGTCCGCTTTACCCGGACCGGAATATCCGAGCGGAGGCGTAATCGATCCGTTAATCACATTCAAAACATAGATTAAATCGGCGATCGAGGCCGGAATTCCATCCCGGTTGCAATCCGCGGCCGCCATCTGGACCGGATTGAGAGGATTGCCGACGGGATCGATAAGATATTCCGCCAGGGTGACGGCGTCGCCCACTTCGAACGGGCTGCCGTTCAGGTTGATATCGCCCACCAGATAGTCGCCGGTGGACAGAAAACGCACGCCGCCCGGCTCGATAACCGGATGGAAAACCATATAGCCGCTGCTGTCGCTTAAGACGTTCGATGAGAGATCATCGGTTGGCATGCCGAACGCAAGCATCATGCCGCCCAGACCTGGATCATTGCGGGTGTTGAAATTCAATCGGGCGATTCTATATTCGGTGCCACGCAACAGGGGATGCCCGGCTCCATATAGATTGGCGACCCCGATCATACGCACTGAACCGGGGCCGAGCGGATCAGGAGTCGTGAAAGTATAGTCCCAACGGGAAATCGTATCGAGGTACGAGACTCCTTGAAGCGTTAAAACGGCTGGGTCATATGTTAACAGGATATTGAACGCGGCAATCGAGGAAAAACCGCCCTCGACTTTCAATCGAATCGTTATCTCGGTCGGAAATCCGGGGAGAATCGTGTCGGTTTCGATCTGAAGAACAATCGGCCTGACATCGAAAATCACCCTATTTATATCGGTGGAACCATGATTGTCGGTGGCCACGAAATTGGCGCTGTAAACCGCCCTAAGGGTTTGCGCCGGCGTCCATCGATACTCGGAACGGGCATAGCCGGCTTGACGCTCCAACTGAACCAAGGTGTCGCCCGTTATCGGATCATCGAGATTCAGCCATATAGAATCATTGTCGGAGTCGGTGGCGATAAACGGCAACCTGACCGGGAAAAGGCCGTTCACTATGTAGGTCGTATCGGGAGGAGAGATGATGGTGGGCGGATGGCCGCCTTGAAAATGAAGCCGGGAAAATCGCGTCCGCGGCACGATTGGGTTCCAGAATTCGTCGAACAAGACGGTGAAGCCCTGGGTGGGATCCTCGCCTCCAAACAGCTGACTATAGTCGCCGCGGGCCGAGGTATCGGCGGTGGTATGGCCTCTGAATGCGCCGATTAAAACCCACTGAAACCCGGTATTGATATAATTGGGCAAAGGCAAAGTAAAATCGGCTATACCAAGGAACGTCTGGGTTGTCAAGCCGGGTTGAGGCCAGCCATCCGCCGGGGACATAAATTGAAGATCCCAACCGGTCATCGGCCCCATGGCTATACCGCCGTTGCGCGATGTTACGTAAAAATTTTGCGTGGCCAAGGACAAATTCATGAATGCGATATTCTCGTCGCATTTCAACCAAATAGGCACCGCAAAATCGACATCCAAATCAACCAATATCGGCGAGCCGTCAAGATTGCCGAATACCAGCGAGTCCAACATTCCCGGGTCCTGGCCGATTGCCCCCTCAGCCATCACCAGGGCCGCCGCCAGAATCATTACAGGAAGCAGCCCTTTCATCATCTCACCTCTTCTATTATTTGATCAGGGTAGCTTTTCTTACCTCGCTAAATTCATTGATTTTCATACGGTAAAAATAAATCCCCGAGACCACCGCGGAGCCGACATTGTCACGCCCGTCCCAGACCACCTCATACCGACCCGGCTTGTAATCCGCATTCAACAGATTGCGGACCATTCGCCCGTTGATATCGAATATGTCAATCGAGACGCGACCTTCGGCGGCCAGCGCAAATCCGATTTTCGTCGCCGAATTGAACGGATTCGGGTAGCTTTCGAATAAGGCATACTCCCGGGGAACCGCCGGTCGGCTTGACACTAAACGCCCACCTTGGTCGGAGGCCTGCATCTCGGCTATTACAATCGTTCCAGCTTGATATGAACCGAGTGCTCGGAAAGAAAGCAACCTGGATTCGCCGGAAATAACCCGACTTACGCTCTGATCGTAAATCAGCACCGAAAGAACCTGACCGTCATCATGATAGGCAAATTGCAGGTCGCTTTGGTTCTGGATCGCACCCAATTCCACTCCTCTGTGATCGATTCTGGTCAAAACGGCCGCCACGGGAACAGATGAATTCATAAGCAGTTCGAAACCGCCATCCCCTGTTTCCGGCAGACTGAACTCCACGAGGGCATCCCCGATATCCGGTTTCGGCGGAGGCGGAATATTGCCGTTTACGATATTCAGCAACAAAACCAAATCGGCCACCGTTCTCGGGATACCATCGCTATTTATATCGGAAGCCTGAATCTGAACTGAAGTAAAAGGGAACATGGTCGGATTGATCAAGTGGTTGATGAACAAAACCACATCCCCGGTTTCATAGGGAATGCCGTTGAGATTGATGTCGCCGACCGTCACCTGACCCGGCCCTATCACGCGGACTGACCCATCGGTCAATTCGGGGTGAATGAGCAAATAACCGCTGGAATCGGCGAGCGTGTTATCGGTAACGTCCTGGGTGAGGAAAACCACGGGCAAGGTGGCTCCGATAAGCCCTTCATCGGAAGACAAAGCGAAATTGAGGTTGAAAATCGTTCCGGTCCCCGGTGCAAGCGGCGGCGCGAACGGCCCTCCATAGTTATTCGCCAAGCCCACCACCCTTACGGTCCCCGGCCCGGCGTCGTCGATATTCGCGTTGAAATATTCCCAGGTCGAAAGCCTTGACGACCGAGTCACACTCGACAGTGTTAGAACCTCATAATTCCATCCCAGCAGAATTTCGAACGCACCCACGCTGGAGGTCGAGCCGCTATTGTTCAGCGACACCGGCATTACGATACTCGCCCCCGGCACGGCGGTCATGGAGGCCGCCACCAGTCCCGAACGGGTTATGGCCATATCTATATTGCAATCGACTACTCCGCCCTGGCCGTCATCGACGGTGAAAGTTAGGCTGTAAGTAGAATCAGCTCCCTGCGGAACAACCCAGCGGAATCGATATTGAATATGACCCGGAACGTTAATAAGCTGCTGGAAAGTATAACCGGTGCCCGAAAAATCGACGTTTAGTGTCATGGAGTCATCATCTTCATCGGTGCAATCCACGACATAGGACACCTCAAATCCCTCGTCAACGGTGATGCTTCCGCTGCTCGGGCTGTTGAACACCGGCGGATTATTCGGGGGAAAATACAATTTCGCATACCGGGTGACGGGAACCCAATTGAACGTGCCCGAGGCATCGGAAAAGATCAGCGTTCCGTTCTGCGGATTGGCCCCCGGAAAAGTCTCCATCGTGTCGCCCAGTATGTTGACGTCGCTTGTCGTGTGCATACGAAACTCGGCGATTCTGACCCAGGCGTAATTCGTATGCAGCATCGGATTCGGCCCCCCGTAAAGATCCGACCATCCGAGGATAGACTGGCTGCTTATGCCGTTCGTCGGATAGTCGTAGTTAGGGGTAAGAAATGAAATGTCATCCCATGAGGTCAGCGGGGCGAACACTTGTCCTCCCAGCCTGGTGGCGATATAGTCGTTGTCTGTGCCCAGGGGGATATGAACGAAAGCCACGCTGTCATCGGTTTTCGCCCAAACGGATATTACAACATCGGTGTTGAGCGACGCCAGAATGATGCTGCCGTCTAAGTTGCCGAAAATAAGCGAATCAGGCAAGCCCGGATCTTGCCCGAAGGCTGCCCCTCCGACCAGGACCAGCAATACCAGCCCTAGAAATACACTCCTTGACATCTTGATCTCCCCTTCAAGTTTTTTGATCTTTAAGCAGAACCGCCATTTTGCGAAGATGCATAAGAACGGGCGGCGGCCCGCCGTTACCAAAGTTAAACATTATATACGAAAAAGCAAGCATTAATTCCCTTTGCTGTCGAGCCTGCCGATACGGCTGTCCAATTCGCTTATAGCTTTTTCGAATCGACGCTGCAATTGCACCCTGTTTCTCAGCGCCGAGTCCGCATCGCCGGGGATTAGTTTCTCGATAGGGCGGTTATCGGCGATCGCCGGCTCCGATTCGGGACGAGTGAATAAAGAGCATAACTCGAACGTCTCATAAGGACATTCCGGCCAGTTGTTTTGCCAACAGATCAGAAAGTCGAAATGCAATTCGTGTTTTTCCGCCGCCGCAGCGTCTTTGAGTTCGGAGCTTTTATAAGCGATCGCCAGCACCGCTTTCTCCCATAACGAATCGCCCGATTGGCTGTCGCTATGCCGGCGGCGGGCGACGACATACGAACAATCAGCCGCCGTTTCCTCGATTAGGAAATCGAATTCCTCGAGCAATCGCCCCAGAATCAACAACACGCCGGCCCGGTTGGTGGGGGCATAGACTATACCCCGCCGGCCGACCAGATCACCAACAACCGATTTTCTCATAAGCTTCCCGCCAGCTGCCAAACAGAAAAGAAGCGTTAATGTCAGCGATAATTCTTTTGAATGATACAATCCGCACTTTGGCAAGGCAAGATATATTTTGGCGGGATCCCAAGCGCGCCGGGAATAATAGTCTTTTCGGAAATTTCGCAAGAAAGTGCGGAATATTGTCGGACTCTCCAGATTTGCAATCACGCCTCAACGTCCGTAATCCAACTTCCTTTTGACAGGCCCCGCAGATTTTGATATCCTTCGCTTAAGATGCCGTCCGATGATCTGAAAAAACGAGCCGCCTACCTGCGCGAGCAGATTAACCGGCACAATTACCTTTATCATACGCTCGATAGGCCGGAAATAAGCGACGCCGAATTCGATCGACTTTTCGACGAACTGCTGGAGCTCGAACGGAAACATCCGGAACTTGTAACTCCGGATTCCCCTACTTTGCGGGTAGGCTCCGCCCCTTTAGAGGGGTTCGCGGAAGCCACCCATGCTTTGCCGATGTTGTCCCTCAGCAAAGTCACCTCGGCGGCCGAGTTTCTCGAGTTCGACCGACGGACGCGTGGAATTCTCGGGGATAAAGGCGACAAAATAGAATATACGATCGAGCCGAAATTCGACGGGCTGGCGGTCGAGCTGATCTACGAAAAAGGGATGCTTACCCAGGGCTCAACCAGAGGAGACGGGATAAGAGGGGAAAACGTCACAGCCAACCTTAAAACCATCAGAACGATACCGCTTCGTCTTCGCGGCGCCTATCCGGAGCTGCTCGAGGTGCGTGGCGAAGTTATCTTGACCAAAGCCGATTTCCAGAAATTGAACTCCGCGAGGCTGGCCTCCGGCGAAGAGCCGTTCGCCAATCCGCGCAATGCCGCGGCCGGATCGGTCCGCCAGCTCGATTCGAAAATCACGGCACGGCGTCCGTTGCGGTTTTACGCCTATGGAATCGGACGAATCTCCGACGGAAGACCGGCCGGCCATTACCAAACTATGTCAATGTTGGCCGAATTCGGTTTCATGGTGAGCGACTTGCTGAAACTTTTCGGCGATATAGAGGCTCTGCAACGCTACCATAATGAAATTCTGAACAAAAGAAACGAAATCGAATACGATATCGACGGCACGGTGATTAAGGTCAACGATTTCGGGCTGCAGGAATTGCTCGGCGAGATTTCGCGTTCGCCGCGTTGGGCTGTTGCCTGGAAATTCCCCCCCCAGCAGGAAACGACGCAGGTCGAGGACATAATCGTCCAGGTCGGGCGGACCGGCGCCTTGACTCCTGTGGCCAAACTCAAACCGGTCAATGTCGGCGGGGTGATCGTTTCGCGGGCCACGCTTCACAACGAAGACGAGATCGCCCGCAAAGATATCAGAATCGGCGATACCGTGTTGGTGCAACGCGCCGGCGATGTGATCCCGGAAATAGTCTTGGTGATCAAAGAGAAACGAACCGGCGGGGAAAAACCATTCGTCATGCCGGAACTCTGTCCCGCCTGCGGGGAACTCGTGGCTCGCTCCGAAGATGAGGCGATCGCCAGATGCGTCAATTCCGCTTGTCCGGCTCAAATCGTGGAAAGAATCGCTCATTTCGCCTCAAGAGGGGCGATGGATATCGAGGGTCTCGGCTATCGCACGGTCGAGATGTTGGTCGAAAAAGGAATAATTTCCGATGCAGCCGATATTTTCACGTTGACGGAAAAAAAAGAAGCCATCCTGCAATTGGAGCGGACCGGCGAAAAATGGTTCGCCAATCTTCTCGAGGGAATCGAAAAAGCCAAACACCGACCCTTGGAAAATTTTATATTCGCCCTCGGCATAAGAAACGTCGGCGAGCACCTCGCTTCGCTTTTGGCCGACAATTTCGGTTCGATAGAGAAACTGGCCCAAGCCACAGAGGAAAAACTCACGGAGATAAAGGAAATCGGACCGGTTGTGGCCCGATCGATAGTGGAGTATTTCAAGAACAAGAAAAATCTTGAAATACTGGAGAAACTGAAGGCGGCGGGGGTGGAATTTCCCGAAAAATCCCCGGGGGATATTCCGGCCGCAAAAGGTGTTGCCGGGGAGATAGCGGGAAAAACTTTCGTGCTTACCGGCACCCTTGAATCTTTTTCACGGGAACACGCCGCGGCGGAAATCAGGCGACGCGGAGGGAGGGTTACCGAAAGCGTCAGCGCTGCCACGGATTATCTGGTGACCGGCGATAAACCAGGCTCAAAACTCGAAAAAGCGAAAAAACTTGGAATTAGGATCTTAAGCGAGGACGAGTTTTTGAGATTTTTGTCTAAAAATGAATAATCAACAAGCGGCGGACTTGTTCTATGAATTAGCCGACCGCCTGGATTTGGCCGGCGAATTGCCGTTCAAATCGGCGGCCTACCGCAAAATCGCCGCGGGGCTGCTTGCCTTGAAGGAGCCTTTCACGAAAGTGGTCGCCGAGGGGAGATTCGAGCTTATTCCCGGAGCGGGCAAGGCGATCAAGGAAAAGTTGATCATGCTGATTTCCAGCGATCAACTAGCGGCGCTCGAGAAATGGCGAAGGCATGAAACCGGCCGCTTTTACGGACTTATAGCGAGCGCCGGCGTGAAACCATCCGCCCTTTTCCGGCTGATAAAAATATCGGGAGCGGAAACGATCGAGCAGCTACTCGATTATTGCGCGGAAGAATCGAATTTAAAGACCATGACCGGCCGACTTCGGCAGGTGGCCGAAGCAGTAGGAAAATTAAAAGGCAGCAAAGTTTGAACGACCAAGAAACCAGGACATCTCGGCTGAGATTGGAAACGGTGGTCTTGCCGGTCATAGCGGTCTGCGCCGCTTGCGTCATTTTTTATTACGGCGCGCCCGTGTTGGTTCCTCTGACCGTGGCCGCTTTAACGGCCTATACATTGACTCCGATAGTGGAGTTTTTGAAAAGGCGCAAAATCCCGCATATCATGGCGGTGATATTGGTGATGCTCGCCTTGATCGCGCTCGGGGCGTTGATAATGCTGGTGATAATATCGGAGCTGACTTCGTTGGGCGATAAAATTCCCGATTATCAACAGACCGCTCAGGAACATTTGAACAAGGTGCAGGTTTATCTCGACCGTGAATTGGCGCCGTTCGGCGGATCAAGCACTTTCATGAAAAATCTCAGAATCGACCAAATAAATCCTGGGACGGTCGTGAAGATCGTATTCAAAGGGGCCGGTTCGCTCGGCTCGTCGATATTATCCGCGCTGTTGCTCATATTCATGACCTTTTTCATCCTGGCCGATTATCGCTTGTATCTCGACAATATCGCATTGCTTTTCGGCAAAAAACACCGCCAAGCGCAATTGGATATCCTGCATGATATAGACTATCAGCTGCGCGGTTTCATAATGGTGAAACTAAAAGTAACCGCTCTTATGACTACCGCCATGACGATATTGTTTTTGATTTTCGGAATCCCCTATTCTTACCTCTGGGGGCCGTTCGCCGGAATTATGAATTTGATCCCCTATGTCGGCCCCATAATTGGTGCCGTGCCTCCGCTGATCGTGGCGGCTGTCACAACCGGCAGTTCTGCTAAAGTGATAGCCCTGGGCGCCATTTTTCTGGCGATTCAAATTGTCGAATCCAACTTTATCACTCCCAGGCTCACCGCCGACAGGGTGGATCTGAATCCGTTGGCGGTGATGGTATCCTCGATCATCTGGGGTTATCTTTGGGGGGCGGTCGGGGTGATTCTGGCGATCCCGATTACCGCCGCCATAAAGGTTTTTTGCGACAATACCGAGGCATTGGAACCGATTGGGATATTACTCGGCAACCGGGCCCGTTAGTAAGCGCGGGACTCAAGCTCAAAGGTGACGATCAAGATGAACGCTGCAAAAAACGAATATCTGAGCTGGTACAAAGATATCGAACAGGGCCTGGCCAAGCGCGGTGATTCGCACATCTTGATGTCGAGCTCGGTCGAGGAACCGTTCGATCTGCTACATGAACATCTGCAAAAAAACGAAACGCAATTCGGGGAGTTCCTCAGGACCGCCAACTCCTGGGGACTGCCGGAGCTGTTCGATTGCCTGAGCCTTCGGTATGGGGTCCCCAAGGACAATCTGCTTCCTGCCGCGGGAACATCCAATGCGCTTTATCTTGTTTGTCGGGCGCTTCTGGAGCCGGGCGATGAGGTGGTGGTGGAAAATCCGTGTTATCAGCCATTGACCGTGGTGCCCGGTTCGATCGGGGCGCGGATCCGCCGATTCGAACGCCGACCGCCTGATTTCGATATCGATATGGATTCATTAAAACAGATGTTGAACAAAAAGACCAAGCTGCTGATAATTACTAATCTTCATAATCCGAGCGGGGCGAAAACAGACGATAATAAATTGCGTGAAATCTCTAAACTGCTTCCCCGGTATTCTCCTCGGGCGCATATACTGGTCGATGAGGTGTATCATGATTTTACGATCGATTCACAAGCACCGGCATTCATGCTGGGACCGGAATTCATTTCGATCGGCAGCCTGACCAAAGTTTATGGTCTGGGTTTTCTTCGTTGCGGTTGGATATTTGCACGCGATGAACTGATTTCTAAAATAAGAGAAATTCAATTAGCCGTGGAGGGAGTAGGCTCCCGGGTCCTTGAGGCCATATCCATAATAGTGTTGGAAAATCTCGAGCAGTATCTGCGCCGGTCCAGAGAAATCATAGCCGAAAACAAACCGGTGTTATTTCTGGAAATCGACCATTTAATCGAATCGGGATTGATACAAGGTGACTTGCCCGAAAACGGCTGCATCTGCTTTCCCCAAGTGACGAATCTATCCGATACCGATAAATTATGTGAAAATCTCCGTGAAAAACATGGGGTCTTCGTGGTTCCGGGAAAATTTTTCGGTGCGCCTCGACACATAAGGATTGGCTTTGGAACATCACCAGGCAAATTCAGCAAAGCCATAGAACAATTCCGGATTGGACTGCTGGACTTGATCGGAGGACAGACTTAAAAGCCGCGGCTGCCCGCAAAAGTGATTTTATTCAAGCGCCCTATATTTATCCTGTTGAAATCCGGGTGAACAGATGCAGTAAAAGATAAGATCTTCCTTTCCAGTATTGGTAATCCTCTGACCGCATCCGGCCGGTATAAGAACGAGATCGCCGCTTTCGACGGGCTGCGGCGGCAGGTCACCCACCTCCATCAATCCGGCTCCGGACACGATAAGATATCTTTCGTCAATCCCATCGAGAACGTGCCGCATTGTGGTAAACCCCGGTTCCACACGCGCTCGGGCGATCGAAATCGCGGAGTCGGTCGGTCGGTTGACAAGTTCGAGGATATGGCAACGTTCTATCGTAAGATATTCATTGCCTTCGTCCGGCTTGACAATCAGCGGTTTCATCTGCCGATATCCATTTTATTGGGGGCGGCGATAAATTTCGTATACTCGGACTCAGCCGAATTTTCCGCCTCGCCGGCCATAAAGACGCCGCTTATGCCCCATGCCGGCGATTTCTCTGATTAGAATTTCATCCGTCACGAAACAGCGCCGGCATTTGGGATTCGGATGGTCGCTATAATTTTTCGGCTATCGCCCGGGCCATTTCAATAGTGGTATTTTTGCCGCCCATATCGTAAGTGCGGACCTTCCCCTCGCTGATTACCGCGGCCACCGCCCGATCGAGAATCGCCGCCTTCTCGGTTTCGCCGAGCCAGTCGAGCATCATTTTGGCCGACAGAATGCAGGCGATCGGGTTTACCTTGTATTGGCCGGCATATTTCGGCGCCGATCCATGAGTCGGTTCGAATACGGCAAGTTTTTCGCCAATATTTCCCGAACAGCCGAATCCGAGACCGCCGACCATCTGGGCGCAGAGATCGGAAATGATATCGCCGTAAAGATTGGGTGCGACCAGCACCTCATAATTGAACGGATTTTTCAGAAGCCACATGGTGATGGCGTCGATATTGGCGTCATCCATGACGATTTCCGGGTAATCTTTCGCCACATCCTTGGCGATTTCGAGAAACATTCCGTCGGTAGCCCGCACTACGTTGGCTTTGTGCACGACCGTAACTTTTTTACGATTGAATTTGCGGGCGTAATCGAAAGCAGCCTTTATAATCCGGCGGGAACCGGCGGCGGTGTTGATCTTGCAGGAGATGGCGAACTGATCCGGAGCCAGTTTCGCGAACGGCGCGAACGGCTTGGACAAGCGTCCAAGTAGACCGGCCAATTCCCCCGGCACAGGCGAAAACTCCACCCCGGCGTAGAGATCTTCGGTGTTCTCCCGGAAAACGACAAGATCGATGTTTTCCTTATAATTGAGAGGGTTGCCTGCGTATCCGCGGCAAGGTCTCAGGCAGATATAAAGATCGAACAGCTGACGCATGCGGACGATGGGCGAACGGTAAGTCAGGTTTTTATTTTTTAGATCGGGCGCCAGTTCGGCTTGGGCCGCTTTCACCGGCTTGGAGGTGATTGCTCCAAACAGCGCCGCATCGACGTTTTTAAGCAGGTTGATCGTCCGCTCCGGAAAAGCGTCTCCTTCCTTGCACCAGAATTCCCATCCGATATCGCCATGAATATATTCGGCATCGATTTTTATTTTATCCAAAACTATCCGTGCCGCTTCCATGACATCGTTTCCCACTCCGTCGCCGGGCAACCAGGCGATCTTATACTTGGCCATCAAAACACCCTCGCGTTGGCTGTTAAGTTTTCCCTACCATCACTAATCTGGGACAAATTACTTTTCCGCCCTCGTCGATGCAACCTTTTTCGGAGCGTTGCAGCGATAAAAATCCGCCGCGACCATGAATGGCGCTCAATCAGGGAGCGACTGTCACTGTCAGTCGATGGGAGCCGCCGAGATTGTTGTTATTGGAGACAAATGCGTAATCGAAGGCAAAAAGACTGTATTTCAAACCCCCGCCGAAAGCGACGCCGCGCGAATCGTAGCCGAATCCATACCCCACTCTCAGCGCATATCGATCATCGGGCAACCATTCGAGGCCGAAATTGGTCTTGGTATCGGTGTTGCGGGGAACGACGATATCGGCCGACAATCGGTAATGATCGAGATAAGGCGGCGAATATGCCGCGCCGAGACGGTATTCGAGCGGCAAAGGATAGCTGGCTTGTTCGAAACGGTATTTTCCGCCAACGTTCTTGGCTGCCGCGCCGACTTGCACTCCATAACCTATATCGAAAATTAACCCGAAATCGAACATCAACGCGCCGGCCGACGAATAATCGATTTTTTCGTAAGCATATTTAATGGCTAATCCGTAGTCTAAATCGCGAATCGTCCCAGCGGCCTGCAAGGACATGACGATATTGTTCTCCTCGAATTTCCCCAGCGGATCGGGGCTGGCCGTTTCACCGCGACGTTCGATCCCGGCCACTTTCCCGATATTCAACAGACCGGCGAGGGCGTAATTCCCGATTTTGAAGCCGCAACTTAGGTTGCTTTGCGAAACGTCTTCGTAAATACGATTATAGGCAAAGGAGAATTGCGTGTTACCACTCAATCGCATCAAAAGGCTCGGATTATATCCGGCGGAAGATAGATCGCCGCCGGCAGCGGTAACGGCTTCGCCCAGAGCAGCCGGACGAGAACCGTAACCCTGGCGCAAAAATACGAATCCGACGTTATCGGCCATTGTTAATTCGCACAACTGAGAAAAAACAAGCCAGACCAAAATCAAACCGAAAGATAAGTGTTTCAAAATATCACCCTCAAAGTCAGCATATTGTATGATCCCTCGTCGAGTTTGCCGCCCTTATAAGCGTAATCTATTCCTCCGCGAAGACCGCCGATGGGGAAAAATAGACTTCCCCCGAACGCCGGCGATTTGTCCGAATATCCGGCTCGTAGGCCGAACCACCTTTCCGCCTTCGTTTCCGAAACTTCTTCATCGTCCTCATCGATTCCATCCGGATTTTCAATTAGAACCTCACGAGTCAACCAGTATTCGGCGCCGATATTAATCACGGGATCGAGCTTTGCATCTTTCTCTATATCCAGCGCGGTGATGATTTTCTCATCGAACCCATAAGCGGCCGCCCCGAATCGAAATCGAATCGGCAGTTTGTCATCGTATTCCGAGTCGGTGCCGGCCCAATCCTGCCAACGGAAACTGGAACCGAGATTGCCGATACTGACGCCGACGGATCCTCTTTTTTCATAGACTGCGATCGCTCCCAAATCAACGGCGATGGCGAATGCACTCAGATCCTCGAGTCTGGAATGCAGGTAGCGCAGATTAGCGCCGGCCGCGAAAAAATCGCCGAATTTTTTGGCGAAACTTAGCCCGAACACGTTATTGCCGTTGGGCATATTCCCCGCAGGATTTCTGTCGGAATCCCGCATCTGCACTTCTCCCACCGAACTATGAAGCCAGGATATTCCGAGCATCGCCTGATTGCGAACGCGCGTAACCACACTTGCGCCCATCAGCCGGCGATCCAATGTCAAACTGTTGTAGGTGAAAGCAGCCTCCCGCGTCGGGAAAGCCGCCAGACCAGCCGGATTGAAAAATACTCCTTCGGCTCCCTCGGCTATGGCCGTGAAAGCATTTCCCATCCCCGCCGCTCTCGCTCCCAGTCCCAACTTTAGGTAACTGCCTGCATATCCGGCCTTACCGGTTTCGGCGGAGGCGATACAAACCGATAAGATGATCACCAATGCCGTAGCTGTCGCGAGATATTTCCTGTTCATTTTACGACGACCACCTTTCCCCACCAGTTCTGGCCGGAGGAAAACTTGATGTTGTAGAAATACACGCCGTTGGCGACAATGACACCTTCATCGTTACGCCCATCCCAGACATCGACATCGTATTCCAAACCGCCGGCCCGGGGTTCGGCGTCGATCAGAGTGCGCACCAGGTCCAGATTGAAATCGTAAATTTTGATCGTCACTTCCGCGTTTGCCGCCGGCTTATAATGTATCGTGCTTCCCTGACGGGTCGATGTGTAAGGCGAAAACGGCGATGGGTAAGCATAATGATCGTCGGCGTATAACTCCGATCGGAAAACCGACCAACTGCCACCCTGGTCAGCGGACTTTATTACTCCGTCCGCTCCGCCCGCCCAGATTTCACCGCTTATTACCTCCACGCAGTAAAAAGGCGATTGGAAATACCTTTTTCTTCCGGAAGTATCGTCCACCGAGGTGATATACGTCCAGCTCGGATAGTCACCGGTCAACGAATCTCGGATTCCAATCGCCAGCCCGTAACCACGATCGGAAAGACGATCGTCCCCGAATGCGACAAGGGTCGTTTCGCCGATGAAAGCGAAATCCCAGGCGGGTTTGCTCAACGGCTTGGTCCAGTGTATTCCATCGTCGGTCGAATAGGCGATGGCGTAATCCTGACCGCTTGCGCCGTAGCCGGGGCGGCAGGCGGCCCAGAGATATTTCACCGTGTCGATTTTATTGACTCCCAGGCTGACCACAAAATTGCCCGGCAGTCTATGATCAAGCGGCACCGTATCATTGGCGTTGAAATAGAGCTGCACGGCCGTGTCTTGTTTTAACGCGGGGTTGCCGTAGTTCGTGAATATATAGCGAATTATGCCGAACGCCGAACCCGCCCAAAGCGAAATCGTATCGGGAAGTCCGGTCGAATCAATCTTCACCGAAAAGTAACGATTAGTATAGCTTATGTAATTCTCGTTCAAAAGATCCAGGCTGTCATTGGCATTCAGGAAAAAATTCTCCCAGGCCAGTCCGCCGTTGGTCGATCGGATCAATCCCCCATAGAAACAAGCGCTGAAAATATGCCCCCGGAAAACCTCGATATCATAGGATAATTTTCCGTAACCTATCCCCTGCTCTGGATAGCGGACGGTATCCCAACTTACCCCGTGATTAACCGTGCGCACGAAACCATCACCGAACGGATACGAATTCCCTTGAACCTCTTCCGTATGCGACGTGGCCACCCACACGTGGGGAACGCCGAGATGAATTCCCGCTCCGAGCGCTGAGACCTGTTCGCTCGGCAGGCCGGATCGGCCGTTGAACGTCAGCCAGCTGGCTCCGCCGTCGCTCGAGTAGGAAGCGCCGCCTCCGGTTCCCAACCAGACGCCGGTGCCATCGTAGGCGATATCTATCACCGAATTGGAAGTAATGCCCGCATAGGGGTCGTCGAGCGTGTAACTCATAAAGGCGGGCGTCGGCGATGTCCTAACCAGGAGGACGACTATCGCGGCGGCCGTAATCAATCGATAATTCATGGTGCAGAGGTTCTCCTTGCGAAATTTCGTTAGTAAGCTTGAATATAAATAATCGTGTCGACATCGCGGGCCGGATTGCCTTCGAGATCGACCGCACTCAATCGCAAAAGATAACGACCTGCGGCGAAATCTCCGCCGGCGGCGGGAATTTCCCGCGAATAACGACCGTCTCCCGATACACTATCACCGGCGATTCCCGCGTCGTTCAACAGATAAGTGCCCATAAAATCGGTGGAATCGAAATAAAGGCTCGACCAAACGCTGTCTATATCCGTCAGCCCATCGATATCGAAAAGACGGGCGGCAGTCAAAAGATGATCGATTCCGTTCGGGAAAAAGCCGATATTGACCCGGGAAATTACCGGACCCGGCCATTCGTAGGCGGTGACAACTTTGGTTAACTCCGGCGAATCGTTGCCGACCCGATCGAAAGCCCGGAAACGAAAAGTATAATCACCGGTTTGGTTGGCGGTCGAGGGCGCCTGAATCCCGATTGTGTAGATACCGTCGCCGGCCGTCGAATCGCCGGCCAGGCCGTTGTCGAGCAGATAAAATCTATAACCGTTGGAGCTGCCGTCGGGGCGAATGACGACGAAATAAACCGAATCGATATCGGTCAGTCCCTGAGGATCGCGGACGCTGACGTAGATATATGATGTATCGGGGCTCCCTTTTTGAAGCGAATCCGGGCAAATCAAATTGTATAGCTCGGGTGATTCGCTTTCGGCGGGATTGCTGCATCCGATAAGAAAGGTGCATACACTCACCAATATGATCATTGAAGTTGCGATAACTACAATATGCAGGATTTCGAATGCACGGACGTCTGACAAGTTTCCGCAGATGAATTTTCCGAATTTGCTCATCTTAACAATCTTATCAGGCGTCCTCCCGCGTTTCAAGCTAAAATAGTGCTTTTGCATATTATGTCAAGCGCTTAATCGGCCTATTTGTTCCAGCAATAATCCATGACGCAACCCGCCCGGCGAAACCATCATGGAGTCGACGCCGAAACTTTTCATGAATGAGCTGAGTATCGCTCCGCCCGGCACGATTATATCGGCGCGCGGGGTGTCGAAAGGAATCGCTTCCCTGCGTTTATCGATAGTCATGGAGGACAACTCGATCAAGCATCTTTTCAACCCTCCGGCTTCGAGCCGAAGTCCTTTCGGCCATGTATCCGGAAACACTTTGAACCCTGCGCTGTATAACGCCAATGTCACGGCCGAGCCGCCAATCGCATAGACCGATATCGATCCTCCCGCCAACAACCGCCTGAAATCCGACGATTCGAACAGGCTGCCGGCGCGCTCGAGATATCGATCGGGCGGCATTTCATATCCGATTTCCTCCGCCAGCGCAACCGCCCCCAACCCGATACTCCGCCAATCCCGCATTTTTTTGCCGATACCGATTGCAAGTTCCGTCGAACCGCCGCCTACATCTATAACCGCATTCAATCCGTCGCCGGCATCAACCGCATTGGTCGCACCGAGAAATCCGAGGGCGGCTTCTTTGGCCGGACTGATGATTTCGACTTTCACGCCAAATTCACTGCTTAACGACAGAGCGAACGCATCGCCGTCTTTAGCCCGCCGTAACACTTCGGTGGCGACGATCCGTAGATCCGTTCCGCAGTCGGCAAGTTCGCTCAATGCAATCCGTAGAGCCGATCGCAACCTTTGTTTATATTCCGCGGATAGGTTGCCATCGGAATCATACCTCACTCCGGCTCGGTAGTGATGTCGATTATCGACTATTACCCTAAGGTTATCTTTATCCATATATCCGGCCAGAGAAAGGACGGTATTGGTGCCGATGTCGATGGCGCCGTACAACTTCATTTTTTGATCGTATTTACCGCGCGGTAGGCTTTCGCCTTGCTCATTAGGTTGGCATCGCTTTGAGGAAACCAGACGAGCTCTCCGTTTGCTGGCAACGAATTCCGCACTATGGAGATCCAATCTTTAAGGCCAGGATATCGATAAGTTGAAACCTGCCATAGAAAAACGGCCATTTCGCGGGCATCGGCTTCCGAAATTGTGACCTCGGCGAGGTCGGGAGGCAGCTTGTTTTCGAGTCGGTCTGAAGGCTGGGATCTGAACATTCTAAGAGCGGCTTCGGCCCAGCGACCGACATCTGCCGATCGAAACGCCGGGGCATAAAGATAAAACAGGTTTTCTCGCTTGGCTTGGGCCATCAACGAAAGCTCCGAAACCAAAAGCTCAGCATAATCGGCCACCTTTTTATAGGTTTTTCCCGACTTAATTTCAAGATGAAACCGCCAATAAGGAGCTACTCCGCCATTGGCCACCAGCGGATTTGAGGATTTCAGACCTGATTGATCGAGCAAATAGCCGCGCCGGCAGTTTTTGCAGCCGAAAAAAAGGGAAAACTGCGACTCGGCCAAATCTGCCCCGCAATTGGGACACTGATGCTTTTCCGGCTTGATGAAAATGGAGTTTTTCTGAGTCGATTGCGGTCCGGTATAATCAAAAGGAAAATCGAGCGACTGGTAACCGCGTCCTGCAAGGGCATCGACAAACACCGCTTTTTGAGCGCCGGCGAATTCATGATTGATGACCCAGATCGGAAAATAAACAACCGATACCTGGCTTCCGATCATCGCCTGACACAACGGTTCCGCCCTGTTATAATAAGTCAGATTCGCCGTGTGTTGCTTCAAGGCAAGCTCACGAGCGTCGCCTCCGGCTATCGCAGATCCCACCATAATCCCCCCCTCCGGCATCGCCGGTCGTTCGGCATACAGCGGAACCGCCACCGGCCTGACTCCAAGCGAATCCAAGCCGAATTCCGGCTGGGTATATGCCGGAAAGGTTATATCGAAATCTTTTCCTTTCAGAACGAATTTTCTTCGATATTCAATCAAGCCGTCGCTTTCGGGGATCTCGATTACTTCTTCGGTGCGAAGATAATCGATTGCCATTCCCCGGAATCTGTAAAAAGGAAGATAATAAAAACGGATATTGACGATAGCCCCGGTGAGCGGCAAACCGTTTTCCTTTAGGAAACGATCGGCGGCCGTGCGGGCGGCACGGGAGTCCAATTTAGGCGCATAAAAATATTTGAGGACGGCACCCGGCTTGGCGATTCTTACTATCAAACCGCAAAATTCACATCGATTGACCGTTGCGCCCTCTGGAGCATGCGATAATTTTCCGCAGCCCGGACAACTATAAATCAAATTATTTTCGGTCATCGCCGAGCTGGTTGCCGCATTTCGGGCAGAACTTCGCCTCAAGCGACGGTTCGAAACCGCAACGGCCGCAAATCGTTTTTGCCGCGATTTTGTGGCCGCAGTTATGGCAGAAATTGACAGACGTCGGCAATTCCGCTTTGCACTCGGGACAGAGGGTTACGGTCACGATCTGATAGCCGCATTTGAAACAAAAACGCGAGTCAGCCGGTGTCTCGGCGCCGCATTTGGGACAGGCAAAGCCGACTGACTCCTTGGGCGATTCCGACTGTCTCTGCCCCAGTGCATCCTGAAATATCCCGGGCACCATCAGCCCCACGCCGGCCCCCATGCCTATACCGGTGCCCGTCTGGGCGGCGTTTCCTTGAGCGGTCATGGCTTTGGCCAGCGAGTATTTGAGGAAATTATTGAGATCCCCCACGGCTTTCATGGAGGATTTTTCGTCGATCATTTTTTGCACTTCATCCGGTGGCGTAATCGAGGTGATGAAGAAATCTATCAATTCGAGGCCGTATTTCCGGAAATCATCGGAGATGCGAATTTTGATATCGCGGCCGAGTTCGTCATAGTTGGCCGGCAGATCGAAAATCGTCTCGAGCCTTTCGCCGAACATATCGTTTATCCTGGCCACGATCAAATCTCTCAAGTAATCGGATATATCCGAAGTGGTGAATTTGGCTTCGCGCCCCACGATGGAATTTATGAAAGCCAGGGGTTCGACTATCCGACAAGTGTAGGCGCCATAACCGCGCAAACGGACGAGTCCCAATTCGCGGTCGCGGAAAGTCACGGGATCTTTGGTTCCCCACTTGAGGTTGGTGAATACTTTATGGTTTATGAAATAAACCTCGCAGCGGAACGGGGATTTGAAACCCCAGGTCATGGAGAGAGCCCGGGTCAGAAGCGGCAAGTTAAGGCTGGTTAACGTGTGTCGGCCGGGACCCAGCACGTCATAGGCGCGGCCGCTGCGGAAAAACACGGCCGATTGCGAATCTCTCACGATAACCTGCGCGCCGAGTTTTATGTCCGCCGAACCCTCGGGAGGATAGCGATAAATCATATCCTCCCCGGTCATATCCATCCACTCGATTATTTCCATTACGATTGACATGGTCACGCTCCTTTCGGCCGTACCGGTCGAATTTATGGTATTGATATCCGCGGCGCCCATGCGCCCATTAACGATTATCGGCCGCCAATGGAGGGGTCTATAATGAGGAGTTGATTTGAATTGGAATGGTGCCGTTAAAGGTTGCAGCCGGCGTTTTCGGGGGGCGATTCGCCGTTTGTTCTTATTCGGTCTTCCGAATCTGTGGTTTTGCGGCAGCATTCGCATTCGAGTTGTAAGGTCGCATGACGAATTCCGTATTTTTCGGCAAGAACCGCATTGAGTTGATCGAGGATTTTCCGGCCCAAATGCGGGCTGTCGCCGGCGATGATGAGATTGGCCATTAACATGTTATTATGGGAGGAAAGCGTCCAGATATGTAGATCGTTGATTGCCGTAACCCCCGGTGTCGCCAGAATATCGGCGGCCACCGCCCGCGAATCGATACCCGTAGGAGAACCTTCGAGAAGTATATGGACGGCATCCCGCAAAACACCAAAGGCACCGCGGATGATTATAAGACCTATCAATATGGAAATAATCGGATCGACCAGGCGATTGCCCGTAAGAGCAATTACAACCCCGCCGACTATCACCCCAATAGACGCCAGCATATCTCCCAGCACGTGCAGGAATGCCGAACGCACGTTCAAGTTATGTCCGGCAGCGGAATTTAGCATCAAAAGTATCCCGAAATTGACGGCAAGCCCGATGATGGCCACCACCAACAGGGGAACGCTTTTCACATCTTCCGGCGCGCCTATCCTTCGATACGCTTCCCAGAATATCAAGATAGAAATCACCAACAGCGATAATCCGTTCAGAATAGCGGCCAAGATTTCCACCCGGTGATAACCAAACGTCTTACGGGGATTGGCCGGCAGACCAGCCAGATACAGGGCCGCCATAGATAGGCCGATTGCCATCATGTCGGCGAACAAATGACCTGCATCGGACAATAGAGCCAGCGAATTGGCCGCAATACCACCGATAACCTCGACCATAAATATGAATCCGGTAAGCAACAATGCCAGTCTCATCTTTTTGATCAACTGGCTTTGAATGGCATCTATCTTGTTTTTCATCAATCGAGTCAACCAGCGTTTCGATTGGAATTGTTTCAACAAAAAGCCCCGTATAACGGGGCGAATAAACGATAATATGCGGTTCCGTCTTTAAGGAGTATAAAGCGCGGTCTTGACGGCGAAATTCAGCGGGTTGACCGGCTGCCCGTTTTTTCTGACTTCATAATGCAGATGCGGACCAGTCGATTGGCCGGTCGAGCCCACGAAGCCAATGACATCCATACGCTTGACGGAATCACCGCGGCGCGCCTTTATCAGACTCATATGGCCATATACCGTAACTATTCCGAAACCATGATCGATAACTATACAATTGCCCAGGCCCTGTTCCCACCCGGCGGAGACCACTCTACCGGCGGCCGGCGCATGTATGGGTGTGCCGCGTTCGGCGGAAATATCCAACCCGTTATGCATCTGGTAAAACCCGGTTACCGGATTCACCTGCATACCGATTCCTCGGGTGATAAATCCCTCGACAGGCATAATCGACGGCGTATGATCGAGTTGTTCCCGTTTGCTTTGAAGCTTATCGTAAACGTCGCTAAACGATGCGTTCTCCAATTTAATCTGTCGCAGGATCTTTTCTATATCATTTTCGATTACGGTGACCTGATCCACCAACGGCGAAAATATATCGGCAGTCTCGAACGTGCGTCCGCCAA
Source organism: Candidatus Zixiibacteriota bacterium (assembly GCA_037441845.1). Lineage (GTDB taxonomy): Bacteria > Zixibacteria > MSB-5A5 > UBA10806 > 4484-95 > JBBIRK01. The sequence goes on from JBBIRK010000007.1 coordinate 73,003, forward strand.
TACCGACCTCGCGGATAGAGGGATCGATGCTCGGCAGGTCGAACACCAGACGGATATTCTCGTCTTTTTCGATTATGCCGGCCATTTGGCCCTTAATCAACTCAACCGATTCCTGAAGCTCTTTTATTTTCTCGGCGAAAAAGCGATTTTCCCTTTTCAGCGTGGCCAGTTTATGGTGATCCACATTTCTTCTGAAAAAGCCGATGGTAAAACCAAACAAAGTGATAAACAGAAAAGCGATCAACGTGGCTGCGGCGATTATTTTCCAACCGGTCAGGTGCTTCCGGATAACACGACCGGTATTTTCCGGAACGATTAAGAGCGAAAATCTGGTTCCAAACATAACTCCCTCCCGGAAACCATAAAACCGCGGCAAATTTATACGAACCGCTCGAATCTGTCAAGATGATAATTGTTATTATTTGATCAGCAGGTAGTCGCGCTTGAGAATCTTGGTTACCACCTTGACGAATTTCTCAGGCTGCAGCGCCTGCAAACTATAAAGGTGCCAGCAGTTTTTTTCCGGCAGTTTGAGGCCGGGTTTGCGTTTCTTGGACATCGCCAGACCCTTCCCCTGTCCTGCCGAAAACTTTACGTTTTCAATATGTGCCTGCAAAATTTATCGGCAGGAAGTTAGTTTCCTTAACGGCTGATGTTTTAGAGAACCGCAGGAATCGATTGCAATTACCGTTCCTCCGAAGAAGGCTTACGGTTATTGCGCAGCCATCGGCCAGTCGATTGTCCTTATTCCTCTTACCTAAACTATAAAGATCGTTCAAGAAGTGACCATCAGGGACGAATTATGGGGATTTTCCCATAATCGGAGTGGGCTCGCAATAATTCATATCATAATGGCGAAATTGCGAATCAGCGAAATCAACCGGTCAACCACCGGATTGATCGGGAGGTTGCGGTTTCCTGAGCGCCCGAAGAATAACCCAGGCCACGGCTCCGAGCATAGGCATGATCATTAAAATCAGAACCGTAACCGCCCAGAAAGGCTCATCGTCGAAAAATCGTTTCAGCTCGTCAGGCATGTACGCCCGTTAAATCAATCACCCGATTAAAAAACTCGACCGACACTGGCGGCATATTCTTTCAGCGATTTATTTTTATAGTGACCTTCACCGACATATCCCAGCACGACTTTGAAATCCTCGATAGAAGCATACCCGGGATAGTAATTTATCGGAGCGCCGTCGGACTCCAAAAACCATGTTTGCGGGTAGCCCGAAATTTGGTATTTCGTCGCCAGCGTCCGGCCGTTCACCTGACCCTCGGGGGCCGCTATCATTTCGTCCGACCACCCGTTTATCCGGATCGGCACGAAAAACCGCTGGATCTGTTCGGCGATTTCCTTATCGGAAAATGTCTTGTTTTCCATCTTTTTGCACCATCCACACCCCGGCCTCCAGAAATAAAGCATGACCCGTTTACCGTCGGCGGCGGCCTCGTCCAGACCGGCTTGATATTGCCGCCAATTGATCAATTCAAGCGCGCCGGTCTGTCGGCTGCGGCACGATAATCCCGTCAGTGACGCCATGAATAATGTGAAGCCCAATGTCGCCGCGATCGCTGTTCTTATTATTTTGCGCTCCGTGGTTGACTGATTATGAGCTATTCGGTCATTTTCCGTTGGTCACCTGCCAATTATTGGGAACAAGCTTCACGTTAGTCTCGCCGAATTCATTCATCAGCAGTTCGACGAATTTTTTGCTCGTTTCAACGGTGAATTTTCTCGAACGTGAAACCAATTCGGCTCCGTCATCGCGCAGATGAACAACCAGCTCGCCGTCTCCGGAATGTTGGGCAAGTTGGCTTTTTAAAAACCCCAACTTTTCATCGTTCATTTCCAGTTCATTGACATATAGATGCAAACTGCATCTGAAAACGGCAAAGGCCTCGTTCAGCATTACGATGTCCGATGCCTTGAGTTTGGGTTTTTCACCTTCTCTGGTGCTTAATATACCCTGAATCAAAACCGCATTCCCTTCGGAAAGAAGCTTTTTCTTCTTGGTTATCAGCGATTCAAACACCAGTACTTCGATAGAATCGTTGAAGTCTTCGATCACCATCGTGGCGAAAGGCTTCTTGTTTCGGCTGATGCTATGTCGGACGGACTGTATCACGCCGCCGACTATGATCCTCCGCCCGTCGGGCAAACCCTCAAGCAAATCCAGCGATGTATCGGCGAAAGCTCTATATTCGATAAGGTTATCCTCGAGGGGATGCGACGATAAATAGAAGCCGAGCACTTTCTTTTCCATATCCCTTTTTTGGGAATCGTTCCAGGGCGCGATTTCCTTGAGCCGGGGCGCCATGGGCGTCGCGGATTCGTCGGCGGCGGAGCCGAACAAAGACGATTGCCCGATATCCGACTGACGACGCTCGGCCGCCCCGAATCCTATCAACAACTCGATATTCTCGTACAGCTCCGCCCGATTCGGATACAACGAATCGAATGCTCCGCAAGCGACCAGACTCTCGAGGGCTTTTTTATTCACCAAGCGAAGATCGACTCGCTGGCAAAAATCAAAAATGCTGGTGAAAGGGCCGCGTTCGCTGCGTTCTTTGACGATCGATTCGGCTGCGCCCACGCCGACATTTTTCACAGCGGCGAGACCGAAAATAATGCGGTCGTTTTCGACACAAAAATAAGCACGACTCCGATTCACGTCCGGCGGAAGCAGCTCGATTCCCATCTCATGGCATTCCTTACGGAAAAGCATTATCCTGGAGGCGTCGCTCATTTCGGAGGTCATCGATGCGGCCAGGAATTCGTGGGGAAAATGGCATTTGAGGAAGGCGGTCTTGTAAGCGATGACCGCGTAACCGGCGGAGTGGGCTTTCACGAATCCGTAGCGACCGAACGTTTCCATTTGATCGAACACCTTTTCAGCGATTTCTTTGTGTATTCCCCGCTGAGCAGCCCCCTCGATAAACTCCGTTTTCTGCGCGGCCATGACGTCGGCCTGCTTTTTCCCCATCGCTTTGCGTAGAATATCGGCTTTTCCCAGCGAAAATCCCCCCATCTCTCGGGCGATTTTCAGCACCTGCTCCTGAAACACGATTACGCCATATGTATCCTTCAGGATCGGTTCGAGCAGGGGGTGTTCGTATTTGATCTTTTCTTTGCCATTTTTGCATTTGATATATACGTCGGTCATGCCCGAGTCGAGCGGCCCCGGCCGATAAAGCGCATTCATGGCGATCAGGTCTTCGATACAGGTTGGACCGAGCTGCCGCAAATATTCCCGCATGCCGGACGATTCGAATTGAAAAACCCCGAAAGTGCGCCCCGCGGCGAACAGCCGATAGACTTCCGGATCGTCAATAGGCATCGAATCCGGATCGAAGTCGATCCCCCGATTACGTTTAATTTCCGCCACCGTATCTTCGATAACGGTGAGCGTTTTCAACCCAAGAAAATCCATTTTGATCAGTCCGATTTCCTCGATACAGCGCATGTCGTATTGGGTGGTGATTTCATCTTTGTTCGATTGGTAAAGCGGCACGAATTCGGTAAGCGGGGCGGGTGCGATAACCACGCCGGCGGCATGAGTAGAGGCATGCCGGGCAAGCCCCTCGAGCACCATCGAATATTCGATTACCCTGGCGATATCCGGATTGTTGGCCTTTTCGTTGCGAAGATCGGCCGACAGCTCGAGAGCGCGCTCGAGTTTCACGGCGTCCTCATTTGGAATCATTTTCGCCACTCGATCCATCTGGCCGTAAGGGACACCCAGCACGCGACCGACGTCACGGACCACCGCGCGGGCGGCCATCGTCCCGAACGTGATGATCTGGGCCACGTTTTCGCGGCCGTATTTTCGGGTTACGTATTCTATAACCTGATCGCGCTTGCGATCGGAAAAATCGATATCGATATCGGGCATGGAAACGCGCTCAGGATTCAGAAACCTCTCGAATAGCAGGTTGTAATGTATCGGATCGATATCGGTAATCCGCAAACAATAGGATACCAGCGAACCGGCGGCCGATCCTCGACCGGGCCCCACCGAAACTCCGATTTCCCGCGCGTAATCGATAAAATCCTTCACGATCAGAAAATACCCCGAATATCCCATCTGGCGGATTACGCCCAATTCGTATTCGAGACGCTTTTCCACTTCCGGAGTGATCGTTTTATAGCGACGGGCCAATCCTTCGCGGGCCACGATCTCGAGGTATTGATCCGGCGAGTCATACCCATCGGGCAGAGGAAATTTCGGCACCAAATTTTGATGCAGAGCGATTTTCAAATCGCACCTTTCGGCTATTTTCAAAGAGTTTTCGATCGCCTCGGGGACATCGGAAAAAAGCTCTTTCATCTGGTCCGCCGATTTGAAATACAATTGATCGGTGGGATAGCGCATCCGCTCTTTATCGGCTATAACCTTGCCGGTTTGCAGACACAGCAGAGCATCGTGGGCAAGGTGATGCTCCTGGCGGAGATAATGGCAGTCGTTGGTGGCCACCAAGCCCAAAGCGAATTGTCGGGCTACTCGTTTGACGGCCGAGCGTACGGCCGCCTCCTCAGCCAAACCGTGGTCCTGTATTTCCAGATAAAAATCATTCTTATCGAAAATCTCCAGATAACTTTCTATCGTTTCGCTGAGCTTTTTTTCGTCACCTTTCAAGGCGGCGGCGGCGACTTCTCCTTTAAGGCAGGCGCTTAAACAAATCAAACCTTCGGCATGCCGGGCCAGCTCTTTTTTATCGATCCTCGGCTTGAAATAAAACCCCTCGAGGTAAGCAAGCGATGACAGTTTGAGCAGGTTTTTGTATCCCTGCTCGTTTTTCGCCAGCAGGATCAAATGATAGCCGCCCTCGGGAACCCCGGGAACCGGCTTTTTATAGCGGCAATCACCGGGTACGATATAGGTCTCGATGCCGATAATCGGGTTTATTCCGTGCTTCAGCGCTTGTTTATAAAACTCGATCGCACCGAATAGATTCCCGTGGTCGGTGATCGCCAGCGATTTCATGCCCATTTCGGCGGCGGTTGCAAGCAGTTGGGGAATCTTTATGGCGCCATCGAGCAGCGAGTACATGGTATGATTATGCAGATGCACGAAATCGGAACTATCCATCGTTTTCGGATCCTTTCAAGAAAGTCACAATCGAATTCCGGCACTCCTGACAGATCTTCTGATCGAGATCGTAAATCACTTGTTCCTCCAGCTCTCTCGCGGTCAGAGGCGACCGCTCGATGCTTTCTATTATTTCCATGGGCGATTTATGAAAAGCCGCCGGGTCGAGATAACCATCGAAATCCGATACGAGCGTCACTTTCAATCTGTAATTGTCGCCGCCTTTGCGCAGCCGCCTTCCACAGCGCTCGCATCTGCTTTTGCGATCGTCGCTCATATCATTAAACATATGCGGCTTTTCCGCCGGTTCAATCTTTTTCCAAAATTTTGAATAGAACCATGCCCGCCAAAAAACCGCCGATATGGGCGAAATAAGCCACACCGCCTTCGGAATCGCCGACGGACGGCGCACCCACGATAAGTTGAAAGATAAACCAGAAACCGAGAAACACCAGCGCCGGAATACTCACTATTCTGACAAAGAAAAAGACGAATATCAAGGTGTAAATGCGAGCCCGCGGAAATCTGATAAGATATGCTCCCATCACGCCCGCTATGGCTCCCGATGCCCCGATGATCGGCACCTCGGAGTTCGGCGAAACGATCACCTGAGCCAAAATCGCCAAGACTCCGCAGCAAAGGTAAAAAAACAAAAAGCGTAAGTGCCCGAGACGATCCTCAACGTTATCGCCGAATATCCATAAGAAAAGCATATTGCCGCCGAGATGCATGAAACCGCCGTGCAAAAACTGAGCCGTAATCAGCGTAAGCGGCGGGAAAAGGTTTGAATCCGGATGAACCGGGCTGAATGTAATTATCGATCTTGCCACGGCTCCGAATTTCCAGATAAACATGGTCTGAAAAGGTCCGAGCAGCTGCTGATACGCGAAAACCCCCACATTGAGCAAAATCAAGCCAACGGTGATAAACGGATAACGTCTGGAGGGAATGTCGTCTTTGAGCGGAAGCATCAATACTTTCCGAAAATGGCGAATTTAACGGTTGCGGTTTTCGTGTTACCCTGATTGTCGGTGGCTTTGATAGAAACGAAATGCTCGCCCTGCCGCAAAGGATTTGCAATTTGATAGGTGTAAGTTTCGGTGGTGATGTCATAATCGGCCGGTACCCAAAGATCGTCGATTTTTATTTCCAGCTGCCACTCCCGACTAAAGCCGGAAAGGTCGTCCGAAATCCGACACTCGATTCGAGGTGTTCGCGTTCGCACCGCGCTTCCCGGCGCCGGGCTGATATTCGTTATCGAAGGCGGTTGCCGATCCTCGATAATCGCGAAATCGCCCCCGGAACCGACGAAAAACTCTTTGGTCGGGGAATCGAAGCGGGTCATAAAGACGGGCTTTTCGTCGGTCGGATTGATCCAATAAATTCCCATCTTGTCCGTCCTCGGGGTCGAATCGGGCAGCTTGACGCTGACGGCTGCATTTTCGCGGAATAGCAGATCTACCGGTTCGATTTTGAAAAGATAGCGATCGTTTTTTCTGGTCAGATCAGTAATCCGGATCGGCGATCGGCCATAGAGATTGCGCTCGGCGATCGATAAACGGATAAGCGAATCGGCCGAGTGAACGATCTTATCGCCGCCGATCAAGTGCACCTTATAAACGGAACGGCCGTTTCCGTCGGTGATTTCGATCTTGTCCGTCCGCGCCGGCAGCGGTATAAGTCCCTGAACAAACTTTCCGTCGATATCCGACAGATTGAAATTTCCGTCTTCGATCCGATTCCCATTCAGATACAGCTCTTGCGCCCGGTCCACCGTAATCGCCAGATAATCCCCAAAGCAAAAGAAATCATCGCTTTTTGGATCGGCCGTGAAATGAATCCACCGGCTGCTTTTTCCTTCTGCGTCCGCAATCCGCATTCGATAGATCGCAGACCGAGCGCGGCCGGAAAATCGCAATTGATTCGTCGAACCGTCGAACTTTGAATCGATATCAATATATAGTCCTGCGGAATCCGTGCAATATTGCAATTCGACTTCATATTGCGGCGGCAATCGATCCATCACGAGAGTGATTGTCGCATCGCTTTTAACCAGCCTCCGCAATAGCGGCGGCTCCAGTTCGGCTTTCTTGAGATGGAACACCAGTGAATCCGCATTCCCCGAAAAATCGCCGACCACGATACGGCATTCGTGCACAGCGCCGTCGAGTTTCTTGGTATCGATTATTCCGGCCGGATATCGATATGAGCCGTAAAACCGCTGCTTGTCTTCAGGCTGAACATACAAGCGATAGAAGGCGTTCTTATCTTGATCCGGCGATTGCTTATCGGTTTTCGAGAGCAACGAGGTCATTTCCTGATCGTTTACATATTTTATCTGGCGGCCGGTGGTGTAGTCGAGCGTATCGCGCTTGAAAGAAAATATTATGCGGCCGTCCAGAACCAGCCTGGCCCAATTTATTCCATAATTGAATCCGTCGCCCGGGTCATAAGCGCCCACGGACAAAACGGTCTGGCCGTAGGCGATTACGGTATCGATCGCCGCAGCATCGGCCGCCGATGATATTTCGATAATCTCCCGGTCATGATAGTTATAAGCACCATATTCTGTTAAATAGCGCTTTACCGCAAGGCGTTTTATGATGGGAGGCCGTCTGTCGCCGAGCGAGGGAAGATAATGGAGCGGATTTATGGGATAGTTGTCGGGGTCGCGGGTTTCAAGGTGAAGATGAGGGTAGCCGACTCCGCTTCGCCCGCTGTAGGCGATATGCGCACCCCTTTTCACCGGAAATTCCGAAGGTGAAAACACTATTTCCTGAAAATAGTTTCGACTGGACATCTGCGCCTTTTTCAACCTTTCGTTCAGCTCGGGCATAAACCTATCGAGATGGCCGTATACCGCCATGCCGCCGTCGTTAAGCCTTAAATACAGCGCTTTGCCGTAACCCCAAAAAGAGGTCCGCACTTTGAATATGTAGCCGTCGGCGATGGCATAAACACGCAGACCGGTTCTGCCCTGGGTTCTCAAATCGATCCCGGCATGCCAGTGCCCTCCTCTATAATCCCCGAATCGGGAGGTCGACTCGATGGGAATTTTCAGGGGCCAGGAGTAAAACGAATCCTGTCCGAAACAATCAACCGAACAAAGAATAAAAAGCATAAAGACAAGAAACCGTGATTTGGAACTCATGCGTGCATAATATCGGGCGGGCCGCCCGAGGTCAAGCCTTTAAGCCGTTGTTGGGATCGAACAACGACTCAGGATACGGCCGCTTTCCGCCGATAGCGATTTTAATTGAAATGGGCCGGGCTTTTTTTTATTTTGCGGCGTAATATTTAGAGCGATTTCGGTCGATTCATATATCGACGGCAAAAATTGAGGAGGAGTTTACCTCGTATGATGAAATCAATGCGGAATGCGGCGAAGCCGATTTATCTGGTAGTGATTCTGGCGTTCGTGGGCACGATCATTTTCGCCTGGGGCATGGAATTTTCCCACAGACGCGACCGCCATCCGGGCGTAATCGGCAAGATCAACGACGACGAAGTCAGTGTCGACCAATACTATCGCATATACGAATCCAAGTATCAGGAACTCTTGAAAACCAATTCCGATCCCTCGGAAGCCGACCTGGAAAGAGTGCGAAACGAGGCCTGGCAGTTCCTGGTATCGCAAACCCTGCTTCAGCAACAGATCGAAAAGAATAAGATCGTTCTCACCGACGCCGAACTGGCCGAATATGTGAAGTACGTTCCGCCCCAGGAATTTTATCAGGCGGAAGAACTGCAGACGAACGGGCAGTTCGACTTCAGTAAATATCAAAACTATATCCAGTCGCTGGCCAGCTCTCAGGATCCACGGGCGGAGCAGATGCTCATGATCATAGAGCAATCGGTGCGATCGCAGATAATGGTTTCCAAATTGCAGGAACTGGTCGTGTCAACGGCGATCGTCTCCCCGGCCGAGGTCGAAGAAGATTTTCGGGAAAAAGGCGAAAAGATGCAGGTAAATTTCATTTTTCTTTCCGGAAATAATATCGACACCTCGGGCATAACAGTGAGCGAATCGGAAATCAAAGCCAGATACGAACAAGTGAAAGAGAAAGAATTCAAATCCGACCCGACGGCCACGCTTAGATATATCATGCTCAACAAGGTCGCCTCGGCGGCCGACGATTCCGCCGCCAAGTTGCAAATCGATGAATTATACCGGCGGGCCTTGGCGGGAGAGGATTTCGCCGCTCTGGCGATGGAAAATTCGCAGGACCCGGGCAGCGGAAAAAACGGCGGTGATCTCGGCTGGTTCGGCCGGGGAAGGATGGTGAAACCTTTTGAAGATGCCGCTTTCGGCTTGAAAAATATCGGGGACATATCGGCTCCCGTCAAATCGCAGTTCGGCTGGCACATAATCAAGCTCACCGGCCGCAAAACCGAAAAAAACGCAAAAGGTGAAAACGAGGAACAGATTCAAGCCAGCCACATATTATTGAAAGTGGAACCATCGCCGGCCACTCTGACCAAATTGCAGGACCAGGCTCACGAACTAAAACAAATAGCCGAGGCGAAAAATATCGACGAAGCGGCCAAAACGGCGGACCTGAGCGTGATGGAGACCAAGCCTTTCGGCAAGGGTCAATACGTTCCCGGGATCGGCCAGGAGCCGCAGCTTGTCGAGTTCGCTTTCGAGGCCAAGCCGGGCGCAATCAGTGATATCAAAGAAACAAAACAAGCGTTCATAATCGCCACGCCCGGAACTAGGAAGCCAGCCGGATATAAAAGTTTCGATGAGGTCAAGGCCCAGCTCGAAAAAACGATAAAGGTCGAAAAGATGGTCGATCGGGCTTTCGCCAAAGCCGAAAAGCTTTACGGCGAACTTGAAGCCGGCGCCACTCTCAAAATGATCAGTGAAAGAGAGAATCTGCCGATCAAGGAAACGCGACCGTTCGCCCGCCACGAGTTCGTCGATTTCGTCGGCAGCGAACCGGCATTCATCGGAGCGGCGTTCCACCTTTCGGAAACGAATCGTTACTCCAAGCCGGTCCGCGTAAAAACCGGAGTGTATCTGCTCGAATACGTAAACCGTATCCCCGCCGATATGTCAAGATACGCGGCCATGTCGGATTCACTTTACAAAGAGGCGGTGAACAAAAAGCGAAACGATTTGTGGCAAGCTTGGTTCAGGAATCTGACCAACACCGCCAAAATCGAGGATTACCGAAACGATGCCGGCGGCGCCTGAACATTGGCAGACAAAATCGCAATCTAACATTCGGCCCCGCCACCCCAAATTTCATTCAGGCGGGGCATCGTTATTGTGGCTGATCATTTTATTGATCGTAGCCGGATGCTCCCAAAACCATCCTATGGAAGATGAAAGGAAATTCATCGAATCGTATTGCGAGATAATGCGTTTCTATTCCGAAAGTGTTTTTGATTCGGCTCAATATCGAATAGGCGTGGATAGTATTCTGGCCAATCACGGAGTCGATCGGCGATTCATGAGAAATTTCGTGGACAATTTGGCAGGCGATGCGGAAACGCAAAAACGTATTTTCAAGGAAATCGCTCGAATAAGCAGTTTACCCGATTCGATATCAACGAAAGCCGGGCGTTCAAAAAGCGTCTCATCCGAAATCCCCTAAAATTCATAGATAAGAAATCAGTTCGCCACCATAAATGACCAATGCGAAATCCCGCCGCCGGCAACGGCAAAATCGATAATCAGCTGTTTTCAGTCCAGGTCATCCGGCGCCCGAAATGCGTCTTCAATATGATCGACCGCACTATCACCTGCGGCCAGGTTCACGATCATCACATCGAATCGGCAGGAATAGTCGTCATCTTGATCGATTTGGGAAAGATAGGCCCGTGCCGCGTGGGCGATGCGCTTCAGCTTGCGCAAATCAAGGCGATACTCGGGCTGATTGAATTCGGGAGAAGCGAAACTTTTAACTTCGATAAACACGATCGTCTTTCCATCGCGGGCGATAATATCGATTTCGGGAGAGCGCAACCGCCCTTTGCCTCTCCAGTTTCTGGCCAGTATTTCATAACCGTTCTTAATCAGAAAATCGCAAGCGAGGACTTCACCTTCGGCACCTTTTCTCCTCATTAAGATCGACTCCCGATCGTCCGGGCGGCTATCGAGGTCACGATAACCGCCAGCAAAAGACGCGGCAGCACCAGTATCCACCATACGGCACCCTGGGCCACGAAAAGCAGTGTGTCCTCCATTATGGCGTGAAACAGCCCGAGAAACACGGCAACCAGAAATGCCTGATCACTGCCGATCCGCCCCTTTTTGGTTTCTCCTATTAGTACTCCGGCACCATACGATATGCCGAACAGCATTCCGGCCAAAAGCGGGAAAACGGAATCTTTCTTGAAACCCAAAAATTCGATAGCCGGAGCTATTCCTTTTACGATTTTTTCGAGAATTCCGTAACCGCGCGATATCTCGAGAGCGATCATCAACGGCATGATTATGACGAAAACCATTCCGAGCAATTTGATCAACCCAAGCGATGTGGCGACGGCGAAATCGATCATAGCGTTTCCGGAAGCAACAGGTTCAAGAGAAAACCCATGCCGAGACCGACGATCATGCGCAATGAAAAAACCACCCAAGGACGGGCGTTCATCCGCGCCACGACCGCCGTTTCCATGAAATGCGTGTGCGAAATTCCCAGCATGACCCCCAATATGGTAACCTGCCTGGCGGTCAGTCCCAAACCGGCGAAAGCGGCTATGGCAGCATAGATATTTATGGTCCAGCCCAACACTATCGCCAACGCGGTGCCTCCGGGCAGACCGAAATATTTCATGTAAGGAGTAAGATGGTCCGAAATAATCCCGAGGATTTCCAGGTGTTTCAGCAGCGATACGAAAACATATACCGGAGCCATTATTTTCAGCAAAGCCAAGAAAGAATACATGCCCTGCCGGACGCCCTCCAGTATCAGCTGAATCAGCGATCTATCGACGGGCTTAACCGCAGACAAGGGATTACCTATCTATACTCGACGATCGATTCGAGATCGTCCCAGAATGAGGGATAAGAGGTGGCCACGCATTCAGCGTCCTTTATCACCGTTTCCCCTTTGGCTACCAGCCCGGCTACGGCAAAAGCCATTGCCATACGATGATCGCCGTAGGTTACGATCTCGGCCCCCTCGAGCTCGTTGCCGCCGTCGATCGCCATGCCGTCTTCGAGTTCGCCGATTCTGGCGCCCATTTTCCGCAGATTCGACACCACCACTTTTATGCGATCGACTTCCTTGTGCCGAAGATCGAAGGCGTCGCGGATCACGGTCGTTCCCTGCGATTGAGTGGCGATAACCGCCATTATCGGGAGTTCGTCAATTATGGTGGGAATCATTTCGCCCACTATGCGGCGCCCTTTGAGAGGTCCGTATCTGGCGTTGATACGGCCACGGGGTTCGTTGCTTTTAATCGAATCGATTTCGTATTTAAGATTGGCGCGCATTTTGGTGAGAATTTCGAGAAAACCCCGCCGCGTGGGATTGAGGCTGACGTCATCGATCGTGATTTCCGATCCTTTAATCAAAGTGGCCGCCGCCACAAACATCGAAGCGGAGGAGATATCGCCGGGGACTTCGACAGTAGCGCCGGCTGTGGGCAATTGCCCTCCGGGGATTTTGAATAAGTCCCCCCGTGGTTCATCGAGGGCGCCTTTCATTTTCTGTTTCAAGCGGCGTTCGAATTCGTCGGCGATCTTGGGCGGCGCCGGTTTATATTTTTCTTTGGAAAATTTGATACCGAGATGGTTAATAAGGCGTTCCAAATGGTCGCGGCTGTTGAATCTCTCGATCAACTCGGTAACCCCTGAGGCGGTGATGCCGGCGATGAATATTGCGCCTTTCACCTGCGACGTCGAGATCGGCATCACATAATGTATTGCCTGAAGATTGCCGCCGGTGATCTCTATCGGCAGGCGGAAATTGTCGCTTTCGATCTTCGCTCCCATTTTCTGCAGCGGCTCTATCACCCGGCGCATAGGTTGAGTCCGTAATTTCGGGGCTCCGTCGAATTTCACGGTGAAAGGAAGCGCTGCGGCCAGGCCGAGCAACAACCTGGCGGTGACGCTCGACCCTTCAAGATCCACCACCGTTTCCGGTTGTTTCAATTCATGCAGCCCGGGGCTTTTTATCACCAACCGGTTGTTTTCGTCTTGTTCGAAGCTGACCCCGAATTGCGACAAGCACTTCAAGGTTGTTTTGAATTCGTAGCCCGGATTGAAATTAACTAATGTGGTCTCGCCCTTGCACATGGCGGCTAAAATCGCCGCTCTATGGCAAATAGACTTGTCGCCCGGCATCGTCAGGCGACCTCGGATTTTTGCTGCTTTTCTAACAATCTTGTCCATAATATCCGTGTATCAGTGCCAAGTTACATTTTATGTCTAATCAATCACATCCGTTCCGGGGTTTCAAGCCCGAGAAGAGTCAGCCCCGATTTCAGAACGGTTTTCAGGCAACTCACGAGAGCGATTCGCGCTTTCCTCAGTTCCTCGTTCGAGGATAATATCTTATCCTCAGGCGATTTGTATTTCTGAAAATATGCCGAAAACAATCCCGCCAGTTCCAGCAGATATGCCGAGATTATATATGGCTCATCGTGCAATGCCGCAAGCATAACTTTTTCGGGATATTCAAGCAGCATACGGGCTATGGCATACTCCTCCGGCAATTTCAGGACGGAATAGTCGACCTCCTTATCGGGATGCCCGCCATACTTCCGCAAAACGCTGCAGAGCCGGGCGTGGGCATATTGCAAATAGGGGCCGCTTTGGCCGGCGAAATCGAGCATCTTACCCCATTCGAAAGCGACATCGGTTTCCCGGCGCACGGACAGATCGGTGAATACGACCGCACCGATCCCAACGGCTCGGGCAACCCTGTCCTTATCCTCGAGCTCTGGATTGCTTTTTTCGATGATCTCCCTCGATTTCTCGATCGTCCGTTCGATTACATCCTCGAGGAAAACAACATTTCCGGCCCTGGTCGACATCATTTCCCCGGACAGCGTAACCCAACCGAAACTGACGTGGCAGCAGTTTGCCACCCAGTCGTAACCCGCCAGTTCGAGGGTTTTGAAAAGTTGTTTGAAATGCAGGCTCTGGGCGACCCCGACTACATACAGCATGCCGTCGAAATCGTAAGTTTGCTTCCGGTAAATCGCCGCCGCCAGATCACGTGTGCCATACAAAGATGAGCCGTCGCTTTTACGAAGTAAAAGCGGCTCCAGACCATACGGATCGAGCGGAACGATAACCGCCCCATGGCTTTTTATAGCAAGCTGCTTTCGTTCGAGAAGCTCGATGACCGAATCGAGTTTGTCATTGAAAAACGCCTCACCTGTGTAATAATCGAATTCGACTCCGAGAAGCCGGTAGATCCGCTCGAATTCACGGAGGCTGATTTTCGAAAACCGTTTCCACAGTTCGACGATTTCGGGATCGCCCTGTTCAAGGAGCCGGAACACTTTTCGCCCTTCTTCCTCGATAGCTTGATCTTTTGCCGCCTCCTCGTGGATTTTGACATAGACCCGGTAAAGCTCTTTAACGGGATCTTCTTCCATTTTTTCCGGATCGGCATAGCGGCGATAACCCTCCACCAGCATACCGAATTGCGTGCCCCAGTCGCCCAGATGGTTGATTCCGATCACTCTGTAGCCGAGATGGCGATATATCCGTTTCAAGGAGGCCCCGATTACCGTCGAGCGCAAGTGTCCGATACCCATCGGCTTGGCGATATTCGGCGATGAAAAATCGATTACGATCGTCATTCCCCGGCCGATGTTCGACGCGCCGTAATTATCGCCATCGTCGAATATCTTTCGGCAAACCTGTTTTATGATCTCCGCCCGGTTCAAATGGAAGTTTAGATAAGGACCTTTCGAATCGATTCTTTCCACACCGATGGGTGCGATGGTGCTTGAAGCCAGATTTGCGGCTATCTGGTTCGGCGGCCTTTTTTGTTGTTTCGCCAGATCGTAACAAGGCCAGCCGTAGTCGCCCCAATCGGGCTGGGGCGGCTGCTCGAGCGACGAGTAAATTTCCGCGCCGGGCAAAGCCGTCGCCGCCCCTATGGCGTCGCTTATGGCGGATTTAACGGGATTGGGACGGTATTCCTCGAGAGGCCTCTTGAATTTCAAATCAATAATTCTCCGATACAAATCAGGTTGACCGGGCCGATCTGGATGATCTTTCCGCTTCTAAAATCCCATTCAAGTTTGAGCTTGCCCCCCGGCATTGATGCTGTCGCTCTTCGGGTGAGAAAGTCGCGCATCACACCGACCGCCAAACTCGCCGCAGCGCCGCTGCCGCAAGCCATGGTCGGTCCGGAACCGCGTTCATAAATGCGCATACTGAACCGCGATCGATTCTCTATTTTAACAAAATGCACGTTCGCTCCCCGGCGAAAGAGCCGATGTTCGGCAAGAGATTTACCGACGCGGATCCAATCGAAATCGAAATTTTTCACGAACACCACCGCATGAGGATTGCCGAAACTTACACAATCGGCAATATATCGTTTTGCTCCGACATTCAAGGGTATCGAGAATGCGGCTTTTTTCCCGCCTCGAAGACCGACCGAAGCGCAGGAAAATTCCGGTTTGCCTAACTCGGTCTCGACGACCGCCGAGCGCCGACGGGAATTTAATACGACGGATCTGAAAATGCCGGCGGGAGGCGCAATTAGATATCGCTTCTTGCGAGAGCGGCGAATAATATCCAGATAGAGAGCCGCCTGCCTTAAACCGTTGCCGCACATTTCCGCCTCGGAACCGTCACTGTTGAAAATCCTTAGCGCAACCGGTTCGGAAGCGGAATCGATTACGATCAGGCCGTCGGAACCCACTCCGGTCGCCGTATCCGAAAACCTTCGGGCCAGCTCGGCCGGTTTGAGCGCGCCTAAATGCTTACGCTCGACAAAAAGGTAACAATTACCCAATCCCTCGAGTTTGGCGAAAGGCAATTTCCGGCTGATGGCCCGGTTTCTGGCGGGTATGGCGTTCATAGCGACTGATTACTCAGCTTGCCGAATCAATAACTTCCGCAAGTCGCTTGATGCCCACCTCGATATTTTCGGGAATAGCATTACAGAAATTAAGTCTAAGTGTTGTATCGTCTTCTTTCTCGCTATAGAAAAACTTGCCCGGAACATAGGCGACGCCGTTCTTGATCGCCTCCGGAAGCAATTTCGATGAACTTATCTGTCCCGGCATCTTGACCCAGAGAAACAGCCCGCCCTCGGGCTCGGTAAATTGAACCTCACGGCTGAAATACCGTCGCATCATTTTGACCATGAAATCGCGCCGTTCGCCGTAGGCCCGGCAGATTTTGGCGATATGCGGATCAAGGTGTCCGGCCGCTGCGAACTCGTGAATGACATATTGCGTAAACGTGTTCGTGTGAAGATCCATCGCCTGTTTCATCCGCTCGATTATTTTCTGCATTTCCGGCTGCGAACAAATCCAACCTATGCGCAATCCCGGCGATATCAATTTGGAAAAAGTGCCGAGCTCGATCACGCACTCCGGCCCCAAAGCTTTCAGCGAGGGAATGGTTTTGCCGGCAAAGCGCAGTTCTCCATAAGGATTGTCATCGATAATCGGACAATCATAACGCCGGGCAAGCTCTATCAATTCTTTGCGGCGCTGCAGCGATATGCATCCGCCAGTGGGATTTTGAAAATTGGCGACGACATAGATGAATCGAGGTTTATATTCGCGCATTTTCATTTCGACGTCATCGATCACCACACCTTCGGCGTCGGTTTTGACGGAAATGAACCTCGGACTGTAGAAAGAAAAGGCCTGCAGGGCGCCGAGGTAAGTCGGCGTTTCGGTCAAGACGACCGCCCCCGGCTCGAGAAATACGCGGCCAATAATATCAAGCGCCTGCTGCGCACCGCCGGTTATCTGGATACAATCGGTGGTGACGTTGGCGCCTTGTTTTCGCATACGCTCGGCGATCAGCTCCCGCAAAGGCTGCACGCCCGTGGTCAGAGAGTATTGCAAAGCCTCGGAACCGTGTTGCTCGATTACATGGACACACGCCTCTTTCAAATTTTCGAGTGGGAAAAGCTCGGGGGCGGGAAGACCACCGGCAAAATTAACCACGCCCGGTTTCGATGAATCCTTAAGGATTTCCCTGATAATCGAACTTTTCAGCTCGCGCGCATTACGCGAAAACTTCCACTTCTCAACCATGCTCTCGACATCTTTTATCGTCTCACCCATAAGTCACCTGCCTCTATTTTCGTTACGCAATCATAACTAAACCGCTATCCGATGGCAAGGGAAATCCTCGGCGGCCGATCAGGCAGGAATTCTTGCGGTTTTACGAGTAAGATAGACACTTTCTCCGCAGCCAAATCGCTTGCCTGACCTGTAATATCGAGTTATATTGGTCTCCGCTTAAATGGAGCGTTATCAAAGTTGATGAATTCGACCGCTTTCCTGATTTTGATCTGGGTCTTTTTGAGCGGCAGCTTGCTTCCGGCGGCCGAGCTGCCGCTTGCCGTGCGTGATTTCACTCTCGACAATGGCATGAAATTCATAGTGGTCGAAAGACCAATGGCGCCGGTCGTTTCTCTGGTAATAGGCTATAAGGTAGGCTCGGTCGATGAAAAGCCGGGAATAACCGGTATGGCCCATCTCTGCGAACATATGATGTTCAAAGGAACACGCATCTTCGGCACGATCGACCATGCCAAGGAATTGCCCTACATGCGCCGGATCGATTCGCTTGCGGAAATATACCATGCCGAATTGGCCGAACTCCGCCACCGGTTCGACGACACCGGCAAACCGAGGCTCGATTCACTTAAAAACGAGATTCACCGAATTCAAATCGAGCAATCTAAATTGATCGTGAAAGACGAATTGTGGGAAACCTATCTGCGCCACGGCGGAACCAATTTGAACGCATCAACGTCCAATGACGCAACCCGCTACTTCGTCAGTTTACCGGCAAACCGTTTGGAAATATGGGCGATGATGGAATCCGACCGCATGACCGGAATGGTAAGCAGAGAATACTATTCCGAACGCGACGTGGTTCATGAAGAAAGGCGCCTGAGCCTGGATAACGAACCGTTCGGCCGCCTGGAAGAGCAACTCTATGCGGCTGCCTTCACGGCTGCCGGATACGGCTGGCCGGTGGTCGGCTGGGCCTCGGACCTCGAAACGATGACCCGACATGATCTCGAGCAATTCTACAAGAAATACTATTGCCCGGACAACGCGATCTGCGCGATCGTGGGGGACGTCGATTTCGAGGAAGTCATGAGAATCGCCCGGAAATACTTCGGTCCCATTCCCCCGGCCGGAAAACCGCAGCCGCCGACCACGATGGAACCGGCTCAACAGGGCGAGCGCCGCGTCGAGGTCCGATTCGATTCGGAGCCGCTATTGGCGATAGGTTATCACACGGTGGCGGCCAACCACCAGGACCAGCCGGTGCTGGATGTCATAGCGGCGATACTGACTCGAGGGCGCACCAGCAGGTTGCATAAGAGATTGGTGGAAAACGATAAAACGGCGTCATGGGTGCGCGCCGATGCTCCGTTCTCGCGCTATCCCGACCTGTTCACGATCTGGCTCGGCCCGAAATTCCCTGCCTCGACGGCCGACAACGAGAAAGCGATTTACCAGGAGCTGGAATCACTTAAAACGATTCCGGTCAGCGAGTTGGAGCTGGAGAGAATCCGCAATCAGCTCGAGGCCGACTTTCTGCGCGATTTGCGATCGAATCTAGGGCTGGCTTTCCGGCTCGTCAATTACGAAATGTTGACCGGTTCATGGAAAAACATCGCGGCCAATCTCGATAAACGTAAGGGGGTCACAGCCGAGGATATAATGCGGGTGGCCGCCAAATACTTCACGCCGGAAAATAGAACCGTAGCCAGTATCGTAAAAAAAGCCGAGAGTCAATCGGGTGCCGTCCGAAAGGCAAGCGGGGATTAAGGCCGTGAGATTATCGGTATCGATAATGATGACGATGTTGTTGGCCGTGGCTCCGGTTCTGTCCGCCCCCAAATCACCCGGCTCGAAAAAACTCGATAAAATAAGACTGAAACAATTGACCTGGAAGATTCCCCAGATCGGCAACGAGGTTCAGCGGATCATGCTCGACAACGGCATGGTGGTGTTTCTTCTCGAAGACCATGGATTGCCGCTGATCGAGGTCAACGCCCTGATAAGAACCGGGCAGATTTATGAGCCTCCCTCTAAAATGGGTCTGGTTTCGCTGACCGGCACAATGCTTAGGGGAGGCGGAACCGTTACCATGAGTCCGGATTCTTTGAACAGGCTGCTCGAGCACATGGCGATCACTATAGAGACCTCCATAGGGATGGAATCGGGATCGGCTTATATGTCGGCGCTGGCGAAAGATATGGAAACCGGTCTGGAAATTTTTTCCCAAATCCTACGATGGCCTGCTTTTGACAGCGCAAAACTCGAAATCGAAAAATCACAATTCCGGGAATCGATAAGGCGCCGCAACGACAGCCCCCGGGAAATCCTTAACCGCGAATTCGCTCATCTGATCTACGGCGATCACGTTTACGGGGCATATGCACAATGGCAAGACATAAAAGATATTTCACGGGCTGATTTAATCGAACTTCATCGCAAATATTTCCACCCGAACCGTATTATGCTGGCCGTAGCCGGCGATTTTCGAACGCCGGAGATGCTGAATTTGCTCGAAAAATCTTTTGCCGGCTGGCCCGCCTCGACACTCGAATTGCCATCGGTACCCGAGGTCGAATACGAATCGAAGCCGGGGGTTTTCCTGATCGAAAAAGACTTGTCGCAAGCGTATATCCGAATCGGCAAACTCGGCATCAAGCGTGATAACCCGGATCGCTATGCCATAGCCTTGATGAATTACATCTTGGGCGGAGGGAGTTTCACCTCTCGCCTGACCACCCGGGTACGCTCCGACGAGGGGCTTGCCTACTCGGTGGGCAGCAGTTTCGATATATCCAGCCGCGATTACGGGCTGTTCGCCGCGCATTGCCAGACCAAGAACGGAACGACCCATCGAGCGATTTCTCTGATGTTGAAAGAAATCGCCGATATGGCCCTGGGCTTGGTCAGCGATGAAGAGTTGGAAATGGCCCGCGAGGCCTTCATCAATCAGTTCGTATTCACTTTCGCCGGATCGGGGCAGATCGTCAATCAATTGATGAGCCTTGAATATAACGATTATCCGCCGGATTATTATGAAAAATATCTGGAGAATATAAGGAGCGTCGAGCTGCCCGATATCAAGCGCGTGGCCGAAAAATATATCAACCGCGACAGCCTGACCATCATGGTCCTCGGAAAAAGCTCCGATTTCGACAAGGGCCTCGATGATTTCGGCAAGTTAACCAACCTACCCTTGCCCGACCCGGGGGTGGATAGATGACCAATGACGGCGGCCGCGACGATTCGCATAAATTGGTGATCGGACGGGAATACTCCTTTTGTCCGTGGTGTGGAGCAAAACTAAACGATGTATTCATCGATGGCAAAAATAGAAAGCGCTGTGCCTCCTGCGATTTCGTTCATTACCGTAACCCGATACCTGCAGCCGGAGCGATAGTCGAAACGGACGGCAAGATATTACTTGTCAAAAGACGTTATCCGCCTTATGTGGGCGCCTGGTGCCTTCCGGCGGGATTCATGGAGTACGGCGAAACGCCAGAGAATTGCTGCGTTCGGGAAATCGAAGAGGAAACCGGCCTGAAAGTGATACCGAAAAGATGTTTCAAGGTTTACGCTGGTGATGATGATCCGAGGACGAGGGCGGTGCTGGTGATTTACTTGGTCGAGATATCCGGTGGTAAGCTTAAGCCGGGAGACGACGCCAGCGAAGCGGTATTTTTCGAGCAAACCGAAATCCCCGCCAATATCGCCTTCAAGTCGCATCGCGAGGCTTTGAACGATTATTTCGTTTACAAGAAAACCGGAAATTGGCCGCCGCCGACAAGATAGATTATGGGAAAAGTGCTGGGAATCGATTACGGAAAAGCCAGGGTCGGACTAGCGATTTCCGATGAAATGCGGATATTGGCTTCGGCCCATTCGGTTCTGGAAAACAAACAACAGACGCGGCTGCTTGAAATGTTGTGTGAACTGATATATAAAGAAAATATAGAGGAGGTCGTCGTGGGCCTGCCGCTGAATATGAATGGCAGCCACGGCGATGCCGCCAGAGACACGATGAAATTCGCCGAATCGCTCGAAAAAAAGTGCGGGCGCAAAGTCCATCTGCTCGACGAGCGGCTTTCGACCGTGGAGGCAGCCAAACAGATTCACGCTTCGGGGAAAAAAACGAATCGGAAGAATCTCGACTTGGTGGCGGCGACTATAATACTTCAGGCTTTTATCGACCGCCGAAAGTCGGAAAACGATACTGCGGGAACCGAGCCCGGATCAAAGTAGATCTTGATGCCGGTCGAAAACCTCATGACCAATCGAAAGTATAGCGATAAGGACAATCGTCCTGATCGCTCCGATTGGCAGGGTAACTGATGCCTATGCCAAGTCGTTGGGTCTGGAAAATATCGGGTATCTGCGTTCTGGTCACACTCGCCGTCGGCGCGTATCTTTACTTTATCCCTCAAAATGCCGCCGATTTCGGCAATCAAACGAAATACATATTAATAAGGAGAGGCGAGGGCGTTTACGAGATCGCATATAAGCTGCGCCAGATGGGAGCGATCGGTTCCGAACTTAATTTCGTGATTTTCGCCAAATTGCCCTGGAACGATAAAAAAATCAAAGCCGGCCGTTACGCCTTAGAACCGGGACTAAGCCTCGCGGGAATATTCCGCAGGTTGACATCGGGCGGCGCGGTGCCATATATGATCACCATTCCGGAGGGTTACACGATCTCTCAGGTGGCGAAGCTGCTGTCAAGCCAGCTTGAGCTTGATGCCGAGGAATTCATTCAAGCTTGCGGCGACCGGCAATTGCTCGATTCGCTGAATATCGGCGGAGAAACGGCGGAGGGATACCTGTTTCCTGAAACCTATAATTTTTTCTATGACGAAAAGCCACGAGCGATAATCCGAAAAATGGTGGGCAAATTTTTCGATAAATTGCCGCAGGATTTCGAAGAGAAAGCGGCCATCGCCGGTTTGGATCTGGACGAGGCGGTGATTCTGGCCTCGCTGATCGAAAAAGAGGCGATGATCGACAGCGAAAGAACGATAATCTCGGCCGTATTTCACGAGCGGTTGAATAGAAACATGCTCTTGCAATGCGATCCCACCGTCATTTATGCTCTGGGCGGAAATAATAAACCTCTATATCACAGCGATCTACAGATTGACTCGCCCTACAACACTTATAAATACCCCGGATTACCTCCGGGACCGATCTGTTCGCCGGGATTGTCTTCGCTGCTGGCGGCGGTGAATCCGGCGGAAGTCGATTACCTTTACTTCGTCGCCAAAGGTGACGGCTCGCATATTTTCAGCAAAACCAACGACGAGCATAATATCGCCAGAAGCAAAGTGCGCAAGACAAAACTATTGGGTATCACACCCTGAAAGGTATACATGAAAATCTATCTGGATAAAATCAATGACCGCCGATTCGGGTCGGTGATCGTCGGAGTAACCGACGCCGGCCTGCGATTCATCGGTATCGGGAAGAACGCAACCTACGAATCCGCTATTTCCTATGCCAAAATGAATCGTCTGACTCCGGCGAAAGTTCAAAGCCGAACCGGCCGTTGCGTCAAACAGCTTAAATCGTATTTTGCCGGTAAACGAAAGAAGTTTTCGCTGAAATTCGATTTGGGACATCTGCCGGAATTTACCCGCAAGACGTTACGCGCCGCCATGAAAATCCCTTATGGAAAAACATCCTCCTACGGCGAAATCGCCCGGCTTGTCGGAAAACCCCGGGCAGCCCGGGCTGTCGGACGAATCATGGCGACCAATCCCATTCCGATCATTATCCCGTGCCATAGAGTTGTCGGAGCCGACGGCGGTTTGACCGGTTATGGTGGGGGATTGGCGATGAAAAAGAAGCTGCTTTCGCTGGAAAGAACCTGATTCTCCTGGGGAAAATTCGAGAATCAAGCCTTCGAATAGTTTATCCTTGCCCGATTTTCCGGCCCGGCGGAGGAGCCGCATTTCCTCCGCCGAAAGCCGGTCTTACCCGATCATATCAACAACTGATCGCTTAAATCCTGCTGATTGACGGCTTGCCCTGATTGTCTGCCGGTTCCGTATCTTTCGAAAGCGGGTTTTTCAAGCGCTTCCGGAGAACAATCGTGATTGGGCAGATTTCGATATATCGGCCTTTCCGTAAAGGCCGGGCTTCGCCGCTTCGGTTTTTGTCCGCCGTTATTGCCGTTGTCGTTGAACAATGAGCCGTTTCCGGCTGTCTTGAATTTTATCTCGTCATGATTGCCGAACCCGGTGGCCACGACCGTGACGAATATCTCATCATTCAGGTTATTGTCTATCACCGCGCCGAATATGATATTGGCATCGCTTCCGACGGCCGCATACACCGATTCCATAGCGTCCGACACATTCATGATCGTCATTTTCTTGCCGCCGGTGATATTGACCAGCACTCCTTTTGCACCGGAAATGTCGATATCGTCGAGCAACGGCGAATTTATCGCCTTGCGGGCCGCCTCCTCGGCTGCATTTTCACCTCTGGAGAATCCCGTGCCCATCAACGCTTCTCCTTTTTCCGACATCACCGTGCGCACGTCGGCAAAATCAAGATTGATCAGACCGCAGCGGGTGATGAGATCGGCTATTCCCTTGGTCGCCCAATAGAGAACATCATCGGCGCGGCGAAAAGACTCGACGAAAGGAGTATTGCGATCAAGATTCTTGATCAGTTTTTCATTGGGTATGATGATCATGGAATCGACGTGTTTGCGAAGCTCGGCGATTCCTTGCTCGGCGCGGGACATTCTTTTTTCACCCTCGAATCGAAAAGGCCGGCTGACTATCCCGACCGTGAGGGCACCCTGTTCTTTGGCGCAGCGGGACACGATGGGTGCCGCGCCGGTACCGGTTCCTCCGCCCATGCCGGCGGTTATAAAAACCATGTCGGCATCGCCGACGCTGGCTTTGATTTCATCGAGATTTTCTTCCGCGGCTTTCATGCCGATTTCGGGATTGGCCCCGGCTCCGAGACCTTTGGTCAACATCTTCCCGATCTGCACCTTTTCGTGGGCGAGGCTGAAGTCGAGAGCCTGCTTATCGGTGTTTATCGAGACGAATTTCACGCCTGTCAAACCGGCCTCGATCATCCGGTTTACCGCGTTTCCGCCTGCACCTCCGACGCCGACCACCTTCATCCGCGCATAGGCTTCGCTCTCGGGAGCAAATTCAATCACTTGCTTTTCCTTCCTATCCCCCGACGGGGAAGACCTAAAAATATTCAGAAAAAATACTTTTTATTCTTGCCATCACGCCTTGTGCACGCTGACCCCCGATGCGCTTTTTCGCCGAGGATCTATTGAGCTGGCTATATCTGACCAAACCGACGGCGGTGGCCAGCTCGGGTTCAAGATCCTGCTGTCGGTCGTTGTAGAAAACACTCGGCCGCGCCACCTTCGCCGGGAGATCGAAAATCTGCTCGGCCATCTCGGCCAATCCCGCGAGTTTTGAACCTCCGCCGGTTAGAATTACCCCGGCCGTCAACGATTCCGTAAGGTTAATCCGGGTCAATTCCCGGGCGACCAGCGAAAACATCTCTTCCGCCCTGGGTTCGATAATCGAGGCCAGCACCGAGCGGGCGATCTCCCTCGACTCCCGCCCGGCTACTCCGGGAACCGTGATCAGGTCGTCTGCGCCCACCATGGTGGCCAAAGCGCAACCGTGAAGACATTTCAGACGTTCGGCCTGTTCGAGCGGAGTTCTGAGTCCGATCGCAATATCATTGGTGACGTTTTTGCCGCCGATTCCGAGAACCGCCGTATGCCTGACCGAACCATCGACGAAAGCCGCGATATCCGTCGTCCCGCCGCCGATATCGATCAGCAAGCAGCCGAGCTCCCGCTCGTCGGGATTGAGGACCGCATACGATGAAGCCAGAGGCCCCAGCACGAGCTCGCTGGCTTCGATATCGGCCTTCTCGATCGCCTTCACCATATTGGCCACGGCGGCGATCGATCCGGTTACTATATGCACACTGACTTCGAGTCTGGTGCCGTTCATCCCCACCGGATCCGTTATTCCGGCTTGATCGTCAACGGTATATTCCTGGGGCAAGACGTGGATGATTTCCCGATCCGCGGGGATAGCGACGGCGCGCGCCGCCTCGACTACCCGGTTGACGTCAGAGCGACTTATTTCGGAATTCCCTTTGCCGACGGCGATAACACCTCGGCTGTTGATACTTTTTATATGCTCTCCGGCAATTCCGGCATCGACATGCTTGATCTTGCAGCCACTTACCATCTGGGCATCGGCCACCGCCGCCTCGATCGCACCGACCACTTTTTCGAGATCGACGATCAAACCGCGCTTGATTCCTTCGGACGGCGATCTTCCGATTCCGAGAATTCTCAGACCGCTTTCCCCCTCGGGCTGCGCCGCCACGACCGCTACTTTAGTACTTCCTATATCGAGTCCGACCAGGATTTCATCCTTTGGCATTAGTCTCTCCGATTTTGCTTATCACTCTTCCTCCGCGCATATCGATAATGCCGGCCTCGCCCAGAATTTTCAGATCATCGAGGCGCGCCAGTCTATGAAACGATTTTGGAATATTATTCAGAGGAACAATAACTTTTATCGCTTGAGGTTCGATGAAGATATTGGCGAAAACCAGATTCGAGAGATTTATTTCGGATATGCGCGCCGCCAGACCCGGGGAGACGGCTGTAACTTCCTCCATGATGCTGATGGCATAATTCAATCTGAGCCGATCCAGCCAACAAGCGCCGTTTTTCAACGCCAGATCTTGAGCGTTTCGGCTTTCGAAACCGGTTACTATCGGCAATTGCAAATTCGGTTCGCTTAACGTCATGATTTTTTGACTTCTGGTCAAGCCATACAGGCGCTCGAATTTGGCCAGTAATATCGGCTCCTCCGTCCGGACATCTATCTCGATCGTTCCGAGCATCTTGCGGGTGATACTTGCCTGCCTCACTCCGGGCATCCGCATTATATTCGCGGCAGCCCGCTTAAGGTCTTGCTCGAAAATCGATTCATCGATATTGAGACCGGCGGCGGAAACAATCAAGTTGCGGTCGATATCCGCATCGCATTTGACCCGTATTTCCTGCAGTCTGAACGGCGGCAATTTGCCCGCTTGCAAAAAAGCCAATCTGCCTGCCAAAATGCCGAGACCTATGGCCAGCGTGAGGGCGGCGACTTTTTTCATTTGTTCAATTCCTGCAATAAAATCGGTGTCAAACGGTTGATATCGCCGGCGCCGATTACGATAACGACATCACCTTCGCGAACCCGGGCCTTAAGCAACGCCGGAATCTTGTTCTTGTCCGGCTCGTAAAATACTTCATTGTGTCCGGCGCGGCTTACCGAATCAGCCACCAATTTTCCGTTTATGCCATTGATGGGTTGCTCGCGCGACCCATAAATATCGGTAACGATCAACACGTCGGAATCGAAAAAGGCGGCTCCGAATTCTTTTTCGAAAGCCTTGGTTCGCGAATACAAATGCGGCTGAAACACCGCCACAATCCGGCTGCCGAAACTTTCTCTTGCCCCGGCCAGAGTCGTCTTTATTTCAGTGGGATGGTGCGCAAAATCGTCATAGAATCGTATCCCGCGGGCCGTGCCGGCATACTCCATCCTGCGGCCCACACCGGGGAAAGTACCGATCGCATCGACCGCGGTGGCGAACGGGATTTCAAGGTCGAGCGCCAAGGCGACAGCCGCCAAAGCATTCAATACGTTGTGCCTTCCGAAAAGTGGAACCCGAACTTCTCCCAAACGACCGCCGCCGCTATGACAGATGAATTCGGACCCGTCGCGGCCGAATTTGACATCCGTGGCGAAAAGGTCCGCATGTCGGGAAAATCCATAGGAGATGCTCGGGCGGCTGAATCTGTCACGAATAAGGCGCAACCCTTCATCCTCGAGACAATATATAATGCTCCCGTAAAACGGAACCCGGTTGGCGAATTCGGCAAAACTTCGATAAAGATCTTCCATATCTTTATAGCATTCCATGTGTTCGGCCTCAATCGACGTGATGACCGCGATAGTCGGATAGAACCGAAGAATCGAGCGATCGAATTCATCGGCCTCGGCAACTAAATAATCACCCTTGCCCACATAGGCATTGGTGCCGACACCCAGAACTCTGCCGCCGACGATGACCGTGGGATCAAATCCGGCTTTGCCCATGACGTGCCCAATGAGCGAGGTGGTGGTCGTTTTTCCGTGCGTCCCGGCCACCGCAACCGAAAATTTCATCTTCATTAATTCGGAAAGCATCTCTGCGCGCGGAATCGTGGGTATCTTTCTTCGACGTGCCGCCAGCAATTCCGGGTTGTCCGGCTTTACTGCGGAGGAATAAACTACGACGTCGGCGTCGGCACCGTTGTTTTCGTGATGGCTGTAGCTGACCTTGATGCCGATTTTTTCGAGATATTCGGTAACCTCGGTTTTCTTCTGATCGCTGCCGGTCAGGGTATAGCCGAGATTGTGCAGCACTTCCGCTATACCACACATTCCCGTTCCGCCTATGCCCACGAAATGCAGCTTTTTGATTCTTTTGAATTTCATATCAGGTTGATGATTTCCTTCGTGATTATGTCCGCGCCGCCGGTATTGCCGAGTCTCAGGGCGCATTCGGACAGTTTGCCCCTTTTATCTCTGTTGTTCATCAATTCCAGAAGCGTCGAGCGGAACACCTCTTTGGATAAATTGCCGTCGGCGATCAATTCGACCGCCCCCGATTCTTTCAACGCCTGGGCGTTTTTCATTTGGTGATCGGCGGTGGCATGCGGATAGGGGACCAATAGCGACGGCAATCCGAGCGCCAGCAATTCGGATACGGTCATCGCTCCGGCGCGGCAAACCACCAAGTCGGCGATAGCATACGCTTGGGGCATTTTATCTATAAAAGGCTCCAGGCTGCCGCAAAACGCACAGGAAGACATCTTTTTTGAAGTCTCGTCGAATTTATCCGCGCCGGTTTGCCAAAGGCATTGCCAGTCTTCCGGAAGCAGACCATCGCAAATGAAGCTGCCTATTCCCTCGTTAATAGATTGGGCTCCTCGGCTGCCACCGGTTACGAGCAAGACTTTTTTATTGGGATTAAGTCCGAAGGCCGCATATAGGTCATTGGTTCGGGGTATTTTCAGGTCCGGCCGGAGCGGATTACCGCTGACGATTATGTTCCGAATTCCGTGCAGATATTTTTTCGAGCTTTCGAAAGCCACGCAAATTCGATCCGCGAAGCGCGCAAGAAAACGGGTGGCCAGCCCGGGAAATACATTTTGTTCCTGAATCAAAGTCCGACTCCGCCTGCGTTTGCCGGCCAGCACAACCGGAGCCGAAACGTAGCCTCCCGTCCCCACAACCACCTCGGGCCCGAACCAACGGATTACTTTGTCGGCCTGCGAGAAAGCGCGCATTATTTTTTTCGAAAAATCCATCATCCCGCCGAAATCCCGTCTCAAGCCGACCACTTCTATCTCCTCGATAGGGAAACCGTGTTTCTCCACGATCTTTTTTTCCATCCCGCCCTTGAGACCGACGAAAAGAAACTCGGCGTCGGCCAGCCTGGACCTGAGCACTTGCGCAATGTTAAGCGCCGGGATCAAATGCCCACCAGTCCCTCCTCCGGCGAATAAAATCCTCACAAAGCCCCCATGCGATTAAGTTCCGGCCGACAACCATGCCTGGCCACCGATAAAATCATGCCGGTAGCCGCACAGGATACGACCAGCGACGAACCGCCATAGCTGAAAAACGGCAAAGTAATTCCGGTGACCGGCAGCAAACCGACCGCCACACCGATATTGATGCCGGCTTGCGAAATTATCATAACCGCCATGCCCGATGCCAACAGCAGCCCTTCTATATCAGTAGCCGCCAAGGCGACCCTGAGCGCACCGATGAAAAACATCATATACAACACCAAAACCAATAGGCAAAGCAGCATTCCACCCTCTTCCGCCGAAGAAGCGAAAATGAAATCGGTATGCGGCGCAGGTAAGAAAAGATTTTTCTGCCCACCCTCGCCCAGACCACGTCCGAACAGCCCCCCCGAGCCGATGCTTATCAGCGATTGTTTCACCTGGTAGAATCCGCCCCCCAATCCCTCCTGGTTATGATCAGCCAACGGATTTTGCAGGATAGCGGCGAAATCGGTCAATCTGTCTTTCTCGTAATCCTTGCCGAACACCATCAGCGCACCCATAACCGCTACCGATGCCGTGACTATCGCAATATAACGTAATTTCAACCCGGCGATAAACGACACGGCCGCCATTATTATGAACACGGCCGCCAAGGTGCCGAGATCGGGCTGCTTGATTATCAGCGACAGCCCGGCCGCCAGCGGAATTGCCCGGATTATAAGCTTCTTGGGCTCGATCCGACGCAGATGAACTTTGGCCGCTATACTTGCCAGATACATCACTGCCGCCACTTTGAAAAACTCCGAGGGTTGGAACTGGATGAATCCCAGATCTATCCAACGCTGCACTTCCTGTTTCTCTTTCGCGTTCAAGACCAACACCAGCATCACCAAGGCGATCAAGATCAAGGCCGGCGAATACTTGAGCAGGAAGTGGTAATCGAGCCTGGAACAGACGATCATGACCGAGACGGCGATTACCGCGAAAATCAGCTGCTTGAAAAAATAATACCATCGAGTATGTTTCTCTTCAAGTCCATAGGGGCCGGACACGCTGTAGATAAAAATCAAACCGATAGCTATCAAAAGCAGCACCGAAAACGCGATAGTCTTCTGGGGCGAATCGATAAACATCAGCCGCGACTCTCCATCAAGGCCCTGACCGTTTCTTTGAACACACGGCCGCGATGCTCATAATTTTCGAACATGTCGAAACTCGCGCAACCGGGAGAAAGCAACACCGTTCCCCGGGGATAGGCAAGTTCGTAGGCTCTTTTCACGGCAAGAGGAAGCGATTGCGCTTTTTCGATTGTGACGATGCCATCGAAAGCCGCCGCTATTTTCTCGGTCGCCTGACCGATGAGCACCACCGCAGAGACGTTATTTCTGATCAGAGACTCGAGTTGCCGGAAATCGCCGCCTTTATCTTTGCCTCCGGCGATAAGCACGATAGGCGGGGACACCGACTGAAGCGCCCAAAAAACGGCATCGACATTGGTCGCTTTTGAGTCGTTAATGAAGCTCACCCCTCCGATGAGCCCCACTTTCTCCAGTCGGTGCTCCACGCCCGTGAAAGTTCTTAAAGCCTTTATTACATGATCGTCGGCGATTCCCGCTGATGCGGCTATGGCGGCCGCGGCGCAGGCATTGGCCAGATTGTGCGGCCCCTTAATTCCCAGCTCGGATACCTTCAGCAACTGACGGCGATTGCCCCCCAGAGAAAGATTTATCACATCGTTCAAGGCGAAACATCCTTGGGCGAGTTCTTTGGATGTCGAGAATAAGACCGCATTTAGGGATTCGCGTTTTTTCATGAGCAATGGATCGTCAGCGTTGAGCACGGCCGTATCGCCATCGCTCTGATTGGCGAATACGCGCATTTTCAATCCCACATATTCCTCCATGCTCGCATGACGATCAAGGTGATCAGGAGTGATATTCAGAATCGCCGCCACTGTCGGTTTGAACGACTCGATCCATTCGAGCTGAAACGAGGAGACTTCGAGGATTGCGAAATCATTCGGCCCGAGCATCGACGCCACACTGCAATAAGGCGTGCCGATATTTCCGGCGACCGCATATTTCCGTTTCGCCTGATGAAAAATTTCGCCGACCAAAGAAGTAGTAGTGGTCTTGCCGTTCGAACCGGTGATCGCAATCACCTTGGCCGGACAAAGCCAGAACCCGAGTTCAAGCTCGGAAATAACTTTAATCCCTCTGGCGACGGCGTTTTGCAGCACTGGGGAATCGGCGGCCACACCGGGGCTGGTCACGAATAGATCGCAATCATAAATCTTCTCGGAATGACCTCCGAATTCGAAATTTATTCGGTTATCGCTCAGCGATCGTTTGATCTCGTTCAGCCTTGGAGCAGACCATTGATCTTCAGGCTTTGCATCGGATAAATAGACTTCGGCACCGTGGCGTTTCAACTCGATCGCGGCGGCCATTCCCGATCGCGCGGCCCCGATTACGCTTATTTTCTTGCTAGATACTTTGTTCATCTGATTTTCAGGGTGCTCATGCTGATCAAGGCGAATATCACGCCCAAAATCCAAAAGCGCACCGTTACTTTCTGTTCCGGCCAGCCGCATAGCTCGAAATGATGATGAATGGGCGCCATCTTGAACACCCGTTTGCCTTTGCTCAACTTGAAATAGACCACCTGAATGATCACGGATAGCGCCACCATCACGAAAACGCCGCCCATGATCACCAACAAAATTTCCTTTTTAATCAATAGTGCGATAGCCGCCAAAGCGCCGCCCAGCGCCAGCGCCCCCGTATCACCCATGAATACCTGCGCCGGATTGGCATTGAACCATAAGAATCCCAGGCACGACCCGACGAGCGCACCGCAGAAAATCGTCAGTTCGCCGGCGTCTTTGAAATAATCGATATTCAAATAACGGGAAAAATCGCTGCGGCCGGTTATATAGGCCAGCACCGCGAATGACAGGCCGCATATCCCCACCAGCCCGATCGCCAAGCCGTCAAGGCCGTCGGTAAGATTCACCGCGTTGGAAACACCGGTGATGACAATTATGACGAACGGAATGTACAACACTCCGAAATCGATTTCGAGGTTCTTGAAAAACGGCACTTCGGTCGCCGAATCGAAAAACGGATCCGGGGGATAGAAATAAAGAATCGAACCGAGAATCAGTCCCAAAAGGATCTGACCGATAAGCTTCTTGCGGGCGACGACTCCTTTTTTCTGTTTCTTGATCGCCTTCAGATAATCATCATAGAAACCGAGCAGTCCCAGCCAGACCGTTACCAGCAGCACCAGGTGAATATAGACATTAGTCAAATCGGCCCATAGCAGCGTGGGAATCAGAATCGAAATGAGGATGAGCAGGCCTCCCATGGTTGGCGTCCCCTTTTTGGCAAGGTGAGTGCTCGGACCGTCGGTACGGATATTTTCTTTGATCTGCTTCCGTTTGAGGTATTGTATGAACAGGCCGCCGAACATGAAACTGATCAACATCGCCGTGACCGAAGCGTAGGCGGTGCGGAAAGTAATATATTTGAAAACATTGAAACCGCTGATGTATTCACTCAGTGGATACAGAAGATGATACAGCATCAGCGGCCTTCCTTCAAGGCTCGGCTGACATCCTCGAGCGCCATGCCCCGCGAACCTTTCACCAGAACCACATCGCCCGGCTTCAGATATTTCTGCAATTTTTCGATCAACGCCGCTTTGTCCATATAATGGCTTCCCTCCCGGCCGTGATATTCTTTAAAATAATGCCGGCTTAATTGTCCGAATGCGAAGACGGCGTCTATTTTATGCTTGTCGAGAGATCGGCCGATTTCGACGTGGAATTCGATTTCCCGCGGCCCCAGCTCAAGCATATCTCCGAGCACCGCTATTTTCCTGCCCTCGCCGGGGAAACCCGCCAAAGTCTCGATCGCCGATTTCAGAGAAACCGGATTGGCGTTATAACAATCGTTGATTACGGTAATGCCCTTGCTTCGGAAAATCTCCGAACGAAGGCTGCTTGGCTCGATCGAACTGAGCGCGTCCGACATTGATTTCCATTCGCAGCCGAGCGAATCGGCGCAGGCGAGCGCAGCCAGAGCGTTATATATATTATGTCTGCCTTGATATCGCAGGAAAAACCTCCGCCCGTTCAGGCTGAATTCGTATCCTTGATTTGTTTGGGCGATCGACTCGGCTCGGAAATCAGCATCGGAATCGATCCCATAAGTTATCACTTTCTGCCGTAAATCCCCGACCCAGGTCCGCAGGATCGGATCGTCATTGTTGATTATCACCAGACCGTTCTGGGCCATTTTTTCCACCAGCTCATGTTTGGCTCGGGCGACTGCTTCGATCGTTCCCATATTCTGAAGATGGACCGGGCCGATATTGGTGAGAATTCCTATGTTAGGCTGGCAGATTTCCGTTAACCGGCCGATTTCTCCGGGAAAGCTCATGCCCAGTTCGAACACCCCGGCTTGAATCGTTTCATCGAGCCGGAAAAGATTTTGCGGCAGTCCGATCAAGTTGTTTTTATTCCCGCTTGTTTTCAAGACCGTAAATCGCGTCGAAAGGCAGGCGGCTGTCAATTCCTTGGTTGTCGTCTTGCCGTTCGAGCCTGTGATGGCAGCGCATAGGATATCGAATCTCCCTCGGAAACTCGCCGCCAGATCGCCGAGCGCTTTTAGGGTATCGGCCACTTTTATCAGCATGCCCCGGCCGATCGTTATATCACGATCGACAACCGCGGCGCAGGCGCCTTTGGCGAACGCCTCATTCACATAATCGTGGCCGTCGAAATTGTCGCCTTTCAAAGCGAAAAACAGTTCGCCCCTGCCGATCGTCCTCGTATCGGTGGAAATCCCCCTTATTTCGATCGACCCGTCGAGATATCGGTCTGGCGGTTCGGCCGGGCCGCCGTAAACCGCCTTTGCCGTCAAAGCTTTTTCCACGTCCGAAATAGTCAACTTCATGGTTTCAAGAATCTGCATAGCCCAGCTTTTTGAGGTATCTTCTGGCGACGTCCTGATCCGAAAAATAATGTTTGTTCCTGCCGATTATCTGATAATCCTCATGCCCTTTGCCGGCGATAATCACGAGATCTCCGGATTTGGCTGATGATACGGCCCGCCCTATCGCCTCATCGCGGTTCTCGACCACGGTGTAATTTTTTCGACCCGACATCCCTTTCAGAATATCTTTGATTATTTTCCCGGGTTCCTCGGAGCGCGGGTTATCGGAAGTAACGATTACTCGATCGGCATGGCTGACCGCGATTTCCCCCATCAGCGGGCGTTTGGCCTTATCACGATCCCCGCCGCAACCGAAAACAACCAGTTTCTCACCCGGGCATTCGAGGCTCGTAAGCAGATTTTTCAGCGCATCGGGAGTATGGGCATAATCGACAATCACGGTGAAAGGCTGGCCCATATCGATTATTTGAACTCGACCGGGAACCTGCGGAGCGTGACGCATCGCTTCGACCGCCGGTTCGATTTCGACGTTCAGGGCTGTCGCCGCGGCTAAGGCGGCCACGAAATTATACAGATTGAAACGACCCAAGTGCGGCAGTGTGCCGTCGAAAGTGCGTCCTTTATAATGAAGCCGGAACGAACCCGTTTTGCCGTCGATGCCGCGGTCCTCGACTATAAAATCGGCGCCGGAGGTGTTGCTCAATGAATACGAAAGGACTTTCGCCCGGCAGACCTTTTTCATCTTTTCAGAATACGGATCATCGGCGTTCAAGACGCAGAATCCGTCTTGTTTCACCAATTTTTCGAAAAGGATCGACTTGACGGAAAAATAGCGATCCATAGTCTTGTGATAATCGAGGTGGTCTTGAGTTAGATTGGTGAATATCGCGCCGGTGAAACTTATATCGTCGCAGCGCCCCATATCGAGTCCGTGCGAGGAAACCTCCATGGCGCAGCCCGAAAGTTTGTTCTCGAGAATTTCCGCCAACAGCTCCTGAAGTAACAGCGAATCGGGAGTAGTGTTGATCGCATTCTCCGTGCGTTTGCCGGTAAAATATTCCACCGTGCCGATCCGTCCCCACTGCTTCCCGACACTGGACATGATGTGAGTCAGATAGTAGGTCGTGGTGGTTTTGCCGTTGGTGCCGGTTACTCCGACGACGGGAATATGCAAAGAAGGATTGTCGTAATATCGAGCGGCAATCTGCGACAATACCCGCCTGATATTCTTGCAATAAATAACCGGTATATCCATACTGCCGAGATCGTTGGATTGACTAACGACGGCGCGGGCGCCCAGCGATATCGCCTCGGGCACGTATTTTCGTCCATCGGCGGAAAAGCCCGGAATAGCGAAAAACAGATCGCCCCTTTTGACCTTCCTCGAATCGTTGGCCAGGCCGCTTACTTGAACCGCCGCCTCTTTCGCATTCAATTTGCAACCGGTTCCCGCGAATAATTCGCCGAGAGTCACGGTTTTCCCTATCGAGGTCATCTTATTTGCCGCCACGAGATTCAATCGCTTTTACACCTTAATCTGACTATCGTTCCTGGTTCGATCGGCTCGCCGGCCGATGGTGATTGCTCGACCACGATGCCGGAACCGCTGAAATCGCAGGCGATACCCATTTCCCGCGCGTAAATCAGGGCCTGCCGGATGGTCAATCCTTTCAAATCGGGCGTGGTAAATTGCCCGTTATTTTCTTTATCTACTTTAAGAGAAGCCATGACCCCCATCAACGAATCCGGCTTCGGTTTGGAAGGCGCGGCTTTCTTTTCTATAACGGCTTTCGATTTTTTCACCACCGGTTTATCGAGTTTGCCCGGAAGCATGCTGAATCGCTCGGCTATTCTCCGGAAAACGGGTGCGGAAATTTCCCCGCCGTAACGGGATTTCTTGGGCTCGTCGAACACCACGATGCCGACGTAATCCGGGAAGTCCGCAGGAAAATATCCCACGAACGAAGCCACCGATTTGCTATGGTCATAGCCTTTATTTTTTATCGCCTTCAGCGCGGTACCGGTCTTGCCCGCCAATTCAACTATGGCGGAATCGGCGCGTTTGGCCGTTCCCGAGGCGACAACCTCGCGTAAAAATCGCCTAAGCAGTGCCGCAGTTGTAGGTGTCATTATCTGCTTGCCTTCGGGTAAATTCCGCAACAACCGTCGGCTGCCGTCTTCGTAAACCACCTCTTTACCGAAATACGGTAGGGTGAGTTTCCCTCCCGATGTAACCGCATCGTAAAGCATGGTCATCTGCATCGGCGTGGCGCTGATACCATGTCCGAAACAAACATTGGCCAGATAATGGTCTCGCCAGGGGGGTCTCTGAAGCTGTCCGGAGACTTCACCCGGAAAATCGACCGCCAGTTTTTTCACGAATCCGGCATCCGTTATCATCTTGTAGATTGTATAATCGCCCAGGTCAAGTCCAAGCTTGGCCGCTCCTATATTGGATGAATGAACGACTATTTCTTCGACGGTAAGCTTATCGTAGGCGTGATCGTCGCGTATCACGCGATCATCGACGCGATATTTTCCTCCCTCGACATCGACGATAGTGTTCGGGCTGAACCGACCTGATTCGAGGGCCGAGGCAACCGCGACAATTTTGAAAGTCGATCCCGGTTCATACATATCGGCGATTGCTCGGTTGCGCCTTGCCGGTGCGCCGTTGCTGTCTATAGAGGCGCATGCTGCGATCTCCCCTGATCCCGCCCTCACAAAAAATGCGGTGGCCGAAATGCCCCCATAATTCTCCAATCCCGCCTTCAATTCCTGCTCGACTATCTGCTGAAGATCAAGATCGAGTGTCAGTACGATATCCAGCCCGTTTTCCGGCTTCTTGTAAAGTTCGTCATGAAAAATAAAGGTCCGTTTCTTGCCATAACGTTTAAGCAATGCTGTGCCCGGCTTGCCGGAAAGCAGCGAATCGTATTGCAGCTCGATTCCTGAAATCCCCTTGTTGTCAATATCCACTCGGCCAAGTACCGCAAGCGCCAAGTCGCCGGCCGGATAAACCCGCCGCGATTCGACGATGGAATCGAGCGTCGGTATTCCCGCTCGACTGATGGCAAGTTGTATTTCGGGAGTGGTCTTGCGCGCAACCCAAAGAAAACGCCGATGATTTTTGAATTTTTCCAACCAGCCGCCGCATTTGGTAACTGCCTCGAGTCGTTGCGCAGCCAGCTCCTTTTCGACTATCTTATCGGGTATCACGTAAAACGAATACGAATCGACGTCCTGGGCAAGCACCCGATTTTGACAATCATAAATGGCTCCCCGACGGGGCTGTATCTCGATTTGAACGTTCTGTTGGCTTTCGGCAGCCTGAGCGAATTTATCGCGGTGAATAATCTGAATCCAGACAAGTCTTGCCGCAATCGCCGCCCACACGAAAAGCAAAACGTATTTTATGACCCGTAGACGCGAATCGAATTTTCTTTGAACCCTAACGGTCATCAGTAACCCCGGAGCAACCTAACGAGGCCGGACCAGAATTCAGAAAGCCCGGCGTAATTGCTCTTGTTGCCGGTTGCGTTTCGATCGATCGGGGCGTCTTCGTAAATGAATTCCCGGTTTCTCATGTCGGTGTTCATTCCAAAACCATACCCCGCACAACTGTCGATCCAGGCTATCGATCTGTATCTTTCCAATTGCACGGCCAGTTGCTTATTCTTCTCGATAAGTGAATCACGGGTGCGCCGAAGCTGGGTTAGTTCCCGCGAGAGGTCCACAGCCACAGTCGATTTCCACACCCAGAGCATCGCCAGTACAAAAATCAGCGGCAAGGATCGCTTTATTTTGCGATAAAGCCGGCTCTTTCTTTTTTTAAGCCGCAATTTTCTCCACCACTCTCAATTTTGCCGAACGCGCCCGCGGATTTCCGGCTGTTTCTTCCGGCGATGGTCTTTCCGGTTTGGGAGTCAAGGCACGAACGATTATTATCTTGCCGCAGCGACATTCCCTTGCCCGGGGCGGACAAACGCATTTGCCGGAATACTTTCGGAAAACACGTTTCACTATTCTATCTTCGAGAGAATGATAGGCGATCACCATGATCCGGCCGCCCAATTGGATCGAGGGTATTATGGATTGCAAGCTCTGCTCCAAATTCGCCAACTCATCATTTACTTCAATCCGCAATGCCTGAAACACCCTGGCGGCGGTTTTCAGGAAAGACCGCGATCCAACCACGCGACGGATGATCGCGGATAACTCGGATGTGGTAGTGATCGCTCTACCCTCGGCTTTTATCGCTTTCGCTATCGATTTCGCTCTTGGTTCCTGTCCATAATCACGCAGTATTCGATAGAGGGCGGCCTCGTCGCTTGCGCCGATCAGATCGGCGGCGGTCCGGGTCTGTTTCGGATCAAATGCCAAACGCAGCGGCCCATCATGCAAATACGAGAATCCTTTGTCGGGATCGTCTATCTGCATGGAACTGAGACCCAGGTCATATAGAACGGCGCTTATGGGTGATTTTCCCTCTCTTGTCATGTAATCAGCTATTTCCGAAAAATTTTTCTGAACCAGTTGTGCCTTTATACCCTCGCGATAAAGAAGCTTTCTCGTATTTTCAATGACTTCGCCGTCAAGATCGAAGCCGATGTAACTAAAGCGGTCTCGAAACTCCCGATAAACGGCTCGCAGATGGCCGCCTGCACCGAGAGTGGCATCGATAAAATATCCCGGCGGACATCCCCTCAGATGTTCGACCACTCTTGCGGCGAGCACGGGAATATGCGGTGGATCAAATATCGATTTTGCGCGCCACCTCCTCGTAGGATCGATCGGGTTTGTTCAAGTAGTCAGCGAATATTTCAGGATTCCATATCTCCATTCTATCCAACATCCCCACCACCAACACATCTTTCTCTAATTTTGCCTCCTTGATAAGAGCGGCCGAAAGTGTTATTCTTCCCTGGTTATCCGCCTGCACCACGAACGAGCGGGATAGTGTGGTGCGAAGATAGTAAACATTGTCGGGGTTGTTACGGACGAGGCTCTGGAGTTTTTCCTGCACCTTGTTCCATTCTTCTTCGGGGAAAACGTTCAGGCAGCCGTTAAGCCCGGGAGTAATGACATAAGTCTCCATGGTTCCAGCAGGTCTGCGGAATTTAGCCGGAAGATTAAGGCGACCTTTGCTGTCGATTTGATGCCTGAATGAGCCGATAAAACCCGTCATAGGGAAATTACACCTTTCTTCCCCACTTTACGCCCCAAAACTAAACACAACCCTAACTTTTTGTCAAGGAAAAATTTCCATAAGCCTTAGTCAATTAAATGATATAGACCTATATCAACGATTATGGGGAAAATCCCATATCTTGCTATTTCCGGCTGAAATGAATCGTCTGACATTAAATTCGGGCCTAAGTGTAACTTATTATATTTTAAGTAGATATCTGGCTGTTGCATACGGAAACCCACCCTACATAGGCCGGGCACCGCCTTTGCTTAATCCCCTTTCCGAGGAAATAAAAAGCGGTTGATTCCTTGATCAGGAGGGGATTATGCGAGCCTCGAACAAATTTATTTCTTTAGTTATCTTAATAACAATTATCGGGTTAACGGCCAGCCTGCAAGCTGAGGACCGGCTTTTTTTCAGCTTTTCGACATTAAAATCCGATTTACGTCTTAAACATGATGAAAGAGGAATACAGGCTTTCCTTCCGGGCGACGAAAAAATCGAGATCGCAGGCGCGCCGCAACTGCCTTGCAAGCTCACGAAAATCGCCTTGCCTGTCGGCATGAATGCGGGAACCATTCAGGCCGAGCCTGGGCCGATCATTCAAATAGGCTGTTATCCTAATTACACGCCTTATCCGGGTGATGTTAAAACGGATGGGGAACCCGCCGAAAACTATCCGGCCGCTGAAGACGAATTGATCTACGGTTCCGATTCGCTTTTCCCGGGATCCTATTTCGAATTGGTGGATAGGGGAGTTTTCGGCAATCAGGAAATTTTAACGATTCGGCTGTATCCGATTCAATACCGACCACGCAGCGGCGATCTTTTCCTTGTCGATGAAATCAAGATTCAAATCCAACTTGTCCAGGGGGAGCTTTCCGGACCGGCGGTGCAAGTAGGGGCAAAGCAGTTAAAGCGCATGGTGGTCAATCCGGAGCAGATCGACATAGATCCCGGGGGAACGGCAAACGACACACCGGCATTATTTCGCCAGGGGAGTTTGGGGATCGGTGCCGAATATCTGGTTATTACCAATGCCGAGTTGGCGCCCGCTTTTTATCCCTGGGTGTTTTGGAAAAATCAAAAGGGGATAACCGCCGAAATTGCCTTGATCGAAGACATATTGTCGAATTACCCGGGTGTGGATAACGCCGCTAAACTGCGCGCCTATCTCCAGCAGGCATATACCGCGGGCGCACGTTGGGCGTTGTTGGGTGGTGACGAGGATGTAATCCCAATCCGCTATGCGTTTCCGGGCAATGTAAGCTATCCGATAACTTTGAACAATCAGCAGATATGCGATCTGTACTATGGCGATCTCAGCGGCGATTGGGATTATGACAACGACGGAACTTATGGCGAAATGACCCACGACCGGCCGGATTTATATCCTGAAATATACGTAGGCAGGGTTCCGGTGGATCGGCTTGAGGAGGCGGCCAACTGGGTCAACAAGGCGCTTGTTTACGAACAGAATCCGGGCAACGGCGATTATTCTTATGTCACCAAAGCGCTTTTTATCACCGCCGATCAGATGCGGGATCTCAACGAGCATATTTCGCTTGCCAGCGTCATGCCGAGCCATTTCAACGTGGATTACGGGCGCTGCGCCGAGGAACCCAGTGGTGGTTCCGATTCCCCCATTCAACCAACTGCGCAACGGGTTCTCGAGGTGATCAACGAGGGTTGGGGATATATCGGCAATTTGAACCATGGCAATGTATCATCTTATGTTACCATGGCGCCCAATTACAATTATGCCCCCCGCTCATATCTCTGGGGCGACAGCGTGGTTCAGCAGGATGGCGCCGCCACCATCTTGTGGCAGGATTCGACCGCCGAATTTTCGGTCAAATACTCGATAAGTTGCGACAACGCCGCATTCGATTTCGACAAGGAAATCTTTCGTCCCGGACCGTTCCTTACCAACAGCACATTTATGGAGCCGTTTCTTTTCCTGCCGAATCGCGGCGGCGTGGCTTATCTCGGTAACACGCGCTGGGGATGGGTATCGGCATCGTACAGGCTGGAAATGAAATTTCTCGAATATCTTTACAACGATTCATCCTGCCAGCTCGGAGTGGCGGAAGCGCTGTCTAAAATATATTACCCGTCCTATCGCGATATTGACTACGGGCACAACCTTTTCGGCGATCCGGAGATGGCCGTCTGGAAATATCCCCCCCGGCCGCTGACAGTAACCGCGCCGCATTCGATCACCCCTGACAGTCAATCGCTTTCGATCACGGTGACCACCACCGACGGGCCTGCGGGCGGCGTGAAAGTTTGCGTCTGGAAACCCGGAGAATATATGTTCAGAGGATTTACCAATAGCTCCGGCGAAATTCAAGTTCCGCTCGCTGTCGCCGATCCCGGGTTGATGTTCGTAACCGCCACGGGACGCGATCTCGTTCCGGACATAGATACCGTGGTAGTGCTCGCCAGGGCCGCTATCGACGACCGAGAGCTGCTTCCGGATGAGATAAGGCTAGATTGCAATTATCCCAATCCCTTCAACTCTACGACCAAAATCAGATTCGCGGTCGGATCTCCGCAAAAGGCGATGCTGGAAATTTACGATCTTTCCGGACGAAAAGTAAAAACTACCGCTGAAAAAGAATACCCTGCCGGGATTCATGCGATCGAGTGGAACGGCCTGAACGATGACGGTTCGCCGGTGGCAAGCGGGCTATACATGTACGCTTTGAAAGCGGGACAAAAGCGGGCGGTCGGAAAGATGCTTTTACTTAAATGATACTCCCTCCTCCGATCGAAATGCCGTCGACCCGAAAACCGGCCGGCGGCATTTTGCATTATGGCGAAAAATTCGACCTCAACCCCCCGCGTTCAGCAGTCGATAAAGCGCAAAATCGCCGTCCTGCATCAACAATTCCCCTTGCGTACGGCAAATCAGTTCAAGAGCTCGAACACCCTCCCGAAAAACATCGCCGTAAGCCGCCCCGGCGAATCTTCCGGAACCGGAAAACTCCTCGACGACCCGTCGATCGATAACCACGTGATCGATTCCGTTTTCCTTAAGGGCCGACCTGATTTCAGCCGCTTTCGTGAAATCGACCGTTGTTTGTTCGCTCGGATTGAGATAAACGAATTTTCTTTCAAGATAGTAGCCGTCGGCGCGGGTCCAATTGGAGCAAAGGATCCCGACCAAAGCCTCGACCGGCAGATCGGCGTTTATATATCGCCAGGCTCGGATATAAGGAAACGCCTTTTTCGCCTCGCTCGATTCCACCTCGTTCGGGTCGAGAGCGGCGTATCGATCGAGGAATTGGTCGCGATCGATTATCCCAATTGCGGCGGTTATCCGAAGGCGATTGTCTCTTATGGATTGAGCGGCGTTTATCAGCAACAACAACGCCGCCGCCGCATAGACCAGATAACGCCCGAAATTCGACGAGCGGCCGAGTTTGTCGATAGCGTGAACCGCCGCCAGTATCAACAACGGAATCACCGGCAACAAATAGCGGGTATTGGCCAGACCAAAATACCACAGCAAAAAATAAATCGCCGCCAGCCAAAGCCCGATAGTCACCGCTTTCGGTGTTTTTCGATAAAAAATCAATAACGGCAGTAAAACGAACGGCAGAGGACCGGTTCTGCCCCGAAATATGTCAGGGAAATAGACTAGACGGAAAGGCGCGGTTATAAAGTTGAGTATCGTCCTCGATTCAGTTTTCGGCATTATGGCGGCGTTGAACGTATCGAACTGGCTTTTCCAGAATTCGGAATGAAATAAATTATCGAAATGAGGAAATATCGGATTTCCGGTGATTATCGCCGACCGGACATACCAGGGAGCGGCAAACAAAACGAGCATCGCAAAAAATAACATCAGATGCCGGGTTTTGCGAACTCCCGCAACCACGATCACCGCCAAAGCAGCGGCGAATATCAAGGAATTGACCTTGGAGCCCGCCGCCAAACCGGCAAGGATTCCGCTTAAAAGAAGCGCCGCAAGTCGATTCGATTTTCGATACTCGAAAAACATTATGAATCCAGCCAACGAGAAGCCGGCGGCAAGGTAATCGCTTTTCGAATCCGCCAAACCGGATACCAGAAACGGCACCGCCAGCATCATGGGAATCATCAAAGCATGACCGCCGGGCAGAGTCCGCCGGGATAACTCCACTGTCAGGAAAATGAGGAATATGGCGAAACAAAATACCGCAAATTGGGCCGATTCCGCCGAAATCAGGCCGACCAAAGGGGTCACCAACAACTCACTGTTAAGCGCCGTCGCTGACATCGGGTTCGTCGGGTAAAAATTAATCGCCCTATCGGCAATCCAAAGGCGGGGAAGGCCCAGATGATAAAACAGCGTGTCGTTTTTCACCGGCGGCGATAAAGATGCCAGACCGCCCATGATGATCAGCACAATAGATAAAATCAGCAGATACCA
This sequence comes from Candidatus Zixiibacteriota bacterium, assembly GCA_037441845.1. Classification (GTDB taxonomy): domain Bacteria; phylum Zixibacteria; class MSB-5A5; order UBA10806; family 4484-95; genus JBBIRK01. Next base: position 116,474 of record JBBIRK010000007.1, read on the forward strand.
GGGTAAATTTTCAGCGGCGAATTTATATCGACGTAGAGCCCGCCACCCCTCCAGCGCAAAAAGCGAAAGCGCCGCGCCGAAACCGATAAGTATAGGGCGGGTCAGCAGATTCAATAACCCAAGCACGAACAGGACCATAATGGCCAGCCCGCAACCCGGGAAAAACGAGCTGAAAAAATCGCTTTTCAATTTGAACAAGCGCCGGTAAATCACCGTGCCCAATCCCGATAGGGAAACCACGTAAATCAAGGCCGCCGCGGTATCGACCAACGGTTTCATAATCCCAAAAAATCTTTGATTCTTGCCAAACGCGAGAAAAACAAACTCGCGAAATAGGCGATAAACGATAAGATCAGATAGAAACCGATCAGGAGGTTTTTCCAATCCCCCGATATTCTATTTTTCATTATCTTTCCACTCATCGCCCGCCCGATCTTTTCGCCGCCGACGATAGCCGCAAGCCACGTTTCCCCACAGCAGGTAATCATATATTAAGTCCGGCCAAGGCACGATAGAAAACGTTTTCACTTTCAGAGCCGCCGCCCGCAGGAAAAGTGAATTGGTGGCGACCGATAACAGCAGCCCCCAGCAAACCCGCGATATTAATCCTTTCTTTTTTTGGTTGAGTATATCCGCCGGCAGATCGCGCACGAATTGCGGGTGCTTTTTGATCAGATAACCGATCGAGTACATCCCGAATTCGCGGAATTGCCGACAAACGTCGTCCAGCGTGCGTCGATGATGATGGTAGGTGACGGCGTTGCTGTCGAAAATCAACCGTGCGCCCGAGGACACCAATCTGATTCCGAAATCGATATCTTCGCCGCCCCACGCCTTGAAATTTCGATCGAATCCGCCGGATTTCAGGAAAAGCGATCTCTCGATTGCGAAATTGTTGCTGGTGAACATCCTTCCGGGGATTTCGGTCTGCGATCCGTCTTTTCGGTGTCGACCGCGCGAATAAAGATATCGTTCGAATCCGCTGGTTTTTTGTCCGGGCGGCGGCTTGACCTCGCCGAGCTTCACGGTCGATTCATCCATACCGTTCAATATCGATTCCACGTATCTGCTGTCGGGAACCATATCGCCGTCGAAAAAAATCATCAGGCGGCCGCTCGATCTTTCGGCGCCGAGATTGCGGTTGGCCGAACGGCCCAGGGGAACGCTGTTGCGGATGTATTTGAAATAAATGGGATAGCGCAGCTTCTTGATAGCCTGCTCACAACCGTCGATTGATCCGTCGTCGCAGATGACGATTTCGAACGATCGCGGCCTGTCGATCTGCTTACGCAGACTCTCCAAAGCCGCCAAAAGCGATTGTTTCTGATTGCGAACCGGAATTATGATACTGACTTCGATCATCGTCCGAGCTCCCGATAGATCGATATCAATTTCGGACCCTCGTTTTCCCACACGTATTTCGACCTCGCTGCAAGGCAAGCTTTGCGAGCGTTTTCCCTTTCGCCCTCCAAGAAAGCTCTCACCCTTTCCGGCTGAATCGGGTTATCCGATTCGAGCACGAGCCCGAGTTTGCCGCTTTCGACAATCTTTCGAGGGCCGGGAATGTCACTGACGATGGGCGGAACACCGGCGCAGATATACTGGAAAAGTTTCTGCGGCAGCGCCAAACGATGATTTTCAGAAATCGGTTCAAGCAGCAGGAAACCGGCATCGGCCGCAGCCGTCCATGAAGACAGCTCCTGCGGCGGAATCATGCCGATAAAACGAACTCTATCGGCTATCCCGAGTTTCGCGGACGCAAATTCCAGTTCGCCTTTTATCGGGCCGTCTCCGATAATCAACAACGCGGTTTCCGGCAATGCCGCGATTATTTTCAGACAATCGAACAGCCCCTGGCCTTTCCTCAAAACCCCTTGAAATACGATGACGTATTTTGCATCAATGCCGCAGGTCCGCCGTAGATCGATCGGTTTCCCAGGTATATCAGACCGAGCCAGATTCATGACCACCGCCGGTCGCGGAATTCGGTATATGGTCTGCAACCTCTCGGCGATAGCTTCGTTGACCGTAACCACGGCATCGGCACGTCGGATCAGTTTGCTTTCCAGGAACCCCCAAAAGCTTCTGGTCAGCGGGCGGTTTTTCAAGGCCAACAATCCGGTGTAAAATTCCCTTGACTCATAAAGGACTTTCGCGTTTTCGTCGGCGGATCGCACGGCCGCCCAGAGCGTATCGAGATCGACGGCGTGGCAGATGTCGGGCATGAACCTGCGGGCGATTTCGGCCGCTCGGATATTGTATTCGATGAACCGCCTTTTGCGCGAAGGCCAGGTGGGCTGCGGAATCTGATGGATTCCGGCTCCCTTGAAATCCGCCATCTTTCCTCCGGCGGCGGCGATTATTTCCAGTTCCCAGTGCTGCGATAATATATCCTCGCAGATCAACTGCGCCCGCGAATCGTAATCGAATACGTTCAGGATAAAAAAAGCGATTCGCACCGGTTTCTCCAATAATGGTTGATTCGAGTCAACGGCGCTATAAAGGCGCCCACATCCCGGGAGCGTTCGAGCAACCTGAAATAGGTTTCCGACCATCCCCGATAATCGTGACCGTAAAAGGAGGTATTGTGCCAGTCGAGCACCAGAAGTGCATGACTTTTAAGGCAGTCGTCGATCACTCGGTCGAGCGTCGATTCCGCAACGCCGGGTCGGTCGTCGCGATGCAGCGCGCAATCCATGAGGGATATCGGAAGCTCGAGCACGTCGATCGTTTCCGCCGTTTGAAAATCGACGCCGAAAAACGGAAATTCGAGGCCTGCCGCAAAACCTACGGCATTATCGGAGCCGAGCGAAGACGAATATGCGAAACCGCTCAAATTCCGCCAGAATTCCGGGAAACGACAATCGAGGAAATGAGGCCTTATTCCCGTTACATCGCAATCGAAAATATCGCGCAGATGTTCTTTCGCGAAGGACAGCTTTTCGGGATCATCGCCGGTGCCTATGCCGTTATGCAAAGCAATTTCGAATCTGTTACCGGCTGCGGCGCCCAATACTTTGCGTAGTTCTTCGGCGCGATAGGTCGGATCCCGTGGATCGTTTCTGCCGCCGGCGAAAGCGAAAATGGTAGCCCCTTCCAATACGTCCAAAATCCTGACGAACCGGTGATAGGGATTCGGACGGCCGAGAAGCGATGACGCCAGAGAATCGGCGAAACCGGCCAGAGCGCCCCCTATGCCTCCCGGCAGACCCCGACCGTAAAGCGAACGGGCGATCAATTTCAACCCTCCAAGAGGTCTGCGCCGCAAAATGTCGATATCGAAACTTAAGCCGAGCGCAAACGGCGCTTGTTTCGGCCAGGGGGATCGAATCACGAATTCCGATGGAAGTTTCCCCGTCGCCTTGAGCCATCGACAGAAAAACTCAGCATATCCGTGGAATTCGGGAGGCCGATATTCGGCTGACACCCCGCCTTGCCCGTAGGCACGGTCATCTTTAAGTCTTCCCGCAAGTCTTGCAAAAATCGCCGCCGGCAGATCGAACGAAAGCCGGCGTTCGCCCAGAGAAATCGGCAAGTCGGCCATTTCCTGCGGCAAGTGGATATTCGATTCGGTATGCAGATAGTATTTCCGATCTTGAAGCGGATCGATGTCGGTGACAGGAATAAGGTCGGCCGTTGTGTCGGCTGTATCGCCATACACCATATCCGGATTTTCCTGGTCGTAACGCATTTTAATGCCGGTGACGGACGACAGTAGATTGAGGACGTAAATCGCCCGTTGTCTTGGCGGTCCCTCGGCCTCGATCTTAACTTTCAGCTCAAACATTTCTCCTGCCGCGAAATTTCATGAGGGAGCGATACAGGTTCCCTCTAAAACTGAATCTGCGCTCGATTTCATAATGACTTACTTGAGTCGGACCGAACGATCTTTTGAAATCGGCCACCGCGGGAACATCGCCCCCGCAGAGATCCCAAAGCTGCACTCCCCGATCAAAATGATCTCGGCCGATATGAAGCATGAGAAATTGGTTTACTCCGAGCGGATGATACTCCGGCAGAGATCCGGCCAGCCAGTCATAGGCGAAACGCCCATATCTCAATTGAGCCCTAAATGCGACCGGCACACCTTGCACTTTCGCCACGAAAATTTTTATCAGACCCCGATCATCGAGATTTTCTATCCAGCGGTGAAGAATGGAATCATCGACCGGCGGTTTCAACTTGTGTCTGGCGAAAGTAGCCCGATAAATCGCCCGGGGGAATTCTTTTACTTGTTCGATTTCGATTCCCGATCGGGCCGCCTTGTTAAGTTTGTTTTTCACGTCATCGGTGCAGCGGTCTCTCAACGTTTCGAAGGCGGCCGGTTCCAATCTGAAAGTAACCCTTTTTCTGCGCAGCCATCGGTCGTCGATAAAATCCCCCTCGGTTTCCGGAACCAGCGAGAAAACCGCCAGATCGAAATGGTCTGATAGATATGAATCGATCGCCTCCCAACATTCCCGAGGCTTGCCGTGAATTAAAGGGCCGTAATATTGAAAATGGTGGGGGATCGTGCAGCTTTTTATGGCAGGGCGTGCTTTCACGACGAGATTCGCGATCCCCAGCGGCTCGCTTCCATCGAGAATAACTATCGGATGCACCTTAAGACCGAGTATCGCCGCCGATAAAACGAGAAAATCGTAATCATAAAATATCGAACCGACAAAATCAGGAAATCCCGAAACAGCTTGACGGTACAATTCCGGATCTTCTGAAATCAGCTTATTGTTTCGCAGCAAGACTATCTGATCACTGCCACTTTTGCAATTCCAGAATTGTTTTCGGCCTTGACGTGGATAAAATAGATTCCCGCCGAAACGGGAGAGCCGCTTTCATTTGTCAGATCCCACGAACTGTTGGATCCACCGTATTCGAATCGCTTTACCAGATCGCCGGAAACCGAATAAATCGATATCTGCGATTCGGCGGGAACACGCAAGAACGAAATTCGAGTCTGGCCCAATCTGACGTTGGCCGGATTAGGATAGACGGCCACGTCGTTCAGATCCAGCGAGGGACGGGCGATCCCCGATTCGAAAACCGATAATCCGCCTTCGGTTCCGATATAAACGATTCCGGTTCGAGTATCGATTTCGATATGGCGTACGGCATTGGACAATAGCGGCGAATTGGTGGTCTTAAACGTATAAAGCCAGCTCGGATTGTTGCGATTGAAATTGCCCGGCATCACCACCACGCCGGAATCGCAGCCCACCCAGATATTACCGATCCCGTCGATTTCCAGGGAATAAACTGTGCTCCGGTAACCATCCGGCAGCTCGATCATCAAAGTATCCTCGAACGCGAAACTGTAATAGAGCAAGCCGAATGAACCTCCTGCGAATAATCCTTCATTTTCCACGATCGCCATGGCGAAGACGCCGACCGCGCTCACTATCAAGCCATGCCAGACGTCATCGGCGGTCGAAAAGGGATCGGTTCCACGATCAAGAAAGTGCACTCCCGCCCGGCCGCCGATAAACAAATTGTTTCCGCTGGCAAGGATTTCGAATACACCGTTGTCGGGCACCTGCTGGCTGTTTTCGTAATATGGCTGCCAGACCGAGTCCACTGGATCGAATCCAGCCATCACCAACACCGGACCGCCCGGTTGCGGGCTTACGGCGTCGAGATTCAACGCCCAAACATTTCCCTGATAATCGAATGTAACATCGGGAATGGCCACATAATAGGGACCGTTAATCACACCCTGAAATGGACTGTTGGTTTGGTTATAATTGATCCACTGTTGTGAATCAAAAGAATACAGCCCGTCACCCCAGCTTCCGGTCCAAAGCATATTATTGTGTGCGTCGTATTCAACGCAATAAGCGCCATTCGAGCGCAACCCCGAATTGGTATAATCGTAGATCCGCCAATCGAGACCATCAAAGCGGGATATGCCGGCGCTGAAATGAGTCAACCATAGATTGCCGATGGAGTCGATTGCGATATCGTAGATGATATTGGCGGCCGGCCCTGGGACCCTGTAGGGTGTCCAATAGGTTCCCGTTAATCGGGCAAGCCCGCCGCCATCGAACGCCGCCCACACTCGTCCGCTGTCGTCGAATGCGATTCCTTTGGCATTAGTCGAAATGAGACCGTCGGTCGGGAGCAACTCCCAGCCGGACTCGCGGCGACGATATATCCCCTGGCCCGTGGCGGCGTAAAGCGTATCCCAATAAATTTCGAGATCGAATATTATCTGCCCCGTCAGACCGATATTCAGCCAGGTCGAATCGGGCTGAAAGCTGAATACGCCATCGGCCGACCCGGCGAATACACTGTCGGTCGTTCCGGCGATCGAAAATATACGGGCGTTAGTCAAACCCGCTTGATTGCGGCGATACGACGTCCATGTTTGAGGGTCTTGTGGAAGATTGTTGTCGGTATGGGTGAACGCCAAACCGCTGTCGCTTCCGGCCCAGATAATCCCATCGAGCACACGCACCGCCCTGACCGCGGTTTCGGGCGGTATCTGCCCAAGGCGAGAGGCTATATCCTGAAACTCCCCGCCGTTGCGATTGGAAAGGAACCTGCCGATCCCGATGTCGGTGGCCACCCACAGCGTGTCCCCGGAGGGAGCGATATCGTTCAGATTATATTTGATTTCTCCGGTGTAGCGAAATTGATAAATCACGATGTTTCCGCTGGAATCCATCCTGGTCAGGGTTCCGTTTGAACCGCCTATGAATAGATCGCCGGCGGCGTCGAATTCGACCGCCCTGATGACCACATCGCCGAGCCCTTCGGAATTGAGATATTTCCTCAATTCTCCCGAGAGGATGTCATATCGAATGAGCCCTCCGATGGTCCCGCAATATATCACCCGGCCGTTGGAGGCGATCGCCTGGCCGTTATCTGAATAAGTATAGTTATGCCAATCGCCAATTCCGGCTTCGGCGACAGCACCTATGCACGGGATTATGAAAAGGACAACTACGATCAACAATGACAATCGCATTTTATTTATTATACCCATCTTTTCTTAAAATGGCAACCCCTAACATTGTTCCCGAGAAAAGCAGGCATAGCCGGGGAAGCCAATCGCCGAATCGATTGTAAAAGCTGGTCGATTTCACCGGGGCGATAGTCCCGACAATCAATTTTTTTTCGAACGTGCCGGTTTCGGCCAGAGTTCGGCCGTATTTATCTATTATCATCGAAACGCCGGTATTGGCGCAGCGCAATACGGGCACGCGGTTTTCGATCGCCCGAAAAACCGACATTTGGGCGTGCTGATAGGGAAGCGACGAGGGTCCGAACCACATATCGTTGGTGATCACCACCAAAAAACGGGCTCCGCGGCGGCAAAATTCGGCGCAATATCCGGGAAACGCCGATTCGAAACAGATCACCGTGCCGAATTCGTAATCGCGGTTTCGGAAAATAACCATCTCCCTTCCCGAGGAAAAATCGGCCTGCCCGAGATGGATATCTTTCAGTTTTTTGAACCGCCCCGAGAACGGAATTCGTTCGCTGACCGGCACCAATTTGATTTTCGAATAAAGCTGGACCGAATCAATGGTCGGGGATAACAAGGCGGCCGAATTGAAATATATATATTCGTTTTCTCCGGACCTTTCATATTGCGGTAATCCCGTCAGCAGATCGATTTTCAAGAAGCTCAGCAATTTTTGCAGAGAAAAAAGCTTCTCGGCATCGTGTAATAGATAAAAAGGCATCGCCGTCTCCGGCCAGATGACCAGCTGCGCCCCCGAATCTGCGGCCTGCTTGGTCAGATCGAGATAGGTTGAATAGCTGAATTGCACCCCTTCCTTTTCCCATTTGACGTCGGGGCCGATATTCCCCTGAGCGATCGCCACCCGGTAGCTTCCTGCGACCTCCTCGGCAGGCAAACGGAACAGCCCATACAGATAAAACAGCAGCGGCAGAACCACAGCCGATATTATCAAGCCGATTTTCAATCGCAAGCGAGGGCCGGCCATGAACAACATGAAAAACAATATCGAATTCACCATATAAACCATAAGCGAAACCCCATAGACACCCAACAGCTCCGCTATCTGGATCAAGGGCAGATAATAAACTTGGGTATAGCCTAAATCTCCCCACGGAAAATTCAGCTCGGTCAAGGTCCGCAGATATTCCCAGCCCACCCAGAGCGCCGGCCAGATCGTCAATCCGATAACGCGGTTTTTCGCCGATGCTTTAGAGAATAACCAGGCGTTGAACGCCGGCAACAAGGCGATCACCGCGAGCATTCCGATCGTTCCGGGAATGGTCGCCCAGAAAACGCCATAGAGCAAAGCCAAATTGTAGGTCAGGCCCCAGATATACCCCAATCCGAACGCCTGCTTTCCCTTCGTTCCCGAAAGCGCATACAAAAAGGGGATGAAAGAAACGTAAGCGATGAATCCGAGGGGGTAAGGCGGATAAGCAAGAGCAGTCAATAGCGCGGAAAGAACCGCCGAAATTATTCTTCTTAAATCACTGCCCGGGAGGGGAATTTCGCCCTCCTTAATAAGATTCGGCGATCAACGATACGCCGCTCATAGCAGATGGCTTTTCGATACCGAGAAACTCGAGCATGGTAGGGGCGACATCCGCCAGCACTCCGCCTTCTTTTAGCCGAACATTCAGGCCGTCGGCTATCAATACAAACGGCACCGGCGACGTGGTATGCGCCGTAAACGGTTTTCCGTCCGGTTCTTTCATGATATCGGCATTGCCGTGATCGGCGGTCAGCATGACCATGCCGCCCTTGGCGAAAACGGCTTCGATAACCTTGCCGATACAGGTATCGACGGTCTCGACGGCTTTTACGGCGGCATCATAATCGCCGGTGTGTCCCACCATATCGCAATTTGCGTAATTCAGGATTATCACATCGTAGGCATCGGAATCGATTCGCTTAAGCACTTCGTCAGTCACCTCATAAGCCGACATCTCCGGTTTCAGGTCGTAGGTGGCCACTTTCGGCGAGGGGATCAACACTCTTTCTTCGCCGGCATACGATTTTTCGACCCCGCCGTTGAAAAAGAAAGTGACGTGCGGATATTTTTCCGTTTCCGCTATTTTCAATTGACGTAGCCCTTTTTCGGAGACGATCTGGGGAAATATCTGATCGAGCTTTTGCTGCGGAAAAGCGACTTCGGCTTTCAAATCCACATCGAAAAGAGTCATAGAAACCAAGTGCACTATCGCTTTGGGCTGCCGTGGGAAAAAGTCGAAGTCATCTTCGGTCAAGGCGCGACAGATTTGGCGGGCACGATCAGCCCGGAAATTGAAAAAGATCACGCTGTCGCCGCTTCTGATCAGGCCGTTTTTTTCGGTCGTCCCCCTCTTGATTATGGGCTCCATGAATTCGTCGGTGTTGTCTTTTTCGTAATGCGCCTTGATAGTCCGCGTCAGATCGTCGGAGATTTCGCCTTTGCCGGCGCACATAAGGTCATAGGCGACCTGGGTCCGCTGCCAACGTTTGTCTCTATCCATCGCGTAATATCGCCCCACCACGGTAGCCAGCCGGCCGACTCTGATCGCCGCGCATCGTCGTTCGAGTTCGGCGACGAAATCGGCACCGGCGAAAGGAGAGGTGTCGCGGCCATCGAGAAACGCATGGATAAAGACTCTATCGAGATTTTGAGAGCGGGCGAGTTTAAGCAGGGCATAAAGGTGTTTTTCCGAGGAATGGACGCAGCCGTCCGAGAGAAGCCCCAACAGGTGTAAGGATTTTCCTGTTTGCTTGGCTCTGCTTATGGCTTCGAGGAACGCTTTATTGGTGAAAAAATCTCCATCTTTGATAGATTTATCGATTCTGGTGACTTCCTGATAGACGATCCTGCCGGCGCCGAAATTGAGATGGCCGACTTCCGAATTGCCCATTTGCCCCTCAGGCAGGCCGACCGAAAGCCCGGAGGCGCCGAGTTGCGTGTGAGGGTAATGTTCCCAATAGCGATCGAAATTCGGTTTGCGGGCGGCCCGTACCGCATTGAAATAATCCGAATCGGTCAGGCCAAAGCCGTCCATGATCAATAGAACGATAGGACGGTATTTATGCGGTTTGCCGCCCATCTTTCAGGATCACCTTTCGCGGGCCTTTTTTGCAAGACCCGATCACCACGGCGTCTGCGTCTTTGCAGGAATCCATCACTACCTTAACGTCCTTTCGATCGCAAATCAGGACGATGCCGATCCCCATATTAAAAACTCGATACATTTCTTCATCGGTAATTCCGCCCCAATTCTGAATGGCTCGAAAAATCAAGGGGACGTTCCAAGAGCGGATGTCGATTTCGGCGGCCAGTCCATCCGGAATTATTCTTGCTATGTTGCCCTCGAACCCGCCGCCGGTTATGTGAGCTATCCCTTTCAACAAGCGGCGATCGAGCAAAGGTTCGATTGCCGGCAGATATGAACGGTGGATTTTCATCAACTCGGAATAAATTTCGCTTCCGGTTTCGGGAATCATATCGCCCATTTTCAGTCCGGCCTTATCCAACAAAACCGTCCTGGCCAGCGTATAGCCGTTGGTGTGAAGGCCGTTGGAGGCGAGCCCCACAATCAGGTCTCCGTCGGAGATCGTCGAGCCGTCTATGAGATTTTTTCGCGATACCTGGCCCACGATGAATCCAGCCAAATCGTATTCGCCGTCGGCATAGAACCCGGGCATCTGGGCGGTTTCGCCGCCGAGCAACGCCAAACCGTTTTGCCGGCAAGCCCGGCTGAGTCCATCTATAATTTGCAAGGCGACTTCCTCACCTACCCGGCCATAGGCGAGGTAATCGAAAAAGAACAGCGGACGGGCTCCGCAGCAAAGGATATCATTGACGAGATGATTGACCAGATCCTGTCCGACCGTGTCATGCTTTCCCGAGGCGAACGCCAATTTCAATTTGGTTCCGACTCCATCGGCCGAGCCGACCAGAAGTATATCGCTATGTGCAAGTTCGGATAGTGAATAAACGCCGCCGAACCCCCCCGGTTGGCCGATCACCGAATCGGTGTGCGTCCGCCGTATAAGGCTTTGCATTTTCGCCTTTAATCTGTCGGCGGCGGTGATATTTACGCCGGCTCGGGCGTAGCTCGAGGCTTCATCCATCAGAGGAGCTTATGTCCGTTGATCTCGAGTTCGAATTTCAGGCCGAGAAATTCGGCGGCGCGTCGGCATACGACCATCCGTGAAAGAAATATCTCGAAATATTCCATCACAGACGAGATCGAGGTATCGATATTTATATCGAGAACCACCTTGCGCTTGATTTCATCGACACGCAAGAACGATGACTTGGCGGCCCAATTGACCCGGTCATGAATATCGCTTTTAATGAATTCGGGGTTACGGACGCGCGATTTATGCACATCCGATTTGTCGGCCAAAATGACGGCGGCGCAGATATCCGAAATCGGCTTGCCATCGCGCTCGTCGTGATTGCCTATGGCGGCGATGACCTCGATGAGCTCCATATAATCCATTCCCATTTCGCTCAATATCTGCATGGCCATCACCGATGCCGTCTGCGCATGGTAATCGCGGTTGATCACATTGCCGATATCATGCAGATAGGCCGCGATCGCCGCCAGCTGGGCGCGCCTTTCGCCCTTGCCCAGACGGATCATGATATTATAAGCTATATTGGCGGCCAACGAATGGTGACGCTCACCATGCTCGGTATAGCCGATAATTCCGAGATACTCATCGGCTTTGGCTATAAGAGCTTTTACTTTCTCGTTTTTTTTGACGTCGTCGATTGTCAGCAAAAAAAATCCTCCATAAAGATGTTAAGATGTTTATCGAATCCGGTCAAGCGTAAACTCCATTTCCATTCCCTGTCCTAAACGCACACCGGTTGTATATTTATCTTATCGGAAAATGTTTCGCAAAACCGCAATCCGCTTAAACCGATAATCCGCGGATCGTCGTTTTTTCAAATCATTTCCCTCGGGTCAACGTCGATTTTGATAGAAACGTTTTTTGATCGCAAAATGTGCCAATTTTCTACGAAATGGCCCAACCACTTTTTGAACTCGGCGGAGAATTTTCCTTTCAACAAAATCTGATAATGGAATTTGCCGGCCATTCTGAACACCGCCGTCGATGCCGGTCCCAAGACTCTCGCCGTTTTCAAACGACCGGCAATCTCCTTTGCCAGGCGCCGGGCCGCCCAGCGCGTAGGCGCATCGTCATCCCCTCGGACCACACACCGAATGAGTTTTCCGAAAGGAGGATAGCCGAGTTCGCGGCGATGCTCGATCTCGACCTTAAAAAACGATTCGAAATCCTGAGCGGCCGCCAGTTCGATAAGCCATGACGATGAATTGAAAGATTGAATCACGAATTCCCCGCCGTCGGCGAAATAGGCCGAGCGACCGGCCCGCCCGCCGGCCTGCACCAAAAGCGCGAAAACCTTCTCGGTCGCCCGGAAATCTGGCAGATGAAGTCCGGCGTCGGCGAGCACGACTCCCACCATACCGACTTTGGGGAAATGATGCCCCTTGGCGACCATCTTGGTTCCGAGAAGCACCGGAGATTGTCCCAATTCGAAATCCGCGATAATCTTTTCGATCGCCCCTTTGCGCCGGGTCGAATCGCTGTCCATGCGGATAATGCCGCGCTCGCCCAGAATGCCCCGCAGAAGCTCTTCCAACTTTTGCGTGCCCAGCCCCCGGTGGTCGAAATCGTTTCCCCCACAGCCTTCGCAGACGGTAGGAGCCGGCTGAGCCGCCCCGCAATAGTGGCAGATCATCCTCGATGCCGACCTGTGATAGGTCATGGCGATTTTGCAATCGTCGCAGATTATCATACGGCCGCAAGTGCGACAAATAAGCATCCCCGAATAGCCGCGCCGATTCAGCAGAAGAACCACCTGATTCCCTTCCGCCACGTGCCAGCAGATACGCTCTATGAATTGCTCCGAAAGCGGCCACATATTATAATCGATCTCGGCGGTCCTAAGATTGATGCTAAAGGATTTAGGCATCGGGCCGCCGGAGACTCTCTGGGGGAGCCGCAACAGCTCGAACTTATTTTTCAGAGCGTTATGATAACTTTCCATCGAGGGAGTCGCCGAGCCGAGGATAACCACCGCTTTTTCGAGACGGGCGCGCATCAAGGCGACGTCGCGGGCATTGTATCGGGGAGCCGGATCGGACTGCTTGTACGAATCATCCTGCTCTTCGTCGATTACGATCAACCCCAAGCGGCGCAACGGTGCAAAAACGGCAGACCGCACTCCGACAATAACTCTCAGCTCACCGGCATTAGCTTTCCTGTAAAGTTCGTAACGCTGTCCGACGGTCGTGCGCGAATGCCAGACGCCGACAGGTTGGCCGAGAGCGTTGGAAAACCGACTTACCGCCTGCGGGGTCAGCGATATCTCCGGCACCAAAATCAAAACCGATTTTCCGAGCGAAAGTGCATGTCCGGCGGCCTCTATATAAACCTGGGTTTTCCCTGATCCGGTCACCCCATGCAAAAGAAACGATCGCTCGGCTCCGGAGTCGATCGCCGAAATTATCGTAGCCTTCGCCTTAAGCTGATCGGCGGTCAACGGCGGAGCGGGGGTTGGCCGCTTCGGCGGTTGCACGATCGATTCGACATTTTTGCGAATGATCTTGACTATATTTTTGCGGGAGAGTCTTAATATTTCTTTACGGGAAATGCCGAAGTTCTCTACTTCCGTGAGCGGCAAACCCGTCGGGAAATTTTTCAATGCAGCCAAAACCTCCACTTCCCTTTCGCTGAAATCGGACAGGCTTTCCAAGTCGGCCTTCTCTTCCTCGATCATCGCCGTCAATCGACCGGCGACTCCCGGGGGTGTCGTTTTCGCCGTCAAACGCAAGTATCCATCGGCCAACATTCTTTTAAGCATCGCCGAACCCACCCCGGGGATCGGATTGCCCGTTGTCTTGAATATGTATGTGCCGGGCTTATTCTTTACCAGCTCATAAGCGTATTTCTGCTTTTTATCCGATGGGACCTGGTCGCCCGCCTCGATCGTCATTTGTAATCGGGTCATAGTCCCCGGAGGGTATGCGGCCCGAAACACTTCTGCGGGGGAACATATGTAGTATTCGGCCATCCAGCGAAACAGGTCGAACATCTCCGGGGAAATAGTAAGGGCGGGATCGAGCAGTGCGCGGATTTCCCGAAGTTTGCTGCGAGGAACCGTAGTCGTATCGGCTAAGTTCATCACCATACCGACCACCAATCTTCCCCGCAACGGTACCACCACCGGCGTTCCGACATTCAGATTTCCGGTGAGCGCCCGGGGAACCAGGTAAGTGAAATTACCCGGCCCGGTATTGGGTATCGCTACTTCAGCATACACTTTCGATTTTGATGGCGATCGCAAACGTTATTTTCGGAATCGTCGCGATATTTGCATAAAATCAATCGGCGGCCCGGCTGCTGACCAGCGCCGATGCCGCCCTTAAGCGATTCGACCGTTGTCGTCAACGGTAATTTTTCAATTTTCCGTCATTCACATTCCGATATGACGTGATATAGAGTCCCGGCTACTTGCCTGCCTTGCAATTCTCATATTTGGCGAAAGCGGCCTGGGCTTCTTTTTGCATCTTCAATCTCAAATAGGTCTGCGATAACAAGTCCCAGCCTTCGCAGTTGGTCGGATTGGCCTCGGTGAATTTCTCCAGCATGACGCGGGCATCATCGAGGCGGCCGCATTGTATCAGCGAAAGCGCATAATTGATCTTGGCCTCGTTGTCTTGAGGAATCAACTCCACCACGTGCCCGAACGCATCGGCGGCCTTGCAATAGTCTTTTCTCTGGAAATACATAAGGCCGATATTGAACCATCCGTCAGGATTGCTGGAGTCGAGACCGAGCGCCTTTTCGTAATCTTGCAGCGCTCGAGCGGTGTCATTGGCGACCATGGCCAGTTTGCCCAACTGAAAATAAACATCCGCATTCGTCGGGTCGCGCTTTATTATCCGATAATAGGCCGACTCGGCCTGCGGGTATTTCTGGAAATCGATGCACATGGTTGCGAAATTCTCGAGCACGACCATTGAATCGGGAGCCAATTCGTACGCATGATAGCTTAAATTGTAGGCTTCCTCTTTATTGCCCAACTGATGAGCCATGACCGCGGCGTTGATATACGACTCGTAGCGGGCGGGCCAGACGATACCGCTGTTTTTAAAAGATACGAGGGCGGCTTCGAGCTCCTGATTATTAGCCTGAGCTTTGCCTTTTTCGAACAGGTCTTTCCAAGTGATCTGGCGCAAATAATCGTTATCCGCTTTCAGTTTGGGCGCCAGCGAATCGGATTTGTCGAGAGCATCGGCCAGTTCCTGATATTTCCCCTCGATCAAATAAAGCCTGGCCAGATATTGATAAACTTCGCCGTTGTTGGGATACTTGGCAACGGCTTCCTGGAGATTATGCCTTACGCGCTCGATATCCGGATTGGCCCGCGGCTTTTTCATCGTTCCCATCTCGATCTTGACCGTACGCAGCTCTTTGGGCGCGCATCCTATGAAAACCAGGCCGGCGATCAAGCCCACGGCCAATAACGCGTTGATCAACCTATTCATCATTCCTCCACCATTAGTTGTATTGAATCGAATAAGACAGCGTCGTCTCGCCCTCTGCGGGCACATTTACTTCAAATTCAATCCGATAATTGTCGACTTTCCTGAACGGCAGACTGCTTTTCACGATTTTCCATTCCCGCCATCCCTGAGGATGCTCGACAACTTTAACGACTATATCCTCTTTTTTATGGTTTTTCAAGCCTATTTCGTAGGTCTCGCGGAAATAATATCCCTGAGCGCCCAGGTCTTCTCGACTGACCAGTTTTCGCGTTCCCGTGATATCGAAGGCATCGCCCAGATACACCCTGACCATTTCGTCTTTGGGCGTATGATCTATCATATCCTCACCGATAAATTGAAGCGCGCCTTTGGAGTCGGCCTTATAGACGCGGATAGCGCCTTTCGGCAACGGAATCCCGAGACCGGCCTTTGACGAATTTTCGAATTCGAGATATGTTTTTATTTTGAACCGATCGTCGCTTCCTCTGCGGTAATATCCGGTCGCATCGGCGATAAAAACCTTTTGCGCCTTGGTTCGGGTGGGAGAGACCAGCGTTAATTGTTTAATCTCTCGGTCGTTAATCGTCGCTTTGCGCTCGAGCGTGTAGAGATGATATTCGAAAAACTCTTCTTCGGCGAAAGCCGCTCCCATGAGAACATCCGCTTTGCGCATGACCTCGTAGTCGGGCACACCCTTGGCGGTCGGCAGGCGATGAACATCCCCGGCCACCAATTTCAAAGTCGCATCCTCGAAACTCGAGCCGCATTGGTTGTTGATAGTCACCCAACCGGACAAGTCGATATGGCTCTCGTCGTCGGCGACGACCGCCACGTAGTCGGCCGCCCAGCTGATGCCGTTGGTTAGATAGCTGACTTCGCAGCGGCGTTTTCCTGCCGAATTCGCATTCAAGAGCCAACGCAATGACGGCTTGATATAGAGCCCCTCGGGCAACGACGGAAACTTATAATCGGCGATTTTGGCAGCGGCCACTACCGCCACCTCGCCGTCGGGCGATCGCAGAATAATGCTCTTGCCGTCGGCCGACAGCAGCTCCCCGGAGTAGCGCCGGTCATCTTCGCCCACCAGAGTGATGTTCTTGCCCAAATACCGGTTCAGCAAAGCCTCGGTCGATACCAGATCATAGGCGAAGTTTTGCTCGATGATTTTGGCGGAATTATCATCGAGGCAGTTGAAATTCACGCTTTGCGGAATAATCCGCGAGGCCACGTCGTCGAAATTTATTCTGGTAGTACCCTTATCGATGCTGATATCTCTTATTTCGCGGACAAGCCCGAGATCCTCGTTATAAACCGTTAAATAAACCTCTGCGGATACCCCGAGGCAAAACAACGGTATTAAGAAGGCCGTCAAGGCGATTATCGATTTTCGCATAATGCTCCTTGCAATTTAATTCCGATCTAGAATCCTGCTCCGATTTTTCGTCATACGCAATATTTATCGTCAACGGGCTCAGGGCAATCTTTTTTTGAGAACTGCGATATATTGTGGTCCGTTCGATTCGATGAGGCGGCTGATCATCCAACCGGTATCGGAGACGATCCGGGACATCTCCTCTGGTGAAACGAATAGGTATTCGAACCAAGGGGTAACGAATCGCTTGTGGCGCACCCGCAGACGAAGCTGTCCGGGCAGCTTTCCCTCCTTCAAGTTCTTTCGCTGGTAATCGAGATGTTCTTTTATGTGGGTCGCCGCCGGATTCACCGTTTCGGCTAAGATTCTCGCATTGGGCGTCGTCATCCCGAAAAGTCTTTTGAAGATACGACGGGCACGTAGGGGGTTTCCGACCAGCCCGAAATTATTGCCGAACATGATCACCGTGTCGAAAATTCCGATCCGCCGCGAAATCTGCATGATCGAAAGCGGTTTCACCTGGGAGGCCCCCCTTCTTCGACATACCTCGAGCGCCAGCGGAGAAACATCGATACCGAGAACATCGAACCCGCGTTTTTGCAGATGGAGCAACACGCGACCGGCGCCGCAGCCGATATCGAGCACCTTTCCGCGGACGAACCGCATCGATTTCTTTTCGATATCAGGCCAGCGCCGGTAATCGGCGAAATAGGAACGGCCGACGTCGCTCGAATCGAAATAGCCGTCGTCCCGCTCGATTATTTCCCACGAATAGCCATAAGTAAGATAATCGAGCATCTCATGCCCGAATGCATCCTGATGATTCTTAATCATAGAGGATACGGCTCTTTCTCATGATAACCAGCCGGGCGATAGTTGGATTTCACGATTAACAATAATAAGATTACGATTCGCAAAAGGCAAAAGCTTTATGCGCAATCAAGCTTCGGAAAAAAGACTGGAAGATGAATCAGGGCGTCGATTGGAGGGTTGATTTCGTTTTTACGATTACCAGCCGGTCAAACTCTCAAGATTTTTATTCAGCTTTTCGATAATTTGATCGGTCTTTTTGAGCTTTTCTTTTTCGGTTTCGATTATTTCGGCCGGGGCATTGGCCATAAAATCGGAGTTGTTGAGCTTTTTTTGTATCTTTTCGAGATAAGCGCGTTTTTGCTCGAGTTCCTTTTCCAGCCGGGCTCTTTCCTGCTCGATATCGATCAAACCCTCGAGCGGGATAAAAATCTCCGCGCCCGGAATCACCGCCGATGCCGAAAGCGGCGGTTTTGCCATCTCGATCGATGCCAGCACCTCGCCCGAGTGGGCCAGATTTTTGACCTCTTCTTTATGATCGTTCAGCATCCGGGCCGTATCCGGGTTTTCGCATCGGACGAGAACGCGGGGCTTTTTCGATGGCGGCACGTCGAGGTCGCTGCAGGCGGCTCTGACCGCCTCAGCCAGGCGGATTATGGTCCCCACGTCTTCCTCGAGTTGCTGGTTTATATAGCGAAGCGGCATTTCCGGCCAGGGTTGTGTGGAGATGCTGCTTTGCGCTTGATCTTCCAGTAACAGTTTCCATATGGCCTCGGTTATGAACGGCATGAACGGATGCAGCATCTTGAGAATGCTAAGCAGCACGAAAGAGGCGCATTCTCGGGCGACCTGAGCCGATCCGGCAGCGGCGTCCCGCTTATCGGCAAGGCGAGGCTTGATCATTTCCAGATAATTGCTGCAATAGTCGTTCCAGGCGAAATCGTATGCCGCCTTGGCTGCGGTGGAAAAACGGAATCCCGAAAGATAATTATTGATCAAACCGAGGGTTCTGGTAAGTCGGGAAAGTATCCAGCGATCGGGCATCTCGAGCGATTCGTCATCGAGCTTCATATCGGCGCGTATTTTATAGTCGCCCAGATTCATTCTGACGAAACGGGATGCGCTCCAAAGTTTGTTTGCGAAATTGCGCCCTATCTCGAAAGTTTTTTCGGATATCGAGGGGTCCTGTCCCTCCGGCGTGACCAGCATCAGCGATGCCCGCAGGGCGTCCGCACCGTAATTTTTAATTATCAACAACGGGTCAATCCCGTTACCTAACGATTTCGACATCTTGATCCCGTTGGCGTCGCGCACCGTGCCGTGGATATAAACATCGCTGAATGGCTCAACCCCCATAAACTCATACGATGCCATCACCATGCGCGCCACCCAGAGGTAAATTATCTCGGAGGCGGTGAACAATGCGCGGGTGGGGAAAAATTTTTCGAGTTCCGGCGTTTTATCGGGCCAACCAAAAGTCGAAAACGGCCACAACCAGGAGGAAAACCAGGTGTCGAGCACATCTTCGTCCTGATCGATATGGCCGCCGCCGCATCCGGGGCAAGTCGATGGTCGCGCGCCGGCAACCGTGATCTGATTGCAGTCGCGACAGTAGTAAACGGGAATACGGTGGCCCCACCAGAGCTGGCGCGATATGCACCAATCGCGGACATTTTCCAGCCAATGAAGATAGGTCTTCACCCAATGTTCGGGATGGAATCTCAATTTGCCTGAACGGACCGCGGCAATCGCCGGCTCGGCAAGCGGTTTCATTTTCACGAACCATTGCAGCGATAAGAACGGCTCCACCACCGCTCCGCAACGATAACAAGTGCCCGATATCAACTGGTAATTTTCGATTTTGAGCAGATAGCCTTTTTGTTTCAGCTCCTCGACAAGTTTCTGTCGTGCGTCAAGCCGGTCGAGCCCGGAGTATTTGCCGGCGTTATCGTTAAGCGTTCCGTCTCGGTTCAAGATGTTGATTTTCTCGAGATTATGCCGCTGCGCCACCTCGAAATCGTTGGGATCGTGAGCGGGAGTTATCTTGACTACCCCGGTGCCGAATTGGGGGTCCACGTAGTTGTCGGCTATGATCCGCAGCTGACGATCCAGAATAGGCAATATGGCCGTCTGCCCGATATACTGCTTATAGCGCTCGTCCTCCGGATTCACCGCCAGCGCGGTGTCGCCGAGCATCGTCTCCGGCCGGGTGGTTGCGACCGCCAAATATTCATCGCGGCCTTTCAATTTATACCTGATATAATAAAGAAAAGAATCGACCTCTTCGCGCTCGACCTCATCGTCGGACAACGTCGTCAGACAATCGGGGCACCAATTGACTATCCGCTCGCCGCGATAGATCAAACCCTTATTATAAAGCCGGACGAAAACCTCGGTGACTGCGCGTGAAAGCCCCTCATCCATAGTAAATCTGGTGCGGGACCAATCACAGCTGCAACCGATCTTGCGTAACTGATTTATGATCTGCGGGAATTTTTCTTCTTTCCATTTCCAGACCCTCGCGACGAATTTTTCCCGACCCAGATCATGCCGCGACAACCCTTCTCTGGCCAGATTTTTTTCGACCACGACCTGAGTGGCTATTCCGGCGTGATCAACCCCGGGCAGCCACTCGGTCTCGAACCCCTGCATCCGTTTCCAGCGGATAAGCACATCCTGAAGCGTATTGTTCAGAGCATGTCCGAGATGCAGAACATCCGTTACATTCGGCGGAGGAATCACCACCGAAAACGGTTTCTTTTTGCTGCTCGGATCGCCCACGAATATCCCCTTGGCCAGCCATTCTTCGTAAATGGCGTTCTCGAATTGAGCGGGGTCGTATGCTTTGGGAATTTCAGCCATCATCTTGCCTTTCGACAAGTTTATTAAAATAGAAACCCGGCCTCCCGATGTCAAGCCAATCTCTGATTGCTCTTATCGGGAATAATTCGATTCGAATTACGCCGGACGAGATGAAATATCGATTTCCCCCGGCGCCGTTTACCGTTTCTCACAATATCTATGGCAATTTCGCCGCCCTCGATATAGATTCAAACGGAATAATCCGCGATAAGGAGGCCTCGATGGACAGACGGGCGTTTATCAAGGAAAGTATCAAGGCAGCAGCGGCGATCACCCTTACCACCGGGGGCGTCCTTATTCTCGGAACAAGAAAAAGCGGTAAGGCGACGGCGGGCGGCAAAAGTTTCGCGCCCAAAGATTACCGCGTACCCGACAATCCGAGTCTGCCTTTGCTGGCGGCGATCAAATCCGAATCTTATTCTATCGCGGTCGCCGAGGCGGTCCTCGCACTCGGAGGCATGGAAAGGTTCGTAGCCAAAGGCGATCGAGTCTTCGTCAAGCCGAATATCGGCTGGGATAGAACGCCCGAGCAGGGCGCAAATACCAATCCGGAAATCGTGGCCGAAATATGTAGGCTGTGCCATAAGGCCGGCGCCGAAGAAGTGATAGTCGGCGATGTGACCTGCAACTCCCCCGAGAGAACCTACAATCGTTCCGGGATAAAAGAGGCGGCCGCAAAACAGGGCGCTTCGGTCGTGTTGATCACCGAAAGCGAACTGATGGAAGTCGATTTCGGCGACGAAAGCTTGGGCCGCTGGCCGATCATCCGAAAAATAATCGAATGCGACAAGTTGATCAATGTCCCGGTGGTCAAGCATCATTCGCTCTCGGGAATGACGGCCGGTATGAAAAACTGGTTCGGCGCTTTGGCAGGCCCGCGGAATAAATTGCACCAGAATATCGATTTCAGTATCGCCGAACTTGCCCGGCTGTTCAAACCGACGCTGACTATCCAGGATGCCACTCGGGTGATGCAGAAAGGCGGACCCACCGGCGGCCGGCCCGATGATTTGGTCGCCTATCATTCGGTGGTGGTTTCGACCGATCCTGTGGCGGCCGAGTCCTATGTCTGCCGGTATTTGAACAAAAAACCCGACGATTTTCGATTTATCAAACTTGCCGCCGATCGGGGCTTGGGCGACATGAACCCGCCCGGCGGCAGGACCGTCGTCAGGGAAATTTGACAATAAAGCAGGATAACGGATGCGTCGGCTCGTCAAGCTGAGGATTTTCACTCAGGCTCTTTTTTTCTGCTTTTTCGTCTGGTTGATATTCACTACACAATACAGTTACGACCGGAACTCCGCAGAGGCGTCCGGCTGGCTGAAATTATTTTTCGATTTGAATCCGCTAAATCTAATCGGGGTCGCCGTAACGGCGGGAATAATCTATAAGACCCTTGCGCTCGGATTTATTTTGGTCGTCCTGACCATTATTTTCGGTCGTTTTTTTTGCGGCTGGGTTTGTCCGCTCGGTTCGCTGAATAATTTTTTCTCGTCATTCAAACCTGAAAGTTCGGGGAAATCACTGCTGACGCGTAACATCTATAAACCTTACCAAAAACTAAAATACTATTTTCTGTTTTTTTTCGCGGGAACGGCAATTCTCGGAAGTCTGCAGACCGGCCTGCTGGATCCGATATCCTTGATCGCCCGCTCGATAGGGCTGGTCGTTTTTCCCGCCATGTTTTTGCTTTTGAGGATGCTTTTCGGCTGGTTTTTCGACTCCGGCGTTGCGGTACTGGCATTTTTCGGTGATCGGCTTTTTCGACTATCCGAGGCGCTTTTTCTCCCCCAAAAGCAACCGCTTTACAACGGCATATTCTGGCTGGCGCTGATACTGGCGGTGGTGATTGCGGGTAATCGTCTTTACACCCGTTTCTGGTGCCGGGCGGTATGCCCGCTCGGCGCATTGCTCGGCATTTTCGCTGGTTTTTCCATTTTCGGCCTGAAAAAAGATGTTTCGAAATGCGATGATTGCGGCAAATGTCTTCTGCGCTGTCAGGGCGCCGATAATCCGCATCGGCAATTGCCGCACCGGCGAAGCGAATGTCATGTGTGCCTGAACTGCCTTGAGGCCTGCCCCAACGATGCTTTGAGTTTCGGCTTTTTCGCCGTCGATTCACCGGTGATAAAAGGTCCCGATCTTTCCCGGCGAAAACTGATCTTCAGCGGTATCGCCGGAGCGGCGGCCATCCCCATTTTGCGCAGCGGCCTTGACAAGAGCCGTCATATAAATCAAAGCCTGATTCGTCCTCCTGGGGCGCTGCCCGAAACCGAGTTCTTGGCGCGATGTATCCGCTGCGGCCAGTGCATGAAAATATGCCCGACGAATGCCTTACACCCGGCGATTCTCGAAGCCGGCTGGGAGGGAATTTTCAGCCCGGTGCTGATCCCCGCGATCGGTTATTGCGAACACACCTGCATCTTATGCGGTCACAGCTGCCCGACCGGCGCTATAAAACAATTGACCCAGATCGAAAAGACGGGGAATGAAGAAATCCCTCCGGTGCGGATCGGCACCGCTTTTATCGACCGCGGCCGCTGCCTTCCCTGGGCTTTCGGAAAAGAATGTATCGTTTGCGAGGAGTGGTGCCCCACATCGCCCAAAGCGATAAGGCTCGAGCCGGTCGAGCAAATTTGGCCCGACGGTAGGCAGGTGAAATTGCGTCGGCCCTATGTCATTGCCGAGGAGTGTATCGGCTGCGGCGCGTGCGAATATGCCTGCCCGGTACAGGGAGATAAAGCGATTTACGTGAGTTCGGTCGGGGAAAGCCGTAATCCCAAAAACGAGATGTTGATGCATCGCCCCAGATATCAATAACCGAATACAAATCAGATAACTTTTCTATCTATTACTTTTCTTATCGCCTTTGCAATGTCTTTCGTGTTCAATGGCTTTCTTAAAAATGACCCGGCACCCAGCCTCATGGCCTCCGCAACCCGTTCGCTTTTGGCGAATCCCGACACTATAATCGCTCTCTGCCCGGGATTGAATTCGAGAATCCTGCGATAGGTCTCCGCCCCGTCGATTCCGTTGGGCATCACCATATCCAGAAGTAACAGATCGAAATTTTCGACCTTAAGACATTCGATCGCCGACTCACCGCTATCCACCGCTTTGACTTGATAGCCGAGATAGGCGAGCATTTTCTGCAAGACCGACCTTTGCATCTCGTCGTCATCGATAATCAACACTTTTTCGGAACCGCCGGGAATATCATCGGAGTCGTCGATTTCGATGGCCTCCCGGGTGATCGGGAAATAGATATAGAAAGACGTTCCTTTGCCATCTTCGCTCTCCAGATCGATGAATCCGCCATGATCGCTTACCACGGCATCGACCACGCTCAAACCCAGCCCCGAACCTTTCCTTCGATCGGCGACTTTGGTGGTGAAAAACGGGTCAAAAATCCGTTGCATGATATGCTGGGGTATTCCCGGCCCGGTATCGCTTACCGTCAGCCGGACGTATTCACCTCTCGGCACCATCCCGAATCGGCCTTCGAGTTGATCGACGTAATAGTTTTCGGTTTTAATGGTCAATACGCCGCCGTCGTTCATGGCCTCACGGGCGTTCGTTATCAGATTGGAAATCACCCTGAAAATTTGAGAACCCCCGCCTTTTATGTTGGCGATGTCACCGGCAAGGTCGAGCTCTATTTTCAGCGAATCGGGCACCGGGAAAATTTGCATCACCGCCTGGCGCACTATTTGATTGAGATTCAGCGGCTCGAGATTGTAATGTCCGCGGCGGCCGAGCGTCAGAAGTTGCTGATTGATTTCGGCTATTTTCTGGGATGCCGTTTCTATGTCATCGATATATTTGATCGCCGGGCTGTCCGGCCCGATTTCATGCCTGATGAATTCGGGATAAGCGATCAGCGGAGCCAGCAGATTATTGAAATCGTGAGCGACCTGTCCGGCCACGGTTCCAGCCGTCTCCAATCTCTGGGCCCGCGCCATCATTTCCTGGATTTTTCTTTCTTCGGTGATTTCCCGAAAAACCAACACGACTCCGATTATCCGTCCATGTCGGTCGTTTATCGGCGCGCCGCTGTCGGCGATCGGATATACGGTTCCGTCGCGGGAAATGAGCGCGGTATGGTTCGCCAAACCGACGACTATACCCGACCGCAGAACTTTGGCCACCGGGTTTTCCTGCGGCTGCCCGGTTTCCTCGTTGATAATCCTGAAAACGTCGTTAAGCGGCTTTCCCAGTGATTCCTCTTTGGAATACCCGGTCAACTTTTCCGCGACCGGATTGATTAATTCTATTCGGCCGTAGATATCGGTGGCGATAACCGCATCGCCGATAGAATGAAGAGTCACGTTCAACTTTTCCTTTTCCGCTTCGAACCGGTCCTGGATATTTTTCAAGGCGGTAATATCAGTGATGAACCCTTCAAGAAAAAACAATTCACCCGAATCGGAAAATACGCCGCAGCCTTGTTCCCATACCCATTTCAATTCGCCATTGCGAGTGGTTATTCGATAAACGAGCTTATAGGGTCGCTTTTCATTCAAAGCCGCCTGAACCCCATCCCAAACCATCTGTCTGTCCTCGGGAATGATGACGTCACCATAAGCGATCGTCTTATTCCCGACCAGATCGCCGGCCTCATAACCGGTAAGCTCAAGGCATCCCTGGCTGACGAAATTCATTGTCCATTCGGGGTTGTTCAGACACTGATAAGCCATCCCCGGAAGATTTCCCATCAAAGTTGAAAGCATCCTCTGGCTTTCCCGGGTTTTATTAATCGCATCCATCAATTCGGTGATATCGAGACCCGAACTTATCGTGGCGGAAATACGGCCGTTATGGTCCGGAATATAGCTGTTATGCCAGGCTATTAATCTCTCCTCGCCGGTTCGCGATTTGACCGCATTTTCGAAACGATTGACCGGTTCGAGCCGACCACTCATAATCAGGTCGAAAACTTCACGGGTTTTTTCGCGATCTCTTTCGGGAATGAAATCGCTAAACCAATTCCTGCCAATGATGTCTTTCGCATCTGCTCCCAGAATCTCGCACCCTTTTTCATTGATGAAGATGACCTCTCCCTTGGTGTCCAACTCAACCAGAATGACATCGCTGAGCTGAACCATTCTTTTCAAAGACTCATAGGCCAGAGCCTTCCCGATGGTTTGCCTAGCCCGTTTGGTCGATTTTAATTCGGCGTTTCGGCTTCGCTTTTTGGCGGTTTTCAATCGACCGGTCTTTCGAGACCTGGCGATTGCGCCCCCCTTTGCTTTTGACTTTTTGCCTATGACTCTCTTCATGAATGATTCCTCGAGATATCCGCGTTCTCGTTACTTTGGCCAGAAACTTCAGCCATGAATTTAACAATCGCCGACCGTTTTTGTCCATATATTTTTGGTCCGATTGGGTTTGTCCGTTATTGACAATTTTCCCAAACATGTTAAATTTCAATCAGGGTATTTATCGAAGAACGAGGTAGTATGTATGTTCAGGTCAAGTTTAGTCACTTCTCTATTATGCGGGTTATTAATTATCGCTTTATCATATGCCGATGATAGAATCGAAATAAGCGAAAACGCCGGTGATACCGTAATCGGAACGTTCGATAGTCACGGGGACGGCGGCGGATCGTTCGCCACCGATATCGTGCCTTATTCTCTTGCTCCCGACTGGTCGCTGAACCTGAGGATGCAGGTAGGAGGAATAGCGGCGGCGGATCTCGACGGCGACGACGATATCGATGTGGCCGTAGGCTGTTACCATTCGCAAAGTTACCCGCCGTATGATGACTGGCGCAATTTTATTCTTTATAACGCAAATCGCCGATTGCCCTCGGCACCGACATGGTGGTCTACCGATTCCCGTTCCACCACGGACATAAAAATCGCCGACATAAACGATGACGGTCACCCCGATATTTTCTGCGCTAACGGCGACTTCACTTTCGATCCGGATTGCATTTATTTCGGGTACGAGGGAGACACCATTTCGCAAACTCCCGGTTGGACTTCCAACAACCCCACCTGGACAACTGGGGCGTCGATCTGTGATTTCGACCGCGATTATGATCTCGATGTCGCCACCTCCAACCAGGGAACATCACCTGATCCTTATCGACCTGTGCATATTTATATGAATAACGGCGGCAATCTCGAGCGGACGCCGTCCTGGAGCTCCGCGGCAAGAGAGATATCGAGTGCTGTGGAATGGGGCGATTGCAACTACGACGGCTGGCCGGATTTGGCCGTCTCCAAATGGGTGAATTTCAATTCTTGCGTCTATTTCAACGACAGCGGACTGGTCCTCAATACACCGGGTTGGACGGGGAATACGACTCAGGGGCAAAAAGGGATCACCTGGGGCGATATAGACGGCGATCATTATCCGGAACTCGCGATCGGCGGTTCCATTCCAACGCAGATCTACGCGAACGTAGGCGGTATACCGGGTTCGAATCCGATCTGGCAATCCCAGAACGCTTATCACGGCACCCAAGATATCGCTTGGGCAGATGTAGACGCCGACGGCGATCTCGATTTGGCCACAGTCGAATTTTCGACCGGTCATTTACGGATATATCTGAATCGAAACGGCCAATTTCAGCCGGAGCCTTCTTGGCAATATGACGCGCCGAACGTGGGCACGGCCCTGGCTTTCGGCGATATAAACGGCGATGGATATACCGACCTGATAATGGGAGTTTCCGGGCAACACTGCCTGCTTGTTTTCTACAACAATCTCACTGCTTTGAATGAGATGCCGCCGACGCCGAAAGATGCCGCGCTTTGGAGCTATCCGAACCCATTCAACGGCCGGACGATGATCCGATTTAGGTTGGAAAACGCGGGCGAGGTTTCGATTCGAATTTTCGATATCAACGGCCGCCTGGCGAGAAATCTATTCACCGGGGAGCTCACCGCAGGCGAACATTACTTGATTTGGGACGGACTCGATGATATCGGCAGGGCCGTCGGCAGCGGAGTATATTTCGGAATCGTTGAGAGTGCTGGGGTGAGTCGCTCGTTGAAAATGACTTTGCTTAGATAACGATATGGTCACAATCCCGTTCACGAGTCCGACGGGTGGCCTGTTTCAGCCGAAGAATTTAATCGCGATCAGGCGATCGATTTCCGGCTATCATAATACTTCAGCCGGCGCATGATTCCCCGGTGATCGCCGATCCCCCACGAAACATCTCGACGGAAATAACTCGATTTCGGTTGTCGAGCAGCACCACGAGTTAGTTGACCGTTTGAATATGCCTTGAATGTCGGAACCCCCGGTACCGACTCTCCGTCGATTGCCGAGAGAAAACCTGCCAATCAATTTCGATCTGCTGCATTTTATACCGGTTCGCAATTCCCCGAGCATTCATGTTGACATCCTTCGGCACTGACGATAAACTACTTCATCATGAAAATCTGCACCCCAAAACAGATGCGGGAAATCGACCGGCGGGCGATCGAGGAAAAAGGGATACCGGGCCAAACCCTGATGGAAAATGCCGGTCGCGCGGTATTCGAGGCGATCCTGCGGCGGTTCGGAAATGTGCAATCGAAAACCGTGGCGGTGATCTGCGGAAAGGGAAACAACGGCGGTGATGGTTTCGTGGTGGCACGCTACTTGAAAGAAAGCGGGGCTCATGTCGAAATCGACTTGCTATGCCGGGCCGACGAAGTCAAGGGCGATGCAGCCGAAAATATGATGAAGGCGGGCAAATGCAGAATTGCTATAAAGGAAATCACCGACGCCTCTCAGTATGAAATAAGAACCGACACCTGGCTCATTGTCGATGCCATTTTCGGGACCGGATTTCAGGGCGAAATCAAACCGCCTTATAACCAGATAATCGCGAAAATCAACAGCTCGGATATTCCGGTCGTGGCGGTCGATTGCCCCTCGGGGCTTAACGGCGCCACCGGAGAACTTTCCGAACCGACGGTGCGGGCTGCCCTGACCGTCACTTTCGGTTTTCCCAAGATCGGCCAGGTCTTGTTTCCCGGCAAATCGGTTTGTGGCATTCTCGAGGTCGCCGATATCGGGTTTCCGCCGGGCATCGCCGAGGATATCAAGACACATCTGGTGCGCAGGCTCGAGGCCGCAAGGTTGTTGCCGGAAAGGCGACCCGACGCTCACAAGGGAAATTACGGAAAATTATTCGTGTTGGCCGGATCGACCGGCTATACCGGAGCGGCGATTTTGACGGCGTCAACCGCCCTGCGTTGCGGAACCGGATTGGTTTTTCTCGGCATTCCCGAATCACTTAATCCGATTATCGAAATTAAATCGACCGAGGTTATAAGCAAACCGCTTCCCGATGTCAAGAAGGGCGGTCATTTCGCTTTGCGCGGCATGGGCGAAATCAGGCGCAATATCGCCGCCGCCGATGCCGTGGCCATCGGTCCAGGGATCGGCACTCATCACGAAACCGCGGAATTGATAGGACGACTGGTGCGCGAAATCGAAAAACCGGCCGTGCTCGACGCCGATGCGTTGAATATCATCGCCCGGAATACCCAAATTCTAAAAGAACATCGCGGCCCGTTGGTGATTTCACCTCACGCCGGGGAGTTCTCCAGGTTGACCGGAAAATCCATCGCCCAGATAAACGAAAATCGTTTTGAAATGGCCGCGGAATTCGCCGCCGAATACAACTTGGTGTTGGTACTCAAAGGAGCGCCGACGCTCACCGCTCTCCCCTCGGGCGATATTCATATCAACTACTCCGGCAATGACGGCATGGCCACCGCGGGTTCAGGCGATGTTTTGACCGGTCTTATCGGAGGTTTTCTGGCGCAGGGAATGCCGGCCGATGGAGCCGCTATTCTGGCCAACTACGTGCATGGGCTGGCCGGGGATATCGCCGTCGCCGATATCGGCGGTCGCGGCTTGATCGCCGGCGACATAATGTCGATGGTGCCGCAGGCGCTGGTCGAGCTGGAGGGAATCATAGAATCAAACGTTTAATCAAGGGCCGACCACCGAAAAGCCTCGAAAAAAAATAATTACGGTCCCGATGCAAAAATTTTCCACGCCGAAGGAGCCGCAAATGATTGATCTCGGAAAAAAAATATCGATAATTCTGTTTATCGCCTCTGCCTTGATTTCAAATATTCTGTCCTGTTCGCAAACCGAAGTGCGCCCGGCCTATCCGGCCGCCAAAACGGTCGATGCGGCCGATACCCTTTTCGGCAAAATTATTCGCGATCCATATCGTTGGCTGGAATACACCGACAGCGCCGATGTTCAAGCATGGACCGATGAAGAAAACCGCCTGACCATATCATATCTCGATAAATTGCCGCAGCGAAAAAGATTGAAAGCCAGATTCGAGGAAATCTGGAATTATCCAAAGACCGGCATGCCGATCGAGCGCGACAAACGGTATTTTTTCTCGAAAAACGACGGCCTGCAAAACCACGGCGTAATCTATACTGCAGGAAATCTTACCGACACGCCGTCCGTGGCCATCGATCCCAACGCTTGGAGCGAGGACGGTACCGTGGCCATGGACCACTGGGAGGCATCGAAAGACGGACGCTACATAGCCTATGGGCGTTCGCTTAAAGGCGCCGAGCGCGGCGTGTTAAGAATCCGCGACATCGAAAAAAAACAGGATCTGCCCGATTCCATCACCGATACGAGTTACCCCTCGGTGGCCTGGCTGAACGACAATAGCGGATTTTTCTACACCAGGAATCCTTCGCCGGGAACCGTGCCCCCGGGCGACGAAAACTATTTCGATAAAATCTATTTCCATCGGCTGGGAAGCGACATGACGCAGGATCGGCTGATTTACGAGCGGCCGGATATAAAAGAACTCGGGTTGAGCGCCCAGTTGTCGGAAGATGGAAAGCATCTCTTGATTTACGGCTACCTCGGATCGAGCAGGAAAAACGAGGTTTATTACATGCCGCTTGCGCGAGAATCGGGAATCAAGCCGATAATCAGCGGATTCAAATTCGAATACAGGGGCGCGGCGATCGACAGCAATTTTTACGTGATGACCAACGAAAACGCCCCGTACGGCAAGATTATCCTGATCAATCTGAACAAACCCGAACGCAAAAACTGGAAGACGATCGTCCCCGAATCGAACGACATTCTTGAAAACTTCTATGCCGTCAACGGGCACCTTATATTGTTGTATCTGCATAACGCCTATTCGACGGTCAAGGTTTTTCGTCCCGACGGCGGTTTCGTCAACGAGATCAAGCTGCCGACACTCGGTTCGGTCAACGGGGTTTCAGGACGTTGGAACGATGATGAAATATATATCGACTTCCATTCGTTTACTTTTCCTTACACGATCTATCGCTATGATTTGCCGAAAAACGAACTGGTTTTTTATCATCGCAATCCGGTCAAGATCGATCCCTCCGGATACGAAACGAAACAGGTATGGTATAAATCCAAAGACGGGACGCCGATTTCGATGTTCGTGGTTCATAAGCAGGGAATCAAGCTCGACGGTAAAAACCCGACTTTGCTTTACGGCTACGGCGGATTCACCACCACCATGACGCCTTATTTTTCGTCAACCACGTTCGTTCTGTTGGAGAACGGGTTCGTTTACGCCATGCCTAATCTTCGCGGCGGCGGCGAATACGGCGATGAGTGGCACAAAGCGGGTATGTTGGAAAAAAAGCAGAACGTATTCGATGATTTCATCGCCGCCGCCGAATGGCTGATCGCGAACGGTTATACCAACCCTGGGAAACTGGCGATCTCGGGCGGTTCGAACGGAGGATTGTTGGTGGGAGCGGTTATGGTGCAGAGGCCGGAACTGTTCCGGGCGGTGGTCTGCGGCGCACCGTTACTGGACATGGTTCGTTATCATATGTTCAATATCGCCAGATACTGGATCCCGGAATACGGCAGTTCCGAGGATTCGACGCAACTCGATTTTCTATTGGCTTATTCGCCTTACCACAATATACGGCACAATATCGCCTACCCGGCGGCGCTGTTCCAATCGGGCGAGACCGATTGGCGGACTCATCCGTTGCATGCCCGCAAGATGGTGGCGGCGTTGCAGGCGGCAACCACCGGCACCGCCCCAATTCTGCTCGATATGGAACGCAAGACCGGCCACGGCTGGGGGATGCCGCTTTCGCTGCAGCTGGAGAAATACGCCGACGAGTATGCCTTTCTGTTCTGGCAGTTGGGGGTGAAGTAGGGGGATACGGGAAAAGCTATTAGACAAAAACCAGCCGTAAAAAAATCTGAATAATTAGGGGCTTATGGCAGGTCAAGGCATGCCCGTGAACATAACGAATCATTACATGCGCGGTATATGCCTTTGCTGTCTAAAAATATTCGGGATAAATCCAGGCCGTATGTGGCGGAATTGCAAATCGGGGGCTTCCGCACCGGAAATAATCTACATCATATTTCAAAATAGCGTCAATTCCTAATAATATGAAATCATTCCCCTTCCGGCAATAGCCATTCCCCACCGACTCAACTAAACGGACTGATAAAACTGAACTTCCAACGACTGGCGTCGGAGTTATAACGATGTTCCGATACTCTCCTTTACCTCAGCAACGTCACCTTTCCACCGGCCGATTCCCGGCCCGCCTTGAGGCTGAATAGATAAACTCCGCTCGAAATCCCATCCCTGCCGGAAACATCCCAGGTCAGGCTGTTCTCACCGGCTACACCTTCGCCTTCGAACTCAGCGACGAGTCGCCCGGCAATATCGTAAATTCCAAGCTTATACACGGCAGGTTCCGGCAAAGAGAATTTAACAACCGTGCTGCTGTTGAACGGATTCGGATAGCTTATAAGCGAAATTCGATCGGGTACCGCCAGTTCGTGATCTGAAATCGAAGTGCTTGCTTGACCGCCGGAAATGAGAAACACCTTGCCGCCCACATTGTTCAAGAACTGGGTGCCGGCGATCACGTCGGCTAAGCCATCGCCGTTGACATCGCCGATGCCCCGAACGCTGAAAATTTTGTAACCAGTGGGACAGTTCCAAAGGATGTTGCCGTTGGATCCGTCGGCTAAAAACACCTGACCGGTGAAAGAACCGTAAATGACCTCGACTATCCCGTCACCGGTGACATCGGCCGTGTAATCGATCGCCCAGACGTCATCGCCGCCGTATGCCATCCACAGTATCGACCCATCGGCGCCGGAAAGCGCATACGCCGAATTCTCCCACGAAGCCACCAAAACATCCTCGATACCGTCGCCGTTCAAGTCGGGGCAGGCGACCACCCGCATGATATAGCTGGCGAACGAACGTTGCCAGAGAACCTGGCCGTTGCCGAATCTGTATCCGTTCCAGGCGATAACGCGGCTCGGCGTGGAGCCTACCGCCCAGGTTCCGCTGATTACGTCGCGATAACCGTCGTTATTGATATCGCCGATCGTGGTCACGCAATAAGTAGATTGCAAAATATTGAACTCCCACAAGCTGACACCGTTGCCGTTGGAACCCCCGGATACGCAATACATTCTGCGACCGTTATCGGCGGATCCGAAAACGCATTCGTCACTGGAATCAGCGTTGATATCAGCCAACCTGGCGACCGACATAACCGCATCTTCGGCCTGTTTCTGCCAGCGCACCGCACCCGTAGCGCCATCGAAACAGAACACCTTATCGCAATCGCTTCCCGCTCCGGCGAAAATCTCGGGAACACCGTCACCGTTCATATCGTTGGCCTCGACCACCGAATAGACCCATCCCGATGGCGGGTTTTGATAAGTGTCGAATGACCAAATCGTCTGGCCTGTCATGCCGTCGATCACGAACACCGAGCGGCTGCCCCAGGCTGTCCCGAGCAAGATATCACCCCGACCGTCGCCGTTATGATCGCTGCCGTAATTCAAGCAGGCATCGCCCCAACCACCGGAATTCGACGGCCCGCCGATAGGTCTGGCCGACCAAAGCACATCCGGATTGCCATCGCCGGAACCCGAAAAGCACACCAGATTATCGCCGGTGGCGCCGGCATCGAATCCCTCGGCCACTACATCCGGGAATCCGTCACCGTTGTAATCCTCGGTGGCGGCCACGCAGACCACGTCCTCGATATGCTGATATATCCATATAGGCTCGCCCGGATAAAACGAGCGCACACCCCGGGCGACCGTGGTCAGGAACACTACCGGATTGGCTTGGTTATTGTAATGAAAACCAATAACCCCGCTGAAATCGGCGGTTTCCGTAGGCCGGAATTCTATTGCGATTTCGACCGTGTCGCCCGGCGGTATCGGATTCGCCGGGAAATGCGGCCGATAAGCGGGATCGCAAATCGCCGAATCGATAACTGCGAGCTGATCGCCGATATTAACCAGCTTCAATTGCCGGCTATGGCTGCCGCCCTCGGATACATAACCGAATTTGAGCGTGTCGGGAATAAGATCCAGAAGCGGCGAAGAATAAGCGCTTAGGCTCAGCCCAATAATGATACAAAGAATCAAAATGCTCTTTTTCATACTCTCATTTCCTCCAAACAACAGGACTTAGCCCTCTTTTCTATTTTATTAATAGCATCTTTCTGGCAAAATCGTTCTCTCCGGCCTGCACTCTATAGAAATAAATTCCGGAGGATACGGGGTTTCCGCCTTCGTCCAAGCCGTTCCAATTAAAATCGTGGCGTCCTTCGGGAATCGTTCCCAAATCATGAGAGGCGATACGGCGACCGGTGATATCGTAAATATCGATCCGGACTGCGGCCTCGTCGGGCAAATCGAACATGATTTTGGTCATTTGATTGAAAGGATTCGGGTAATTTTGGTGCAAACGCCACTCTCCGGGAATGACGTCGTTCTCAAACCCCGATTGGGTTTCGACGAAAAAAACTCCTTTATTCGAATACGGTCCCCAGCCGTTATTGTTGCCGCCCTTGACCCGCCAATAGTAGCGGCCGTCGTCGAACGTGAATCCGGAAGTATAACCGGAAGCGGCGACATTGGAATCGAGCAGGACAAGCCAACTGAACATCGTATCAAGCGCCACTTCTATCAAATACCTGCTTGCGTATGGCGAATCGCTCCAATCGAAATCGACGGTATCCGGATGCAGTGTATCCCCGGCCGCCGGAAAAATGAGTTGCGGAGCCGGAGGTCTCGGGTTAATCGGGCCCAGCAATACATTGACCTCGGTGGGTTGATTCGCCCCGACCGTGACGGCCACTTGTTTAGTGCGGTAACCGCTTTTCAGGAAACGCAGGTTATAGTTGCCGGGAGCCAGGACTCTGCGGTAGCGTCCGAAATCAGGACGGGACAAGCGCGGATTGATATCGGCATTGATCCGTTCCAGCACCTGAACCTCGGCCTCGAGCGGCTCGAGTGTGATCGAATCGCGGATTATACCGGTGATCCCCGGCCCCAGGGCGCGGCTCATTAAATAATACTGCCCCGGCAGGTTGCGGGCCACTATCCCATCGACCATGGCCGGATTCTGAATAGTCGTATCGGAAACCTCGACCGAAAAGGCGATAGTGCCGAAATTGCCGTAAAAATATGTCTTGAGATCGCCTTTGTCCACCAACGCCCGGCGAGCCTCGTAGCATGAATCGCCGGCGTCATTGACGATCCTTAGACAGAAAGCGTCGCAGATTTGTTTCATCAACGCCTCGTCCGGCGCCATCCCATGCCCGCCCTGATTGGAATACCAATACCACGGATAATAGGCCACCTCGGAGCGACCATAGGTGGGCGAATGGTAGTCCAGGGCGACGATAGGACGATATTTCCAGGCGAACGCCGCCATGGCGATATTTTCCGTTTGGGTGAATGGAGCCGGTCCTCGATACATAAGGCTTTCCGGCGTGGTGGCCGCGGGATCGGTGTCGATAGACCAGCCGAAATCGTAATTGCGGTTGTTATCGACCCCGTCATGGAAATCGAATATTCCATTTCGATCATTGTCGCATTTGTTCTTGCGCCAAGCGAGATTCCCCTGTTCGACCACAAGGTGGCCTTCGGGATTTATGAACGGCACGACGAACAATTCGAACGTGTTTATATACCTGATCGCCTGAGTGTCCCCCTGGGAATAACGGCGGATTATATCCTGCGCAAAATTGAGGACCACCTCGACCCCGAGCACCTCATCGGCGTGAACGCCGCCGCAATAAAACACCGCAGGTTCGTCCTCATCTATCGCCGGATTATCGGAAATTTTCAGCCGCAACATGGGGATACTGTCACGGGTCGAATACCCCATCGTGTCTAAGACCAAAATCTCAGGAAAAGCATCGCGCAAAGTTGCCAGCGTGTCCAAAACTTCCTGGTACGTATGGTATCGATCCGGCAATGCCTGTGTCATACCGGTGATCTGAATTGCAAAAATAAAGAACAAGACCAAAAACGATTTGCTCATCATGACTCCCGAAAAAGATTTATTGCGGTCAAGCATTTATATCCCAATATATTGCCTTTGCTCGATTTGTCAAGCCTTGTCGTCCGTTCTAACCGATTGCCAATCAAGGCAATAAATTAATTTTTGGTCGGCACCCATATTTCCGTTAAGCAAAATTCTCTCCCTGTTATATAAAACATATATGACGGCTTTTTTGTGTCATTAATCGCGCCGGCGATCGCGGAAAAATCTTCGGACTCGATCGCGATCGGAATAAGCCCGCATGATTCCTTGACAAATCCGCCCCGATTGCCTTTCTATATCATCATGGAAAAAAATGACCAGGCGAAAAACCAGGGAAAATCCGTTTTCTGGCCCAACCTATTGCACTTCTATCAGCCGCCCGATCAAGACCGCAACCTGCTGGAAACGATCGTCAACGAGGCTTATAGGCCGGTCATATCGTTGTTTGAAAATATCAAGAGCGCCAAAGCCACCATCAATATCCCGGCTTGCACAATCGAACTTTTGATAAGAACCGGTTTCGGCGATCTTATCACACGTTTAAGAGCGCTTGCCGAAATCGGGCGGATCGAGCTGACGTTGACTCCAAAATTTCATTTGATCATGCCTATTTACCCCGAGGAGGAAGTCGAAAGGCAGATAACTTTGAACCAAAAGGTGGGAAAGCGCTATTTCGGCTATACTTTTGTTCCACGGGGTTTGTACTCGCCAGAGCTGGCTTACGAAACGCAGGTGGCCAAGACCGCGGTGCGCCATGGTTGCCGCTGGCTGGCGGTCGATGAGATCGCGATTCATGGCAGCCTGGGTCAGCCGATATTCGACAGGCTCTACATGGATAAATCGGCCGGCGGCCTCATACTGGTGCCGCGAAATCGACGACTTTCCGAGGCTCTGGCGGGTTCGATTTTCTCCCGTGATGACGTAGGCAGCGCCGATGATTTCGCCAAGCTGGCGCTGGGATCGCAGCCGCGTTACGTTTTCACCGCGGTGGATGTCGAACATTTCGGCCATCATATCAAAGACAGGCATAAGCTGTTGAGTCAATTGTATCAGCATCCGCAGTTGGTCCCTCTTACGGTATCGGAGCTTCTTTCTCATGTGCGCAAGAAAGATTATTGCCGTCCCCGTGCTTCCGATTGGACCTCGACGCCGGAGGAACTGAAAAGCAGGCAACTGTTTTATACCTGGAATGACCCCCAAAATAAAATTCATCAGACCCTTTGGGAATTATATCGTTTGGCCATGGATGAAATAAAAAACGCGTCGGCCAATGGCGACCTTCAGCATATCCGGGCTCGGGAGGCGTTGAGCGCGGCCGCTCCCTCGTGCGGCTTCTTTTGGGCGTCATGTCGGCCTTGGTGGTATGGCGTCTATCCCGAAAATATGGCCACCAATATCTGTCTGGCGTTGTTTTCCCTCATGGCGCCGTCGCCCAAGGCCAAAGACAAGGCGTTCAAACTAAGACAGACCGTCTATGACCTGGTAGCCGAATATAACCAAAACGGCACAGCCAGAAAACTACAGATAGAATATCTTAAGTCCAGAGGAATCAATTCGAGAAAATTTTTCGAACGGACGGGATAAAAAGAAAAAAAGAAAATTCGTAACAATCCCCACTCAGCGGAAAATCGCCGAACGGATCCCCCAAAAAATCCAAGGAATCCAGATCGTCGTAATCGAAACCCGAATTCGGTTTTTTTGCGTCATGCCTCGATAAATCGACCCGGAAATCCCCCAAGAACAACGCTCGATTTCACCACGGCTTTTTACTGCCCGCTCATTTTATCAGGGTCAACTTGCCTATACGCTGGATGCCGACTGCGCTCAGTTTATAGTAATAGACGCCGGAGGACATCGCATCAGCGTTCCAGCTCAATGTCTGACGCCCCGCTTCGTACGATTTCGTGCTCGTGAACGCAAGCCTTCCGAGCGGGTCGAAAATATCGAGGGTCACCACCGCCGGCCGGGTCAACTCGAAAGAAACCGTCGTTCGGGAATTGAACGGGTTCGGATACACCGCCCGGACAGACAAATCTTCAGGGACGGCCGACCAATCTTCCTCGTCAAGTTCGGTTATCACGGGCGCGAACTCCGACGACCATAGTAAGTCTCCCGGGTCGTGGGTGATCGTGTCGGCGTCGGCGTCCGCGGTGGGATCGGCGGGGCCGATGGCAACCAGCTGATGGCCCACGAAGCCCGCCAGACGGATTCTTACATCAAGCCAATTCTGTATATTCTCAGCATTGACCGAGCCTCGCCAATCGATCAGATATAGATTTATACGATTCAGATTATATCGATACCTCATCAACACCAAAGAACCATCGATGGCGGCAAGATAAATGTCGGTGCCGTTCCAGTGAAATATGCGGGTGAACGGCTCGAACGTCCGCTGCCAGCGATATACGTCGCCGTGGAAAGAGCTGACGGTTACGGAAACGGAATCGCTGTCGTTCAGCGGCACCTCCGGTTCTATCGCCGCATCCAGCCAGGTGATATCGCTGCGTCGGGGAGACCTCAGGAAAAATTTTAACTTATTCACGTGCACCGACAAAGTATCTTCGGGCTCCTCCGGGATAACGATTCTCTTGCAGGCCATTCCTCCACCGAAACTGGTGACCCACACATTGCCGTTGTAATCGAAGGCGATGTCCGAGTAAAATTGACCCCATACGAGGCCGGAATCACCCGGCAGATATGAGCGCCATTGCAACAAATCCGAAAGCACGCTGATCCCGTAATTGGTGCCGATCCAGAGATCGCCGTTATCGGGCCGGATTTCCATCGAGTAGATATAATCGGCGACCAGAGGCGAATTGGCGCTGGTGTAACGGGTCCAGTTATCTCCGTCTTTTTCGGTCAGGCCGAATCCGAAACTGCCGAAATATACTTTGCCGTTGAAATTATTCGTTTTGATCAATTGAACTCTATTCGAGGGCAAACCACTGTTGCCGGTGTTGTAATTCCGCCAGGTGGCGCCGTCATATGCCACCGCACCACCGTCGAGCGTGGCGATCCAGAGGATATTATTTCCAGCGTCATAATCGATCGCCTTGATGTAATCGGTGGGAAGATATGTTCCGATGGGAACCTTGAACGTCTGCATCTGCGAATCGGCGTAGCTGAATTCAGTGCGATATTGAGCCTGATATCTGATCCACCCCTGAGAATCGAACAAGGTGATGCCGCCGCCATAGGTGGCTATCGCCCGATAAGCGGGGGTCGATATCATACCGGTCACGATAGGACTGATCTCGATTCCGGCGTCGTTACGCCTCCAGGTGGAATCCGATAATCTGAGAACCGACACTCCTTCGCCGAATGCGAATTGATCCAGGTCCCCCGAGGCGGTGCCCACGAATAACGTGTCCCCCACGGATAGTATATGCAAAGGATAATTGATCGGAACGCCGGTCGAATTCCGGTCATGAATGCGCCATTGTCCACCCGTTTTGACGACCAAACCGCGCCCCTGCGTGCCCACCATCACTTGATTGTCAGGCTCGATCGTCAGGCTTATCAAATAATC
Organism: Candidatus Zixiibacteriota bacterium; assembly: GCA_037441845.1. Taxonomy (GTDB): domain Bacteria; phylum Zixibacteria; class MSB-5A5; order UBA10806; family 4484-95; genus JBBIRK01. The sequence continues at coordinate 155,897 of JBBIRK010000007.1, forward strand.
AGTGGGCAGCGGGCTGTTATCAACGGTGAACGCTTGCCACTGGGAAAACGCATTCGAAACCGCAAATATAAAAGCCAGAAATACGGAAATCCTCGCATGTTTCATCTTGTCTTCACCTTCCGCATTTCAAAGTTGACGTCATATCCAAAAACTGTTGCAAAATGCACACCTTAAATTCAAGCTTTCTGCATCGCTTTTTTAGAATTCGACAACCGTCTGTTCGTCAACACGATATCCGTCGGTCTGGTTTTCGAAAAGTGACTCTTCGCTTTTCTTCCGCCATCTAATCCACTTGACGATGTTCGATTTTTGGCAACCGGTCAAAAATTGAACAATCGCCGATTCAAGCAATATAAATTCCAAAAACCGCCAAAGCTATTTTTTTTCCTAATTTAGACCACAAGTCCATGATATAATTAGAATTATAATTGGCCTGCCGATTGCGACGCGATCTCAAGTTCAGCGATATAACACAAATGCCGCTTGTCATCATTCAAATGGACCGTATAATATGATTCGACGGGTGTCATTATGACCGAATCGGCTGTCATCAAATTGAAAAAAGGGCGAGATCGCACAGTGCGATTTCACCATCCCTGGATTTTCTCCGGCGCCATCGCTTCAATCGAGGGGAAAACGCAAGCGGGCGATATAGTTAGGGTGGTTGATTCAAACGGCGATTTCGTCGGGCAAGGTTATTACAATCCACTATCCCAAATTGCGGTGCGCCTCCTCGAATTCGACGAGACCGCAAAAATCGATGCTGCATGGTGGGATGCCCGGATCGCCGAATCGATCTCTCGGCGGAGAAACATAATTTCCCCGAAAACCGACTCTTGCCGCCTGATCTTTGGCGAGTCTGATTTCCTACCAGGATTAGTGGTTGACCTATATTGCAGCTTTTTGATAGTGCAGTTTGTCACCGCCGGAACGGAAAGATTCAAAAAAGAAATCGTCGATTCTTTAACCGCCCGGTTAAAAGTGGAGGGCGTTTTCGAGCGGGCGGATATCCCGGCGCGGAAAAAAGAGGGATTGCCTCAACAATCCCAACTCCTTTTTGGAAAATCACCGCCTTCCAGAATGATCATAAGAGAAAATGGATTGTCATATGAGGTTGATTTAATCGGCGGTCAGAAAACGGGCTGGTATTTCGATCAACGCGATAACCGCTTGGCGGTGGCCGACTTGGCAGCCGATAGCCGGGTGCTCGATTGTTTCAGCTACACCGGCGGCTTCTCGATTACCGCCCTTTCGCATGGGGCGGTGCATAGTACCTTGGTAGAGTCTTCGGGCTCCTTTCTGGACCAGGCCCACTGCAACCTACGGCTCAACCATTTGCCTGAAAGCTCCGCTGAACTGATCAACGCCGACGCTTTCAATTATTTAAGGAAGCTGCGGGACGAAAACCGCCTTTTCGATCTGGTGATACTCGATCCGCCGAAATTCGCCCCCTCCAAGAGCAATCTCGAAAAAGCAATAAACGGTTACAAGGATATCAATCTGCTCGGGTTGAAACTGGTGAATCCCGGCGGATATCTAGCCACTTTCTCCTGTTCGGGAGCGGTTGATTGGCGATTATTCCGCACGGCCGTGGGCTGGGCGGCCGCCGATTCGAATCGCAAGGTTCAGATAATTAAACAGATGCACCAAGCCCCGGATCACCCGGTGCTTTTTTCTTTTCCCCAATCCGAATATCTCAAAGGTTTTCTCTGTCGGGTGGAATAGGTCGGCCGCGTCATTGGAATTTCCGGAATCGTCATATCAGGAACCGCTGGCGTCTCCGGCTGGTTTGCACGATTACATAGCGAATTCAAACCATGAGGGTATTATGTCCACGAGACCATTCATTGCGAAATCGAGTCTATGCATTCTGGCGGTTCTCGCCGTCGTTTTTGCGGCCGGATGCGGCAAGAAATCGACGAACTCAAGCGGCGGAGGAGCCGTCGTCCCACCGAATTCGGTTTTCATCTCCGGTTTCGCCTACAATCCGACATCGAGGACGGTGGCGGTCGGAACGACTGTCACTTGGCGCAATGACGATGGTGCGCCGCACACCGTGACCTCGGATAGCGGGAACGAGTTGGCGAGCCCGACGTTGAACCGCGGGCAAAGCTATTCACACACATTCAACAGCGCCGGCGTATTCACTTATCATTGCACTTTTCATCCGTCGATGCATGGATCGGTCACGGTCCAGTAATCTTCGCTTTTATGGATCAGCCGGGGCCGACTGGGCGGTCGACTGATTTATAACAGGCGGGCGCAACTTTTCAAAATGCAACAGCCGGCACCGGCTCAAGTCTATTTTTTTTATCTGCCGGACTTCACATCGTTTGCCCATTGCCGAATAATTCCATGGGGATAACTTTCCCATAACGGTTTCGCACCTTTGTAAAGGTGTATAAGATGATAGATCATGGACTTCAATCTCTGATAAAGCCGCTTTCATCGGACTCGACCCCGCCCAGCGATCGAAACGAATCTCGCGCAAGCTATATGGCTGCATTCGATGAAATAAACGATGCCGTTTTCGTGCACGATATGAACAGCGGCGCCATTCTGAACGTGAATCGCTGTTTTTGCGCCATGTACGGCTATACCGCGGAAGAGGCTAAAAAAATGACGGTCGCTCAGTTGACCGCCAATCTCCCTTCCTACAATGATGAAAACGCCCTTAAACTGATTAGAGCGGCCGCGGCCGGCAGTCCTCAACTATTCGAATGGCCGGCCAAAGATAAAAGCGGCAGGCCATTCTGGGTTGAGGTCAACCTTCGCCGGGCTCATCTCGACGGCGCCGATGTTCTTCTTGCCTTAGTGCGCAACATAGATCAGCGCAAGCGTTTGGAATCGGTGCAGAAAGCGCATTTACGGATATTGGAAGCCGCATTGAAATCCGAAGACATGGAAAAGATGTTGAATGTCGTACAATCCGCCATTTCTTCTTTAATGGATGCCCCCAACTTTATCGTGGCGCTATACGATCACCGAACCGGCGCAGTATCATTTCCTGTTTTGATGGATTCGGTAATTGGGACGGATTTTCAGGCTCACCGATTGATAAAAACCTTGACGGACAAGGTGAAGTGTGCCGGGGTGCCGTTGGCTTTCGATCGTCGGGAATTATATTTGATGGCCGATACCGGGGAATCCGATTCAGCGCCACCGGTGCCATACAAGTGGTTGGGGATCCCCTTGCGATCCGACGAGGGGGTGTTCGGCGTTGCCGCAGTTTATGATTACACGGAAAATCAGCCCTATCGCCCGGAGGATTTGCAACTGGCTGAAGCGCTGTCACCCCACATAGTCGCGGCGATTATGTACAGAATGGCCGAGGATGACTTGCGCGAATCGGAAAGGAAAAACCGGAGTCTTATAGATGCGATACCCGATGGCTTGGTAGTGGTTGATTCTGATCTCAAAATCATTTACGCAAATCCCGCCGCTTGTGAAATTGGCGGCTACACGCACGACGAGTTGCTGAAACTGGACCTGCCGCAGATCATCGTCGAAGAAGACCGCGCCTTGTTTTTCGCTCAGGTAAATGCACGAAAAGGAAAAGCGGTCGGCAAATATGAAATGGCCATTAGGCGTAAAGACGGCAAGGTTCGCAATCTGTTGGTATCGGCCGCTCCGGTCATCGGTCATGACGGCGATGTGACGGGATCGATGGGGGTTTTCAGGGATATCACCGAGCAGAAAAAGGCGGAAAAGGACAAACAAGAGTTGCGCGAGCGGTTGGCGCGGGCGCAAAGAATGGAATCGCTCGGGATGCTGGCCAGCGGTGTCGCCCACGACTTGAATAATATTTTAGGACCCCTGACCGCATATCCCGATATAATAAGAACCCAGATTTCCGCCGACAGTCCGGCATTGACCCATCTTGACAAGATGGAATCCTCGGCGCAGAAAGCGGCTCAGGCGGTACAAGATCTACTCACCATGGCCAGGCGCGATCGTTATGAAATGACCACGCTCGATTTTAACTCGATCGTCCGCAACTGGGTTGAATGTCCCGAACTACGGCAGCTGCAGAAAAAACATCAGGCCGTATCCACCGAAATAAATCTCGCCGATGGCCGGCTGATGGTCAGAGGCTCAATGTTTCACCTTACGAAACTGGTGACGAATCTCGTCATAAATGCTTTCGATGCCATGACCACCGGCGGTATCTTGAGAATATCCACCCGCTCGAGCAAAGTCGATAAACTTCTGGGCGGTTTCGACGGTATCGAAAAAGGAGAATACGCAATACTGACGGTTTCGGATACCGGAATCGGAATCGAACCAAACGACCTGAAACGAATTTTCGAACCATTCTACAGCAAAAAGCAATTGGGTCGAAGCGGCAGCGGTCTCGGCCTTTCGATTGTTTACGGCATAGTCAAAGATCATAACGGCTATATCGATGTCGCCAGCTCGGTCAACAGCGGCACCGAATTCGTAGTTTATTTACCGCTGGTCGAGGATGGTCAGGCCGGCGAGTCGAAACAGATAGATATCCGCGGCTGCGAGAAAATTCTGGTGGTGGATGATCTCGAGGAGCAAAGAGAACTGGCCTCGATAATCCTGGGTTCGCTCGGATACAATGTCAGTGTAGCCTCCAGCGGCGAAGAGTCGATCGAGCTTTTGCGTGCCGGCGATTTCGACGTCGTCGTGCTCGACATGATAATGGAAGGTGGCATGGACGGACTCGATACTTATTTGGAAATCCTGAAAATCAAACCGGACACGAAGGTCATTATAGCAAGCGGCTATTCGGAATCGGAAAGGGTGATCGAGGCGGAGAAAAGAGGCGTGCGCGCCTATTTGAAAAAACCCTACACCATGCAGCAGCTCGGCAAAACCATACGCAACGTCATTGCGATGGCTTGAGATAAAGAATCCGCAGTATCGACATGTTTATATTGTTTGCTTTCATTTGGCGACAGATCGGATAGGATTGGTTACTCGGTGGAGGCGGCCCGACTATATTTCCCCATAATGACAGCCTCGGCCAATACATGGCCTCTCATAGCCGCTTCGATATCGCTTTTAAGCGCTCCGGTTTTCAAAGCCAGAGAAGTGCTTAGCGCATAGAGTCTGAAATAATATCGATGGAACGGTCCCGCCGGCGGACAAGGCCCGCCATAGCCTAACTGCCTGAAATCGTTTATCCCCTCGACGATTTTCCCCGGCTTGGTCTCTTTGATATTGTTACGAGGCATCGAGAAATCCTCCGGCAACGACCTGACATTCGCCGGAATATTGAAAAGCACCCAATGAACCCAGGTCCCGAGAGGAGCGTCGGGATCTTCGCATATCAACACTAATGAACGGGTTTCGGCCGGCGGTTTTTCCCACTTCAAAGGGGGCGACACATCGTCGCCGTCACAAGTGTATTTCCTGGGAATCGTGTCGCCGTCGGCAAAGGCCGGACTTTTCAGAGAGAACGACTCTTTTCTGGCCGCCTCACGGTCTGTAGACGATTTGGCCTCGTCGCCGCCGCAACTCAAAGAAAACATCATAAGGGCAATCAATAATGCCGACAGCTTCAAACAATTAAATCGCACTTCTTCGCCTCCGCGGAAATATAATTTAATTAATGATAACCGAGGATCAAGCAATAATAAAATACGGCGTAAAAGAACTTTTGCCATTATGGGGCGACCGGCCCGGGAACGGAAACGGTGTAAACCGCCAGAGCGCTTTTGCCCGCCAAAAAAGCCAGGCGACTGTGGGCAGGAGAAGGTATCAATCTAACGGCGGCAAACCGCGCATTCAAACTCGACAGTTCCTTGCCGTCGAGATCATAAACGGAAACGGTTCCAGTGGTGTCGGCCATGATGAAAACCGAAATCGAGCGCAAGAAACCGAGTCCCGCAACCGGAGATTCGACGCGAGCGATAGTTTTCGATCCGGAGCCGCCCGAGGGGATTTTTCTCAACCGGCCATCGGCGCATAAGGTCAAAACGCAACGCATATCCGATTCGTCGTTTTCGGGGAATACCGCACCCAGAACCTCATCCGGGTGTATATACACCTTTTTTCTTTGCTCGGTGATATCGTAAAGATAAAGATTTTTGTCGGCGCAGGATGCCATCAGGAATCCGTTGTCGCTCGACCAGCTCAACGACCGAATGTTTTTTTTGGGGCTATGGAGAGTTGCTATATAATTGCCCTCGATATCGAATAATACGATCAATCCTTCCTGTTCGGCGGTCGCTATTATGGGGACCTGGGGCGAAAATGCCACTAATTCCGGAGGAGAATCGAAACGATCGAAAACCGATTCCAGCCCTCCGGTCGGCCGCCATATCCGGACGGTCCCATCGGCGGAAGAAGAAGCCAGAAATCTGCCATCGGAACTAAAATCGATGGCGCGGATCGGTCCAACGTGCCCTTTAAGCTCAAGGAAGACCTTTCCCGTTAAATCGCAAAGGCTGACCACCGATGGTTGCGAGGCCTTGGCCATGGCCATGAATTGGCAATCCGGGCTGACGCCTATCTGAAGGCAATCGGCGGAAAAATCTTCGATGTATCGATTCAACTCGAGCGCCGGCATAAGTTGCTCTTTCCATTAGCCTTTCGGCAGTTTTATGGGGCACTTTACAGCCCTTTGCAAGGTTGTTTAACATTCGCCGCCTTATGGAATCGGTGGAAAATTCACAAAAAGAGTCGAATAATGCTGTTGCGACCGATTCGAGGTTCGATTATATAGAAAGAATCAAAACAGGGATGCAGTTTTTATGAAATATGACTATGATATGATCGTGATCGGAACCGGCCCCTCGGGATTAAAAGCGGCAACAGCCGCCGCCAAATTCGGCAAAAAAATCGCGGTGGTGGAAAAGCGGGTGGTAGTCGGAGGCGTCTGCATTAACACCGGGACCATACCCTCGAAAACCATAAGGGAAGCGGTAATTAATCTCACCGGCTATTCCGAACGCGCTTTTTACGGTGTTTCGTATCGGGTAAAAGAAAAAATCACCGCCGAAGATCTGCTTTCGCGTTGCAATATGGTCATAGCCAGAGAGATCGAGGTGATCAAGGCTCATCTAAAACGCAGCGGAGTGGAAATGCTGCACGGCCAGGCCAGTTTTATCGATAACCACACGATCAACGTAGCCACCCCGATGGGGGATGCACAATACACGGCCGACAAGATAATGATTGCCGTGGGAACTGTCCCGGCGCATCTGCCGGATTTGACGATAGACGACGAAATCACGCTCGACAGCGATTCGGTGCTATCGCTGAAAAAGTTGCCCCAAACCCTCACGATTATCGGCGGCGGCGTTATCGGTCTCGAGTATGCCTCGATATTCGCCACTCTCGGAATTCAAGTCACGCTGACCGATCGACGCCAACAGCTGCTGAAATTCGTCGATCGCGAAATCGTCGATTCGCTGATTCACCAAATGCGGCAGGCCGGGGTGGTTTTCCGGCTCGGCGAGGAGGTGGACTCGGTGAAGGTGGAACGGGGGGAAAAGATTAAGGTGTTGGTTACTTTGAAATCCGGAAAAGTGATCCGTTCCGATATAATGCTGATATCGTTGGGCAGGAAAGGCAATATCGACGGCTTGAATCTGGCTGCCGCCGGACTGACAGCCGACCATAAGGGACTGCTTAAAGTCGATCGCCATTTCCGCACCGAGGTCGAAAATATCTATGCCGTCGGCGATATCATCGGCTTTCCCTCATTGGCCTCGACCAGCATGGAACAGGGACGACAAGCCGCCTATCACGCATTCGATCACTCTTGTCCGCTGTTGACGGGTTTTTTCCCCTATGGGATTTATTCCATTCCGGAAATATCTTATGTTGGGGAAAACGAGGAAACGCTTTCTGCCAAAGCGATCCCCTATGAGACCGGTATAGGCCGCTATCAGGAGACCGCCCGAGGTCAAATACTCGGCGATTTCACCGGTATGCTCAAGCTGATCGTCCATAGGCAAAGCAAGAAATTGCTGGGAGTGCATGCCATAGGAACCGGTGCGACCGAGCTTATCCATATCGGTCAGGCGATTATCAGCCTCGGCGGCACGATCGATTACCTTGTGGATTCGGTCTTTAATTACCCGACCTTGGCCGAGTGCTATAAAATCGCCGCCCTCGATGTGGTCAATAAGCTCGAATGAAGCGAGCTGCTTTCTCTCGAACGCGTAACTTCACCATAAGAGCGGCACTATCGCCGGCACGGCCGACTTCAATGCAGCGCGGCGGGGAGTCATTCCCCCACGTTGCATGAACAAAACCACTCGACAGCGGCGCAAATCGACCGAAACGGAGATACCGCCGATGACCACGATCGGATTTTACAGGCTCCTGATTTTATTGCGTCCGGACTTGACCTTTTTGGTGGCATTGCGTGTATCGACAATCAGACGCGAGTTGTCGACTATCCATTGGTAATCGTAAGTCGAATGATCGGTGACGATCAATACGCAATCGAATGCGGCCAGCGCCGGGGCCGTAAGCCTGACCGAATTGGACCGCAAATTACCATCGAGGCGAATCGACGGCACGTGCGGGTCATTGTAGGCGATATCGGCTCCCTTTTCCATCAGCAGCTTTATCACATCCAACGCCGGTGATTCGCGGACATCCGAAATATCTTTTTTGTAAGCCACTCCCAGCACGAGAATTTTCGATCCCTTGAGCGATTTTTTCTGTTCGTTCATCGCCGACACGACCTTCTCCACCACATATTCCGGCATGTGTGAATTGATGTCACCGGCCAGCTCTATAAACCTGGCGTAATAATTAAGGGATCGGAGTTTCCACGACAGATAATGGGGATCAATCGGAATGCAGTGACCGCCCAGACCCGGACCGGGATAAAATTTCATGAATCCGAACGGTTTGGTGGCGGCCGCGTCGATCACCTCCCAGACGTTTATTTTAAGCTTATCGCACATCAAAGCCACTTCGTTCACCAACCCGATATTGACCGAGCGAAACGTGTTCTCCAGCAACTTGACCATCTCGGCGGCCCGGGTGGAGCTCACCGGAATAACCTCGGTGACGATCTGACGGTAAAGCAGCTCGGCGATTCGGGTGCAAGTCGGCGTGACTCCGCCTACGATTTTCGGCGTGTTGTGGGTGTTATAGTTCGGGTTTCCGGGATCGACCCGTTCCGGCGAAAAGGCCAGGAAAATATCGATACCGGCGCGGAAGTTTTTATGTTCGAAAATCGGCAGCACCAATTCCTCGGTGGTGCCCGGATAGGTCGTCGATTCGAGAACGATCAATTGCCCGGGATGAAGATACTTTTCGATCTCCGAAGCCGCCGCCAGAATATAGGAGACATCGGGATCTTTGGTCTTATTAAGCGGGGTAGGGACGCAGATCGAAACGCAATCGCAGTTTTTCAGATGAGAAAAGTCGGTGGTGTTCTTCAACCTTTTCAGGTCGACCAGTTCTTTCACCTGATAATCCTTGATATCGTCCACGTCGGATTTTCCGGAGTTAAGGGTCTTGATTTTTTTGGGGTTGATATCGATGCCGATCACCTTATAGCCGACCCGGCCGAATTCTACCGCCAGCGGCAGACCGACGTATCCCATACCGATAATTCCTATCACCGCGGTGCGGTCAAGGATTTTTTCCTCGAGTTTTTTGGCAGTGTCCGGGGGCCTGGAAACACGGCCCGAAGATGCCGCTGCCTTTTTTCCTGATTTGGTGGGTGTCATTTAATCTCCTATCGATAGGTGTTTATAATTTTCATATGGCGTTTGATCGCCTTAAGCGGAAAATATGACTTTCGACAAGCGAAACAGGCTATTCTTTCAAACTGTTCAGCCAATACTCGTACATTTCTTTCAGGGTTAATTTGATATCCCTCATCGGACGCCAGCCGGTGTCTTTCGTCAATTTTTCGCAAGAGCCTATCAAAATCGGAATATCGACCGGACGCAGGCGCGATGGATCTTCGATAACCGCGATCTTCTTGGTCGAAAACGAGATGATCGTTTGCAAAAGTTCCTCCAAGCGATAGCCGATGCCGGAACAGACATTATAAGCCTCTCCCGGAACACCTTTCTCGATTACGGCCAGATAAGCCTCAATCGTATCTTGAACATCGGTGTAATCGCGGGATACCTTGAGGTTGCCGACCTTGATCTGCGGCGCCGCCAGACCCAATTCGATTTTTGCGGTCTGAAAAGCCCAATCCGACAGCACAGCCTGAGTTCCCTGGGCCGGTCCGCAATGAGAAAAAGCGCGCACACGGTAAACCGGCATTTTATAGGCCTTGAAATACTGATATCCGAGCATATCGCATGCGGCTTTGGAAACTCCATAGGGATTGACTGGAACCAGAGGAGCGGTTTCACGCACCGGGACATCATCGGGACCCAGCTGGCCATATATTTCCGAGGACGAAACCAGCAGCACTTTTGCCTGACGTTTAAGACGCACGACCGATTCGAGCAGATTAAGCGTTCCCATAACGTTGACCGCGAACGTCTGCGTAGGATTTTCGAAAGAAAGTTTCACCGACGACAGCGCCGCCAGATGAAATACCACATCCGGGGAATGACGCCGAATCGTCCAGGAAAGCTTGTCGAAATCGCAAAGGTCACCCTCGGTAACCTGTATCTTGGTGGGGAATACGCCGTCTTGAATATCTTGCGCGAGAGCGAATCCCGCCACCTCGTGGCCGCTATCGAACAGCCGCCGCGCCAAATGTCTTCCTACAAATCCGAAAATCCCGGTAACGAAAGTTTTCATTTTCGGCAACCCTTATCCGCTTCGGTCCGATAAAGTCAGTTAATATAATGCGAAATTTCCATTATGAAAGACAATAATATCGGAAGCGGAAGGCAAGGATTTAAAAAGGCCGCTTCATGCGGCCCTTGAAAACCATAACACCAAAAATTTATCGATCATATGATTTGATCATCGACAACACGTTCTGCAGCGAACTCGATACGTTGGAGAGAACCTTGGAATAACGCTTCAGCAACTCGGTATATTGCCAACGCATGGCGAACGCTTTTTCCGGAAACTCGAATATATCCAGCAGGACTTTCTTGTAGATTTCATCCATATATTGAAGCACGTAGAACGGATAATCGGGAATGTTGGGGTCTTGAGCCAATCCCTTGGAAATCCGGTCGCGATAAATTTCGATTTTTTCGAGCACCACGGTTCCGAAACACCAGGGAGTCATTATGGAACTGATATTCGAGCTGTCGGTGTAATAATACTGGATATTTTTCAGCAACTGCTCGATAATGATTTTCTTGGCTCTGAAAAATGCGAGTGTTTCCTCGTACTCGGGCGGCGTGGCCGCTATCTTGTCGTTGACGACTTTCAGGTCTCTTAGCGCCCGGGCTTCGGTTTTCTCGAGAAACTTATAAAAATCATCGAAATATACTTTTACATTTTCGCTGGTGGTATAAGTGTAGGCTCCGCCCTCGTCCCGACCCAATCTCGGGTCTTTGGTTTTTCTTATTACTTCTTCGGTGAATCCTCGTTGTAAACCATTCGAGAGCATTGTCATCTCCTCTGGTTGCCCCTTTTGATCCGCATCAATGCAAATCGTATGCCATAAGCGCCCCCGGGGCGGCTGGTTTTTCCCCTCCCCCTCACCCGGCCAACGCCTTATCGCCTAACACCTTGCCAACCCCCAAACAATGAGGCGTCACCAGTATCGAAAATATAACGCCTATTGCGGCAAAAGGCAAATCAAAAGCGCAACCAACATGAATATTATTGCACTTCGATTGCATATAGGAATCGAACATATTCATAATGGATTATGCTGCACCATAAATCCCTTTCCAGGAGTTCAACTTGACTCGAATATCAGATCTGTATCATCGACCTATCCTTCTATCGCCGATCGGATTTCGGCCGCCGAGGTTATTTTGGCGAATCCGAAAGCCAAGTTCAAAAGCGAGGCCAGATGCATCTGCTCGTTGACCGATCCGGTGCAATCGGCCAGGAAAAAGACGCGGTAATCGCGATAGTAGGCATCGCGGGCGGTCGATTCACAGCACATATTGGTCATTATTCCGGTAATGACGATATCCTCGATTTTAAGGCACCTCAAGATCGTTTCCAGATCAGTGTTGTAGAACGCCGAGTAGCGATGTTTCGACACCACTTTCTCCGACGGGAGCGGCTTCAGTTCGTCATGCACGTCGCTTTCCGGGGTCCCCTCGATACACATCCCCTCCCACCACCATTCCATAATGCCGGCGTCGATTTTGCCAGGGTGGTGGACATGCTTGGTGAAAATGACTGGTCGGCCGGCGTTACGGAAAGCATTTATCAGCATTTTGATATTGGGAATGATCGCCAGGCCACCCTCGGTGAACGTCGGCATGGAAGAGTCGAGAAAGAATTTCTGCATATCTATCACCAGCAAGGCAACCGCTTTTTTATTCAGGGTCATCGGATGACTGTTGTAGGGTGCGATCCGCTCGAGCCATTCCGCTGTCTTATGATCGAGGTTTTCTTTGGTAACGTAGTGGCCCATGATGTGTTCCTCCTTAAAAAATACGACCGTTTCTTGTCATGGGAATGTACACCTGATCAGCGGATCAGGACATTCTTATTTATAATATTTTCTGTATGGAAATACCGACAGCAAGCCACCGGTATGAATGAAAACCACTTTGGTCTCAGGCTCGATTCGGCCTTTAATGACGTAATCGAAAAGGCCGAACATCGCTTTCGCCGTATATGCCGGATCGAGCACGATCCCATTGTGCCGCGCTATCCCTTTTATGAATGACGCCTCGCGATCGCCGATTTTCGCGTAGCCGGGTCCGATATAAGCGTCATCTATCTCGATATCCGATATGCTCGGCTTAAGGCGAAGATCGTATTTATCGACGAATGCGTGGGCGAGATCGGCTATCCGTTTGGTAAAATAAAGACAATCCCTGCTGACGGCGAACCCGATCAGTCTGACCGGCCACTTAAGATACAACGAGGCCAGATATAAGCCGCAATATGTGCCGCCGGAGCCGACCGCGCAGACAAGCGTATCCGCCTTTATCGATGCCTTATCCAGCTGCTTTTTCGTTTCGATGCCGGCCAGAAAGTATCCCCAAACACCCAGCGGATTTGAGGCACCCTCCGGAATTATATAAGGCTTGCGCCCTTTGCGGGACAGTCGGGCTGCATGCTCTTTCAGTATGGAATCGATATCGGATTCATATTCGCATTCGCTTACAAAATGCAACTCGGCGCCGTACAACGTGTCGAGAAGCAGGTTGCCATCGGGGACCGCGGGCTTTTTCCCTTTCAGGACCAGGTGGCATCCGAGGCCGGCGCGGGCGGCTAAAGCGGCGGTCGCGCGGCAGTGATTGGAGCCGACTCCGCCGCAGGTTATCAATGTATCGTGCCCGCCTTTGAGCGCGTCATAAAGGATAAACTCGAGCTTGCGGATTTTATTGCCGGAGAGTTCGGAACCGGTTAGGTCGTCCCGTTTAATGAAGATGTCGATTCCGGAATCGGGAGCCGGCGATAAGCCGAAATGCTCGATCGGCGTGGGCAGCATCGCCAACTGAAACCGCGGCGGCGGATTGAGCTTTTTGGGCGGCATGAATCAATATAATAAATGCGGGTAAATTATGGCAAGCAGGAATGCCCTGCCCCTAACGACCGAATTTTATTTCAACGCAGCAAAAGCATCCGCCGGGTGATTGATTTATCGTCGGATATGAGTCGGTAATAATATAGTCCGGATGCCGCAGCGCCGCCCGATTCGCTGTCGCCGTACCAAGTGAATCGATGCATCCCTGCACCGAGCTCATTATCGACAAGTTTTCTGACCAGCCTTCCCTGTATATCGAAAATTTCCAATTTCGCCCTTTGCGCGCGGGGAATCGTTATCGTGATGTTGGTGGAACTGTTGAAAGGATTGGGAAATGCCTGATACAGGTCAACGGCATTCGGAGCCGTGTCACTCCGATTGCCGCTGCGCAAGGCGCGCACTATTTCTTTCAACGCGGCCACGAAGTCCCTCATTTCCGCCATAGTGCCGCAGGATACTCTTATGAAGCTGCTCATCCCCCAGCCGGTTCTGACATAGATACCGCGATTGGCAAGTTGCGTGCGCACGTAATCTCCCTCGCCCACATCGACCATGAAAAAGCTGGTCGTCGAATCGATGCAAACAATACCGGCCTCTTCGAATTCGCGCAAGCAGTAATTTCTGGCGTTCCGGGCGTGCGCCACCGAATCGACTACGTGTTGATTATCGCCCAAGGCCGCTCGAGCGGCCTCGAGAGAAAGCCTGGAGACAGTCGCAGATATCTGCTTGGCTCTGATCTGACTGATTCGGTTGGCCGGGCCTATAGCATAACCGATCCGGGCTCCGGCCAAACCATGAACCTTACTGAACGTTTTCACCACGATTACGTCTTTGCCCTGGCGAACCATATTTATCGCCGAGGGGATCTGCGGATTGTCGATATATTCGAAATAAGCCTCGTCAATAATGGTTAAAACCCCCGAAGGGAGGCTGTCGACGAAATCGACAAGGCTCTGGCTGTTCAGGAACGTCCCTGTCGGATTGTTCGGGTTCGTGATACATACGCAGGTGGTATTGCTGTTCACTTGGCTGCGCGCGGCGGCCAGATCGACGACGTAGTTGCCGGTCAAATTGCTGTAGCGGACGGTGGCGCCGAACAGCTCGGCATCTCCCATGAATTGGGTATACGAGGGATAAGGCGCAACCACGTTTCGGCCGGGAGGAGCGAACGCCATGGCGCACAACCGTAGAATTTCGGTGGCCCCGCAACCGCAGGTTATCTGGTTGGGGGAGACCTGATGATAAGAGGCAAGACTTGAAACAAGCGATTCCGCATACCAATCGGTGTAGCGATGAGCCAGGGGAGCCTGATCGATGATCGCCTGTATGGCCGCAGCCGACGGGCCGAGAGGATTTTCGTTATAGCATAATCTTCCGTTGTAGTCGGTGGTGATATGCCCGCCCGGGCTGTCCTCGGCAACAGCCCGGCGGTCGGAATTCAACAATGCAAGTGCGGCCGCGCCGGTCAGGGTTCCCATAAATCGGCGCCGGCTTAAATCGTTGTTCATATAACTCGTAGGCATCGGGACCTCCGCTCTGCCGAGTGTCATCAATCAACGGGCGATATGAATGCAGACTATTCTGCAATGGAATATAAAGCCATATTGCAATAAAAAGTCAATTTAATACTTGAAGGCGAATCAGGTTGCCGGGGTCGATCCCCTGACGACGCAATCGACAATGACGGCGGCGAATTATTTACTGGCAGGATATTGAAAGCAGCCCTGGGCAGGCACCATTGGGAATCGCAATGGATCGGCCGGCCAGATTTTCTTGATGTGGATTACGGGCGATAGGCAAACGCTATGTTTTAGGGCGCAAGGGGGCGCCGAATCGCATCGTGACAATCCGGCTAACAGCCGATAGGCAGCCTAAAGGTCCAGCCATTCGATTCGGCCGTTTTCCACGCGATAAAGAGCGCCCTGCAGCCGGATGCGACCGCTTGCCGAAAGAGATTTTCGATTATTTTGCCGCAGGCGAGCAGATTTTCGATCGCCAAGCCTATATTTTCGATAATCATTTTGTCGATCAATTCGTCGCCGTCATTTGTAAGGCACGTTTTCTTCGCCCTGGCCACCGCCGGCCTTATTTTTTCCAATATAACGGCCACGGCTTTATTTTTCCCGCCGCCCTGGCAAGCCGCCTTTACCGCGCCGCAGCGGGTGTGCCCGAGAACCACGATCAGCGGCACCGCCAACGCATCGACCGCGAATTCGAGCGAGCCGAGCTCGTCCTCCGAACAGATATTCCCGGCCACCCTGACCACGAATAGGTCTCCGACGCCGACATCGAATATATGCTCGACCGGCACCCGCGAATCGGAGCAAGTCAAAACGGCCGCAAACGGCTTTTGGCCCTTGCGGAAGGTTTCGGCCATTCTATATTTTGACAGATGCGGCAAGATGCGCTTTTGATTCAAAAATCGATTATGACCTGCCTTCAGTTTTCGCAAAGCTCCATCGGCCTCAATCGAGATTGACCGCATTTTCTTCATCACTTCATACACCTTGTTGCGATAGCTCTTTTCGTTGCTTTCGGCCGACTCGTTTCTTATCGTTTAACACTAATAACAAAAGTCCAATTTACCCCCGTGGAAAATCTTTTCCTGCACATATTGCTTATCGATTCCCCGCCGTACCAATCTCGATTTTCTTGAGAGGCAGATCGAGGAGTCCAGCCTCGGACTTCATTTGGATGGTCTCTTACAAGCCCGCATCCCGCCTATCGTCGGCGAAATATATTGCACGATCTTTTTTTGACAAATCCAAAACGAAAGCCCTCGGGAACATCGAGGGCTTCAAAGCAATAAGTGGCAATTTGCGCGGGGTTCAGAACCCGTAGGTCATTTTGAATGCGACAGTCGTCGCCGACTTATGGGCAAGACTATCCTGATCCAGAAAAACCTCATGATCTGATATGTCGTACCTGAGTTCCACCAACGCGGTCAAGCCGTTCCCGAGAGAAAAGACAGGGGCGATAGTGTAGGCCTGACGCTTTTCGGCGATACCGCTATCCAACCTGAGGGCATCTTTATCGTTGAAGTAATCATATCTGCCGGTGATACCGATCCATGGAGCAAGCTTCAGATGAGTCATCGCCAAGAAGCCGTTCCATTGATACTTTTCGCCGGCAAGCTCGTTCCATCCGAAATTGATCTCGGCTCCGATAACGGCCTTTTTAAGCGTGACCTTAACCGACGCATCGGCCACCGTAAGAATGTTTTTCAATGAATCAGTCTCCGAACCGCTGACCAGACCCAGACCGAGATCGACCAGGCCTCCGAGACAATGATTGAGGCAGCCGCCGAATGTCTTTTGGTCATTGAAATCGAAATTGTTATCCCAGCCGTTGGCCAGGAAAAGGCATAGATCGGTCGATTGCCCCAAATCGGCAGCCAAATTGACACCAGTGAGATTGCCAGGCAAAGCATAGTAGCTTACCAGACCGAATGAATATTGATACATATCCGGTGGATCGAACGCCTCCAGCCCGATCGGCGAATTGAACTTGCCGAAAGTAAACTCGATACCACCGCGAGACAAAGGAGAAAATGTTATGAACGCCTGCTCGATTCCGAATTCACCGTCTCCCTGGCCGTCATTGAGCCATTCCAGATCGAGTCGGGCCGACCCCTTTTCGGCCAGCTCGTGCCGAAGATTGATTTCCGCTTGATCGAAACCGAAGGTATTGTTGTCGGAACGAACCTCAAAAATGTAGCTGGCGTCGAGAAAACCGCTGATTTCAAGTTTAGGAAGATCCGCCTGAAACGTCTCGGCCGAAAGCGACGCCGACTCATCAAGCGGGTTCACCTCTTGAGCGAAAGCCACATACCCGGAACCGACAAGGAGACCTAAAACCAGCAGCGCGATCGATAAATCGCGGTTCATGACGATTCTTTTCATATCCATCCCTCCAATTTATCCAAAATAGTCCATCATAATGATAATATCGGGTTTGCGCCTTGACAACTGAAACCGATCTGCAGAAACATGGTTCAGAATCGATCGATTTCATTGACTGATAGCGCAATGACCAATTATATGATATTCGGCGATATCGTCACCGGACATTCTGACAAAAGCAGTAGATTCCGAATCGACTCTGGGGCCGGATATTTTCCTTGACCCTCATGCGCACCCGAATAACATTTCGCATCGGGAAACCCACCGGCCGCGAATCAGTTTATACCGACAAACGGAGGTGTCCATGGCCTACTGGGAAATAAAAGATTGGGTCGCAACGCTCAAGCCGGCCGAACCAGTTGAAAAAACCGCCGGATACGGAAATGTCGACAAAGATACTTTGCTGAAAATGTACCGCATCATGGTCTTGGCGCGGCGCATAGAGCTCGAGGAAAAAACGCTTCTGCGCAAAGGACACTGCCGCTTTTTCATAGGCTGCGGCGGCAAAGAGCTGATCGATGTCGTATTGGCGCAAGCTCTGGCGCCGGACGACCCGTTTATCGGCTACTACCGCAACAAAGCCTTCGATCTCTATCGAGGGGTAAGCATAAGACAAAAATTGCTCGAGGCCGTCGGCGATCGCCGGTCCGAATCCAATGGCGGAATGCTGCAACCGGCGCATTCGTCATACCCGGAAAAAGCGATCCTGCCGCAAGCGTCGCCGACAGGTTCACATGCGCTCGAAGCCGCTGGTCTGGCGGAGGCGATAGCCAATCCGACACCGATAAGCGGGCCGGTGGGGATCAAAGGCGGCCGATTCCGCCCCGATTCGATAGTTTGTTGCGCTATAGGTGAAGGCGCCACGTCATCGCCTGAATTTCATCGGGCGGTGTTTTATTCGGTTTATAATAACACCAAAAATATATTCGCAATCTACAACTGCGGCTGGGCGATATCCACCAGTGTCAACGAGCAGTTTCCCGAGGGCAATCCCACGACATCGTTCGAGGGATTCAAACGTTTCGGCCTTTTGATAGAGAATTTCGACGGCACCCGGGTAAAAGAGTCGATCGCAGCGGTGAACAGAATGATCGAACACGTGAAATCCGGAAAAGGACCGGCGATCGCCAATATCAATGTCACCCGCGAGGATTCGCATTCCGGTTCCGACGATCAGACTCATTATATGGAGCCGGAAGAACAGCGTTACCATATCGAATACGACCCCTTGCGGACCACAGCCGCCGAGTTCATCGCCGATGGTTTGTTTTCGTCGCAAGAGCTGGCCGCAATTTTCGACGAGTGCGACTCCGAGGTTTCCCGAATATCGACAGAGGTGGTAGCAGATTACCAACCGAAATCCGCGGCAGACGTCCTCACCAAGGTGACTTCATACAATCCCGACACCGCGGCGAGGCTTTGGGCGGAACTTTTATCGGAGAAGGTCAGCCAGCGGGCTGAGATATACCGGGAATTTTACAAACGGGGATTCGTCGAGCAACCCGAACTTCCCGAAAACCAGCCTCCGATGACGTTGCGCAAGGCTATTAATTACTCTCTTTTTGACATATTCATGCTCTCCGATGCCGCCGTTTTATTCGGCGAGGATGTCGCCGATTTCGCCCGCGAGGTTTTCGCCAAGGGAGAGCAGGCGATTTCCGGTTTGAAGGGCAAGGGCGGTGTATTTCTTGTCACCAAAAATTTACAACGCGCTTTCGGGCAGTCACGGGTTTTCAACACCCAGCTCGATGAGGCCGGGATCCTCGGCCGGGCCGCAGGCCAGGCGTTTCAGGGGAGAGTGCCGTTTCCCGAAATCCAGTTTATCGATTATATGAGCCCGGGTTACCAACAACTAAAAGATAGAATCGCCACTTGTTACCAGCGCTCCAACGGCCGGGTGCGCCTGCCGATGGTTATCCGGACCAGTTACGGCGGCTACAAGCAGGGAGCGGGTGCGATGTGGCATTCGGAGGCCAACCTCGGGACTTTTATCAATATACCGGGATTGCATGCGGCGGTGCCGTCAAACGCCGCCGATGCCGCCGGGTTGTTGAGGACCGCTTTCGTATGCGGCGACCCGGTCCTTTTCTGCGAGCCGGTGGCGCTTTACAACCGCCGCGATTGGGACGGTTACAATCTGCTTGCCAAATATCCGCCGATAGAGGAGTTGCTTCCGTTCGGCAGGGCCAAGGTTTATAACGAGTCCGCCTGCGATATCGCGCTAATCAGCTACGGTATAACTCTGCCGATGTCGCTGAAAGCGGCCGAATCGCTCGCCGGCGATGGAATCGGCGCCCGGGTAGTTGACCTACGCACGGTCAAACCTATCGACTGGGATACGGTGACGGAGACGGTGAAAGCTTGTTCACGGGTGATGATCGTCTCTGAGGATCGTTTTCACGGCGGAGCGGGACCGACGATCGCCGCGTTCATCGCCAATTCGCTTTTCGATTATCTCGACGGTCCGGTGCGCCTGCTGACTGCGCAAGACTGCCGCGTCGCTTACGGCGCAGACGGCGACGAAATCTGCCTTCCGCAAATCGACAGGATTATCGAAACCGCCAAGGAGTTGATCGCCTATTGAACGATAACACCGCAAAAAACGATGAGGTCACGGCAACCGGACAGCCCCAAAGATGCGATTGGTCGCGCGGTGATCCTCTATTGCTTGCCTATCACGATTCGGAATGGGGCGTGCCGCTTCATGATGACCGCAAGTTGTTCGAGTTTCTGATCCTCGACTCTTTTCAGGCCGGCCTGAGCTGGTCGATAATTCTTAAGAAACGGGATAATTTCAGAAGAGCTCTCGCCGATTTTGATCCTCAAAAGGTAGCGCGATTTTCGGAATTCCGAATAAAACGGATTCTCGACGACGATGGGGTGATCCGCAACCGCCGGAAAATAGAGGCGGCGGTCGGCAACGCCGGGCGATACCTGAAAATCCAGAAAGAGTTCGGCAGCTTCGACAATTACCTTTGGGGTTTCGTCGGGGGCAAAACGATCGTGAACAGATGGAAACACCCGAAGGAATTGCCCGCGAAATCGAAAGAATCGGCGGCCTTGAGCTCCGATCTGAAAAAGCGCGGTTTCACTTTCGTAGGACCGGTGATCTGCTACGCGTTCATGCAGGCGGCGGGCCTGGTGAACGATCATCTGACATATTGTTTCCGTTATAAAGAACTGCAGGGCCGCCGAAACTCGTGATTCCGGGCCGCGAATAAAATCAATCCACTCTGAGTCGCTCAGTTTTATCGCCCAGATGAGTTTGGGCCGACCACATGCCGGCGATGGGGTGGTATGCTGAAATTAAGTATTGGAACGGAAAGGCATTTTGGATATTATATCATACTAATATGCGCAGGTTGATGCTTTTCGCGGTATTGCTTTTTGCCTCGTCGTGCGTTTACTACAACACCTTTTTCAACGCTAAACAAGCGTTCGAACGGGCCGAGCGGAATCAGTATCGAACGAAAGCTACCGGTGTCACCCAATACACTTGGGAAAAAAACCGAGCCGCGCCCCCCGAAGAACCCACGATCGTTATGACCGATAAGAGCCTTTACAAAGAGGCGATCGATAAGGCCAATAAGGTGATCCTGAATCATCCGAAATCGAAGTATGTCGATGATGCTTTATGGCTGGTGGGCAAGGCGCGCTACAATATGGGCGAGTATATCGCCGCCGAAAGCAGGCTCAACGAATTGCTGACGAGTTTCCCCGATTCCCGGTATTCCGACGACGCCAATTATTACATCGGCCTAAGCCGGTTCTGGATGAAAAATTATCGTGCTGCCGGCGAGTCTTTCAATCGGATCGTGCAGAAGAAGAAATCTCCGCTGAAAGACGATGCGGCTTTTATGGTGGCGTATATCGAATTTATCCGGAAAAATTACCCGACTGCAATCGAGGCCTTCGATAACTTCATCAAGGATTATCCTGGATCCGATTCCGCGGCGGCGGCGCAATTTTTTATCGGTGCCTGTCGCGACAGCCTGAAACAGCCGCTAGAAGCTTTCCACGCCTACCGCAAGGTGCTAAATATGAACCCGAACGCCGATCTATATTTCGATTCTCAATATGCCTTGGGGCTGGCTGCATTCAAAGCGGATTCGATAAAGACGGGCGTCGAGACGTTTCAAAGTCTATCCAGGCAGGAGCGCTATTTCGAACTATCGGGCATGATCCGGCTTCAGCTTGCCAAAGGGAAATACCTCGAGGGTCAAGCCGAGCAGGCGATCGACGAGTATAAAAAAATTATCGAGCAGTTTCCCAATTCGGCGCAGTCGGCGGAGGCTTATTATCAACTCGGATTGATCTGCCTCGATCGTAACGATCTTGTCGGAGCAAGAGAAAATCTGACCAAAGTAAACAAAGAAGGACAAAACCAGCAGATTAAAAAAATGGCCACCGCTCGACTGGCGCAGCTGACAAAATATGAAACTTATCTGACAAAACTGGGACAAAAGCCGCCGGCCCCACCCGATAGCGGTGCTGCGCCTCAAGTCGTTCCGGCCGATACCGCAGGTTCAGAAAAGAGCGTTGCCGATTCTATCGGCGTGCGCGAATCCACGCCGGGCGATTCCGCCGCCGTGATTTCGCCGGAAGATGAATTGCCGAAAATTGATTCCGTTGGAAGCGATAACTCTGTTATAGACAGCCTGACCGGGGCGGCGATAGTTGATTCGCTACGTTCCGTTGCCGAACCGATCGCCGCCGATACGACTAATGAGGAGGAAACCGCCGGCCTGAGGTTCCTTTTAGCCGAGTTGTTTTACTACGATCTGGAACGTCCCGATTCGGCCATAAACGAGTATTTGACTCTGGCCGACCAGTATCCTCGTTCGTCCTATGCACCCAAGGCATTGCTGGCGGCGGCGATGATTTATCTGGCACGAGAAGATTCGGCTGCAGCACGCAAGCTATGCAAAAAAATAATCGGTGAATACCCCTCGACGCCTCAAGCCGGATTCGCCCGCAATCTTGTCTTCGGTGAATCACTTTCTTTTGAGCCGAACGCCGAATCATATTACAATTCGGCAGAGAGCCTTTATTTCACCGCCGATGACAAAGATTCGGCTTTGGCCGTTTTCGCCTTTATAGAACAAACTTTCCCCGGGAGCGAATACGCCGCCAAAAGCGCATTCGCCAAAGCCTGGATAATAAATCGGGGTCTGGAAACGGACGGTGACAGCAGCGCCTATTACGCCTACGCCCACGTGGCCAAAAACTACCCGAACACCATCTACGGCAAACAGGCCAGGATCGCGATGGGACTGGAAAAAGACTCTACCGCGGCCCCGGCCCAGCCCGAACCGACGCCGGTCGATATCCCGGTGGATACTATGGCGACCGCGGAAATCGATACCGTTCCGGAAATACCGGGATTGCCGAACGCCCCGCCGCCCAAGGATACCGGCGAATTCATCTACCCGGAACATCTCCTAAGCCAAAAATTGAAGGGCAGGGTGACATTCAAGATAAAGCTGAATTTCGTGGGCAACGTCATCGATTACCAATTGATCGGGCCGTCGGGAAATGCGGCGATCGATTCCGCGGCGATCCGGGCGCTAACGCAAACGGTGTTCGACGTTTCCTATATCGATGACTTGACGAAGCTGAACGATTATTTCCGCTACGATATCAAATTCGCCCCGCCGAAATTGGATGAATTTTATCAGCCTTATCAGGAAAGGCGGGAGAAGGGGCCTTGATTTGAAATACAGCGGCGAGGCGGCAATTACCCGAAAAACCATAATCTCGGAGAAGATATTCAGTATCGAACTCGATTGCCCCGAGATCGCCGAACAGGCATTGCCGGGTCAGTTTGTTCAAGTCAAGATACCGGGGTTCCAGACAGCGATTTGGCCGCGGCCTTTTTCGATTCATGACGCCCATGACGGGCGAATCGTTCTTTTCATAAAAAAATACGGCCGCATCACCGATTTATTGGCTTCATTGCCCCAGCCACAAAAGCTTTTGGTAACCGGTCCCTTGGGAAATGGATTTCACCTGCCTTCGGATTTGGCCGAGATTATTCTTGTCGCCGGCGGAGTCGGTTTGCCGCCGCTGCATTTTCTATGCAAGAAACTGATCGCCGATGGCCTCAGCCCGAATGCCGTCCGCTTTTATTCGGGAGCCAAAAACAGATCCGAATTATTCGCCCATGAGGCGTTGCTGAAGCTCGGTGTCGATTACCGCGTGGCGACGGAGGATGGAAGTGCGGGTTACAAGGGACTTGTAACGCATCTATTGGAAAACGATCTGGAGGGAAAATCGGGGCTGCTCATTTGCGCCTGCGGCCCCATGGCGATGATGAAAGCGGTGGCCATGATAAGCGGCGGCCATCGCTGTCTGCTTTCGCTCGAACAGTTGATGCCTTGCGGCTGGGGAGTATGCAACGGCTGCGCCGTCAAAATCAAAAGTAACGATCCGCAAACCACTGAGGACGAACGCGGATTTCGTTTGGCGAGGGTATGTAAAGAAGGACCCGTATTCGAATCCGGAATGATCGAATGGAACCGAACTTAACGGTGGAAATCGCCGGCATTAAGCTCAAAAACCCGATAATGTCGGCATCGGGCTGTTTCGGTTACGGCGACGAAGCCGCCGATTTTATCGACCCGGCCCGGCTGGGGGCGGTGGTTACCAAATCGATAACTCCTTTGCCGAGAACCGGTCATCCACCGCCCAAAGTGGCGGAGACCGCCTCCGGCATGTTGAATGCCATCGGTCTTTCCAATATCGGGCTGGAGGCATTTATCGAAAGCAAATTGCCCTACTTGCGTGAGCGCGGTTGCGTGACGATCGTGAATATCGCCGGCAGGACGGTGAACGAATATGTTGCGCTCGCCAGTAAGTTGTCGGAACAGCCCGGGGTGCATGCTCTTGAGGTGAACATATCCTGCCCCAACGTCGAAATCGGCGGTCTCGAATTCGGCGCCTCGGAAAAGGGAACCGCCCAAGTGATCGGCGAAGTGCGCAAAATTTCCAAAGTGCCGATCATCGCCAAACTTTCGCCCAATGTAACCGATATCGTGGCGATTGCGAAGTCGGCCGAGTCCGCCGGCGCCGATGCGGTTTCGCTTATCAATACGCTTATCGGAACGGCCATCGACGCCAAATCCATGAAGTTCAAACTTTCCAATAAATTCGGCGGTCTTTCCGGCCCGGCCATAAAACCGGTGGCTTTGGCCATGGTCTATAAAGTATCCCGAGTCTTGAAAATCCCGGTTATAGGCATAGGCGGTATCGGCTGCGGCGAGGATGTAATCGAATTCATGCTCGCCGGCGCATCGGCGGTTCAGATAGGAACCGCATGTTTCGCCGAACCGACCGTTTTCGACCGCGCGCTCGAGGAAATCCGGGCTTATCTCGTGCAACGGAATATCGGAGATATCGGAGAAATAATCGGAAAGGTCCGCGATGCTTGAGGGCAATTTTACGAATGCGCTGCGCCGCGCATCACACAAAAACAAAAGCTGGATCTGCCTGGGGCTCGATCCCGATCCCGAAAAATTCCCCCGAGGTTTTTCGCGCACTCCCGCCGGGGCGTTGTCGTTTCTTGCCGAAATCGTGATGGCCACCAAGAGCCACGTCTGCGCCTACAAACCGAATATCGCCTTTTTCGAACGCTGGGGCGCCCGCGGGCTGAAAATTTTGAAAGATCTGATTGATTTCGTTCCCGAAGAAATTCCGATAATCCTCGATGCCAAGAGGGGGGATATAGGCAATACCTCGGCGAATTACGCCAAAGCCGCTTTCGAGCATTTCTTGGCCGATGCCGTAACCGTGAATCCTTATCTCGGATACGACTCTATCGAACCTTTTATCCGCTACGGCGATAAGGAGATTTTCCTACTATGTCTTACTTCCAATCCGTCAGCGGCAGATTTTCAAAAACAGACCGTCATGCTGGATTCCGGGGAGAAGCTGAAACTTTATCAGCTGGTGGTGCGCAAAGCGGTCGAATGGAACAGATACGGGAATATCGGCTTGGTGGTCGGAGCCACACACCCCTCGGAGCTTGCGGAAATCAGGCAATCGATTCCCGATGAAATGCCCATACTTATCCCCGGTGTCGGCGCGCAAGGGGGCGATCTGGAAAAATCGTTGAAAGCAGGCGCCAATTCCAAGGGTGAGTTGGCCGTAATCAACGTATCTCGATCGGTTCTGTATGCCTCCCAAGACGACGATTTCGCGGAAAAAGCCAAAGCCGAAACAGCGAAATTGGCTGAATCGTGCGCCGGTTTTTTTCTCAATGCTCAAAGCGGCGGCGCCGGAATATGATTTGACGGCAAATAATCAGTCCCATTTCCGAAAGGAGACGACATGGACAGGTTTATCGGCCTTCTCGGCATCGTTTTCATGTTTGGAATCGCCTGGCTGGTTTCACTAAATCGGCGGAATTTCCCTTGGCGGACGGTCGCCTATGGTCTCGGTCTTCAACTTGCGTTTGCGTTGATAATACTGAAAACATATCCCGGTAAATGGGTCTTCGAAAAATTCAATTTCATCATTTTGACCATATTGAGCTGCGCCGATAAGGGCTCGCAATTCGTTTTCGGCAACCTTATAAATCGCTTTTTGCCGATCGGAACTGTTGGGCCGGACGGACAGTTCGTCGGCTCGGACGGCGGCCTGGTTCTCGATGCCGGAACCGCCTTTTTCGCATTCAAGGTGCTGCCCACCATAATTTTTTTCTCCGCTTTCATGACCGTGCTTTATCACTATGGAATCATGCAGAAAGTGGTCGTGCTTCTGGCTAAAATAATGGCCAAGACGATGAAGACTTCAGGGGCCGAATCGTTGTCCGCCTCAGCCAATATATTCGTCGGTCAGACCGAAGCGCCGCTGGTGGTCAAACCATATATCGGCAAGATGACCCAATCGGAATTGAACGCCGTAATGGTCGGTGGTTTCGCCACGATAGCCGGCGGGGTGATGGCGGCCTATGTCGGGCTTCTCAAAGATATTATCCCCAACATAGCCGGGCATCTGATGTCGGCCTCGATAATGTCGGCGCCGGCCGGGTTGGCGCTGGCCAAAGTGATTATCCCCGAGACGGAGGAGCCGTTGACAAGAGGAATTGTCAAGCTCAAAGTAGAAAAACTCGACGCCAACGTTATCGACGCCGCGGCGCGGGGCGCCACCGACGGTTTGCGGCTGGCGCTGAACGTCGGCGCCATGCTGATCGCATTTATCGGTTTGATAACCTTGATTAACATAACCCTCGGCTTGTTTTGGAAAGAGTTGTCCTTGACTTGGATTTTCGGCAAGACCCTGGCGCCGTTGGCCTGGCTTATGGGAATACCGTGGCAGGATTGCGCCAAATTCGGGGATATAATGGGCACCCAGGTCACCGCCAACGAATTCGTCGCTTACCTGAAACTGCACGATTATGCTCCGCAGATGAGTCAACGGGCCGCCACGCTTGGAACTTACGCCATGTGCGGCTTCGCCAATTTCAGTTCGGTCGGGATACAACTTGGCGGGATCGGCGGTATCGCCCCGGAACGGCGAAGTGATTTGGCCAAGATAGCCATGCGGGCTCTTTTGGCCGGCGCATTTTCGTCTTGGTGCACCTGTTGCGTGGCGGGGATATTGATATGAAAATTGACGCAGCAGGATTGTTTAGGCTAACCGCATAGCAATCTTGACCTTGTGTTTCAAGACGGGGTAGGCGAAAAAGTCGGACCTCAGCCAAAATTCAGCGTGCGGGAACCATCGCCGATATAAATCAGTAATAGTTTTAATAATAAAAGGCGGGAATATAATAAATAGACATGGAGGTATGTTTTGAAACCGATGATAATCGCAATGGCTTTGATATTCTTGTTGGGCATATTGGGTTCCGCCATAAGTCTCCATGCCGCTTACAAGGCTTATCGCCAGAAGGCCGTGCTGGTGATGCTGGCTGTCATTTTCGTGCTGACCGGCCTGGGTTACGCTTTCGGCTTGTGGTCCGCCTACCAGGGACGCAAGCAATCCTATGCCATCAGCCATCTTCGATCGCAACTCGATCAGCGCGATCAGATATTGACTTCGATAAACGCCGAATCGTCGAAAAGGCTGATTTTTCTGCATCATTCGGTCGGTAGCGAGTGGCTGGGCCAGGGGCGTCTCGCCGCGGAATTGATGAAACATGGGATCGCAGTCCATGATGCCACCTACGGCGACGAGATCGGACAGAATACCGATATTTGCCACTGGCTCCCGAAATTCCGCAATGACATGCAGAAGATTTTCCGGTTCGACCGTCATCCCAATATCTATTACTCCGGCTCCCAAGAAAACGACATAATCATGTTCAAATCATGTTTTCCCAACAGTGATATCGTAGATGACGGCACGGACCCCGGCAATCCGACCGATCCGACTCGGACGTTGGTTAATTTCAAAGCGGCGTTCTTGGAAATGGCCAAGGATTTATCGAACTATCCGAGCAAACTATTTATATATGTAACCGCGCCGCCGCTCGTGCCGAAAGCCACAACCCCCGAAAATGCGGGGCGTGCCCGTAAATTCAACGAATGGCTGAAGAGCGAATTCTTGAACCAATACCGTCGGGAAACCGGTCTCGACAACCTGCTCGTGTTTGACCTTTTCGATGTATTGGCCGATGAAAACGGTTTCTTGCGCCGGGAATTTCAAAAGAAAGACACCGACTCACACCCGAATGCCCAGGGAGGGATGGCGGCCACCGAATCTTTTATCAAGTTCTTGAAGGAAAAGGGCGTGATTAATCAGCCAACCCTGGCCGCCGCCGGTTCATGACAAATTCAAAGAATGTTCAATAAAAGCCGCCTTTCCCAAAGGGCGGCTTTTTCATTTTGATATTCGATTATTTCAAGCGGATATCATCGAGAAATAAAGTTACCGGATTGCGGATCACTCCGGCGTAGATATGAATCGAGTTGATGGCTTTCATGTCCATCTGGCGGCCTTTTGGAGCGGTGCGGATTTTTTCGAGCGGCACGGCTATCTCATTCAGGCCGGACTTCAAATCGACGGTGAGGTTGAATCGGTCTTCGTAAGAGTTGTCGGTTCGGTAATCCTCGATTCGCAAGCCTACGGTGATTATTTCCGTTTCCGGAGAAAAAATCAGCATACTTAGAAGCGAAAAACCGTTCCAATCCGGATAAGGTTCTTCTATCGAAAAGGTCGGGTATTTTGCTGGCAGAAAGGTCAACCTGCCCACTTTGCCCGAATGATTCGCCCAGGCGGGCGGCGTGGGAACCGAGGCCAGGCTGACTTTCCTTGTTTTCAAGAGCGGGCGAGACCAGATCGATTCGAAATCGGCGATTATCGGGAATGTGTGGTTTCTATGAATATAGGAGCCGGCCAAAAACGCCAGCGGAGCCAAAGCGCCCAGCAAAACCACGATGGAGAACCCAAGCAACAATTTCCGCAACTTGACTCCGGCGAATTTCGCTCCGGGGGCCAGCCTGCTGTCTATCGCCCCCCGCAAACCGAGAACCGCCACAGCGCCGGCTATGTCCCTGGTAAGATCATAAAGGTCGGAATCGCCGGGCAGATATATTTGCGCTAATTCGACAACGGCTCCGGAGGATACCGTGATTATCAACGCCAAAACATACTGACGAAGCGGGCGGTTTTCCATCGCCGTCCAGTGCTGCCTGATCATCGTCAGAACCGCCAGCGCGAACGCGCCGAATAAAAACGTGTGGCCGGTGTTATGAATCTCCCGCCATAGGTAAGTATGAGAGGGCAACTTGAGTTTGGCGATGATTAAAAATACGCCGATTATGACCGCGATCGAAAAGAACAACCTGATTATCTTTTTGGGTTTGAGCATATCGAACATTATAATCA
This sequence comes from Candidatus Zixiibacteriota bacterium, assembly GCA_037441845.1. Taxonomy (GTDB): domain Bacteria; phylum Zixibacteria; class MSB-5A5; order UBA10806; family 4484-95; genus JBBIRK01. The sequence goes on from JBBIRK010000007.1 coordinate 185,162, forward strand.
AAGCATGGCGCCCTGAACAAGCCCGTTAAATGTGGGTGTTCGAAGCTCTTCCAAAACCTTTATTGACCGTCAAGATCGGCCGCGCCGCCGAGGCTTTCGTATAATTCGATCATCCGCCGTCGAAGGGAATTTATGCAGAATTCATGATCGATCCGCAATCTGCTCTGCTGCGACAAGGAACGGCGTAACTCGGAATTTTCCAGCAGGCGCAGGCAGGCTTCCGCAAGCGCTGGGGGATTATCGGCCGGTACCAGCAGGCCCGAAATTTCTTTTTCGATCACCTCGCCTATTCCGCCCACGGCTGTGGCCACGACCGGTTTGCCGAAAGCCATCGCCTCGAGCAACACCATCGGAATCCCCTCGTGCAGCGAGCTGATGACGAAAATATCCAGGCAATTGATTATATCATAAACGTCATCGCGAAAGCCGGTGAAAACGATGGCATCGCCGAGTCCCAGATCCTTCGCCAGCGACATCAGCGCCCCTTTTTGCGGACCGTCTCCGACGAGTATGAAGCCGGTTTTAGGCGATTTTTCGCGGATCGCCCGGGCCATCTGGATAAATCTGTCATATCCTTTCACCGGGACCATCCTGCCGGCGCTGCCGATCAACAGGTGATCGTCGGGGACTCCGAATTCGGCACGGGTTTCCCGGCAAGACCGCTTGACCGATAATTTCGCCGGGTCGATCGCATTGTGGATCGTCAGCAATTTTGACGAGGGGAATTTGTCCGACAGGCGCCGCTCCAAATCCTCCGACACCGTCACGATTCGGTCGAAATATCTGCGCGTGAAATAGTCGTTCAACGCCGAAAATACGCGGCTTTTCAGCAGGGCCAGGCCCGAAAAAGGCTCCCCTGCCCCGTGGACCGTCTGCACTAGATGTTTCACCAGCCCCCGTCTTTTCAGGATCGCCGCCAAAACGTTTTCTTTGTAGCGATGAGAATGCGCGATATCGATCCGGTTTTTTTCCGCGTAAGCTACCGCCAGCCGAACGATCCGCCTGAATCCGTTTTCCGATTCGGAAATGATATGCGGCTCTATTCCCGAATTCCTGAGATTGGCGGCCAGCCTGCCGTCATTCAACAAGAGCGCTGAAACCTCGAATCGGCTGTCGCCGACAAGCGATTCCAAAAGCGAATACATCTGCATCTCGGCGCCCGCCCAGAGATCGCCCGAGGCTATATGAAGCAATTTTATCTTGTGGTCGATTGCCATGTGATATATCTCTCGCCTTTGGCAAATTCGATCCAGGCTACCAGAATCGATAAGTTGGCCAATACGAAGAAATACGGGATCTTGAATACGGTAAGTTTTTGCAGCGGCCTGAAAATCGCCGCCAGCGCCGCCAGTGCGTAGAAACCGGCTTGGATCACCGCCAACGGAACCCAGACGCTGTTTGTTGCCGCCAAAAGAACGCTCGATACCATGCTCGTGATAAGCGCGAATGGAACCAACCAACGGGAGATCTTGTGGCTTAACACCTGAAAGGAAAGCATGCCGTAGCGAAACGGATTGAGGATATGACGCAGATGATATATGACATCGATACCGTGGACGATTGTCCTCACTTTTCGTTTGAATTCCCGTTTCGGGTCGTCGAGGGTTCGATAAAATCCGATCGCCTGTTCATCGAGCACCGCCCTATAACCATAGGTGCGGGCAAGCAGGGGCAAGTAAAAATCGCTTGACATATGCGGATACCACTTATGGCAGACGTCGCGGCGGACGGCATAAAAAGAGCCGCTGGCGCCTACTATCGAAGCCGCTTGGCTTTCCAGTCGGCGCAGCGCCATTTCATAACGAACATAAAAGTTTTCCCCTTGTTCGCCGCCATCAACTCCCTCCACCGCATCCATCCCCGATATCACTCCGATTTTCGGATCGGCGAACCCCCGCACGATCTTCCTGAGCGCATCCGGTTTGAGAAACGTCGTGGCATCGGTTAGAACGAGCAGATCATTGACGGCGGTCTCGACTCCCTTTCCCTGACAATAATGTTTGCCGTTGCGCTCGTTGAATTGCAGAAGTTTTACCCCGCTCGATCGGTATTCCTTTACTATCTCGGCGGTTCTATCTGTCGAACCGTCGGATACCACTATTATCTCGAGCTTATCGATCGGGTAGTCGAGGGAAAGGCTGTTTTCGATCTTGGGGCCGATTCTTTTTTCTTCGTTGTAGGCGGTTATGATCATACTTATCGGCGGAAACCATTCGTCCTTAGGAAAATTCGCCGCGGGGCGCAGGAACGTCAATAGTTTCAGAAATGCAAAATAGCCGAAATAAGCCCAGATCATAACAATCACCGACAGCGCGAATATGATAAGCAAGAATATTTCCATAATATTTAAGTCAAATTTTCGCCTTGCCGGAAATGTTATCGGTCATTTGTCTTCACCGCTTAGTCGAATCAAAATCCCGAGGATCTTTTCCAGGTCCTTACGGCTGACATAGGGATGGGTGGGGAGAGTAAACAATCGGTCGGCCAAAATCGCAGCTCCGGGAAACGTATCGGTGTTTCCGACAAAATGGCGTTCGATCCCGGGGATTTCTCTGATGGTCGTGGGATACATCGTCGAGGCCCCGATTCCGGCGCGATTCAGCGCCAAGATCGCTTTCCGCCGCAACTGGCTCGATCGCGCAAGCAGCGGCAGGCGTAGATAGGGGATGATCGTATCTTTGCGCCACCCGGGAACGACGAATCCTCTCCCCTTCAGGCTGTCGGCGATCGATTCGGCAAGATATCGGGCGTTTTCGGAGCGGATCGCATTGAGCTTTCCGATTTTTTTCAACATGTCAAGCAAAACCGAAATCTGTAACCCGGATAATCCCGAAATCGGAAAATTATCATCGTAAACCGTTTTGCCCAAACCCATAAACGGAAGCGAATCTGGAATCCAATAAAGATGGGGGCGCAGGAATAGAGAATAGACCAAAACTTTCGAGAACGCCTTAATATTATCCATTGGCCGTGGGGTATCGACTTGTTGAACCTTTTCGTCGATCGCCAGAGCCAGCTCGTCGTCGTCGGTTAAAATCGCGCCTCCGCCTACGGCGGTGATATTTTTCCCCCTGCCGAAACTGTAAAAGCCCGCCTTTCCCCATGAACCGGATTGTTTTCCGCTATGGACTATTCCGAAAGTCTGCGCCGAATCGTCGATTATTTCCAGCCCGTTCTCGGCGGCGATCGCGGTCAGCTTCTCCAAATCGCTTACCACTCCGAAAAGATTGCAGGGAATTATCGCCAGGGCTTTGCGAAAATCGGTCTCGGCGAGCTTGCGGTAATCATAATCGAGGCCGTTCGCATCGAGATCGGCGAGTCTTATTTTGAGCCCAGCGCGCACAATCGATGACGGCACCGAGAAACAAGTATAGGCGGGAATCACAACCTCATCGCGGTCCGAGCCTGCCGCTTTCGCCAAAGCGCCGAGAATTATGGTGAATGCGGCCCGCCCTGAATTGACTATAAAACAATGTTTGACTCCCGCATGATCGGATAGCGCCCGGCTCAAGACCGGCTTCAAATCGATGCGGCTGTAAACCGTTTTCAGCGCCGATAGAAGTTCTGTTGTGCTGATAGGCACTCCGGCGGGGGCGATTTTGCGGAATGTCAATCCCTGCTCCGATACTATTCTCTTTCTCACGGGAAATTCCGTATAACCTTTGGACCGAGATAATTAGTCAGCCATAGCGGCAGCTTACGCCAAAGCGATATCACGGTTTTGTATTTCGGATTGTCGGGGTTCATCGCCGGCACTTTATCGGTTTTTATCAAAGAATACTGCCAGTTCAGTTGAATCGGCGGAGAGACCCACTGCTTTTTGAAATTGAAGGTGGGCGAATTCCAGGTCGAACGTCCGAAATCGAATCGGCGATACCCGTTCTCGCAGCCGTATTTGATTACCTGCCAATATAGAGCGTGATTCGGGCAAAATTTCAGATATTCGTTATAAGAAGAGGCGGACGGCACATACAGCATATCCTTGAAAGCCAGCAGCAATCCTCCGGCGATAGGTGCTTTCTCTTTGAAAACGAGTATGATTTTGGCGGAATCGGACAACTCGGTGAGTATGTTCGCGAAAAAACGTTTACCCCAAACCGGCGTTCCGAGATCGCGCATTTTCCAGGAAAAGATGCGATAAAAATCGTCGAGTTTTTCGGCGCCGAATATCTTTATGTCGAGACCGGATTTTTCGGATTTGCGTATCTGGTTTCGCAGTTTGGCATCGAATTTTTTCCAGATCACCTCCGGATCTTTATCGAGCTCGAGGCGAAATGTCACTTTATCGTTTCGGAGCGGCGCCCCGACCAATAGCGGCTCCACGGAGCGGAACTCTACGAACTCGGCATTCCGCCTTCGCGCCAGTTCCTCGGCATGTTCGGCGATCTCCTTCGCCGCGGATTCGTCATCGGAACAAATGCCGCTATAGTCGATCCACGGAAGCGAAACACAGAAGCGGGTTCCCCACCAGGTTTTTATGAAAGCCAATGGAAGAATCGCCCGCACCCGATCGCCGTCTATGGCCATCAAGAAGACCGTGTCATGACCCAAGCCCTCACGAATTATCTTTTTCCAGGCGTACAGGTGTCCGATATTCGATCGGCTGCTGCGAAGCGCGAATTCGTCCCAGGCCCGGCGGTGCTTTTCATCGCATTGAATTATCCGCATAAACTTATCGATTTCATTTCGTCAATCATATTGGGGTATTTCAGGTTCCCGGCGGTCGCCCGCGATTTGGGCCGACCGGCTTGAATCCGCCGTAGGCGGCTCAACGGATATCTTTCGCTTGCAAGGATTTTTCCATGTAAACCGCCCCGGCAATCGGGTTGAAACGATACGGTTCGATTTTCGTGAATCCGAGCGATTCGTAAAGGGCAATCGCCTCTATCATCGTCGGCAATGTATCCAGCCGCATTTTCGAGTAACCCTTGCTTCGGGCCTCGTCAATCACTTTTTCGGCGATAAGCCGGCCGAAACCGCGTCTTCTGTAATCGGGCTTGAGGTAAAGCCTTTTCATCTCACAGATGGATGAATCGATCCGGCGCAGGGCGACACAACCTATCGGGCGATTATCGAACCGGGCGATCAACAAACAACCATCGGGCGGCGCGTAGTCCCCCGGCAACGAGTCCAGTTCGCTTTCGAAATTCTGGAAACACAGATCCACCCCGATGGCCTTCTCGTATTCCCTGAAGAGCTTTCTTATCAGCTCCAGGTCCGTATCGGTTTCAGCCGAATTGATAGAGAATCCGGTCATACGAAATTTATGCTATGGACCTTTCGGTCATTTCGATACACTTTTCGGGGCAGGCCACAGCGCAAAGGCCGCAGCCGAAACAGTTTTGCCTTATTATGTGCAAATTCCCGTTTTCCATGACTCGGGCGCCGAAATAACAGACATCAAGGCAGTCGCCGCAAAGAGTGCACATTTCAAGATCGGTTTTTTCGATCAGCGCGCCCTCATCGCAAATTTCCTCGCGATTCAAAAAATAGCCGCAGCAGTCATCGCAGCAAAAGCATATCCCTTCGGTAATGGATCGCCCTTTTTCATCGCGAAAGGGACGGGCGACGAGACGGCAGCGGACCGCCTCCTCGACAAGCGCCATAGCCTCCTGTCTGGTGATCTTCTTCAGTCCCGAGCCGCTGGTCTGGATATCGCCGCGGAACATCAAGCATAAGTCAAGACGCGACCGCCGGCAACCGCCACGCCCCTCGCGACAACTGCAGTTGCAAACCCAAAAGGCGCTGTTGGCGGCAATCAAATGTTCTGCTTCGTTATACGTGCAAACGTAGTGCAACGGCACGGCGGCCGCACCCTCGGGGTTGTTCATGGCTATCGCTTTCGTCTCTTTTTGTAATTGCAGACCCGCTTCATGATAATTCGCGGTTTCAATTCAACTTGAATTTTTCCCCCAAGTATAACTGCCGGGCCTCGGGGTCGTTGGCCAAAAATTCGGCGTTACCCGATTTCAAGATTTCGCCGTCGTAGATAATATAGGCCCGGTCGGTTATCGATAGGGTTTCGCGGACGTTATGGTCGGTGACCAGAATACCCAATCCTTTTCCACGAAGCTCGTGAATTATCTTCTGGATTTCTTCGACGGTGATAGGATCTATCCCCGAAAACGGCTCGTCGAGCAGGATAAATTTAGGCTGGGTTGCCAGCGCCCTGGCGATCTCGACTCTTCTGCGTTCGCCGCCGGAAAGGTTATAACCGAGTGAGTCGGCGATATCTTTGATATCGAGATCGTTCAGAAGCTGTTCCAGTCGGTTTTTTCGTTCTTGGCGGCTCAGCTTCATATATTCGAGTATGGCCATGATATTATCCGCCACCGACAGTTTGCGAAATATCGATGCTTCTTGGGGCAGGTAACCTATTCCCAGGCGGGCACGGCGATACATGGGCAGGGCGGTGATATCTTGTGAATCCAGCAATACCTTGCCGCCGTTCGGCCTTATCAACCCGGTTATCATATAGAATGTGGTCGTCTTGCCGGCGCCGTTGGGTCCGAGCAAACCCACCACCTCACCGGAATTCAAATCGATCGAGACGCCGTTCACCACCCGGCGGCCGCCGTAGGTTTTAACCAGATTATCGGTTTTCAGAGCTGTCATAGCCGGTCGGGGCAGGCTCCCTGTTTTTTCCGATTTCGTTATAGTTTATATTTTCCATTCGGCCCGAGACATCACGATCGATCTCGGCGTTTTTCAGATCCCGATCCGCCCGCAAACCCCATCCCCTAAGGATACTCCCGTCCTTTCGCTTGATCTCGACGTAATCATCGGTGGTGATCAACTCGGTTTTGGGATCCCAGAAAAGCGATTCGGTGTTGAGGATCGTGGAATCCGAACTTATCCCGACCACGTCGCCGAACAGGGCGAAATTAGCCGTCCGCTCACGGAGGAATCCTCTTTGGGCCGTCAATTTCGAGCGAGCCGCCCCGGTGGAATCGAACAGCACGATCTGGACATCGGTGGCTTCGGTGGAGTCCTTGTCCTCCCAGCGGTAGATGGAGGCGGCATCGACCACCGCGTTTTTCATCCCGTTTTGGGTCAGGACAATGGTCGCGCCTTCGATTCTGGCGTCCGGCGGTCTTTCCATTGTTTCCTTTTGCCGAGGCGATTCCGGTCGGGAGCAACCGCCTATCAATAGCAATGACATTATGACGATTATCGATCGACGGCACATCGTTATTTTTCTCCTGGCGGTCTGTTTCTCCAGCGATCGTGAATCCAAACCCATTGGGAGGGATCCCACATGATCAACTCCTCCAACGCCCGGTTGCATTGACCGAGCGCCATTAGCATATCGCTCCGGCGGTCGTTTGTCCAGCCGATTTCGAGCGGCGGCAGCACTCTAATCACGTATCGGGTTTCCCCTTCTCGATAAATGGCCATGGGGACGATCGGGGCACCGGTCTTGAGGGCGATAAAAACGGGACCGGCGGCCGTGTTCGCTTTCTTGCCGAAAAAATCGACGAAATAACCGGATATTTTAGACGAATCTTGATCCAATAATACACCCAGGGCGCGGCCATCCCGGAAAGTCTTTACCAGTGATAGCGGCGATGCGGTGGTCGGGATATTTTCCAGGTGGAAACGCCGTCGTTGATCCACCAACATCCGGTCGAGCCTTTTATCGTATAACTGCCGGCCTATTACCGACACCTTTACTCCTTTGCAGTAAGAAAACCAGGCTGCCAGCAGTTCGAAATTTCCGATATGACCGGTAAGAGCCAAGACCCCTTTTCCTCGGGCGTACTCCTTTTCGAAATGCTCCAACCCCTCGACCCTGACTATCCGTTCCATGAACTCTTTCGACCATTTCCCCATCCTGACAACATCGCACAGGTTGCGGCCCATTTCCTCGAAACAAGCACGGGCCAACGCTCCGGCTTTATTCTCGGAATACTTCAAGGCGGACATGATTTGTTTTACGGCCCTATTCCGATCTTTTGTTCCCAATAGATACCAGACGCCTCCGGCGAACGTTCCGAACTTCAATGCCAGCCGACGGGGAATCGCGTTAAAAATACTTTTCACTATTATGATTGCGATATATATAAGGTCGTTTTTCAAATTACTTTGGCGTCAAGAATATCGTGCATGTGAAGCAAGCCGATAAGTTTGTTGTCGTCGCCGACCACCGCCAGGCTGGTTATTTTATGTTTTTCCATGAGATTCAAAGCATCGATCGCCAATCTATCGGCGCCGATCGTTTTGGGCCTGGTCGTCATTATATCGCCGGCGGTAAGGATTTCGAGCTTGGGCTTTTTTTCGATCGCCCGCCGCAAATCGCCGTCGGTGACTATCCCCAGCAATCTATTTTCGGAATCGACCACGGTTGTGGTTCCCAGTCTTTTTCCGGTCATTTCGAGTATGGTTTTCATGAACGGCGTGTCCGGGCTCACCCGGGGCACTTCATCACCGGTGTGCATTATCTGGGCCACTTTTATCAGGCTTCGGCCGATCGCCCCTCCCGGGTGAAAAATGGCGAAATCGTCGGGGGTGAGTCCGCGTCTTTCCATCAGGGCGACAGCCAGCGCATCCCCCATAACCATGGCGGCCGTCGTGGAGGAAGTCGGGACGAGATTGTTCGGGCAGGCTTCCATCTCCACCGAGGCATCAAGCACCACATCGGCCTGGCCGGCAAGAACCGATTTAGGGTCGCCGGTCAAGGCGATAATCGGGACATTCAGCCGTTTGAGCAGCGGAAGCATCGTCAGCAGTTCCTCGGTTTCCCCCGATTTGCTGATGGCGATCAGCAGGTCGTCCTGGCGCACCAGACCGAGATCGCCGTGCATCCCCTCGGCCGGGTGAAAAAATATGGCCGGAATTCCGATCGAAGAAAAGGTCGAGGCGATCTTCTTGGCGATAATGCCCGATTTGCCGATCCCGCTTACGATCACCCGCCCTTTGGTCGAATCGATCAACTCCACGGCCCGCAAAAAATCGCTGTCGAGCCTTTCGGCCAGGGCAACGATCGCCTCGGCCTCGATTTTGATCGCTTTCCTGGCTTTTTCAAGCAAGCCGTTTTTCTTCATCGATTCCCTTTGCTTCGAAAATCATATCGATTATCTCCCGAACCGCACCGTCTCCACCTCTTTTTCGGGTTACATAATCGGCGACTTTCAACACGGCCATCGGACTGTCGGGCACAGCGATCGCCAGGCCGGCCGCCGCCATAGGTGCCATATCGACAAGATCGTTGCCGGCGAAAGCGATGCCGATGTCACTCACGTTGTATTTTGCCGCCAATTCCCGGTAACTCTGCATCTTATCCACCGGCTTCTGGATAACATCGGCCACTCCCAGCTCGAGGGCGCGGATCTCGGTGGCCGGTGACGGTCTCCCCGAGACGAAAGCGATTTTGATACCATGTTTCAGGGCAAGATGGATCCCGAGTCCGTCGGCGACATTGAACTTTTTCATTTCCAGCCCATTTGGTCCTATGAGCACGTTATTGTCCGTCAATACACCGTCGACATCAAGAATCAGCAGTTCGATTCTGGCGAATTTTTCTTTAAGGTCATCGTCCATCGCGGCCACAGCGTGGGTTCAAAATTAACGATCGCACTTGCTCTCGTCAACAATAATCAGCCGCGATCAACCCCCATGTATCCGGGGTCCGCCCGATTCTTTTCGAAAACTTAACTTAGTCGGAGAGTCCCCCCCGCACAATGTTCGGGCACAATCATGGCCGCTTATGGATCGTTTGAAATAGGAATCAAGCCGGTTGAAGGCCGGATGCGATATCCATCCCGTTATATTTCTCGGCAGACGACCAAAATCCTTAAACGCCAATCGGTTTCTTCACGGCTCTCTTTATCTTTTCCTGCGACTGATCAAAATCAAGGATCGACAAAAACGGTCAATTTCATCGGCGGTATGGGTGGCCATGGCGGTAATCCGCAAACCATGGTTGTCGGCGGTGGTGATCTTAACCACGAAAAATCCCGATTTATGCAGCAATTCTCTGACGATTTCGGTTTCTTCTTCGCTGTCGAAATAGGCGTTCAAAATATAGCGTCCCGGCTGGTTCAGTCTAAGGCCGCCTTCGGAAAGATTTCGATGTATAATGTCGGCATTGGTTCTCATGCGTGCGACCAATTCCGGTTCAGCTTGTAAAATCTGAAGCGATTTCAGGGCCGCACCCACAGCCATCGCCGAAAGTGACGTGGAATAAACGTGTTGCCTTAAGGGTTTGCGGAATAGCTTTTCCGACACCGAATCAAAAGCCAAAAAACCGCCCTGGGAGCCGAGCGCCTTGGAAAACGTTCCCATAATAATATCGGCCGTCCCCTCCAGACCGAAATGTTCCTCGAGTCCCCGACCGCTTTCCCCCAGCGCACCGGTGGCGTGCGCCTCATCGATAATAAGTATGAATCCATATTTTTCTTTAAGGCGCATCAATTCGTCGAGAGGGGTAATTGCGCCATCTAAGGTGAAAACGGATGGAACAGTGACTATCTTGCGGGAGCATTTCGATTCTTTAAGCAATTGCTCAAGATGGGCGAAATCCAGATGACCGAATCGGTAACGCGGGCAACCAGAGAGGATTATTCCCTCGATCGCCGATGGATGATGCCGCTCCTCGAAAAAGTAGGCGGTGTCGTCATCGGCCATGTCGGCGTGGGCGGCGACGTTGGCGGCATATCCCGAGGGGAATAAAACGGCCCGTTTGCGCCGCTTGAACGAGGCTATGGTTTCGGCCAGTTCGCAATGTAAATCGGTGGTGCCCGAAGTGCCAGGAGCCCCGCCGGTGCCGCAACCGTATTTTTCGGCGGCACCGACCGCCGCTTCTATCACCCTCCGGTCGTGGGATAAGCCGAGATAGTCGTTCGAACAAAATATCACCAACGACAGGCCGTCGATGGTTATATTCTGGGCATTACGCGCTTGTAATGGTCTTTCCATATCACGCTCCCAAGAGATTATCGGAATAATAAACGATCGGGTCAAATGTTTTGACCTCCCCGGAGGCAGAGCTATGGCGCGAGCCATTATCGAATTGTTTTAATATAACTTCGGCTTTCAGAAAAATCAGCGCAACAGAGTTACGCGGACCACCGCCGACTTTTCGCCTGCGGAAATTTTAAGGAAATATACGCCGGAGGACATGTCCACGCCGTTAAAAGTGGTTTCGTATCGCCCCGGTCCAAGCTCCCCGGAAAAAAGCGACTTCAAGCGGCGACCCAGACAATCGTATAATTCGAGCGAAACCGCTGAATGTTCCTCGATCGCGAACATCGCCTTCGCGCACGAATTGAACGGGTTCGGATAAATCGTCAGCCCGAACCGCGCCGGAAGCGTTGCTTCTTGCTCGATATCGGAGCCGGGCAAGGAGAACATGGAAAGAACCGGCCGATGGTCGGATATGCGATAAGGATAGCCGTAATACTCATCGCCCAGGCGAAGCGTGAGCGTTTGTCCCCCATCTCCATATTCACCAAGCATATCGGTTGTTATCATTATATGGTCTATCAGGCTATTATATGTTGGATACGAGGCCCAGTAGGGGTTGCCTGCAAGCGGCCGCGTCAGAATGCGGTAATTCAGGCTGTCTTGAAGAAAATGCCAGAAAATATTGGCTGATTGAGGATCGTTCACTTCATCGTTATAGTCTCCCAGAATTATCCAGTCGCGGTCGGGCAGCGACGGCACCGTAACGTCAAGATAGTTTTTCAGCCGTAACATCGCCGAAAGGCGACGGCTGAAATCGGTCGGCTCGGAACCGGCCTTCAGATGCAGGTTGATAGCGTAAAAATCATAGAATCCCGACGGCAGATCGGCTTCGAACGTGGCCCTCAAAGCCGGCCTGGGAAACTCATAGGTGTAACCCCAGAATAAAGGCTCCCATGATACAGCCGTGATCTGGTCGGTGCGATAAAGAAAGGCCTCTTTCATAGGGGTGCCTGGATATGAAGGGGCGTAGAAACCAGCCCAGCCCGGCAATTGCGCCAAAAGATCGGCGAAAGCGACGGTATCGGTTATCTCCTGCGCGGCGATTATATCTATCCGCAAATCGCGGATCAAGATCGCCAGCGTGTCGATCGTCGCCTGACCATACCAGGGAAACTCGCGGATATTCCAGGTGGCGATATCCAGAGTATTTTCGTTTCCCCGGGGCGACACCAGCGAAAAAGACTGGCCGCACCATAAGACCGCCGCCGCCCAAGCGATCGATATTATTTTGCCGAATTTCATAAGATTCTTAAATAAATATACGCACTTACTCGAAATTTCAAAGTGGAAATCGATGCATCATATCGTTGTGGATCTCATTTAGATAGACCATTAAAATATCAAAAGCGACTTGCCGCCGATTGCCGAAAAGCCGATAAAAAGCCGGACAAGCAGAGCACGGCATGTCCGGCCATTAAAAATATGAGGATCACTATTTGGCCAATACCATCTTGATGGCTGCGACTGAATTAGCTGTCTGCAGCTTGCCGAAATAGATCCCCGACGGATACCGATCTGCGTTCCAAACGATTTCGTGTCGGCCCGCCGATTGCTGTTGATCGATCAGCACTTCGACGAGATTGCCGAGCAGATCGTAAACAGCGAACCTGACCTGGCCGGCCATTCCGAGATTATAGGCGATTACAGTGCTCGCGTTAAAAGGATTCGGATAATTCTGGGCCAACGCGAAATCGGCAGGCGGTTTTCCCTGATTATCGCCGATTCCGGTTTCGATCGGCCGGCAAAGCTCGATAAAGCGCGCCCCACCGGTGTTTTCCTGTTGGACGATTCCGCCGCCCGGTGTTACCTCAAATACGCCGTTACCCGAGGTTAAAAGCAGGTTGCCGTTGCCAAGTCGGTAGCAGCCCCTGCCTTGATTCCAAGATGTGGTTTGATAAACCGAACCGTTCAAGTCAAAATCGCTTACCACATTACTGGAAAATGAAGCGTTCAGGAAATCTCCCGGTAACAACGTATCGGCGCTTATCTGTTCGGGAAAGTTGACGGCGATGACCGGCCGCTCGTAGGTGCCGCTGGCGCTGTATAATCTGACGTTAGCTCCAGTGCCGATATGAGATAATAAGGCGCGGCCATCAGGCAAGAAGAATATATCGAACGAGTCGCTGCCGTCGTTGATGAAATCGGTCTGGCGGTCATGCGGGCCGGCGAATTCGGCCACGTAATCATCGCCGCTGGTCACGTAAAGGTTACGTTCCCTGAAAGCGATCCCTCTTATATTATTCAACCCATCGGTGGCATCGGCGTAAGTATACAGGTAATTTCCTCCCCTGTCGAATACGAACACGGCATCGGCGACCTGATCGGATACGTAAATGTTGCCATCGGGCCCCGGAACCGCATTGATCGGCGTCTGGAATCCCGAATACCCGGTGATGAAAATTCCCAAGAAAGTCCCGTCGAATGGATCGTACACACCGACGTTATCGGCATTGGATTCGGGTATCAGCAGAACGTCCTGCATCGGTAGAGAATCGAGTATCACAGGCTGCGGACTATTCCCATCGGATGTGCCGATATTAAGTTCGATCCCCTGTTCCTCGAGCGCTTGCAAAGCGATATCGGTCGCCCGGCAAAAATCGGTGCAGACGATAGATACCAGCCCCATAATCGCAAACCCGACTATCAAGTTAATGATTCTATAGCGATTACTCATGGTTTACCTCCGGGGTCACGGTTCAAACTTAAAATTCAATTAGATGCCCACTTTACTACCCGCTTGTGCCCACCGCCATAACCAAGATACGAAATTTTCCGATTTTGTCCAGTGGTTTTGTCATAATCGAACGCTGAAATTCAGGAATTCGGATACCGAAATCCGCTTGTTATTCACCGGCGGCATTGTATATTTCGCTCAGGTGGAATTGACCCGTAACGCTGCAAAGCGGCGGTTTTCCGCCGATTACTTCAAGGAAGCGGAGGTTTGATGAAAATGCTCAGAAAGATACCGTTAGCAATAATTCTCGGCATGGGAGTTTTTCTCGGCACGGCCGAAGCCGAGGAATATTATTTCAGGTTCTCGTTCGACGATAAAAGCAAACTCGACAAAATCACCAACTTAATATCGATCGACAACGTCGTCGGCGATACCGCTTTCGCCTATGCCAACGACGGCGAGATGGCGGCTTTTCTAGCTCAGGGTTACACAGTCACGATATTGCCCCATCCAGGTTCTCGGATCGAGATCCGCCATGCCGATTCGCCGGGAGCCATGCTCGACTGGGATTATTACCCCACATATACGGCCTACGTCGATATGATGAACAATTTCGCCGCCTCATACCCATCGCTGTGCCGGGTTCAGAATATCGGCAACAGCGTCAACGGCAGGCAGCTGTTGGCGGCCAAAATTTCCGACAACCCCGACATGCAGGAAAACGAGCCGGAGATTTTTCTCACCAGCACCATGCACGGCGATGAAGTGACCGGTTTCGTACTCATGCTGCGCCTGATCGACTATTTACTGACAAATTACGGGACGGATTCCTTGGTTACGAGCCTGGTTGACAATCTGGAGATATGGATCAACCCTAATGCCAATCCCGACGGCAGCTATCGCAGCGGCAACACCATTTCCAGCCCGACCCGAGGAAACGCCAACGGGATCGACCTGAACCGCAATTTCCCGGATCCGGCCTACGGCGACCATCCCGATGGCAACGCCTGGCAGGCGGAGACGATCGCCATGATGAATTTCGCTTCGAATCACAGTTTCGTGCTTTCGGCCAATTTTCACGGCGGCGCCGAGGTGGTCAATTACCCCTGGGATTGCTGGTCGAGACTGCATCCGGATAACAGCTGGTTCGTATCGATATGCCGCCGTTACGCCGATTCCTGCCAAGCGAACAGCCCACCCGGCTATATGGATGATCTGAACAACGGAATAACTAACGGCTATGCCTGGTATCCGGTTCACGGCGGTCGTCAAGACTACATGACCTACTGGAAAGGCGGACGCGAAAATACCATCGAATTGTCCTCGACCAAATTCCCCTCAGCTTCGCAATTGCCGTCTTACTGGAATTACAACTGGGCGGCGTTTTTAACTTACATGCAAAACGCTTTATATGGCATTCACGGTGTCGTCACCGACGCCGTCAGCGGCTTGCCGGTGGCGGCCACTATCTGGGTGCTGAGTCACGATGCCGACAGTTCGCGCGTGTTCACCGATCCCGATGTCGGCGATTATCATCGCATGATCGCCCCCGGGACTTATAATCTCCGGTTCTCGGCGGCGGGATATATCCCGGATACGGTTTACGGAGTGGTCGTCACTGCCAATCAAGCGACCACGGTGAACGTGCAATTGCAGCCGATCGCCGGCGCTCCGGACCTGGCTTTCGTGGGACACAACGCCGGATCAGTGATGCCAGGAGATACCGTGGACATGCTCATAAAGCTGATAAACAACGGCGGGGCAAGCGCCGCCGGGGTCGCCGCGACCTTAATAAGCTCGGATACGAATATCAATATAATCCAGTCTTCGATTTCCTTTCCGACTATCAATCCGCTGGGCGGCACTGCTGTTTCCCTTTCCGCCTTGCACTTCGCCGTATCTACTACCGCTCTCTATTACCACCAAGTCGATTTTTCGTTGATCGTTACTGCCAACGGCGGGTATTCCGATACCTTAGATTTCAACCTCGAAATAGGTCGGGCGATAGAGGATTTCGAAACCGGCAATTTCGCTTCATTTCCCTGGCAGTTTTCCGGCAATGCCGATTGGGGCGTGGTGAACAGCGGCGCCTACGAATGGAGTTACGCGGCAAAATCAGGAACGATAACCCACAACCAAAGTTCGACTTTATCATTGAGTATCAACGTTCAACAGGCGGGCACGATTTCGTTTTATTACAAGGTATCATCGGAGGCGGGATACGACTCGCTCAAGTTTTCTATCGACGGCGGCTTGCGCGGTGGCTATTCGGGCGAAGCTGGATGGGCGCAGGCAAGTTACAGCATCGGCGCCGGCTCACATACATTGACATGGACTTATGCCAAGGACGGCTCGGTCAGCCGCGGCAGCGATTGCGCCTGGATCGATTATATCGTATTTCCCAATATGGGACAGCCCTTGACTATAACCACCGCCTCTTTACCCGATTGGACCGCGGGGCACCCATATTCCCAACAGCTCCAATCTGTCGGAGGAACGGGCACGGTCACCTGGAGTGATTTTTACAACAATCTTCCCGGAACCGGACTTGCTCTTTCGAGTTCCGGTCTGCTCTCCGGGATTCCAAACGGTCCGGATACGATCAGTTTCACAGCTTGGGTGCAAGACCAAGCTTTAGGCACGGCCACGCGCTCATATACTTTTATCATAAATGGACCGATAGCCATCCTTACCGATAGTTTGCCGCATGCCGAAACAGGGGTCGCCTATTCTTATCAGATTGCGGCGGCCGGCGGCACCGGCGGGTTGACATTCGCGGTCGTTGACAGCGGCTTAGACGGCACCGGCCTGACCCTTTTGCCGACCGGCTTGCTAAGCGGAACACCGGCGGCTGCCGATTCAGTCGAGTTTACGGTTAGAGCAAACGACGTCATAGGAGCGAGCGCTCAACGACAATTTACTTTGATTATCGCCGGTTTTGCTTTTCTTCCCGGCGATGCCAACGGGGATGGATTCGTGCGCGGTTCCGATGTCACATTCCTTGTCGGCTATTTCAAGGGAACTGCGCCCGCCCCCGAACCTTATCTTGCCGGTGATGCCAACGGCGACTGCCTTGTAAGCGGCGGCGATGTCACCTATTTGGTGCGCTATTTTAAGGGGATCGGCGCGGAGCCGATCCGGGGAGAATGTCGTTAAGAGCTATCGTGATTTCCGTTCGACAAATCGGAGGTTCCGATAGACGGACGGCCGTTTTGAATAATCGACCGGAATATTTTCTCCGAAACTATAATGTTTTAGGACTCGAATTCGGGCCCGATAAGAATATCGGTTGCTTCAAACACCGAACCGATATCGATTAAAAAAGCCGCGATTTTTCGAGCCGCAATTACGCTCGACTACATACGAAACTATATCGAATAGGCAATCAAACTTCTGGAAACGGATAAGAACCGACTACTTGATTTCCAGCATCCCCGCGGCCGGGCCCGAGGGGTCAAGAGCGATTGACTCGCGAAAATACCTGTTCGCGGCGGCGCGATCGCCTTTGCGCCACATTATCACCCCGAGTTCATAATACGCTCTCGCGGTCGGCCGTATGGCGATCGCTTTCTCGTACCAAACCCGCGCCGAATCGAGATTGCCCGCTTGAAAATAGGCCTGAGCTACATTGCCCGAGTAGTTGCTCAATGCCGGTTTGATCTCGATCGCCCTTTTGAAATGCTCTGCCGCATTCTCGTGGTCGTTTATATATTGCGAGGCAACCGCCATTATCAAGTTGGCCAAAGCCGAGCCGGGATTATCTCTCAGGTTTCTTTCGACCTCCGCCATGAATGAATCAGCCAGGGCTGGATTATCCACGCCGAAACCTGCGCGCAGCGGGTTAATATATTTGAATGCGAATCGCTCGGCCATCGCAGCGTTCTTGCCGTTTTTCTTTATGAATACCAGGTAATTATCATCGAAATGAACCAGCGCCCATTGGGGGTCGGCGGCAAGCCGGGCCCGAATATTCCCTATCATGGGCGGAAACGGAAGCACCGCGCCGTCGATACCGTAACGTTCAATCGCTGTCATAGCTTCCGGCGCCCCCTCGACGATCCGACGGTATTTGTTCACGAAATCCTGGCCATAGACATCGAGACGCCCGTCGATAAACACTTTCCAGCGCGGCCACCCTTTCCAAATCAAGTAGCCGCCGTCGCCCAGCAGGTTCAGCAAATTGCCTTCGAAACCGTTTTCTTCGAGAAACGCCGCCGCCTCCAGCGGGCCGATATTACCGAGGATACCTATTCCGGTCCGGCCGTTTTTTTTCTGGTAATCGTGAACCAAAAATGACAAGCCTGCTATAAACGCCAAAGCCGGAACAAAAGTGTAATCTTTCAATACCTTGAAAGACCGACGCCTCAATTTGACTTTCAGCGGCGGCAGAGCCAAGCAGGCTATCGAAATCACGATAGCGAAATTCTGGATATTCCGCCTTGCCATCCAGGCAGATACCCCGGTGGCGACCACGATCAAGGAAGTGTCGGGGCGCCGGCGCAACGCCAAAAAAGAAACGATCAGGCCGAGAAGGCTGGTTAAGACCAAAATCGAGATCGCCAGCCACTCTTCTTTTCCGAGGTATATGGGCGACACCCACTCGGTTATGGTCTGCTTGAACAAGGGATTGCCGATAATCACGAAAATATATGTATAAATTTCATGAAAATTGGGATTGATCAAACAAACGACGCCGGCAAACAGGGCGGGCAGAAGGAAGATTTTCGCTTTGCTCTTGGGGGACAACGAAGATTCTCCTCGGCGTAGAAAATGGTAGAACGCCACAATCCAGTAAATCCCTATACCGAGAATGAACCCGCCGTGGATATTAGCCCACAAAAGAAACAGGGCGGGAAGATAAATCCAGCGCGCCCAGTGGTTTTTGCCGAAATCGGCGAAATCACCGAACAAAATCGTCAGTTCGATCGCCAGAAAAAGAAACGACAGCGAATGAGGGCGGGCATACATCATGAACGACATCCCCGCCACCGTCAAAATCGCCAGCGAGGCGGCCAGATAAATGTTTCTTTGGCGTTGCACGCCGAATCGGAAAATCAACAAAGCGATCGCGGCCGATATCACCCCCTTGAACAGCATTAAACCCACTATGCCGCAAGCTTCGTAAATAAGAAACAGGATGACCTCGGCCAGCCACTCGTGGATCACCCAATGACTGCCGGCGGCGGAAAACGAAAAAAGGTCATGGCGGATAAGACCCTGAGAGAGGAACAACTCGCCCGCCTCGAGATGCCACCAGATATCGGTATTGGCGATCTTGAAAAAGCCTATCCAGAAAGCGAGGACGGCCAGGAAAGAACCGATAAGAGGAACTTCAAACGTTGACGGTGAGGAAGCCGGACCGACAGAGCGCTGTTTCTTCATGACCTATAGCTTATTCCACGCGCTTGCGAATGTCAAATGCAATCGAGATTCATCACCGCCGGAATCGGAAAATGCCTTTGCATTATACAGCGCAGGCTCCTGATCTCCGCGCTGATCAGTCCGCGCTGACCGAGTTGATCATGGTCATGAACGTTTTATATGCTTTTTCGATCGTCATACTCGGCCCCACGAGTTTGAAGAAAACCGGGCCGTTCGGCCCCTCGGCGATCGCTCCCACCATACGATAGCCGGGCTTTTTTTCTTTCAACCGCATCATCGGACCGGCCGATAGGCGATAAGTGCCCGAGATATCCAGAAATGTGAATTTCAAGCCGTTTATTTTCATATTTGATATCTTGGCTTTGCCCGCCGAGCTGGAACCGTCCGGCTGCTCGATCTGACCTATCCAGCGGTCTATATTAGCTTGGACGGTGCCGCCTTGGCCGGCAGAAAAATAGAACACGGCGCATTCGGCGTGGTCGTTATCGCCGGGAGCCGGCGGGATTATATAGGTGGCTGCTCTCATCTGGTTGTCTTCGCCTATCGTCCAATCGTCCGGTATTTGCCATTTGAGACCGCCGGCATCTCCCGATCGTGATGGGTTGCTCTCTATATTCGCGGCATCGTTATCGTGTGACGATTGACCCTCGGTTTTCGATTTTTCCGAAGGGCCGCATCCCAAAAGCAATAAAACGGCGGCCGATAATGCTATGATTGTTTTTGCGATCCCATTCATTTTATCAACTCCGTATTTTAGGGTTACGCCATTTGTCAACCTGAGACTGGTGGACGCGGTTCCTCCAGGTTACTCCATGATTGTGCGCCAGCGATCGATCGTTCTATGAATCGACCCAGCGTAATTTGCTGTTTCTATTCCGCTTGCCGATAATATCGAGCTTTTGCCTTGACCTCAACTTATCCGGTCCATATTATGAACCAAATGCAATCTTTCAAGCAATCCAATTAAATGAAACCGAATCGGACAAAAATAGGTATTTAGATACATGTCCGACTTTGATAAGGAAAAAATCGACCTGTCGGCTCTGTCGATCACCAGAAAAGACAGCGATCCGCCGTTTAACGGAGCCAGATATTTCCGTCTTTCGCTCTGGTTGATTATTCCGCTTTCATTCATAATAGCGCTATGGATTATACTTAAAGGAATATCCCCGGCGGTAGAGGTAAGAATAGCCACGGCCACCGCCCTTACTCAAAACCAGGCGCAAGCGGTACTGAGCGCCACCGGCTACGTGGTCGCCCGGCGCAGCGCCGAGGTGGCATCCAAGGCGACCGGCCGACTCGAATATATCGGCGTCGAGGAAGGCGATGAGGTGAAAGCCGGTCAGATCATCGCTCGACTGGAAAGCGCCGATATGCAGGCCGCGCTCGATCAGGCCCGGGCGTCGCTGGAAAAAATACGTGCGGAAAGCACCGAGGCGGCCATCAATTTCGCACGCCAAAAGGAACTGCTGGCGGCAGGTTTCTTGACTAAGGCCGAATTCGACATAGCGGAGGCTCGTTTCAAAAGCCTGGTGGCCGATATCCGGTCGGCTGTCGCCGCTGTCAAGCAAGCCGAAATCTCGCTCGAGAATACCACTATCAAAGCGCCGTTCGATGGGACGGTATTAAATAAGTATGCCGATGTCGGCGAGATCGTGGCCCCCTTTTCCTCCTCCGCCAGCTCGCGAGGGGCGGTGGTGGTCCTGGCCGACATGTCCTCGCTGGAAGTTGAAGCGGATGTCGCTGAATCCCATATCCGGCGAATAAAATTGGGACAGGAGTGTGAGATCGTTCTCGATGCCTATCCGGAGCAACGCTACCGCGGTTATGTCAAGAAAATAGTCCCCACCGCCGATCGATCGCGGGCGACCGTGATGACCAGAGTGGGATTTTCGGATCGGGACGAGAGGGTGCTGCCGGAGATGAGCGCCCGGGTGAATTTTCTCCAAGAACGCGGAGCCGATTCGCTGCCTTCGACAACCTCTGCGATGGTCCCCAATTCCGCCGTAATCACCCGCGATGGTAACCGATACTGCTTTCTGGTTGTCGAGGGCAAAGCGGAAATGGTTCCGGTCACAACCGGGCGTCGCCTGGGCGAGCAGACGGAAATTACCTCGGGGCTGGCGGCCGGTCAAAAAGTGATACTATCACCGCCGTCGAATCTTAAGCCGAAAACTAAAGTAAAGGTTGTCGAATAAGGAAAGCCGCCTATGAACAATCCGCTGGTAACGGTGAAATCCGTATCCAAAATCTATCGCCGGGACAGTCTCGAGATTCCGGTGCTTAATAACATACATCTTCAGGTCCCGGAGGGTGAATTTCTGGCTTTGATGGGGCCGTCGGGTTCGGGCAAGACGACTCTTTTGAATCTGATCGCGGGACTCGATCGCCCCAGCGGTGGCGAAATAAACGTGGGAGGAATCCGTATCGACAGCCTTAAAGAAAAGGAATTGGCCCGCTGGCGCGCCCGAAACGTCGGATTCGTTTTCCAATTCTATAACCTATTGCCCGTGCTTTCGGCGTTCGAAAATGTCGAGTTGCCGCTGCTTCTGACCGGACTTTCGCGAAAAGAAAGAGCGGATCATGTCAGATTCGCCTTGAAAGTTGTGGGACTCGAGGACAGAATGCATCATTTGCCCAGGCAACTTTCCGGAGGACAAGAACAACGCGTAGCTATCGCCCGAGCGCTGGTCACCGATCCGAAAATAATTTTGGCCGACGAACCGACCGGCGACCTCGACAAGGTTTCTGCCGAAGAAATCATGACTTTGCTCTCGCGGCTCAATCTCGAATATAAAAAGACGATCGTCATGGTGACCCACGATCCCCGGGCGGCTGAAAAGGCGCGCGTCCGGCGTTATCTGGACAAGGGCGAATTGGTCTGATTATGTGGGTATTGCGACTTATCGCCAAGAACGCCGCCAGACATAAGCTGCGCACTCTGCTCACCGTTCTCGGTTTGGCCGTGGCCATAGTGGCTTTCGGGGTGATAACCACGGCCCTGAATGCCTGGAATACGCAAATCGAACTGATTCCGCCGGATCGACTCGTGACCAGGCATGCGGTTTCCTATACGTTTTCGTTGCCTATCTCCTATAAAGATCGGATCGAACAGGTGCCCGGTGTCGAAAGGGTGGCTTATGCGAACTGGTTCGGCGGATTGTATCAAAACGATCCCAAGAACTTTTTCGCCAATTATGCCATCGGGCCCGAAAATGGAATCGAATTATACCCCGAGTTCGTCGTGCCCGAAGACCAGAAGCGCGCTTATTACGAGGATCGCACCGGTTGTATCGCAGGCCAGAAAATCGTCGACAAATTCGGCTGGAAAATCGGCGACGTCATCCGCCTGACCGGACAGATTTATCCGGGTGATTGGGATTTTACGCTAAGGGGTATATACCGCGGGGCCGAGGTCGGCACCGATGAAACGAGCCTGATTTTTCATTGGAAGTATCTCGATGAAAGAATCGGGCAGATGTATCCTGGCTGGTCCGGTCAAGCCGGTTGGTTCGTGGTAAAAATAGCGGACCCGTCCGCCTCCGCGGCCGTCTGCGCCGCCATAGACGACCTGTTCCGTAACTCGTCGGCGCAAACTTTGACCGAAACGGAGAAAGCGTTTACGATCGGGTTCATCTCCGGCTTGGATGCCATAATCGTCATGCTGAAAGTGATAAGCTACTTGATCCTCGGCGTGATCTTTCTGGTGCTGGCGAATACCATGCTGATGAGCGCCCGGGAACGGATAAACGAATACACCTTGTTGAAAACTCTCGGATTCGGGTCGTTCCGCGTGGCCGGTTTGATCGTGGGAGAATCGCTGATAATCGCGGCTTTGGGGGGAACGATCGGGATATTGCTGACGTTTCCCGCGGCCGATGCTCTGGGTCGGGCGATGAGTACATTCATCACGGTGATGGCGGTAAAAAGCGGCACGCTGATTATGGCGATGGTTTTCGCGCTGCTGGTGGGGATTCTATCGGCCGTCGTTCCCACTATCAGGGCGTTGCGGATATCGATCGTCGAGGGTCTGAGACATATAGGATGACTTATGAAAATTCCGCTTAAATATTCGATCCGAAATCTTCTGGCACGCCGACTTACGACCGCTTTTACGGTGTTCGGAATAACTCTGGTGGTTTTCGTTTTCGCCGGAGTGTTGATGCTGTCGCAGGGGTTGAAGCAGACCCTCGTCTCCTCGGGAAGTCCGGAAAACGCGGTGGTGATTCGCGCCGGATCGGGAAGCGAAATGCAAAGTTTCGTAAGTCGTGAACAAGCCGCGGTCATCAGATCGCTGCCCGATATCGCCCTCGATTCCGACGGCCAACCTCTCGTCACCGGGGAGCTGGTGATAATTCTCAATAAAGACAGACGGACCACCGCCAAAATGGCCAATGTCACGGTGCGGGGCGTGGGGGCTCGCTCCTTCGCCTTGAGGCCGAACGTAAAGATCATCGAAGGAAGAAATTTCGAGCCGGGCAAGACCGAGATGATCGCCGGCAGGAAGGCCGCGGAATTTTTCAAGGGATGCGGTCCCGGCGAAAAGTTCGATTTCGGCAATACCCAATGGACGGTGGTGGGTCTGTTCCAAGCCGAAGGCTCGGCGTTCGAGACCGAGTTGTGGGGCGATGTAGACATGGTGATGCCCGCCGCCGGAAGACAGGTGTATTCCTCGATGCTGTTCCGCATGAAACAGCCGGAAACTTTCGAGATCATGCGCGACAGAATAAAGGCCGATCCGCGGATGACGGTGGATGTCAAGAGGGAAAAGCAATACTATGCCGAACAAACCCAATCGACCTCGACTTTCATCGAAGCGCTCGGATTGACGGTTACCATAATATTCAGCTTGGGCGCCATAATCGGGGCGATGATTACGATGTATGGGGCGGTGGCCAACCGCACGCGGGAAATAGCCACGATGCGCGCCCTCGGCTTCCTCCGCCGGAATATCCTCGCCGTGTTTTTGATAGAGGCGATAGTCATCTCGGCTGTCGGCGGAATTATCGGATTGGCGGGAGCATCGTTTTTGCAACTCATGACGATATCGACGATGAACTGGGACACCTTTTCCGAAATAACGTTCAATTTCCGTCTGAGCCCGGGGATTGCCATCGGCACGATGTTGTTCGCTCTGTCCATGGGGATTCTTGGCGGGTTCCTGCCGGCGGTGCGCGCCGCTCGCATAAAAATCGTCGAGGCCTTAAGGGCGGAATAGAAGAAAAAATCAGGATTCCCAGGCCAATAAAAAAGGGCGCCGCTACGACGCCCTCTTCAAGCGCGGACATTTTTTTCGATAGTCAAATCAGGTTATATTTTTGCTTGATTTCCTTCTCCGCCTGCAACCAATCCGAAAGCGCGTCGCCATGACCGTTGCCCCTGGCCAGATAAATCTCATTGGCCCGCGCCCTGATCTCGGCCATAAGTTCTTCAAGATTCGGCGGGGGCGGGGAAGCCGGCTTTTTTGCTTTCACTTTGCCGCTGGTTTTCGGCCTGGCCAGGGTTGTCTTTTTCTTTTTTTCCAATCGAACCTCCTTGAATACATCGATTAATAATTGCTACGACCAATGCCCGGGATTGTTTCAGGCATCGGAGCGGTCGTCCCGTCCAAAAAAAAAGTGTTGTGGCGCTGGTACTATTGTCAGGATAAACGGCGATAACCGCCAGCCCGAAAATTCTTATAGTGATTTCGCTGGGATTTGGCAAGTGTTTTCGTTCGATTTCCGCCGCTTTTCGGAATCGACGGACGGCTCGGACAGACATGGGCGGGCGACCAAACCGTTCAGCCTCTGGAATCGAAAACGGGTTTTGCCGAAACCAATATATCCTTTATCGATTGTTCGAGCGATCTCGGTTGCCAACCGAGTTCGTTTCTCGCCTTGCTCGAATCATAATAAAAGCGATAACCGGCCAGCCTGACGATGGCGCGGTTGAGCGGCGGCTTTCTGCTTTTATGGAATGTCGCCGCCTCCCAAATCGCGCCTACCAGATAAAGCAAAAACAGCGGGACTTTCAAACGGGGCTTTCCGATATTGAGATATTTTTCGGCCAGTGCGAACAGCCGGTTATGATCGATGTTTTCGCCGGCAAGAATATATCTTTCGCCGGGTCGTCCTTTCTCGAGAGCAAGAATGATCCCCTCAACGACGTCGCGGGTATCGACCACGTTTACACCGAATTCGAAATAAGCCGGCAGACATTTCGGAAATCGTCTTTTTTCATCTTCTTGAATCAGCCGATCCGGCGGAGAGATCATTATCGAGGGATTTACCACTACTGTTTCAAGTTCGCCGTCGTTGGCTTTCAAAGCCAGCAGCTCTGATTCTCTTTTGCATTCGAAATAGGGAATCCCCGTGCCGAAAAGATTGAACTCGGCGGTTTCATCGAGCGCTGCCCCCTTTTTTGATCCACCCACGGCCGCAGTCGAAGAGACATGAACGAGCCGCTTGACTTCGGCCTCCCGACATGCCTGAATGACCGCCCGCGTCCCTTCGACATTGACAGAACGCATCGGCTCCAACGGCATCGGCCGCAAACTTACCTTGGCTGCGCAATGAATGACGTAGCGACAACCGGCTGCCGCTCTTTTCAGCCACGACGGCTCCAGCAGATCGCCGAATACGGCCTCAGCCCCCGAGGGAAGCCAGCGGTCGGCCTTTGACCGGCTGCGATAGTGAGCTCTGACTCGATATCCACTTTCGAGCAAACGCAGTACCAGTCTCCTGCCAAGCTGGCCGCTGGCGCCGGTCACCAAAACCAAAAACTCCTGACACATCACCTTAATTTAGGCGGTAATCCATGAATTATCAATTATCAACCACCGCATTCTGCTGTTGACATGGATTATTCCACTTCTTAATTTCGCCATTCAGTAAGGGAAAATACATGCTTCTTCGTATGTTTGGGATAAGATTGCTTGCAATACTGCCGGCGGTGATAATGTTTAAGGCGGTCGATTGCCGAAGCCAGTCAGTGGCTAATACGGCGATCTGCGATTCGCTTTATGCCGCCAACGATTATTCCGGTTCGATAACATGTTATGAAGGGTTGATTCGGCAGGATTCGTTGCGAGCCGATCTGCATTGGAAACTTGCCCGAAGTTTGAATCTGCTGGCCGAGCTCGAGCCGAAAGAAAAGCAACTTGAGCTGTACGAAAGGGCGTCAACCTCCGCCAAACGCTGTATCGAACTGGATTCCGCGATAGCCGAGGGGCATTTTCAGCTTGCCCGGGCGCTGGGCAAGATCGCTTTGTTCAAAGGCGTATTCAAGAGCGCGGGGCTGGCTAAACAAGTGAAAAAAGAGGCGGAAAAAGCACTGGCGCTCGATCCAAGACACGACGGTGCCATGCATCTTTTGGGCCGCTGGCATCGCGAGGTGGCCCAGAAACCCAAATTCCTGCGGGCGCCGATGGGTTTGGGAGCGGCGGATAAAAAAGTGGGGTTGGAATATTTCGAACGGGCCATCGAATTGAATCCCGAATTGATCAATCACCACCTTGAGTATGGTATCTCGTTATACGATCTCGATCGCAACGACCTGGCAATAAAAGAATTCGAGCGTTGTCTCGAATTGATTCCAGCCAGGCCGCACGATTATCTCTATCAAAAATCGGCCAAAGAATATCTTGCCAAGCTAAGGCAAAAGGATTAATTTGGCGCCAATGCCCGAATGATTGGGTTTGTTGAATGAATCCGTGGATGCTGATTTTCGAGGATTTCGCCTGACCAAAATCAAATAAAATATAAGGAGACGGGAATGGTGATAAAGGTGCGAAGTAAGTTACTGCCGACTGTTTTCTTCACGGCGACTTTGTTTCTATCATCGATTGCCTACGGCGGAGGAATGGCTCTTTCGGGTGTCGGTGCCAAGGCGATCGGCATGGGCGGCGCTTTTCGCGGGCTGGCCGATGATTGGAGTGCCTGTTATTGGAATCCCGCAGGATTGGCCCAACTCGATAAATCTGAGTTGGGGCTGAATCTGAGCGTGCTCTCGCCGCGTCCGGAATTCGCCCCGGCTATTACCTACGATGGTTATGATGTGGGTTATTTGAACGGGGCGACCCGCTATCCCAAAGACAAAAGCAGTATCGTCCCGAATTTAAGCGGTTTCTTAAGATTTCCAGCGCCGCGGAACTTCACCGCCGGGCTGGCGATATTCGTCCCCTATGCCCTGGGAAGCGAATGGGACTTATATGAGCCTACTTATCCTGACGTCGCGGCACCCTATCCCGGCATCGATCACAAATCCGATCTGAAGGTTATCGACTTTCATCCTTCGATCGCCAAGGCGTTCGCGGGCGACAAGCTGCTGTTCGGAGCGGGAATTTCGTTCATGCGGGGCAAGATCGAGTATCAGAAAACTTTTTTGAACGCCACGACACTTCCCCGGCCGCATGATATCGTGGCCATCGACGCCCGTATCGAGGGCGACGGTTGGGGATACGGCGCCAATTTCGGTTTGCTCTACAAATTTTCCGATAAGTTGCAGTTGGGGATATCCGGCAAAACGCCGACCACGATCAAATTCGACGGCACCCTCACCAATAACCTTTATGGGTTTTACAATATCGCCCTCAAAGAGTATTTCCTGCAGAATGTCTACAACGCCCTCGATTCGGCCAGGATTCGGTTTTTGTTTCCTGACGATCAAGAGGTTACCTCGTGGAGAAACAACGCCACCGCCGAGCTTAAGCTGCCGGCCGATTTCGGGATCGGCGTAGCCTATCGGAAATCGGATAAACTGCTGATGACGCTCGATTTGGCCTATACGCTCTGGGAAAGATTGGATTCGATTATTATCGACGTCGAGGGGCAACAATCACCGATTGATCCCTCTCCCGCCAGCGATGTCGTCGTGCGCACCAAGTGGGAAAATACGCTCAGACTGAGCCTTGGGGCCGAGTATAAGATGCGCGAGCAGCTCCGTTTGCGAGGTGGTTTCTACTATGACCCGTCGCCCATTCCCGATCAAACCTTCTCGCCGCTCATACCCGATATGGGAACCAAATACAGCGGCAATATCGGCGCGGCGGTCGATCTGCGTGACGGTTGGCAGATAGCTTATACTTTCGAGTACGTAAAATTCGCTTCACGCGATATAACCCTCCACTCCGGCACAACCACCGAATCCGGCTATGTTTACGATAATTACCCGGGTTCTTATAAACAGTATTTTGTCGCCAGTTTCCTCAGCGCAACCTATAGATTTTAGGCGGGGAGAAAACCATGAAAAAAGCGTTTGCAATATTTCTGATTTCGGCGGGGGTGATCGCACTTTGGGGCTGTTCGGCGCGGAAAAACCCGAGCCAATCGGTCATCCAATTTGGCACCACCTGGACCGGCTTCATCTATTCGACCGTTCTGGATACATCGGCGACCTTGACCAACGAGGCGAGCGGACGCTATCTTTACGTATATGTTCCGCCCGGATATACGGCGAATGAAACTTCCTATGTCCGGATCGATTCGACGCTTCAGGATTCCGTCTGGGTCGTTGATTCGGTGGTGGTGACGGAAGTAACTAATCACGATTACCCGGTGTTATACCTTCTGCATGGATACGGCAGCAACTATCAATATTATCATCTTATTTTCAATTTGGTGGCCACGCTGAACGAGATGATAAGCAGCGGCGAGATTTCCCCAATGGTGGTGGTGATTCCGGATTTCAGCAACAGTTTCGGCGGCAGTTTCTACGCCAATTCGCCGGTCGATACGTTGCCCGATTCGAGAGAAGTGTCGTTTTCGGGTAAATTCGAGGATTTCTTTTTTGAGGAACTGATTCCCTACGTGGAACAGAATTTCGCCGTCGATACCACCGCCGCGGGCCGAGGGATAGGCGGGCATTCCATGGGCGGCTATGGAGCGTACCGCTTGGCGATGCGACACCCCGATATGTTCGGTTCGGTTTCGGCTATGTCGGCCCCCCTTTACTTCAACGCCTTGCCGGCGCTTCTGCCGGCCATGTATGCCGAAAACGGATTCACTCCGGGGGATACCGCCGGCTTCTACGCGATCGCGCCTTCGCCGTCGAAACGACTGACCTCTATGATGTTCGCTATGGGGGCAGCGTTTTCGCCGCACAAGATCGCCGACTCAGATACGACTTTGTTTCACCGTGTGCGCGATGTCGCCTTCTTTTTCGGAATCGATCTACCTTTCCACATCGACGGATCGATCGATTCGCTGTTTTGGGCCACCAACTGGCTTCCTAATGATCCCTTCACCATGTTGACCCAGCTCGGCGGAGCGGCCGCCCTCGCCGGCAAATATCTCTATCTGGATTGTGGCAATGCAGATGATCTATATCTACACCTGCAAAATCGCGCTTTCTCCGAGGTGCTGACGGCGGCTGGACTGACCCATGTCTATTACGAATATGCAGGCTATACCGGAAATGATGCAGGCCATGTCAATTTTATCGCCGACAGATTGCGCGAAGTTTTCAAATTCCACAGCGAGGCATTTGCGGCGGAATAGGCGTCGAGTATATTCGTTCGAAAAAGTTATCAAGGCCGGGCGTCTTGCGCGCCCGGTTTTTTTATTGGAGGATGGATGCTACATATTCGATAAACTCACGACCCCGGTCATTGATCTATGATGCCGCCGGGATAACGCCCCACAATTATTTTCCGAGGCTTTAATAGATTGGTAGGCTTTTCCAGGGTGGACCTTGAGCGAAACCTGACCCGGTTTGCCCGCCACAGCCGTCGCCAGAGCCGGTGACGGCTCTGATTGATTATGGGGAAATTTACACTCATAAGATCGTCAGAAAAAATACGCCACGGCGATAAAATTTCAATTGTCCTGCCCGCTGGATTGAGATAAATTTCGCATAATACTTTAATTTCTGATTGGCCGCGTAGGGGGTTCTTAAATATGAACGATGGCACAATCACCCCAAAATATAATATAGCCGATGATTGAAATCGATAATAGCCGTTGCATAAAGCAAAGAAGGTAAGACATGGAAAACAATATCACTGTTATGGCGCTGGCAGGCTTATTACATGACGTGGGAAAGGTCGGTCAAAGAGCGTTCGTAGATGAAAAGCATTTATCGGGGGCGACACTGGGGATTGCTGATTATTTATGCCCGAAAAATGAATTCGGCGGACGTTCACATAAACATGTGCTTTATACCAATGAGTTTTGTGAGCTCATTAAAAATAACCTTCCTCCAGGCATCAATCGTTCGGAGCTGGTCAATCTGGCCGCCTATCATCACCGGCCAACCGATGAATTTCAGGCGATAATCAGCCGGGCGGATCGACTGTCCGCGGCTTTTGACCGTGATGCCTACCAGGCCGTTGATTCCGCTGCCTCGTTCCGAAAAACCCAGCTTATACCCATAACCGGCACTGTCTCATTTACCGAAGAAGCTGTCTTTCCCGGTAACGAACTTCTTGAACCAAGAGCTTTATCGGCCGACCGCATTTTCCCGACAATGAATGATGGGGCGAAGGAAAAAACCACGGATTATCGAAAATTGTGGGATGGCTTGATCCAAACGATACGCGATTTCAAAATTCCTGATGGATTACGATTCACAAACAGTCTATCATCATTGTTCGAAAGATATCTTTGGGCGGTTCCATCCGCAACCAATGTAATGGTCCCCGATATTTCGCTGTTTGATCACCTTAAGGCCACTGCAGCGATAGCCGCCTGCCTGTGCGCGGCCGAATCTCAAACCGCCCCGTTCATTTTCGCCGCTGGCGATTTCGGCGGCATTCAAAAATACATATTCTCGATCAAACGAGGCTCCGGCAAAATGGCCAAGGCATTAAGAGGCAGATCATTCAAAGTGAACGCCTTTTCCGATTCAACGGCATATATGATTTTGGCTGAATTGGGACTTCCTTCAACCAACCTTGTATTAAGCGCCGGTGGCAGATTCTATCTTTTGCTGCCCAACAATGAAAAAACGATTAGAGCACTTAAAAAACAGCGTGAATCGATTCATGAGTGGATTATCGAGAAAACCAATGGCGAACTTAAATTCTCATTGGATTGGCTGGAGGTTTCGGCAGAAGACAATCAAAGTGAACCCGGAATAAAAAATTTCCCGAAAATCAAAGACCTGATCGATCAAAAGCTCGCCGACAGTGGAATGCGCGGATTGACACCCCTGGCAACCAACGGCAAATGGAATACTGCTGTATGGCTGCGCCCAGGATATTCCGGGTCCAGCGAGGAGCTTTGCCGCTCCTGTCAATCCAACCCGGCCGTTTCTGCCGCCCAAGATGAAAAATTATGTAAAACATGTTTGGAGGATAGGGAATTGGGACGATTGGCTGTAAAATCGAATTATATGGTCAACTTCCGCGATCGTTCCGGTAAATTCCATTTGCCGATCGCCTCATTCGATGTCCTCCAAGAATTAACCGAAGCGGAACGCGCCGCCGACTTGATAGTAGATTTCCGCGGTGAAAATGTCGCCGTCTACGATAAACCGATAATCACTTCTTTCAAAAACAACTATGTTCCTGTCGACGATTCAGGCGACGTCCTGGAATTCAGCGAGATTGCGGAAAAAGCATCAGGCAAAAAATATCTCGCATACCTGAAAGCCGATGTCGACAATCTCGGCTTTATATTTTCCAGAGGGCTGGCCTCGGGAGGCCACAACAACCCGGACAG
>JBBIRK010000008.1:0-74225 GCA_037441845.1 Candidatus Zixiibacteriota bacterium
GGTCTTGCGTTAAACAAGAACCGCTGAAATCAGCGGATTGAATTTTGGCTCCCCGGGCCGGGCTCGAACCAGCGACCCAGTGGTTAACAGCCACTTGCTCTGCCAACTGAGCTACCGGGGAATATATGCACTATCGAGAAGCTATAATAAACATCCGCAGCTTTTTGTCAAGACCCAATTCATCCGCAACCGCACCGGCCCCAGCGCCGTCTTCTATCTTTTCCTCCGCTGATTCAAATACAAAACCAGCCCCAATACCCCTATCGCTGTCAAGCCCAGCCCGACGATGATCGACAGAAAGTCGCCGAGGCCCGCGTGCAAATGCGATAGATAATGGACAACCATGAAAATCCCCAGCAGACCGAACACGACGGTTATCAGCAATTGCAAAGGCTTCATAAGTCTCCATTATCCCGCTATAAATAATATATCGGCATATTCGGGCGGCACATTGAACGCATGTCAACCGAATCACCTATAGTCTCAGTTTCCCCACGAACTCATCGACTTCCGGGACGCCGCCCTGCAAGATCAGATATCCATCGAACGGTTCCCTTTCGGTGATTTCGCCCGCGATCGGAGTCAGCATCAGCTCTTTAACTTTTTCCGGATCGCTGGTGTGCCCCAGCGCCCAACCCAGTTTGACATAGGCGACCTCGGGCAACATATTGCCGGCCGGCACCACTCCCATATGCATCAGGTCACGGCCGGTGTCATAGACGAACATCTGCACGTAACCCCAGAGCGTCTGCACGGTCATGTAAACCGCCACGCCTTTAGCCACCGCCTTGCGCAACGGCTCGTAAAGCGGCTTGTTGACATGTCCCAATCCCGTACCGGCGATAACGATTCCCTTATAACCGTTATCTACCAAGCTTTCGATAATATCCGGCTGCATGTTCGGGTAATAATATACGATCGAGACTTTTTCCTCGAACGCGGCATCGATTTTCACCTGGCGATCGCCGCGACGCCGTTTGATATCGGTTTTAATCGGGGTCATCTTGCCGGGTTCCACCATCGCCAACGGCACATCGCCTATAGTGCGAAAAGTCGATCGATAAGACGAGTGCATCTTGCGCACCCGGGTGCCGCGATGAAGCAGGTTGTATTTATCCGAGGTCGGGCCGAACATGCAGACCATCACCTCCGCTATATCGGCATAGGCGGCAGTCCAGACCGCGCACCGTAAATTGAACGCGGCATCCGACGAGGGCCTGTCGGAGGAGCGTTGAGAGCCGACCATGACGATCGGAATCGGTGAATTTTGCACCATGAAAGAAAGTATCGCCGCGGTGTGATGCATAGTGTCGGTGCCGTGGCCGATAACGATTCCGTCGACACCGTTTTCGATCTCACGACCGATCGCCTGAGCCAGACTGATCCACTGCTCAGGTCCCATATTTTCGGAAAAAATCCCGAATAGTTTTTCCGTTTTCAGATTGCAGATATCGGCAAGTTCCGGCACCGCTCCATAAAGTTCGCCCGGGGTGAACGCCGGTATCACCGCGCCGGTGCGATAATCCAGACGCGAGGCTATAGTCCCGCCGGTCCCCAAAAGCGTCACGTTCGGTTTCCGGGCATCGCTGGGGAACTCTTTCTCCGGGATTTTGTAATGAGCTTCTTTATAGCCGACTTCTTTGGCCTCGATAATAGTTTCGGCCCTTATGCCTATGTTGTAACCGTTATGCATCTTGATCACTATATGACGATCGTCCGCGGTTTCCGAGCGCGGCAGTATGACGCCTTTGAAAACACCCTTATCGGTTTTGATCTCCACATCGGACCATACCCGCACCCCGGTTTCTTTGAGTTTCGCCAGAGAAACACCCCTGTAACCTTTATAAACCTCCGAATCGGTCGCCGCTTGTTTCTTGGGCATCTTGAATTCCTTCTCCTGATTTGATCCAACCCGAGCGAATCTAATTCCGTTAACGGCAGATTACAACATTGATTTTTAATCAGTGGGATACAATTTTAGCGGCCGATGCCGACGCCCGGGGAAAAATGGCGTCTCCGTGGTCGCGAAGACATTAGATTTTTTCGGCCACGATAATCATGCGCCCCGAAGCCGTGGAAAAAGGGGTGCCCTGCCAATCACCGTAAGCCGCCCGTATGTTCAAGCCGGCTCTCGAAAGTAGATCGCGCAGCTCGGTGTAGTTGTAAAGTCTCACGAAAAAGCGCATGTTTTTTCTTTTTCCCCGGCGGATAATTATCCTTTCCACGCATAAATTACCGGTAACGCTGTCGAATCGGTTGTGATCGAGCATCAGATCGATTCCCTGTTGGGCCACGTTCCAGGTCGAATATAATTTAAGAAACATATCGCGATTGAAAGTGTCAAAACAGAAAAGACCGTTGCGGCGAAGCGATCGTGGGATGTTTTTCAGAACAACGAAATTTTCGTTGTCGGTGAAATAGCCGAATGCGGTGAAAATCAGCAGAACCCGATCGAATTATCCTCTGAATTTGATTTTTTGCCTATCGCCCTCGCGGAAATCGATTTTCACTTTTGCTTGCTCAGCCATTTTGCGGGCGATTTTCAAAAATCCGGGAGTTATGTCTATGCCGGTCACCAGATGGCCCAGCCGAGCCAAGTGAATCGAATGCCGGCCATGCCCGCAGGCAAGGTCCAGAACTTTGCAGGGTTCGGACATTTCCAAATGAGAAATGAAAAAGGCCACCTGTTTTTCCGACAAATCATCGCCGACCGACCGCCGATAAAAATGCAGGTAATCGCGCGGATTAAACACCGCTTTGAAATCGAATCCGAATTTTTCAAAATCGACTTTCGTCATTTTCGCATTGATAGCTTATACGCTGTCCGCAAAAGTTGCGGGTGATTCCGACCGGCTTTCCGATCCGTTAGAATAATTCCAAACGCTGGATCTTTATCGATTATCCGAATGTTACCAGAAAAACGCCCGCTACCGCAACGATTATCGCGATCCCTCTTTTGGCGTTTATCGGTTCTTTGAGAAAAACCGCCCCCAACACGAAAATAAGCAGATTGCTGGTCTGGTTCAAGGCCGAGGCTATCGATGCCTTGGTGAATTTCATGCCGGCCAACCAGAATATCATCGAGAGATAAGCGCCGCAAATCGATCCGGAAATCACGAATATCCAGGCCCGGGATATCTTGAGAGTGTTCCATATCGGCTTTCTTTGCCGATGGAAAGCAAAAACAAATCCGAGAAGAGCCAGACCGCCAACCAATCTGATTTCGGTAAGCCATACCAGCGGCAATCGGCCGAGAAGCGGTTTGACTATAACGATCCCGACAGCCATGGCGATCACCGCCAGCACGCTGAAAAACGTTCCCCAAAATAGATGCGAACGGCTTAAACGATTCGGGCTTTTTTCGTAAGTCGCCAGAAGAACCGCCCCGACTATAAAAAGCACGCCCGCATATTGCCAGAAATTCAGCCGTTCGCCCAGCCAGATCATCGAAAGGATGATGACGAACGGGCTGTATAGACAATCGACTATCGCCTGCAACCCCGCGCCGAGCAGATTAAGCCCTTTGAAAAATAAAGTGTCGCCGATACCGATGCCGATCGCTCCGCTGGACAAAAGAATGAAATAGTCGTTTTTCGACGCGTCAGCCGGGCTGATTTCGCCCAAAATGAACATCGTCGGCAGAAACAAGACGACTGCCAGTATATCTTTGAACAGGTTCAGAGCCAAAGGGTGCACGGTTTCTCCCCCTTTACGAAACAGAATCACCGCGCCTGCCCAAGCGAATGCGCATAAAAGCGAAAATATCTCACCCAGGTAGGGAATTGTAGTCATCGCATCTTTCTTTCACCGATCAACCGCTCTTAACCAATATCGATCGGTTAATATATACTATCGAATTCGCTTGTGTCAGGATTAAAACATAGGAGTCATGACGAAAATCGTCGGTTGATTTCGCCCATTATTTTATCGAGGTCGAGCTGTTTACGGGCGATCAATTCACCGAGCGTTCCCCAGAAAGGTTCGCCGCATAACACGCAAACTACGCCCCGTTCCATCAAAAAGGCGTTGAGGTCGGGGTATTTTTCGAGCAGATCTTCGATTCTGTCATCGGGGGTGATCATTAGGGGAATCCAGTCATCGGTCCGATTCGTTATCAATATTGCTGTCCGGCGGGGTTGATCCAGCGCATCGATTCCAAATCGAAGTGATCGACCAGATCGGGATGATAGGGCATTATCCGGATCGAGTAACCGAAACGGCCGCTTTCGTCGCAGGGGATGAAACCCTCATATTTCCAGACACCGGATCCGATTTCTTTGACCGCGTTCATCGTTTCGCTGTTGCCGCCGTCGATTTCGAAATTCGAATCGAGGCGGCCGGTGTAGATCTGCACCAATACGTCCGATGGTTTCAACTGGCCGAGCGCAACCTCGGCCTCGATTTTCAAGGCGAACCCCACCTCGACTTCCGACCGTTGAACCGTGGAGTTTTGTATGCGGACGCCTCCCCAATGATCCAACACGTGCTTTTTCCACTTCGCCAAATTCTGGGCGACCGCGAAATTGTCGGCCGAAAGTTTTTTCCAGTTTTTGTAGGCTGCCACATAGAATTTTTCCGAATATTCCTGAACCATCCGGTTGGTGCTGAACACGGGACAGAGCTTCATCATCGAACTTTTCATCATGGCGATCCATTCCCGCGGGATACCATCGGTGCTGCGGTTGTAGAACAAGGGGATCACGTCTTTTTCGAGTATGTCGTATAAAGCCTTGCTCTCGACCTCGTCCTGATAATTTTGGTCCGAATATTCCTCGCCGGCACCGATCGCCCAGCCGGTATCCTGCTCGTATCCCTCGCACCACCATCCGTCTAGGACGCTGAGATTAAGGCCGCCGTTGGGGACGACTTTCATGCCGCTGGTACCACTGGCCTCCAGCGGACGACGGGGATTGTTCAACCAGACGTCTACACCTTGCACGAGATATCTGGCGACGTTCATGTCGTAGTTCTCGATAAATACGATATGCCTTCGCACTTCTTCATAGCGGGCGAAATGCACGATTTGCCTGATCAGCTCCTTTCCGCCGTTGTCGCGCGGGTGAGCCTTGCCGGCGAAAATGATTTGAACCGGGCAATCTTTGTTATTCAG
The DNA here is from genome assembly GCA_037441845.1 of Candidatus Zixiibacteriota bacterium. Taxonomy (GTDB): domain Bacteria; phylum Zixibacteria; class MSB-5A5; order UBA10806; family 4484-95; genus JBBIRK01. Next base: position 5,111 of record JBBIRK010000008.1, read on the forward strand.
TATCCTCTTCAGCCGTTCGGGGTCGCGAAGCAGCAAAGTGGCGCGCTTGTAGGTGGCAAATCGCCGGGCGAATCCGATAGTGAGAGCTTCGGGATTGAGCACCTCGAGCGCGTGGTTTATTTCTCTCGACGGCGACCCGCGGCGCCGCAACTGGTCGGCCAGGCGCTCGCGGATGAAAGCCACCAGCCTTTCACGCCGCCTCTCGTGAATGCGCCAGAGTTCGATATCGGGTATCCGCCTGACATTGTTCCAGATCGTCGGATCACCGGGTTTTTTCAGCCAGTTGGGCCCCAAATATCGATTGAACAATTCGGACATCTCAAAAGAAATCCAGGACCGGATATGAACGCCGTTGGTGACATGATCTATCGGAATCTCTTTGATCGGCACTTCCGGCCAGATCGATCGCCACATATTGCGCGATACTTTGCCGTGAAGTTCGCTGACGCCGTTGGCATAGGCCGTCGTTCGCAGCGCCAACAAAGCCATATTGAACGGCTCATGCGGATTGCGGGGGTTTCTCCGCCCCAGGCCCAGGAAAGTTTCTTTGCCGATCCCCGCTTGATCGAGCAGATGGCCGACGTATTTTTCCACCAGCGCTTGGTCGAATTCATCGATTCCTGCGGGCACCGGTGTGTGGGTGGTGAAAACCGTTCCGGCGCGGGTGATATCGATCGCCTCCTCCACCGAAATGTTACTTGTATTCTTGCGATGTCGGATTCTTTCGAGAGCAAGAAAAGCCGCATGACCTTCGTTGATATGGCATACTCTGACATGATAATCGAGTCGGCGCAGCGTCCGCATCCCACCCACACCTAAAATCAGCTCCTGCTGGATTCTGGTTTCGTTGTCGCCTCCGTAAAGCTGATAGGTGATATTGCGATCCCTGTCGGAATTCGGAAAGGTGTTGGTGTCGAGCAAATACAGAGGGATTCTGCCCACCTGGGCTTTCCAAACCCGGCAATAAACGACCCGGCCGGGAAATTGAATATCGATTAGAATCGGCTTGCCCTCGCTGTCGAGCACGGGAGTAATCGGCAAATTGAAAAAATCGTTGTCGGGATAGGTCTCTTGCTGCCAACCATCGGCGTTGAGATACTGCTGAAAATAACCTTGTTGATAAAGCAGACCGATTCCCACCACCGGCACTCCCAGGTCGCTGCACGATTTCAGGTAATCGCCGGCCAATATGCCGAGACCGCCGGAATAGATCGGCAGACAATCGGTAATGCCGAACTCCATCGAGAAATAAGCAATCTTCGGTCCCTCGAACTTGCCGTATTTGCTTTCGAACCAGGAGGGACTTTTCAGATATTCCTGCAATCCATTGTAGATTCTGGCGAGCTCGGCCATGAAACCTTCGTCGTTCATCGCCTGGGCGAGCGTATCCTGTTTTATCAGCCCGAGCATCTTGACGGGATTATGGCCAGACGAATTCCATAGATCCGAGTCAAGTCGCCTGAACAGCTCGATGGTCTGCTGGTTCCAGGTCCAGTGCAGATTATAGGCGATTTCTTCCAACGGAGCCAACGGCTTCGGCAGAGTAGCCTTTACCTGAAAAGTATTATACGCTTTGGGCATCCGGTCCTCTTCTTTGTTTCATAACCTTGTTCACTACGGCATGCTCGCCGCCAAAAGTCGGCTGACTCGAAAAAACACGCCTTATCATCAATATCGACAGCGACCGCGAAATCTTTCTCGGTTGAATTTCCTATCGAAACGATCGGAAAGCATCGCTTGCAATTTTCGAAAATCGATTCGGGGCGCACCCGGCATCGTAATATCTTTGCAGTCATTCGGGATTATTCAGATTTTCAGTTTACGGAGCCTTGCCGCTGATTTCTCCATGGTTCGGCGATATTCTTCGAACCCGGGCTTGCCAGCCAAAGCGAACATGGCCTTTTTATAGGCCTCGACTCCGGGCTGGATAAATGGATTTATGCCAGCCATATATCCCGAAACCGCGGCCGACAGCTCCATCATGAAATAAAGCTGGCCGATATTGTATGCGTTTCTCGCCGGGAAATCTATCGTCATGTTCGGCACGCCTCCTTCCAGGTGAGCGTAAGCCGGACCATCGATAACCAGGTCGTTTACGAAATTGAGACTTCGACGGTTGTCCGACAAGAAGTTCAAACCGTCGAGATTTTCAGGATCGGGCGGTATCGGCATTTCGTTGTCGTGTCGGCGAAGACGCAGGAACGTCTCTATAAATATCCGCGGCCCATCCTGAACCATCTGGCCGTTGGCGTGGAGCTTTTCCGAGTAAAGCGACGGCGACACCCACAGGCCGTTTCCCCGCTGCCCTTCGCTTTCCGGAAACAATTGCTCCATCCAGCGCGCCAAGTGAATCAGGTGCGTGGAGTTGCTGGCAATGACCTCTATCGATTTGCCTTTTATGAACGAGAGATAGCGGACGGCGGCGTGAACCAAAGCCGGGTTTTTCCAAAAATCGTCGGTTGTGGTACGCTGTTTCATCGTCCGAAAGCCGGCCAGAAATTCGGCGATATCCACGCCGGCGACCGCCAACCCGAACAGCCCGACATCCGACAGCACCGAATACCTGCCGCCTATATTATCAGGAATCACGAAGGTTCGGTATCTTTTCTTCTCGGCCAAACTCCGCAAAGCCCCCCGCGTTTTGTCGGTGGTGGCGATTATGTAATCGGCGGCCTTTTGGCCGGCCCACTTTTCGACTAGCTGACGCAGGATTCGAAAAGCTATGGCGGTCTCCGTCGTGGTCCCCGATTTGGAAATGACATTTATACCCACCCGTTTTCCCTGCAATAAATCAAGAGAATCCCGATAAAAATCGGGATCGAGATTCTGCCCCATAAAATAAATTTCGGGGACATCGCCCCGATCGGCGCGCGAAAGCTGATTAAAATGGGTATGGGTCAGGGCTTTGAAAGTCGCCTCGATACCCAGATACGATCCCCCTATACCGAGCGAAACAAAAGCGTCGACATCGTTTCGGAATTGCCGGGCGGCGGCTATGATTTCGGCAACATGCTCGTCGGTTATTTCATCGGGAAGGGTGTACCAACCGAGCATAGGGATTCCGTTGTCAAGGCAGTTGCCTTTCTTCGTCTCGATCAGCTTTTTCATTTCGACCGCCCGCAAGCCGATCGCAGACAATTCATCCTCGCCGATAAACGATTCGCCGTCGGCGGCGTTCACGATATTGGTGATATCGAGTTCGATCCTATTGTCGTCGATGAAATTTTGATCCGGGCGGAATCCCGGTGAATTGGTCGCCCGTTTCCGTTGGTTTTGAATCGTTTTATTCGGGCCGAGTTGGGCGGTATCGAGTCCGTCGCCCTGCAATGGATATTCCTTCCCGTCCAAGGCCGCAGATTTCACGCTTTGCCCGCGCTGCCGAGCAAAGTGATTTTGCTTTTTATGATTTCTTTTATCGCCTGGCGCGCCGGGCCGAGGATTTTCCTTGGGTCTATCTCTTGGGGACTTTCGGCCAGCACCTGTCTGACCTCGGCCACGAATGTCAGGCGCAAATCGGTATCGATATTGATTTTATTTATGCCGCATTCGACCGCTTTTCGATACGCTTCGTCGGGCAATCCTTTGGCGCCCGGCAGTTTGCCGCCGTATTTGGCGATTTTCTGGGTCAAAGATTCGGGAACGCCGCTTGCCCCATGCAACACGAGCGGTATCTTGGTCATCTTTTTTATCAGAGCTATGCGCTCGAAATCGAGTTTCGCCTCGCCTTTGAACTTATAGGCTCCGTGGCTGGTGCCGACAGCCACCGCCAAAGCGTCGACACCTGTTTTTTGGGCGAATTCAACGGCTTGCGCCGGATCCGTAAGATGAGCATCCTTGGCGTCAACATTGACTTCATCTTCGATTCCACCCAGGCGGCCGAGTTCCGCCTCGACACTGACATCATGAGCATGAGCGTATTCCACAACGCGGGCCGTCAATTCGATATTTTTTTCGAAAGGCAGATGTGATCCGTCGATCATCACCGAGGTGAAACCGGCATCGACACAGTTGCGCGCATCCTCGAAAGTCGCCCCGTGATCAAGATGCAAGACCACGGGCACCGGTGCTTTTGCCGCACCAGCTTTGACGATAGCGATCAGATAATCCATACCGGCGTATTTTATGGCGCTGGTCGATGCCGCCAGGATTATCGGAGCTTTGACCTCCGTGGCCGCCTCTATGGCAGCCTGGACGAATTCGAGATTATTGACGTTGAACTGGCCGATAGCGTATCTCGATCTATCGGCGGCGGGATATAATCTTTTCAGCGATTCGAGCGGCATTTCATTCCTTCTATTAAGGTCTAAGCCATCACCGTTGTCCTTTTAGCGCGAGCGCCATCCGTTTTAGGTCCCGCTTTTATCACTTCCGGCGACGCTTCCTTTTCGTAAGCCTTGAAATTTTCACGGAAAAGCCGCCCGAGTTCAAGAACTTTTTCGTCATAGGCGTTCTTGTCCGCCCAGGTATTGCGCGGATTCATCACCTCAGTCGGAACTCCGGGGCAGGCCGTGGGCACCTCGAATCCGAATATGGGATCGATTATCGTTGGTACATTGTCGAGTTGCCCGGTGAGAGCGGCTTTCACCATAGCCCGTGAATAGGCTATTTTGACCCGACTACCGACTCCATACGGTCCGCCGGTCCAACCGGTATTTATCAACCAGCATTTGACTTTCCGGCTACTCAGTCTTTGCTCCAGCAGTTTGGCGTATTCGAACGGATGCAGAACCATGAATGGGGCGCCATAGCAGGCCGAAAAAGCCGCCTTAGGCTGAGTGCCATCTCCGCTTTCGGTTCCACCGAGTTTGGCGGTATATCCAGATATGAAATGGTACATCGCTTGGGCCGTGTTGAGGCGGGCCACCAAAGGCATTACTCCGAAAGCATCGCTGGTAAGAAATACTACGTTCCGGGGATGACCGGCGGTTCCGCCCCGATGGACATTTTTTATATGAGTCAGCGGATAAGCCGCCCGTGTATTCTCGGTCAACGAATCATCGTTGAGATCAACCTTTCGGGTATAAGGATCGAAGGCCACGTTTTCGAGTATGGTGCCGAATTTGCGCGTGGTTTCGTAAATATCCGGCTCGGCCTCGGCAGACAATCTGATGACCTTGGCATAACAGCCGCCTTCGAAATTAAAGATGCCGTCATCGCTCCAACCGTGCTCGTCATCGCCTATCAGGCTGCGCTCGGGATCAGCGGAAAGCGTGGTCTTGCCGGTTCCGGAAAGTCCGAAAAACAGGGCCACGTGGCCGTCTTTGCCCACATTGGCCGAACAGTGCATCGACAAGACGCTGCTTTGCGGGTAAAGATAATTGAGAATCGAAAACACCGATTTCTTTATTTCACCGGCGTAGCTCGTGCCGCCGATTATCACTACCTTGCGGGCGAGATTGAGGATGATGAACGTCTCGGAATTGGTGCCGTCGAGCGAAGGAAGCGCATGGAAATGCGGCATGTGAATTACGGTAAACTCTGGGTGATGCATCTGAAGTTCTTCCGGTTTGGCTTGTATAAAGAGGTTGCGGGCGAAAAGCGAATGCCAGGCGCTCTCGGTAATCACCCTAATCGGCAGACGATATCTCGGATCGGCTCCGGCATAGCAATCCTGAATATATAGATCCCTTCCCTGTATGTATGCCAAAAGCCTGTTGAATAGAATCTCGAAATTTCTCTCCGAGATAGGTTGATTTGACTTCCCCCACCAAACCTTGTTTTTGGAGTCCGGCTGTTCGACGATGAATTTATCCTGAGCGGCTCTTCCGGTATATTGCCCGGTGCGCACGACCAGCGGACCGAGGTGGGCGATATGTCCTTCGCGGCGCCGGATCACCTCCTCGTATAAGGCCGGTGTCCCCAGATTCCAAAATGCCTGGCCGTAATTGGTGATGCCGTGATTTTCCAGGCCGTAGCTGCTCACGTTCTTCTTAGCTTCCATGTCCGCCTCCGGCTCGTTTTGCAGATGACCATCGATCATCGCAAAAGCTGCTTCAAGTCATTCTCCTGTATTATATATAAGTTTATATCGGTATGAAATAGATTAGGTTCAACGATAAGACGTCGATTCAAGGAAAAAAAAGACCGGACAATAGGTCCGGTCTTGCGCCGAATTCGCAGGAATGATCAGGACAAGTGCTTATTGACTATTTTGGTCATTTCGAACATGCTGACCTGGGATTTGCCGCCGAATACTCTTCTCAGTTTGTCATCGGCGTTGATCATGGTTTTTTGCGTCTTATCCTGCAACCCGTTCTTCTTGATATATTCCCAGAGCTTCTTGGTGATCTGTGTTCTGGGCATCGGTTTGCCGCCAACAATCTCAGCCAGGTCTGCGCTGGGCGTCATCGGCTTCATGAAAGCCGGGTTTGGAGCCCTCTTGATTTTCTTCTTGGGCGCCTTCTTGGCCACTTTTTTCTTGGCCGGTTTCTTAGTCACTTTTTTCTTGGCTGGTTTTTTCTTGGCGGTTTTTTTTGCCGTTTTCTTTTTCGCCGGCATAAGCGTCTCCTGTTTTGGGGTTCAAGGTTAAACAAACCTTACATTTATCTACGCGTCAAATCAGCCACATGTCTCATCGCCCATAGCTTCACTTCATGGCTTTGCTGTTGGCGGCAAAAATTATAGGAGTAATCCGGCAGAATTTTCAAACAAAAATTGCAGGTTCCGAAAAAATATTTTTTGCCGTCAGAGACGAATATCAGCCTTCGGAAAGGGGGTGAACGCTTTTTCTATGCTTAAAACCCATGCCGAGTGATTCGGCATACCCCCCTTTGAACGGACGGGAACCGGATTTTATCCGCGCGGCAACCCGATCAGGCTGAGGCCGTCCCCGTCTATAAACTGCGAAAATGCGCTTATTACCCTTTGGATGGCCAGCGCACTTTAAATCCCATAGAGCGGCGCATATTTGCCGCGCAAGTACTCCAACAAATAGCGTGAATTCAGGGGTTCGCCGGTCACTTTTATCACCAGTTCGGCAGCCCGATACCTTTGCCCGTGCCGATGGATTTTCTCCCGCAGCCAGCCAAGAAGAGCGGCGAATCGCCCGTCGGCGAACTGCTTTTCGAGATCGGGGATTTCCTGCTTGGCTTTGGCGAAAAATTGGGCGGAGTACAGATTGCCGAGCGTATAGGTGGGGAAATACCCTATTAGACCGGCGCCCCAATGAACATCCTGAAGGCACCCCTGGCGGTCATCGGGCGGTTCGATACCGAGATATTGTTTGAATTTGTCATTCCACACTGCGGGGATATCGGCGGTCTTGAGATCGCCCGAGAAAATAGCGTGTTCGATTTCGAATCGGAGCAAAATATGCAAATTATAGGTGGCCTCGTCGGCCTCCACCCTGATAAACGACGGGCGCACCTCGTTGATAGCAAAATAAAACTCTTCCAACGACACGTCTCTCAGCGACTCGTAAAACAGCTTTTGAATCCAGGGGTAAAAATACTGCCAAAACGCCAGCGACCTGCCTACCACATTCTCCCACATCCGGGATTGCGATTCGTGAATCCCCAAAGAGATCGATTCCCCCATAGGAAGCCCGAAATATTTCTTATCCAGGCCTTGATCATATAGAGCATGGCCGGTTTCGTGCAATATCCCGAAAAACGCCTGGCCGAAATGGTTGGCATTGTAGCGGGTGGTGATACGAGTGTCGCCCGGGCCGATACCGATACAAAACGGATGGGTGGTCACATCCAGCCTCCCCGAGTCCATATCGAAACCGATGGCAGAGGCGGCCAACTTACCGATAATTTCCTGTTTATCGATAGGGAAACTGCGCTGCAATATCTCAGTTTTCGGCCGACGATTCGACTCGGCAATAGCCCGGATCAATTCCACCAGCGGCTTACGCAGATTTTCCAGAACCTTTTTCAGGCTCGCAGCCGTCTCCCCGGGCTCATAATCATCGAGAAGTGCATCATAGGGCTCGGTGTTATATCCGATCGCCTCGGCATAACGTCGTTTGAGATTTATTATCTTTTCCAACCACGGAAGGAAAGGAGTCGTGTCCGATTTGCGGCGCGCCTCAACCCAGGCCTGCTCGGCCAGAGTAGTGGTCTTTTCCAGCTCCTCCACCAACGATTTGGGCACCTTCACCAACTTGTCATACTGCCGTCTTAGTTCGCGCACGTTCACCCTGTCGGGCGAATCGTCCGCCTCAGAGGATACGATATCCTCCGCCTTTTTCAACAAATCACCGATTTCCGATGCAGTGAATTTTTCGTGCACCATACCCGAGAGCAAGGCTTTCTGTTCAGCACGATGGTTTCCGCCGCCCGTGGGCATATATGTCCTCTCGTCCCATTCGAGGACGGCGGCGCAGGAATGCAACAGGCTTATTTCGGTTATTCGACGATACAATTCATCGAGCGATTTCTTGTCATTATCCGTATCGGCCATGATCACACTCTCCTTTTCGCCCGGTCGGCGCGGTTTTTCAATTATATACAAATCTTATTATAATGGCAAACGCAAACGGGCCGGAAAACCAAAGTTGATAAAAATGCAAAAAAATATCCCTTTTCGTATAAAATCGGAGACGAAACGACTTGTGTATTTGTTATTGTATAAGGAAAGTATGTGCACAGGTCATATTGTTAAATTTCTGCTATACTCGTTGACATCTCGCCAAAATCGGATAAATTACAAAATAGAATTTAAGCTCCTCTGTCATTAAGGTCGCGACAGATGAACGTTAAGGCAACCGACTCGATAATTTGAATATCTTCTAAAATTTTTTGAGGGAGTTTTTGCGATGAGTGAAGCAAAATCACGGACAAGAGTCGTCTTGACGGCGATGCTGCTGATTCTGGCCTTCTCCGGGGCAATGGCGATGAACCGGGAAGCGGTCGATCTGGCCCGACAATCTTTCCGCGCCGAATACCCGCTTGCGGTATTTCATTACGAGGGAGATCAACTGGCACGGATTTACGGGGCCCCGATCGAATTGGGCGGCTCAAGCCCCCTGGAAAGTGCCGAACTTTTCCGGCAAAGGTATTCGGCGGTCCTCGGATTGACCCCGGACGAACTCGTCCAGGTGAGCGCTTTCAACGACGATCTGCATACTCAACAGGTCATGTATGACCAGGAAACCGATCAATATAAATTTACCCTGGTCTATTATTCCCAGCACAAGGGCGGTATCCCGGTTTTCCGGGGCGAGCTGCGCCTGCTTGTCTTGAATCAGCCCGGTTTTCCGATCGTTTCCGCTGTCTGCGCCGTGCGCGATCTCGGCTCTTTCGCACCGCAGCAGGCAAGCGCATATGACCCATTGACGGTGCAGAGAAACTTCATGCCGCAAATACCACAAATGACCCAATTCTCCGATCCCAGATTGGTTATCTGGGCAGGCGTGGAAGACGAGAAGGTGGAGCCGGTCTTAGGCGTCGAGTTCGTGGCCAGTGACGGTAACACTCCGACGATCGAAAGAAAACGTTATATCATCGATCCGGTTACCCTGTCTGTGCTGTTCGCGGAAAATATCGTAATCGACGTCGATGTGACCGGCCAGGTCAACGGATTGGCCACCGAAGACTTCAAGTCGGAACAATGCGGCAATGAGGTTTCCACCGGCCTGCCGCATGCTTATGTCAACATACAGGGCGGCAATTCCGCCTATGCCGATTCCACGGGGGCTTTCGTCATTCCCAACGGCGGCAGCTCACAGGTGACGGTGATTTCCCAGACCCGCGGCCGCTGGTTCTATACCCAGAATCAAGCCGGCTCGAATTCGCAATTGTCGCTGGCGGTCACGCCGCCAGGACCGGTCAATTTTCTGCACAACTCGGCCAATACGGAATACACCCGAGCCGAAGTCAACGGATATTATCACGCCAATGTGGTGCGGGATTTCACGCTGAAATACAATCCGACGTATCCGACGATTTACAATCAGACCAACTTCCCGGTCTATGTCAACGACAACACCGGTTATTGCCCGGGCAACGCCTGGTACGACGGCGTTTCGATTACTTTCTGCCGGGCCAGCGGAAGTTACCCCAATACCGCCTTTTCCACGGTGATTCATCACGAATACGGCCATCATCTGGTGGCCATGGCCGGTTCCGGTCAGGGCCAATACGGAGAGGGGATGGGGGACGTGATGGGTGTGCTTATCACCGACAATCCCGGTCTGGCCTACGGTTTCACCGGCAATTGCAACACGCCTTTGCGCAATGCCGATAATACGATTCAATATCCATGCAGCGACGAGATACACTATTGCGGGCAATTGTTGTCTGGTTGCGTCTGGCACACCCGCAACGCCTTGGCGATCACCAATCCCACGACATACCGGGATATCATCGCCAATCTGGCTATCAACGCCATGCTGCTGCACACCGGAACGTCGATCACTCCGACTATAACTATCGACTACCTTACGCTCGACGACAACGATGGCAATATCTATAACGGCACCCCTCACTATTCCGAAATTTGCACCGGTTTCAATGCCCACAATATGGACTGCCCGGCGCTCAACTTGCTTTCTTTCACTTACCCCAACGGGCGCCCGCCTTTGGTGAACCCCGGGGGCGGCACGACCATCCGGGTTCAAGTCAGCGGTGTAGGCGGCACGCCTCAGCCTGGGACAGGGAGGCTGTATTATAACGACGGCGGCGGTTGGATCAATGTGCTGATGAATCAGGTTTCGCCGAACGTATATGACGCCGTTTTTCCCGCTTTCGACTGCGGCGATCAGATTCAGTATTATTTCACGGCCCAAACGACTCAAGGAGCCACCGTATATGACCCGACTACAGCGCCGGGAACCAATTACACCGCAACCGTGGGAACCGGAATGATAACCCTGTTCGAAGACGATTTCTCGGGCAGCACGGGCTGGACCGGTTTGGGCGGCTCGGGCGAATGGACAATAGGAGCCGCCACCGGCGGAGCGGGTTCGGACACCCATGGGAATCCCGACCCGGCACAGGACCACAGCCCGACGACTGACAATCGATTGCTGGGAACAGACTTGACATCGGGAACCGGCGGAGATTACAGCGCCAACCTGTCGACGACCTATTGGGTGACTTCACCAATAATAAACTGCGCGACCGCCCAAGGAGTGAATCTGGAATTCTATCAATGGTTGGGCGTAGAACGTAACCTTTACGACCACGCTTACTTGCAGGTTTACGATGGCGCGACCTGGATAACTATTTTCGAGAATTCATCGACGACAATCGACGAAAGTTCGTGGAGCTATAAAAAATACGACGTTTCGGCCTATGCCGACAGCAACGCCAATTTCCGCATAAGATTCGGGATCGGCAGCACCGATGTCGGCTGGCAGTTCTGCGGCTGGAATATCGATGATATCAAGGTCTATGGTATAGAATGTGATCTGGTGAACGGCACCATTTCCGGCACGGTGCAGTATCCGCTTGGGGCGCTGGCGGGTGCGATCGTCACCGCTCAAGATACCTCCGGCGCCGTTTTTGTCGATACCTCGACTGCACCAGGCGGAGCGTATTCGCTTTCGCTTCCCCCCGGCATCTACGATGTCACTTTCAGGCATATCGATTGTCTGGATACGAGTTTCAACGACATAAATATAAGCGCCGGCGGATTGGTCCCCATAAATGTAGTGATGAGATACAGGCCGGGAGCGGTTAAAGGTTTGGTGGTTTCCGAATCCGCCAATCCTATAGCCGGGGTTGTCGTTTCCGCTTTGGGGTCGATGAAACAGGACACAACCGGGGCTGACGGCCGCTATCTCCTTGTTGATCTCGCCGTTGACGACTATGACATGACGTTCTACCATCCGAGCTACTTCGATACTCTCGTGCCTAATGTCCAAATTACGCCTGGCGATACGACGTTGTTGAATATGACCTTAACCTCAAGGTGCGTTTATGTCTTGGGCGATATAAACGGCGACGGCAACGTTATCGGCGGCGATGTTACCTACGGCGTGCGCTTCTTCAAAGGCTTAGGCTCACAGCCGCCCGACAGCTGTTACCTCGATTCCTCCGGTCAATTTCTCTATGTCGCCGGCGACGTCAACGGTAATTGCGAATTCCGGGGATCGGATATCACGAGGTTGGTGGCTTACTTCAAGAGCTTGGCCGATATTGTCTTCTGCCCGGCTTTGCCGCCGCCGCTCATCAGGCCTGCAATCATGGAAGGCGCGCGGAAGATCGATTGAAAAGTCGCCATCATAAATTTTTTATGGGCCGGTCAGGAATTCCGAGACCGGCCTTTTTACCTTCGAGACATGGGTGGGCTCGGCACAATATTTTTTCAGAAAAAAGATAATAATTGACAAAATAATCAAGGGCGGATATATTTATTCAGATAGTTTAACCCTTGCGCCGCTACCACTTCCCGGCGGCGAACCGGAACGTTTGACGATGCGGTTGTTATTGTTTAGAAACAATATATTTCCAAAGTAAAGAGCTGTTGGCTTAAAATTCTGAAGGGGAAAGGAACAATCAAGAAAAAATCTATCGCGTTTCTCGACCAATCAACCAAGTAACTTATTAAAACGGAAATCAGGGAGCAAAGGGGGACTGTTACTGACATACTTCAATCAATCAATTAATTCGGAGGATTGAATGAGAAAAATATTACTGCTGACGTTGGCCGTGATATTTGTCTCGGGTATCTGTACCGCCCTGGCAAATCAAGTTGCGCCCAACGCCGTTAGCGTTTCGAATGTCAATCCGATCGACAACCGGAATGACTCGAAATCAGCGCCGCCTACCATTCCGCAGCACCCAACCGACAACCTCGCCCTGACGACATTCATCAATGAGGGTTTCGAGGGGACTTTCCCGCCGACCGGCTGGACCCGGATTATTACGAATTCATCCTACACCTGGCAACAATCTTCCGGCTACGCCCACTCGGGATCTTACGGCGCCAATGTTCCCTGGAATTACCTACAGGATGAATGGCTGGTTTCGCCGACGTTCAGTTTGGTTGGCGCCGGCATAGATGCCAGGGTGAAATTCTGGTGGATGGCAAGCTACGACTGGATGGTAAGCCCGTATCAGAACGGTGACTACGAGCTATGGATTTCCACCGACGGTGGGGCCACCTGGCCCACCATGCTCTGGGATGAAAACAGCGAGGGCGTTTTCAGCAGCTGGACATGGTATCAGGAGGAAATCAGCCTGGCCGCTTATATCGGTCAGAGCAACGTAATGCTCGCGTTCCGCTATGTCGCCGATGATGCCGCCGATATCGGCCTTGACGACGTAGTCGTCACGGACGACCCGGATGTTCCCTGCGTGGTCACTTGCCCGCCTGGAGCGACACTGGAAGCCGAAGCTTGCGGCGACAGTATCAATGACGGTTGCAACCGGGTTCCCTTCCAATTCCAATCGGTAACCTGCCCGGATACCGTTTGCGGCACCGCCTGGGCCAGCACCTCTTTGAGAGACACCGATTGGTATCTGTTGACACTTGCTCAGTCAGAGTCGCTCTACTATTACGGCACGGCTGAATTCCCGTTGGCGTTGATTCTTATCAATGCCGGCACCGGAAACTGCACGACATATTCGATCATAACCTCGGCGACCGGCAATCCCTGCGATACGGTATCTATAATCCAGTACCTTGCCGCGGGGACCTACTATCTCTGGGCGGGCCCCTCGGTTTGGGTCAACATGCCTTGCGATGGTTCTGGCGACTACACAAACGATTATACGCTCTGGTTCTATTGCCGCGGCCACGTTGTCGGACCGCCCAACGACGATTGCGTTAGCGTTACCCCTGTGCCCTTGGCTCCGGGATCGCCTTTGACCTTTAGCGGCGATAACACCAACTCCACCAATGATTGCAGCTTCCTGAGCTATCCTCAGGTCTGGCATGCGTTCACGACCACCGAATGTTTAGACATAACGGTCGACTACTGCTCCACTACCCCGGCTTTCGGCAATGCTTATATAATTTTGGTTGACAGCTGCCCCTGCGCCAGCTCGATCACCTATACGAGCTATGATTTCACGACCTGTGGTGACGGCAATATCACGATAACATTCCTTGGTGTGCCACCAGGAACTTATTACTACCCGGTTCTCACCGACCCGGCCAACAATGCCGTTGGACCTTACACGATCCACGTTTCAGGTGTCGCTTGTCCTCCGCCACCGCCGAACGACGACTGCGCCAACGCGCAACCGGTCGGTTTCGTTTTTCAATTGCCCTGGTCGACGACCAGCGCAACCTACGACGGCGGCGGAACCTGCATGACCTCTAAAAACATCTGGTACCTATTCACTTCGCCGGTAACAGATTCGGTTCATGTGGCTCTCTGCGGTTCGTCTTTCGACACCAAACTCGCAGTTTATGACGGTTCGAGCTGCTCCCCGCTTCCCACCGTGTTACTTTGCAACGATGATGCCTGCAACACCACCCTGCAATCAGAGGGATATTTCTACGCCACCCAAAACAGCCAGTATCTGATTGAAGTCGGTGGATTTTCCTCGTATTCCGGAAACGGCGTTCTCACCATAGAAGCGGGCGATCCGATATTCGGCGTAACCCCGACCTCATTGACCGATACGGCGGCTGTCGGAAGCTCTGTCACCGATACGCTGACGGTTACCAACACCGGCTCGGCGGCTCTCAATTTCACCGTCATAGGCGCTCAGAACCCGTTCCTGCGCCTCGACATCGATCGGCAATTCGAATCGATGAATATCCCTGAGGGTGCCTCGTTCGCTTCGGAAAACAAAGAAGCCAAGCATCCATTCCTGAATAACCCCACGGTCAAAACCGAGGAAATAGATGAGGCTTCTCTGGCGATGAAGGAAGCCTTGGCGGAGCAAGCGAAGTTGGAAGCCCAGCTTGCGCTCAAGGGCACCAGCGAGACATTTGCAGTATCCAAACCTGATCCTGCGGTCATACTCCAGGGCGGTGATGATATCGCGAATGCCACGGTTATCACCTCATTACCGTACACCGATGCGGGAACAACCACAGGCTATACGAATGATTATTCCGGCAGCTGCGGCTATGATGCCGGGGCTCCCGACGTCGTTTATTCCTACACACCTGCTGGAAACCAAAGCATCAGTATCTCGCTTTGCGGCGGCACAACCTGGGATACGAGGTTATATGTTTACGAAAACAACTCCTCGACCGAGATTGCCTGCAACGATGACTATTGCGATCTGCAGTCCCAGCTCGATGCAGTATCGCTGACCGGCGGCAACACTTACTACATCGTAATCGACGGCTACAACATTTCCAATGGATCCTACACGATCGACGTGACCCAGTACGTTCCGCCGACCTGCACCCCCGATCTGACGGTCAATCTGCCGGCTGCTCTGCCTTACAACGATATCGACCGCACCAACTGCGGCCTGGGCAACGATTTCAGCAACACTTGCTTGGGTTCGTATGACGGCGGCGAGGATATCATTTACGAGCTGAACGTGACTTCAACCATTTGCGTGGACGTCACCTTGACTCCTGATTCGACCTGGACCGGTATCGTTCTCGATGACGAATGCCCGCCGAATCCTACGTCTTGTATCGCAGCTTCCGTCAGCTCTGGAGCTGTTCCTCACGGGTTTACGGGCATCACTCTGGCACCCGGGTTGTATTACATCATGGTTGATACCTGGCCGACACCTAACTGCGCCACTTTCGATCTGAGCATTATCGCCTGCCCGCCGACTCCGCCGAACGACGATTGCTCCAACGCCACCGCAATCGCCGGTCCATATCCGGCCAATGTGAGCGGTACGACCTTGGGCGCTACTCTCGATTGCCCGGGCATCCTCGACTGGAACGGCGTCTGGTATACGTTTAACGCTCCCTACACATCCAACACGGTTTACATCGACTACTGCCCGACGACCACTTCGTTGTCATCGGTCAGCGCCGTGTTCTTCACCGATTGCACTTGCGATACCACCACCTGGCAGGTCTACGATGCCGGCTCGTTCGTGACTTGCCCGAACACCACGACCAACGCCCAGATATTCTGGTATAACGTTCCCGGACCGGCTACCTATTACCTGCCGATAACTACGGGAACGATCGGCGCCGATTTCGATTTCACGATCGACGTCACCGAATACATTCCCTGCGAGGTCAATTGCCCGCCGGGCGCTACGCCTGAGCCTGAATCTTGCAGCCTTGATCTCAATGGCGGATGCAACGCCACGCCGCCGGTGTTTTCCGATATCGCTTGCGGCGACACTATCTGCGGCACCGCCTGGGCGAATACCTCGCTGCGGGATACCGATTGGTATATATTGAGGCTGACCAATCCCACGCTCATCACCTACACCGGAGTGGCGGAATTTCCGTTCCTGATGTTCGTAATCAACCCCAACGACACGACTACCTGCGGCGACGAAACCATCTTGGCGTCGGCCACCGCCGATCCTTGCTCCACCGCCACGATTTCGGCTTCTCTCGCGGCTGGTGTCTGGTATCTCTGGGCCGGTCCATCAAGCTGGTTCAATATGCCTTGCGATGGGTCGGGTGATTACACCAACGATTACGTCATCTCCCTGTCCTGTCAACCCCTGTGGTTGAACGTCGGCGTAAGCAGCGGAAGCGTGCCCCCGTTCTCGAGCATACCTGTGCCGGTTACGCTTGATGCCACTTATCTCACCGCCGGGACCTACACCGGTAACGTGATATTCAACACCAACGACCCGTTGACTCCCACCGCCAGCGTGCCGGTGACGTTCGTGGTCACAGCCGGCGGCGCCTGCGACTATGTCCTGGGTGATATCAACGGCGACGGCAACCGTATCGGCGGCGACGTCACGTTCGGTGTGCGTTACTTCAAGGGAATCGGCTCGGCTCCGCCCGACAGCTGTTACATGGATTCGACCGGCACGTATCTGTATGTGGCCGGCGATGTCAACGGCAACTGCGAATTCAGAGGATCTGATATCACCAGATTGGTGGCCTTCTTCAAGGGGAATGCAGCTCTGGCATACTGCCACTTCTTCCCGCCGCCGATCATCAGACCGCTGAGTCCGATCGAGGTTGCCCCGATCCGGTAACCGCTATTCAAAGTCCGCCGAGTTAATGTCGGCCGGACGATGACTCGAAGGGTATCCGCTATGCGCGGGTACCCTTTTTTTTTTGTGCCGATACCGCCAATGTCACCCGGCCAAGCCCATTTTCCAGTCGGTTACCGAACCCCGAACAAATTCGCGATTATGGATAATTCGGTGTCTTAATTTGCCGATAACGACAAATGGAATTCTACTCGAAGATGGATTCGGACATGGCCAAGAAACGGAAAACAAAAGGCGCTGTTTCAGAAGGTGCGATCGAAAAAAACCGCATCCTGATTTTGGATAACGAGCCGGAAATGGATAATCCTCTAATTAATTATTTATGGAATTCCGGATACGATACAATAGCGGTCGCCGGCATACGAAATATAAAAACAACCACGAACAAGTTCAAACCGGACCTGGTGATAGTCAATCTCGATCCTGGTCGCCCCGACTATTTGAAACACAATCTTGCCATAGCGCGGAATCTGGCGGCGGCCGACATCCCCGCAATTCACCTCGTATGTGGTTGCATAAAGTCAGAATTGGAAACACTGAATAAGCCGCCATGCCGATGTGTTGAAAAGCCGATCAGCGGCAAGAAACTTTTACGCTTGATCAAGCAGACAATCGGAAAATAACTTCGAATCTCGCAGACTATCGTCAGTCACGCATTCAGCGTTCGTCAATGGGTTATAAAAGCGAAAGCGTTTTCGAAGTTCGGCGGGGGCAATCAGCGCCGCAACGAAAACTCAACCCCTACCGCGGCGGAAAATAGGGGCAGAATTCGAGCAGAGCCGAGCCTTTGAAATAGTTCACCAGCCGGGTGATATCCGAGCCGCGGAACTCGCAATTGCCGTTGACATCACCGGCGATATAAATGTAGGCGCCGATCGAATCGAAATAACAACTATCGGGAGGCGGCGCACCGATAGCCTTGAAAAAGCGCACGCCATAGGTGGCATCCGAGCCGATAAGCACGCCGTCGCCATTGATATCGCCGAGAACATAGTCGCAAGGAGGCGCCCCGGCCGTCCCCCGCGGGCTGTTCGAAAGAGCCGACAGGTTCAAATTATCGTCGGTCGATTTCAGAGCAAAATAGTATGACTGTCCCTGAACTAGGCCGCTGACGATCAGCGTCTCCGCGGCACCGCCGTTTTTAGGGTAGGGAAGATTACTGATTCTTGTCGCGGCGTTCCATTCGTTTTCCGTATCGATCGGACCGAATGATTCCGCTCTGTAACGGATATCATAAAGGGCTGCCTGTCCCGACCCGCCGTCATCGCCGGGCGCCGTCCAGCGCAACGTGATTTGATTTCCGAGCGGGCCGCCTCCGGCAAAGAGGTTGGTTACCTGTCCCGGCAACATGTGATCGGAAGTATCCTCATCGAGCGGATAATAGCGCGGCAAACCGAGAATCACCCTTTCATCCGGCCCGACGTTCACCCGACCGCTGGCGCTTACATGAAACAGACGCTGGCCGTTTGTCTTGATTACTATATCGCCGACGGCATAGCCGTTATAGCTGCGATAGTCCCCAGGGGAACCGGAGCCTTCCTCCGTTTGCAGTACGATCGCCGCCGGCGCCGTCACGCAAACCGTGGCCAACGCCCGCAACACGTTATCGAGAATGTCGATTCGGGGAAAATCCCAGCCGCTGGCCTGCCCGCCGCCTACGTTTATACAGGCGATTCGGGGCGTCAATAAATTCATGTAATCTTTATTGGTAGAGCTTTCGCTACCATGGTGATTGACATGCAAAACTTCCACCCCTAAAGCCCCCAGCAGATTGGCTCCCGATGGCGACCGCAACGATTGGGCAAGCGGCGTTTCGACATTTGCGTAATCGGTGGCCGTATTTCTGCCGGTGCACCACTGATCGTCCTCGCCGCCTCCGAGGTCGGAGGCCCACAGGTACTCGAATTCGCCGTATCTGATAAGTAAAGCGATGCTCTTGTCGTTTTCCTCGGAAACCGAAACGCTTCCGCCGCCCAAGATATTCCCGTGAACGGCGACACAGGTTGCCGTGGCTCCATCACCGAGCTGTATTGTCGTGCCGAGCGTCATCGGGACAGCCGGGCCGGCGGTCGTGGTGGCGGCGGCGTTGAAAAAAGCGGTCACGGTCGAGTTCGATTTGCTGCTGCCGTTGTAATAAACGCGGTTGAGCACATTGTATCCGCCGTAGATAACCTCGTCGAGTCCACCTATATGATCACCATCGAGATGGCCGGCAACCATATAGTTGAGGTCGTCGCTCGGTAAAAGGCCGATGCTGTTGAAATACGGCACGATATCGCCGTTGCCGTCGCCGTCGTTTCCGCCGTCCATCATCATGGTGGTGCCGTTCGGGCCGATAATCAAAGTGGCACCGGCGCACTGGACGTTGATATAGTGAATTTCGAGCAACCCCGAGGGGGTAAAGGCAGCCGCGCCGAGCGAAAACGAAAGAATCAATATCGCCGACAATAACCTCACGGCATAACACGGCCTTTTATTCCGGGCATATAAACCCAACGAGGTCCTCCTTCGAATCCATGAAGGTAACCCGTATAATATAAGCGAAGATCCGGAATTGTGAATTAAAAAAGTGATCATTGTGGTCAGTGGCGTCCATTGATTTCTGAGTAATCATTCCGCGCTGAACGGGCCGCAGGTGAATTTGTCGATTATCATTTCCAATTTACCGGCGGTGCTTTTCAAGTTGAAATAATGCCGAAAAGTATTTCCGAAACCCGCGCCCTTGATCCTCGGTTGGTCGGGATCGAATTCCCACGGATGCAGATAGACGATCACCGGACGCCCCTCGGCGTTGACCTTGCGAAAGTTGCGTCTTATCAAGAATCCCGGGTAAAATCTCAAGTAACCGCCGCCGCCTGCCGGAATCGTGCGACCCATGAAATCGACAACCGTCATCGGATACTCGCGGATGCTGGTATTTCGCAGAACGATATCGAAAGGAGCACGGGGAGCGTCAGCCGCCTTTCCATATCGGAAATGTTTCATGGGGAAAAGCGACGAATCATATATGAACCCGAGATTAGCCAAGATTTCGAATTTAGCAAGATCGTCGGCATTCAAAGAAAAACTGGGCGCTCGATAGCCCACCACCTTTTCGCCGGTTATATCCTCGAGCGTTTTTTTGGTGATTTCGACATCTTTCTTGAATTCGTCGTCGGTCATGCGGTAGAGAAGGCGGTGATCCCAACCGTGGCAGGCGATCTCGTGACCGGCCTCCGCGACCTTCTTGACCAACCCCCGATTCGATTCCGCTACGCATCCCAGAAAAAAGAAAGTGGCTTTTACGTTCTTGCACTCCAGAATTTCAAGGATCACCTCAGTTCCTTTATCGACTCGGGTGGGGAAATTACCCCAATCCTCGCGGCGCACCGCTCTTTCGAGACCGCTTACCTGATAATATTCCTCTATATCGAAACTGAGGATGTTAACCACGGGCGGATTCCCCCTTCGCAAGTGAAGATCAGCCGCTAAAAGCGGTCGGTTCGAGACGAAGATATTCGGTGGTCCTTTTTTTCTGATCGAGATCTTTCCAAACTCGCCTCACCTGCTCTTCTGTCAGATTCAAAACCCTGGCCGCCTCAGTCGCGGGAACGCCGTTATCTTTGGCATACCAAAGCAGATCCATCATCTTGAATTTAAGCCCGTAGAAAAATTCTTCTTGAGTTTGCTCGTCAGGGTAGGTATCGGTGGTAGGCGTTCTTTTCAGGATTTCGTCGGGAACCCCGAGATAGGCGCCGAGCTGAAACACCTGGGTCTTGAATAAGTGGGCTATCGGCTTAGTATCGGCACCGCCGTCGCCGTATTTGACGAAAAATCCTTGCTCGTGCTCGTTTTTGTTGCCGGTTCCGATTACCGAGTAATTCAGCCGCTCGGCATGATAATACAGCATCAACATTCGGATCCGCTGTTTCATATTGGAGGCCGCCACTATTTGCAAATACTCTTTAAGCGGCAATCTTTTGGTGATAGGCTGACCTCCGGGCGGCGTGGCCGTTAGGCGGAACAGGTTCAATCTGTCTGATTCGAGGATATTCGTAGGAAGTACGATTTTCGCTTTCCAGCCCGGACCGTATTCGGGAAATACGGCCTTGAACGCGGCGTCCCGCCACTTGTAACAGCCGGCTCCCTCGAGCGCCCGCGTCACGTCCTCCACGACATATTCATAGCCGAATTTTTCCGCGAGCAGCTTGCCCAGGCGGGTGGAATCGGCCGAGGAATCGCGGTCCGGCAGCAACACCCCCAGCATTTTTTTCGGCCCGAACGCCCGAGCGCAGAGGGCTGCCACCACCGCCGAATCGATCCCCCCCGAGGTGCCGACCACCGCGCCGGCCCGTCTGAATTTATTATAAACTTGATCTTGTAAAAAATTCACGAGCTCTTCGGCCGTCTTTTCGCAATCCAATTCGAGCTCATCAAGGGAAAAGGCCATCATGCCCTCGCTTTCGTCTTGTATTTTTCCACCAATTCATACTTTTTCGTCTTGCCCGATTCGGTTTTCGGCAGCGCGTCAACCTGGTATATTTCACGCGGGATTTTGAACGGGGCAAGGTTCGCTCTAAGGTGTTTGCGAAGCTCTTTCTGATCGATTTCGCCCTTGGCCACAATATAAGCCACGATCGCCTCCCCCAAAATCTCATCCGGTACCCCGACCACCGCCGATTCTATAACTCCGGCGAACTCGGCGATTACCTCTTCAATCTCCTTCGGTGATATCCGGTGCGCCCCGCTTTTTATCATCTCCGAACTGCGGCTTACGATATAAAGATATCCCTCTTCATCGGCTTTCGCCAGGTCTCCCGTATGCAAACCATCGGGTTTCAACACACGGGCGGTATCCTCGGGATTGTTCCAGTAACCCATCATTATATTGTCGCCTTTGGCGACTATCTCTCCGACTTTCCCGGGCGGGCAGATTCGTCCGTCTTCATCTTTGATAGTCAGCTCCACCCCGGGTATCGCTTTCCCGATAGAGCCGATTTTTTCGAGCAGTTTTTCGGGTTCAAGATAAGACAACCGCGCCGAGGCTTCGGTTTGCCCATACATTATGTATATTTTTATATGCGGCAGCGCCTCCATGATTTTCTGGGTCAGCGCCGGCGTCATCGGTCCGCCGGCCTGAGTGATATAGCGCAAATGCTCGAATCGATAATTGCGGATATTCGATTTATGCATCAGGATAGCGAAAGTCGACGGCACGCCCGAGAAACCGGTGACCCTTTCTTGAGCCATTATTTCAAGGATCACGTTGGGATAAGCAAACCGCCCGTCTATAACCAAGCTTCCGCCGACAGCCATATGAGTTAAAAGCAACGAATTGCCGTAGGAATAATAAAACGGCAAAATCGCCATCACCCGGTCTTCGGCGTTCAAATCGAGGTAACGGATTATCGAACTCGTATTCGCGTGAAGATTCCTGTGGCTTAACGTAACCCCCTTAGGTTTACCGGTGGTGCCCGAAGTGTAGATAATCTGCGCCGGGTCGGTTTCCTGGCGGCTTGTTTGCGGCCTGGCGGGATCACCGCTAAGTTGGATATCGACAAGACTCAGCGCCCTGATATCTTTCGGAAGATGTTCGGCGCGGTCCTCGGCGACGACAAAACGCAGCGAGGGAATATCATGATAGACTTCTTTAATCACGGGCACGGCGTTTTTGCCTATAATCAAGCCGGTCACCGAGCAATCGCTCAGGATATTGCGGAAATCGCGTGCCGTTCCCTGCGAATTAAGCCCTACCACTATTCCGCCGGCCTTAAGGATTGCGAAATAAGCGATAATATAGTTTATTGAAGACTCGATTAAAATCCCCACCCGATCGCCGGGATG
Source organism: Candidatus Zixiibacteriota bacterium (assembly GCA_037441845.1). GTDB lineage: Bacteria > Zixibacteria > MSB-5A5 > UBA10806 > 4484-95 > JBBIRK01. The sequence continues at coordinate 27,946 of JBBIRK010000008.1, forward strand.
CAGATTCAGTTTCAGCAGCTGGTTGGCAAGCCGATTGGCCGCCGCTTCCAAACCCAGATAATTTATCCGTCCACCCAAATGGATAGCGGCGTCTTTATAGGGAAATCTGGCGGCGTTTTCCTCCAAGTAATGATGAATCAGCATGTCAACCCCGGATACGGTTCAGGAATTTTTCTTGCGCCCGATATAACCGGCGATCCGATTGACCGAGTCGAGGTTTTCCGGCACCAATTCGTTGTCTTCCACGGTAAAACCGAAATTGCTTTCGATAAAACTCACCAGCTCCAGCACACCTGTGGAGTCGATAATTCCTTTATCGAGCAAGGAATCATCGTCGCCAAGTTCCTCGGCCGGACGACCGATCATGAAATTTTCCAGTATGAAATTGCGGATCTGTTGGACTGCCTCCAAGTTCCCTCCCATCGATCAAATTTGCCAATCACAATATCGGCAGATAATTATCTATTTCGTATTTCGTCACCGCGATACGGTAACGGTCCCATTCGAATTTCTTGTTTTCGATCAAGGTATGGAAAATATGATCGCCGAGAACCTTATGCATCAATTCCGATTTCGCGAATTCACGAATGGCGTTTTCGAGCGAGTTGGGCAGGGTGTCGATTCCTGCTTTTTCCCGCTCTTTTTCGTTCATTTCGAAAATGTTCTCTTCGACCGGTTCCACCAATTTCATGTTCTTCTTTATGCCATCGAGACCGGCCGCGATCATCGCCGCAAACGCAAGATATGGGTTGCAGGCCGGGTCGGGGCTGCGCAGCTCGACCCGAGTGGCGTTCTCGCGACCGACACGATACATCGGTATCCTGATTAGGGATGACCGGTTGCGCCTACCCCAGGAGATATATACTGGAGCCTCATATCCGGGCACAAGTCTTTTGTAGGAGTTCACCCATTGATTATTGACCAAGCACATCGCCTTGATATGCGCAAGCAAACCGGCGACATAGCTCTTGGCGATCGGCGAGAGATTATACTGGTCGTTTTTATCGAAGAAAGCGTTCTTGCCGTTTTTGAAAAGCGATTGATGTGTATGCATGCCGGAGCCGTTCTCGCCGAAAATCGGTTTGGGCATGAACGTGGCATAATAACCTTCGGCCAGAGCGATCTCCTTGACCACCAACCTGTAAATCATCGCCGAATCGGCCATTTTAAGGGCATCTTGATACTTCAGGTCGATTTCCTGCTGCGACGGCGCCACCTCATGATGTGAGCATTCGACTTGGATCCCCATCGCCTCCAGTGCGCTGGCGGTTTTCTTGCGCATTCGGGTGGCCGCATCCACCGTGGAATAATCGAAATATCCGCCGTCATCGATAATCAACGGCTCCTTATTATTCTTGAAATAAAAGTATTCGATCTCCGGTCCCATATAGGCGGTATAACCTTCGGCGGCCGCCTCGGCCAGAACGCGCTTGAGAGCAAAACGTGAATCCCCCACATACGGTTCGCCGTGCGGCGTGAATATATCGCAGAATACCAACGCCACCCGTTGATTGCTTATTTCCCAAGGGATGATGGTGAACGTATCGAGATCGGGTTTGGCCTCGAGGTCCGATTCCTCTATTCTTACGAACCCCTCGATCGAGGAACCGTCGAAACCCTGCCCGTGTTCAAGCACCTCCGCTATTTCGGATCTGGTGATGGTCATCCCCTTGAGATAGCCGAGGATGTCGGTGAACCAAAGGCGAACGTAGTTGACCTTGTGATTATCCATCAACTCGAGAACTTCTTCTTTCGTTCTGGCCATGATTAATCCTCCATTAATGAATGCTGAATTCCGATAATAAAACCATATCGGCTGTAACGGCTTTGTCCTGACCCCTTTTTTCTTTATTCCTAATGGGCCGGGAGTCGGTGTTCAAAGCTGAACAGCCTCTTTTCCGAGCTCATAAAAATAGTCTATGCCAAGCTATCGTTTTTTCCAGCCCCGTCCTGAGATCCACAGCCGGCCTAAAACCGAGCAGTTTGCCCGCTTTCGATATATCCGGCGTCCGCCGGCGGACATCCTCGTAGCCCCCGCCGAAACTTTCGTAGGGAACCAAAATCGGCGCCGACTTGGAACCTGTCAGTTCGATTATCAAATCGGCCAATGCGGCTATTTCTATTTCCTCGACGGAACCGATATTGATAATCTGTCCGACCGCCGAATCATGCTCCATCGCCAGCCTTATACCGGCGATCGTATCGCTTATGTAGCAAAAACTCCTCGTTTGTTTTCCGTCGCCATGAATCGTCAACGGTTCATTACGCAACGCCTGCTCTATAAAAACAGCTTGAGGCCCGCCCCACCAAGAGCGATGGTTATTGGGCCCGTAACTTCCAAAAAAACGCAGAACCACAACAGGGAGTTCCCGTTCCTTGTAATACGCCAGGCACAAGTGTTCGTCGAATATCTTGGAGGCGGCGTATGCCCAACGCCTGATCGATGACGGCCCAATCGTCAGGTCATCCAGCTCGGTGAACGGCGGGCACGGGTTTTTGCCGTAAACATCGGACGTGGACGCCACGATGGTCTTTATTGCGTGGCGGGCGGCACATTCGAGCACGATGCGGGTCCCTTCGTTATTGACGTTCAGCGTCCTCAAAACATCGCCATATCGGGGGATCTTGAACGCCGCCAGATGGACAATGATATCAACTTTGTCGCAGAGCCCTTCAAGCACGCCCGGGCTGCGAATATCCGAATGGACGAATCGGAAATTTCTTTGGCTGGGCAAATCGCCCAGGTTTTCCAACAGCCCATGCGACAAGTCATCGATGACGGTCACTTGCCAGCCGTCTCTGACCAGTGCCGCGGCAAGGTTTGAACCGATAAAGCCGGCCCCGCCGGTGATAATCGCTGCAGGCATTTAGCTGTTGAATTTCCTGGTTCGCACTTTGCGGGTCGCTTGTTCTTCTCGGGGAAGCCATTTGGCGATCACGTCAACTATTCTTTGCGCCGCAAAGCCATCCCAGTATTTGGGCACGCCGCCGGTCTTGTATTTGTTCGCCAGAATCAGCTCGGCGGTGGCGGTTATCTTTTCGGCGAAAGGACCCACGATCGTGTTCGTGCCCTCGGTCACGGTCGCGGTCCATTCGGTATTCGTGCGCAAAGTCAAGCAGGGGATCCCGAATACGCTCGATTCGACCTGCATCGTCCCGGAATCGGTCATCGAAAACAGGGCTTCTTTCTCTATAGCCAGAAAATCGGGATAACGCGAAAGTTCCGCGACGATCAGTCTTTTATCCCGAAGATATCCCGACAGACCGAATTTGTCGATTTCCTCACGGACCCGGCGGTGGCAGACGAATACCACCGGTATTTTTTCCGATATCCTGTGGGCCGCCGAAATTATCCCCTTGTAATTATCGTAGCTGGTCGTATTCGCTCGGCGATGAATGCTCAGAATAGCATACCCTTTGGGGATCAAGCCGAGTTTGTCGGCCAACGTCGATTTGGCGGCAAACGGCAAAAATTTTTTCAGTGAATCGACCATGATGTTGCCGACGAAGAAAGTCGATTTCTCGTCTTTTCCCTCGGCCAATGTATTGCTGTGGGCGCCGCAATCGGTGACGAAAAAAAGGCTGCTGATTCCGTCGATAAGCTTGCGATTTATGTCGGTGTTGGAGGCGCAACCTGGACAGCGGAGGCCGGCTTCAATATGAGCCACCGGAATTCCTTTCCTGGCCGCCGATATCGCCGTTCCCAGCGCCGCATCGGAGCCTCCGATGACGATCACCAAATCCGGCGAAATTTCGTCGAAATAGCGGCTCGATTCGAGCATCACCGATCCGGTCGTTTCCGCCGGCGCACCGTTTTTAACGTTCAAAAACTGATGAGGTTTCGGCAGATTCAATTCTTCGTGTAAATAATACGTCTCGCTTTTGCCGAAAGGTTTTCCGGTGTAGAGCAGGATAGGCTCGAAAAAGTCGTAGTATCTGGAAAACTGATCGAACAGCGGCGACAACTTGATCATGTTTTTCGCCGAATTCGCCACGATTACGATTTTATTCAATCTGCCTTGATACAATATCCTATCCCTCTAATGTTATGTCGGCTTAATAGCGCGATATTATAATATTCCATCGACCCCGCGCAAGTTCAATTATAGGCCGTTTTATGCGCAAGAAAATGTTTTTCCGGATAGTCAATCGGCGGTCTTGGCCTGAGACAACAGCTTGGGGATTGTCGCAAAGTCGAATTCGGCAAGCAGTCGTTTCAACTTGAACTCGGCCACGGTCAGATTACCGTAATGCTTGACCGCCCGTATCGGGTCAATCAGCCTTCGCGGCAGATGCGGATCGAATTCCCAAAGCGGAAAACTCATTACCGCCGGGTCGCCCGGTCGCCCGGTCCGGCGAATACATCTTCGCAAATACCAGAGCGGGAAAAGCCTGATTCTGCCCTCGCTGCCGAATATCACGGGAACTCCGGCGAAGCGGCTTTGTGACGGCGGCAGGACCGCGATCGAACGGCCGCTTTCGAAAGTACATAACGTGATGCCGCTCGGAAAAGGGGCGGCCGGAACGAAATCGATCAGGCAATACTGAAACTCGGCATCGGCAAGTTTCCTCAGTATATTTCGCCAGGCGCGATTTCTACCCTTGATCAGTATGCCTTCTACCTTGCGTCCGATAGCCGTCTCGAGCTCGTATTTCAATTCATCGATTTCCGCCGAACAGGAAAGAGCGCTCAGGTCATGGCAAAGTCCGATTTCATGCCCACGGGAATTCACCAGAGTCGCGACCTCAGGGAAAATTTTCAGCTGTCCCGAAGTAATGTAAAAATTGGCTTCGGCGCGGTATTCGTCAAGATGGTCGAGCAAATGAAGTATATTCGGGATAACTCGGGAACGCTGTCCCCCGCCTTCGATCGCCAGGCGATGGTCGTTTATTTCCACCGCAAGCACGTGCGCCGGCGATCTCAGTTCGAATTTGAGCGATTTCGCCTCTAAAATGAGCGAATCCAAATCCAGTCCGGTCATCATTTCTTTTATCGCCAAATCATTCGATAGAGTGAACGCTTCAAACGCCGATCGGGTTGCAATCTGCGTTTCCGCTTCAAGCGGATTTTTTCGTCATGTTTCCCAAACGCCCGCGATAATTTCGGTTCATCAATATATATAATTAATGATTTACAAAGTATCCAGCAGCCGTTATTTTCATCGCCATGGGCGCCGAAAGAATATTGCTGATAGCGAACCCCAGAAGCGGGGGAGGGCGGTCGGTCGAGCTGTTGCCGCAAATAGAAACCATCATCAGGGAACTCGGTTTGGACCCTGAGATTCGCATAACCGCCGGCCCCGGCGAGGCGACCACCATGGCTCGCTTAGCCGCTGCCGCCGCCTATCGGAAGATAGTGGCGGTGGGTGGCGACGGCACGGTCAACGAGGTGGCTTCCGGAATAATCGGCAGCGATTCGATCTTGGGGGTGATTCCGGCCGGCGTTGGAAACGGATTCCACCGTTCTTTGGGGGCGTCGGAAAACTTGGAAGAACAATGTCGAGTTTTGGCCGGCAATCGGGTGCGCAGACTGGATGCCGGCGCGCTGAACGGCAAAATGTTTTTCAACGGCCTGGGTCTGGGGTTCGATGCCTTGATCGCCCGACACAATGGTTCCCTGTCAGCCAAAAAGAGACGATCGAGCAAGGCACTGCTCTCCGCCATGAAAAACCTTAGGCCGTTTCAAGTCGATATCCGTTTCGATAACTATCGACAAAGCGGGTCATTTTCGTCGTTGACCGTGAATATCGGGCATATCTCCGGCAACGGAATGTCGCTTGCGCCCTCGGCCAAACCCGACGACGGGAAGTTCGATATATGTGCGATCTCGAATGCCGGCTACTTCCATTTTTTGCGCTTGTTCTGGCATGCCAGGAGAAAAAGCAATGGCTTATTCAGGATGATCAAGCTGTTTCGCTGCCGAAAAATCGAAATCACCAGCGACCAGCCCTTGCCGATTCATATCGATGGGGAGCCGTTTGAAGACCGCAAGAATTTATCAATCACCATTATCCCCGCAGCCTTGCCGGTGGCCGTGGACAAAGATGACAAGCACAACGGTTAAATCGATTTTGATTGTTTTCATCTTATTGCCGGCGGCGATCCCCTGTTTTTCCGCTCAGCGCCGGCCGATTCCGGACGCCGATCGGGTCGATTCGATATATTCCCTTTATGCCGAAATGGATCAAGCCGCAACCGGCGACACCGCGAGCAACGACAGTCGGTCGGCGCCGATTCCACGGCAAAACAAAAGGCCTGCCGAATCTTCACCCGCGACCACCAAAAAGCCCTGGCCGACCGGAGCCCTCATTCGATCGACGTTGCTCCCGGGTTGGGGTCAGCTATACAATCGTAAATACATAAAGGCGGCTTTCTATGGCGGACTGGAAATATATCTTTTGGTCGGCGTCAGAGAAAACTGGAAAAAGATGAACCGTCACCAAGAAAATTTCCTCAATACGGTCGATCCGACATATAAGAGTTCCGAATTCAATTTATATCAGGAAAGCCGCGACAAACGAAACGTATTTCTCTGGCTGGGGGCTCTGACCGTATTCGTATCGATGTTCGATGCCTATGTGGATGCCCATTTCGCCGATTTCGACAAGACCGACAAGGCGTTCGAGGTTCAGATTTTTCCCCGTGACGACTTGACCGTTTTCGCCCTGGCCTGCAAATTCAGATGATTCTCGGGATTTCAGGATCGGCGACTCCGGGCGGCTCGACCGATATCCTCGCCCGGGAAGTGATGCGAGGGTGTCGAGAAAAAGGGCGGAGGACTCGACTGGTCAGGCTGAATGAGCTCAAGATGATCCCCTGCCAGGCCTGCGGCAAATCGCCCGAACCGGAGCCGTGTTTTTTCCACGACGATGCGTTCGATTTGCTCCAGACCGTAATTAAGGCGGACGCCGTGGTTCTGGCCTCTCCTGTATATTTCGATTCGGTCTCGGCGCAGATGAAAATTTTTATTGATCGCAGCAACTGCCTTAGGCCGGCCGATTTCTCGAAACCCGATTCCCAAGAATTCCTTGAGCCGATTACCCGCGGCAAGCCGGGAGGGATCATACTCGTCGCCGGCGCCCACGGACATTTCGAATCGTCGCTTAAAGTGATGCGGGCTTTCTTTATTTGGGCCGGAATGGAGATCAAATTCGAATTGAAATTCAGAACCAAATCTTTACGGCGAGGCGAAGCGGCTGCGGACATGGGAATTCTTGCCGAGGCCTATAAATGCGGATTGCTGTTAGGAGAGTAGGTCGATGGCGAACAGCAAGAAGCATTTCAGCGATCGTTGACGCCGGCCCCCGTTATTTTCTTGATATGTTCCATTGCGGAGTCGAATTTCTTTGACAGTCGATCGGCGACCGCTTGGGAAACTTCATAGTCGAAAATCCGCCTGAAATACACCAGCGCGCTATTGTTATCCTGCAATCGATAGTAAGCCATGCCGATATAGTAATCGCAGGTTATAAGGTTATAATTGTTTTGATTCCCTCGGCGCAACAACCCTTCTCGGATAGCCGTGAAATCAACTATGGCCCGACGATAATCGCCCGCCCGGAATTCGGCGAACGCTTTCAACCAGAGATGCTGTCTGCCGGTGGCTCCATTTTCTTTCGCCTCCTCGGCCATTTTCAGGGCCGATCCGTAATCTTTTTTATGGAAATAAATCCACCCCAAAGCCAAGGCGGCGGTTGCCCGCCCATAACGGGACCGGTGGGCCGCTTGATGCAATTCTTCTATCCCTTGTTTTCTTTGATCCGGTATAAGGGGCAGACTGCGAAGGAAACCGATTTTCGCCGAGCGCCAGTAATGCAGATTTCCCAGCCCGATTAAAGGATCGAAAAACAGCGAGTCGAGTTTGCGAGCGGCGGCCAAATACTTGCCCGCCCTCAGCCCTTTACTGATCGATTTCAACCAGCCGCCGTGTTGTGCCTCCCAGATCGCATAATACCCGAGTGCAGTCCCCTTGAAAAAATTGGCATAGGCGTCGTTCGGCTCCCTTTCGAGGAAAGCATCCAGCCCGGCAAGCGAAGAGTCACTAAGTTGACGGAATAAATGTCGCGAATCGGTTTTTTCATCATCGGCCATCTCCATATATACGACTCCAGCTTTCAACACCAGCGCCGGCCAGTAATCGGGCTGCATCATCAGCATTGTATCGAGAATCCGGATCGAGGCGGCGAAACTATCCTGATATAGGTAATTCAACGATTCCCGAATCAGGCTATCCTGTTTATAAGTCGGCTCGAGACTTAAGGGATCGGCGAAAACGAAGGATGACAGCGACAGCAAGAAAACAAGAACGGCTTTATTTCTTATGCGATGCCTCCAGGGCCTTTTTATAATATTCGCGCGAATTCTTGACCGCCTCCTCGACGTCCTTCCTATCTTTCAACTTCACAGCCAACTCATCTGCTTCTTTCAAATAGGCCAAAGCTTCTTCATATCGACCCCACCGGTAATAAAAGACACCGATATTATAATAGACATCAAGTTTTCCGGCTTCATCGTAGTAGGGCGATTTTTCATATACCTCGAGAATCTTCTCGAATGATTCTACGGCTTCGGGAAAGCTGTCGAGGTTGGCCTGCGCCCGACCCACGTAGTAGAGCGCGAAAGGATCGTCGGGATTTATAACTTTCAGGTAATTATGCCATAAATACATGATATTCTTATAGTCCCTCTCGTTATCGTAAACCCTCAACAACGCATACTTGGCCTCGTTTTTGACGAATTTCCCTTTCTCGATCGCTAAGAAGACTTTTTCTATACCAGATCGCCTCTTATCGGGGAAAAAGGGGAGCCAAGACAGAATGTTCGTCTTGACCGATCGCCAGTAGTCGTACATGCCAAGACCGTAGTAGATATCAAAATTGGTGGAATCCATTTTAAGAGCCCGACTCAACACACCTCGTCCTTTCAAACCGTCCTTGAATGCGCCGACCCAATCGCCGTAATATGATTTGTAAATTCCTCGGAAACCGAGCGAACCGCCGTAAAAAAACAGATCCTCGGCCGTGGCTTTGCCGCTTTTATCGAGCTTTTCTCCGATTTCGACTGCTCGATTTATGAAGGTTTCGAATCGATCGGTGTAATTCAGATTTCGGTAGTCGCCCGCCAGATTCGAGTAGACGCCTGCTTTGAAAAAATAGCCGACCGGTTTTTCCGGATCGAGGGCGATCACCGAATCGAAAAGCACCAAGGCTTCTTCGAACTTTTCTTTATGAACCAGGCTGATTCCTTTCAGCAATATCGAATCATTGACCGAAGGGGATGCGGGGGCGGCCGAAAGCAGAGTGGCGATAAACGCAAGAAGCATGCCATAATTACGTATCATAAAATCAGCTATATTTAGACGCCGTTTCACCGAAAATCAAGAATTTTCAGACCAACAAATCAAAATTAAATATCCGCCGACATTTGACGAAATAAATTTTAGGTATTCGACGCGGACTTCTTAGCGGACTATTGAGCGCGGAGGAGATATGCCAAGTATCATCATAGTTGATGACGATAAGGCTTTGCGGAAAAATCTCGCCTTTTATCTCAGAAGTCAGGGCTATGATGTTGATACGGCCGAAAGCGGCGAAGAAGCGGTCGTCAAGATAGAAGAAAAGTTGTTCGATGTTATAGTCACCGATTGCCGAATGGCCAAGATGTCGGGGATGGAATTGATTAAAATCGCCAAGAAATCGCGGCCGTCGGCTGAAATCATCGTGATAACCGGCTATGGCACTATCCCTATGGCAGTCGAGGCGATACAAAGCGGAGCGGCGGAATTTCTCTGCAAGCCGTTCGAATTTCCCAAACTGCTGAACGCCATCGAGCTGGTTCTGAAAAAGAGAGAAAAGCTGGTAGTCGAAAGCAACGACAAATACGACCGCATCATTACCAAGTCCCAAAAAATGAGCGACGTGCTCGATTTGGTGGCCAAAGGAGCCGCAACCTCGGTGCCGGTGCATATCGAGGGAGAGGTCGGAACCGGCAAGGAATTGATTGCGCGGTCGATCCACGCCCGCTCCGATCGCCATGGCGCCAATTTCGTGACCGTGGTATGCGCCACCAACAACGAACAGGAACTTGTCGCCGAGCTGTTCGGATCGGTCAACGATGCGGGGGAGTACGTCCCGGGAGCAATAGCCATGGCCGACGGCGGGACCCTCTTTTTGAAGGACGTCGACTCGCTCAGCCAGAGCCTGCAGGTTCGTCTGCTGAAGTTTCTGCAGGACGGCTTCATGACTTTCGGCGACAAGTATCAAAAGGTGAAGTCCGACGTCAGGTTGATATGTTCCAGCACAAAAAGTCTTAAAAGGCTGGTGGCGTCGGGGCACTTCCGCGAAGACTTGTTTTATTCGATCAACATAATGCCTATTTACGTGCCGCCCTTGCGCAATCGCATTTCCGATATTTTCCCTCTGGTGAATCATTTCCTGGAAAAGTATTCGGCAAAATTCAATAAGGATATCAAGGCTCTGTCACCCGACGTCCTTTCGTGGATGCAGACCTATCAATGGCCGGGCAACGTGGCCGAGCTGGAAAATATCATCTCGCGTGCGGCTTCGTTGGCGACATCCGAGTACATCGACGAATCGTTGATATTTACGCTTCCGAAAGACCGTCCGATCTCCGAGGAAGCCCCCGGATTCTTGAACCTTACGCTTAAGGACAACCAGAAATCGCTCATTCTTAAGGCGCTCAAACAAAACAACGGGAATTACTCGAGAACCGCCCAGCAGCTCGGGATCTCCCGAACTACTCTCTGGCGGCGCATGAAACGATTCAATATCGAGGAAATTCACCAGGCTGAAGCTTGAGCGGCTGACCGATCCAATTCGACGATAATCCTGACGCCCGCATTGAAAAGGGCCGTGATCCAATCTGGTCAATCCTGTCCTTTATTAGATTTTTTCTTGAAATCTTTTTAGGCTGCGATTATAATGGGGAAGTTTTCGACTTCTTTGAGACGTCTGCGGTTGATTTTAGGAGGGAGTTCGCGAAATTCGCAGCTGGATTGCGCTGTTTGTGGTATTAACGCTTGGGATCGGCCAGGCAATCGCAGAAAATAACCGGACAACGTCGTTACGGACAATTCCCTCGGGCGCGGAAACGCCCGGACGCATAAACATCGGATATGCCCTCGGCGATTCAGGGGAATTGCCCAGCCCCGCCTTAACAGGCGAAGTAATTCTTGCCTGGACGGCATCGGGCGACGACAGCCTTACAGGAACCGCCTACGGTTACGATGTAAGATTTCGCAGCGACAGCCTCGGACCGATTCTGACGCTCGCCAATTTCATTATGTCGCGCCAGGTGCTCGGCGAACCGCCGCCGTCTCCGCCGGGAACCCGCGATTCCATGATCGTCACCGGACTGGTTCCGGGCGCCGGGTATTATTTCTGCATGGTGGTTTTCGATGAAAATTATAACGTCTCCCGCCTATCGAGCTCACCACACGTCGTCGCCGGAGCCTCGGATTTTTTGCCTGGCGACGCGAACGGCGACGGTTTTATTCGGGGCAGCGACGTCTTATACTTGTTAGCCTATTTTCGGGACATTAATCCTCCGCCGCAGCCGTATTATGCGGGCGATGCCAACGGCGATTGCATCGTTGGGCCGGCTGATTTAACCTATTTGACCAACTACCTTAAAGGTTTCGGGGCGGCGCCGGTGAGCGGCGAATGCCCACCTCTTCTGCTGGGAAAGATTGGCGAATCTTCCCCTTGACCGATAACGAACGCTTGTCCTTCCGCCGAGACGAACGCGGGAACTTTTCTCTTGCCCACCTTAATATAATCTGTCTATACTGAATCGGATTTTAGACAAAAGAAGGTAACAAATGGGATTCGATGTTCGTGTCGTCAACGCCAAGGGGAGAGGCATTCAAGGCGTTCGTGTGGTTCTCGAATTCACGAGCAGACTGCGAGGCATGACCGCTGCGGAATATACGGACTCCGACGGCTATGCGGAGTTCGATAGATACGACGAAGGCGAAGTCAAGGTATATATAGATAAGTCGAGCTACGGCACATATCGTTACGAAGACGGTGGAAGTATAACAATTACTAAATAGAATCGGCCTCCTTCTAACAGCGGCATGCAGCCGACCGCACTGCGCGAGGCGGCTGACGCCGAGCGTTAAGCTGATCGGCTGATCTATTCGGCGCTGATTCCGGTTGTTTTGATTATCATGAAAATTTCCGGACCGCCGGGACAGGAAGGCATCTTCGACAAATGAGTATCCTGACGCGCATTTTCGGTTCAAAACACGATCGAGACATTAAGAGGTTGCAGCCGCGAATCGCCGAGATCAATCAAATATACGATTCGCTAAAAGATAAAAGCGACGACTGGTTCGCCGATCGAACCCGTGAACTCAAACAAGCCCTTAAGCAACCTGTCGATGAATATCTGGAGCGAATAGCTCAAGAGGAAGACTTAACCCCGGAAAGAAAAAAGGAACTATACGGCGAGATCCTCGGTCCGCAACTCGATGCTCTACTTCCCGAGGCTTTCGCCATGGTCAAAGAAGTTTGCCGGCGGTTGGTCGGCAGAAGTTGGGACGTTTGCGGTATCACCACCCGCTGGGACATGGTGCCTTACGATTGCCAATTGATCGGCGGCATAGTGTTGCACGAGGGCAAGATCGCCGAGATGGCCACCGGTGAGGGAAAAACTTTGGTGGCCACCATGCCGCTATATCTAAACGCCTTGACCGGATTGGGAGTGCATCTGGTGACGGTCAACGACTATCTGGCGCGGCGCGACTCCGAATGGATGGGGCAGATTTATAAATTCCTCGGTCTCACCGTCGGCTGTATCCAAACCCAGATGCCGCCTCAGGAAAGACGCGAACAGTACAATTGCGACATCGTTTACGGTACAAACAACGAATTCGGTTTCGATTATCTCAGGGACAACATGGCGATTCGGGCCGAGGATATGGTCCAGCGGGGATTCTTCTATGCCATCGTCGACGAAGTCGATTCGGTGTTGATCGACGAGGCGCGCACACCGCTGATTATTTCCGGTCCGGTCGAATCCAGCATGAATTTCCGCTTCAATGAAATGAAACCGCTGGTGGCGAATCTGGTGCGAAAACAAAATCAGCTGTGCGCGGCTCTGATCAGCGAAGGCGAAAAGCTTTTGGAGGAGGGCAAAGAATACGAAGCCGGCGTCAAATTCTTGATCGCAGAACGCGGGGCGCCCAAAAATAAGCGGCTGCTTAAACTTTACAAAGAACGCGGCGTAAAGCAACTGGTGCAGCGCGTATTGACGGATTATATGCGCGACAAAAAACTGCACGAACTGGACAATCAACTGTATTTCTCTATCGATGAACGTGAGCACACGATCACTCTCGAAGATATGGGACGGGCGCTGCTTTCGCCTGACGATCAGAAACTGTTCGAAATACCGGATATCGCCGACGGCTTGGTCGCCATAGACAACGATAGCCGCCTCAGCGACGAGGAAAAAATCGCCGCCAAGGAAGAGTTATACCGCCGGCACGCCGAAAGATCCGAGAAAAACCACGCCATCAACCAGCTCCTGCGCGCTTTCCAGCTTTACGAAAAAGACAACGAATACGTGGTTCAGGATGGCAAGGTATTGATCGTCGATGAGTTCACCGGCCGACTGATGCCCGGACGTCGCTATTCCGATGGGTTGCACCAGGCGATCGAGGCCAAAGAAGGGGTGACGATCGAAGGCGAAACCCAAACCTTGGCCACTATCACGCTGCAAAATTATTTCCGCATGTACGACAAACTGGCAGGAATGACCGGCACCGCCGAAACCGAAGCCTCGGAGTTCTGGGAAATCTACAAACTCGACGTAGTGGTCATTCCCACCAACCGTCCCGTCAGGCGCATCGACTACGAAGATCAGATTTACCGCACCCGCAACGAAAAATACAAAGCCATCATCGACGAAATCGTCCGCCTGCACGATCAGAATATCCCGGTCCTCGTCGGCACGGTGTCGGTGGAGGTATCCGAGATTCTTTCGCGGATGCTGAAGCGCCAAGGGATCGGCCATTCGGTTCTGAACGCGAAATACCATCAACAGGAAGCCGAAATCGTGGCCAAGGCTGGAATCCCGGGCGCGGTGACGATCGCAACCAATATGGCCGGCCGCGGAACCGATATCAAGCTCGGCGAGAAGGTGGTCAAGTCACCTTTCTGCATGCTGGTCCGGCCGGTTTCGGATAAAGATCAATGTCCATTCTACGCCGAATTGAATTGCGAGAAAAACGTACCCTGCGGTCTGCATATAATCGGGACCGAACGACATGAATCGCGCCGCATCGATCGGCAATTGCGGGGCCGCGCCGGTCGCCAGGGCGATCCCGGCAGTTCGCGGTTTTATTTGTCGCTCGAGGACGATCTAATGCGCTTGTTCGGCTCCGACAGAATCGCCGTAGTCATGGACCGCCTGGGAGCCAAAGAGGGCGAAGTTATCGAGCACGGAATGGTGACCCGAGCGATCGAGCGCGCCCAAAAACGGGTCGAGGCGCAGAATTTCGCGATTCGCAAGCACCTGCTCGAATACGATAACGTGATGAACAGCCAAAGAGAGGTTATCTATAACCGTCGATTGGGATGTCTGAAAGACAAGAATCTTAGAGAAGAGACCATTGAACAAATCCACGAATTGATCGAAAACAGCGTGCGGGAGTTCTGCCCCGACAACGAATATCCCGAAAACTGGAATATGAACGGCCTGCGCCAGAAAATGCGTAACCTCTTTCTAATGGATTTCAATTGGTTCAAAGAAGAGATAGCCAAGCTCACCCAGCAGGAATTGGCAAACCGCTTGATAGAGGGGGCTATGAAAATCTACGAGGAGAAAGAGCGGATCCTGGGCGAGGATGTGATGCGCCGTCTCGAAAGATTTTCTTTTCTCATGGCGATCGACCACGAATGGAAAGAGCACCTTTATGAGATGGATCACCTGCGGACCGGAATCGGCTTACGAGCCTATGGGCAGCGCGATCCCTTGATAGAGTTCAAGAAAGAAGGATATAAAATGTTCATGGAGATGCTCGCCCGAATCGACGAGCAGGCGATCTCCAACATTTTCAAATTGAGGCCGGCGGCAGAACCGACCAGAATTCCCCGCGGTCAGATGGCGGCCGTGAAACAGTCAACGGTGGGAATGGGTGTGGCCGGCGCCCGAGAGCGAGCCGAAGGCTTTTCCGGAGATCCGGGAATCGGAATCGCCGGCCGCCGAGGCGGCGATCCAAACGAAACCTCCGAAAAACCGCGCCCGATAAGAGTCGAAAAGAAGGTCGGCCGCAACGAGCCCTGTCCCTGCGGCTCTGGCAAAAAATTCAAACATTGCCATGGCAAAAACGAGTGACGGCGGGCTGAGCCGGACTCAATGCAAAATTCGAGAACCCATATTCCCAAGACAAGTGAGGAGAAAATGTCGCATCGTGGAGTTGAATCGAAACTAAAAAGAATAAATTTCGCGGCGGCGATCATCATGGTATCGCTGCTTTCGATCGGCTGTTCGGAAAGACCGCAGCCGGTGACCATACTTCACACCAACGATATGCACGGCCACTTTCTGCCTTGGCCGGCTCTGCGCGATAAACCGCCCATCGGCGGATTCGCCGCTCTCGATCACTATGTCGGACGCGAGCGCAAAATCGATCCCCGCGCTTTGCTTCTCGACTGTGGCGATCTTATGACCGGAAATCTGATCTGCAACATCGAATTCAAAGGTGCCGAAGGCGGGGCATTGATTGAAATGATAAACATTATCGGCTACGATGGAATGGTGTTCGGCAATCACGAGCTGGATAAGCCGATTTCGAATCTGCGAAAATTCATGGAAATCGCCGAGTTCCCTTTCATTTGCGCCAATTTCACCGATTCTGCGGGAAACGACTTCACCCGGGAGAAATATCATATCTACAACTTGGGCGGCGTTAAGGTTGGTGTAATCGGCGTTACGTATCATCGCATGGCCGGCATGGCCGACCCCGAAAATCTCGAGGGATTCAACTCGACCGATCCGGCTGAAGCGATCAATCGAATCATCCCCGAACTCGATCCTCAAACCGATCTGATCGTGGTCCTCTCGCATCTCGGAATCGAGGCCGACCGGGAGCTGGCGCAGAAAATAAAGGGTGTCGATATCATCCTCGGGGGACACAGCCACACTCGGCTCGATCAGCCGGAAAAAGTCAACGGTATTCTTATCTGCCAGACCGGTTCTCATGCAAGATACCTGGGGAAACTAACCCTTCAAGTGGCCGGTGACAGCATTTACAGCTGGCATGATACGCTTATCGCCATGGTAATCGATAATATAAAACCGGACACGACCTTGCAGGCCTTGATCGACAGCATGGCGGGAATCATAGAGGGGAAATTCGGCGCGGTGATCGGAACTTTGGCCAGCGACTGGGAGACCGCCTATCAGTCGGAATCGAATATCGGCAATTGGGTGACCGACATGTTGAGAGCCAAAACCGGAGTCGATATAGCGATAGTCAACTCGGGGGGGATTCGCAAACGCATTCCCGCCGGCCCGATAACCTTGCGCGATGTATATGAAATGCTTCCGTTCGACAACTATGTCAGTTTTTTCGATTGCTCGGGAAATGATCTGCAAAAGATTTTCGCATCCAATGCCGACGCCGAAGCGGGGGAACGAAGCTATGGCAGTTTGCAAATCTCGGGCGCAACCTATGCCTATCGAATGGAAAACGGGACTCCTATTCTCAGCGACTTGAAAGTCGGCGGAAAACGGCTGGACCCCAATAAAACCTACCGTATCGCCACGATCGATTACGTTATCGCCAACGCCGACAAATACTTCAAAATGACGCCTACCAACGTAAAGGAGACTAATCGGCTGCTTTCCGACCTGATAGTCGAATGTATCAAGGAGGCGGGGGTGATCGATTCGAGGGTTGAAGGAAGGATCAAACGAAAAAACTGATTGCGGGATTTTAGCTTCCGCAACGACGGATGGGTGAAAAAACAACGGGTGCAGGCGATTCTGCACCCGTTATAATTCGGCCGCGGACTCCAATCGAATTCAGATGATTTTCCGCACCAAAATGCATTCCATATAAGCCGGGCTTCCTTTCGGCTGCTGTTTCTGATATACTTCCTTGCGGGTATATCCCCAGCGCAGATAATACTCTTCGAACCCGAGCTCGGCGATTATTCTCATGAGCACCCAGCGATGTTTGGCCTCGGCGATGGCGAACTTTTCGGTTTCGCGAATGATAGCGCCCCCGATCCCTTGATGGCGGTAGGCCGGCAGGGTGCTGATATTGGTTATCTCGTAATACGGCTCGTTGTTGGTGTTATGCTTGTATTCCGATCCGGAATCCAATTGAACTGCGCCTATCACCTTGCCCAACTGCATCGCCATGAAAAAGCGGCTGCCCCGCTCCATCGCCATGCCGATATCATCGGCCGAAAGATTGGGCACGATGAAAGGCGAACGCCCGCGCAACGGCGTGTTATTGGTTAGGGCTTCCTTGATTATGTAGGCTATATTGGGCGCATCTTCGGTGGTTGCGGGGACGATGGTGGTTCGCGGCTGAAGGTATCGCCGCAAGTTGGCTCCGCGTAGGTCGCGGGGGAATTTGTCCCCGGGAAGCGTCTCCAGCTCGTTCAGGAAAGGCAACCCCTCGAGGTGAACCGTCCAATCCTCGTTTTTCATTATCGCATCGGCGATATTCTGCAGCCGTTCCGGCTGTTTCTCCCAGCGCTGTTTCAGCAAATTTATCTTCTCGTCGGATAATAGCACCTAATCCTCCCGGAAAATTAACCTTTACTCGATAAGTCCTTTCGCCGGATTCCCCGACAGCCCATCATCGCTCCCTATATGTCCGGACAGCGGACAATAATATACCGCTGATCGTTGCCTGTCGGCAACATGTTTTTGCCGAGAGCTGCCGGATATCCGAAAATTCAAGGCTTAGGTCGCGGAATAAACCGAAAGTAAATCGCGCTCCAGCGGACCTTCACGATTTATATTAACCGCAATCTTTCGATTAAGCGTAGATTGATGAAACGGCGGCGGACACCCGAGCCCCTATAAGCGGCTTGACATGAGCACGACGGTTGGGTAACTTCTGCGGCGATGGCCGGTAAAATATATAATATCGAGAAGTTGACCTATCCCGAAATCAACGCCCTCGACCGCCGACGCACCGTGATATTTTTCGCCGTATCCCCTCTTGAGGAGCACGGGCCGCATCTGCCTATCGGTGTCGATGCCATGAACGCCTGGATTTTCGCTTGCCGCTGCGCCGAAATAGTGATCGAAAGAGACCCCGAATATGACGTGCTGCTCTATCCCTTGCTGCCGCTCGGAACTCAGGTCTATCGCCAACCGGGGTCGTTTTACGTCAAGCCCTGGACGTTATATGAAATAATTTACCAACTCGGCAAGAATCTGGCCCGCTACGGATTCACGAACATTTTCGTGATTTCGGCGCACGGCACGCCCAAACAGATCGTAGCGATCGAAAGAGCCTGCGCCAAAGTCTCGCGCAAATACAAAAAATCGATGTATTGCCTGTCGGGCGCCTTGACTTTCAAATTCCTTCGCGGAGAAATGCATCAGGCGATCGCCCAACGGCTGAATCGAAAATTCACCCCCGAAGAATTGCAGGAATTGCGCTACGATTACCATGCCGGCTGGTGGGAAACCTCCATGATGCTCAGATTTCACCCGGAATTGGTCAAGGATAGTTATCGTTCGTTGAAACCGTATTTGAAAGATATCATCTCAGGCAAGATAATTTCCGAAAACAAAGAATGGCAGGGATACACGGGGTCACCGGCTCGAGCGTATCCGGAGTTCGCCGATGCTTCGCTGGCCGAATTCGGGGAGATAGCCGCCGACCTGTTCGATCGTCATCGCCGGGGTGAAAATCTAACCCCGCTCGTCCGCTCGCCCTTTTACTGGATTCCTATCTTTCAGCCATATTTCAGGCGCAACGCCATTGCGGCGCTCATTCTCGCGATAATAATCATCGCGTCGTTGATCTATTTGATTTGAGCGCCAATCGGGCATATCCAATCAACCCTGCCATAATAAAAACAGCCCGGAAAGCCGACTCCTTGTCGCGGTATTCGATGACCATCAGTTGACTGAGGTTTGCGCACGATGCAAAAACGCCGGAGCACACGCCCGGCGTATCCGATTTCGACTTAACGCGATTTCGTTTCAGCGCTCTTTTTTTATCTCGACCCGGATTTCCCGGCGCCCGGTTGAATCCGTGTTCACGACGATCCTGGCGTCGGTTATGCCGCGTTCGGCGAGCCGCTGTCTGATTTCTGCCTCCACTTCCCGGTCGGTTTTTCCCTCCGTTACGATCCCGATTTCATCGGGACCGGCATCTTCGGTCTCGATCGCAATCGTCGAATCGGACGGGAGAATCACTTTGATCTGCCGCTTTTCCGCGGTCGAGTCAGTTGAATCGGCGATGTCGATATCGATATTGCGCAAACCCGCCTGATCGGTCGAAACATTTACGCCGGCGTTGGCGAACCCCTGCTGGCGCAATTTCGCTTCGATTTCGGCTTCTATCTCGCTGTCGCTTTTGCCGGCAGCCTCGACCCGGATTTCCAGCAGCCTGTTTTTCGCCTGCGCGAAAAGAGTTCCTGAAACCCGGTTCATTATCGGCCTGATCGCAGCCTGGCCGATATCGCCTACCGATAAAGAATAGGCGGTGATCAACTCTAGCGCCGCCTTCCTCGATGGCAGCGGGCCGATCACGATTCGAGATTTGACGTTGCCGGTTTCAGTCGTTATGTTGGTGCTCGAGTAACCCAGCCTTTCCAGCAATTCGGTCAATTTGGCAGGGCCGTCTTGACTATCGGCGTCCAATCCCTCCAAAATCACCGAATGACCGATAAGCTGCGAATAGGGAAACGGCACAAGAGTGGCGATAAGCAGAACGACCGCAAAGGCCGCGGCCGCAAAACTCAAGCGCTTATGATTCATCGCCCGGATTTTTGCTTTTTCCATAAAACCATGCTCCTTTGGTTTGACAGCGGCCAAACGCGGCTTGAGCGATTCCCGTAATTCCGCAAACGGGACCACCGAAGGCTGCCTGGATCGTCTTTCATGCGCGAAAGATTCAGTGAGTATCGCATCGGCAAGGGCGATTTGGGCGCAATCCGGGCAAATGTCGAGATGCCGCTTGAGCTCTTCACTTTGAGGCTCGGATTCGTTCAGCAATTTCCTCGCTCGATAACAGTGCATGGGCCGCCTCCTGGTTTTCTTTTTTTCCACTTGTTTCTAACGATTTCAATATCGCCTCACGCATTTTGCGGCGCGCTCGCATAAGGCGTGATTTGATCGAGCTTTGGGATTTTCCGGATAATCGGGCCAGTTCATCGATCCTCCACCCCTCGATTTCGAAAAGCGTGATCAGCCATCGATCGTCCGGAGTCAACACCTTCATTCCTCTTTGAAGCCAGATTCTGGCGCTGACATCGGCGCCGAAATACTCATTTGGCCGATTGAAGTTTAGCACGCCATTTTCCTCGCGTTTCAGACGCGTCTTTTTTTGCCGGCACCGGCTTTTCTGAAGGTTCAAAATTATTCGATACAGCCAGGGGCGGAAAGAATCGTGGCTGCGAAGATTGGGGAAATTTTTCCAAGCGAGAAGCAATGCTTCATGGTATAGATCATCACCAGTGGCTTTGTCTTCGGAAATTCGGCGGCAGAATCTTGCTGCGGCTTCATGTTCCGTTTCGACACATTTCCAAAACAGTTCCGTATTATCCACATACTTTAAGACGTTTTAGCCGGGATGTCGGTTGCAAGGCGTAAACATGCCGGGCGCGATTCTTGGCGGAATTTCGGCAAGCTTAAGAGAACAAATGCCCTCTACAAATGATAAGCGGCTAATTCGGCTGCGGAGCGCCGCGGAACATGAAATAGGCGGCGGCCACCAGACAGATTCCGGCATACAGATAATCCAGCTTGAACTCCTCTTTCATGTAATAAACCGAAAACGCCCCGAAAACGCACATGGTGATTATCTCCTGAATTACTTTCAATTGGCCGAGCGAATAATAGCGGCTTCCTATACGGTTGGCCGGCACCTGAAGACAATACTCGAAAAAGGCGATGCTCCAACTAAATAAAATCACCACCATAAGCGGTTTCCCTTTAAGGTCTTTCAGGTGCCCATACCAGGCGTAAGTCATGAAAATGTTGGAGCCGAGCAGCAATAGCACTGTTGAATAATTGCTGAGAAGAGACATGCGTTGTAAACCCCTTCCATCATCTTTGTTGCCAATTGATTACGATAACGACACGATTATTATCGGTCGATTCAGAACGTTCATCGGCAATGGCGGGCGATTCTGTTTCCCGCCGGTTCAATAAATCTTCGACATGCCGGATTAAGACTTCATTTCCGGCAAAATCTGACGAAAATTAAGAAAAGGATGTTCATTAGGGAAGCAACAGTAATTTAAGGAATAAGGTATGCTCGTATTTGTCGGCGTGGCAGTAGTATTCGGGGCTGTGATCGGCGGATTCGTCTGGGAGGGCGGACAGCTTCTAGTGTTGTTTCAACCAGCCGAATTTCTGATAATCGGCGGAGCAGCCCTGGGTTCCATCTTGATTGCGCTGCCTCCGAAAATCGTCAAGTTGATGATTGCCCAAATAATGAGGACATTCAAGTCGCCGCCGGGTAAACAATCCTATATAAATATCCTGGTCATGCTCTATGAAATTTTCCAGGCCGCCAGAAAAGACGGATTGGTGGCTATGGAATCGCATATCGAACGGCCCCAAGAGAGCAAGATTCTGAAAAAATATCCCGAATTTCTCGCCAACCACCACCTGCTCGACTTTTTCGTCGACACCATGCGCCTCATCTTATCAGGCGGCGTGCCGGCGCACGATCTGGAAGCTTTGATCGATTCCGATCTCGATACTCACCACAAAGAAAACTCCAAGCCTCCGACCGCCCTATCCAAAGTCGGCGACTCATTGCCCGGGCTGGGAATCGTTGCGGCCGTGCTGGGAGTGGTGATAACCATGGGAGCTATCGGTGGTCCGCCGGAAACGATCGGACATAAGGTCGGTGCAGCGCTCGTCGGCACTTTTCTCGGGGTTCTGCTGTCTTATGGTTTCGTCCAGCCGCTGGCCTCGAATCTCGAACATATGAACGATGAACTTGCCCAGCATTATGTAGTGGTGAAACAGGCGCTTCTCGGTTTTCACAAAGGAATGGCTCCTTCGATCGCCGTTGAATTCGCCCGTCGCGCCATAACTTCCGATGTCCGGCCCGGTTTTATAGAGCTCGAAAACGCCTGTAAGGCAACCCGCGAAAAGGCGACTTAAAATATGCCCGAAACCGAAGAACAACAACCCATAATCATAATTAAGAAAAACAGCGGTCATGGCGGACATCACGGCGGCGCCTGGAAAGTCGCTTATGCCGATTTCGTAACCGCCATGATGGCGTTTTTTCTGGTTATGTGGCTGGTCACCCAGAGTCAGGAAATTAAAGATAATGTGGCCGGATATTTCAATGACCCTGCGGGCTGGAGCAAAAAGGCCGGTTCTTCGATCCTAAAAGGTGGCGAGTCGATTCTCGACCTCAAAAACGTCCCAAAACCGGCCCCCGCAACCCCGGACGCCGCCCGCGAGGTGCTCAAGAGAGCCAGCGATAGAATAAGGGAGGCGCTCAGCAGGATCCCCGATTTCGCCTCGATAAAAGATTTAATCGAAATCGAGCTCACACCGGAAGGCCTTCGCATCCAATTGATCGAGGCGGCAACCTCCAGCGAAGATTCATCACATTTTTTCAATCTCGGCAGCGCCCAGCTTTCGTCCAAGGGGGTACAGATAATATCGCTTATCGCGAAAGAACTAAGCCAACTCGATAATAAAATAGTTATCGAGGGACACACCGACAGCCGTCAATACGTCTATCAGAACAAATACTCTAATTGGGAATTATCGGCTGACCGGGCCAACAGTGCACGCCGCCTGATGGAATCGCAGGGGATCAAGCCCGAACAGATGTTCGAAATCAGGGGATACGCCGATCGGCTGCCGCGGTTCGAAAACAACCCGAAAGACGCCCGCAACCGTCGCATAGCCATACTCGTGCTCAACAACAACGCAAGGGGCAATGTCGATAGTATCGATTTGCTGAAGGCCGGCGGGGAAAATCCCAAAATTAACGACAATCGGGTCGAGAGAATCCATTAGGCGCAACGAGCCGGGCTACGAAGCCGCATAATAAATCGAAAAACAATTCTCAATGTCCTCACGATCGACAAAAAGGCCAAAACAGTTGACCTTGACCTGGCAACCAGCTAAACTCCCGATGTGACGACGATGACAAAATAGGAATGGTGATCCGGGCAGGGGGAAAACGTGAAATATTCGGCACTCGACAAGATAAACTCTTTTTTGAACATCTACTATCGAATGTTCGGAAACATATTGCGTTTCTCCGCTTGGTCTCCGTTTTTGATCCCCGCCATATTTCAGACCATAGGGTTGCTTCTGTTGATAGACTACGGCCGGCCTGTTTCGGGGACCTTTATCTATCCTCTATTGAAAACGTTGCTGCCTGCGGCAGCCCTGCATTATCCGAATTATTACCTCGCCTTGCCGCTGGTATTTGCCGCGTATGACGATTGGCTGCTGGGGCCATCGTTCTGGTTGATAGCTATCGGCGCGGTAACGATCTCTGTCGGGGCGATATACTATAAACGAAAAATCGGTCTTAGTGAGGCTGTCAAGACGGCCGCAGGCCGCTATGGCCTATTGCTTGGATTCTGGATAATTCAAATGATTCTAATGACTATCTTCGTTCATCTGCCCACCCGCTGGATTATGGTAACCCTTACCGGTTATTTTCTGCGCACTTTGGCGGCCAGAATCGTATTGCAGGGAGTCGGTTTCGTCATCTCGGCTTTTATGCTCTACACTATCGCCTCAATCCTTCTCGACGATAACGGACTGTTCAAATCTCTAAAAATCAGCGCCAAATTATGGCGGAGCAATATCCTTTTTACCTTTTTTCTGGTTGCGCTGCCCGGCTCCGTCAAATTGATCCTGGATATTCTAACCTCCTCGTTCGCGCCCAACATTATCGACCGCGGAAATCCTGAATTGATAATCTGGCTGTTGTTCATGAAAATCGTTTTGGGCGTATTCCTCGGCTTGTTTCAATACGGCGCGGCGGTCTATGCCTATAAAGAAATCGGCCGCTGACCGGCTCGGCATACTTCGGACCGGGCACCGCTGCTGGGCATAAGACTCAAGATCGATCGGACTGGCCGTCCACGGGGCCATGCCGGGCGATAATCCCCTCGACCATGTAAATCACGTCCTCGGCGATATTAGTGCTGTGATCGGCGATCCGCTCGATATAACGCGATATCGACAGAACCTGTATCAGAAATTCGAGCTTGCCTACGTCTCGGCGGATTTCGTTTTCGATTTTCTCGAAAAGCCGGCTGTGTCTACTGTCGACGATATCATCGCAGCGACACACCTCGCGCGCCAGCCCCGAATCGAGATTGATAAGCGCATCCAGGCTCTTCCGCAACATCAGCTGGGCTTGACCGGCCATAAAAGGGATATCGTCCGGAACCTGCATCCTGGGGCGTTCGCACAAAAACAGCGAACGCTCGGCTATATTGACGGCAAAATCCCCGATCCGCTCGAGATCGTTGTTGATTTTCAGCACCGCGATTATGAAACGCAGATCGATCGCCACCGGCTGATGCAAGGCCAAAATTTTCAGGCCGTCTTCTTCGAGATCTATCTCCATCCTATCGATTTCTTTATCGAGCTCGATGGCCTTCTTGGCCATCAACGGGTCGCGCTCCTCAAGCGAACGAACCGCCCGTTGCACGTTTTCCTCGACGACCGTGCCGAGGTGAAGAATTTTCTTTTTCAGATTGTCGATTTCCCGTCGCAGATGCTGCGGCATGCGTCGTCCTTTCCCGTCAACCGAATCGCCCGGTGATATAATCCTCGGTTTGCCTGAGCGCGGGTTTGGTGAACAGCATCCGGGTTGAATTCGCCTCGATCAAACGGCCCTCGTAGAAAAAGGCGGTATAATCGGAAATTCGGGCGGCTTGCTGCATGTTGTGGGTGACGATCACGATCGTGTAATTTTTTTTCAATTCGCCGATTAAGTCTTCTATTTTAGCCGTCGATATCGGATCGAGCGCCGATGCCGGCTCGTCCATCAACAACACCTCCGGCTGCACCGCCAGAGCCCTGGCGATACACAGCCTTTGCTGCTGCCCTCCTGAAAGGGTAAGCGCGCTCATGTTCAATTTGCCTTTCACCTCGTCCCACAAATACGCTTTTTTAAGCGCCTTCTCGACGGCTTCCCTGATTATATTCTTGTCGGTGATTCCATTGACTTTCAACCCGAAAGCCACATTATCATAGATGGATTTAGGGAAGGGATTGGATTTCTGAAACACCATGCCGACTCTGGTGCGCAGTGTCGAGACGTCTTTTATTTCGCGATAAACATCTATATTGTCGAGCTTGATTTCGCCTTTAATCCGCGTGCCGGGGAACGTTTCATTCATCCTGTTAAGCGTTCTCAGGAAAGTCGATTTGCCGCATCCCGACGGCCCGATCAGAGCCATGACTCGATTTACGGGTATATCGAGCGATATGCCGAACAACGCCTGATTCTCACCATAATAGAAATCGAGATTCCGGACCGTGATTTTGAATTTTTCGGGGGCCTTTTCTTTGCCGGTATCGACAAACGAGGTTTCGGTGAAAAAAGACCGGGTCGGCACATGGCTGTTTTGGCGCGTGGCTTGATTTTCAGACATTCGTCCGCCTGCTCCTTATTCTGGCCCGGATAAAAATGGCGGTGAAATTCAACATGAAAGTCAGCATCAATAAAACCAGCACCGTCCCGAACAATATCGGCTTCGTTTTCTCGATATCCGGAGATTGTGTGGCCATGACATAGATATGATAACCGAGTTCCATGAATTGATGGTTCAACTTCGTGGGCAGGTATGGAAGATAATACGCGGCGCCGGTGAACATGATCGGGGCCACCTCGCCGGCCCCGCGACTGATCGCCAAAATACCTCCGGTAAGAATTCCGGGCATCGCCTGTGGCAGTATTACCCTGGTGATTGTCTGCAGCCGCGACGCACCCAGCGCATAACTTGCATCCTTCATTTCTTTGGGTATCGACCTTAACGCTTCCTCGGTGGAAACTATCACAACCGGCAAAGTGAGCAGCGAAAGGGTCAGGGCCGCCCAGATAATCGCCGGCTGGCCCCAGACCGGGCGGCCGCCGTCGGTGACCAAGCGATCGAGTCCGGTCCCGATAAACCCGACGAAAAAGCCGAGTCCGAAAAGTCCGAAAACGATCGAGGGCACGCCGGCAAGGTTGTTTATGGCGATTCTAATAAGACGGGCAACGCGCGAATCGGCGCGGGTGAATTCGCTTAAATAAACCGCGGTCAAGACCCCCACGGGCACCACGAAAATAATCATCAAAATCACCAGAAACACCGTGCCGAATATAGCCGGAAATATGCCGCCTTCTTCCATCCCGTTCTCGGGCGGGTTGCTCAAAAACTCCCAGCTCAAAACACCGATACCGCCGATTCCGATACTGACCATCAGAATCAAAAGCATCGAAATGATTATCCCCACCGCAAGCAACATCAAAGCGCGCGGTATTTTACCCGTCCCCCTCTTGACATATCCTAAATCAACACGATCGGTTGAGCTTATGAGCCCTTGATTCATTTCGTGTTTCCTTGGATTTTCATCTTAAGCCGCGCCAAAATCAAATCGCCCCCCAGGTTTACCACGAAAGTGAATATGAAAAGTAGCGTGCCGATTAAAAAGAGAACATTGTAATGAGCGCTTCCGAATACCACTTCAGCCAACTCGGCCGCTATCGTGGCGGAAAAGGTTCGTATAGATACTAACGGATCTATCGAGATTATTGCGGCGTTTCCGGAGGCCATCAGCACGATCATGGTTTCGCCGATCGCCCGGCCGAATCCGAGCACGACGCCGGCGGCAATCCCGGGCAGTGCGGCCGGGAAAACGGTCATGGTGGAAACCTGCCATGAATTGGCGCCCAAGGCCATGGCGGCATCGCGCAACGATTGCGGCACCGCGGTCATGGCGTCCTCGGCGATCGTGAAAATGATCGGAATCACGGCCAGACCCAGGGCGATCCCCGCGTTAACCGCATTAAGCCGAAACGTCCAACCGAAAACATTCTGCAAAAAAGTCGCCAGCAATATCAAAGCGAAAAAGCCGAGCACGACCGAGGGGATTCCCGCCAGGATTTCGATGGCGGGTTTGATCATTTCGCGGGTTCTTTTCGAGGTGAATTCCGAGCTGTATATGGCGGCGCCTATGGCAAGCGGAGCCGCGAACAACATGGCGATCACCGCGGCCTTGATCGTCCCGAGAAAAAGCGGCAAAAGCGAATACTTGGGGACTTCCGAATTCGGCTGCCAGGACCATTTCGGTTTCTGCCCCTCATAATACTGCTGCTTGAAAAGCATTTTCGAAAAGGCCGCCTCTTTCTGAACCTCGGCGTCGGTGAATATCGGCAAGGCCTCTTTGAAAATAAAAATGAATATCAGCAAAATGCCGATCAGGGCGAGGAATGCGTTAAGCGAAATGAACCCTTCGCCGAATGCCTCCCAAAACTTTGACTTTGGTTTGAATTTAAGTTCGGGCATTTCGAAATAGTGATTATGGCATTAAAAAGATCAAGAGCTGCCGTTTGACGCTGTCGAAAGTCGTCATTTTATCCTATTACACTGGAACATATCGCCAAGAGCCGAGGGGGAGAAAAGCCGGGGGAATGCCCCGCCTTTCGTTTCACGGCCAATCCTATTCGACCATATTTTTAAGAGCCACTGCTTTCGGCAAGGGGATATAATCGACTTTTTCAGCGATCGCCTGCCCCTCAGGCGACAGCGCCCAGTTCACCAACGCCTTCAAATCGCCGGTCGGCTTGCCGTTGAAAAACCAATACAGCTCACGGGAAATCGGATAAGTGCCGTTGGTGATCGTCTCGATCGAGGGCACGACCGCAGGCGATTGCGGATCTTTCTTGATCGCCACATGCTTGACGCCCTTTTCCCAGGCGATCCCTCCATAGCCGATTCCATACTTATCCTTGCTTACGGCGTTGACGACAGCGGCGGTTCCGGGAAGCGTCTGCGTCTGTTCGGCGTAATCTTCATCCTGAAGAACGTGCTCTTTGAAATAGGCATAGGTGCCGGAATTGTTTTCCCTGCCGTAGAGCATGATCTTCTTGTCGGGACCGCCGAGCTCTTTCCAATTGGTGATAGTTCCGTTGAAAATCCCTTTCAACTGTTGCAGCGTGAGCTCCGCGATCGGGTTCTCGTTGTGAACGAACACCGCGATCCCGTCGAGAGCGACCGCAACCCTATAAGTATTCACCTTTTTCTGGGCGGCCAGATCGTATTCCGCCTTTTTCATATCCCGCGATGCCTGGCAGATGTCGGTGGTGCCGTTTATCAGCGCCGCGATACCCGTGCCCGAACCGCCTCCGGACACCTGAATCGATACTCCCCGGTTGTTTTTCATGTACTCCTCGGCCCAGCGCTGGCCCAGCCTCACCAGGGTATCCGACCCTTTGATGGTGATATTGCCGGCGACGGCGGTTGTGCAAAAAGCGAGAACCAATAGAGAAACGATCACTCTCTTCAATGCTTCCTCCTGGTTTTAGGTTTTAGAATTTAAACTCCGTATTAAGGTATATATATTTATCGGGATCAATTGCATCGTTTTGGGAGCTGGTTTGACGGTAATTCAAAGCCGCCTTTACCCCCTTAACCGGTGTGCATTCAAGGCCTGCGTAAAGGTAGTTGTAGCCGTCTTCGTCGACCTCGGTGTTAGGATCATAAATGTCATAACGAGCGAAAACCCCCAACGTCTTGAACAGCGCCGCCTCCGGCAAAACCTTGTTCAGGTAGATATCGATCCAGGCGGATATGGCGTTGCTCTTGATATCTTCATTGCCCGCCCCGGCTCCATAAGTCCGGAAATTGGCATCGAAACAGATATCGAACATATCGCGGTAGCCGACCCTTCCGCCCGCTGACAAGATGTTATGCTTGTAGTCGGCCGCATCCTCATCGGAGGCGATTGCTCGGTTCTGAGTGCCCATATAATACTGCAGAATCAGCGCCAACATCGACCAATCTTTGTTGTCCGAAATCGGTGTGAATTTGGCGAATAGGTTGATGTCCTTGTTCTTGTTTTTTTCGGTGACATCGCTGTATTTGGTGCCGTTCAGAATTGACAATCCTGCCGCGCCGAGTTTGCCCTTTTCCCCGAGATTCAACATCGCCGATGCGCCCAGGTCGGCCGTGGACAGCCAGCCCAAGAAATCAACCACATTGCGCTCTACATAGCGCCGCATCCACAATTCATCGGCGAAATAGAGGTACATCGTCGGCTGCAAACCGATCCTTAAAGTCAGCAAGTCTTCGATCGGCTTTACTTTCCAACTGCCATAGGCGTATTTCAACATGAACGGATATCCCTTGGAGACCTCCTGCGAAGGGATAACCACCGAATCGCCGTCACTATCTATCACCACTGTCGACGGGGTCTTGAAAAGGTCCGGCTTGATATCGGCGGTAATCTGAACGCTGGTGTAATCCGAGAATTTCGAAATAGCGGTGATATATGTCCTGCCGATCCCGAAACGGTTGTAGCTGTCGGCTCCTTCCGATAAATCCATCATCCACTCGGCATAGACGGTTCCCTTTAACGACGTCTCGGCCGCCGAAGCCCCGGCAAAAAACACCGCAATCGCCAATAAAACAGCTGCTTTAATCCGTAAATTCATTTGTTTTCCTCTCTTAAATTTTCTTGATTTTCGTGTCGTTCGTTATCATCTCCGTCGCTTAGTATCATCGATACTCTCATCACCACCTTTCCAATAATACCTTTGAATGTTTGGATTCTGTTAGGCAAGCGTTAGAATATCTTTTCCAATTATTAGTATCATTTAATGTTTCGCGGGCGCCTGGATAACCCCCGTCTCTCAACCTCGGCCGTCGATCAGGTGCGGCAGCGGAAGTTCGATCGTAAAATTGCTTCCTTCGCCTGGCCTGCTTTCCACCTCGATTCTACCGTCATGCGCCAAAACAATATGTTTTACTATCGCCAGACCCAGTCCGGTTCCACCGCCCTTGCGGCTTCTCGACTTGTCGACACGGTAAAATCGTTCGAAAAGACGGGGGATATGGCTTTTTTCGATTCCGCAGCCATTGTCGATTACGCTGATTCTGAGCGTTTTTGCTTCGGTCGTGCAATTCACCCTCACCGATTTGCCGGGATCGCTGTATTTTATGGCGTTATCGATAAGATTGACCAGCGCTTGTTCGAGCAGGGCCGAATTTATCTTTGCCATCGGGTCGCCGACGCTCTGGAATTCGATCGTGATATTTTTTTCCTTGGCTTTCAGATCACAAGTATTGACGGCCGCCTGGATGACGGGGGTGATTCTGTCCACGGCAAGCGAGATCTCGCCTCTTTCGGCCTCCCTTTCTATTCGTGAAAGGCTGAGAAGGTCTTCGATAATGGCGTTCAGCCTGTCGGCCTGCCTCGATATTATTTCCAGAAAACGGCGGGCATCCTCGGGACTATCGATCGCACCGTCGATGAGGGTTTCGATAAATCCTTTTATCGAGGTTATCGGCGTCTTGAGTTCGTGGGAAACATTGGCCACGAAATCCTTGCGCACATTCTCGAGCCTGCGCAGGTGCGTGACATCGTTCAATACGATCAAATTTCCCAGCCTATCGCCGCCGCTTTCACGCAAGGGCGCGATGTACATATCGAAGAAGCGATCGCCGTCCGGGCCGTGCAAGACGATTTCCTCCTCCATCGCACGGTCTTCTGCTATCGATCGCGAAATCAAATTCTGCATAGGCGAATTACGGACTATTTCCTGGACATGGCGGCCCCGGGCATCTGAATCGATCAAGCCGAACATCTGAGCCGCCGCCCGATTGATATTGATGATCCGTTCGTCCATATCGATGGCTATTATCCCCTCGATCAGACTGCTCATCACCGCGTTCTGCTCGATTTCCCTTTTCTCCAGTTGACTGATTTTAGTTTCGATCTCTTCCATCAACCGATTGAGCCTAGCGGCCGTCGGTTCGATTTCGAGAAGCCCGCCGGAACTTGCGCGCGCCGCGAAATCACCGGTCAAGGCATGCTCGATCGCGGAGTCCAAACCCGCGACCCCTCTTTTCAATTTCGATTTCAGGAGTTGTGCGGTCAGGAAGGCGGTAAGCAAAAGAAAAAGATTCAGAACCACAATCAGCGGCGGCGTCACAGTCTTGCTGGTAAAAAGAGTGATTACGACTATTAAAATAGCGAGTTCGAGAACGACAACCAAGACCGCGAATAGAAACCAAAATACCGATCTGCTGTTCAGCTTAAAGCTCCTTGAAACGGTAGCCGACGCCCCTCACGGTTTCGATATACTTGGCATAGGAGCCCAGTTTTTTCCTCAGCCCCACTACTTGGACATCTATCGATCGGTCGGTAACCGGGTAATCTTCGCCTTTGATCGCATTTACGATCTGATAGCGCGTAAACACCCAACCCGGACGGCCGGCCAAAAAATGCAACAGGCGGAATTCGCTCAATGTCAACTCTAACCGTTTGCCTTTGATCGAAACCTCGTGGCGCCCCGGGTGGATGATCAAATCATCGATCTTTATTGGGGTATCGGGATCGAAATTGGTCTTGGCCTTGCGCCGGAGTATCGCCCTCACTCTGGCGATGAGTATTCGTGGGCTGAACGGCTTGGTTATATAATCATCGGCACCCAGCTCCAGTCCGGCGACGATATCGGCTTCCTCGCCCCGGGCGGTGAGCATTATAAGCGGCACATGCGCCGTTTTGGAATCGCCGCGCAACTGCCGGCAAACCTCGAAACCGTCGATTCCCGGCAGCATCAAATCGAGGATAATCAAATCCGGCGGATTGGCTTTGGCCCTACGCAATCCATCCTCGCCGCTGATAGCGCCGGTAAAATCGAACCCCTCTTTGAGAAGATTGTATCTTATCAATTCGAGAATATCCTCGTCATCTTCAATGGCCAAAATGGTCTGTTTGGGCAAAATCACCTCCGCGAATTATGAAATTTCCATGCCCAATTGTCCGACTTTAGCGTTAGGGTACGATTAGGAATTCGCAAGATTCTCATTTCCATTTTTTGGGGCCGGCCGGTAATTTCCCGCTATTGTTATTATTAAATAAAGTCGGCATCAAGAGAAAGTTTCGGCCGAATGTCACTTCGGTCGATCGCCGCAATTGACATCGCCGTCACCCGCGGTTATTTATCACTATATGTTGCGTCATCTCAGAGGTGAACCGATAAATGCCGAGAACTAAATCGAGCAAAATCGCCGAGTTGGAGAAACTTCCGCATTATCTGAAAGAATGCGAAAAATACGCTGGCAAATGGGCCGCCGCTTATTTCGGCAACGACCACCCGCTGGTGATCGAGCTGGGCTGCGGAAAAGGTGAATATGCCAATTGGCTGGCCCGGCTTTTCCCGCACAAAAATTTCATCGGCATCGATATAAAGGGGGCGCGTCTGTGGCGGGCGGCCGGTGATTCGGCGACCCTGGGATTGACCAATGTCGTGTTCATCCGAGCCCGGGCCGAGCAAATCGATCGCCTGTTCGGTCCGGCGGAAATCGACGAAATCTGGCTTCCGTTCCCCGATCCTTTCCCTAAAAGGAGGCATGTTTCCAAGCGGATGACCACACCCGATTTCTTGCGCCGCTATCGCCGAATTTTGCGACCGGGCGGAAAGTTGCATCTGAAAACCGATGATGCAGGGATGTTCGATTTCACCCGTGAGATGTTGTTGCGGGAAGGTTGGAAAATAAACGTATTCGTTCCTGATCTGCACGGGTCGGGCGTCGTCGATGAGGTGATCGGATTTCGGACCGACTACGAACGGCGGCATCTGGCCGAGGGGAAAACCATCGGCTATCTATCGGCATTGCCGCCGGAAAAGTGATCGAACGGCAGGATTTTCATTTTCGCGGCGGCCGCTGAAAAGGTATTTGACCTATCCGCTTCGGTTAGTTATAGTCTCGTCGAAAGACAACTTATTTGAACATTATTATGGGGGTAAAACCAATGGATAATATATGCTACTGCGGACGAGACGTTAATCTTCCCCACGATTTCGAGCATTGCCTTTTTCACGCCCCGAAAGAAAAGAAGGGGATGGATGTGGAAAAGTTCAATGAGAAGATATATGAGCAAATAAGGGACGGCGATTTTAATTTTAGAGGCTACGTCTTTCCGGGGAATATCGATTTTACAGGACACGACTCCATCAGCGTGCTGTCTAATGCCGATTTTCATGAAGCGGAATTTCATGACGCAGTGAATTTTTCTAACGCGAATTTTGATAATTACGCGAATTTTGAACAGACCCACTTCCATGGTGTTGTTTATTTTTGTAAAGCAAAATTTCATGACGCTGTGAATTTTAACGATGCGAAGTTTGATTATAACGCCGAATTTGCCGATGCCCGCTTTGAGGGCCGAGCCAGGTTTCAAAAGACGGTATTCGATAACGCGGAATTTACGGGAGCGCAATTTGCGAAAGATGTCGATTTCGCGGGAGCGTCATTCAAATACGTTAGTTTCAGTTATGTCAGATTTTCAAATTACACG
Source organism: Candidatus Zixiibacteriota bacterium (assembly GCA_037441845.1). Lineage (GTDB taxonomy): Bacteria > Zixibacteria > MSB-5A5 > UBA10806 > 4484-95 > JBBIRK01. Next base: position 61,693 of record JBBIRK010000008.1, read on the forward strand.
TCATTCAAAAGCACTAATTTTTCGCAAGAGACCTATTTCTTAAATACAACGTTTTCGACCTACGCCGAATTTCTTGAAGCGAGTTTCTCGGGCTCAACTATTTTCGGGGGTTGCCGATTCGAAGGGCGCGTCGTTTTTGAAAAGATAACCGTAACGGAAGACTCATTGCTGAGATTCAGCAGAATTAATATCGGTGCCGATTCCTCTTTCGAGTTGTCCTCTCCTGAAAACAAAAAAAATAGCGGTTCAATCATCCTTTTCGATCAAGCCATATTCCGCGAATACAGCACGATTTTCAAAAACACGATTTCCGCCCCCGACGGCCTGACCATCCTATTCCGGCATTGCCAGCTGAAAGATGTTTATTTCATCGGTTGCGACCTTTCCGCTTCTTCGTTCTACACGAGCAATTTCGATCAAGCCAGATTCCATTCCAACAAATGGGGTTCTTCCGCCGGGAACGAAAGAAAACTTATAGAGGAAACTTGGTTCGAACAGCGCGAAAAGCTTAATGAAGAAGAAAGAAGAATATTCGATGAAAAATATCGGATTGCGAGCCTAATCTCAAGAAGAGAGATCGCCGCCATCTACCGCCGCCTGAAAGCGGCCCACGACTACACCAAGGATTTCCCCGAAGCCGGCCATTTTTATTATAACGAATGCGAGACTATCCGTAGATATTTTCTTCACGAAGACAAAGGATTCATATCCAGATGCCGGGCCGGACTATATGCCGTTTACAATTTAATCGCCGGCTATGGGGAAAGACCGCTGCGGGCGGCTTGTTGGCTGGGTGGTTCCTTGATACTTTTCGCTGCACTCAATTACCTCATCGGTATCGAAAAGCTGGATCGCGCCGGCAACAGCCTCGGAATCGTCAGAAACGCTTCGGACGTAATCACGTTCACGGTCATGCGCGTAATCCCGATGAGCCTTTTCCCGTTCCAGAGAAACGCCTACGAGCCGAACGGACTTTTCGCATTGATGATAGCCTTGCTGAACTCGCTGATACCTCTGGTTTTGATCACTTTCATCCTACTCGGCCTCAAACGTCGATTCAGGCGCTATTGAAATCCCTCCCGTAAGGTTGACTTGTCTTAAGAGAATGCCCCTTTTTCTCGGTATAGAAATGTTGATCCGAGAACCGCTATCGGCCGGGCCGCTATACGTCCAGGTTGCGAACGAACTTGGCGTGCTCCTCGATAAATTTACGCCGTGGCTCCACCTCGTCGCCCATCAGCGTGGTGAATATCCGATCGGCTTCGGCGGCGTTCTCCAGATCGACCTGCAGCAAGGTGCGGGTTTCCGGATTCATCGTGGTTTTCCATAGCTGTTCCGGATTCATCTCGCCCAACCCCTTATAGCGCTGGATCGAAACACCGGCGTTGCCCCAACGTTCCAGCACGCGGTCGCGCTCCTCGTCATCGAACGCATAGAGCTCCTGCTGTCCTTTTTTGAGACGATAAAGCGGCGGCTGCGCGATATAAACATGGCCGCCTTCTATCAACGGCCGCATGTGCCGATAGAGGAACGTCAATATCAGGGTGCGGATATGAGAACCGTCTATGTCGGCATCGGTCATGATTATGATTTTGCCGTAGCGGGAATTTTCCGAATTGAAATCCTCGCCGAAACCGGTCCCCAAGGCGGTGATCAGCGATCGTATCTCCTCGTTGGCCAGAATCTTGTCGATACGTGCTTTTTCGACATTCAGGATTTTCCCTTTCAAGGGTAGAATCGCCTGAAACCTGCGGTCGCGGCCTTGTTTTGCTGAACCGCCGGCGGAATCACCCTCGACTATATATATTTCGCACAGACTGGGATCGGTGAGCGAACAATCGGCCAGTTTCCCCGGTAAAGCCCCCGATTCGAGAGCGGATTTGCGCCGCACCAATTCTTTGGCTTTACGCGCCGCCTCTCTGGCTCGGGCCGCCGATAGACATTTTTCGACGATCTTCCTGCCGACCGAAGGATTCTCCTCAAGATAGATTCCGAGATGTTCGCCGACTATCGATTCGACTATCCCCTTGACCTCGGAGTTTCCCAGTTTCGTTTTGGTTTGCCCCTCGAACTGGGGATCGACCACCTTGACCGAGATGATGGCCGTCAGCCCCTCGCGCACGTCTTCGCCCTGAAGCTGGGTATCGCCGTTTTTGAACAGGTTGTTTTTGGCGGCGTAGGTGTTGATAGTGCGGGTCAAGGCGGTTTTGAAACCCACCAAGTGCGAGCCGCCCTCGATAGTATTGATATTGTTGACGTAAGAAAAGATATTTTCGGTGTAGCCGTCGGTATATTGCAACGCCAACTCGACATCGACGGAATCGCGTTCTTTGTGGAAATAGACCGGTTTCGAGAACAGCACGTTCTTGTTTTCGTTCAGATAGCGGACGAACGCCTCGAGGCCGCCTTTGTTGTAATACTCCTGGCTGACCGGCTCTTTGCCTCGATTATCGACCAGAATTATGCGCAGCCCGGCGTTGAGAAACGCCAGCTCTTTCAAGCGGGATGCCAGCGTTTCGAAATTGAATTCCTGCTTCTTGAAAATCGTCTTGTCGGGCATGAATGTGGTTTTGGTGCCGGTGCGGCGGGTCTTTCCGGTCGTCGTCAGCTTGTTTGCGGTGTTGCCGTACTCATAACGTTGAGTGTATATCAACCCGTCACGGTGAACCTCGACTTCGCACCATTCCGAGAGGGCATTCACGACGGAAACGCCGACACCGTGCAATCCGCCTGACACCTTATAAGTGCGGTGATCGAATTTCCCGCCCGCATGCAGCATGGTCATGACCACCTCGAGCGCCGGCTTGTGCTGGGTGGGATGCATATCCACCGGTATCCCCCGGCCGTTATCCTCGACCGTGACGCTGCCATCGGGGTTGAGCGTGACCGTTATCTTGTCACAATAACCGGCCATCGCCTCGTCAACCGAATTATCGACAACCTCGTAGATCAAGTGGTGATAGCCGCGGGTGCCGGTGTCGCCGATATACATGGCGGGGCGACGCCGCACCGCCTCGAGACCCTTAAGCACGGTGATCGCCGAGGCGTCATAATTTCCGACTGCGGGTTGAGTGATTTCTTCGGTCATATTTTCATCGGTTAATTTTTTGGATACCAATTTCCCCTCCGCATATTTACTCTCAATAAAAAACTATATCTCTTATTTTGTCTTCACCTATCCGCTCGGCGATTTTCGCCAGAATTTGCGGCTTGAAAAAAATCAGCTCGTTGCGCCAAGCGGCGCTTTTAGCGCGCACTATAAGCGTGTCCTTTTCTATTCGGATCGGAACCGCGTTGTCCGCCAGGAGTTGTCCCACGATCGCCGGCCATTCGGCGATAACCGACTGCTTTTCCAAACGTTCGGCGATTCCGGACGATTGCAGACTCTTCTTTATGATTTCGCCGATTTGCGAAAAACCATGCACAGCCGACAAGTTACTCCCGTGATGAAATTTCGTCATCGTTTCCGTTATTATATTATACTATTTAGACCGTCTCAAATCAAGTTTCCAAATAAAAAATGTGCTTGGGCAACTTCCTGTCTGACAATTGGTTATGGTTTGTCAATCGCCGGTCACAAAGACACCTCAGACCATATTGCGATGGGAAAACAGATTATGGGCGTGAAGCCCGAAACGGGAACCGATAAACTCCGCCTGCTCGGCCGTGGCGGTGATCACCAGCAACTCCTCAGATTCAAAATCCGCTAAGTTCAAATCGCCCAAAAAACGCCATTCATGTTCGGGTTTCCAGTTACCGCCCGCCGATCCCTGGTTTTGGAAATATGGCTGGTCGCTCGTCGATAATCGTCGGTATAGGGTATGCGGACCGTAAATCACCGGTCGGATACCTGTTCTTGAGGCGGCTTTTCTTTTTATGGCGATGGCGAACGGTTCGAAATTCAGTCGATTGTATCGATTACGCCAGGTCATGAGCGGAAGCATTTCTTGCGGAGGCAAATTGGAAAACGCCACCGCCTTCCGCCTTTCGTTTTGATTTCGCTCCGAGCCGTAAATGATCTTGCTTTCGAGAATATTGCAAAGAGTGTGGAACGCCGTGGCCGGATAAGATTCCGATTCGGTTATCCGCCGGTAATAATCGAATCTTTTCTGGTTCGGCCAGGCCGAATGAAAAGTGTGGGTCCAGTGCGCCACATGATCCCAATTGGAAATCGGCCGAATATCGTTTTCGATAATATGGGCTGATTCACCTGAAGTCTTTCCGAGGGGGCGATATGGAATACGATAGCCGTCGATTATTTCTTTGCCGGCGACCGAATCAAGCAACCGATCCAGATTGCCCCCGGACCTTACCGACACGGGAATAATCAAATCCGCCAATCGGAACAACGATTCGTCGCGTATCGGCCAGTTCGATTTTGGTGACCGTGATCTCCTTTTCTGGAAAAACGCAAAGCCAACCTCCTCCGGCCGCAATTTGAAGTCATCGATAAGAAGCGAGATTATCTTGTCCTGATTTTCCGTGGCCGCGACCGGGCATACGATTATTTGCCTGAATCGGTATGCGCTGCAAATATAGATCTGCAATTCCCATGTCGTAATACCGACACTCGTCAAGATGGTGTAACCGCTCGACCCCGCGAATTTTATCGCCTCGATTGTCTGTTTCACCCAATCGTCCCGGCCGCAGGGGGTTTTCGATTGGCGTGAATTGAGAATAAGAGCCGTTCTATCTCGGAACAAAGAATGTGGTGCTTTCACGATTATTTCTATCGGTCCACCATAGGAGCTGGTCGCAATCCGGGGAATTTCGGCATGGCTTGAATTATCCATAGACTACATAATAATCCATTATGGCCGACATTTTTGCAAGAGATATGAAACCTCGGGCGGCGGTTTTGCCGTTGACTTGATGGTGGCGGCGGTTATATTTCATTTAGCCGGCGCAACGGCATGAAATAAGCTTGATAAGACGGAATCGATTTCGACGACATTTCTGCGGCAAGCCGGCAAACAATGCGGCTTCTGAAACGTAATATTAGTGCGACGATGAATAGATTGATTATAATCGGTGCCATCATCTTGCTCGCGGCGGCGCCCTTTGCCCAGATCGGCCAGAAAACCGACGATCCGTCCGCCGTTACCATCGCCCGTCTTCGCTACACCGGAGGGGCCGATTGGTATTGGGGAAGATCCGCCCTGCCCAATCTTCATCGTTTCCTCGATCAAAATACTCCCATCAAAGCGATTGACCGCGAGGTAAATATCGAATTAACCAGCCCGGAGTTATATAAATATCCGATACTGTTCATGACTGGCCACGGGAACGTGAAGTTCAGCGATCAAGAGGTGGCCGCGCTGAGAGAATACCTTGCCGCCGGCGGATTCTTGTTCGCAAACGACAGCTACGGCCTGGCGCCTGCATTCCGGCGCGAGATGAAAAAAGTCTTTCCCGGGCAGGAGCTCACCGAATTGCCGTTCAGCCATCCGATCTTTCATGTATTATATGAATTTCCGAACGGGTTGCCTAAAATCCACGAACATGACAACAAACCGCCGCAGGGGTTCGGGCTTTTCTGGTCGGCCAATCCCGCTGAAAAGAAGCGGCTTGTGGTCTTTTTCGCTTACGAAAGCGACATCGGCGACGGCTTGGAAGACAGCGAGGTTTACAACGACCCCCCGGAAAAACATCAAGCGGCCCTGAAAATGGCGGCGAATATCGTGGCTTACGCCATGATGCAATAGGTGATATATGGGAAGTAAAGAATACTCTACGATAGTCGAAAAGCTGCGGCACACCGGCAAAAGCATCAGCCGCCGGCTGGCTATCGAGGGGTCGTTCAGGCTGGCCTCTTTGCTGGCTGCGGTTTCGGTCGTACTCTGGTTTATCACTTTGATTTTCTGGCCCGGTCCTGCTTTTCGCATGACGGCGGCGGTCGTAGTTTCGGCCGCGGCGGCCGTTTACGCCTATCTGGCGATTATCAGGCCGCTTCTTCGTAAACCGCCTTTGGCCTCCGTCGCCCTCAGACTTGAGCGCCGCTACGGAAAACTGCAATCGCGCTTGATCGGGGCTTTGCAGCTTTATGACAAAATGGCCGACAATCGTGAGAATTATTCCTTGGAATTGATCGAAAAAACAATCGAGGAAGCGGGCGAAGAAATAAAAAATATCGATTTCTCGGTGGCGGTAGCCAAAAACAAAAGGCCGCTACGCCTCATGCTCGTCGCATTCTGCCTGCTCGGTTTAGTTTCTCTCGTATCCTTGAACACTCTTGGACAGACGCTGCTTCTCTATACCAACCCGCTGGCCGATATCCCGCGTCCGACGAATATACGGTTGTCGATCGACCCCATAAACGCCGAGGTTGTAAAGAACGAGGACATATTGGTTCAAATCAGAGCCGAAGGCGGCAGAATCGGCCGCCCTAAGTTCAACTATCGCCATGGTGACGATTCCTGGTTCGAGGTGCCGCCCGAGGAAATTGCGGCCGACAGCTCGAATATCGGCGGCGCATTCGCCTTCACTTTCAAGAAGCTCCGCCGCGACGTGGAATTTTACGCATCCGCCGGTTCCGCTCGATCGCCTATCGGAAAAATCAAAGTCATCGATCCGCCTCGAATCATTGATGTTTCGGTCACCCTGAACTACCCGAAATATACGGGAATGGCCGATAAAACACTGCCGCCCAACGAGGGCTCGGTCACCGCGATTAAGGGAACCCGGGTCAAATTCGAAGGCAGAGTGAATAAACCGATAAGCGATGCGCAGATCGTGTTCATGGATTCCACCGGGAAGCTAATGGCGACTCGAAAGCTTTCGATAAGCCCAAAAGGGATCAGCGGCGACTTCCGGGTCGATTTCAGCGGCGCGTACAGAGTGGAAATCAGCGACTCCGCGGGTTTGACGAACCCCAAACCGATAAATTACGAGATTACCGCCTTGGCCGACTATCCCCCTGCGATAAACATCACTTTCCCGGCAAGCGATATCGATCTCGACGAACGGATGTTCGTTCCACTTACCGCCGAGATTCATGACGATTACGGATTTTCCCGACTCGATCTGGTTTACTGGATATCCTCCGAGGGAAAAGAAAGCGAACATCGGAGAATCACCTTGACCCGTGACTTCAACGGTCAATTGGAGGGGATCGTCGAATACGACTGGTCGGTCGAGGAACTGAACTTGATGCCCGGCGATCTGGCCCATTATTATCTCGAGATTTTCGACAACGACGCCGTTTCCGGAACCAAATCGGCGCAAAGCAAGACCTACAGCGCCCGGCTGCCCAGCCTCGATGAAATCGTGGCCGATATCACCGGCGGCCGTGAGGATATTATCGAACAGATGCAGGAAGCCTCGGCCTATCAAAAACAGCTGAAGGAACAGTTGGAAAATATCGCCAGGGAAATGCAATCGGCCAACCAGGTCAACTGGGAGAAGAAAAGCGAAATCCAGGCGGCGGTGAACCGGCAGAAAGATATCGCCGAGAAGGTCGAAAAGGCCGCCCGCCAATTGGCCGAGAACATCGAAAAGCTCGATCGTCAGCAAATGGCCGCCGAGGAGATGCTCGACAAAATGCGCGAAATCCAGGAACTGATGGAAAAGGTCGCTACACCCGAATTAAAGGAAGCCATGCGTCGTCTCGAAGAGGCTATGCGGCAGATGGACCCCGAACGCCTTAAAGAGGCCTTGAAGAATTTCCAATTAAACCTCGAGCAGCTGAACAAGAACCTGGACCGCACATTGGCCCTGCTGAAACAGCTCGAGTTGGAGCAGAAACTTGACACCATGGCGAAAATGGCTGAAAAACTCGCGGAAGAGCAGGGAAAAATCAACCAGCGGCTCGAACAATGCTCTTCGCAAAATGAAATGGGGCAATTGCGAAAGCCACAGGAAAGCCAACAGCAAGGCCTGGAAAGCATCAAAGAGCAAATGCAGAAAACCGCCGATTTGAACGAAGAGGTGCAAACGATCGCCCCCGAGGATATCGAGCAGGCGATGAAGGAGTTGAATTCCGAGGAATTGAAGAATCTGCTCGAATCGATGATGCAGAATCTGCAATCCGGAAACAAGAGCAATTGCTCCAGCTCGGGCAAGAAAATTCAACAGAAATTCCGCGATCTGGCCGGCATGTTCAAATCGATGCTGCAAAAAACCCAGAGCCGCCAGCAACAAATGATCGTCGAGGCGATCCGCAAAGCGATAGAGGATATCTTATATATATCGAAATCTCAGGAAGCGTTGGCCGAATCGACCCGGGCTTGCTCGCAGCGGGGAGGCAATTTCTCCGGCCTGACCGGCGAACAAGCCGAGTTGATCGACGCCACGGAGCGGGCCGCCGACAAAGTATCCGAACTGACGAAAATGACCCTGTTCGTTAATTTTTCCACGATGCAAAAATTGGGTGAGGCTCTTCGGGCGATGGAGAAATCCACGAAAGATCTCGGTAGCAGGCAGCCCGCTATTGCCGTAAACGGCCAAATCCAGGCGATGTCGGCGCTCAATCAAACGGCCCGCATGCTCATGAAATCGCAAGGACAGGCCAGCGCCTGCCAGTCGGGAACCGGAATGAACGAAATGATGCAACAATTATCGCAACTGGGCCAAATGCAGATGCAACTGAATCAACAAACCCAATCGCTCATGCCGATTCCGATGGGGCAGGCGATGAGTTTGATTCAGCAACGTCAACTCGAGGAGTTGGCCGGCCAGCAGGAGGCGATCCGAAAAAGCCTTCAGGAATTGACCGATCAGTACGGAGACCCGGATAACGTGCTCGGCCGTCTCGGCGAACTCGGCGAGGAAATGCGCCGAATAGTCGAACAGATGCGCCGGGAAGGTCTGAACGAAAATGTGGTGCGAAGACAAGAGCGGATATTGAGCCGTCTGCTGGATGCCCAGAAGTCGGTCAATCGGCGTGACTACACGCAAAAACGTCAGGCACGCACCGGCGAGGATATAATCAGAAGATCGCCGGCCGCCCTGAACGACGAGCCGGTATCGAACCGCTTGACCGAAGATATTATCCGAGCGCTCAACGAAAAATATCCGCGGCGATACGAGAATCAAATAAAGGGATATTTCCGAATGCTATCCGGAGAGCTTCCGACAGGGACTGCAACCGGTCAGGAATCAGGCGAATGAGACGAATCGCGAGAACAACCCGCTTGGGAATCGAAAAGGCATGGCCGTTTAGTCGATCGCCGATGGGGACGATTTCGCCTTTTCAGAAACCGGTCATCATCGCGCTTATTTTTATGATGTTCGGAGTTATTTGCGATCGGACCCTCGCTCAAACATCGGTGCAACCTTTCCCTCAGCAGCCCACTTTCGACCCCCGACTCTCGCGGGAACTTCAATCGGTGCACTCGATAATTCTGACCGGCGATTATGAGGCGGCGCAAAAAATGATCGCCACCCTCAGAAAGAATTTCGGTCCGCACCCTCAAATCGACGCTGAATTGAAATTCCTATATCGACAAAAGAAAGACTACTTCGCGCTTCGGGAAATTATCGAACACGAGCTCGAGACGAGCGCCGACGATTTCGACCCGCTATGTCAATTGGGTGAGGTCTATTTCTTATCCGACAGCCTCGATAAGGCTCGCCATAGCTGGGAAAGAGCGTTCGACTTGATAAAAACAGAGGAACATCGTTTCCAGATTCTTGCCGGTTACTATTTGACCTACGGTTTCTACGCGGAGGCGATAGACGTTTACCGCCGTGCCAGAACCGTCCTCAAAGACCAAACGAAATTCTCGAATGAACTTATCGATATTTATGTAGCCCAGCGGAATTTCCCCGAGGCGTTGGGCGAATATCTCGCCCAGCTCGACCGTAATCCGGAAGCCGGCAACGAAATATCGCTGCAGATAAGTATGCTTGCGGGTCTGATAGAAGACCAATCGCTAATACGGCGGGAACTGACGACCGCCTTGCGACGATCCCCGAAAAACCCCGAATTGCACCGACTGCTGGGTGATCTCGAATCACACGCGGGTAATTATGAATCGGCGCTCGGTTATTTCCAAACCGCGGACAATCTCGCCGGCGGCAAAGGCGAGTATCTTCTTGCGTACGCCGGTAACTGTTTCAATAACGGGCGTTACTCGATCGCAGTGCGGGCGGTCGATCTTTCGCTTACCGGAGAATCGGGAAAACGCAAGGCCGGCCCCGCAATGATTCTGAAAGCCAGATCTTTGCACAAATTGAACCAGCCTCAGGCGGCGCTGGAAATTTTAAGACAACTTTCCGAAGATCCCGATCCGGGAATCAAGGCGGAAGCGGCTTATGCGGCAGGAGAAATATACGCCGAGTCGCCTGACGATCGAGCTGATGCCGTCGCATTGTTTCAACGCAGCGCCAGCACTAAGCCCAAGACCAGATTCTCTTGGTTGTCATCGTTGCGCCTGGCCGAAACTTACGCCATTGCAGGCGATTTCCTTAAAGCCGACGCCGAATTGAAACGATTGAGATCCGATCCGGCCGCCCCGGAGGATATTATCGAAAAGGCCATTTATCTAAGCGCCGAATTCGCCTTTTTCGAACTCGACTTGGATTCAGCGGTCGCCGGTTACGAGGCTTTGATCAACAGGTTCCCCTCGGGCAGATACGTGAACGATTGCCTTGAAAGGCTGAATATCCTTGAAAGCGGCGAGGATCTGTCGGTCAAAAATCTTGCCCAGGCTTTGCGACTTGGCTTCGGCGGTCAAAAAGACAGCTCCATAATCATACTGAAGTCGATTGCCGGTTCCGGCGGGGCGGCACAGGAGTACGCCTCAATCAGCCTGGCTGAAATCTATGCGAATCAGTCCTCGTGGCGAAGCGCGATCGATACCTACGAGGACTATATAAACAGATTTCCCAAAGGAATTTATGTCGATCGAGCGCTCCTCGGCCTGGCGCTGATTTACAGCGACCATCTATCGATGCCCGAGAAGGCCGCCTCATTGGCGAATCGGATTCTGGCCGAGTTCCCCCACTCTCCATTGCTGGAAAAAGCAAGAGCTGTTCTGGCCAAAAATCAGCTATCGCCGGTCCCTTGATACGACTCTTTGATTACGATCCGCCCGGGCCGAAAAACGATCCCAGGCATTTTCGTAAAATCAGCGAATCGATGATTTAAGATCTACGGCTGAGTTTCGCTCGGGGAAAAATGAATTTCCCTAAAATACCGGCTGTTTTTCCTGCTTCTTGTTCGATTCCATGGGACGAGGCGGAGCTTGATTCCCAAGAATCGCCTCAAGCTGACGTACGCGCTCGACCAGATTTTCTAGCGTCCGCATCCTGATTTTCATGCTGGTTCGAACCAACAACCCGAGCGAAACGAGCATGAAAATCACGGAATTGATCCGGCGGAAAATTTCACCATAGTTGAAAAGGGTATCCATAAAGGCCACGATACCCAGCGCGAAAAGGATCCCGCACCAGACTAACATTGCTTCCTCCTTGCGTAACCGTTGTCGGATAATTACAATTTATTTTATCGGTAACGGCTCAAGAAAGTATAGGTTGACGATTGCTATATTGTCGAGTCGGATATTGCCCCACAAGTCAATGGTGTTTCACGGGTTGCATCGGCACCTTGAGATTTCGGCGATTTATTGCAAACATATCTCTTCCGGTCGATAAGGTTCGAGGGGGGAATTCAATGAATTATTCCGTTCAAGAGATCGATCATGACAACTACGGTTTACTGAGTTATTATTGAAATCAAACAAACCAAAAGGGGGGCAAGTCGATGTTGAACAAAATCAAACTCGGGCCGAAATTGATCGGCGGGTTCGTTTTCGTGGCGCTCATTGCGGCTGCGATCGGTATCACCAGTATTATCAGCCTGAACAGCCAGATGAGCAAAGCGGACGATATCGCGGAAGTGCGGCTACCAAGCGTACAAACGCTGTTGCAGATATACAACGGCAAGGCAATGGTTAGTGTCGGGGAACGTGGTCTGATTAACAGACGGATGATGGAGCCGCAAATCCGCCGGGCTCAATACGATTATATCGACAAGGCGTTCAAAGAGGCCGAAGAGGCATGGAAAATTTACGAACCGCTGCCGCAGACTCCCGAAGAGGCTGAAACCTGGAAAGAATTCGTGCCTGTCTGGAAAAGGTGGGTCGAGGATCACAAAGCGGTAAGAAGATTGTCCGAGGAAAAAGATGCTCTGATCGCCGGAGGACTTGATTTGAACGATCGGCGAATCGCGGAAATCGACGAACGAGTATTCGCGGCGTTCAAGAAATCCGAAGAATCTTCTCACGAAGCCGACCAGCTTCTCGAGCGCCTGGTGCAAATTAATATGGAAACCGGCTTAAATTCAATGAAGCAAATGGATCAAACGAATGCCTCCGCTAAAACCGCGATTCTGACGGTCCTTATCGCCGGAGTTGTTTTAGCAATACTGCTCGGGCTATTCCTCTCACGCAGCATTTCCGTTCCTCTGGCCAAAGGCGCGACTGTCTTAAGGGATATCAGTCAGGGCAACCTGAAAGCGAGAATGAAACTGCAACGCGGCGACGAAATCGGCGAACTTTCGAATAGCATGGATTCGTTGGCCGACACCATAG
>JBBIRK010000009.1:0-54689 GCA_037441845.1 Candidatus Zixiibacteriota bacterium
ATACGAGATTGATAGAGGATTTCGGCGGTCTGGCCCACGTTATGCCCATATATACGGCCGGGTTCATGATAATCGCGCTTTCCTCGATCGGTTTGCCGGGGACCAACGGTTTCGTCGGGGAATTTCTCATCCTTCTTGGCATGTTCAACACGAAACCGCTTTACTCGATTCTGGCGGCGACCGGCGTAATAATCGCCGCAGTTTACATGCTGTGGATGGTTCAACGGGTGTTTTTCGGTGAATGCACCAACGAGAAAAATCGCGTTCTTAAAGATATGAACTTGCGCGAAAAATTCGTTCTTGCGCCGCTGGTGGTGATGGTATTCTGGATCGGTTTTTATCCCAAACCATTCCTGAAAGCGATGGAACCATCAGTTACAAAACTCGTCGAATTCGTTCAATTGCGCAATCAGCAATACCAAGCGGGAGCCTTTCCCGGAGTTCTGAAATCGGAAGCCAAAGACATCGATAACGCAGGGGAGGGGCGATGATGATGGAAATAAATTGGCCGGTGATCTATCCCGAATTGGCGATCTGTATCACTGCTTTTATTTCTCTGATTGTAGGTTTACTCATTCCCGCCCGCTTGCGCTGGTGGCTCGGGATTCTGGCGATAATCGGAACGTTGGTGGCGATGCAACTGACTTACGCCGGATTCAGCCATAGCGGAGAGGCTTTCGGCGGCATGGTCGTAAATGATGTCATCGCCGGTTTTTTCAAGGTTATTTTCTGTTTGGGAACGCTGCTGGCGGTTTTCGTATCGCTTTCGTATCAGCGAAGGGAATTTTCGGGTCTGGGTGAATATTATGTCATGATTCTTTTCGCTACTTTCGGCATGATGATAATGGCATCGACCGTTGATCTGGTCACACTGTTTATCGGCTTGGAAATGATGAGCATACCGTTATACGTGCTGGCCGGCATAAAACGCGATCGTTATCGCAGCCAAGAAGCTGCGCTCAAATATTTCCTGCTCGGTGCTTTCGCCTCGGGATTTCTCCTTTACGGAATCGCTCTTATTTACGGTTCGTTCGGGAGCACCAATTTATATCGGATAGTGGAAATCATCAATAGCGGCAAAGCCTACTCGCCGTTTTTCGTTGCCGCGGGAAGCGGGCTGGTTCTGATAGGTTTCGCTTTCAAAGCCGGCCTGTTTCCTTTTCATGCCTGGATACCCGACGTCTACGAGGGAGCACCGGCGCCGGTCACTGCGTTCATGTCTTCGGGGCCGAAAGCCGCCGCTTTGGCCGCCATAATCCGCGTCTTCCTTATTGCAAATCCTAATATCGATTTCACCTCGGTTTTCTGGATGCTGGCGGTGCTGACTATGACGGCGGGCAATATTCTGGCGATCACTCAATCGAACGTCAAGCGAATGCTTGCTTATTCCTCGATTGCCCACGCGGGCTACATGATGGTGGCGATCACCGCCGGCGGGGTGGAGGGAGTTTCGGCGGCGGCTTTTTACCTTTTCGCTTACACCCTGATGAATATCGGCGCTTTCGCTATCGTGATATTTTTCGCCGAGCGGGAAGAGCTCTATGAAAACATATCGGACTACGCCGGATTCGCCCGCCAATTTCCGTTTGCGGCGATCGCCATGACCATCTTCATGGCTTCCCTCGGAGGGATTCCCGGAACGGCCGGTTTCGTCGGAAAATTCGCAATCTTTTCCGGAGCGGTCAAGAACGGCTTTATCTGGCTTGCGGTGATCGGCGTTCTCAACAGCCTTGTTTCCATATTCTACTATCTACGTATCGTGGTGGTGATGTATATGCGGGCGCCTGACCCGCGTATGGTCGATATCGAAATGACACCCTCTCTGCTTGTGGCTTTGATAATCGCGCTATTGGGAGTACTTCAGATCGGACTTTTCCCCGACAGGTGGCTTTATCTTGCCAACATGGCCGCGGTTTCAGCCTTGTTCTGATTCGGCCGCAAAGAAAAATCACCGGGGTGGAACCGAATGGCCAATTCTTTTCGCAATGCGCCGAAAATCGATCGAGCGATAGGTTGATAATGCTTGACTTATAGCGCTGTTCCCTATATTTTGCTTGCGGAAAGTATCCGTTTTGGGGCTGTAGTTCAGTTGGGAGAACGTTTGACTGGCAGTCAAAAGGTCAGGGGTTCGACTCCCCTCAGCTCCATTTTTTTTATCTCTCGAATTATCGCATGACCGGATACTGGCGCGGTTAGTTCAAAGAAATCGGCGCCGGTATGAAGCAAAGTATAAAAATCACGATACAAAGATAACCCAGCATTTTGCGTTTCTTGTCAAGTGGCAGCTCGTCCATCACCGTGGGGGGATGCGCCGGTCGCATCACGATTCCAAGAATCGCCCAAACGATCCACCCCGTCCATAAGAACGAAAGCATTAAGAGTCCGGCGATAGCTCCGAGCGCGATTTTATGCTGAGCTTTTCCGAACATCGCATATAAGATATGACCGCCGTCGAGCTGGCCTATCGGCAAAAGATTGAGCATGGTAACCAAAAGGCCGACCCAGCCTGCGAAAGCCACCGGATGTAATAAGGCCATATATCCGGGCGGCGCCTGAACCGCCACCAACTTATCGATAAGCGAAAAGAGCAGGGAATCCCCCAACATCACCAAACCCGACATGTCCTGGACTTCGGGTATGAATCGGGGATGAGCCAGTCCCCAGATTATGGCAGGTATTGCGACCAAAAGACCCCCGATCGGGCCGGCGGCGCCGACATCGAACAATTGTTTTCTGGTGATAAACGGCGATTTGGACCGGATCACCGCACCCATAGTGCCGATCATCGTAGGCGCAGGTATGAAATAAGGCAGACTGACATCAACCCCATGTTTCCGCGAAACGATGTAATGGCCGAATTCATGAAAAAGCAGAATTCCAAGCAACGAAAAGGAAAACGGCATTCCCGCTTTGATTATCCGCCAGGGATCCTCGATGAACATACGCGGATCGGAAAACGCGTTCGTCTGCTCGAAACCGCTTCCCACTACGATAGTGGAGACGAGCGTCAGCAGAAACAAGACGATATTCAGCCACGGTATTCTGAAAAGAACAGGCCTGGTCGGATTTCTGAATCTGAGGACTGCCTTGGGCCTCAGGCTCAGGATTTCGACTTTGTAGGGCAGCCGATCGAGCGTATTCCTCAGTCCCATTTCCCCGAAATCCACCCCTTCAATAAGCTGTCCCTTTATGATCGTAGCTGAAGCCGATGTGTAGATCACATCGATATCGATAATATCCCGCAGCTGCTCGGCTAAGAAGTTTCCGAATTCGAAATTCATTTCCGATTTACTTGTCGTCGGCTCCTCCCATGTTGGCACTTTATCTTTCGATATTTTTCGGTAATAAAAAGATGTTTTTCTCGATAGCTTTGTTCCTTGATACCTGAAATAAAATTGCTTGTTCCACTTAGGATTTTCACGACCATAATATTAAATACGCACGCAGCGGAAGCAACAAACAAAATTGTCAAATATCTGTTGCCGTGACCCGCCGTTATTTAATAGATTCCTCAAGCGGAATTGATGCGGCATATGAAGGTGGTGCGCGTCCCCCTGAGCGGGGATAAGGCATTTGCCTAAAATGCCCAAACCTTGTGCCGAAAAGCATAATGATGAACGATCCGTTATCGGGCGAAAGACCTATTTCCGGCGAGCCCCTGGGCTCGGAAAAATTCATCGAACAAATCAGCGAGTTGAGCGACCTGAATCGGCGGCTCAGGCGCAAGATATTCGACTTATACACCGTTTTCGAAATTTCCAGACATCTATCCTCGATGCTCGATACCGAGACGTTGATCGATGCCATTCTGCTGACCTGTCTCGGCCAGATGGGTGTCGATTCGGCGGTTATTCTCATTACGGATGCGGCAAGCGGTCATTTGGTTCATCCGCATGCCAAGGGTATAGATGTGTCCGCACTGAAAGAGATAAAACTCAAATTAAGCGACCATATAATCGATATTTTCGTGAAAAACGGCAAGCCATTGACCGCATTCGAATTGAGGCAATTACTTAAAGATAAAGAAAGTGATTTAGGCAATCTCGAATTTTTCAATTTCGAACTTGCCGCCCCGCTGATAATGAAAAATCGTTTGCTCGGCTTGCTCTTTTTGCCCTCTAAAATATCGGGCGCGCAATTTTATGACAGCGATATCGAATTTCTTTCGTTGTTGATGAACCAACTCTCGGTGGCCATCGAGAATTCGAACTTATACGCACGGGAAAAAAGCGCTCGAGAAGAGCTGTTGCGAACCCAGAAACTATTGGTATCCAGCGAACGAATGGCAGCCCTCGGAAAATTATCGGCGTCTATTGCCCACGAGGTAAACAATCCTTTGGCTATAATCTCCAACTACCTGCATATTCTTTCGATTCAAAAGCTGCCGGAGGACGTATTCAATAACTACATAAAAATCCTCAGGGAGGAAGTCAAACGGATAGCTGGGATCGTCAAGCAATTACTCGATTTTTATCGTCCCCAGCAGGAAGAAGTCGATGATGTGGATATCAAGAAGGTGGTGGCTGAAACTTTAACCCTGCTTTCCCACCAATTATCGAACGCCAATATAAACGTGAGGGTGAAAGCCGATAAGAACATCCCGCTGATTCTCGGTTCCGCCGAGAAACTCAAACAAGTATTTCTTAATCTGCTGATGAACTCCAAAGATTTCTTGCCCGCAGGCGGAATTATCGAAATTAAAATAATGAATTCGGGTGAAAACGTCGAAATTAAACTCAGCGATGATGGCCCGGGAATTCCGGAGGATCTGTTGAATAAAATATTCGAGCCTTTCTTCACCACCAAAGGAGAACAGGGAACCGGTCTCGGTTTGGCCGTATGTTATGGCATTATTCAGTGGCATAAAGGAACAATCACTGCCAGCAACAATCACCGCGGCGGAGCGACATTTACGATAACTTTGCCTGCAAAAAAAGATGATCGTTAAGGGCGCCAAAATCCTGCTTGTCGATGACGAAAAGGGGATGTGCGACAGTCTGCGCACCCTTTTGGAGTTCGATGGTTTCAGCGTTACCGCTACGACCGAGTCCAAGGAAGCGGCCAAGTTCATCAAGGACGGCGACTTCGATCTCGTAATCGCCGATATCAAAATGCCCCGGCTTTCAGGAATCGATCTGTTGAAAATCGCCCACGAAAGAGATCCTCACCTTGAAGTCATTTTGATGACCGGATATGCCTCGCTCGATACCGCAAAGGCGGCGGTGGATTACGGTGCTTTCGGTTATCTGACCAAGCCGGTGGAGTATGAAGAGCTGAAATTGGCAGTAACCAGATCGTTGGAGAAAAGAGTCGCCACTCTCGAAAAAAGCCGGCTTTTCGATGAGCTTGCTCACGCCAACAACCAATTGAAAAAACGGTTTTCTCAAATCGATGCGCTCTATCATGCAAGCATCATTCTCGCCTCTACAATAGAGTTTAAAGAGGCTTTGTCCCATATACTTTCGCTTGCCATCGATGTCATCGGTGCGAAAATCGGTTCGGTAATGATACTCGATCCCGAGAAAAACGAGCTTTATATAGGGGCGGCCTGCGGACTTTCGGAGGAGATCGTGGCCACCGCCAGAATGCCGCTTGGAAGTTCCATATCCGGATTCGTAGCCGAATCGCGAAAACCCCTCATAGTCGAGGATATCGAACGCGACCCCCGATTTTCGCGCATCAACCGCCAGCATTACGAGTCGAAATCCCTGATCTCGGTGCCGCTTCAGTTCAAGGGAAGCGTGCTTGGCGTGATCAATCTCAACAACAAGCTCGACGGCACCCCCTTTAATGAGGACGACCTTAAAATCCTCGCCTCTTTCGCCACACAGGCGGCGATCGCAATCGACCGGGCCAATATTTTCGGCGAACGAACCGAAATAATCAACGAGCTATCGATCCTTTATGAAATCACCCATAAAATTTCGACTACCGACCGGATCGAGAAAGTGGGCGAAATTATCTATGAGGAGATGAGCAAAAAGCTTCACATAGAGGCCGTATTTTGGTACGGCTTTTTGGAAAAAGCTAATTCTCTCCAACTGGAGCTGGCCCACCGTTCGGAAAATTGCCCTCGCGGGTTGATTCCACCTGCCGAACTAAAAATAGGCAAAGAAGTTATAGGATTCGGCCAGGATGTCGATACAGATAATGTCAAGGAAGAATTGGTGAAGGCTTTTGCAAACTGCAGCGAAAAACAAGGTTTCACTATAGAGATAATTCCAGTACTCCTTCGGGGCACACTATCTGGATTCATGGTGATTCTAAGCGGAGAAAAGCTCGACAAGGACGGCAAAAACCTTGCGGCCGTGGTCGCCACGCAGGCGGCCTCGGTTTATGAAAGACAAAAGGCGATTCTGAACGCCGAAAAATTGGTCACAATGGGAAAATTGATTTCGGAAATCTGCCACGATCTGAAAAAGCCTCTTACCCACTTAAAAGGTAATTTCCAACTTTATCGCGATAAATTCACCGGGGCCGAAGCCGATGAGTTTTTCACTAATTCCGAAATGGAATTAAACCGCCTAACGGAGATGGTTCGCGAGGTTGTCGATTCTGCCAATCCGCTCCGCTACTACACTAAAAAGGAATCGCTGCGGGCGATCGTCGAAAAAGCATCGTCGTTGCTCTCTCGCGACATGGAGAAAAAAGGAATTACGTTCCACCTGTATGCCGAGGATGTTCCCGATATCGAATTGAATAAAAATGAAATGCTCGAGGCGATATTGAATCTTCTGCTTAATTCTGTGGAGAGCATGGAAAACGGGGGGAAGTTGACCGTAAAGATAAACATGCATCCGGTAGGGGATCCCTATATAAGACTGACTATCGCCGACACCGGCTGCGGCATACCCGAATCGCAGCTGCCGAAGATTTTCGAGAGATATTATACGACCAAAGACAGCGGCAGCGGGCTCGGCTTGGCAATTGTCGAAAGAGTCATCATAGCCCATAACGGCAGATTATCGGTTGAAAGCAAAGAAGGCAAGGGGACGACGTTTTATATAGATCTGCCCGCATGAATATATGAATACAGAAAAAATCAAAATTCTTGTAGTGGACGATGACCCGAGAATTCCCGCCCAGATTTCGGCTGGATTGGGCGAGAATTATGAAATAGATTCTGTCGGCGACGGCCAGGAAGCGCTGTCGCTGCTTTCCCGAAAAACATCCGACTCCCAACCCGATCTTGTTCTGCTCGACATAAAAATGCCGGGTCTGTCCGGCCTGGAAATCCTCGAGCGATTGAAGAAGATCGATTCCTCGATGGACATCATGATGCTTTCGGGTCATGGCGAAACGAAAAATATCGTAGAGTCGATTAAACGCGGTGCCACCGAATTCATAAACAAACCATTCGACGTCAAAGAGCTGGAAATCCATATCCGGACGGTCCTCGAAAAGCGGAAGCTTAAGGCGGAAATAAACGATCTGAAGAAGCGACTGAAAGAAAGTCAACACGAGGTGCTTATCGGCGACAGCGAGGCTATGCACAAAGTGAAAACGCTTGTCGAACAGGTGGCCGCCAGTGAACTTACCGCGCTTATCCGGGGGGAATCCGGCACGGGCAAAGAGATAATCGCTCGTATGATTCACAGCCAGTCACCACGAAAAAACGAGCCGTTCGTCAAAGTCAATTGCGCGGCGATACCGAGGGAATTGCTCGAGGCGGAGCTTTTCGGTTACGAAAAAGGCGCGTTCACGGGCGCAAATAAAACCAAGCCCGGTCGTTTCGAGGTGGCCAACAAAGGCACGATGTTCCTCGATGAAATAGGCGATATGCCGATCGAACTGCAAACGAAGCTGCTTCAGGTGCTCGAACATCAGGAATTCGTGCGGGTGGGCGGCATCAACAATATCCATGTCGATGTCCGGATAGTCTGCGCCACCAACAGAAATCTCGAAGAGGCGATGCAGAAAGGGCTGATGCGTGATGATCTTTACTATCGCCTTAACGAAATCACTATCCAGCTTGCCCCGTTGCGGGAACGACGCGAGGATATTCCCCTTCTGGTTAATCATTTCTTGCAGAAATACTGCCTGCTCTATAATAAAGACTTTAAGGGGATAAAACCCGAAACCATGAAGTTCCTATGCAATTACCATTGGCCTGGCAACGTTCGACAGCTCGAGAATCTGATTAAGCAAATCGTTGTCCGCGGCGATGAGCAAATCGTCTTCGAAAGCCTTCAGGATGCAGGAACAAGAAAAGATACCGACGGAGTCGGCTTCCAAATTAGCGATGACAACTTCGATATGAAAACGCAGGTGGAAAAAGTCGTTGCAGAGGTCGAAAAAAGATTGATAACCAAGGTTCTCACGAGAACAAACTGGAACAGACGCAAGGCGGCCAAGTTGCTGAATATCAGCTATAGGTCGTTGTTGTATAAAATAAAAGATTACAAAATCATGGATTAGTATTTTCAATATATATGAAGACTTTTGCAATTTGCAATGTCGAACATGAACGGGTTTTATATTCGGCCGATCAAGCCGCCACGTAAGTCATTAAAAAGTATATGATTACGGGGCAACACCGGATTTCGCGGAGATCCCGAATATGAGTCAACCTGGCATCTATTTTGCAACAACCGAGCTGGATGATATAATCGTAAGCTCAAATGCCTGCCGCCGAGAAACCGACACAGACGGCCTGTTTATGAAAAACGATCTCGAAATACTTGACCGAATCTACGAAAACAACGAAAATTTCATGGCGCGGGCGTCTCAGGAGCTTAAGAGAGCGCAGCGCTATCTTACATTCGTTTCCTACCTCATGATCGAAAGCGGCGACGGCATAGTGGATTTCGATCTCGAATTTCGAGCCAAGCTAAGAAAACATATCAGATCATCTATCAGGCAGACCGATATTATTTCCGGATTCAACAAAGGCAAACTGTGTATTCTTCTGGTCGAAACCGGCCATGAGGGGGCCGAGATCGTGGGGCGACGACTCGAAGAATCGATCGGAATGTTTCTCGAAAAATCCGAGGTCGGCGGGCCGAAAAGGAAAATTACTATCAGCAAGGGATGCTTCCCCGATAATCAGGCCAGTCCGAACACTATTCTTAAGAAAATGAAAAGCGCGATAAATTAATTCCGTTGCCGAATTCCCCGAAATACTTTATATAAAGATAGCCGCCTGGCCGAATTGCCTATCGGCTACCGGAAATCATGCTCGATGATCGATATCGAAAGCGAAGATGAAAAGTTTATTTCTCGATAAATTAGCCGAGTCGTTCATGATCTGCGACGGGGCGATGGGGACATACCTTAACCAAAAAGGTGTTCCCTATGAGCATTGTTTCGATGAGCTTAATCTATCGCGCCCGGAGCTTGTGGGCAAGGTGCACCTCGAATACATTTCGGCGGGTGCGGAGATTATCGAAACGAACACTTTCGGGGCAAACGCTGCCAGACTATCGAATTACGGACTCGAATCGAAAGTGCGGGAAATCAATATCAAGGCGGGCAAGATCGCCCGAGAGGCCAGAGATGTATCCGGCAGGGAAGTCCTCGTGGCAGGCTCGGTCGGTCCACTCGGCAAGCGGATCGGCCGTCTGGGCAAAATCACTGCCGCGGCCGCCGCCGAAATGTTCGAAGAACAGGCAGCGGCTCTTCTCGAGGCGGGCATAGATCTGTTCATATTGGAGACTATGTCGAATCTTGAAGAAATGATCATCGCCATCGCTTCAGTCAGGAAATTAACCGACCTGCCGCTGGTTGCCCAGATGACGTTTACGGAAGAAGGCGTCACTTTGCATGGCAACACTCCGGCCGAGGTTGCGACAGGATTGGCGGCAGAAGGGGCCGATGTCGTCGGCGCCAATTGCTCCGTGGGTCCGCAGGCGATGTTGGAAGTAATAAATGAATTCTTTAATGCGGGCGCTCGCCTTATTTCCGCCCAGCCGAATGCCGGTCTGCCCAGAATGTATGACGGGCGATTCATGTATTTCACTCAACCGGATTATTTCGCCAGATACGCGAAAGAGTTTGTCGAATCGGGAGTGAAAATCATAGGCGGCTGTTGCGGCACCACCCCAGAACATATCGCCGCCATAGCGGAAAAACTGAAACACTTTCGTCCGTCGCCGCAACCGGAATCGAGTAAAAGCGAAATCACGGATAAATTCAGCGCCATATCGGTCCGCGAAGATCGACCGATTACTCCTTCGAAATCTGCGAAATACTCGCGTTTCCTCGAAAAATTGAAAACGAATAAAATCATTTCGGTGGAAATTGATCCTCCCAAAGGTTCCAATTCGGAGAGCATGATCAAAAGCGCCGCGGCGCTGAAAGAGGCCGGCGCCGATGCCATCAATATCGCTGATTCGCCGTTGGCCCGGATCCGCATGTCTTGTTTGGCGTCTGCCTATCTGATAAGACAACATATAGACATAGATATAATCCTTCATTTCACCACACGCGATAGGAACCTTATGGGCTTGCAATCCGACCTGCTGGGCGCTCATGCCCTCGGTATCAGAGACATCCTCGCTTTGACCGGCGATCCGCCGTCCCTGGGAGATTATCCACAGGCGACCGCGGTTTACGATGTTGATTCAATCGGGCTGGTCGGAATAATAAGCAAGATGAATTCGGGTTTCGATTTTTTCGACAATTCGATCGGAAAAGGAACGGAATTTTCCATCGGGGTGGCGGCCAATCCCACCGCGCCGGATTATAAGCTGGAAATGGCGAGACTGGAAAGAAAAATAAACGCCGGCGGTCAATACATCTTTACCCAGCCGATTTATGATATGCAACTTATCGAAAAATTCCTGAAAGATTGCGATTCATTCGGCCTGCCGATAATTTTGGGTGTCTTGCCGCTGGTCAGCCACAAACATGCGGAATTCCTCCACAACGAGGTGCCCGGAATAAGCATACCCGATCAGATCCGCAGCAGAATGCTAAATGCCGGCGACAGATCACGGCTTGAAGGCCAAAAGATCGCCCTTGAGCTGATCGACTCCGTCGGAGATAAAGTCGCCGGATTCTACCTGATGCCCTCTTTCAATAAATTCGATACCTGCCTTGATATAATCCGGGTCTTAAGGCGAACGAATTAGATCGGAAGTAGACCCGGAAGTCTCCGACCGATTCTCCGGAAGGCTTGTGCCCTCTTTCACAATCTATTATAACATAACGAATTAGCTTGACAAACAAAATCGCCGCTGATATCATAAACGCACTTTTGGAGTGTGGGAAAATGAGTGGGATCGCGATTAGTCATATTGAACGAATGGAGCGCTTGCTTAGGTCCGAAGAGCTCGATCGGCCGCCCGTTTCGGCCTGGCGCCATTTCTACGGCCAGGAATGGTCCGCCGAAAATCTGGCATCCGCGATGCTGAATTTCCAGCGGGAATACGATTGGGATTTCATGAAAATCAATCCCCGGGCTGCTTACTATGTCGAGGATTGGGGCTGTCGTTTCGGAAGACCCGCCGACGATCGAACGAAACCATCGCTGATTTCGGGAGCGGTTGCCGTCCCCGACGATTGGCTTAAAATAAAAGAACTCGACATTCTTTCCGGGGCTTTCGGTGAACAATTGCGCGCGGTGAAATTGATCGGTGACAGCTTGAATGGAACGCTCGATTATGTCCAAACAGTTTTTTCGCCCTTATCGATCGCCGCGGATCTGGTCGGGTCGGATGAGCTTTTCGGCCGTTTGCTCGAGGAGCGCACCAATCTCGAGGTGGCGCTCGAGGCGATCAGCCGCACTTTGGTTCGTTATGTGAAAGAGTTATTAAGGCTCGGCGTGTCCGGCATATTTTTCGCCACTACCGAGTGGGGGACACGCGATCGTATCTCGGAGGAGGAATATCTCGAATTCGGACGGCCGTTCGACCTGCTGGTTTTGGAAGCGGCGGCTGCGGCGAAATTCAATATAGTCCACGTCTGTAAACAAAATAACCTCTTGCCGATGTTCAAAGATTATCCTTGCCGATTTTTGAGTTGGAACAAGCATGAACCCGGTAATCTCGATTTCGCCCAGGCGAAATATATCTTTTCGCAGGCGTTCATCGGCGGTATCGATCAGAATGGCGCTTTGCTGAATTCCGATCCCGCCGAAATCGATCGGCAATATCGGCGAGCGTCGTTGGAAGCCGAGGGACATCCTTTGGTGATCGCTCCCGGTTGCGCCATGAAGGTATTTACTCCGTCGGAAAATATCCGCGCATTGAGAGATTGCGTGGGGGATTGAGGCTTATGGACGAATACATGCCGACGATAACCCCCGAGCAACTTCTTGCGGTCGTTGACGATTTTGTCAAGACCGCATCGAGCCGCTATTCGGCGCTCGAAGGTGTAGTGGCATTGCTTGCCGCCAATTTCAAAAACTACACATGGACCGGGATATATATTCTGGATGGTGATACATTGAAACTCGGGCCCTACCGCGGTTCGCCATCGCCCCACGAAACTATTCCGGTGGATCAGGGGATTTGCGGTGCGGCGATCAGGGAGAAAAAGACGATAATCGTTCCCGATGTCTCCGCCGATCCTCGCTATCTTTCCTGCTCCATGACCACGAAGTCTGAAATAGTCGTTCCGATATTCGACTCCAATGGCAAAGCTGTCGCCGAAATCGATATCGATTCGGACAGTCCCAATGATTTCGGGGAAACCGATCGCAAACTTCTCGAAAATATCGCCGGCAAATTGAGCCAACTATTTTAGGCAACAATCCTATCCGATTTTGCTCCTAACGATTGGATCAATTTATGAATCAGGCAAACCCGCGATAATTACAGCCGTTCGGTTTTGCTATTGAAATATATACCGGGCGATGATACAATTGTTGCATGATGCAAACGGTGCAGATAAAAAATAATCGCTTGGCGTGCCCCAGCCGATTTCCATTCGATCGATATGAATGAAATTAAGGTTCTTCCGGAATACCTTATCGACAAGATCGCGGCAGGCGAAGTCGTGGAAAATCCGGCATCGGTGGTCAAGGAGCTGATCGAGAATTCGCTCGATGCCGATGCCGATTCGCTGAGCGTAACCGTCCAAAGCGGCGGGCTTGATTCGATTGTGGTCTCCGATAACGGCTCGGGTATCCCTCATGACCAGGTTCGCCTGGCATTCGCCCGACATGCCACCTCCAAAATCGCCGGCGAAGATGATCTCCACCGAATCGGGAGTTACGGGTTCAGAGGTGAGGCGTTGCCGGCTATCGCCTCGGTCTCCATCGTGGAGATGCATACGGCCACCAGGACGGCCGACAGCGGCACAAAGATAGTTATCGAAGGCGGTAAAGTGAAGTCGTTCGAAGTCGCCGGCCCGCGTAGAGGAACATCGGTGACGGTTCGAAAGCTGTTTTTCAATACTCCCGCCAGGAGGAAATTCCTTAAAGGTGAAGTCGCCGAAATGAGAAAAATTACGGCGATGATCTCCAAGTACGCCGTTTGTTCATATAAGACCTCGATAAGGTTGATTTCCGGCGATCGAGAATTGCTGAATTACGAAGGCGATTCTGAATTGAGCGACAGGCTGGAAAGATTATGGGGTGAGAAAATCGGCCCGAAATTGATTCAAATCGACAGCCGGCCGTCACCGGAATTGCATATTACAGGATATATTTGCCGTCCCGAAATAAGCCGCGGCAATCGAAATCAAATATATCTGATTGTCAACGGCAGGCCGATAAACGACATCTCCCTGGTGCACGCTTTACGCTCCGGATATGGCAACACGCTCGAGTCTGGCTTTTTCCCACTGGCGGCTATATTCATAGAAATCGACCCGCAGTCGGTTGATGTAAACGTGCATCCGGCGAAAATCGAGGTTCGTTTCACCGATGAGAGGTTCATATATTCGCACCTGAAAAAAGTCGTGGAATCGGCGATTCAGCTGCCGGCTCTGTTTACGATCCAGGCCGGCCCGAACATCGGCGGAAAAACCGATCTGAAGCAGAAAATGAATCAAAAAAGCAATACCGCGGTCGATCGCTCTTTCATAACTGGAATGAAAATCAGAAATCACGAGCACGTTCATCATCTCAGACCGCCGGATGCAAGAGAAGAGGTGCCTGGATATCCGCCGGTGGAAAGCACGTTCGATTTAGGCCATTCTGGAGAGAAATTCTGGCAATTGTATAACACTTTCGTCATGGGTTTTCACGACGGCAAGATATGGATGCTCGACCAGCATACTGCGCACGAACGTATCCTTTTTGAAACCGCCCTCAATGACCTATTCGAGCGTCATGGGGCATCCCAGAGACTGCTGTTCGACATGACTATCGATCTTGAGCCGGAGGCGATGGCGGTTTTCGAAAATCACCGGGAGATGTTCGCCAGATTGGGATTCGAAATGGAACCGTTCGGGGGAAGATCGTTGATCATCAGGGGAGTTCCCGCATATTTTGAAGGTTCATCGATCGAGGAAATTTTCCGCAATATATTAAATGGATTCATGGATGGACTTTCCACAGGCGAAGATCCCAACATGGCCCTGGCCGCCTCGCTTGCATGCCACGCAGCCATAAAATCCGGTGATGTCATTAGCCAAGAGCAAATGCAATCTTTGTTTTCCAGATTATTCGAATGCGAAGACCCCTACCACTGCCCTCATGGTCGCCCGACGATTGTCACGATTTCCCGCGAGGATCTCGATAAATTGTTCAAGCGAAGATGAAATTTATTATCGTCTGCGGCCCCACCTGTTCGGGCAAGACATCGCTGGGAATAGAGCTTGCCCGAAAATTAGGCGGCGAAATCATCGGGGCGGATTCGCGTCAAATTTACAAAAAAGTCAATTTGGGAACAGCGAAACCCACGCCGAACGAATACACGGGGCTTAATTATCACCTCATAGATTTTCTCGATTTATCGGAAAATTACTCCGCATACAAATATGCCATGTCGGCCAGAAAACTTATCTCCGAAATAACCGAAAAAGGAAACGTTCCAATCGTCGTCGGCGGAACCGGCCTGTATCTGAAAGCGCTGACCGAGGGTTTTTTCGAATCGCCAGAGCCGAGCGAAAGCTTACGCCGAGAGCTCGAACGGAAATGGAACGAGATGGGCGGCAAAGCAATGCACGAGGAACTCGCCCGGGTCGATCCGGAGACCGCCGCTAAATTATCTCCCAATGATAAGGCACGCATACTTAGAGCTCTTGAAATTTTCAAACAAACCGGCATACCTATCTCAATACACAGACGCCAAGGGGAGGCCCATAGCTGGGGGCGGCCGCTCTGGGTAGGACTGAACACCGCTCGCCCGGTTCTATACGAATGGATTAACGCCAGAGTCGACCGCATGATTCAGAAAGGTTGGGAGAAAGAGCTTCATGCACTGCTGCCGGAATATGAAATGATAATAAAAAAACGGATATTGGGATATGTGGATATGTATAACCATATTGTTCGGAAAATAATCGATCGCCGCACTGCCATTGAATTGGTCAAGCAACATCATCGAAATTACGCCAAAAGGCAACTGACTTGGTTCACTAAGGTGAAACAGATCATATGGTTCGATCCAACGGAACAATCTTTCCGGGATAAAGTATATCGTCTTTGTGTCGATTATTTCAAAAGAACTTGACAAATTGCGGCAATTGTCTTATATGCAATAAGTTAGTAAACAAAGGAGCTGATTTGAAGCGATTATTAGCCGTCCTTTTGTCGGTTGCCCTTTCGATGATTATCGGTTGTTCCACAGCCCGTCGAGGCGATATTGACCAGACAGGCACCACAGAAAACGGTTCGACGACGGTCGGAATTGAGGCCGATATTGCCGGCCGAGACTCATCTCTGGCGGCGATCCAAAACAGCCGCGATCAAATTCGCAATGCCCTAAAGGAATGCGAAAAGCAATATGCGCAAGGGATTATTTACTATCAGAAAAACCAGCTCGACTCCTCGCAAATGGCGTATGGACGGGCTCTCGAGCTTCTTGCCGATATCGATATAGATAACGAACAAGGTGATTTTTCCGAAGAATCGAAATGGGCCGAGACCTTATTGAAAGAGATCAAAGCCGATTACGAATTGACGCTGATGGCTTCCGGTGAGTTCTTTTCCGAGGGGTCCGCTAACGCTTTCAGAGAGCTATTCTCCGATATAAAGAATTTCAAAGCCTTGAAGGAAAAGAAAAAGACATCGGTAAGCAATCCCGACCTCCAAAAAGTCACCTACGATGTGCCTATCACTTTTAATGAAAAGGTGGAAAACTCGCTTATCTACTTGCAGACGGTGGCTCATGATCTTTTCGAAAAATATCTCGGCCGATCCACCCGGTATATTCCGCTGATGTCGAAGATTCTCGAAGAGGAAGGATTGCCTTACGATATCGTCTATCTTCCGCTTATAGAATCTGGGTTTAACACTCATGCCTATTCCTATGCGAGGGCGATGGGGCCATGGCAGTTTATCGCCAGCACCGGTAAAAGATATGGATTGGACAGGACCTGGTGGCACGATGAAAGGCGCGATTTCGAAAAATCAACCCGGGCGGCGTGTCGCTATTTGAAAGACCTATATAACGAATTCCAATCCTGGGAATTAGCCCTGGCGTCTTATAATGGGGGAGAGGGAAGAGTCCGTAAGGAGATAGCCAAAAAGGGAACCCGCGATTTCTGGAAACTGAACCTTAAGAAACAGACACGCGATTATGTGCCGCTGTTTATGGCCGCGGTAATTATCGCCAAAGAACCGCAAAAATACGGCTTTAATCCGATCTACGAGCCGCCTCTCGAATGGGAGACCGTTGTTATAGATAAGTGCATCTCATTCAAAAACATCCAGGCAAAGACCGGCATCAGTGTGGCTGACCTCGAATTTCTTAATCCGGAGATTCTGCGTGGCGTAACCCCCCCGAATGAAAAGTCGTACAATTTACGCATACCCGTGGGGTTTAAGGATGTTTTCCTTGCCGCGTATGAGGATTTGCCCTCGGAAAAGGTCGTGAATTTCGTGCAGCACAAGGTCAGGAAAGGGGAAACCCTAAGCCGCATAGCCGCCAAACACGGGGTATCGCTATCCTCCATTTTGTCGGCCAATAATATGGGTAAAAATCATAAAATCTATGTCGGGCAATCGCTATTGATTCCCAAACCGGGCATAGCCACGGAGTCGAGGAGCGCGGCTGTTGAGACGAAAAGCCCATCTATCGCAAAGACCGAAACCAAGTCAACAGCGGCCGAAAGCAGCCCAGTCAAAAAATACACGGTCAAAAAGGGAGATACTCTCGGGAAAATCGCTCAGAAGCACGGAGTAACGGTGAGCGCCTTGAAACGGGCTAATAGTCTTCGCAGCAATAAAATTTACGCCGGCAAAAAACTGAATATTCCGGGAAACGGTGGTGAGCCGCCTGTTGAAACGGTGACTACGCATGTAGTGCGTAACGGCGATACCTTGCATAATATCGCTCTCAAGTATGGGGTTACTGTTGAGGCGATTAAGCGGCTGAATCGCTTGAACAGCAGCAGGATTTATCCCAGAATGGTGCTGAAAATCCCCGAGATGAGCCGCCAACGAATGGTCGAAAATAGCGGCAGGCAGGTCAAAACTTACAGAATCAAACGTGGAGATACCCTTTCGAAAATAGCCGATCTTTTCGAAGTTACGGTCGAGGATCTGATCGAATGGAATCAAATATCTAATCCCCATCTGCTCCGAAGTGGCGATAGGTTAAATATTTATGCGCGATAGGCAATAAAATTCTTTGACAACCTATTGATAATAAGATAGATTCAGTTCCCATGATTAAAGGAAAAGACATATTGATCGGTGCAATAATAACGGGTATGGTGCTGTTGTTTTTCAGCCTGGTGTTGATAACGATTTGGGGAATTATCCGCCCCTCCGGTATTCCTATTACCGGCTCCGGAGGCCGGGTGGCTATCGTCGATATCAAGGGGATAATCGATGATTCCGAGTCGGTTATCGAGCTGTTGAAAAAGTACGAAAAGGATTCGAGCATAAAAGCGATCGTGCTCAGGGTGGATTCACCAGGCGGGGGCGTCGCTCCTTCCCAGGAGATTTATGGTCAACTGCTTAAGCTGAAAGAAAAGGGAATTCCTTTGATCGTATCGATGTCATCGGTGGCGGCATCAGGTGGATATTACATTTCCTGTGCGGCGGATACGATCGTGGCCAATCCGGGCACGCTGACAGGATCGATAGGCGTCTTGATGGAATTCTTGACGATTCAGGGCTTGATGCAAAAAATCGGTGTAAATCTTGAGGTCGTTAAGGCCGGCGAATTGAAAGACGTGGGGAATTTTTCGCGCCAAATGACCGAAAAGGAAAGGGCGATGCTTCAAACCGCCATAACCGACGTGCATAATCAATTTATAGAAGCCGTCTCCGAGTCGAGGAATATCGATATCGAACAGGTCGAGGAATTGGCGGACGGCTCGATTTTCACGGGCAATCAGGCTCTGGAACTGGGACTTGTGGATAAGCTCGGGGGGTTGGAAGATGCGGTGTCGATCGCCGGCCGAATGGCCGGACTCGGGGACAATCCAAAAACCACCCGCGCCTATCCGAGGCGGCAAAGGCTTATCGATTATTTAACCGAAAAGGCGATGTCGCTATTCGGCATCGATGGGATAATCAAACCTTGGCCGGAAATTAAATACCTTTATAGGTAAACGACGATTATAATTATGCCGCTTCGCGAATATAGTTGCAACATCTGCAAATGTGAGTTCGAGACGCTCGAAAGATCGGGGGCCGAGATGCATTGCCCTGAGTGCGGCACGAGCGATATTACCAAGAAATTTTCCGTATTCGGGTTCGCATCATCGCGGGGGTTCGTAAGTTCCAGCGGATCGTCCTGCGGTGGATGCGCGAAAAATAGTTGTAGTGGTTGTAATAAGTAGATGAGAGGAGGGAGCTAATGACCAAAGCCGATCTGGTGGAACAGGTGGCTGAAAAGACCGGTTTGACCAGAACCGATGTTGCCGCAACCGTCGACAATTTTCTTGAGGCGATAAAAAAATGCCTTGAGACCGGCAAGAATATAGAAATACGCGGTTTCGGCACTTTCAAGATCAAGCCTCGCAAAGCCCGCAAGGCGCGTAACCCTCGGACCGGCGAAGAGGTGCCGGTTCCGGACAGAAAAATTCCGGTATTCAAGCCATCGAACGAGTTCAAGATTTTAGTCATGAATTCCAATGTGAACAAGGTGTAAAATGCCCTGTGGCAGAAAAAGAAAAAGAAAAAAAATCAAAACCCATAAACGCAAAAAAAGATTGCGTCGGGATAGACATAAGAAGAAAATAAGATAATAAGCCCGAATGGCGCGAAAATAACAGATAGCGGATATCAACAAGGCGGAACGGATCGGGTGACGTGATCAGCGGATTTTGACGGCTGATTAAAAGTTCACCATGATGCGTATCTATGTTTTTTAAGAGGTGTTCGTCATTCGATGTTCCGAATATTATGAATATATTTCGGAGGAATCGATGATTTCGCGGCAGCCCATAGCTGCTGAGGTGAGCGGTTCCCGGTTCAGTAACCATTGATCCGATTCCGCCTTGAAGTGATGCCGCCGAGCTGGATCCAGTTTGTCCAATCAAAATATCATGAAGCAACAATCAGGCGCGCAGTACCCATTCGCCGCAATCGAGGAAAAATGGCGAAAGGTGTGGCAGGAAAAAAAGCTGCACGAAATCGATCTTGACGCCGCCCGGAAAAAACTCTATTGCCTGGTGATGTTCCCGTATCCATCGGGCGAAAAAATGCATATCGGGCAATGGTACAATTACGGTCCCACGGATACCTGGGCCCGCCTTAAAAGAATGCAGGGATACGACGTTTTTTTTCCGATCGGTTTTGACGCATTTGGTTTGCCGGCGGAGAATTATGCGATAAAACACGGAATCCATCCGGCCGTTTCCACCAAGGCGAACATCGATTTTTTCCGCGAACAACTTCGGCAGATTGGCGGCATGTTCGATTCCCGCGCCGAATTGATCACCAGCGATCCGCTATACTATAAATGGACTCAGTGGATATTTCTCAAACTCTATCACAACGGATTGGCTTACCGGAAAGAGGCTCCGGTCAATTGGTGTCCGAAATGCAATACGGTGCTGGCGAATGAACAAGCGCGCGACGGCAGATGCGAACGTTGCGATTCGCTGGTGACCAGGAAAAATCTCGTGCAATGGTTTTTCAAGATCACCGTTTATGCCGACCGTCTGCTCGAAGGTCATAATCGAATCGATTGGCCGGAAAAGACGATAACGATGCAGAAAAATTGGATCGGCCGGTCGGAGGGAAGCGAAATCGTTTTTGTCGAGGAAAAGACGGGTTTGCCGCTGCCTGTATTTACTACTCGAGCGGATACGCTTCTGGGAGTCACCTATCTGGTAATGGCGCCCGAACATTCTCTGGTGGATAAGATAACCGATACGTCTCGGATTGCCGAAGTAAACGATTATAGAATGAAGGCTCAACAGGCGACCGAGATCGATCGCTTATCGGTGGTCAGGGAGAAAACCGGTGTTTTCACCGGGGCTTATGCCATAAATCCGATAAACAACGAGCGGATCCCTATCTGGATCGCCGATTACGTTTTAGCCACCTATGGCACCGGTGTGGTGATGGCAGTACCCGGTCATGATCAGAGAGATTGGGAATTTTCCCAAAAATACGGGCTGCCGATCCGTCAGGTGGTAAAGCCGCGCGACGGAGGATCGATAGATTTATCGCAAGGGGCATACGAGGAGTTCGGTTTGCTGATAAATTCCGGGGAATTCGACGGCCTTGACAGTCTGACGGCGATCGAAAAGATCAATGCCAAGCTGAGCGAAATCGGACGCGGACGAAAGACCATTAGTTACCGGCTTCGCGATTGGCTGATTTCGCGACAGCGCTATTGGGGCGCGCCGATCCCGATGGTGTTTTGCGATAATTGCGGTGAGGTTCCGGTTCCCGAAAGTGAATTGCCTGTGCTTCTGCCCGAAATAAATGATTTTCGGCCGACTGAGACCGGGGAATCGCCGTTGGCGCGATCGCAATCGTTTCTTTATACTGATTGTCCGCGATGCAAGGCCAAAGCCAGACGGTCGACCGAGACCATGGACACTTTCGTCGATTCGTCGTGGTATTTTCTCCGCTATCTGAATCCCCATCTTACCGATAAACCATGGGACGAAAAACGGGTCAAAAAATGGCTGCCGGTAGATTTTTATGTGGGCGGGGCGGAACACGCGGTGATGCATCTGATGTACGCCAGATTTATCGTAAAATGCCTTTACGATATGAAGTTGATTGATTTTGACGAACCGTTCATCAAGCTTCGCCATCAAGGAATAATCACCAATAATGGGGCGAAAATTTCGAAATCGAGAGGGAACGTCATAAATCCCGATCGTTTTATCGAAAGGTATGGATCGGATACTTTCAGGTGCTATTTGATGTTCATGGGTTCTTATTCTGATGGCGGCGATTGGGATGATTCCGGGATAAACGGAGTGGCCAGATTTCTCGGCAGGATTTATCGGTTGTTTGATAAATACGGCGATAATGCAAGTCGTGGTATGGCATTATCATACAAATCCATAACAAGTTCCGACAACGAGTTAAAGTATTGCTTAAACCATACTATTGCAAAGGTGGCAGCCGATATCGAGTCGCTCGATTTCAATACGGCGATCGCCGCCATGATGGAATTCTTGAATGTGCTTTATAAAAGAGCCGAAACCGGCGATACCGGCGATCTATTCGACTATGCTCTGGCGCAATATGTAAAGCTGTTGGCGCCGTTGGCGCCGCATTTGGCCGAGGAGCTATGGTCGCGAATCGGGAACAGCGATTCGGTTTTCAATTGCCGTTGGCCGGAGTTCTACAAAGAAGCTTTAATTTTGGAAATGATGACTATCGCGGTTCAGGTAAACGGTAAATTGCGAGGAACGGTTAAGGTGGCACGAACTATCTCGGAATCGGAGTTGTTGCGGGCCGCCAAGGCCAATGAACACGTCAGCAGGTATCTGGAAAACAAAGTTATAATCAAGGAAATAGTTGTTCCCGGAAAACTGGTTAACATCGTGGTTAAATAGGCGGAGGGAATATATAGAAATAAATAGCGGGCAATTATGATACATAATATATCTTATAGGACATACCAGATTTTAGATTAAATCGCCCAAAATTGTTTCTGCGCCAAATCCGGCCTAATCGGTATATTGTCTATCGCCGGCCATTTTTCCACCTCTATCCCGTTTTCCAAAACCCGTACCAACATAGATGAATTTTCTCCGTTGATCGCGGCATATTTGATTGTCAGCTCCAGTATTTTATCGATAATACAGATGGCTTTTTCGACGGGCTTATTGGTGATGATCTTGCCCGATTTTACGGAAACAGTCAAACCTTCGGGAACGCTGAAATCGATCTCGAAATCGAGTTTCTTGATATCGACCGCGGCCGCCGGATCGATCCGGATATGAATCGAGCCATCTCGGCCGTAACCGTAAAAAATCTGCCTTAACTTGCGATCGGCCTTGTGCATTGTGGAGCCGGCCTTACGACAGTCGAAATATCCGGCGTTCTCCCATTCATAATAATGTGTGATTCTGCCATCGATTATAGGGTTGATGAAGTCAATCGGTTCGGTGAGGTGTGCCAGCACGAAACTCGAACGAATAGGTCTCGACAAAGCCTGGGGCACGGGTAGATTCAAGAGCGTATAAACGTTTTTCAAATGCGATCGATAGAGCTGATCGAACAAGTCGTTATCAGGGCTGTGATGCTCATCGCCAAACCACCAACACCAATCGGAACCCTCGGCGATAAGTATTTCCTTGAACGCCGTTCGATAATTGTCGTCCTTGGTCGTCGATTGTTCGAGTATCCGGCGGGCGTCATAAAGCAAGTCCCAAGCTTTGTTGTCTTCCTTATGACCTATCCATACTCTGAAATCATGGTTGATCCAACTTCCGGCGTGCAGATGTTCAAGCGATACCGGATTCGGTTCTGAGGCGACCGCCTCGGAAAATGTCACCGTCTTTATCGTAGGATGCTCGGAAAGCCTCTTATAGAGCCGATTCAGAAAATCATGGCCGTCGTTCGGAAAATACTCCCACGCGTTTTCACCATCGAGAATGATACTGACGACCGCATCACCTTTTCCTTTCTTATTCAGATTTGCCTCGATAGCCTCGAGCCTGGCGATAAAATCGGCGGCGGCATCGTCGGCCGGCATTCTCGAATAGACGAAGCCGATTAGATCGGAAAGAGCATGATCACGGAAGAAAATGTTCAGACTTTTGCCGTTTACCGTGATCGCATACATGCGATATAGATCGCCGCTATTGATGAGTGAATTATCGCCGACCTGCCGCAAGCCGCGACCGATGCTTTTGGCCAGGATTTCCTCGTCGGTGGCGATCCAGCTTATTCCTGAATCGGCCAGAATCGGAATGATCTCTTCCGAGACCGAACCCTCGGAGGGCCACATTCCTTTCGGATAAAACCCGAAACGTTCATTGAAATAATCAATCGCCATCCGGACCTGCAGACGGGCGTCTTCCGGGTATCGAAAACGATTGGCGGGCAATTGCATTCCCGGTCGGGCGATGCGAGCCGATTCGGTATCGCAGAGAAGCGGCAGAATCGGATGGAAATAGGGACTGACCGATAGCTCTATTTGTCCTTTTAGGGCGAGCTTCTTGTAGATCGGTATTATCTTGCGGATAATTTCGGCTTCGAACCCGAGTAAGCTGATTTTATCCTGTTCGCTGAAATCCCTGCCTTTCGAAAACAAGGATTTTATCAACGGTTCTGTTCGGAATAGAGGATCCACCCAGCTGAGGTTTGACCATACCTGCAGATCCCGCCAATCCGACTCGGCGAAGGCGGATATACCCTGAAAGCGTTTGCGGTACAGCTCTTCATACCTGGCGTAGGGAGCGATCATAGTGTCATGGTTGGCTTTGAAAAATTCGGAAAGGATAACCGCCTTTTCGGAATCGGTCAACTTATCGGCCGGCTTTTTCGAGAGGGCAAGATGCGTGTCCACCGCCTCTCCCCTGCCGTATTCCTCGAGCTGTTCAAGCAAAGAGGGAACGACGTTGAAGGTTTGTTTTACCGAGGGATAATTTTCGAGAATGGCGGCCATGTCGTAGTAATCCTTAAGGCCGTGCAATCTCACCCAGGGCATTTCATAGCGGCCGCTTACCAAGTCCTTATAAAAAGGCTGGTGCATGTGCCATAGAAACGCCAGTTTCATGTATGACTATCGTTTGGAGTATTCCAGCTCAGCGATTTTACGTCGCGCGACCGAATAATATTGGGAGCGGTTGTATTTATCGATTATCCGTTGGTAGGCCTCTATTGCTTTATCATATTGCGATGCCCTGGTGAAAGCCCTGCCCGCACCGGCCAGATATTCGGGCGATATGGTTTCGTCGTCGGCTGCCTCCGCGGCCTTTAAGAAATTTTCGCCGGCTCCGGCGAAGTCTCCCCTATTTTCGAGCGCAACCGCAAGGCCGGCATAAGAGGCGGCCAAAAGCATCTTATTATTGCCGTAATCGTCGCAGTATTTCCTGTAGTAAATGGCGGCGCTATCGAAATTGTTCTGGCGGGCGTAGATGTCGGCCAAAAGATAACAGGCGGTTGCCGCCACTTCGGTTGAGCCGTAATCGTTGGCGAGAGTGCTGTAGTCTGCTATGGCAAGGGTAGTCTGCCCCATAGCAGTGGAAAGTTGCGCCTTCCCGAACAGTTCCACGGCTTCGGCGGCTCTCTTGCCTGACCAGTAGCTGACGATTAATAAGATAACTACGACAGCCAAAATTCCGCCGCCTCCGATCAGGAAATATTTTTTATTATTTTTGACGTATTCGCTTGCTTTGAAAGCGGTGATTACGAGTTTATCCTGTTTTATTTGCGCTTTGGTGATTCGCTTTTCCGGATTCAAGACTTCCTCCTGCATTTTCGGGAAAATATCGAGCGCCGGCTTTCCCGAAACCCGATGCCAACTGGATCAACGGTGGACAATCTATATTTATATCGTAATCTTTTCAAGGGAAATTTAGCCGTATATCGACGCTATCGATAAAATTGCGTGAAGAAAAAACGGCGCCTCTCCGGGAAAAGGGGCGCCGGGCGGAATCGCCTGATTAATCCTGTTTAAAACAGCATATTGATGGAAGCGTAAAGTTTCGAATACTCGAATTTCAACTTATCGGACCAAGATTGAGTGGTGGCTGCGAGCGTCCGATTCTGATCATATTCCGAAGATCCGAATTCATAGGAGAAATCGAACCATATTTTTTCGAACTTGAGGCCTGCTCCGAACGAGTAGATCTTGGTCTCGAAATCTTCTCCGTAGGTTACGGTCGACGAGAAATGCTGCAAGGTATCGATAGTGGAATCGGCATAGGCTATGGTTTTCGGATTTTTAGGAAGCAAGCGCAGATTTTTCAAACCGGCCCGCAGAGGTATTCGGGCGAATTTCGCGTCGAACACATATTCAGCACCTACGCGATATTGCGGGATATCCGCCCATGCCGGTTTATAAAGGGTGTCATCTTTCCAATGGGCGGCTTCGTAGGAGAATGAAATCTCGGTTTTCGAATATGGCTTGATATCGTAGTCGAAAGCAAGAGTCAGGTTATCTATCGGCTGGCCCGAGATACCGAATCCGTAGGATGCGGGTATTTTATTTTTAACGGTAACCCTGTCGAATATGCCATTGTCCTCGCCATAGGCGTTGATACGGGAAATCATTAACAACGCTTCCTGTTTCAAGGTATAAGGGGTTCTGAAGACGAAACCGGCGGCAACCCGATCATAATTGAACATCACGCCCAAATCGAGATTCGCCCCGGAAAATCTGGATTTGTCCCTTAGATGCCGGGTGTCGGTGAGCAACGTCGTGTTGGTGTCAGGGAAATATTCGGTGTTGTAGTAGTCTTCCGTGTATCCCCTAACATAGTAATTCAAGTTAAGGCCGAGGGTGACGTTTTCCTGGGGCTTTCCGGCGATCGCAAGATTCAGCGCGTCTATGGTATGATTTCTGACGTATTTGTCGGGCGAATTTGCATAAACCGGGTCTTCAAATTTAAGGTACGTATCATAAACGGTGCGGAAACCTCCGCCGACCCACCAATCTCGATTCATATAGGTGAACGGGGCCACCGCTCCGGCCTGAATCAGTTTGGTATGATAGGCCTTATATTCCACACGATTGATAACGTAATCGTCGGTTTCCTGCCTGTATTTCAAATCGCCCAAACCCACGTGCTTATCGGCGGAATTGACGATTTCGACGGACATAAGAGATTTTCCCGTATAAGCCATGGTAGCCGGATTCAAGAACGAAGCGAAAGCGTCGTTGGCGACGGACATGAACGTGCCGCCCATCGCCCTCGATTTCGCGCCGAATCCGGAGCCGTTGAAATCGATGAACTGGGTGAAACCCATGCCCTTATAGCCGTATTCCCTGCTTTGTTCTTGTGCCGAAGCCATTCCGGCAAACGCGGCCAGCGCCAGAATTGCCACGATCACCTTATTCATCTTTTCCTCCCGATAAGATCAAAGTAAATATCTCTCGACATCGCAAACGGCTTCAGGATCGCCCATCGGCCGTTTCAAAAACCTGTGCAATTTAGTTTATCCGCCATCGTTTGGCAAGCACTTTCAATAAAAAAGCCGAACGCGCATGAACTATACAATTCCCGCCCCTGAAAATTCCCTATCGATAAACGGAAATTCCTGAGATGAAATCGATTCATGGGAGCGAATTAAAGTCGATATGAATGCGGTAACAGCCGATTTTATGCGAAACGCATTTGGGGCGCTATTTTTTGCCAGCGCGCTCGGCGGCCTGATCGATATTGCGTTTGAGATTCGGATTATTCGGATATGCCTGTAATAGGGACTGCCACAACTCCTGGGCGGCCTTGTAATCACCCGCCTGATATTTATCCATCGCCTCGAGGTAAATCCGCCAATGCTCGGGATTCTTTTTGATATCTTCGAGCGTTGTTTCACGGGCGGTTAGCTGCGAGAGCCTCGATTTCAGGTTTCGCGCACCTTCGAGACGAGGGTTAATGGCCAACGCAGAATCAGCGCTGGCGGCGGCCCGAGCGTAATTTTCCTGACTGAACAGTTGCAAGGCGTTATCGAGATGACGCGATGCCTCGAGCGATCTCAAAATCTGCCTTCTGCTCTCGAGAGCTTGAGTGTCATCGGGGTTGAGCCTTAAAATTTCCTCGATTATCGCAAGGGCCCTCTGATTATCGCCGGCCGCGATCGTTTCGCGCAAAGTCATCCTCAAAGAGCCGACCCTTTCCGTCTTGATTTTGGCTATCGAGGAAAGTTTATCCGAGGCAGCCTTATTTTCCGGATCAAGAAGCAGTATGAATCTGTATTGCTCTTCAGCCTTCTCGTATTGGTTTTTGGCCAGATAATTGTCTCCCAGCTCAGCCTGTTTCGAGATGATTGAAGTTACGAATTGTCCGCCCGCCTGACGTCCGATGTCGAGTCGGACGCGTTCGAACAGATCGGCCGCTTTTTTCGACGCCTCAGCATGCTGGTCTTCGAGTCCCAGAATTCGGTAATAACAATCAATGGCAGCCAGCAGCTCGTTTTTGTTCTCGAAATCGGCTGCCGCAGTCAAAAGACTGTCGATCTTTTTCTGGGTTTCAGCCTTACGATTTTTTTCGATCCGGCCGAGAGTCTCCTTAATGGAATTTTCCCTTTCTCTTGTCCTCTTCTGTTCAACCGAGGAACCGAACGCGAATATCAACGAAATCCGGTGTGAAGTTCCTAATTCATTCAGCGGCACGTAAGCATAGTCGAAACGCAACCCGGAATATGCCAATCCACCTCCGAATACGATTCTGTCGGCTTGGAAACCGGATCTGACGAATATAATTTTCGATATTCCCAATTCCGCTCCGGCAAAGATCTCACTCTTCCCCTTTTCGGTTTTTTGGAATTCGACATTTGCAGATCCGGAGACGGCTTGAGATAAATCTCGGCGGTATCCGAGGCCTGCTCTTAAGGCGTATGGAATCCGCTGTTCGGTTTGGTCTAACCTTATTCTTGGTCCCAAGATATCGGAGACTCTTAAACCAGCAGTTAAGCCTTTGATGAACGCCGGCTTGTAAGAAACGCCGAAATCGAGCCCGAAACCCGAGTCACGATAACGATCGATGTCGAACAAGATTCCCTTGACCGCTATGCCGACCGCTATCGGTCTAATAGGCAAAAAGCCATAGGAAAGGCTTAGCTGATTCTGACGGCTCGAAAACGTCCCGTCCTCGCTGAAATCGGAACGGTAGCGGATGAATTGACCGCTGGCAAGATCGGCCAGACCGATCCCGAAAACACCGGCCGATGTAGTGGGGAAAGCGACCGCGATATATTCGTAGCGGGTATCCATATATAATGCGGCATGAAAAAGTTGTATTTCCCCTCGATCCGTAAGCCCGAGTAACGCAGGATTCCAAAAGATCGCGGCCGTTCCACCGGATCCGGCCACGCCCGTTCCGCCCAAGCCGATTTCTCGGGCTCCTAAACCGAGCGTAAAAGGCGATCGATAGAATGTTTCCGCGTTCAATCGCGCCACGGCCGATATTATCAGCAATATGATTAACGCCCTTTTAACGATCACCAAACCACCGCAATCTTGATTTTGGCCGATTGGCCGCTGGTCAAATTATTTATGAAAAGATAATACGGCCCGCTTAACACTCTTTCTCCGGAAGAGCTGCGCCCGTTCCATTCCATCGCATTTTCATCGGAATAATACGAACCGGCGGTGAAATTCCGCTTCGATTCCCAAACTTTCGTGCCTTCCGTATCGTAAATCAGGAATTCGAGATCGGCGTCCTCGGATAAATTGAATCCTATACGCAGCGGCCCTTGCGAAGCCAGGAATGGGTTTTGATTCAACCTCAGCGAGCCGGCGAATTCCGGATCAATTAAAATATATCGGGGGGATTTTATCGTGAAGTCCTCGCCATCGGGAAATACCACCCTGACGAACTGCTCGGGAACCTCTCCGACAATCAATCTGGCCTTGATCATATCCGAACTCAGCGTTATCCCGAGCCTTATGAAATCGGCATCCCGGCGCGCGGTCAATCTCAATGAAACGTCCAAACTGGAATCGGGGTCGATCACGATCGGCGGGGATATGTCATAATGAATCACTGAATCGGTCAGAACGCCGGCAAAATCTACGCCGTCAAGAGTAATCGTAGCGGAGGCAAGCGAATTCGATGGTATCGGCAGATCGTTTTCATCGACCAACACCGTCCTTATCTCGGTCAAGCCGATTTGACCGGCGGCGACCAGAGTCGAATTTAGGAGGCGAAAACGGAGGATTTCAAACGGTTGCCCCTTCACTATCGCTCCTTTCGGCTGTCTTATATCGCGTAAAACGAGATTGGGGACTTCGTTTCTGATTATTACGGACAGACCTGTCGAATCCGCTATCATGAAAGCGGGCCGATTCGAATTCGAATCAATCGGGCTATCGACTATTCTTACACTGATCGATGTCCCCTGCAGGATTTGGGAATCGGGAGCGGTCACCGTCCAGCTTACGGGAATACCCGGCGTGAATTGTCTTATCAGCGGTTCTGAACTGTGGAATCCCGGTGATTGAAAATCCAATGCCATCGTTCCGTCTCCGGCGGGAGCCTGGCCCAGATTGGCCGCCATCGCCTCAATAACGAAGTATCCCGACGGTTCGATGATTCTATCCATGGCCGACGGGGGCGAGACGATATTTAGTCCGAGGTTGATTATCGATCTGGTTTGAATTTGCAGGGGAATCCAGATTCGGCTGTCATAAACCGAATCGCCCGTGTTAAAATCGAAAGTCCAGCAATCGACTGCAATCGAATCCTGTGTCGGTGATTCCGGCGCCTGAAGGTTCCAATTGATCAGCGCTTCAGCAGTCGATTGGACAAGAGGATCGGCGCTGGAAAAACCGTCAGGCAAATAAATACGGGCGAAGGCGGGTCCGCTGTTTCCTGCGCGGAACACGGAATCGCCGATCGTGAAATTTTGAGACGTGGAAAGAATTCGATCGATCGCCCCGTCAGGCGAAACGACCTTTGCCCGATGAGTTATGGAAGCGAAATCGGTCACCGTCAAGACAACGGAGGCGATGGAATCGGCGGCGAGCGCTGTGGTGGAATCGTTAAGGTCGACGAATCGACCGCGGAACACCACCGAGATCGCGCTGGCGCTACGGGTCGTCAGAGGAGCTCTAACTCTCCAAGCAACAGCTTGCCCAAAAATCAAATCCCGGCGTGTGGAATCCACGGCCTGGAATGCGGAGTCGCCGTGAAAATCGAGCTCGATCTGGTTCGATCCTGAGTAGCTGGAAGAGCCATCGTTGAAAGCAACCGCATAAAGCAAGAAAACCTGGCCGGTCGAAAGCGACTCGTCGGAAGCATATATAGTGTCGAAACGCAGCGACGCCGGGGATTCGATAACGACCGCCGCCGAGTTGTCGAGAGGTGGCAGAATTTGGGCGGATTGACCGGTAAATCTGCTTCGAGAATTGACAATAGCCACATGGAAAATTTCCGCGGGATCGGGATTGGTGGAGGCGGTTATATTAAACGTAAACGGAGCGTCGGCTAAGCCATCGAGAGTGCCGAATTGCAAAGTATCGTCGAATTGCGAGGAGCCGTCACTGGATAACAATAGTGATATCGAATCCACGGGATCGACTCCGAAGTTACTGATGCGGCCGGCAATGACGAACGACTGATTGGTGTTAACCCGGGGAGCGTTATAACTAACCACATAAAGTGAATCAATCCGCAAAGCGCCTGGGGTCAAGACCTCGAGTGATTCCGGATAAATGTCGAGCGTAAACGGCAATGAATTCTGAACACCAGCGATATGAATGGTCGGCCGGTATCTACCGGGACTGAATTGCTGGGGTAAAGCCGTGGTTCTGAAGGTCAAGGTTGTATCGCCCGCAGTAATCCTTTCAATCCGGACCGCCGGGTTCGTATCGAGCGATGCGGAATAGATACTCTGACCGTCGCTGAAGCTAATCGTGGTCAATGCCTGATTCAAATCGAGAGCGGCGGTGCCGGAATTATTGAATCTGGCGGTGAAGTTGATTGCGGTT
Source organism: Candidatus Zixiibacteriota bacterium (assembly GCA_037441845.1). Classification (GTDB taxonomy): domain Bacteria; phylum Zixibacteria; class MSB-5A5; order UBA10806; family 4484-95; genus JBBIRK01. Next base: position 31,086 of record JBBIRK010000009.1, read on the forward strand.
CCGGTCAGCAGGCTGTCGGGACGAAGACTTGAGTTTATATAACTCAACTGCACCGCTGATAGGACCTCAACGCTATCGAAATGGATTAGTGAATCAACCACAAAAGAACCGAGCTCGGTGCCGAAGTATTTCAATGTAACTGCATGCCGGCTGCCGGCCAGCGCGGAGGGTATCTGCGTGGAAACAAAAGCGATTTCGGCCGTCGAGCCGCCACTTATTATCGCAGGCTGAATCAGATTCGCCCTGACACTGCTCTGACCTGCGCCGAGAACCAGATGTGAAGTGTCGCTCAAACTCAGGGCGGCATCGCCCGCGTTAGCCAGGCGGATGATGAAAGAATATGCAAGCCCCGCTGATACCATCCTGGGCGACAACGACGAATCGACGTAGCTTATTTGCGAGGCCCGCAGGACTTCGAGCGTATCCGTAAATTGCCTTAAACTATCGGATGTAAATCTTCCGGCATAAGCGCCCGTTACTTTCATCGCAAGAGGATGATGGCCAAACGACACCGCTGGAGTTATCGGAAGGGCGAATACGAATGTCGTTTCAATCCCAGCTCCAACCGTATCGGGTAGAGTCGGGCTGAAAATCGGGGAAAATTGGAACCCGGCATCGTCGAAAATCGAAATCGTAGTAATAACTACCGGCAGCGCGCTTAAATTAGTCAACGCAACGCTGCCGTATGCGGTATCCCCTCTGGCCACCTGGGAATTGACCAATGAGAGCTGATCGGCGGTCAGTGAAACCACATCCACGATGTTCGATTGGTCGGAAATTCCTGATTGAGAAGAGGCGGTGAAAAATACCTGCCCGCCTATTCCCGAATAGGTGACTCCAAGGGCCGCCAAATCGGCCTGACCCAGGCTGAAATCATCGGCATCGCGCAAAATATTGTTGGTCATCGGCCCACCCGTGGAGGCGCTGATCACCACCGTATCCGTACTTGCATCATAATCGGTTTTTACATTGCCGAACCCATCTTTTGCCGTAATCACCGCCGGTGAACTAAAGGCAGATCCAGATATCTGAGGAGTGGCGATGATCGGCTCGAAATCCGCCAAAGCTGCCGGACGAACGAGTATTTCATCAGTACCGCGGACGACTGATCCGGCAACTCCCTTCAGACGTGCATTTCCGGCGCGAACCAGCGTCTGTGGTGAACTTCCCCACCCGGCATCGACTATGATATTATTCAAGACCGGCTGTGTGCCATCGGGTGAGTTGCCCGCTCCTATGCTGTCGGTGACGGTGATTATTCCTGAGGCGCTATTGCCGTAAGCATCAACCGCCGCTGATGCGGTAAGAATGAATGAGGTCCCGGCGGTGACATTCGGAGGCGCAGTCAACACGAATGAACTTATCTGTGCGGCTCCCACGCCGATGGCCGCGGAGGTGTCGGCGATGGAGCCTCGGGATACTATGATTCTCTGCAAACCAGCGCTCCTCAAAGAGAATCCGCCACCCGCGAAAAGATGCTGACCGGCATCACCGCCGGTGAAACGATAAGGCCCGGGCAACACCGCCTGAGCATCGGTCGAGGAGAAAAACACGCTGTCAGTGAAATTAGTCTTCAAATTGCCGTAAACATCATACACCCGAACCAAAATGTCATTGGCCGGCGAGGGAAAACTCTGCCCCGCCACCACCGATGACGGATAACCAGAGGCGTCAATCGCCCCCAGCGATGCCGGAGCCACCACTATCGCCGCCGTAGAGTCGCTGAATCCACCCGAACTGCCGGCCAATATCGTCACCACCGCATTGGTCAAAGTCTGATAGGCCTCACCGGAACCGGAAGTCACCGTCACGTCGGAATAAACCGGCGGTATGCCACCCGGAGATGAGCCGCCGCCTGAAACCGCCGCTACGCTCACCAGCCCCGAAGCGGCATTGCCGTAGCTGTCAACGGCCCCACTCACCGTCAAAAGAAACGGCGAGCCGGCGGTGACCCCGCCGGGCGCAGATACCGTAAACGAGCTTACGCCGGCCGAACCGACCGAGATGGCCGCGGAGGTGTCGGCGATGGAGCCTCGGGATACTATGATTCTCTGCAAACCAGCGCTCCTCAAAGAGAATCCGCCACCCGCGAAAAGATGCTGACCGGCATCACCGCCGGTGAAACGATAAGGCCCGGGCAACACCGCCTGAGCATCGGTCGAGGAGAAAAACACGCTGTCAGTGAAATTAGTCTTCAAATTGCCGTAAACATCATACACCCGAACCAAAATGTCATTGGCCGGCGAGGGAAAACTCTGCCCCGCCACCACCGATGACGGATAACCAGAGGCTTGGAAGCGTCCCACAATTCCCGGGGATACCGTTATTGTATCCGTGGTCGCCTCGGCCGAACCTGCCACCGCCCGCAAAATGGTATTCACGGCATTGGTCAAGACCTGAGGGGCCTGACCGGTGCCATTGGTCACATTTACGTTGCTATACACGGGCGGGACTCCATCGGGCGATAATCCGCCGCCGTAGCTTGCGCTTATTGTGGCAACACCGTTGGCGGGGTTTCCGAATACATCATAAGCGCTTACCGAAAGGTTGAATGAAACGCCAGCGGTCTGCGGCGTGCCGGCCGAGACGTACAGGGAATCGATGATGGATGGGCTGACGGCGATTGCGGACGATGAAGTCGTTCGAATGCTATCGGTTACGCTTATAGTGCGATTGCCGGAGCGTCTCAGGACGAAACCGGCACCCGGAAAATTGTGTCGCCCGGAGTCGCCGGCGGTGAATTGATATTTACTTGCCTGAGTGTAAGGCAACGTGGCAAGGCTGTCATTGGAAATAAAGTAGATTTGGCCGAGATAATTCGTTTTCAAATTATCGTTGACATCGTAAGCGGCTACGACAATGGGGGCAGCAAATGGAATTCCGGCGGTTTGTGCCGAGGGCGTTCCCGAGATAGTGAATCTTCCGATCGGCCCGGGAGTAACGGTTAATAGGCCTGAAGTATCGGAAATTCCTCCCGATGCGGCTATTACCTTGCAGCTGCCGACCTTCAATGCTCGAAAAGTGCCATCGATGATCGTTCCACAGGAATCGACCGTTACATTCCAGGTATAAGTCAGTCCGGTTTTTGCATTGCCGTATCGGTCGAATCCCGCCGCCGAAAACATCACCAGGGAATCCGAAGGGATATTGATAGGCCCATCGGGGGAAAGCGTAATATGATCGAGAGGTGCCGGAGTGATATTAAAAGGCAAGGAGGCAACCGGATTATTGACTATATTCTGCAGAGAATCCACGGTCATCACAGTCACGTGATAATTGCCGGCGATCGTGTCGTTATTCACCAGCGCGAATTTTATGGTGATCCGCCCGGTATCGGCATCATCGCCGTCATCGAGGATGAATTTTACGGTTTGCGCCACCACGTCTATGGAATCGATCGCCTGCTGATCGCCGTCATTCGATATGTCGGTATCTTTATACTCGGCCCAGGTTATCCCTCCTATATCGAATCCAGTGCTGAAATTGATCCAGACTTCTCCTCTTGCGCCGATTCTTGCGGTCGTAAGGTCGAATCCCACTGAATGAGTATCCTGAGCGCCGGCAGTGCCTATAGTCAGGGAGTCGGTTATGTTCATTAGCAAACCATCAAGCAAAATCAACGGCGGTTCGAAATCGGCTTTGAAAGTATCCGAATTGATCGATATCTTAGCTTTTTGCGGCGAACTTTCGGATGCGGATATAAATAACGACAACCTTTGTCCCGGGCTCAATTGGTCGATGTTAGGCAGGGAATAATGTCCCGGCTTGTTCGCCTTAATAACCACTGCCTTATTATCCACGGCCGCGAATACCGCTATTTGGGATTCATCAGCCAAAGCGATATCCAACATGTTTCCTTGGATATTCCGATCGATCAAGATATCGGCGCGGAAGTAGTTATCGGCCAGAAGATTAGTCCCGCCGAGCAAGAAGACCATGATCGAAAGTAAAAATATCCGGCGCCGGAGACGCCTTCTATGAAGCAAAATCATATGCGTCAAGATAATCAATAGCAGGAATTTGTCAATACCATATGTAAACTACCGAGATGATGAATGATTCGTAATTAGATGCTAACCTCCAAGGGCCTCGAAATTGGCGAAGTCGGCATGTAGTATGATGATAGCCTCGGTGCTCCGCTTGACATGATCGCCCTCATGCGAATGGCAAGCGATAATATGCACGACCTCATCGGGCAGACCGAGCTCATAGGCGAGCGCAGCGCCCGATACGGGGTGCCGAAGTATTTTTCCCTGCCTGGATTTGCCGATTTTGCCGCCGTCCTTTCCGTATTCGAGGAATTTGCCGACATCATGTAAAAGTCCACCGGAAATAAGAATATCCTGATCGATCTTAAGGTATTCCGGGTATGATCTCGCGATGATTTCAGCCATTTTAATGGCGCACTGGGTGACTGCTCGAGTATGCAGAATCAAACTCGGGACCGCTTTGTCTTTCACCAGCAGCGTGAACGGGATGTTTTCAAGCTCCGTTTCGTTCCAGCCGCCGCGCTTTATGGCCTCGGCTATACATGCGGCGGTTTTCTTACGCAATTCTTCATCCGAAATTAGAGCAAGTTCGGGAAATAGTTTCTGCATCTTTTGTTCCCTTTCCATTTTATGAAACAACGACGGGTCGATTTTGCTTTTTAATCACGATAAACTCGATAATCTCATCGAAGCGTTTCCCGAGCGAACGAATTTGTCATTTTGCCCCACCCGCAAATCAAGTATTCGAATACTGTCCAGCGGATTCGAGCTTGAATTCCGGTTTTAATTCGCCTATTTCGAGATTTCGATAATTTCTTAAAATCATTGAATGGAATTTGCTCAATGATTCGAACTCCGCCAGGGTAACCATCCCCCATTGCCGCAAGGCCTCGAGGCTGAACGGAAACAGCGCCCGTCGGTTGCCATCGGTGATCTTACAGGCCATGCCCAAGCCCCGACCGAGGATGCCCACGCAATGAACCCCCTCGGCGCCCACCTTGGCTATCAATTTTGTTCCGCATGTTTTCATAAGTTCGGTATCGTAGCGATTGGTTCCGCCAACCATTTCGGGATACGAGTTCATGGCGGTTGCAATCGTGCGGCAGGAATCGGCCAAATCTGTAGGCAAAGAAAAAGGCGCCGAGAATTTCGCGAATGCCAGAGCCATATTATATAGCGGCATGCCATGAACCGGCGCCGAACAGCCGTCTATGGCCAAATGAATATCTTTTTCGGATAGACCGGACATTTCGGCGATAGTGGCGGTTATCGTTTTTTGGGCGGGATGATCGAATGCGAGATAATTCTCGATAGGATATCCCAGGTGACGACAAAGCGCCAGCATCCCGGCATGCTTGCCCGAGCAGTTGTGGTGTAAGGGGCTGATTTTCAAGTCGGTCGGCGGTTTGGTATTCGCATATAAATAAAACAGGGGTTCATGGGTTCCGCATTGTAAATGCTCGGGTCCCAGTCCGATCCGATCGAGAATTTCCGATACCGCTTGAACGTGATATGGTTCTCCTGAATGCGAAGCGCAAATAACGGCCAGATGCTTTTGGGTAAAGCCGAATTTCCGAAGGCCGCCGGTACGGACAAGGGCGATAGCCTGCAACGGCTTTGCCGAAGAGCGCATAAAGGTGCGGGCATAGGGATCGCCGACGAAATAAAGCAATTTTCCGTCTGCGGCAGTGATTGCCAGGTTGCCATAGTGAGTTGACTCCAAACCGCCGTTGCGATACAGATTTACAACAGGAATCGCCACGCTAAATCTTCAATGATTTGAGGACTTCAGGAATTTCCATGAAGGTCTTGGCATGGTATCCGCCGGCCTCGCTAAGAGCTTTAACTTTGCTCTGAGCGGTTCCGATATTCCCCTCGACGATCGCGCCGGCATGGCCCATCCTTTTCCCCGGTGGAGCCGATAGGCCGCCGATCATGAATATCACCGGTTTGGACATTCGGCTGACTTGGGGAGCGGCTCTTTCCTCATAAACTCCCCCTATTTCACCGACCATGACCACGGCCTTGGTTTCGGGGTCTTTATCGAAAATTTTCAATATCTCATCGAATGTCGATCCGAGACAGGGATCGCCTCCGAGCCCTACACACGTGGTTTCCCCGTAACCGGTGCGGGTCAACGTATCGGCGACATAGTAGGTGAGCGAGCCGGAACGTGATACCGTGCCGATACGTCCCGCGGTAAACGCCATCTCCGGGATTATTCCTACGTTGCATTGACCCGGAGTGATAATCCCTGCTGTATTGCCGCCGATCACGATCGTTCCTCTTTCGAGAGCGGCTTTGCGCACGTAAAGCATATCCGCGATAGGTATATGTTCGGGAATCACCACCACCAGTTTCAATCCTGCATATATGGCCTCGAGAGCCGCATCCTTGGCAAAGCGCGCGGGGAGAAAAATTACCGAAGTATCCGCGCCGGTCGCCTCGACGCATTCGCCGACCGTATCGAAAACGGGGATGCCATCGATCGACTGCCCGCCCTTTCCTGGGGAGGTTCCCCCCACCACGTTTGTGCCATAAGCTTTCATTCTTTTCGCATGAAATGACCCGCCGCCGCCTGTGATTCCTTGCACAACTATTTTCGACTTTTTGTCAATCAATATCGCCATTTTGATATCCTTCGAATTGGATTTAGGCCCTTGGATAAAACGCTTTTCCCGGCCGTATCAATCCTCCACTTTTTCTATTTTCACCTCTAACTTATACTTGCCTTTTGGGATACTGACGAGATGGAAGGGCGATGTCAACACCGGCAAAAGCATACCCTGGGTTGAGATTCTATGGATCACGAAGACCTTGAGCAGTTGTCCGGATTTAACGATACGCGCTATTTCGATTCTGTGACCCGATGAGTTTTTTTGGCCCATGAATGCGGCTATCACGACCGTCGATTTGAAGTCGATTTCGGGAGGTACCGGCGCGGGTTCGATTTTTCCCGTCGCCAAACGCCAGGTTTTCCGCCATTGATCGTTGTTTTCGACGAGATAAACCGCGGCCGTGTCAGCGGCACTGCTTGTCCCGGCAAGGATCGTGCGAAAAGTGATCGGCGCCTCTGCTTGTCCTGCCCTATTGACCTGACCTGCGCAACTTGCGATCGCGATCATCATGAAAAAGACAAGACCTAATCTGAATATCATGCGAATCAACTCATCTCCTTGGCCAGCTTGACCGCTTTTCGAGCGATCTCTTCTATCGGCACCTCTATACCGTGAAAATCGATATTTCGAAATAGTTCCGGCGATTCCTTTTTGGCCTCCTCGAAAATCCGCACCCCTTCTTCCCACATATTGCCGGTCATTCTCAAAACCATCGGCTTGGAAAGGCCGTGCTCTTTCAAAAACATCACCACCCCTTTGGCGAAATCGTCGCAGCGGGAAATGCCGCCGAAACGTGCCGCGAAAATGACCTTAACCCGGGGATTATCGTCGAGGAGTTCCAGCATTTTGGCCAGCCGTTCGGGAGTCGGTCCTCCGCCCGAATCCATGAAATTCGCCGGCCTTCCGCCGAAATGCACGATGAAATCGTTGCCCATGATGCCGAATCCGGCGCCGCCCGGGAACATGCCGATATCACCGTCAAGATCGAGATATGGAATGTCGTGTTGACGAGCCAGCTTTTCGCGCTCCGTCAACTCACCCTCTTCATGCCTTTTTTCGATTCCTCTTTCAGCCAGTTGCGGGTGCCGGAAAAGAGCATCGTCATCGAGACTGACTCGGGCGTCTCCGCAGATGAAATTGTCATCGAGGGTCAGTATCAGGGGATTTATTTCGGCCAGTTTGCAATCGAGCGTTTTGTAGAATTTGAATAGCGACATGGCTATTTTTGCGAAATCGCGAATCTTATTCGAGGAAATACCGAGTTTTTTCGCCAGATTCAACGCCTGAAATTCGTAAAACTCCTGATCGATATCGAATTCGAGTTTAATTATCTTTTGCGGCGAACGCTCCGCCACCTCCTCGATTTCCACACCTCCCTCGGCGCAGGCGATAAGGGCCAACTTGTAGTCGGCTCGGTTCAGAGTGATGCCGAGATAAAACTCTTGCTTGATTTTTATCGCCTTTTCGATCAAGAGTTTCTCGACCGGAAAGCCTTTAATTTTTAATTCAAGGATCCGCCTGGCTTTCTCAATGACTTCGGATTCATTATCGGCCGATTTAATGCCGCCGGCCTTTCCCCTGCCTCCGGTCAGCACTTGAGCCTTTATCATGACCGGAAATCCTATGGCGGTCGCGGCGTTTTCGGCTTCGGCGGGTGTCGATACCAATTGCGCTTGGGGAACGGGTAAACTGAACTCTTGGTATAATTGCTTGGCTTCGAATTCGTAAAGTCGCAATAATCCTCCTTTGCGAAAAACGACGATAATTGCCGGCATTGATGATAAAAAAACATTATTGTCAAGTCAACGGCAATCGGGAATGGGAAATCGACTATCGATGCTTGTCGCTGCTCTTCTTGAAACGACTCTTATTTCTTGTATCCATCTTTTCGGTGGCGTATTGTATAATTCAGACGCGGAGCGGTATCTTTCCTCTCGAGAAGGAATTGTTCGACGAGTGATGCATCCTTTTTCCAGCATTTGCGCAAAAACCAGCCCAAACCCTGCTGAATCTACCGCTGGTGGTCCTTGTAGCAAGAAAAACTGAGGTTTTGCCCTCATTTGCTGTCCCTATCGCCAGCCCTGCTTGACTTGCGCGAACCTGCATAGTATCATCAATAAATGGCTTCTGGAGATCGATATGCGGGTTTTTTGAATTATCGTCTGATTATCCTGGGTGTGGTATTTCTTGCGGTTTTGATAACCATGCTGGGATACTACACGACCTCGGCGGGGCAACATGCGACATTGGCATCGCTGACCCGACAAGGCAAAGCATTGACGACCGTGCTCATTTCTTCCGCGGATAATATCATCAAGTCGGATCGGTTGTTGACGGAATCGGCGATCGATCGTATCGCCGCCGAATTCAGATTGACGGCCGAAAGCCCCGGTTCGGAATCGCGAATTATTGATAATTTATGGGTGCGACTCGGCCTTATTCGAATCGAATTGCTCGACGTTAAAATGAATCGGACCTTTTCGCGCGATGAAGCGCCGCTTTCTATTTCGGATGAACTCGACAGCCTGCAAAGATCGTTTCTGGCGACCGTTCGCCTCGATGACACCTACTCGATCGCATACGAAATCCGCTCGATTGCAGGCGCGCAGTTTCTTTTCGCTTTATTGCCTTTTCATACGGATCGGCATTGCCTCATAGTCAAGCCTTGGAACGAGGGTTCACGCAAGGAAACATCGCTTTCTCTTCCCTATCTGCTGAATCAGCTATCGAGTCAGGCGGGAGTGGAATATATCGTGCTGCAAAATTACGACGGCATCGTGTTCGCGTCGAAAATAGTTTCTCAGATGGACCGGATACAAGGTGACCCGTTTTTAATAAAAGCATTCGAATCCGATTCGGCGATTTCCCGCATCCTGCCCTTCGAAGATCGCGAGGTGTTGGAAATCGTGCAGCGGTTCGATTCGGGTGAAAGTTTCCAAGGATTATTCAGGGTCGGACTGTCATTATACGGTTACCGACAATCAGCGTTGTCGTTCAAACGGCAGGTATGGCTTTCCCAGGCGCTGCTTTTGATTTTGGTGGTCGTCGGGATGGCGTTCCTGATCGGGCGGCAGACTTTAAGCAAGGCGAAATATAAGCTGGATAAGGCGGCAGCGATATCATCATCGCTGCACGATTCGATCGCCGGGATCGTGATGTCGGTTGACACTCGGCTTACAATCACCACGGCGAACGCCAGGGCGAGGGAGTTGTTCGGAATCCGCGTTTTCGAAGCGGAAGGATCGAAAAATTACGCGGAACTATTTCCGGGTGATCCATTCAGGTTCGCCCAAGTGATAAAGACCGGTATGCAAAACAGTTTTGAAACTCATTTTGAGCTGAATGATAAGACGATCATGCTGTATGTGTCCACCAGTCCTATTGTCGGCGCGGATGGTCGGGTCGCCGGCGCCATCACCATCGCCCAAGATATATCCGAAAAACAGGCGACAGAACGACAGGCCGAGCGCTCACGACGGCTGATGGAACTTGGTTCGCTGGCGGCCGGTCTTGCGCACGATATCCGCAATCCTCTCAATGCGATCGGGCTGGCGATCCAGCGAATGAAGAAGGAAATAGTAATTGAAAAAGGAAAGGCGGAGTTCGAAGAGTTTATAGGGGCTATGGAAAAGCAGCAAGCGGAGCTGTCTCAATTGGTGGAAAAAATTCTGTCGGTAGCCCGGGCATCGACAATCAACAAGAAGCCGACAAGCTTGAAAACCGCGATCAACGACATCATCGTAATTTACGCCAACGAGGCGGCCGACAGGAACATCAAGCTGCTCACCGAAATGGAAGATATAAATTTGCCTTTGGATCTTCCCTCGTTTCAAAGCCTCATTTCGAATCTTATCAAAAACGCTTTCGAGGCGATAAACCGCAACGGAACGGTAAAAATCAAAGGCGAAACCGTCACCAACCCAAACGGCACGGTTTCCGCGCGGATTTCAATTGAGGACGATGGCCGGGGAATGAATGCCGAGCAATTGAATAATCTTTTCAAACCTTTTTATACGACTAAGCCCGGCGGCACGGGGATCGGTCTGGCCGCCGCTTATAAAATCGCGGTAGATCATGGCGGCGACTTGGGAGCGATTTCCAAAGAGGGCGGGCCGACCACATTCATCCTGACGTTGCCGATCGAGGAGACAAATGAGAATAATCGTAATCGACGATGAAAAGACCCAAAGACAGTTGCTGGCGGGATTTCTGCAAAAACAGGGGTATAACGTCCGGCAGGCCGACTCGGGTAAAGAAGCCCTTGCGCTGATCGAAAAAGAAGGCGCGGAATTGGCGATAACCGATATGCGGATGCCGGAAATGGACGGTTTGACGCTTCTGAACGAAATAAGGAACAATTATCCCGACACGGCGGTAATCGTTATCACCGCCTACGCCTCGGTCGAGAGCGCGGTGAAAGCGATGCAATCCGGGGCGGCCGATTATCTGATTAAACCGATAAATCTCGAACAATTATCGATAATTATTCAGAAGATCGAAAAAAATCAACGCCTGATCGCGGAAAATCTTTATTTGAAACGGCGGCTGGAGACAGTCGAATCGTTTCCCGACATGTTAGGACGTTCGGAATCATTTCTTAAGGTGTTGGCGGATATTTCTCTCGTGGCCAGGTCTGATTCGACCGTATTGATCCGAGGCGAATCCGGGACGGGAAAAGAGCTCGCGGCAAGAGCGATTCATGCCGGTTCGAACCGCAAGGACGGTCCGTTTTTGGCGGTGAACTGCGCCGCACTGCCGGAGACTTTGCTCGAGTCCGAATTATTCGGCTACGAAAGGGGAGCTTTTACCGGTGCGGCCAAGCGGCGGATCGGCCGTTTTGAATTGGCCGACGGTGGAACGTTGTTTCTCGATGAAATTGGCGATTTGCCCATGCCGATCCAGGTCAAACTCCTACGCGTGCTCGAATCGAAAACGTTCGAGAGACTCGGAGGAAACACCAGTATCAAAGTCGATATCAGATTGATTGCGGCCACCAACCGCGACCTCGAAGAAAGAATCACCGCAGGGCTGTTCAGGGAGGACCTTTTCTATCGGCTGAACGTCGTGCCCCTGTTTCTGCCGCCGCTAAGGCAACGCAAAGATGACATTTTGTTTTTGGCTGGGCATTTCATCAAGCGATTTTCGGCGCGCAGCGGGCGGGCAATAAGCGGTTTAACCCCGAAAGCGAAAGACATGTTGATGCGTTACCCTTGGCCGGGGAATATCCGCGAACTGGAAAACACTATCGAAAGGGCGGTCGTCCTTTGCCGAGGAGATGTAATCGATGTCGATTCGCTTGGCGGCATAGTCGCGGAAGCGATTCAGGGAAGCGCCGAAAGCCAATCTCTGAATCTGGCCGAGATCGAAAAAGAAACGATAATTAAAGCGATAAAAAAGGCCGATGGGAAATTGGCCCAGGCGGCAACCCTTCTGGGGATTCATCGGAATACCCTGCGTTTGAAAATCAGACAATACAAGATCGAGACTCCGTGAATCGGCTTTACGGGCTTTGCTTATAGGGCGGCTCGTCGTCCGCGTTTTCTCGTTAAATAAAATTCCAACATCTTTTCAGGCAAAATGGTCTTGAATGCGCCGGATTCGGAATTCAGCGTTTAATCTTTTTGGTCAGCTGTTCCTCGCTTTTCGGTTTTTGCCTTTCGGGAGGCGCTTCCTTTTTCGGTTGCGGTTGGTTTTCACGCGGTCCCGCCTTATCTCTTTTTATTTCCGGCGGCTTTGACTTTTGGAAATTATCATTTATGCCGTCGCCATCCGCATCGATAAAGTTATCCTTTTCGATCTTGGCCGGTTCCGGCGGCGGAGGTGGTTGATGTGTCCCCTCGGGTGTTTTTGATGGCCTTGCCTTCGTTTCCGGTGATTGGCTTTTTGCCGTTGCCGAATCGGCGCCGCTCTTGGGCACCTTTTTAACCGCCATCAACTCTTGATTCGCCGCGAAGGTCATCAGCACGATGGCAATTGCTACAAGTTTCGGTTTCCAGTTCATTTTCTTCCCCTCTTATGATTTGAATTTTGGCTGTCATCTTTGCGCGTCGGTTCCATTTTCGAAGGCTGCTTTCCGCTATCCTTGCTCTTGATTTCCCGATTTTCGGGTTTTTGAGAATCATCGTCGTTTTTTTGGGGCGATGACTTTTTCTCTTTGATTACCTTGGGTGCGTCTTTTTCGATCTCAGCGGGCTGTTTAATCAGCGGTTTAGCCTCGGTATCGGTGATTTTCCGCCTGTTTCCCATATCATCTCTGGTCGGAGTTATTCCGCGGATTCGATCCGGCGACGAATTGTCGTATTTGCGATCTTCCCTGCCCTGGATCGGCCGCCCGCTGTCGAGCTTGACGGCTCTATCGATGTCGGTCTCATACACCTTCACCTTATAACCGCGATCACCGCCCACGTTCTGTTTTTTGCCGCCGTATTTTTCGATAATTTTATCCGGAGGCCGGCGAAGGACTTTTTCGGTTCGGATCTTGTGTTTCGAGTTATCGGTGAAAAAGTCGTCCTCGTTTTTATATCTTTCGTGTTTGAGCTCCCAACGTCTAATTTTATCGTCATCACGGCCATCGTAACGCACGATTCGGCCATCGCGGCGTTTTATTTTGACATCGACGTGCGCCCGGCGTCCTTGATAAACATAAACATAATCATGCCAGCAAGGGTAGCCGTTGTAGTATATCCATACCCAGTGACGGCCTATATAAATCGAAGGAACAAGAATCGGGGCGATTCCCCAGTAACATCCGTCTATCCAAACCTCGCAGCCCGGCCAGTCGACGCCGATCCAGACCGAGCCCACCGCATACGGATCGTAGTACCAATGACGATACCAGCGATGATGGCGATAATAGTTGTTGATGTAGAAAGAGACCGATGCCTGCACATAGGGGCCGTTCACTATCCTATCGTTCAAATCGGCGACGAACCGTTCCCTTTCCCCGCGGGTGGCGTGCACGAAATCCGAGTTATAGTAATCCCAGTCGCTGTAGTCGTATGATTCGTATCGGATAAAATCGGGCGGCCTGATATAGTCGTAACTGGCGATTGCATAAATGTATTCGTAGCCCCGAGGCCCGCTGATTTCAAGCCGGTAATCGTCCTGGTAATCGGGGATGCGATAAATTTTTCCTCCTTCGACGAAACAGTCGTTGTCGTAATCGCGAGGGAATAGAACTCCCACATTGCCGGCCGGGTCGATATCATACACTACCACATAGCAATCGTCGCTGGCGCGGAAATACACGGCAACGTCCTCGCCGTAATAGTAGGTCGCATCATCGCCTTTATTAACCCAGATGTCTATATCAAGGTTACTTGTCTTACGCAAGCCGTGCTGTTCGCCGCGGCTGTTTGCGGTCAAGCCGGCCATGAGCAACATCATCGTTATCAGGATTCTGTATTTGGTCATTTCAACACCGCCTTTCTTTTACGTGAAGTCCGATATTGTCGTTATAATGAATAACTTACTTTATCGCCGTCTCGCCGCCGGCCGCCGTGTTGTCGGCTGGTGCAGGTTGATGCTTGACCGCCGTCGGGTTGATCTTGAGTTCGCGGTTGCCCGGATCGGTCTGGTAGGCCCAAGAAAACTGCATAGAACGCGGCCCCGAACGCAGATCGTTAATCCTGATTTTGGCATAATGCCACTCATTGAAATGATTCAATTTCAACAAATACACATGTCCCTCGATCGCCTCGGCATAGCGGAATCCCGACCAACCGTACTCGGGTGAGTAACCGACATCGTCGAAATCGGCGGCATAGCCGAAATCCTGGATATAATAATCGTCATGGCGCACGGCGACGAAATAGCCACCGGCGTCAGCGTCGTAATCGAGATATATATCGCAATCGACGTCATCATAGGGAACGTATGCGCCGGCATAGAGATCGAATCCGCTGCGGTTATAATATGAACTTTCGTGATAATCATAAATGACTTCGTTATGACCCTCGGGTCGAGGCGTGTCCATTACGTAATCGGATAACTCCGATTCCTGCCCGGAATAATCGACGGCCGATATACGGTAATAATAGGTATGGCCGTTGGTCACGTTGCGATCGATATAGTCGTCGTCATTATAGTCGACCGTGGCCAGGCGATGGAAACCGCCGTAGGCTCCGGATTCACTACGGTAAATATGATAGAATTCGATATCCGGCTCATCGACGATATACCAATATAAATAGACTTCGCCGTCGCCGGTAATCGAGTTCAGTCCGGTCGGCGCGGCAGGTTCGTAATCGTATCCATGATCGACAATTACATCGTTATCGGCGCAGGAAATCATGGTCAATGCCACGGCCACTATTATTGCTGCAATCGATCTCATCTCGAAACCTCCATTGTCATTTTTGCAGGAATATAAATCAAGAAGCATGCCACCCGCGGCAATTCTAATAATTCATTGACTTATAAGCGGTTGTGGAATTGGATATGCGTCCAGATTGATTCATTCGCACAATTTTCGTGCGATTTACAATAGTGTACGCACGGAGTATGAGCGTATCGATTTCACTTATCTTCTATAGGAAATTATGGGATACTTCGCCTTGGCCTGAAGAATATAAAGGCTTGGAACCGGATCAATCGGCAGAGGGATAGATTTCACCGCGAAGTTAATTATTTCCGTAACATATCCAATGGAAATTATTGTATAATTATTCAACATTAAATTGGCAAGAATTCCGGCAATGCAGGAGATTAAATGGCAAGAGTAAAATTATTATCGTTCGGATTAAGTTTGGCTCTGATCATTTGGGGATGCGAAAAAAAATCGGATGCCGGGCTGAGATTCGATATGGAAAAGCAGCTGGCCCAAGCCGATGAGCTAAAGCAGAGGATGATCGACAAAGGCCAGCCGCTGACTTCCGCTGAATTCGATTCCCTTTTCGCAGCCTATGGCAAAGTGGTGAAAGCGATCAAGGCAACATCCGATTCCGTCCAGATAGCTCGGGCGTCGGCGGAAAGGAAGCAGGCCTGGAACATAGCGGCGTTGGCACAGACGCGGATCGGTCTTCTTTATCTCGATAAAAGGGATTACGCCAAGGCGTTCGAAAGTTTCAAGAGAGTCTATGACAATCCGATAACCACGCCGGTTCAGCGCAACGCGGTAAAATCGTATCTGGCGATCGCCAAAGAAAAGGGCCGGGATTACAAAGCCGCAGCCAGATTATATGCGGAACTTGCCCAGGAATATCTTCCTTTGGTCGTGCCGCAAAATCCCAATATGGATGCCCTGGGGGGAATGATAAAATCGGCCGAATTGTATCGCAAGGCCGGCGATTATGTTTCTTTCGACACCATGCTCCAGCGGGCGCGCGAGTATTATGGTCGCCTCGAAAAGGAATATCCGGGAACCCAGGTGGCCAATGTCGCTATCGGCAAGAGAATCGCCGCATATTTGCAACAGGATAAATATAAAGAGGCGATCGCCGCACTCGAACTCGTGCGCGATGATTCCATAGGTGGGCCGCCGCCGCAAATCCTGCTCATGATCGGCGAGATTCAGATGAATAACTTGAAAGACTTTTACCAGGCGGAGAATACTTACAGGAGATTCATAAAGGCATTTCCCAACGATCCCAGACTATCCGCGGCGAAAATAGCACTCGGTCTTTGTCTATATGAGCAGAAAAGATACGCGGATGCCCGTAACGCCGTGAAAGAAATGGAAGGAAGACAGAGCGGAAATCCTATGAGCATCGAAGCCGATTATCTGATGGCGCTTTGCTATGAGAAAGAAGGCCAATGGGATCGAGCGTTGGCTAAACTCAATTTCATTCAAGCGACCTATCCCGGTTCGGAAAAAGGATTCGAGTCGGCGCTATACATAGCCAATTATTATAAGCAGAAAGGTGACCATAAACTCAGCTCGAGGGCTTTCAGTCAAGCCGAGGAGTATATAAAGAAATATACCGATCCGGCCACCTCGAACCCGGCGGTGGCCGCCAGAGCGCAAGGATATCTCGTTCGTTGCTATCTTGAGATGGAGAATTTCCAGGCCGCGGTCGCCGCATTAAAAACGCTTCATGAGAAATTCCCCAAGACCACCGAGGGGATGTTTGCTCCGCTGAAACTTGCGGATCTGTATGAAAATATTATCGGCGACAAGAGCCAAGCAGCCGAATGGCTTAGGATTTTCGCAGAGAAAAATCCCGATTCGGATAATATCGACGAAATCAACGCCCACATCAAGGCGCTCTTGAATTAATGGGCGGACAGCGGAATTAAGGCGAAGGCAATCGTTTTTTAACAGGCGGCGTTCGGCGGGGTTCGATCACAAAATCAATTCGCCTTCTTTTCCCTGAGCATGCAGCGGATCGCCTGAACCGTATCCCCTGCAAGGGCGATCGCTTTGTCGCCGGAAGATTTAATGTATTTCGAGCGGATCGGGATAGATATGTCGGTTCCCGCCGATGTGGTCAATTTGAATATCTCAACTTCCTTATCGCTGATTACTTTGCCGTTCACTCGGTATTCCCAGAATCCTATTCCGGTCGAGGCGGAGACGATATCGTTGTAGAAAAATTCATCAGTGGTTTCTTTGGTCGATTTTCCGGTGGTGAAATCGAAAACACACTGGTAGGTCAGTAGTTGGTGGGTGCCGAAAGCGGCAACGAAAACTTGGATTTTCCGGTAACGAACCTTCTTGTCCTTGCGGTCTATCACTGATGTTCTGCCCTTGCCTTCGATGACCGGCCCATAAGCAATAGCGTTTTCCCTAACGAGTTGCCGCGGATCGATTCCCAATTTATCGATCGCCTTTTTGTTTTTCAGCATTTCGAGATCTTCGATAAAATACCGGTCGATCATGGCTGTATTCGCCCTTTTCAAAGCCAAATATACGGTAATCGTAATGGCCAATATGGTCAGTATCAAGAACGATGAAATCGGTTCATGATATTTTAGGTTCATTATAATTCCCCCAATACCGAGAAATATGAAAGCGACCGCTACAAACCAGAAAATAGGGGGCAGAAAATATAATTGTATTCTAAGTCGTTTTTTCTTGTCGATTTTTTCCCGCTGTTGCTTTTCCTCGGGCGTTTCGATCAGATCGCGGGAAAGTCCAATCAATTTCAGAGTATTGTCCATTTGTTCTTCAGTCAGGCCGTGCTTTCGGGCTTTTTTATAGAAATAACCAGAACTCGGAGATTCTTTCAATCCGTGGGCTTTGTAATAGTCCTCTTTAATTATGCTTCTTAAATAAAGCAAGATCGCATTATCGGAATCTATTTTCAGTCCGGCCTCGAGGTAACTTTCGATCTTTTTTATGTCTTGTAATTTCGCCAGTCGAGGTCGTTTGCCGTTGAGAGCGGCTACAGAGATATAATAGTAAAGTTCAGGACTTGCCGGGATGAGGTCACATGCTTTCTGAAGATTTTCCAGGGCTTCTTTATGCAGGCCCAGTCGCAAAAAACACAACCCAAGGCTTAAAAAAGCCTGGCCGCTTTCAGGGTCGGATTGGAGAATTCCTTGATAGTCTTTTATACAAAAGCGCAATGCATCCTCACTCGCCATATTCAGTTGATCCAAACGACTGATTTTGAAATAAGAAGCGCAGTATTCGCAGCGGTCGGCGGAGTCGGGCACCGGGGCTGTGCATTGAGGACAGCGGCTTGCCTCGAGCAAATTATCTCCTCAGGTTTTTGGCAAAAGCACCTATAGACGGCAAAAGATTATCCACCTCCGCCTTGATGCCGTTGCATAGCTTGTTACGATCGGGTGAATCGTAATCGACTTTCGAAAGGCGCTGGTTTAGCGCGACTATCTTCGCGGCGATCTCAGAATACTCCGACTTATCGTCGAAGGCTTGAATTTGAGGTATGGAAAGTTCGATCCGCTGTTGCAGGTAATCGAGCGATTCGGCCAAAGCTTTCATTTCCGCTGATGGCGTGTTTCTTGCGGCGATTCTTAATCTTTCCATCTCAGCGCCGAGAGCGATCGCCAATTCCCTCGGGGATACTCCGCCGGCGAATGGGACGTTGATCTTGGCGATACCGGCGCTGGTGGCGAAACGGGCGATCAAAGAAATAATCGCTGCGCTTCCCGTAAGAATAATCTGCATCACCAAATGCAAGCGATCAAGCGAATCATTCGCAGGCAGGAAAGCGTGTATCGTCATCATGCAAAAACTTAGCAACGCATAAGCTGAAACAAGCATAACCAAGAACGGCCAGAAGCCGCCGGAGTCTTTTTTGATTTTATCCGTTGATATCAGGAGAGCTCTGCGCGATACGAACCAGACCAGAAAAAGAAGAAATTGCGACCAGAGCAAGCGCGGCCAATAATAGGCTGATCTGTCGGCTGCGGGGATTATAATCAAAGGCACCAGCAAGAAGACAGCGGCGGCAATCAGATAGCTGATTAGGACGGCATTCACCGGCGTTTTACGTCTATCGGTCAGATTCATAAAATCAAATCTCCTCCAGAATGCTCTTTCGTTTCTTGTCGTATTCCTCTTGGGTGATCAACCCTTTATCCAACAGGTCTTTCAGCATCTTGAGTCTGCCGCTGATATCATCTTTCGGGGAGGTTTCGGATCCGGAGTCACCGAATAGCTTGCCGGCCTTGGCTCCCGCCGCCAAGCCGCCGCCTATTGCCATACCGGCCGCCAAAAGATCGCCGGTGGTTCCCGGCTTGTCTACCGCTTTGTCGAGCACGTCGAACTGTCTTACGGTTTTGTAGGCATCGCTCACCTTTTTCTCGGACAGCTTGTCGAGAGCAAAAGCGTTCAATTGGGTATCCTGGATTTTCGTCAATTCGCGTTCGTTGATATCGATGGCCTGAATCAAGAAAAACTTTAAGGAAATACCGTATTTGGTGAGTTGACGTTCTATTTCTTTGCTCGTCAAATCTGCAATCTGATCGAGATGTGCGTTAAATTGACTGATCGGCACCTTATTTACGTTAGCCGTTTTGCTGCAAGCGACCGTAAAATTCTGCAATACCAGGCTGAAGCAAAGATTCCACAATTTTCCGGAATCGTAATCCTTTTCGGTGCCGACCAGCTGAGTGAGGAAAGCAGGAGAATCATCGATCGTGAACGCCCATTCCCCATAGGCTCTGATCAGCATAGTCACCCCTGTTGCTGGATCGTCGATAACTATCGGATTGGTTGTTCCCCATTTGATACCGGTAATGATTGTTTTCCGCACGAACCAGATCTCGGCGGAAAAGGGCGAGCGACCGCCGAATGGTATATTAATCAGGGTCGAGAGGATCGGCAGGTTGGCTGAACTCAGAGTGTGAGTGCCGGGCCCGAACAGATCGCAAACCCGGCCGCCGTTTACGAATACGGCCTCCTGCGATTGATTGACTATAAGCTGACTTCCAAGTTGAATTTTTTCATTGGGGTATTTTTGCACTAAAGTCTTTTCATCGTCGAAATCCAATTTTATGACTTCTAAAGTCGCCATGCTATCCCCTTTCCGCGAAAGGCTGCGTTTGGACGTTGGCTTAATTTTATTAACAATCGGCACGATAAGTCAAAAAGAAATAAACTCCGGCGTGAATGACGGTCGATTGCCGATGAAGAGCAGTTCGAACGGCATGCGATGGTCCTTCATGTTTTCATGAAAATCGGAATTCATTCAAAAAATCCGCCGAATTTATTATGACGATAGGCATTTGCTTTTACGGCTAATTGATCAGTGCCGCGATCAATGAAGAGCGTAGATATTCCCTATCAGGTCGGCGACGTAAAGGTGTCTTCCGGCAATAACAGGGGTGCAATTCGAAGGAGCTTTCATGGCGAACGAGGTTTCCAAAACTCCGCTTTCTGCAAGCAAGCAGTAAGCGACACGGTCGTTCGAGGTGAAATAAACACGATTGCCGGCAACGGTCGGGCTCGAATATACTATATCGCCCGATGTGAATTGCCAGAGAAGGCCGCCGTCCGATGGATCCAAACAAAACATCTGGCCGTCAGTCGCGCCGCAATATATCCGTTTACCGTCGAACGCCGGCGAGGAAAACACCTCGCTGCCGGCGTTGAATCGCCAGATTTCCTGGCCGCTGTTGCAGTCGACGCAATAAATATGGCGGTCATGACTGCCGAATACGATTCTATCGTTGTTATCGAACGATATCACGGCCGGAGTGCCGGCTATATCAGCGCCGGCTTTGAATCTCCAAACCAGCTCGCCGGTATTTTTGTCGAGACAATACAGCCGCGAATCGGAGCTCCCGATAAACAGACGTCCGTGGAGAATCGCCGGGGATGAAACCACCCAATGATCGCTCTTGAAACTCCAAATCAATTTGCCGGTGGCTTTTTCGAGCGCATAAATATAACCGGTGAAATTGCCGGTATAGACTATTGCATTATCCACAAGCGGCGAGACATCAAAAGCCCCGCTGTCGGCGAACTCCCAGGCTATCGTGAAAGTGAATCGGTCGAGCGCATAAAACTTTCTGTCCCAAGACCCGAAATAGAGCAGGCGCCCGTCGATCGCCGGAGTGCTGAAAACCTGGCCCGTCGTCCTGAATTCGGCAAGTAATTTTCCGCCGTTGATGTTCACTGCGACCAAGCCTGAATCGGTTCCTATATACAGGGTGTCGCCGGAAATCACCGGCGATGATGCGGTGGGGATACCGATATTCAATTCCCATTTTAATTCGAGGATTCCAGTCGGCTTTTCGGCGCCAGTAAATGAGGTCCGTTGCGGATCGCCTTTGAAACAAATCCAATTGTCGATATTCGGGCCGCGGCCGCAGGCGGATAATATCAGCAGAACCGTGATTAGACAAAGTTGAAAAGGGGCCGGCCGTATTTTAGATTTTTTTTCGGGGGACATTTTAGTCCCTGATCCTGCCATGATCTGACGCGGAGCTGTTGATATTTGAAAAGAATAACGAGACAACATGATTAGTTTTCGTTCCTTTTCTGTCGATGCAAGAGCACGTTTATCATGCCGTGCCATTTTTTCGCATCAGCCAATGCCTTCAGATGTTTAGGGTCGCCGCGGTCCACGGTTTGGAGAGAAACTGCAATTGAATGTAGGGCGTCGCGAGATCATTTACGGCCAGAACCAATGACACATCGGAAATCTTCTTGCTTTCCATTCCGGCGATCGCCTCGACTATCGCGCCGACGTTTCCGAAAAGCGTTCCGCCGATAGCCGCCATCTCTACGATATTCGGCATGTTGGAACCCAAGGTTCCCTTTCCGTTTTCGGTGAGTTCGATATCGGGAATGTCGGAGACTTTGACGATATTGTATGTTATGGTGCCTTGATATGTGTTCATTTCCCCTATCATGATCAGGCGATGGTCATCGTCTATGGCGATATAAAGGCCTTCTTGAAATTCGATTCGATGATTTGATAGAGCTTGGCATTGAAAGAATGTTCTCGGCCGATATTGGAAATGAACGCTACTATTTCCTCGTCTTGCTTCTTGCTGATTTTATGGGAATATCCGACGATTACGATGACAAGAGTCATAGTTGCAATGCTCAACAGCCAGGCGATCGGTTTGGAAAACTTAAGAAAAAAGAACAATATAGCGAGCGTTGTCGACAACGCCAAGGCGCAACCGAATTTGCTGTCCATATCGATAATCTTATGGCTTATCGCCTGCCATGTCAATCGCAATCGGGGTATTGTCGCGAGAATATGACTGTGGCACACCGAGAGCGATGCTTTATTGCGATGCCGAGGATTACTCCAGCATCGGCCATGGATTCCCGCTTTCGCGGGAATGACAAGCAATTATCACGGAAAAGCAAGGGGGTTCGTTCGGATAGAATAAAACCCCCGACTGAAATCAATCGGGGGTTTCTTATTTAACCCGGCGGCGTCCTACTCTCCCACCCGGTCGCCCGGGCAGTACCATCGGCGCTGAAGGGCTTAACTGCCGTGTTCGGAATGGGAACGGGTGTTTCCCCTTCGCCATTGCCACCGAGAAATATTTTTTTGTCAAAATTCTCTTTGACATCTTAACAGAACATGGTGGTTATCTTGACGATTGAAGGTGATGTAGAAATTTAAGGTCAAGTCGCACGGCTGATTAGTACCACTTGGCTGAATCCATTGCTGGACTTACACCTGTGGCCTATCGACCTGGTAGTCTACCAGGAGCCTTTAGGTCTTGCGACGGGATACCTAATCTTGGGGTGGGCTTGGCACTTAGATGCTTTCAGCGCTTATCCCTTCCGGACGTCAGCTACCCTGCCGTACCGCTGGCGCGATAGCAGGTGTACTGGAGGTCCGTCCATCCCGGTCCTCTCGTACTAAGGACAGCTCCCCGCAAGTATCCTACGCCCGCATCAGATAGGGACCGAACTGTCTCACGACGTTCTAAACCCAGCTCACGTACCACTTTAATCGGCGAACAGCCGAACCCTTGGGACCTTCTCCAGCCCCAGGATGTGATGAGCCGACATCGAGGTGCCAAACCCCCTCGTCGATGTGAACTCTCGGAGGAGATCAGCCTGTTATCCCCGGAGTACCTTTTATCCGTTAAGTGACGGCGCTTCCACGCGCGACCGCCAGATCACTAAGCCCTGCTTTCGCATCTGCTCGACTTGTAGGTCTCGCAGTCAAGCTCCCTTATACCTTTACGCTCTGCAGCTGATTACCAAACAGCTTGAGGGAACCTTTGGGCGCCTCCGTTACCTTTTAGGAGGCATCCGCCCCAGACAAACTCCCCGCCTGACACTGTCCCCTGGCCGGCTTCACGGTCAAAGGTTAGGGCTCCGGCAGTATGAGGGTGGTATTCCACTGTTGGCTCCACCGATCCTGGCGGACCGGCTTCAAAGCCTCCCACCTATGCTCTACACAGACAACCAAAACTCAGTATCAAGTTAGAGTAAAGGTTCACGGGGTCTTTCCGTCCCGATGCGGGTAAGCGGCATCTTCACCGCTGCTACAGTTTCGCCGAGCCCCTCGTTGAGACAGCGCCCAAGTTGTTATACCATTCGTGCAGGTCGGAATTTACCCGACAAGGAATTTCGCTACCTTAGGACCGTTATAGTTACGGCCGCCGTT
>JBBIRK010000010.1:0-29639 GCA_037441845.1 Candidatus Zixiibacteriota bacterium
AGAAGGACCCGAATGTCACCAAGCTGATCGAGGACGCGGAGCAGACCGTTGCCCGGGAGGATTCTCAAGCTCGGGGTCATGGCCCGGTCCGAAGCCGAATCAAGGAGATGCTGGATGCCCGTTTGAGCGGTCACCACACGGCCATCGTCTGGCCGGCGAAGAGCCAGGACATCCCCGACGAGGACCCTCGCTTCCTCGTTGCCTACCTGCCTCTTGAATTCGCCGCTGATGGCAAGGCGGAGCAGGAACGTCAGGCCAAGGAGCACCTGACCAAGTACGGAGATCGTCCCAGGCGTTTCCGCAACGGGCTGGGACTCGCGATACCCGAGAAGAAACAAATCGAGGCACTGCGGCGCGCTGTTCGATACCTGCTTGCCATCGACCGCGTGGAAGCCAAGAAGCAGCAACTCCGGCTCACCAAGGACCAGCTTGATCAACTCCGGGAGAGGAAACGCACCGAGCAGGCTGCTGCTGAATCTTGCTTCCGGGAGCTTTACACGGCTGTTTGGTTGCCTCGGGTTCAGGACGGCGAGTTGGAAATAGAGAAAGTGGAACGGGGCGGGCGACCACTTCAGGCGACCGGCGTCCACGAGCGCATTATGGAGCTGCTTACCAGTGTGGGGACGCCGCGCGTTCACGGATCGGTGACCCCGCGGAAAATTGCCGAGCGTGTGCGGCTCGGTGAGTCCTTAGTTGAAGGAGAGCCGCCGCTCATGGGAATCAAGGCATCCGATATCCTTGAATCGTTTTTCCGGGATATTGCGCCGCCCCGGTTGGAATCCGCATCCGTCCTGCGCAAGGGGATCGCTCGCGGTGTATCGGAAGGCGTCTTCGCATACGTCAGTGGAGGTAGCCCTGTTCTTGGTCCTGACGGAAGATACCAGGTAAATCGCGACAAGGTGATTCTCGGTCGTTCCATTGCCGAAGACGAAGTCGATTTCGATTCCGGCTTTCTTATGATGCCCGCAGCAGTCCCGGAAGCCCCGGCGGTCCAACCCGCAGGCGCTTTCCCCGTCGATACAGGCGCAGTTTCCCCAACGAGCGTACATGAGGGCCCGGCCGGAATTGCTGTGGGAACCGGTACTGGACCAGTCACGACGGGCACGGATGCCGCCGGTCGGAAGAAGCGGGTCGCTTTTGCCTTCGAAGCCACCAGAGAACAGGTCTTCAGGGCGTTCCCGGCCATCGCGAACCTGGCCGACAAATCCGACGGAGCGAGAGTGCGAATCCGCATCGAGGGGTCATCGGCTGCCGGCTTCGATCCATCCTGGCTGCGCAATGCCGTGGACGAACCGCTCGATGAAGCAGACATCGAGCGGACTGCGGAGGAATGACAAAGAGAGGTGAACGATGGCTCTTGCTAATGGTGAACGGACCTATCAATTCGAGGCATTGACGGACTTGTGGACCGGGTCGGTCACACTTGAAGAAAAAAACGGTCAGATAAAGGAAAAAACCGGTCCGGAACGCCTCATCACTACAGGCCTGCTCGGCTCCATCCGCTGGTGGTTCGAGGTATTGGTCCGTGGTCTGGGAGGTAGTGCCTGCGATCCAACCAATACGAAAGGTGAAGACCGGAACCATTGTGTTGTTTGCGAACTGTTCGGCTGCACAGGCTGGGCGCGGAAGTTCAGGTTTGAAGTCTTGGATGGGAAGGGCGATGTCAAGGCAGACCAGATCAAACAAGAAGAAACTTTCAGTCTTTGCTTCACACCCCTCCGTCCGATCCGCGTTGAAGAGTGGACACTCTTGAAGGCCACCCTTCGCCTGATCGCTGACTATGGGGCCATCGGCGGAAAGACGGTATTCAAGCCAACGGACGAATCCAGCCTGGCAAGCAAGCTGCACCACAAAGACTATGGCCTGGTGCGGATGGTAACGTCTCCGCAATTCGATGAAACAAGTCGTGATGATCTGAAAAAATATCTGTCCAATAGGGGGAAGCTCAATCACGATGAGTTCGCCTGGGCTTCCTTGCAGCACTTCTGGTGCGTGAATGGAAAGTATCTTGCGCGTCAAGACAACGACAACAGCACTTTCAACCAGGTGCTCGGACGTCAGGAGGCAAAAAACCAAAGACAACAGTTGGCCACCCTCAACGACGGAATAGCCAAATGGCTTGCCGGTTCACAAGAGGAGAGCAAGAAGGTGTTCAGCTTCAAGAATCCCGCGAGGACCTTTGGCTTCGTGAAACCCGAACTGATCGATTTCAACGCCATGAAGCAACGTCTGGCGAATGCTTGGGGACAGAACGGCTGGGATTTCCTCACCGGTGACGAGATCATTGGCCAGCTATTCGCCGGGAAGGAGGGCCGCTCATGAGTTTCGATTATTACGCCTCGCTGGCCGAAATGAAAGCCTGCCCGAAACAGGTGAACGAAGGCGGACTTGCTTCAGGCTTTGGGGATCGATGCGTGGTCTGGTCCTGTCGTGACAGGGAGAAGAACAATGCGCGTCAATGCTACATGAAACGGGCGGCTGAACTGGAACTCAATCTCCCTCCGGACCTTCACCTTGAGCGGGATCATGCTTCCCTGCCGGATTCGACCTGGTTCGGCATCGATGTATCCTTCACCCTGAAATCGCCCTGGTACTCGAAGGACGACCGCCCCTTTCACGTGCTGGATAACCCGGTTCGCAAGGATCGGGTCTTCGGAGTGCCGTTCATGTCAGCGGCTTCCTGGAAGGGACTTCTTCGCTGGGCCTGTCGGATGCAGGCCGGCTTATCCAAGCATCTTGAAAATCACGATATGAAAATGGACGGCTGGAAGGACCCTGCCTGGATTCTCCATCTTTTCGGCAACGAAAAAGGAGAAGCTGAACGATTCAGGGCGGGGAGCCTCATTTTTTTCCCGACTTGGTTCAACAAAATCGGCTTCGAAGTGATCAATCCCCACAAACGTGCCCGCCGGGCCGGGACTCAGCCCATTTACTACGAGGTCGTTCCGGCCGGGACGACAGGGAGGCTACAGCTACTTTATGCGCCCCTGCCGGGGGAAATCGAACGCGATAAAGTCACGCCCAGCGATTTTATCGACAGCTTCGTCGACAGCATAAAAGCACTTCTCGAAACGTATGGCTTCTCCGCCAAACGCACCGCCGGGTGGGGCACTGCTCGAATCAGTACCTGGAAAGGAATGTTGAAGGCCTCCACGCAACCTCCAAAGGCTGAACTGCGATCCACTAAAAAGACTCTCCACAGCCTTCAGGACCTTGGCACTTTGGTAAGTGAGCAGAGCCAACCTGGTTCCTTCACTTCAGAGGATGCGGAAGGTTTCAAAGCGGAGATGAAAAGACGAATTGCCCGGAAGGGAGGTGACCAATGACGGGATTTCAACTTCTGGACACATTGCGGCAACATCGCCCTATGCTTTTGGCGTGTGAGGCAATCGGCTGGCTTCATATGACCGGCAAGGCAAAGATCGAGTTCCTGCGGAATCACGGCGGGCAAAAAAGCGACTACGAATATGAAAAGTGGGATGAATTAGAAAGCCCTGCTTTCCCATGGGATGATCACTTTAAGTGGGTGAAAGACAAATTCGCGTTGGATACAAAAGCCTGGCCTGCCACTCTCACGGACTTTATCAGGAAGCATACCCAAAGAGACGAAGGGTTGCTCGGCCTGCTCCAGGCCGGTCACGCCATGGCGTCGGGTATCGAAAAGAATCTGCCATCAGCCACCTCTATGTATCTTGGCCAGGATGTCACCCACATGTGGTTGTCCACGGCCTTCGGCCACCCTGTCCGAAATCTGTTAGCCGACCCTCCTGAATTGCTTACTGAATCTGGCTGGAAACGCCTCCTTGAGCAAATTGAGCAGCTCCTCACCGTGCTGAAGCAGCTTGGCGACAACAGTTCCCCAAACGACATTTATGGCTGGTGGCGTTGGCGCGATGCCACGGTTGGCCCTGATGGATGGCTGCGCAAGGCTTTTACCAGCATCCTGGCCGAAACCAGATTGCCGAACAACGACGTCACGCTCTTTGACCAATCCTATGTCGCGGCCGCCTTGTTCAAAAGCGCCGCGGCCGGGGCGATTCTGGAAGGCAGTTCGTTTCCCTGGTCCGGAAATGGACTCAAACAACAGACCCGTTGGCGGCTCTTAACCATCGGGATCGGGGCGGACCACTACGAAGCCCGGGCGGTGAAGATCGGTGACTGGACCGGGGCGCGGCTGGCGCTGGACGAGTTTTTTACCAGAGTCCGTAAACTTGTTGAAGTCGACTTGGCTACAGGTGCTTTACTGTACGCGGACGGAGATGCCTGTGTCTTTTCGTTCCCAGGAGAGCGATTCGATCACGGCAAACAAGGGTATCTGGGTGGTGATTTACAGATCGCAGCTTGGCGAAGCTGGCTGACGGAGCAGATTGACAGTTATGCTCGCGATGCCAACCTCGAGACGCCCCCTTATTGCAGCATCAGCGAGCCTTCCCGATCTCTTGTGCGGATGACGGAGGAAATCCGGAAGGCGCGGGAAACGATGGCCGTGCCGCTCTTTCGCAATTGGCAAATTCCCGGGCAGGATTCACCGGATGGCCATGTTTGTCCGGTATGTCTTGTGCGTGGAAGCCGCTCAGGGACAGACAAGCAAAGGCCTTGCGACCCGTGTAAGGCTCGGCGGACTCATCGCCTGGACAATTGGTTGGACGGGGAGTTCGGCCCAGACTCCATCTGGATCAGCGAGGTGGCCGATGCAAATGACCGCGTCGCCCTCGTCACGATGAGCCTAGACATCGAGCCCTGGCTTGACGGAACCCGGCTGGATGCGCTCAGGACGCAGGCCATTCCGGAATGGCGCAAATTCAATCCTGTCTTGAAAAACCAGCCAGACCCCATCGATCCCTCCACCTGTTTCGGCAGCCTCTTTAAGCACATCAAAGGAAAACTCCGTTCCTTTGACAAGGCAGACCCCGTGCTGAGCAACCTTCAGGAGGGGTACCAGCACGAGACAGGTTGGCCGTCGTTCTTCTCCAAAATCGTCGAGGACCGAACCGACTCACCCCAATGGGACGCCATCGACGAGAACGCACGCGCTGGATGGCTCGCTCATCAATTGTTCCGTAAGCTCGCCTCACCTGGTCGCATCTATCGCTTTGAAAGGCAGGCCGAGGATTTCTTCAAAACGTTGCTTGCTGAATTCCGCGACATAGCGGCCGCGGACCAGAACCGCTGGCGCGTGCACCGTTTGGTTATCAGGCCGGATAACGGTTCTTCCGGTTCGTGGGAAGACCGGCAGACCTATGGCGGACGTTATGAGGACGCTCCCGTAAGCCTGTTGTATCGGGAACAAACAACGGACTTCCTCACCATCTGCAACCTGGCTCGACTTCTGAAACCCGAGCAAGACAAGGATTGCCTGCGCGGAATCACTCTGGAGTTGAAAGCTGACGATAGTGTGAACGCCAAACGACTTGTGGTGCATTCGACAGCGGATGCTGCTGGCGCTCTGGGCGTTTATCATCCGGTGATCCCTCTCGATCTTTCCCCGGTGCGCTTTCGGGTCCTTCTGCCGCTTGAAGCCGCCTCCGAGTGCGTAGATCGAGCGATAGAAAGATGGAAGGAGCAATTCGCTCGTGTCTGGGACCGGCTGCCGCTTCGGATCGGCGTCGTGGCCTTTCCCAGGATGACGCCGTTTCAGGCCGTGATAGAAGCGGCGCGGAACATCGAGGGTGATCTGGATGGGATTAAGAAGCCTGAAACCTGGCGGGTGGCGGCATGCGAAACGCGGGAGGGCGTCACCGCTCTCAGCATCAAGTCGCTAGATCATCGGCAAGAGCTTCTTCAAACCATACCCATCAGACTCCCCGATGGACGGGAAGACGTATTTTATCCGTACCTTGACGTGGAAGATAGACAGGTTCGCTTTCCTCTGGATTTCCGACATCCCGACGGCCGGGTTTTCAGGCACGTGAAAGACTTGCGAGGCGGGGACGGTATTTTCGTTTATCCCTCGCTTATTTCCACTCTCTTCATGGACAGCACGGCCAGGCGTTTCGAACCGTTGTGTCGCAGACAGCTAACGGAATGGCTACGGATGAAAGATCTCTGGAAGCTGATGGGCCGGCATGCACCAAGCCATACCGCGCTCCGCGGCGCATGGTCGGAAATTGTCGAGCGGCGCGAGGCTTGGCAAGGGCCGGACGGAACATGGTACGAGGGAGGAAAGACGGCATGGCTCGATTTCGCACGTGCAGTGTTCCATGAACGTCTTGGTGTTCGAGGCGCTTGCCTTGAGACGTTGGTGGAAGCCGCTGGGGACGGACTCCTGGACTGGAGTCTGGAATGGCACATGAGCGTATTAAAAAAGCAAGTGTCCGGAGGTGACCGATGACAACAAATAATCAAGGTTTTGTGACATTTCGATTTGCCGGAATGGCGCTCGATCCCATCCATGTCGGTACAGGCGGAACTCGGCTGGGCCGGGTGGACAACACCATAGTGCGCGATCCGGTCACGCGGATACCGAAGGTTCCGGGTTCGAGCATCGCGGGAGTCATGCGAGCCTACACGGCCATGGCAAAGGGGAAATACCCCAACTGCGCTGGTCTTGGTCAGCCAGAGCGCGAAGGTGCAGGTGGTCATTGCGGAAAGGCCGATTGTCCTGTGTGCACCGTGTTCGGCTTTGCCAAAGGCATAGGCTCAAGTGGCGGGTTCGCGGGACTGGCTGCATTCAGTGATATGCATGTGCTGATCTTTCCCGTGGCATCGCAATTGGGGCCGCAATGGATTACGTGTCCGATGGCATTGCGGCAAACCAGCATCGCGGAATTCTCAGAACTGGGTGACCTGCCTGAGCAGCAGGTCGTTTACCGCAAAGCGGACGGGGCGGCGGCTCAGCCATCGTTAAATATCGGCTGGCTTCTTCTGCCGGTCAAGACGGATTGGCAGCCACTGAGCAAAATTGCTCAAAATATCGAAGAGCTGGGGATCCCGGGTTACGTCATCAGCCGCCTGGGTGTCGTTTCGGACAAGCTGTTCACCCATATCGTGAACAGCAACCTCGAAGTACGAACCTCGGTCGCCATCGATCCGGCCACCGGCGCCGCCGAGGAAGGGGCGCTGTTTACCTATGAGGCCCTGCCTCGAGGCACGGTGCTTTTCTGGGAGGTTACCTGCCGAAATCCAAGACACTTTAAGATCAATCAAGATGATGTGAAGGCGGTCGACTCACCGGAGAAAGTCAAAAATGTTGTCACTGATGCCCATTCTTATCTGGAACATCTCGGCATCGGCGGCATGGGGAGCCGGGGCATGGGACGGCTGCGTGTGCTGAAACAGAATACGGATAAGCCAGGAAAGGAGAACTCGTAATGGACGGCCCAAACTTCGAAAACCTGGACCTTGTTTGTGCCAAGGTGGGCAAGACCATCGCGGAGAGGCCATCAAAGGAGCTTGAGAACCTCGTTACGAGCGCGCTCGCTGTTCTGGAAGAGCAAGGAATTTATGCTCTGTTTCTTTTTCTAAAAACGCGAGGCGGCAGTGGGGCCGAAAATGTCAACCAGAAGATTTATGAGTTCCTGAAAGTGACGCCACAGCAGGCCCCTTTACTTTCTGACAATGCTGACGTCTTTACCTCGCTTCAGCAGATGGCCAAGGACCTTGACAAGCTACTGTTGGCCCGTGACCTGGTCCGGCAAGCACTTGTTTATGCCCGCTATCATGCGCGTGCGCCGCAAGAAAGTGAGACGCAAACATGACCTGGACTGCATATCGATGGATCTGGCGATTGGAGGCGCCGCTTTTCGTGGGCATGCCTCCGGCAGGGGCGTTGAGCCGTTGCCGGCTATATCTTCCGGCCCGAGCCATGCATGGCGCAGTAACTTCTGAATTGGCGCGATTAAACGGAGAAGAGAAGTCTAAATTCCCGGATTATGGAAAATTCGGCAAAGAAGTCGGCGATAACTGTCGTTTCACCTATCTTTTTCCGGCCGAGAAACGGGGAGAAGAGTTCCTTGCGTGGAAACCGAAGTTCGAAAGTGGCGGAGGCCTCAAATGGTATAGTCATAGCGAGGAAAGTCTGTCGGATCGTGATTTCAGACGTCGTCTACTGGACTCCCGGCCCGGGACCGCAATCGCTCCCGAATCGGACTCTGCATCTGAAGGCACACTCCGGGAGACAGAATGCATCAATCCCTGGTGGCGTGATTCCAACTGTCAGGGGGAAACGAATGCCATGCTGATTTTAGGGTACGTCTTCTTGAGAAACAACGGCTTTCGCAGGCAGTTGGACAATATCGATACCCTCTTTGTCGGAGGCGACACCAGATACGGTCTTGGAAAAATATGCCGTGTGGGGTGGCACGAGGTATCCGGTGACTTACCCGTCTTCGGGAAACCAGTTTATCTGGATAAAGAGCATCCCGAAATACAGAGCGACATCGTTTGGGGACATGCCTTAGAAGGTGGCCAGTCTCAAATCCAGGAAATGCAGGGAGCGAAAGAGCTTCTTGGCGGTTGGGACCTCAGTTTTCCTTGGAAAGGAGAGCTTGCGTGGGTTCCCGGATCCTCCCTAAAGGAGTCAGCGTCCTGGGCATTAGATAGCTATGGATTTTGGAGTCATAATAAAAAAAGTTAAAAGGAAAGCGAGAAAGCCGAACATTTCAAACACATTTTCCCGTCACTAACCGGTTCACCGCCCGACTGGTACGAAGCAAGCGGACCAGAGATTAATGGAGGTTGCGTTCTTATCAGAGGTTTGCGAAGAGAATTGAGCATTGTTTGTTGATCTCTGATGCCAATAATTCGAAGTAAATTGAAATGGCTCATCTTCGTATCCATCATTTTCCGCGGTGCTTAGTTAGCGCAAGACCCCGTGGGGTGCTCCTTTTGGGGTCTCGTCGTTTCCGGCATGTCCACCCAAGCTTACATTCGCCCGCACATTTACCCTGATTCTCCGTTTCGAAGCCTGCAGGCCGGGGGCCGGGTGCAACCCTGTGGGTTACGGGCGCTCATCGAAAATATGCTTTTCGAATTCTCCCGTTCTTCGTTTTTCGAGTCGCGTGCTGCGGAATTCGCATGTACCAACATCGTTTAGGCATACAATACAACGCAACGCGCAATTCATTCGAAGCCGATGACATGAGTAATGATTAAACGCTGGTAGCGCTACGGGGAATCGAACCCCGGTTTGATGGCTGAGAACCACCC
Source organism: Candidatus Zixiibacteriota bacterium (assembly GCA_037441845.1). GTDB lineage: Bacteria > Zixibacteria > MSB-5A5 > UBA10806 > 4484-95 > JBBIRK01. Next base: position 9,148 of record JBBIRK010000010.1, read on the forward strand.
GTCCTAGGCCACTAGACGATAGCGCCGTGTCCTCAATATAAAGCCGGCCAAGTTCATGTCAAGGGCATTATCGACAGCTGCCGCGATTCAATTTCCTCATTGCATCGATAAGAATAGGAATCCGAGCCGCCCGTGAAACCTATAGTGATTTTGCGAAGTTATAATCGACGAATAGTTGTGATGATGATGAACCGAAAAAGAAGAGGAGAAATGTATGGAAACGAACACTCAAATGCCACCAGCGGCCATGCCGCGAATCGGCGATCGCGCCCCGTCATTCAGGGCGGTTACCACTCAAGGTGAGATAATCTTCCCCGACCAATATGCCGGCAGCTGGGTCATCCTATTCAGTCATCCGGCCGATTTCACTCCGGTATGCACCTCGGAGTTCATGACTTTCGCCACCATGGAGGAGCAGTTCGCCAAGGCGAATTGCAAACTTGTCGGTCTTTCCGTGGACGGCCTTTACAGTCATATCGCCTGGTTGAGAACGATCAAGGAAAAAATCGAATTCAAAGGAATGAAAAACGTCGAAGTGAAATTTCCCTTGATCGAGGATATCACGATGGAAGTGGCCCGCAAATATGGAATGATTCAACCCGGCGAGAGTTCGACCAAGGCGGTGAGGGCCGTGTTCGTTATCGATCCCAAGGGGATAATCAGGACGATCATATATTATCCGTTGAGTCTCGGACGGAATTTCGACGAGCTTTACCGGGTGCTGATCGCTTTGCAGACCGCGGATGCATTCGGAGTGGCAACCCCGGCTGATTGGCGTCCCGGCGATGACGTCATAGTGCCGCCGGCGGGTTCCTGCGGCGTGGCCAAGGAGCGCATGGAAAATCCGAAAGATATAACCTGCCACGACTGGTTTTTCTGCACCAAGAAAATCGACAAAGAAACGGTGATGAAAACGGTTTTGAAAAAGTAAATATATCTCGGGCGAACGCTCAAGCACGACGGTCGAAAGCCCGCCGTGCTGTTTTATGACTCGATCACCCGGCAATTCACGTTCTATGAACGTCAATCGTTGTCGTCTTTATGCTTGTTTTCGAGATTGGAGATTTCATTGATAAAAGAGATGACAAGCGCGAAAAACACCAATATCAGAATAAATCACCACGACTGAAGTTAAGCTTTTCCCGATCAAAATCAATACCCCCGGTTTTATTCGAGTTAAGATTTCTTGTCTTTGATGAAATCAATTCATCACGCAATCAACATCGAATCATTTGCTTTTTCCGCCTTTTCTCTTGACAGCTGCGCCCGATTTACCGGTGCTTTCGTTCTCGGCTATACGCAATTTCACCACGTTTTTCACGATTACCTCGGACAGAGGCTTTCCGGCGGGGAAACGGATCGTGCCGGTCGAAGTGTTATAAGCCTTGAGCCTATCTTTGAGCCTCGGGATCACGGTCGAGCTCATGACATAGAAAGAGCAGTGGTCGGCGGCCATACCGAAACCGACCAGCGGCCTGCCTTTGTATTTAATCACCGGGATCCGGTAACTGATTCCCTCGGTGGCATCGGGGATGATAGATTTGATCATCCGTCGCAGCTTTTCGAGTGCTTCGCGGCCGGCCGGCGGGATCAGGTCAAGATATTCATCGATAGTAGAGTAGCTGGACTGGGCCTTGCGCATCAATTACTTCATTTTTCCCGGGCATGTGAAAATGCGATAATCGTCGGCACTTGGTTATCGTTTGGATATTAACGTAGGTAACTTGTTGACCAGAAACTTAATCCATCAATTCATTCCATTCCCCTACATTACCTCTGCGCCGTTATCCGTCGTCGAGACCTCTCCATTCCCACCATTGCTTTCACCGCCGTTGCTGGCGTCGCCGCCATTTTCTTCCGGCTCTTCTTTCTCGGCGATCCGCGCCACATCGGTGACCTGATCGTCTTTAGTCAGAGTGATCAGGCGGACACCTTGGGTGCTGCGGCCGATAGTGCGGATCTGACTGACGGATATACGATTGACTATTCCCTTCTGTGTGATCAATAGCAGCTCGTCGTCATCGACAACCTCTTTGACCGCCACCACCGGGCCGTTGCGTTCGCTGGTCTTGATATTGATTACTCCCTTGCCGCCTCTGTTGGTTACCCGGTAATCGGCGATTTCGGAACGCTTGCCGTAACCGTTTACGGTAACTGTCAATAGTGTCCCCTCACGTTTTATCACCACCATGCCGACGACGTAGTCGTCTTTTTCGAGCGTTATGCCACGCACACCATATGCATTCCGACCCATCGCCCGAACCTTTTCCTCGGGAAATCGAATCGCCTGGCCGAGGCGTGTAGCCAGCACGATATCGCAGGTGCCGTCGGTGAGACCGACATCGACGACCTCGTCATCATCGGGAATGGTCATGGCGATTATGCCGTCGCGCCTCGGATTCGAGAAAGCCGAAAGCTCCGTTTTCTTTATCTGGCCGATACGGGTGGCCATCATGACGAAAGCGTTGTCTTCGAAATTGCGCACGGGAACGAATGCGGTGATCTTATCCTCTTTGTCGATCCCGATCATGTTGACGATCGGCTTGCCCTTGGCGAGTTTGCCTCCCTGAGGAACCTCGTGGACTTTCAGCCAATAGCATTTCCCCTTGCGCGTGAAAAATAGGATATATTGATGAGTCGAGGCGACAAACATATGCTCGGCGAAGTCCTCTTCTTTGGTTTCGATCCCCCGGGCACCGCGCGTGCCTCTCGACTGTTTGCGATAGGACGATATCGAAAGTCGTTTTATATAGCCGGCATGGGATATGGTCACGACCATATCCTCTTCGGCTATCAGATCCTCGATCGCGAAATCCTCGGTGATATCCTCCTCGAGAATCACCGTCCGCCTTTCGTCGCCGTATTTTTCTTTCAGTTCGAGAAGCTCGGTCTTGATAATGTGCATCCGCCGGGCTTTGCTTTCGAGAATGCCGCGCAGATCGGCGATCAGCTTGATCACCGCCTCGTATTCCTCCTCGATTTTTTTGCGTTCGAGACCGGTTAGGCGTTGCAGGCGCATATCGAGAATCGCCTGTGCCTGGATTTCCGATAGGCCGAAAGTTTTCATCAGCCCATCTTTGGCTTCCGCCGGCGTGGCCGATTTCTTGATCAATTCGATAACGGCATCGATATTGTCGAGAGCGATTTTGTAACCCTCGAGGATATGCGCCCGGCGCTCGGCTTCCTCAAGCTCGAATCGAGTGCGTCGCACCACGACTTCATGGCGGTGGTCTATGAATAATTGAAGCATCTGTTTGAGGTTGAGGGTGCGCGGAACGCCCTCGACCAGTGCCAGCATATTGACCCCGAACGCCACCTGCAATTGAGTCATCTTGAACAACTGGTTGAGAACGACATCGGCCTGGGTATCGCGCTTTAATTCGATCACGATCCGCATGCCGTCGCGATCCGATTCATCCCGCAGGTCGGCGATACCGGTTATTTTTTTGTCGCGCACCAGCTCGGCGATTTTTTCGAGCAGATTGGCCTTATTCACCTGATAGGGGATTTCCGAGACGATAATGTTTTCTTTTCCGGCTTTGGTGGTTTCGATATTGGCCTTGGCGCGGACGAAAAAACGTCCCCGGCCGGTGGCATATCCCTCTATCATCCCCTGGCGGCCGAATACGATCCCGCCGGTGGGAAAATCCGGCCCCTTGATGAATCGTAATAGCTCGGAGATTTCGGCCTCGGGGTTATCGATAAGGTGGGCAAGCGCATCGACCGTCTCGCGCAGGTTGTGGGGCGCGATATTGGTAGCCATGCCCACGGCTATCCCGGCCGACCCGTTGCAGATAAGATCGGGGAATTTCGACGGCAAGACCAGCGGCTCCTTGCGCGTGTCGTCATAATTTGGAACGAAATCGACGGTGTTTTTGTCGAGATCGGCAAGCATCTCCATGGCGATCGGAGTCAGGCGTGCTTCCGTGTAGCGCATGGCCGCCGGCGCATCGCCGTCGATGGAGCCGAAATTCCCCTGCCCATCGACAAGCGGATAGCGCATATTGAAATCTTGAGCCATGCGCACAAGAGTTGGATACACGACCTGCTCGCCGTGGGGATGGTAGTTACCGGAAGTGTCGCCGCATATCTTGGCGCACTTACGGTGGGGGCGTCCCGGCGCGAGATTGAGGTCGTTCATGGCTACCAGAATCCGGCGGTTCGATGGTTTCAGGCCGTCGCGGACATCCGGCAGCGCCCGGTTGGTGATCACCGACATCGAATAATCGATGTAGGAGCTTTTCATTTCCTCTTCAATAAAAACCGATACGATCTTTTCGGAACCCAAAGGCATCAGAAATTACTCCTTACTCGTCAGAAAAGCGAATTCGCAAATTCCCAGGCTCGACAATGCTTACGATTCAGGTTTCAGCCGCCGCAACCAGTCGCTCAATCACTGATAGCGCCGATAGCGCCGTCAATTATGCCGGCCGTTGGACAATCAAATTAATATAGATTCAAAACCATTATATTTCAAGATATAATTATTCATTTCCGCCATTCAAACCCGTTGATTTACGGCAAGTTACGTTGTCGAGGGATATTAAGGTGCTGGATTCGGCCACGCCCCCTTACAATGCGACGTTGAGTTTGGGTCGCATGAGACGGGATTAAGGATAGATACCAGCGTTTCGAATCCACGACTTCATTAATGGCGAGAGTTACCGATAACATATTTGATAGCATGTTGGGGAATGCATAATGATAAAGACACCGGCCGGATTGACATCATCGGTTACGGCCGATGGCAAAAAGTATATATTGCAGACGGAATTCCTGACGGTGCCGGAGCCGCGGATAATCACCACGGTCGATTATCAGGGGCAGGTCATCCATAAGGTCGAGAAGTTTTTCCTTTTGCCATTGGATGATCCCGAGAGTTATTCGCAGGCGGAAAAAGCGATAAAGAGCCAGCACATTTCGGTGGCCCGGGTGATCGCGGCACGCCCTCGCGATTTCGCCGCCCGCGGGCTGGAAATAGAAGTTTCCACGGCGGACAAGCTGCGGGTGATCCCGGGAGTAGCCGAGGTGCTCGAAGTCGATGCTGAATTGCTTGCCGGCAACAAGACGACCGACATCATTCCTCAGCTCAAAGCGGCCGATCTTTCGGCGATCCGTAATCTTGTTCTCATTCTTTGCAAAAATTCGCGGCTTGGACGTTTGCGCCGAGCGGCCGGAGTGCTGGACAGCCACAAGTTTTTGCTTACCGGCACCGGCGGCAAAACTTTCCTGGTTTGCCTGAAATCGGATATCGATATCTCGCGGATCATGACGGAACTCGATGCGGTGGGGTTGTGATGGACAGGATAATGTCCAATATCAAGATGGTTCAGGGGGTCAGCGGCGTCATGGTGGTCGATAAGGCGCGCGCCCTCACCTACCAAATGATGCCGGCCTCGATGTCTCCCGACAGCGTCAAGGAACTTGCTATCGAACTGCTTCACCTGGGGCGGACGATAGAGAAAAATTTGTCGCTGGATATGTTTTTCGAGAGCGGTTTGGCACGTCTGTACAATCGACCGGAACAGGTGGTTTTGATTCTGGGCCGCCCCGACATGAATTTCAACGCCTTAAGCGTAATTTGCCGCGAGGCTATTCCCGCGATCAGCCGTAAATTGTCGAAAGGACAGCTGGGGATCAGTTCGCCCGGGGGTAAAGATCATAAGGAATCGGATCTCGAATTGTTGATAAGCGCGCTGAATATAATTTCCGCAAAATGCGTGGAGAAAATCGGCGCTTATATGGTCACCCGCAATTTGCGGCGGGCCAAAGACGAATTGGCCGCGAAATATCCGATAATCACGGCGATCATGGTCGATAATAACGGCATCGTGTCGCTTATCAAGGGTATCCAGCCCGGAGTCAGCAAGGACGACCTGAAAGCTTTCGCTCATTGGGCGAATCTGTTTTTGTCTTACTGCGCCAAATCGTCGAACAAGCTCAAGCCCGAGGATATTCTCGATCTCACCTTCGAGATCAAAGACCGTCTTGATTTAGCCGGATTTTATCAGATCTATTCCGATGTGGCGGTGTAAAGGCTTCGCGTCATCGTTTCGCAAAAACATGAGGGATAGATCCAGTATATTTCTGTTGTTTCATATTCAATAGGAGCGGACTCTGACTTTTCGGCAAATGTTGAAATTACCGCCGTTGAGTACCGGCAGATATGAACGCCGGTGCGATCAATTCCGTAAAGATTGGAAATGCTTTTAGGCGCCTTATTTTATCAAGTCCCGTTGATTATTGAGCAATTTTCCCCCTACCCCTCGTAGCTTTCCTCCGGCCCCGGAAAAGTGCCGGCGCGGACATCGGCGCAAAATGCCCCTACCGCCCTGCGTATCTCACCGGCCAAGTCGGCGTAACGCCGCACGAATTTCGGCTTGAACTCCTCGAACAAGCCGAGCATATCCGAGACCACCAGCACTTGGCCGTCGCAACCGGCCCCGGCGCCGATCCCGATAGTCGGCACTTTCAGCGATGCGGTGATTTCCGCGGCCACGTCCGGCATCACCGATTCGAGCACGATGGCGGAAACTCCGGCATCCTGCAGGGCCCGCGCCGATTCGAGTAGATATTCTTTCTGGCGCGGCGTTTTCCCCATCACCCGATAGCCGCCGAATTTATTGATCGATTGGGGAGTGAGGCCGATATGTCCCATGACCGGAATGCCGAGGTTGACCAGCCGCTCTATGGTTTTAGCCATCTCGGTCCCCCCCTCGAGCTTGACCGCCTTCGCTCCGCCCTCTTTGAGAAACCTCCCGGCATTGTAAATCGCTTTGGCTATCGAGACCTGATAACTCAAGAACGGCATATCGCCGATCACCAGAGCCCTTTTCACTGCTCGGCTCACGCCGGCGCAAAGGAAAATCATTTGATCCATGGTGACGGGCAGCGTGGTTTCATGGCCGAAAAAAACCGTGCCCGCGGAGTCGCCCACGAGTATGCAATCGACCCCGACTTCATCGAGTATTTTGGCCGTAGGGAAATCGTAGGCCGTGAGCGTAACTATCTTGCGCCCTTCTTTTTTGAATTTGCGAAGGGTTTTTACGCTCACCCGCGGCGGCTCAGCCGAAAAGCTTTGCGGCATCGATCACCTTCTGCACTTTCTGGGGCGGTTTGATCTCCGCCAAGTATTCGCTTAAGCTCTTGCGGCTGACAGGATGAATCAGTCCGGCGTCCAGCTCGAGCAACGGCACCAGCACGAAAGCCCTTACCGTCAGCCGCGAATGGGGAATGCGAAGGTCGAGCGAATCGAGCTCCAGGCCGCCATAAAGCAGGATATCGATATCTATGGGGCGTGGCAGAAGATGAGTGCCTGGTTCCCTTCCCAGACTGGCCTCAATCTCCTTGATGATTCGCAATAAAGTGTGTGGATCATGGGTGGTTTTTATCTCCACCACGCAATTGTAAAATTCGGGCTGATAGGTGACGCCAATCGGCTCGGTGAGATATATCGACGAATGGCGGATAACGTCGATGCCGTCTTGCTGCCCGAGAATGGTAATGGCGTTGATGATGTTTTGCTTTTTGTCCCCTTTGTTTGTTCCCAGGCCGATAAAACAACTTCGTCCATGTTCGAACAAGGCTAACCGAACCTTTCTGTTTCAACCTCGAAGGCATCGATATTGCCGGGCACCGGCGGGTTGCGCTTGCGCACTCTAAGCTTCAGCTTCTCGACGGCGAACGAGCCGACGATTCTATCGGCAATTTTCTCAGCCAGAGTTTCGACGAGGTTATACCTGCTGTTTTCCAACAAATCTTCGATTATTTTATAAACATCGGTGTAGTTGATGGTGTTTTCAAGTGAATCCGTGGCCACCGCCTTTTCCGCATCGAACATTATTTCACAATCGACCTCGAACCTTCGGCCGGTTTCTTTCTCGGCCGCCGAGGCGCCGTGGAAACCGTAAAAGGTCATGTTGAGCATACGGATCGTGATCGTTCTTTTTTCATCCGCCATATCAAATCCCCCGCGATTGCACCAGATAGCTGGTGCCGCTTTTGGATTGTTCGATCTTTTCGAGAAGGAATTCAAATTGCTCGGGTTCGTTGGCGAAATTGACGTTTTCGGTGTTTATCACCAAAAGCGGCGTAAGGTTATAGTGGAAAAAATATTTGCTGTAGAGCTGACAAAGCTCCTTGAGATAATCGATATCGAAATTCCTTTCATAATTTCGTCCCCTCTTGCCGATTCTGCCGATCAGGGTTTCAGGCGATGCGGTCAGATATATCACAAGGTCGGGCAGGGGAATTTTCTTTTCCAGCAAAGATGCCACGTGATCGTACAGCGCCAATTCGTCGTTTTCGAGATTCAGGGTGGCGAATATCCGATCTTTCGGGAAAAAGTAATCAGACACCACATGGGTGGCCAAGAGCTCGCCGGTGAAAAACTCTTGTTGCTGCTTGAACCGGGATAACAAGAAAAAAAGCTGGGTCTGGAAAGCGTAACGCCGGCGGTCCCTGTAAAATTTGCCCAAAAATGGATTGTCATCGTGGCGTTCCAACACCAGCCGTCCGGAGTATCGCGCGCACAGCATCTTGGCCAGGGTGGTTTTTCCCACGCCAATCGGACCTTCGACCGCAATATATTTGACCGGCAACCAACCTCCTTTTGGCTAAATGTAGGTTATCGACGTGCAGCGCCGAAATTCCGCGGCACCACTCATCACCGAAAATAAATCAAATTCGTTTGCGCAGACGTATTCCCGGCGAATTCGCCAACGATTTTATGGCCTTGGCGAAAGAATCATCGGGGGCGGTCAGCGAAATTCTGATATAGCCTTCTCCCTGTTCGCCGAAATCGCAGCCCGGTCTCACCCGGACGCCGGTCCGCACGAAAATTTTGCGGGCGAAACCGGTCGAGGTGGCACGGGGCGGAATTTTCGCCCAAACATACGGGCCGTGTCGTGTCTGCCTCACACTCCACCCGAGCTCACGAAGGCAATCGATCATCGCCTTGCGGCGGTTCTCGATCCGGGACAAGTAAGCTGCCTCGATTTCGGCATGTTTCTGAATCGCCAGATATGCGGCTTTCACCTGAAGCGGCGTCGGTTTGATTCCGAAAAGATGCACTATCTGACTCAGGTCCGCTATGGCGTCTTTGTGGCCTATCGCGAATCCAAAATCGGGTATACCGTAGGGAAAACCGAAAGAATGCAATTCGATTACCCGATCCTTGGCGCGCGGGATCCGCAACGGCAAATCCATGTGCGGTTGCGAAATACCGCAATAAGGGCAGTCGGCCACGATCAGAGCATTGTTTCGTTTCAATACGTCAAGCAGCTCGCGGTAAAAATAAAGATCGGCTTCGGCTCCTGTCGGATTGTGAGGATAATTGACAATGACCAGTTTCAATCTGCGGCTGCCGCTTTCGAAAAACGCCGGATTAGGCAGGTAATCGTTTTTTTCGAACAGTGGATAGGGACGGATTTCGGCGCCCGCCATTACACCCGCCGTTCGATAAACCGCCAGACCGGGATCGGGAACTGCCACGACATCGCCGGGATTGACAAGAGCCAGAAAAAGCAACGGAAAGGTCAATTTCGCCCCCGGCGTCAAGGCGATTTCCTTTTCCGGATGCAACGGTCTGTCATAATAACTCGAATACAACGCGGCGATCGCCGTTTTCAAGGCGGCAACGGTATCAGGCGGCGCCGCCGCAGATAATGTCGCGGACTGGTTGGAGATCATTTCATTGATGGTCGAGGGGTCGGGTGTAACCGAATCGAGGCCGATACAATCCATCTCCCGTCTTTCGAGCAGTTTCCGAGTTATTCTCATCGGGCCGAGATTCGGCCTAGGCGCCTTCTGGAATCTATCGGCTTTATCGATCAAGATTTTCATTTTGGCCCGCGATTATTGCCGCCTTTGGTCGGTTTGAAAGGGAAATCGAGCGTTTCCCCGGGTTCGAGCAGTCCCTAGTTAAACTCTTCATCCTCTTCGCCATCATATATTTCCGGTCCGACGATCTCAAAGGCGGTCAGCCATTTGATGCAATCGTGCTCAAGGTTTTCTATTTTAATCAGGCAGTCTTCGAGATTGTTTCCGCAAGCGAAAACGCCGTGGTCATAAAGAATGAACAGGTCGTTTTCGGATATGACATCTTGAACTTCTTTGACGAATTTTTCGGGCTCGATACCAGAATTATCCAAGACCGGAACCGGCGATAAGGCCGGCCGCCCCAAAACCGAACTCAAATCCTCGATACCGCCGGATAACGAGATAACCGTGCTAATCGGGTGGGCATGACAAACAGCCATGACATCAGGGCGTTGGGAATAAATCCCTAAATGAAACGGGGTATCGGTCGACGGTTTTCCTGTTCCGGCAAGGGTTTTTCCTGTGGGCGCGATAGTAATGATGTCCTGAGGCTCAAGCAGCGCCTTATGTCGGCCCGACGGCGTGATCATGATATCGCCGTTGGGGAGGCGCAGAGATAGATTCCCTTGATTACCGGCGATCAAGCCCTTTTCGTAAAGCAGCTTTCCGAATAGGCAGATCGATTCGGCGGCCTTGTTCGAATCTTGCTCCAAGACTTTATTTTTCCTCCCCCAGCATGATCGCCGAGGCGATCGCATGGTCGTGAGTGTGGGACATAGAGATTATGATACGCCTGTTTCCGACTATGTTTTGAATTGTTTTCCCGAGTCTGACGGCAGGCTGCCCGAGGGGGTCGTTGACGATTTCTATCGATGTCCATTTCACCCCGTTGTTGTAGCCGGTGCCGATCGCTTTGAGGACCGCCTCCTTGGCCGCGAAACGGGCCGCGAACGATTGTTCCGGAAAGGACTTGCTCTGGCAATAGTTTATTTCCCAGGGGGTGAAAATCCTCTGCACGAACCGATCCCCCCATCGCTGGATCGCCTGGCGGATTCGATATACTTCGACGATATCTATTCCCATTGAGTCGATCATGACCGTTTCGTTCAAGGTTTTCAATATAGGTCAAAAAAAATCAAAGTCAAAGTCTAATTTGCCGATATCAAGAATATACTTGCGTTGCGGTAAATACCGATTAAGTTGATAATGGCGGGATGAGGGGGAGATTGAAAACCTAACACCATTTCAATGAAGGCCGCACCTCGGTGATGCGCTTACGCCATGACCCCCGGGTTCCGGGGCGAGCGAACGCAAAAAGCGCCGGGTTGCAATAATACGCCTTTATCGTACCGGACGGTTGTGTTTTCGGTTCGATTCTTCCCATCTCGCCTTAAATTAATAGCCGGATCTGCAAGGACCCGGCTTTTATATTTTTGGGGGCGGTCGGCGCCGCCTTAGCGTTTACTTATGAATTACCCGTAAAAAAGCCCCGTCACGGAATTGCCGCACCACGTTCGCAGGCAGATGCAGAACGCCCTCATCGGTTCGCGCAGTCGCCAACATCAAGCCGAAATTGCGACGGACGCCGGTCGTCACTTCCCTGACGAATTCGGTCAGGTCGAGGTATATTCTGCTTGATTGCGGATTGTCCGTCGCGATCGTGAAAGTGTAGGTGACCAACGTGTCCAAGTCTCTTCCCGGAGTTGACCAGGGATTGTTCAGTCGCTTTGCGGTGTCCAGTCGTGGATAATCGGCCTGGCGCGGAACTCGATGGAACCGGCGATATCGGCATCGCTGAAATCCAGCGGCGCCACCAGCTCGGCATAAATTATCTCCGTGCTCTCGGGAAGTTCGGTCAGAGGGAAATTCACCGCCAGGAAGGTATTGTGAGTGTTCATGTCGTTCGGAGGCGGCGCCACGACCGCGAACCTATCCGGGTGGATCGTCGTCTCTCGAGCGGATACGGGAAGCACCATGGCTTATCAGAATGATAATCGATGCGATCTTCATAGATACCCTCCTTATCTCAGCAACGTCATTTTTCTTGATTCCGTGAATTGCCCGGATTCGATCCGGCAGATATAAAGGCCGCTTGATACCGGCTCGTTGAGTTGGTTGCGGCCATCCCAAGTGTAGGTGTGCTCCCCAGATTGCAAGTAGCCGTTTACGATAGTGGCGATTTTCTGTCCCAGAATATTGTAGATCGCCACGCTGGTGAAACCCGGCTCGGGTAGAGTGAACTTTATAGTCGTGCTCGGATTGAACGGATTGGGGAAAGCGGGGGAAAGCGAGAAGGCGAGATTTTCGAGTAAAGGGGAGCCTTGTTTTGGAAATGGATCGATCGTCAGCCATGGCGTATATGCAATTGCAGAGCGACCATAGAATTTATTGGTATCGGGACCACTTGAGCCGTAGAAGTTGCCGACGGCTAGAAGCAGGCATGGCAATAGGGGGCGCGGTGGGAAAAGATGCCTTATATAATAGGACGTACACCCTTCAAAATCATTGTAGCCATAAGAAGTCCCCCGGCCAAGGTCGGGACAAGAATTATTATCTTCCACCCCGATATCAACCGACTTGAATTGGCAGCGGCGAACCACCGGAGCCGAATTGTATGCGTTGATGCCTTTCCCATAATCCTTGGTGATATCCATTATATAACAGCTCTCGATTGCCGCGTCGGAACTCGAATTTGCATAGTTGCCATAATATGGTTGATTTACTATTGTATCGGCCTTGACTTTGCCGGGCGCGGAAGTAAGGTAAAGTCCTCCCTGACCATAATCAGCCAGGTAGTTGCGGTCGATGCGGATCTTATCGATTGAGCCGGCAAAGATCGCATACTGGGAGCTATCCGGCAAAGTCGGCGCGCTTCGGGTGATTCGGCACCTTGTAATTTTAGTTGAGTCGTATGGTGCAGAGGGATGGCCAGCGATCGTGATGCCGTAGCGCTGGCAACCGTCGAACATACACGAGTCAATCACCGAGACGGCGCCGTCAGCCCAAACTCCCCGCAAACCGATATCCTCGAAACTGCAGCCGTAAGCGGAAAGCGTGCCTTTATAGTTGTAGATTCCATTATGTTGACAATCCGTGAACTCAACACGATTCAGAGTCGCATTGCCGTTATTTCTTATCTCGATACCATTTACCGCATACCCGACCTGGCCATAGCTTATGACGGCTTTGCCGCCCACCGCGACGTAAATTCCCTGCCAGTCACCCGGGGCGCCGCTGTCATACTGCGAGGACGACGAGACGAAACGGATCGGCCGCTGGGCTGTCCCCTCCGCTATAAGCGTGCCTTCGACTATCAGCTCCGATTTCTGGGCGTCGTAGCCGCCGGATTGATTGTCCTCGCCGGTCTGGAAATAGAGATGGTCGTGCCGGGCAGGATGCGCAGGGTGTCGCCGGATTGCACGGTGATATCGCCGGTGATGGCATACCCCTTGTCGATTGCGGTATCTCCCCAGATCATCGAGTTGTCAAGCACCCCATACCAGTTGTTGACCAGCAGGTCGGCGTAGATGTGGCCGTTATGGGGATGAATGTTGCGAACCGCAAGATGAGACCATACGACCTGGCTGTCCTGAGCATTGTAGAATTTACTGGAAGGGTTGGAAAAATCATCGAAATTGGTATAGGTGATGCCATCGAAGAAAGAATTGATGCTCATCGCTCCTGTCGACGGCCAGATTCCCATGCATCGACCCTTAACATCAAAGCTATCGAGACCAAATGCCGGATTTGGTCTGTCAACGTAGATTGAAACAGATTCCGACAGACAAGTTCTGCCACAATCACCAGGTATATGCGTGAAATAGGAACAAGTGTCGATATACCAATCATAAAGACCAGACGCTATCTCTACGTCGATATTTTTATGTCGCGGATTATCCGACCAGGAGCAGTTTGTTCTTACGTGAAAAATAGCCAAGCCACCCGAGTCCGGCGAAGGCCATTGCAGGTCAAATGAGGATGTTCGTTTGTGAGATATAATATAGAATTTTTGCTGGGCATTGAGGACGGAATCCTGAAGAATATATATACAGGTATCTCCTTCCGACCAGTAGGGCATACGGAAGTTAAAACGTGGCCTGTCGATTCTGACTGCATCCATCCAATTCAGAAGAATGTCTCGCCAGTAGGGATTATAAGGGCCGCGCACGCCATCGTATACTCCATCAAACGAACCCGTCCCGATGTGCATGAAATTATTAAAGCCACTGTGATCAATATCGGGAATGCCTAATCCGTGTGCGTATTCGTGGTGCAGTATGTATTGCGCTCTCGGTTCGCCGCCGAGGTAAAAGTTGCCGTTAATTGTGTAGCTTTTGTTAAACATAAAAGCGATTGCTCCGTCCAATAAAGAAACTCCCTCATCGCTGGAATAATCGTGGAAATCTAAGCTAACAAGCCCCCCGACAGCATACCAATTGCAGATTAAAAATAAAAGCATATCGACCTTGCCGTCCGGAACGCCATGGGGACCGGTAATGTCGAAATCACGAAAATCATATAATTCGTCCACCTGTTCCATGATGTCGTCGAAATATTCCTCCTTAAACCAGAACCAATCACCTATACTATCGATATTGACGCTTGAGACAAACATGGTATCACGCGATGGTGCGGAAGTGCCAATTACCATATGTTTTGAAAACGATGTCTGCGAAAAATATTGGGCGAAACTCCCATCATGAAGGGTATCCCAGATATCTTGCATCCAGGGAATCATTAGCTTCATGGTGTCGTTGCTAATGCCGTCGCGGGCATAGGAAAATACGACAAGAATTGCCGAAGTGTCGCGCGGCAAAATCAGGCTGGTCATCGAAGTATCCCATTAGCATGGCATTTCCTGGGCGATGGTTATCGATGGCCAGACAAGCACCAGTACTACCAGGCTAATTTGCCATTGAGTAGATTGCTTCATACTAACCTCCTTGATTGATTAATGGATTATTATAAAGGTGTGCCTTATTTCTCGATCATCACATCGGATAACGGCGAAATATATTCCATCCCCTATATTTAACTCTTTGGATTGACCATATGCCTATTGGTATATTGAACCGGAATCCATTTCAAAGTAATGGATCCTCTGTCCGAGAATGTTAAAAATATCCACCGAATAGATCGTATTCTTATTTCCCTGGGCCCTGAAGAATATGACATCCCGCGCAGGATTGGGGAATATATCCAACTCCAATTGCGGCATTATGCCGCCATCTTGATTAATCGTGTCAATGCCGGTTTGCCAGTAAGATATGTATATGTCCGTAAAACCTGGTCCTCCCGGGCGGCTTGAGGCAAACAATATGGCTGACCCATCCCAGTATAAAGCCGGACTCTCCTCCCAATCAGGGCTGTTAACCTCAGTTAGAATGCAAAGGGAATCCCAATTGTCGCCGACCTTTTTTATTTTATATAATTCGGGTGCCCCCTGCCACTCCGGCGGGTAAAAATCATAATGGGCCCAGGAGCAGAAATAGAGTTCGTCTCCGGATATATTTGGATATGCCCCATATTCGTGCGCTGAAGTGTTTATTGCCAACCCCAAATTTAATGGCTCACCCCAGTTCTGGGTAGAATCATTCCACTCTGTATACCATATGTCCTCCCTGCCCCAGCTGAAATGCCTGTCCGATGATAGATACATTGTTCTGCCGTCATACGACAGTTGTACATCCCATTCCATAAATTCCGTATTAATGGGCGGTGGCAACACCGTGGCCGCACCCCAGCACTGACAGCTATCGTCCCAATTCGATTTCCATATATCGTAGGTGCCAATTCCTCCTGCAGCCCAAGAGGTAAAATAAAGCGTTCTGTTATCCGGCGTAACACTGGCCTTAACCTGACGTTGCCCTCGGTTAATGTTGGGCCCAAGGTCGTATGAGGTTCCCCATCCTGTTCCAGTCCAGCGGGATGCCCTTATCCTGTTGCCCGTGGTAAAATATAAGGTTTGGCCATCAGGAGAAATGGAAGGATAAAAATCATCAATGACACCATTAATTGAATCCACCGGGACCGGTTCGCTCCAGTGGCCGGTATGAGCATAGGCCGGCACCGCCGCCAGCAGCATCACCGCCATCATCATTATCAAGCTTCGTTTCATCCTCGGCCTCCCCGGCTCAAGGGTGCTGGTAGCTATAATAAAGGGGGATATTTATTAATAAAGCTGCTGCTGATTACTTTACTTGTCAAGGTTATACCCATCCTTTTCTCGATTTTGCCTTATGCGTTCAGTGGCATTTTTGCAGCGAAGGTCTGTTAAATCAATGCCGTTTCTTATTGAGAAGCGATCAATGATGTGATACTATAAATCCGTAACTATCATTTCAATATGGAGGTGGATAATGAAAGTGTCGATAATCTTCGTTTCGCTGATCATAGTTTTAGGCCTGATGTCGCAACCTGCTCCAGCGGTAATCGGCGACCGGGTCGGCACGTTTCCCGCTCCGCGCAATAATCCAACGGGCCTTGCATTCGATGGTGCGAATTTTTATCTGAGCGATCGCAAAACCGATTCGATCTATTGTCTTGAAACGAAAACCGGTATGCTCGTTTCCGGTTTTCCGGCCCCCGGATTGCGAGTGAGCGGTTTGACGTTCGACGGCGCCTACCTATGGGCAGCGGACGCTGAGGAGAAGGTCATTATCAAGTTCGACCCGCATAATTTTGTCAGTTTGCTGACTATTTATTGTCCGGCCGAGGAGCCCGGAGGTTTGGCTTTCGACGGCGTTTATCTCTGGCTGGGAGATATCCGACGGGGGAAGTTGCTGCAGATTTCACCGGAAGACGGCACTACGATCAAAGAGCTGCCGGCGCCATCGGGCAGCCCGACGGGACTGGCATTCGATGGCGTCTATCTCTGGGTCGCCGATAGAAACAGCGATTATATCTATATGGTTTGGCCGCAAAGCGGCGAGGTTATCCTGATGTTCAAGGCCCCGGGTAAGTACGCCGTCGGGTTGGCTTGTGCGGGTGATTTGTTGTACTGCGCCGATTATCAGTCGGATTCGATCTACGCGTTGAAAGCCGACGACAACGAATTTTTCCGACTGAGCGAACCGGTTGTGGAGAAAATCGAATACACACATCAGTATCGTAACTACGGCCCGGGAATGGTAACGTCGCTCGATATATTTCTGGCTCTGCCCGAACAATCGCCTCGTCAAAAAATAATCCAACAACCCGAATTCGGTTCAGCGCCGCAACGAATAGCCGCCGACCAATGGGGGCAGCAAACCGCCCACTGGCATTTCGATTCGGTCGCCGCAGGGGAGGTGGTTTCGGCGTCATACGAAACGAAAGCCGAGCTCTACGATCAGTGGTTTATTTTCCGACCGGAAAGGGTGGGACGACTTAAAGATATTCCGGGCGAAATAAAGAAAACATATCTTGCCGACTGTTCGAAATACGCGATTCATTCGCCGGTCATTGCCGATGCGGTCAAGCAGGCGGTGGGGGCCGAACACAATCCCTACTGGATCATGCGGAAGATCCTGCGTTACATAATCGACCATCTCGAATACGAGCTTGCCGGAGGCTGGAATATCGCGCCCACCGTTTTGGAGATGGGAAAAGGTTCGTGCTCTGAATATTCGTTCGTATTCATATCCATGTGCCGGGCGGCCGGGCTGCCGGCCCGCTACGTCGGTTCTATCGCTCAACGTGGAGATCTGGCCGGGGAGGATGAAGTTTTCCATCGCTGGTGCGAGGTTTACCTGCCTAATATTGGCTGGGTGCCGGTCGATCCCTCGGCGGCGGACCAAAAAAGCCCCCATGGTCAGGCGAGTTTTATCGGCCATGTGGCCAACCGTTACCTGATAACCACGATTGGCGGCGGAGACTCGCAGTATCTGGGGTGGGAATATAATTCGTATGAGAAATACGAATCGGAGGGAGTGTGTAAAATCTACTCCGAAAAACTGGGTGAGTGGGCGCCGATGATGATCGAAGATACTGCCGGCGCCGAAAGTCCTCGGATACCTGAGTCATGCAAGCCCCGTTGATCGGCAAACCGTGGGGATAGGAAGGTATCAATAATCACAGTCAGCCCTAATTGCTATTGTTCCAATCGGAGCTTATAATCGCCGAATCCCATGGTCGTTCCTTTACCGATACCCAAAAATTGACCCGCCTTGAATATCGACCCTATTTCGGGCGGGCAATCGTAAATCGTTATTGTCCCCACTATCCCTTCAATATCGATTGCTTTTTTCTGGCGGCTGGAATACCTTTGGGCGGGAATCTTCTTGAATTCCACTTCGGTTTTAAGAGCTTCGGCACTATCGAGCATACCGGCGAAATCCAGTTCCGGCGATAATCCACCATAGAAATGGGCAAGGTTGCTTATCCTGCGGATAAGCGTCGACAACAAATCGCGGGCTTCGGGATAGTAATTTTGTCTGGAATCAGTGATTATTTTCGTCGGAGAGAGAAAATCTATCACCAAATTCCCAGCATCGGTGAGTGAATGATCTTTGAGCAATACGGCTTTCAGGGAATTAATATACTTTTCCTTCAACTGATTCCAAGGCCGGCGAATGCCATTATTGAAGATATCCGCCACGGTGGTTATTTTTGCGATTCCCCGGCGCGAACCGATTTTCTTGCCGATTCCCTCGCTGAAACCTTTATCTAAGGCCAGCAAAACCAAGAGGCAAAAAGCGGTTGCCTTGCCGACAAGAGTGATTCTGACATCGAATGACTGTCCCTTGACCAAGGCAATTCTGTCCCAGGGATGGACCACTATTCTGATCGGATGAGGCATCTGGGGATAAAGCTTCATCCGTTGAGCGTTCGGTGGCAAAGGCGATTCGAAAATTAGCCCATAGGGGCACGCGGAACTCAAACAACAATTCCTGCAAATACCATCGGGGGTAACGCACGACATCCGCTTGAGTTCGAATCCCAATACGCCATGGATCACGCTGCCTGGAAACGAATTCCATTCGATGTCGCTTTCAGCCACGGCTGCGATATGGGCCGATAAAGTAGGGAAATTCAAATATTGTCTTATTTCGTTCATTATTCTTTTTCCAAACCGATCGACATTAACTCTTCGGGATGGATTTTGGCGAATTTGATATCCGAGCCGTCGATACCGAAAGCCTCGCGGAAAATTTTGTGGAGTCGTTCGTATTTTTCTTTGGTTATGGGAGTGGTTCCATGAGCCAATATGGAATCATTTCTGACGTTTATGATCGAGCGTAGTTCTTCTTCGTTCTCGGCATAAATTAGACCATATTTGTGTCGCATCCGGGCGAGAATCTGGAATGCTTTTTTGAATCCTAAATCTTTTTTTGCATCTTCGGGGTCCCTGCTGAAAAGTTCTATTCTGATTTCCGGCAAAAGTGAATTCAGGGGAAATTCTTTCGTCTTATGTCCGAATAGTTCCATGATCCCGACCTGAGCCAGCATTTCGCAGGCACGATATAGGCGGGCGACCGCGTCATCGTATTTACCTTCTTCAGCGCGGCGGCAGGCGTTGGCCACGAGCTCTTTCACCAAACCTTCCGAAAAATCATCTTTCTCGATCGATTTCAGGTGTTTTACATTGTTTGCCACAGAGGCGATAAACCGCTCGAGATACCGCGGTTCAAACGGGCCGTTTTCATTTAGTTTTCTGATTCCGTTGATTCCGCTTTCGATATCCTGGATACAAGAGGAATAGCGGAACATATCCCAATCGCGGTAACCAACGCAGAACTTACGCATGTAATCGAACAGCGCGCCGAGGCGGCCGCCGCCTTTGGCTTTGATCTTGTTCGCATCGTCGATAGCGGCCTCGAATCTGTAGGTGTTGAAATTGAGACAGAATCTTTCCTTGTCGCTTTTGGCGATAAGTTCGAACGGGTGTAAATTCCGGGTGGTTTTTTCGGATCCGTCTTGCACTATTCCGACGCCGTTTTTGGTTCGACTTGGGCCTCCGACATAGGAGATTTGGCAGCCGTAATCGGCGGCGGCCAGAACCAAAGCGGCGCTCATTACTTTGGTTCCGCCGGTGATATCGATGATGATCTGTTTTGCCTTAAGGCCCTCGCTTTCGAGCTCGTTAAATAGTTGGTTGCAAATTCGATAAGTCTTCACGATGTCTTCGTGGTTCGTGATAGTTTTAACCTGGTGCTTGAATTTGAAAGGGGCGGTGCCCAACCTGTTGATTACTTCATCGACTTTATGCTCGGTTTCGGGCGAGGGGATGAAGTAGACGTATCTGGGTTTGTGGTGTTCGATACTTTTGATGATTGGTTCCGGGGTGCCGCCTACGGTTGCTATGAGAACAAGTTCGTTTTTCATATGATTCCTTTCCGTTGGAAAAGATATGTTTAATTTCGCTCTTCTACAATTTGAATTATCGGGGCGGTGGAATTTAGGGGCTTTTTCTTGTGATTATGTTTTCTGCAAAAAGAGATCGATTGGGCACATATATCAGTTATGTCAATTGCGGTTCTGCCACACTATCCTTCATTTATGCAATCTGATCTGTTTTTCCCGCAAAGTCATTTGGTATCGCCGCAACCCAATCTGCCATTCCCGCGAAAGCGGGAATCCCCAAGCGAGCATAGACGGTGGGGTCTTAATCCCTTCTTCATCAGGGAATCGATTTAGACTGTCCGGGTTGTTGTGGCCTCCCGAGGCCAGCCCTCTGGAAAATATAAAGCCGA
>JBBIRK010000011.1:0-14391 GCA_037441845.1 Candidatus Zixiibacteriota bacterium
TATCGTCCCTATATTCACATGCGGCTTCGTTCGCTCAAATCTCTCCTTGGCCATTGAGAGTCTCCTGTTTATCCTTTCAGTTAACTATTCTTTCCATACGAATATTCAGTCTTGATAGACAAGACCTTTGGTTTTCTGCATAAGGCGCCCCCGTTCCTGTTCGGGCATTTTGGCATAATGCGAAAACTGCATCGAATATACGCCGCGGCCCTGAGAAAGCGAGCGCAATTTAGTGGCGTATCCGAACATTTCGGAAAGCGGCACCTGGGCGGCGACGACCTTGGCATCAGGCCGATCCGCTATCCCCTCGATTTTGCCCCTTCGGCTCTTGATATCGCCGATGATATCACCAATATATTCTTCCGGCACCACCACTTCGATATCCATCACCGGCTCAAGCAACACCGGGCCGGCTTTCTCGGCGGCATTTTGAAACGCCATCGACCCGGCGATTCTGAAAGCCAATTCCGACGAATCGACTTCATGGTAACTGCCGTCGAGCAAGGTTACCTTCACATCGACCACAGGATAGCCGACGGCGATGCCGCTATCGAGAGAATCACGGATCCCTTTCTCAATCGCCGGAACGAATTCCCTGGGAATCGCGCCTCCGACCAGTTTATTTTCGAATACGAATCCACTGCCAGGTTCGCCGGGCTCCAAATGCAGTTTGACATGGCCGTATTGTCCGCGGCCGCCGGTTTGCCTTACGAACCGTCCCTCGCCGTCCGTGGGCAGAGTGATTGTTTCTTTGTAGGCGACTTGCGGTTTGCCGACATTCGCCGATACCTTGAACTCCCGGAACATTCTATCTATCAGTATTTCCAAGTGGAGCTCGCCCATTCCCGAGATGATGGTCTGGTCGGTTTCGGGATCATGTTTTACCTTGAAGGTCGGATCTTCCTCGGCAAGCCGCGAAAGAGCCTCCGATAATTTTTCCTGATCGGCCTTGGATTTCGGCTCGATCGCGATAAAGATAACCGGTTCAGGGAATACCATCTGCTCGAGAATTATGGGGGCGTTTTCGTCGCATATCGTATGGCCGGTCATCGAATGTTTGAACCCTATTCCCGCAACGATGTCACCGGCCGCCGCTTCTTTGATATCGCTTTTCTTATTCGCATGCATGAGAAGAAGGCGGGCGATTCTTTCATTTTTTCCGGTTATCGAATTGAATACGGTCGAGCCGGCGGAAATTTTTCCGGAATACACGCGGAAATAAGTCAGTTTTCCCACGTATGGGTCGGTGATAATTTTGAAAATCAACCCCGCGAACGGCTCACTGTAATCCGGCTTTCTGATTAATTTTTCATGGCTTTCGGGATCGATGCCGGTAACCGGCGGAAGATCGAGCGGCGAGGGCAGGAAATGGACCACAGCGTCAAGCAGGTCTTGCACGCCCTTATTTTTGAAAGAGGATCCGCAAATCACGGGAAAGACCTTGCGATCAAGGGTCGCTTTGCGCAGGGCGTACATTATATCCTCGGGGGCCACCGGCAGATCATTAAGGAATTTATCCATCAACTGTTCGTCGTAGTCGGATAGATTTTCCAGCAATTTTTCATGATACTCGACAGCCATGGGTCTTAACGAATCCGGTATCTCGATATCATGATATGTGGCGCCCAAAGATTCATCGTCATAGGTTCGGCCTCGCATTTGAATCAAGTCGATGATACCGGTGAAAAGATCGCCGGAGCCGATCGGTATCTGGATAGGCACGGCGTTGGCGCCCAGTTTTTTGCGGATATTCTCGACGACGCCGAAAAAGTCCGAACCCACGCGATCCATTTTATTGACGAACGCGATTCGAGGGACGCCGTATTTATCGGCTTGCCGCCAGACGGTTTCCGACTGAGGTTCGACTCCGCCTACCGCGCAGAAAAGAGCGATAGCACCATCGAGCACTCTCAACGACCTTTCGACTTCTACTGTAAAATCGACATGCCCGGGGGTATCGATAATGTTGATTCGATGGTCGAGCCAGTAAACGGTGGTGGCAGCCGAAGTTATCGTGATGCCGCGCTCTTTCTCGAGGTCCATCCAATCCATGGTGGCCGCGCCGTCGTCGACCTCGCCCATGCGATGCACCCGGCCCGCATAATAAAGAATACGTTCCGTGGTGGTGGTCTTGCCGGCGTCTATATGCGCCATGATCCCGATATTCCGCGTTTTCGATAATTCCATCTGCATAAAAAAATCCACTGCCGGATTTTGATTGCTCCCGAACGGAACAATTGGTCGCACCTTGCAGTGGATCCGATTCCGGTTATTTGCGATCGACTATGTAAAAAGAGTCGTCAAGAAAGCGCATTCCCGCCTACCATCGGAAATGGGCGAAAGCCTTGTTGGCCTCGGCCATTTTGTGGGTGTCTTCTTTTTTCTTGATAGCGGCGCCCTCGTTTTTCGAGGCGGCGACGATTTCCATGGCCAATTTTTGCGCCATGCCTTTTTCGGGTCGCCCTGATGCGTAACCAATAAGCCACCTGATTGCCAGCGCGGTTCGTCTTTCGGCCCGAACCTCAACAGGGACTTGATAGTTAGCGCCGCCCACCCGGCGGGACTTAACCTCCAACAACGGTTTTACGTTATTAAGTGCCTTATGAAAAACATCCAGACCGGGCTGACCGGTCTTTTCCTGAACGATATCCAGCGCGCCATAAAACAGCCTTTCGGCGGTTTGCTTTTTCCCGCGTTTCATTAGGCAGTTCACGAACTGCGTCACCAGCGGCAAGTTGTAACGCGGATCAGGCAATCTTTCCCGTTTCGGCGGAGCGTTTTTTCTGGGCAAGGTAATCCTCTACCTTTTTACTTTTTGGGTCTCTTTGTGCCGTATTTCGATCTACTCTTTTTGCGGTCGTTCACCCCGGCGGTGTCGAGCGTGCCCCGTATTATGTGATAACGCACGCCCGGCAGATCCTTGACGCGACCGCCTCGTATCAAAACGATAGAGTGTTCCTGGAGGTTGTGCCCTTCGCCAGGGATATAGGCCGTAACTTCAATCCCATTGGTCAGCCTTACACGAGCGACTTTGCGCAGCGCGGAATTAGGTTTCTTCGGCGTCGATGTATAAACGCGGGTGCATACTCCTCTTTTCTGAGGGCACGAACGCAAAGCTGGAGTCTTCGGATTGACCGCAAGACTTTTCCTCGGCATCCTGACGAGCTGATTGATTGTCGGCAACTACTCCTCCATTCTTATAAACAGACTTACAATATAAAATTCAAAAAAATCGTGTCAAGCCATTTTTAGCCAATTGTTTCTATTTCCTTCTTCGTCTCGGCCTGTTGTGTTTCCCCTTCAACTTCTATTCGACGATATTTTTCCAGGCCGGTCCCGGCCGGGATAAGATGGCCGATTATCACGTTTTCTTTCAAGCCAAGAAGATTATCCTGCTTACCGTTTATCGCCGCCTCCGTCAAGACCCGAGTCGTTTCCTGGAACGACGCCGCCGAAATGAAGCTTTCCGTGGATAGCGACGCCTTGGTGATTCCCATCAACATCGGGGTAAACCGCGCCGGCTCTCCGCCCTCGGATTTTATCCTCTCGTTTTCGTCGTTGAATCTGATTCGGTCCACTTCCTCCCCCTCAAGGAAATTCGTGTCTCCCGAATCCTCGACTTTCACTTTCTGCAACATCTGACGGACAATCACCTCGATATGTTTATCGTTGATTTTGACTCCCTGAAGACGATAAACTTCTTGAATCTCATTCACCAGGTATTCCTGCACATCGTTGGGTCCCTTGATTCTTAAAATATCGTGCGGATCGATAGGTCCTTCGCACAGCCTTTCGCCCGCTTTAACCCGGTCTCCGTCATGAACCCTCATGTGTTTGCCATGAGGCACCAGATATTCCCTTACGTCGCCATGTTCACCGCGCACGAGAATTTGCTGGTTGCCTCTGATGATTTTGCCGTATTCGACCAACCCATCGATTTCGCTGACTACCGCCGGATCTTTCGGATGCCTGGCTTCGAACAGCTCGGCGACACGCGGCAAGCCGCCCGTAATATCCTTGGTTTTGAATATATCCCTGGGTATTTTTACGAGCGGATCTCCCGCTTTTACTTTATCGCCATCTTTGACTAAAAGGTTAGCCCCTATAGGGATAGGGTAGCTGGCGATTTTGTTTCCGGAATCGTTGAGTATTTGAATTTGGGGACGAAGCGATTTATCGCGTTGTTCGACGATGACTCTTGCTGAGAGTCCGGTCGATTCGTCGAGTTCTTCGCGGAAAGTCACGTTTTCGATAATATCGATGAACTGAACCGTTCCAGTTTTGTCGGTCAAAATCAGGTTGGTATGGGGATCCCATTCGAACAATACTGTATCTTTGGCGACATCCTGCCCATCGGTTACCTTGAGTTTGGCGCCGTAAGGTACTTTAAATCTTTGGCGGGTTCGCTTTTGGTCGTCGACGATGCGGATTTCGCCGTCGCGCGAAAGAACGACGGATTCGTCTTCTGTGTTGCCTTTGACCCGTTTGACTCCTTGCATCATCACCTTGCCATCGGCGCGCGCTTCGATTTTCGACTGTTCGGCGATCACCGCCGCCGTTCCGCCGATATGGAACGTTCTCAGCGTAAGCTGGGTCCCAGGCTCGCCTATGGATTGGGCGGCGATCACACCGACCGCTTCACCGATATCCACGAGTCCGAAGCCTGCCAGATTGGAGCCGTAGCAATTCGCGCAAACGCCCCTTCTTGATTCGCAGGTGAGCACCGAGCGGATAAAAACTGTTTCGATTCCGGCCTCTTCAATGAGTTTGGCCGCATCTTCGGTGATCATATTCCCCGCTTCGATTAGCACCTCCTCGGTAATCGGGTGGATTACGTCTTCGAGAGCGACCCGGCCGAGAATACGGTCGGCCAACGATTCGATTACCTCTTCGCCCTCTTTCAAAGCGGCGACATTCAGACCCCTGATCGTCCCGCAATCCATTTCGGTGATAATCACGTCCTGGGCGACATCCACCAGCCTGCGGGTGAGATAACCGGCGTCGGCGGTTTTCAAGGCAGTGTCGGCCAATCCCTTGCGGGCGCCGTGAGTGGAAATGAAATACTCTTGAACGGTCAGACCATCCCGGAAATTCGAAATGATCGGAGTCTCGATAATTTCACCGATTTGGCCGGTAATTTTTTTCTGCGGTTTGGCCATAAGGCCGCGCATTCCGGCCAATTGTCTCACCTGGTCTTTGGAACCGCGCGCTCCCGATGTGGCCATCATATATACGGGATTGAATCCTTCATCGATCGCCGCCAGGTTGTTGAACATCGCCTCAGTGACCTCGCTTGTGGTTCTTGTCCAGGTATCTATGATTTTGTTATAGCGTTCGCCGGCGGTTATCGCGCCTTTCTTATGCAGTGAAATGATCTGTTCAACATCCTTGAACGCCCGTTTGACCAACAATT
Organism: Candidatus Zixiibacteriota bacterium; assembly: GCA_037441845.1. Lineage (GTDB taxonomy): Bacteria > Zixibacteria > MSB-5A5 > UBA10806 > 4484-95 > JBBIRK01. Next base: position 5,414 of record JBBIRK010000011.1, read on the forward strand.
CTTTCTCTTTGGGGATAACCAGATCGTCGATACCGACCGTAATTCCTCCCAGAGTCGCGTATTCGAAACCGATACGTTTGAGATGGTCAAGCAAAATGGCCGTGCGCGCCGATCCGATTACGTTGTAAGCTCGGGCCAACCACTTTTCGAGATTCGACTTGGTCGCCAGGTCATTAATGAACCCGAGTTCTTTGGGTATTACTTCGTTGAAGATTATCCGGCCGGCGGTGGTTTTAATAGGCTTGGCGCCATCCTCGAGCCGAACATTTATCCAGGCATGTAGGTCGATTTCGCCCATGGCATGGGCATAGATGGCTTGATCGGGATGTGCGAAATACTTGCCCTCGCCCTTGGCTCCCTTTTTCGAATTGGTCAGGTAATAACAACCGATTACCATATCCTGCGACGGCACCGCAATCGGCTTTCCCGATGACGGTTGGAGTAAATTATTAGAGGAAAGCATGAGAACCTGAGCCTCGAGTTGTGCCTCGAATGAGAGCGGCACATGAACAGCCATTTGGTCGCCGTCGAAATCGGCGTTGAATGCGGCGCAAACGAGCGGATGAAGCCTAATAGCTTTGCCCTCGACCAACACCGGATAGAATGCTTGTATGCCCAGACGGTGCAATGTGGGTGCGCGATTGAGAAGTATAGGATGATCCTTGATTATTTCCTCGAGTATATCCCAAACCTCCGGTCTTTCCCTTTCGACAAGTCTTTTGGCGCTTTTCACCGTTTGGACGAATCCTTTTTCCTCGAGCTTGTGAATAATGAACGGTTTGAATAACTCGAGCGCCATGCTCTTGGGCAGACCGCATTGCCAGATTTTCAGCTCGGGACCCACCACGATAACCGAACGGCCGGAATAATCGACTCTTTTGCCGAGCAGATTTTGGCGGAATCTTCCCTGCTTGCCTTTGAGCAGATCGGAAAGCGACTTCAGGGGTCTCTTGGAGTCGCCGCGCACCGAGCGGCTGCGCCGTCCGTTATCGAACAGCGCATCGACGGCTTCTTGCAGCATCCGTTTTTCGTTGCGCAGGATAACCTCGGGCGCTTTTATTTCGATCAATTTTTTCAGGCGGTTATTGCGATTGATCACGCGCCTGTAAAGATCGTTGAGATCGGATGTGGCGAACCGGCCTCCCTCGAGAGGGACCAGCGGGCGCAAATCAGGCGGAATCACCGGTATGACATCCATTATCATCCATTCGGGCTTGTTGCCCGACTGCCGGAACGCTTCGATCACTTTCAGCCGTTTCAAAACGTCGCGTTTTCTTTGGGCCGATGTCTCGACCTTGACCTGGGCGCGCAGTGAGATCGCCAGCTCTTCGATATCGATGCCGCGCAGCAATTCCCGTATGGCTTCCGCTCCCATGAGCGCTTTGAACTGCCGACCCTGCTCCTCCAGCTCCATATATTCTTCTTCGGTGATGATATCTTTATATTTGCGGGAGGTGTTGCCCGGATCGATTATAACGTACGATTGATAGTATATTATTCTTTCCAGCTCGCGCACGGTCATATCGAGCAGATAGCCCACTCTTGACGGCAACGAGTGCGTATACCAGATATGGGTCACCGGCACCGCGAGCTCGATATGTCCCATCCTCTCGCGCCTGACTTTCGACTGCGTGACTTCAACGCCACAACGATCGCACACGATGCCGCGGAATCGAATCCGTTTATATTTGCCGCAATTGCATTCCCAGTCCTTGACAGGACCGAATATCCGTTCGCAAAACAGGCCATCGCGTTCGGGTTTGAACGAACGATAGTTGATGGTTTCGGGCTTGGTGACTTCGCCGAAAGACCATTCCCTTATGGTTTCCGGCGATGCCAGTTTCACCCGAATAGCGGCGAATTCGGACGGCTTCTTCTGATTTCTGGCAAAAGGATCGACCACCATAGTCTCCTTTGCTATTTAATTAATCCCCCTACACATTTACTTTTCGAGCAACTCAACATCGAGGCCGAGAGCCTGAAGCTCCTTCACCAAAACGTTGAACGATTCGGGAACGCCCGGTTCCGGCGGATTTTCGCCTTTTACGATCGCCTCATAAATGCGAGAACGTCCAGCCACGTCGTCCGATTTGACGGTCAGCATCTCCTGCAAAGTGTAAGCCGAGCCATACGCCTCGAGCGCCCATACCTCCATTTCGCCGAATCTCTGGCCCCCGAATTGCGCTTTACCGCCCAGGGGCTGCTGGGTGACAAGCGAATAGGGGCCGATCGATCTGGCATGGATTTTATCATCGACAAGATGTGACAACTTCATCATGTAAATCTGCCCGACGGTGATAGGTTTGCTGAACGGTTCTCCGGTCAGACCGTCGTAAACGATGGACTTGCCGTCTTCCGGTAATCCGGCCTTCTTTAAAAGATCTTTGATTTCCCCGATGCTGGCGCCGTCGAACACCGGCGAGGCGACTTTCAAATTGAGCTTTTCCGCCGCCCAACCGAGATGGGTTTCGAGAAGCTGACCGACGTTCATACGCGACGGCACACCGAGTGGGTTGAGCAGAATATCCAGCGGCGTGCCATCGGGAAGATAAGGCATATCCTCCACCGGAACGATTCTGGCGATCACGCCCTTGTTACCGTGCCGACCGGCCATTTTATCACCAACGGCCAGATGCCTCTTGGTTGCGATCTTGACTTTAACCAGTTGGACGACTCCCGGAGGAAGTTCGGTTCCACGCTGGATTTTATCGATTTCTATTTCAAGTTGAGCTTCTTTTTGCTGAATTCTGTCGAGCGCTTGAGCGCAGAGCCTGGCTGCCTTTTTATTGAGCGATTCGTCCGCCGTAAAACCGCCGTCGGTCACCAAGGAGCGAGCCTGGCAATCGCTGAACGAATCGTCTTTTATTTTCGTGCCGGCCTTCAGAACAACTTCGTCCTTTTCATCGCGGATCGTGCGCGCGGTATGTCCCGACAGCAATGAACCGAGCTTACGGTTGCGCATCGCAATGATCTGATCGATCTGCTTGGCGAAAGCCCGCTTGACTTTCGAAATATCCGCGCGCTCCTGCTTCTTTGCATCCTCGGAACGGCTTTTTCGCGAGAAGAGCTTGGTATCGATTACGATTCCCTTCATTCCCGGCGGCGCTTTCAATGAGGCATCACGGACATCGCCGGCCTTTTCGCCGAAAATCGCCCGCAGAAGCCTTTCCTCGGGAGAAAGTTCCGTTTCCCCTTTGGGAGTAACCTTGCCCACAAGAACATCGCCCGCCTCGACTTCGGCTCCGATCCTGACGATTCCCCTTTCATCGAGATTGGCGATCGCTTCTTCGGATACGTTGGGGATTTCCCTGGTGATTTCTTCGGCTCCCCGCTTCGTATCACGGACTTGCAGCTCGAATTCTTCTATGTGAATCGAGGTGAACACATCCTCGCTAATGAGCCGTTCGGATACGATGATGGCGTCTTCGAAATTGTAACCTCTCCAAGGCATGAATCCGACCAGAACGTTTCTTCCGAGAGCAAGCTCGCCTTTGTCGGTTGCCGGACCGTCGGCTATCGGCTGGCCTGCCTCGACCTTCTGTCCCAGCTCCACGATCGGCTTGTATCCGATACAAGTATCCTGATTCGAGCGCGCGAATTTTCGCAGAGGATATTGGTCATTCTCGGAATTATCCATGGAGTCGTCGCTGTCGCGCCCGTGGGGTTTGATTTCGATCATGCCGGCGTCGACGGCCACCACCACACCGGCCCTTTTAGCGGTTATCACCGCATAAGAATCCACGGCCGTGCGTTCCTCGACCCCGGTTCCCACTATGGGCGCCTCGGTAATCAAAAGAGGCACGGCTTGCCTTTGCATGTTGGATCCCATCAGCGCACGGTTGGCATCGTCGTGTTCGAGAAACGGTATCAACGCCGCCGCCACCGAAACGAGCTGAACCGGGGAAACGTCCATATAATGCACTTCTTCGGGTGAAACGGCGACGATATCGCCGCGGCTGCGAGCCATGACCAGCTTGTTTTGGAATCTGCCGTGACTGTCGAGCGGTTCGTTCGCCTGGGCGATTACGTATCGATCATCGATATCGGCGGTAAGATACTCGATCTGTGATGTAACCTTGCCGTTGACGACTTTTCTATAGGGGGTTTCGAGAAATCCATATTTATTGATTCTGCCGTAACAAGCCAGCGAACTTATCAAGCCGATATTGGGACCCTCAGGCGTTTCGATCGGGCACATGCGACCGTAATGAGTGTGGTGAACGTCGCGCACTTTGAATCCCGCCCGTTCCCGCGTCAATCCACCCGGACCGAGCGCCGACAATCTGCGTTTATGCGTCAGTTCCGCCAAGGGATTGGTCTGGTCCATGAATTGCGATAATTGCGATGATCCAAAGAACGTCTCCACGACGGACGACACGGTGCGCGCGTTGACCAGTTCCTGAGGGGTTGGCGATTCCGCATCGCGCAGGCTCATTCTTTCCTTTATGGTTCTGGCCATGCGCATCAAGCCGACCGAAAATTGGCTTCCCAGAAGTTCGCCGACCGTCCGAGCGCGACGATTGCCGAGATGATCGATATCATCGACTTCACCCCTGCCGTTACGGAGATCCAGCAGATATTTGACGATGGCGACGAAATCCTGCTTGTCGAGAACCGTTTGATCCAATGGGATATTCAAACCCAGCCGTTGATTGATCATATAACGTCCGACATCGCCCAGATCGTACCTCTTGGGATTGAAAAACATCTTCTCGAGCAAAGCGTTTGCCATTTCCGGCGTCGGTGCATCGCCCGGCCGGATCAGAGTATACAGCCTATTCAAGGCATCGTCGGAGGATCTTATTTTGTCTTTTTTATCTTTGGCAATCGTGTTCGCCAGCACCGGCACATCGCGCGATGGATCGATATCAATAACATTGATGCTGCGAATGTTGTGATCGACGAGCTTTTGCACCGATTCTTCAGTCAGCGTCTCGGCGGCATCTACGACGATCTCCCCTGAATCGGGATTCACGACAGGCTCGGCGGTTATTTTACCGACCAGCTTGGCATTCCTTTTCGAACTTACTGGTTCTTCGACAAGATTATGAAAAGCCTTCAGCAGATCGGAATCACTCGAATAACCTATCGTTCGCAAAAGGGTGGTCGCCGTCAATTTGCGCCTCGAGTCGATATGCACGAACATGATGTCGTTAATATCGAGAGTAAACTCGACCCACGAGCCGCGGTATGGGATGATTCTGGCGGAAAACAGTTTCTTTCCGTTCGGATGAACCTCTTCGTCGAAAAACACGCCCGGAGAGCGGTGAAGCTGGCTGACGATGACCCTTTCGGCGCCATTGATAATGAAGGTTCCGCGCTCGGTCATCAACGGCAATTCTCCCAGAAAAACATCCTGCTCGATAATATCCTTGACCCGGGAACCGGCTCCGGGTGCTTCGCGGGTTACCAGCCTAAGTGTGGCTTTCAGAGGACCCCCGAAAGTCATGTTTCTTTCCTGGCATTCTTCTATAGTGTATCGCGGCTGGTCGATTATATATCTGACGAATTCGAGCGAGTAAATTTCCTGGACGTCGGTTATCGGGAAAATTTGCAAAAACACGGCCTGCAGGCCTTTATTTTCCCTTTTATCGGGATGAATTTTGGCCTGCAGGAACTCCTCGTATGAATCCGTCTGGATTGCCGCCAGATGGGGCAAATCTAAAGCGCTCCCCAATTTGGAAAAGGAGACGCGCTTTCCATTCTTGGAGATCACAAGGACCCTCCCTGAGGATTACTCCCCAAATTATTTTATGGTAACGGTCGCGCCGGCTTCTTGTAGTTTGGCTTTTGCGGCTTCCGCCTCTTCCTTGGAAACGCCCTCTTTGACTACACCCGGGGCATTATCCACGAGGTCTTTGGCTTCCTTGAGGCCGAGATTCGTCAGTTCGCGCACTACTTTGATTACCTGGATTTTCTTGTCGCCCGCAGATTCGATCACCACATTGAATTCAGTTTTCTCCTCGGCCGGGGCCGCTGCCGCACCGCCGCCAGCCGCCACCGCCACAGGGGCAGCCACAGCGGCGGAAATGCCGAACTCTTCCTGCATTTTCTTCGAAAGGTCGGACAGCTCAATAACCGTCATACCTTTGATGATATCGAATGCTTGGTTTACTTTTTCGCTCATATCAACCTCTACTTCCTTATTATTATTGAATAAATTTAACCTTCAGGTGATCAGCGAACTAAAGATGCGAAGACCGACCCATTGCCGAAATTCGGAAGCTTCTCGCTTTATCAATTTATCTTTAGAATCCGCTATTTCTTATTTTTTTCGGCCAACGCATCTACCAGGCCGATAAAGTTGCGCACAACCCCTTCCAGAGTCATGATAAAGTTCACGATCGGGCCTTCGATCGATCCGATGAGCTGGGCCAAAACTACTTCCCGCGGCGGTAGTTGAGCGATCTTCTTGAAATCTTCAACCCCGAGAATCTGATTATCGAGTATGAACGCTTTGACTTTCGGCTTTTCGATCTTTTTATTCGATTCGAAAATTATGCGGGCCGGCACGGCCGGATCGTCATAGCCGAGAACAAGCGATGTTGGCCCCACGAAACACCCGGCCAAATTTTCCTTGCCCGCCTCTCGAGCGGCAATTCTAAACAGCGTGTTCTTGGCCACGCGCAGCTCCGAATTGGCCCGGCGCAGATCGCGCCGCAATACGGTCATATCTTCGACCGTAAGGCTCGTATGGTCGGTTACAATTATATTCTTGGCCGCGGCGATTTTTTCTTTCAGGACCGCTACTTCTTTTATTTTTTCTTGATTCGCCATATCCACCTACTTACCTAAAGCGGCAATTTCCGCGGTGTCGAGCTTGATACCCGGACCCATAGTGGAACAAATCGATACGTTTTTCAGATATGTGCCTTTGGCTGTCGCCGGCTTGGCCCTCATTATCGCACTGAGAAAGGTCCTGGCATTATCCAGCAATTTATCTTCCCCAAATGATATTTTGCCGATTCGGCTTGTAACGTTGCCGGTCTTATCCACCCGGTATTCTATTTTGCCGGCTTTCAAATCCCGCACCGCTTTGGCGACATCTTGAGTCACGGTTCCCGATTTGGGATTCGGCATCAGACCTTTGGGACCCAGTATCTTCCCGAGTTTACCGATTGCTCCCATCATGTCCGGAGTCGCGACGATAGCATCCACTTCGGCCCAGCCCGATTGGAGTTTTTCGATATAATCATCGGCACCTATCATATCGGCGCCGGCGGCTTTGGCCTCGGCTGCCTTTTCGCCTTTGGTCAATACGAGCACTCTTACCGTTTTGCCGGTGCCATGAGGCAGAACGGTCGTGCCTCGCACCATCTGGTCGGCCTTCTTGGGGTCCACGCCGAGTCGGCAGGCGATTTCCACTGTCTCGTCGAATTTTGCGTAGGCGGCTTGACGCAGAAGTTTTATACCTTCCGCAAGCGAATAGGTTTTCGTTCGGTCGACCAGTGCGGCTGCGGCTTTATATTTTTTACCTATTTTCACGACTGCTCCTTCAATCATAATACTCGCCTTTAGTCGGCGACCTCGATTCCCATGCTTCGGGCCGTGCCTGCAATCAACCTTTCGGCGCTCGCCAGATCACCGGCGTTAAGGTCTGGCATCTTCATTCTGGCGATTTCGGTAATCTGGGCGCGGCTTACCTTGCCCACCTTGGTCTTGTTCGGCTCGCCGGAACCCTTTTCGATTTTGGCGGCTTTTTTCAATAAAACCGATGCAGGCGGTGTTTTGGTTATGAACGTAAAAGATTTATCGGCATACACGGTTATCACGACCGGAATGATCAGGCCGGCTTGGGATTGAGTGCGGGCGTTGAACAATTTGCAGAATTCCATTATATTGACGCCTTGTTGACCAAGAGCGGGGCCGACTGGGGGAGCCGGAGTGGCATTGCCGGCCGGTATTTGCAACTTCACCATTCCAACGATCTTCTTTGCCACGATTACTCCTTTATTAGAGTGCTCTAACCTGCAGGTAATCAAGTTCGACCGGCGTGGGCCTGCCGAATATCGACACCATAACTTTAAGTTTGCGCCGTTCCGGATTGATTTCGCTCACGGTTCCGGCGAAATCAGAGAATGGACCGTCGACCACTTTCACCGCCTCGCCGACCTTGTATGGGATATCCAGAGCCTCGCGATTCTTGGAGCGGTCTATTTGCTGAAGGATGCGAGCCACTTCGCTTTCTCTCAGGGCGGCTGGTTTCCCTGATGCCCCCACGAAATTGGTTATTCCGGGCGTGGAGGTGACCAGATTTTGGGTTTCTTTGGTCAACTCCATTTCCACAAGTATATAACTCGGAAGAAACTTCTTCACCGAGGTCGAGCGTTTACCTTGTTTCATTTCGACTATCTCTTCCGTGGGGACCAGGATTTGGCCGAAATAATCGGCCAATCCTTGAGCCACGCAGCTGCTTTCGAGATATTTTTTGGCTTTGTATTCGTGCCCCGAATACGTATGGGCCACATACCATTTCTTGGCCATAATCTACCTAAGAATAAGGCTCGTAATTCTCGACAGCCCGAAATCCACGACCCCTATGAAGGCCGAAAGGAAAATCGACAGTAGAATAACAACGATCGTCGAATCGCGAAGCTCGTCTTTGGTGGGCCAAGCCACCTTGGTCAGTTCTTGCCTGATCTCTCTTAAAAATTTGGTTATTTTATTGATCATTAATGCCTCAAACAGGACAGGAGGGACTTGAACCCCCAGCCGCCGGTTTTGGAGACCGGTGCTCTACCAGTTGAGCTACTGTCCTATTCTATCTCGTTTCCTTGTGCATCGTATGTTTGGAGCAGAACGGACAAAATTTCTTATATTCGACCCTGTCCGGATGTTTCTTTTTATTTTTCATCGTGCTGTAATTCCTGTTTTTGCATTCATTACAGGCAAGCGCAATAATTTCCCGCGGCATATTTATCCCCTACTCTATGATTTCGGTTACGACTCCGGCGCCGACGGTGCGACCGCCCTCGCGG